>NZ_FMPG01000002.1 GCF_900097965.1 Staphylococcus caeli
ACGGCATACGAGATCGTATTAAAATCTTTGCTTCTGGCAAACTTATCACACCAGATAAGATTGCCATAGCGCTTGGACTTGGAGCTGATTTAGTCAATATTGCACGCGGGATGATGATTAGCGTAGGTTGTATTATGAGCCAACAATGTCATATGAATACTTGTCCTGTTGGTGTGGCAACAACAGATCCTAAACGTGAAAAAGGATTAATCATTGATGAGAAAAAATATCGTGTCACGAACTTTGTAACAAGTTTACATGAAGGTCTCTATAACATAGCAGCTGCCGTTGGTGTAGCATCTCCTACCCAAATTACAAAAGATCATATAATTATTAAAAATAAAGATGGTGGCATACAGTCCATTCAAGACTATAAATTGAAATTACTGACACATCAATAAACACAACGTTCCATTTTTTAAGTGAATTGGAACTAAATTGTTCACTTTATCGTTCCGTTTATTTTCCCTGAGATTATTCAATCAAAAAACTATTATATTCAAGATGAAATGGTAAAATAAACTTAATTATATGAATTTGGGAGGACTGTTTATGAACAACTCTGTAAAATTATTAAAATCATTAACTGACGTGGATGGCATTGCAGGTCACGAAATGGCAGTTAAATCATTAATGCGTGACTATTTGACACCGATTAGCGATGAAATTATCGAGGACAACCTAGGTGGTATTTTTGGCAAAAAATCTGCAAACAATAGTCGGAATACCTTAATGATTGCGGGTCACCTAGACGAAATTGGCTTTATCGTCACTAAAATTGATCAAGATGGCTTCTTGAAATTCACGCCAATAGGTGGCTGGTGGAATCAGGTCATGTTATCTCAAAAAGTCACAATTACGACAGATGATGGCAAGAAAATCCGTGGTCTTATCGGTTCAAAACCACCACATGTACTCTCTCCAGAAGAGCGTAAAAAAACAATCGATATTAAAGAAATGTTCATCGATATCGGTGTCAAAAGTAAAAAAGAAGCTGAACAATTCGGTATTGAAATAGGTAATATGATTACACCTTACAGTGAATTTGAATTACTTGCGAACCAAAAATATTTAACAGCTAAAGCCTTCGATAATCGTTATGGTTGTGCGCTTGCTGTAGACGTTCTGCAAAATTTAAAAGACGAAGCTATTGATGTTAACGTAGTTTCTGGTGCAAATGTTCAAGAAGAAGTAGGTTTACGTGGTGCTAAGGTTGCAGCTAATAAGATTAAACCAGACTTAGCGATTGCTGTCGATGTTGCAATTGCATACGATACACCTGGTATGTCTGGACAAGTGAGTGATACTGCGATTGGTAATGGGCCTGTCGTAATTATTATGGATGCATCAAATATTGGACATGTTGGCTTCACTAAACATATTAAAGCCGTTGCCCAAAAACATAATATTCCCATTCAATTAGATACAACTGCGGGTGGCGGTACTGATGCTGGTAGCATTCATGTTGCAAACGAAGGTACACCTACCGTTTCTATAGGTGTGGCATTACGTTATATGCATTCTAATGTATCTGTGTTACATACAGATGATTATAAACATTCCGTAGCTCTAGTCACTGAAATTGTAAAATCATTAACTGACGAAGTCGTTGATCAAATCATTTGGTAAGTCATTTTTAAAAATCGTTTTACACAAATAAAAAACGCTCTATTTAGCTAGCATCAATGCACGAGCTATCATAGGGCGTTTTAATTTATCTAAATCTAATTGAATAAGGTTAACGAATACAGTAAAACTGTATATAAACAATACATTATGAAAGGCACTTCTAATGGATACTATCAATCAAATCACAGCACATCCATGGTTTTTTATCATGATACAATTCTTTATTTACCTTGCAGTAAGTTTTATTATATTCGGCATTTGCGTTTTTGTAGCCTTACAAAATACTTCTTTTATGGAAAAAATCATTACAACCCTCATATTATCAGTCGTTACTTCAGGCTTACTATCGCTCATCATAGCTTCAATCGTGTTATAACATTGACTTAAATAAACGACATTTTTTGTACATATGCTTATTTAGTTGAATGCTTCCAACTGTCATCACCGAGCATTTCTCCTGGCCATGTATAAGCCATCACACCACCATCGATAGTTATCGATTCACCTGTGATAAATGAACTATCATCAGATGCTAGAAATGCGACGAGCTTACCTACTTCTTCAGGTGTGCCTAATCTGCCAAGCGGAGTTACCCATTTTTGATTATCTCTAAATGCTTTGCCTGAAGCATCATCAGCTGTACCAGTTAATTTATCGACTAAAGGCGTTTCAATCGTCCCAGGTGAAATCGCATTTGCTCGAATATTTTCTCGGCCATATTCAATTGCTGTTGAGCGTGTGAAATTGATGACGCCTCCTTTTGCTGCATTATAACCAGATCGATTCAAGTCTGCAGCCAATCCGGAAAATGAAGCTGTATTGATAATCGAACCGCCCGCATCCATCATAAGAGGTAACATGAACTTCGTCATCAAAAATGTCCCTCTTAAATCGACGCCTATAATTTTATCGAAGACATCTACTGGATATTCATGTATGCGCCCCGCTGCATTATCGACGCCTGCATTATTGAAAAGTACGTCTACTTGCCCGTATTTATCTTTCACCTCTTCGGCAAAGCGTTCTACAGCGTGTGCATCGGAAATATCAACAATATATGCAGACGCTTTATTACCGGCATCATTAATGTCCTTAACTGTATTATGTACTTTATCAGAAATGTCGATAGCTAATACGTGAGCCCCTTCGTCCGCTAATACTCTAGCTCAAGCTGCACCAATTCCCGTACTCGCACCTGTTAATACCGCTATTTTTTGATTTAGTCTTCCCATTTTCATTCACATCTCCCTTGAAAGATTTGACTATCTTTATTATTTGCTACGCACTATATCCATTCCTTTTTTAACATTTATCGAAACTTATCATTCATTTGATTTCCTAATCATTAACATGCTGATATGCAATTATATAAATATTTTTCAGAATATTTGTTCTATTCAAAAGATAAATTTGTTATACTTTCGATAACTTAATTGGGAGGTTGCAATGATGACTACAAATACAAATGAAAAACCAACGCTCGTAAATAGGTTTCTGAATACAGTTGAAAAAGTCGGTAATAAATTACCTGATCCAAGCATTCTCTTTTTCTTAATGTGCTTAGGGCTTGCCATTTTGACATGGATTATCTCACTATTTCATGTCACTGTTAAGCATCCAGGTACTGGTGACATCATTGCAATAAAGAGTATTTTAAGTAAAGACGGTTTCATGATGATACTCAATGATGCAGTTAAGAATTTTTCAGAATTCCCTGCCTTGGGACTGGTACTAGCTGTCATGCTCGGTGTGGGTGTAGCAGAAAAAACAGGGTATTTTGATAAATTAATGATACAAGTCGTGCAAAAAGCACCACAAAAAATCATCGTACCTGTAATCATACTCATTGGCATTATCGGAAATGCGGCTGGGGATGCCGCACCTATCGTATTGCCACCACTAACAGCAATGGTATTTATCAAATTAGGCTACCACCCTATCGCTGGATTAGCTATGGCTTATGCCTCTGCTTTAGGTGGTTTTTCCGCAAATATCATGATTGGCATGTCGGATGCACTACTCTATGCTTTTACTGAACCAGCTGCCAAAATTGTGTCCGATACGACACACGTCAATGTAGCAATGAATTGGTACTTTGTAGCAGCAAGTGTCGTAGTTCTATTGCCAGCAGTTTATTGGGTCACTATGAAATTTGTTATTCCTAGGTTAGGTACCTATGATGATTCTAATTCTGATATCCAAGCGAATGATACAGATTCCAAACTCACTCCACAAGAAAATCGTGCTGTTTTTTGGGCAAATATTAGTTTCTTTATCATGCTATTACTGCTAATTGTTTTAGCTATTCCGCAAAATAGTTTCTTGAGGAATGCCAAAACAGGTAGTCTGCTTAATGATGCACCGATTATCAATGGTGTAGGTCTAATTATTCTCGTGCTATTTTTGGTACCTGGACTTGTATATGGCATCATGATGAAAGAATTTAAAGATTCTAAGGATTTAGGGAAAATGTTAGCCGATTCTATGGCTTCAATGGGTTCATTCATTGTCATCGTTTTCTTCGCCGCCCAACTATTAGCATTTTTAGAATGGAGTAATTTAGGTGTTATCGTTGCAGTTAAAGGTGCTGCCTTGTTACAGGGACAAAATGGAGTTGTACTTATATTAGGCATTATACTGTTAAGTGCTTGTATTAACTTACTAATCGGCAGTGCATCCGCAAAATGGGGTATATTGGCACCAATATTTATCCCTATGCTCATGCTTGTTGGTTTCCACCCAGCCTTTACACAAATGCTCTACAGAATAGGTGATTCCATAAGTAATCCAATTACACCTATGATGCCTTATTTACCATTGTTATTATCTTATGCACAAAAATACGATAAAGATATGAAACTAGGTTCATTACTTTCAAGTTTAATGCCTTATACAATTATTTTGAGTATTGCTTGGCCATTATTCATGATTGTCTGGTATCTACTTGGATGGCCACTTGGACCTGGTGGGCCTTTACACATAAAATAATTTATCAATATTTAAAGATAGACACACAATCACGTTCATCACTGTTGTGTTTATCTTTTTTTGATTAAAAAGGAAACATGTTTAGAGTTATTTTTAATTTGTATTGAGCAAAACGAAAATTTTAACCACAAATTAATGTAATTATTGTAATATAAGGATAAGAAACGGGTAAATAAAACAAGTAAAGTTTAAAAACCTCATTTTACATAGGAGGCAGAAATGGAACGTATAGGATTAATAGACATTGGCTCGAACACAATTAGGTTAGTTATTTTTGAATTCGATAAAAAGACTGGATTAAATGAATTATTAAATATTAAAACACCAGCAAGATTAAGCCAATATTTAACAGATGATTTAGCAATGAATAACGACGGTATTGAATTACTTACACAAACATTACAAAGCTTTAAAACAGTTGCTGATAAATTTGAAGTAGATGAGCTACATCCTGTGGCAACAGCAGCTATAAGACAATCCACGAATAGAACTAAAATCATTGAAAAAATCAAAAAAGATTTGGATATCAAAATCAAACTTATTCCTGAAGAGGAAGAAGCATTTTATGGTTTTTATGCAATTACACATACTACAGACATTCAAGACGGTATCTCCGTTGATATCGGTGGCGGTTCTACAGAAGTCACACTTTTTAAAAATAAAAAATTAAAAGCAGCGCATAGTTTCCCATTTGGTGTTGTTACATTACAACGTAAATTCTTCGACAATAAAGATCACAATGATAAATCTGCTATAAAAGATATGGAAAAATTTTTATCTAAACAATTTGATCAGTTATCATGGTTGAAAAATCAAAAAGTTGCACTTGTTGGAATAGGCGGTTCCGCACGTAATGTTGCGCGTATACACCAATCAGAGCATTCTTACCCTATCGGTGGTGTACATAACTATACGATGACTGAGGATAATATTGAAGAAGTTTATTCAATTCTGAAGAAAAGCTCTCGAGATGATCTTAAAGATATTGATGGTTTGAGTAGAGATCGTATTGATATCATTCTTCCAGCCGTGGCCGTCTTCAATTCCCTATTTGATAAAATAGATGCCACACAATTTACATTTTCCCGCAAAGGTTTACGTGAAGGTTATGTCATGAATACTATTAGCGAGCGTCATCCGTCAGAATTCAAAAAAGAAAACATTCGCAAAGATGCTTTGTATCATTTAGCAAACGAATATGGAATTGAAGCATCTAGTGCTGAACAACGTGTCAAATTAGCACAATCATTATTAGATCAACTGATTGATTTAGACAAAATTGAACTTTCTGAAAAAGAGCAAACACTTTTCGCTGAGGGGGCCTATTTGTACTATCTAGGTAGATTCATAGATGCTGATTCTAGTTCACCACATACGTATTACATCATCGCAAATTCAATGATTGATGGATTTAAACATGAAGATCGTGTCAAATTAGCACTGCTTGCAAGTTTTAAAAACAAGTCACTGTTGAAATTCTTTAGCCGAGAAACAAAGTGGCTTAAAGATAAAGAATTAGACAACATACAACATCTTGGCGGTATCATTAAATTTGTCAATGCGCTCAACATTTCTCATACAAGTGCAGTTGAACGCGTGCAATTAGAAGAAGATGAGGACAACGACAAATATCGTTTAAATGTTTACTATAATGGTGCCCCTATTGCCGAAGAATACCAAGCACATCGCCAGAAAAAACACATAGAGAAAATCTTAAAAGAGGATCTTTCCATTATCTTTACAAAATCTTAAAATACATATGTTAAGTTATTGTGTAGGAACATATGTATTTTAGACTACAACGAGGTGTATTAAGGATTATGCATAGAAATTTGGGAGATAGAGACTTGAACTTACCACAATATTATAATAATAGAGAGCTTAGTTGGTTAGATTTTAACTATCGTGTATTACAAGAAGCACAAGATAAAAATAACCCGTTGTTAGAACAACTGAACTTTATCTCTATATTCAGCTCGAATTTAGATGAATTCTTTATGGTGCGCGTAGCTGGCTTACAAGACCAAGTTAAAATGGGTTATGATAAACCAGAGAACAAAGCACAGTTAACACCAAAACAACAACTGGATCAAATTAAAATTAAAAACAAAGAAAACGTTGATTTGCAATATAAACGTTACAACGAATTAGTGAAAGAGTTGCGTCAATACCAAGTAGAAATTGTGCGTCCTGACGAATTACCAGAAACGCTATTGCAAGATTTAGAAACTGAATTCAAGATTGGGATTTTGCCAACTTTGACGCCTTTAGGCATTGATGCGTACCATCCATTTCCAAAATTAAATAATAAGAGTTTAAATATTTTTGTAGATATTGATACAAGAGATGACATTAATTCAGCGATTGTACAAATCCCTTCACTCATTCCTCGCTTCTATTCATTCAATAAAGGCGATAAACAATATATTGTAATGGTCGAGGATATCATCACGCACTTTATCAATGACTTATTTACTGGTTTTAAAGTATTAAATACTTTTACTTTCAGAATCACACGTAATGCAGATTTAAGTATTCATGAAGATGGCGCAGAAGATTTATTAATTGAAATTGAACGCTTCTTGAAAGAAAGAAAACGTGGTACTGCCGTACGTTTGGAGATAGATGGTAGACAAGCGGCAAATGAAGACATTTTGTGGATAATGAATCAATTAGATGTACATGATAATGACGTTTATTTTGTAGATGGCCCATTAGATTTAACGCTGTTATTTGAATTAGTTGATTATTTATCTAATAAACTGAAGCATCTTAAATATAATAAATATGTGCCACAAATCCCGCAATCATTAGGCACAAATAATATCTTTGATTTATCATTAAAAAGAGATATTTTCTTCCATCACCCATATGAAACATTTGAACCTATTGTAGATTTCATTCGTGAAGCTGCAGAAGATCCAAATACAATTGCTATTAAACAAACGCTTTACCGTGTTAGTAAGGATTCACCTATTATTAATAGTTTAAAATATGCTGCCGAAAATGGTAAACAAGTGACGGTACTTGTCGAACTGAAAGCACGTTTTGACGAAGAAAATAACGTACATTGGGCAAGAATGTTAGAGGATGCAGGTTGTCATGTAATTTACGGTATGACTCACTTGAAAACACATAGTAAAATTGCGTTAGTGGTTAAACGTATCAATAATAGTTTAACGTCATTCGTCCATTTAGGTACAGGTAATTACAATGATAAAACTGCAAATATTTATACTGATATGGGGATTATCACAACAAATAAAGAAATTGCAGAAGATGCCATCAATTTCTTTAATTACTTAAGTGGTTACTCACTTAAACCTCAGTATAATAAACTGATTGTGGCACCTTTCGATATCCGTGATGTATTCTTAGCTCGTATAGACACTGAAATCCAATCTCATCGTGAACATGGTAACGGAAAAATCATCATGAAAATGAATTCCTTAACCGATAAAGATATCATTCTTAAATTATTTGAAGCATCATGTGCTGGTGTTAAAGTACAATTAATTATTCGTGGTATTTGCTGTCTGAAACCAGGCATTCCTGGTATAAGTGAAAATATCGAAGTGGTTAGTATTGTTGGTAGATTTTTAGAACATTCACGTATTTATTATTTCCATAATAATGGTGAAGATATGATTTACCTATCCTCTGCCGATGCAATGACACGTAATATGATTAAACGTGTCGAAATCTTATTCCCAGTTGAAGACAGAACAATTGCTCAACGTTTATTGGAATATATGAACCTGCAACTTTCAGATAATCAAAAAGGACGTTATCAAGACCAACGTGGGTACTATCATTACATCGAAAATAACTTATCGCCACTTAATTCACAAGCTTATCTTATGAAAGAAGCAATGGATTATGGTCAACGTATCAAAGAAGAAAATGCACGTCCACAAGTGATGTCTGTAAATGAACGTAAAGGTTGGTTTACAAAATTTAGAAATCAATTCAAAAAATAATTTCAAAACCTACAATACACGTGCCTATATACGTGAATGTAGGTTTTTTTATTCTCTTATTTATGAAAATATCTTAAATTACTACTTACTGAGATGCCTCGCTACCTATATAACCTCTTCTCAATAAAAATAATACCTTCTTTCTCACTGCACATTTCGTTAATAATATCACTATTCTAACAAAGCGAATGCTCTACTATTTTTGCTATAATAAATGTATATATCGTGCTAAACAGGAGGAATTACTATGAAATCATTAGCATCACTTATACAATCATTCCCCTTAATCAGTGAATTACAGCTTTATCGTCCTGTATTTTGGGAAAATCCTCATTTTCATCATGAAGCATCGTTACCTTTCTCTATGGAAGATATCAAAGATGCCTCACGACGCCTTGAACGATTCAGTAGTTATATTCGTAAAGTATTTCCAGAAACTGAAAAAAATCAGGGTATTATTGAATCACCATTAAAACATATTCCTTTTATGCAAAATGAACTTTCACGCATTAATCAAATCGATACCATAGGTACACTATGGTTAAAATGTGATAGCCACCTTGCAATATCTGGATCAATCAAAGCTCGTGGAGGGATTTATGAAGTACTAAAACTCGCTGAGACGATTGCCTTACAAGAAGGTAATTTAAAAATGACTGATGATTATAGCGTGCTTGCCGAGCCTGAATATCAAAGACTGTTTAGTAAATACACTGTAGCAGTAGGTTCAACAGGTAACCTTGGCCTAAGTATTGGAATCATGAGTGCTAAATTAGGTTTTAGCGTTACTGTCCACATGTCTAGTGACGCACGCAAATGGAAAAAAGATCTATTACGTGCCCGTGGTGTAGAAGTCATTGAACATCAATCAGATTATCAATTTGCCGTTTCTGAGGGAAGAAAGTCAGCTGAAAATGACCCTATGTGTCACTTTGTAGACGATGAAGGATCTAAAGATTTATTCTTAGGATATACTGTGGCAGCATTGAGATTAAAACAACAATTCAGTGAACACAATATTCAAGTCAGTGCTGATCATCCACTCTTTGTATACCTTCCTTGTGGTGTAGGTGGCGGCCCAGGCGGTGTGGCGTTTGGTTTGAAACAAGTCTTTGGTGAACATGTATATTGTATTTTCACTGAACCTACACACGCCCCTTGTATGTTACTTGGAATGATGACGCAACTTCATGATCAAATTTCAGTCAATGACATTGGTATCGATGGACGAACTGATGCAGATGGGCTCGCAGTTTCTCGTCCCTCTCGTTTAGTTGGACAAATTATGGATTCATTATTATTTGGCGCACAAACTGTATCAGACAATCAAATGTACCGCTACCTCTATTTACTAAGTCAAAAGGAACGAATTTTCATTGAACCTTCTGCTGCTTCAGGTTTCGCTGGCATTAAAGCTGCCTCTAATTTAGCTAAACAAAAAGGTATTGCACTTAATAACGCAAACCATATCGTTTGGGCAACCGGTGGTAACATGGTTCCAAAAGATGAAATGTTAAAATATGTAGCACATGGTAAAGATTTAATTTAATCATTATTTTAATAACAAAGTTCATTCTAGTTAAAGCGATTGAATTTTATGACGTGGTATAAAATCTTGTCTTGGATTAAGCATTTTATACTACGTTTTTTTAACTTTATTTTTTTCAGAATATTTGTTGAATTCTAAAAATATCTATGTTACAGTATGTTTTATCAATTCGCTTTAACTTGGTAGAGAAACAAAGTGAAGGTAAAGGATGGTTATATTTATGAACACAAGCGAACTCATCAATAATAAAGAATTAGAATTGGCATTCTTGAAACATTTTCAACATGCGCATTTTAAGCTCGTTGATTTTGATTTTATTGAAGCTTTATCATGGCAGTCATTAACGCAAGATGATCTACAGCAAATGACTGAGCGTAGCTTTTGGCAACATGACCATCAAATCTTTGCTTTGCGTAATGATTTTACCGATCAACTCTTACGATATTACAGTAATTATCCAACAGAATATGAGAACGTTGCTTATGCCGGACCAATTGTACGTAACAATGAAATTTATACACAACTTGGTATAGAACACTACAACCCTACGATTACAGATATGCAGGAAGATTTTTCTAGCTTTTATTCATTTATCCAAACATATCTTGAAGATGATATAGATTTTGTCATCTTAGGTCATTACCAGTTGATTGATTTATTACTTGCACCTCAAGAACAAACAAATGGCAATTTAAAGTTAATACAAGAACGCAATATTTCAGAACTTACAACATCATTAGGCGTTGCACATCCTGTTGTCCAATTGCTAACGACAAAGACAACTGAACAATTAAATGTATTAAGCCAGTTATTTTCTCAAGAGCATCGCGCGATACAATCTTTACGTCGATGGGAACAATGGTTTAAATCACTAAACATTACAGACATCCACTTAGATATTACACCTCAAGCCCCTCGTTCATATTACAAAGGTGCTTTCATGAAATGTCATCTTAAAAAAAATAAAACACAACAATTAACTGGTGGTTTTTATAAGGGAGAACTTGAAGGATTCGGCCTCGGATTTATTCTATAAGTTAAAGGAGTTAACATCATGCTTACAGTAGCACTAGCCAAAGGAAGGTTATTAAAAAGCTTTATTTCTTATTTGAAGCAAGTTGATGCACAACAACTCGCGGTTGCATTAGAAAATAGAGAACGACAACTACTCATAACGGTTGATCAAATACAATTTATCTTAGTCAAAGGGAGTGACGTGCCAATTTATGTCGAACAAGGCGTTGCAGACGTTGGCATCGTTGGAAGTGACATATTAGAAGAAGGTCATTATGCAATCAATAATTTACTTAACCTCCCTTTTGGAGACTGTCATTTTGCCTTAGCGTCAAAACCAGAAACCACAACCTATCATAAAATCGCGACTTCTTATATCGAAACCGCGCGTACCTATTTTGAGTCTCAAGGTTTAGATGTAGAGTTTGTAAAATTATCCGGTTCTATAGAATTAGCCTGCCTTGTTGATATGGTCGATGGGATTGTAGATATTGTCCAAACTGGCACCACGTTAAAATCTAATGGCCTAGTTGAAAAAGATAAAATTAAACACATTAATGCCAAACTCATAACAAACAAACAGTCATATTTCAAAAAATCCATTGAAATTGATAACTTCATTCAATCATTGGAGGTGTCAGTTCTTGATATATAATAAAACAAATTTTTTAAGCAAGGGATTCAAACAGTCATCTTTAAACGAAGATTTATACCCAATTGTCAAGGAGATTTGTGACAATGTAAAACGTCTTGGAGACGAAGCACTCATTTCGTATAATCAGACATTTGATCACGTCGAAACTGCACATTTAGAAATTAATGATACTGCTTTACAAGACGCCTATCATCGTCTTGATGAAGATTTACGTCAGGCATTACACCAGAGCCATGACCGAATTACTGCGTACCAACAAAGCATTAAACAATCCGATCGCCAAGGAACTTCAGACTGCTATGAAATGTATCACCCATTAGAAAGTGTTGGTGTCTATGTACCAGGTGGCAAAGCTAGTTATCCTTCAACTGTGTTAATGACAGTAACTCTAGCAAAAGTTGCTGGCGTCAAGCATATTTATGTTGTCACACCACCACAACAACAAGGATTGCCAGATGTTGTATTAGCAGCATGCTATATCACAGGTGTTGATCGTGTATTCCAAGTCGGCGGTGCACAAAGTATAGCAGCACTCGCTTACGGTACAGAAACCATCCCCAAAGTAGACAAAATCGTTGGTCCCGGTAATCAATATGTCGCTTATGCTAAAAAATATCTTTTCGGTCAAGTGGGTATTGATCAAATCGCAGGTCCAAGTGAAATCGCACTTATTATTGATGAAACAGCTGACTTAGATGCCATTGTCTATGATGTATTTGCACAGGCAGAACATGATGAACTTGCTCGTACTTTTGTCATAAGCGAAAATTACGCTTGTTTACAACAACTAGAACACAAAATACAACAAACACTTTCAACGATTGAACGTCAGCCTATTGTTGAAGCTAGTTTAGCCAACCACCATTTTCTAATTCATTCATCTAACTTTAATGAATCTTGTGATTTAATGAATACTATAGCACCAGAACATGCATCTATTCAAACAGCTTGTCCACACGATTATTTAAATCATGTACGTTATGTTGGCGCATTATTTTTAGGACACTATTCACCAGAAGTCATAGGTGATTATGTTGCTGGTCCAAGCCATGTCTTGCCGACAAATCAAACAGCAAGATTCACAAATGGTTTATCCGTAAATGACTTTTTAACACGTCATTCCGTTATTAATTTATCTCAAGATACTTTTTCCGAAATTGAAGGTACTGCACGTCAAATCGCACATGTGGAACAACTATTCAACCATGAATATTCTATTAAAATTAGAACGACAAAGGAGCACAACAACAATGATAAGAATTAACAAAAATGAAAGTCCTTTACGTCCATTATCTGAAACACAATTATCATCATTAATTCAAAATGCAGCATTTAATTTCTACCCAGATGATGAATATGAACGCTTTAAACATGCCTATGCACATTTTTATAATATTGAAGCCGATCAAGTCATCGCTGGCAATGGTTCAGATGAACTTATTCAGAAGCTCATGCTCATCATGCCAGATGGTCCAGCATTGACGCTTAACCCCGACTTCTTTATGTACCAAGCCTATGCACAACAAGTACATCGTCCAATAGAATTTGTAGATGCAGAACCTGACTTAACTTTTAAACTTGAACGCATTATACAACGTATCGATGAAGTACAACCGTCATTCTTTATTATGAGTAATCCACACAATCCTTCCGGCAAGCAGTATAGCATGGATTATTTAAACGCCATTGCAGACAAGATGGCTGAAATTGGTGGCTACTTCATTATTGATGAAGCTTATTTAGACTTTGGAGAAGCCTATACATTTAAGATGCAATCACATGTCATCCAAATGCGTACACTTTCTAAAGCCTTTGGTATCGCTGGTTTAAGATTAGGTGTACTCATTGGAACTACTGAAACCATACAATATATACAAAGTATCGAACATCCCTATCCTTTAAATACCTTGACATTGCACATCGCACTATACATGTTTGAGCATGTATCAATGACACAAGATTTTATAGATCATCAAAGAGCATTAGCCAATCGATTGAAGCAAATTTTTAATGACCAAGTTTCAGACGTAATGACCGTCTTCCCGTCATCTACAAATTTTGTACTCACGAAAGGTAAAGCCGCTCAAAGTTTAGGTGCGTATATTAAAGACAATGGTTTTCTACCTCGTGTGTATGATGAACCTGAAATGAATGACTATGTACGTTATTCCATAGCAACTGATGTGCAACTTGATCAACTTGAAACAATCATTAAATCATGGAGGTCTCAATATGATGTATCAAAAAACACGTAACACAACCGAAACGCAACTATTTATTACACTAGCGGATGACAATCGTCCAAGTGACATTCACACGGGTGTGGGTTTTCTAGATCATATGCTAACGCTTTTCTCCTTTCACAGTGGCCTCTCTATTTCTATCGATGCCAACGGAGATACACAAGTAGATGACCATCATGTCACTGAAGATATAGGCATTGTTTTAGGACAACTTTTATTAGAAATGGTTAAGGAACGCCAAACATTTCAACGTTATGGTGTAAGTTATATTCCTATGGACGAAACTCTCACACGGACAGTGGTCGATATCAGTGGCAGACCTTACCTGTTATTTAATGCTCATTTAAGTCGTGAAAAAGTAGGCTCTTTTGATACAGAATTAGTCGAAGAATTCTTCCGTGCACTTGTCATCAACGCTCGATTGACAACACATATCGATTTAATACGTGGCGGCAATACCCATCATGAAATCGAAAGTATCTTCAAATCGTTTGCACGTGCGTTGAAAGTTGCCTTAGCAGAAAACGATATTAATCAAACGCCATCATCCAAGGGTGTGATTGAATGATTGCCATCATTGACTATGGTTTAGGCAATATTAAAAATGTACAACGTGCCGTGCAATATCTGGGTTATGAATCTAAGTTAACAGATAAACAAAGCGACATTGAACAGGCAGATATTATTATTTTACCTGGTGTTGGTCATTTCAAAGATGCTATGGAAGCCATTCAAACTCGTCATTTAGACATTATTTTACGAAACATAAAAGATAAACCTATCATTGGCATTTGTTTAGGTATGCAGCTCTTATACGATTGGAGTGCTGAAGGCAATGTTGAAGGGCTGAAACTTTTCCCAGGAAATATTGTCCCAATAACTACACCATACCCAGTGCCCCATTTAGGATGGAATAATCTTATTAGTGAAAATATATCGTTATCCCAAGACGTTTACTTCGTCCATTCTTATCAAGCTGAAATGTCAGAACATGTGATTGCTCATGCAACATACGGCACACAAATACCAGCAATTGTACAATATAAGCACTATATCGGTATACAGTTTCACCCTGAAAAAAGCGGTGACGACGGACTGGCAATACTCAATCAAGCACTGAAAGGTGGTTTCTCACATGATTAAATTATGGCCGGCAATTGATTTAATCAATGCTACCAGCGTACGACTTACAGAAGGCAAGTATGATTCAGAAGAAAAAATGGCGCGTAGTGCGGAAGAAAGCATTCAATTTTACAATCAATTTAATTGCGTAGATCGCATTCATATCGTTGATTTACTTGGTGCTAAAGAACAAGCATCTATCGAACGTGACTACATTGCAGCATTACGTAAACTGACAGATAAACCTATAGAAGTTGGTGGCGGAATTCGTAGTTTAGATACACTTGAAGCCTATTTCAAAGAAGGTATCGACTATTGCATTATTGGTACAAAAGGCATTCAAAATTTGGAATGGCTCGCTAGTATGGCACAGCAGTTTCCAAATCAAATATATCTTTCTATTGATGCCTATCACCGTGATATAAAAATAAACGGTTGGGAACAAGATGCGGCACTCGATTTATTCGAGTTAGTTAAACGTATCGAATCACTTCCTCTTGGTGGCATCATTTATACAGATATTGCTAAAGATGGTCGCCTGGAAGGTCCTAATTTTGATATTACAGGTCAATTGGTCCAAGCAACTGAAAAGCCTGTTATCGCATCTGGAGGCATTCGACATCAACAAGATTTATGTCAGTTGGAATTACTTGGCGTTGCAGCTGCTATAGTCGGCAAAGCAGCACATAACGAACACTTCTGGGAGGGATTGTCATGATTAAAAAGAGAATTATTCCTTGCTTAGATGTCAAAGATGGTCGTGTTGTCAAAGGTATTCAATTTAAAGGGCTACGTGATATCGGTAATCCTGTTGATTACGCGCTCTATTATAATGAACAAGGCGCGGACGAATTGGTCTTTTTAGATATTTCTCGAACGGAAGCTGGTCATGACCTTGTCCTCGATGTCATTGAGGAAACTGCTGAGAAACTCTTTATACCTTTAACAGTTGGTGGTGGTATCTCTTCCCTCGAGGATATTACACAACTTTTAAATCATGGTGCAGATAAAGTATCACTTAATTCTAGTGCACTGAATAATCCATCATTTATTAAAAGTGCCAGTGAAAAGTTTGGCAGCCAATGTATATGTATTGCAATTGATAGTCACTATGATAGTGAAATCGGCGATTATTTTTGCTATACCCATGGTGGCAAACAACGCACAGATAAACGCGTATACGATTGGGTTCAAGAAGTAGAAGCACTTGGTGCTGGTGAGCTATTAATTACAAGCATGACACATGATGGCATGAAGCAAGGTTTCGATGTGACACACTTACATGCCATTGAACAGCTGGTCAATATTCCAGTCATCGCATCTGGCGGTGGTGGTCAACCTACACACTTTGTAGAATTGTTCGAACAAACAAATGTTTCAGCAGGACTTGCTGCTAGTATATTGCACGATAAAGAGACGACTGTGAATGAAATTAAAGAGACTATGACACAAGGAGGTATTCCTGTAAGATGACTCTACAACAACCTGATTTCAGTAAAGGACTGATACCAGCAATATTACAAGATGTGCATACCAAAGACGTATTAATGTTAGGTTATATGAATGAAGCGGCATACCAAAAGACATTAGAAGATGGCATCGTATGCTTCTACTCACGGTCTAAAGAGCGACTATGGACAAAAGGTGAAACGTCTGGTCATACGCAAATCGTAAAAAATATACATTTAGATTGTGATCAAGACACCCTTCTCATTGACGTTGTCCCTAATGGACCAACTTGTCATACAGGTAGCCAGAGTTGTTTTAAGACAACGACGTCATTTCAAGTACAACAACTTTCAGAGACTGTAGCCACAAGTGCACATGCAAATAAAGATAATTCTTATACGCAGTACTTATTAAAAGAAGGATTAGAAAAAATCACCAAAAAATTGGGCGAAGAATCTTTTGAAGTCGTTATTGGTGCCATGAAAGGTGAACGTGAAGAAGTCACAAATGAAGCGGCAGATTTAATGTATCACCTATTTGTATTGTTCCATGTTTTAGAAATTGACTTCAAAGATGTAGAAGCGGTGTTGGGTGAACGTCACCAAACGTCGAATAATTTTAAAGGCGAGCGTGATGAAATAGATGAATGGTAGTACGGTATAGAAACATTATATTCAAGTTTCTTATAATACTAAATTGATATAAACTTTCAACAATTATTAAAAGGTCCAGAGCACATATCAAATTGTACTCTGGACCTTTTATATTACAACTTATGTTGCCAGTTGTTCATCTATCAGCGCTAATGCTAGTTTCAATGCTTGAATGCGATTTTGCAACAATGTAGTGCGACTTCGCGGATTGCCATTATCTTCCATCTTCTTTAACGCATTTTGACATTTTGTTAACATTTATCGTAATTGCGTTTTACTTTATTCTAATTCAAATTGGATATATTGTGTCATATTTGCTCCTGTATATCATTATCACTCAAATAAATATACATCTCCAGCTTCCTCAAAATCATTGAATTGCTCGTTAACTTTAAAACCTAGAGACTGTGCCGTCATAATAGAAGCTATATTATTATATTTCGTCCTAGCAAGTATTTGATTTTCTATTTTAATATCGTTTTTCACATAGTTCATCATCGCGTTACACGCTTCCTTTGTATAACCACGTTTTGTATAATCTGGACTTAGTCTATACGCTAGATTTAAATACGTATTGTCTTGCAAGTTCTTATAGGTCAATCCACACATACCAATCATTTGACCACTCTGCTTTTCAATCATTAGACTATAGCCAAACCGGTGTTGTAACCAATGCGCCATCCAAGTGTCAAGCATTTCCATAGTTTCATTTATATGTAGGTGTGGTCCCGCTGGATTATAAATATTCGTGCGAGGATCTGAATGGATGTTATGCAATTCCTTTAAATATTCATATGAAGGTCGTACTAAATATAATCTATCTGTCTCTAAAATAAAATTTGTCTTCATTTTGTTACACCTCACCTTATTTTCAGTGGATTGCATTAAAATCCTAATTCAACCTATTTTAAAATACTAATGCATTATGCATTGACGTTATACAGGTCTAACAGTCACTTCATTAACATTAACATGGCTTGGTTGTTGTAATGCATAGACGACTGCTTCTGCAATATCTGAAGGGTCTAATTTTTTACGCGCACCCCAATCTGTGTCACCACTCAATGGTGTATCTACCATCCCTGGTGAAATGCTTGTCACACGGACCCCTGTTTTAGCCAATTCTTTTTCTAGCCCTTGCGTAATAGAATGAACAGCCGCTTTAGAAGCACTGTATAACGTACTTTGTTTCGTCACTTCAAATCCGGATATAGAAGCAATATTAATAATATGACCACTAGATTGATTTAGAAAAGTAGGCAATACAGCATTAATACCGTATAATGTGCCTTTAATATTCACATCAATCATTGCATCCCATGCGTCTACTTCCCCTTCTGTTATTGCCGATGAAAGCATTAAACCAGCACTATTAACTAAAATATCAACGCGTCCCAACTGCGATTGGGTATCTGCGACTATTTGATCAACTGCATCTTTGTGTGTTACATCAACAACATGTGTTACAACGGACGCTTCAGAAGTAGATTTAATACGGGTTGCCACTTCCGATAATCTTTGTTCATTACGCCCTACTAATACGACGTTAACACCATGTTGCGATAGAGTTTCTGCAATACTTGAACCGATACCACTACTTGCACCTGTGATAATCGCCACTTTATTTTGTAATTCAACCATTTTAACGCTCCCTTTCACCTTGATATATACATATGTTTTTCTTATTTAAAACAATTGTATCATGTGTATTTTTATTTTATTAGTTTTTTGGTTTATAACTACTTGTCATTCTCCACCGTTCACTATAAAGTGGGTATTATAATAACTATATTAAAGTCGAGGGGGATTAAGTCATGAATTTTGACGTACGATTAGAAACGCTAAGACAGTCCATCGATAAAACGAGCTTTGAATTTCACTTCGAAGCATTATTCGATAAAGAAGAATGGATTCAATTACCTATAGCAGAACGCAAGCGACTTGAAAATGAGTTCCGAAAATATGTTGCACAACATAGTCATCTGCGCATTCCATACGCATCTGAAGATCATATTCGTATGCGTATGTATAATTCACTGTATGCATACAATGAAATTAAGCATAATTTTAAAGCCTACGTTTAGTACAACTTCTGACTATTTCACAAATAAAAATAAAGCCTACGTTACAAATAAATAAGTAACGTAGGCTTTCTAATACTTAAGGGCGCTTCAAACAAATCATGAAAGTTAATACTGAGAGAAAATATCCATAAAGTATCACACAACTTATGCAGAGCAACTTGCATTGTTATATCATACTTCATGCAACAGATGTATACAGTGTACTAACTATTTACTAATAGCTTTTTTTTCATTCCATAGTTGTAAATTTTCTCTGCATCAATATAAGCTATATAATCAATACTTCTGTATCCATCTTTAATGTCATTAATAATACCTTGATTTACACCTGTATGTGTGTAAATTTCGTAACTGCTCTCATCTGAAAAAATGACCGCTTCAATTACTTTTCTCATCATAATCACTCCGAAATTTTTATTTCGTAAAGGCTTTGTTATCTTCTACACCCTTATCATAATGGATAACTATGCAAATTGAAAGGTTTTTGTGATTTATTTCACAAAACTATCACTTTTTCATAATTCTAGTGCAATATTAATGTACTATGATTGACATTTTAAAGTACTATTTAAATTACTTTACACACCTGCATATGCATTAAATCCGCCATCAACAGGTAGTACTACACCATTAATAAAACTAGATGCCTGTTTGTTAAGAAGAAATAATAATGCACCTATTAATTCTTCTGGCTCTCCAAATCGTCCCATTGGTGTTGCATTAAGAATTTTTTGCGAACGTTCAGTGTAACTGCCGTCATCATTTAACAATAGTGCTTTGTTTTGTGCTGTTAATAAGAAACCTGGTGCAATCGCATTGACTCTAATGTTTGTTTTTGAGAAATACACGCTAAGCCATTGCGTAAAGTTACTGATTGCTGCTTTGGCTCCACTGTATGCTGGTATTTTAGTTAATGGTGTAAAAGCATTCATAGATGAAATGTTGATAATTGCTGCATCAGCTTTATCTACCATATCTTGCGCAAACACTTGTGAAGGAATAAATGTTCCAATAAAGTTTAAATCAAAGACAAAACCGACACTCTTCTCGTCCAATTCAAAGAATGATTTCATGTCTTGTTTCAAATTAGGGTCATATTGTTCATCATCAGTGGTACCTTTTGGATGATTGCCACCTGCACCGTTAATAAGAATATCTACTGTGCCAAATGTATCGTGCACTGTATCTTTAGCTTTTTCCATTGCTGCTTTATCAGTTACACTTGCAACAATAGAGCATGCTTTGCCACCTGCTGCTTCAATTTCTTTAACAACACGCTCACCGCCCGCTTCATCAATACCAATGATAATTATATTACCACCGCATTGCGCTAATGATTTAGACATTTCGGCACCGATTACACCCGCGCCTCCTGTTACAACAATATTCTTTCCGCTTAAATCTACATTAAATGGTAGCATCTATATGTCCTCCCTATTCTACGTTGTCTTTCGTAATTGCTTCATATAAACCATTTAAATACGTTGCACCTAATGCGCGATCGTATAAGCCATACCCAGGTTTACCTGTTTCTCCCCAAATCATACGGCCATGGTCTGGTCTAATTGGTCCTGTATAACCAAATTCATGTAATGCTTTGATAACGCGATACATATCTATAGATCCAGTTTCCGATAAATGTGCCGATTCTTGGAATGATTTGTTACCGACTAATTTTACATTACGTGCATGTACAAAATGTACTCGTCCTTTTTTCCCAAAATATGCTAACATTTCTGGAAAATTATTATTTTTATCTGAACCTAATGAACCTGAGCACATTGTTAAACCGTTATGCTTAGATGGATGTAGTGCAATAAAGCGTTCCAAATTTGCTTTGTTAGTAATAATTCTAGGTAAACCGAATATGCCCCATGGTGGATCATCCGGATGTATTGCCATTAAAATATCTTCTGTTTCCGCAACCGGAATCACTTTATTAATAAAATAACCTAAATTCTCCCATAATTTTTCTTCATCAATTTGTTTATAATCTGCAAATAATTCCGCTAAATCTTCTTTGGTATAACTTGAATCCCAACCAGGTAATGAAAGTTCTCCTTTTAATGGATCCATTTTAGCAATGTCATTCTCATCATAAATAAGTGCTGTAGAACCATCAGGTAAACGATAGTCTAATTGTGAACGTGTCCAGTCAAAGACAGGCATAAAGTTATAACAAACTACTTTAATACCAGCTTGCCCTAAATGACGTAAGGTTTGGCAATAATTCTCAATATATTGCTCACGTGTTGGTTTGCCTAGTTTGATATCTTCATGCACCGGTACACTTTCAATAACTGATAATTCTAATCCTGCAGCTTCAACTTCTGATTTAAGTGCCTTTATTTTTTCTAATGGCCATACTTCCCCCACTGGTATATCGTAAATCGCACTAACGATGCCTTTCATACCAGGAATTTGTTTGATGTATTCAAGACTAATTGGATCGTCTTTGCCATACCATCTAAATGTCATTTTCATAACAAATGACAGCCCCTCTCTTTAAATTAATTTGAAATAGTTATATGCATTGTTGTAACAAATTTGTGTAATTAATTTTTCTAATAATGCAGCATCATCAGGTATTTCATTTTTCTCTACTAAGTCACCAATAAATGTACATAAAATTCTGCGGAAATAGTCATGTCTAGAATATGAAATAAAGCTTCTAGAATCTGTTAACATTCCAACAAAATGCATGAGCAACCCTTGATCCGCAAGCGATGCCATTTGATTTAACATGCCACGTTTTGTATCGTTAAACCACCAACCAGCACCGTGTTGTACCTTACTTTGGATATTCGGCTCATTTTGAAAATTAGCAATCGTTGAACCGACAATATCGTTATATGTTGGATTTAAGTTATACAAAATTGTACGTGGTAAATGCTGATCTGATGCCATCATATCTAGCAATTGATTTAAATTATTCGCTAAATTTTGTTGGTCGCTGATTGAATCAAATCCAGCATCTGCGCCTAAAGTTTCAAAGGCTTTGCTATTGTTATTACGTATCGCACCAAAGTGAATCTGCATTACCCAATCCTTCTCTGTGTATAGTTTGCTTAATTCATACAGTAAAAAGGTTTGGAATTGAGCTTTTTCAATTTCTGTAATGTATTGATGCTTCAATCCTTTATCAAAAATGTGTTCAATCTCATTTTGTGAATATGGTTGATATTCAATCGTGGCTAAACCATGATCAGCAAGTCTTCCACCTTTACTGTGGAAATAATCAATTCTTTGCTTCATACCTTCTATAAATGTTCCAACACTATCAATGAGGATCGTTAATTGACTTAATTTTTCAATAAAATGCGCAAAGTCAGGTGTATCTACTTTGAACGCAACATCCGGTCGAAATGCTGGTAACACTGTTGTTGTAAAATCAGATTGTCCTTTGATGTCATCGTGATAATGTAAATCATCAGTTGGATTATCTGTTGTACATATGAGATTTACATTTGATTGCATAATCAACGATTGTGCAGTCACGTGGTTATTTTTTAAATATGTGTTAATCTCATCGTATAATCTATCTGCATTGGCTTCAGTTAATAATTCATGTACGTTGAAATACATTGCTAGTTCTAAATGTGACCAATGGTAAAGTGGATTGGCAACGCAGTTTTCTAGTGTCGCAGCCCACTTTTTAAATTTTTCTCTGGGAGATGCATCACCCGTAATGTAGTGCTCATCAATGCCTTGTGCACGCATCGCACGCCATTTATAGTGATCACCACCTAGCCAAAGTTCAGTAATATCATCAAAATGCGTATTCTCGCTAATTTGCTGAGGATCTAAATGGCAATGGTAGTCATAGATGGGCATAGCTTTAGCATATTGGTTATAAAGCTCAATTGCTTTATCATTTTGTAGCATAAAATTATCATTAATAAATGTTGTCATGGTATACACTCCTATCTTAAATCTCTTCTCTCAATGCTAGTTCTTTAACAATTTGTTTATGACGTTTATCTGTTAATGGATAGCCAAATAGGAATATGAATAATGCGATTAAGCAACCTATGGCCGGTACTGCGAAGAACAAGACTTTAAGACCAGCTAACGTTTCGGCACTTTGCGCAACATTCGGCTTATAACCAATCATCGTGAGGGCAAGACCTGGAATAAATCCGGCCAACGCCTGTGAAATCTTACGTGTGAAGCTATAGCTCGAATATGTGATGCCTTCTGAACGAATTCCAGATTTCCACTGACCATATTCCACTACATCTGCAATAAATGCCCATGCCACAGTATTTGGAATCACCAAGAAGAATGATGATATGGTATTAACGACTAAGAACGTAGTGATATCGTCACCGAAGAAGAGATAATTGAGTACTTCACAAACGATAAAACCGCCTATCCCAATCACTGCTGTCATTTTTTTACCTACCTTTTTACTTAACAACGTTGTTATATATAAACCTGGAATCAGAATGACAAAGTTCAATGTACTTACAAAACCAACTAAGTTAGGTGCATCCATCACATATTGGAAATAATATAATTGTGAGGATTGTTTCAAGAATGTCGCCATAATCGTTAACAAAGTATACGTTGCTAATATTGCAAATGCGCTATTTTTTACTAAGCTGATAAATGCTTGTTTACCCATGCCTTTTGTTTTAGGACGTTGAATGACATGTCTCTCTTTAACGTTTTTATAACAAATTAAATGTAATATCACACCGACCGCTGCAAGTAATCCTACTGCTATAGGATAGCCAAGTGCGTGATTCGGAAATTGATTGACCATAGGGATTACAACAATACCTGCTACAAAAAGTGCGCCTTGTGAACCTAAATTTCTATAAACTGATAATTGTGTTCGATCTTCTGAGTTTACTGTCATTGAAGCGGACAAAGATCCATAGGGAATATTCACTATAGAATACGCCGCGTTAAACAACATATATGTTGCAAATGCCCAAATGATTTTGCCACTTTGATCTAAATTAGGTGAAATAAATGATAATACTGTACAAATTGCTAACGGGACTGTGCCGAACAGAATAAAGGGTCTGAATTTTCCACGTTTTCCTATATTTGTTCTTGAATCCACATAAGTCCCTACTCCTGTATCTACAAATGCATCAAATATCTTAGAAACTAAAAATACAAGTCCACCATAAAATGCAGAGATACCCAATATGTCTGTGAAAAATTTCAATAAATAAATTTGTCCCATGTCGAACATCATACCGTTCCCTAAATCTCCCAAACCGTATGACAATTTTTCTTTGAATTTTAATTTTGGTGTTCCTATTTCTTCAAATTTTGCGTGTTTGTCTTGATTTCTTTTCGTTGTCATTGAAACCATAAGATGACCTCTTTCTAACGTTTGATGTCTAGTTCCATTTCAGTAATATCTTTAATACGATCAATATTTGTAAAATTATAATCACCTTCAACTGCATGTTTATATAGCATATTGTTGACGGCAATATTGACTGTTTCTTGCATCGATAAACCTTTCATAATGCCATAAATAACGCCCACACTGAAAGCATCTCCTGTGCCAACACGATCCAAGATTTCACTTTCATAAGTCTCTGTTTTTACTAGCTGATTTTTAGAAGACAAAAATCCTTGTAAGCGATTTCTAGAGTTTGCAATATTTTTTCTTTGTGTAAAAGCGATATATGCAATATCATATTTGTCATGAATTTCTTGCAATATCGGTCGTAGCGTTATTTCATCTGCAAGTCGTGATAATCCATCTTTTTTATCTTTGCCGGAACCATCAGGTAAACTCAAAGGTTCATAGCCAAAAATTAAATCGACATACGGCAACAATAGTGATAATTTTTCTCTTGCTGTTTGAAAATCCCAAAGCATTGCCCTAAAGTTTAAATCGCAACTTACATAAAGCCCCATATATTTAGCGAGTTGTACACTTTGCAATATCGTATCGAACAGTGCGTCATTTAGAGCTGGTGTAATGCCAGTAAAGTGAAACCAGTGGTGATGTTTAAATGCATTTTCAAATTGAAAATCATCATAACGCATTTTTGTAAACAGTGAATAATCTCTATCATAGATTATATGAGAAGGTCGAAATGCAATGCCTTTTTCCATATAATATAGTCCAAGTCTACCTTCACCATTCTGAATATAGCGTGTTTCAACATCATATTTTTTTAACATCTGTATCACTGTCTGACCCAAGTCATTATCCGGTAATGCTGTAATCATTGATGTATTTACGCCTAACCCTGAGAGCCCAATTGCCACATTTGCTTCAGCACCTCCAAACTGAATATCAAAACGATGTGCTTGTTGAAATGTTTGATAATTGGGTGGCATAAGTCTTAAGAGTAATTCTCCAAACGTAATAAATGACATGGTCTTACCTTCTTATTTCTTCAAATTTTTTCACAAATGCTTTGGTTTGACTTACTACTACATGATGATCATCACTTGTTGCACCTCTAGTTAAGGCACTTCCAATGCCAATTGCGAATGCACCCTTGTCATACCAGTCCTGCATATTATCAATGGATACACCACCTGAAGGCATCATTTCAACTTGTGGTATCGGTCCATGCACATTTTTAATAAAATCTGCACCTAGTAAATCACCTGGGAACAGCTTTACAACATCTACACCACGCTTCATGGCTTGCGTAATTTCTGTTACTGAACCACAACCTGGCAAATACGGAATCGCATATAAGTTACACATTTCGGCAATACTTTCATCAAAATGCGGACTAACAATATAACGAGCGCCATTCATAATAGCGATACGTGCTGTTATTGCATCCATCACAGTACCAGCACCAACTAATACATTTTCATGGTTTTGTGTATTCAATGTTTTAATTACTTCTTCAGCTTGAGGGGTCGTAAATGTCACTTCAATATTTAAAATGCCCCCTTCAATAATTTGTTTGCTCTTTTGTAATGCGTCTTCTTGTGAATGACCTCTCACTACTGCCACAAGATAATTGTCATGCAGTTGTTGTAAAGTTTGCATTTTTTTCATTATCATCTTCCCTTTCCTTATAGCTTCCCTACTCAACTCATTTTCATTATATTTTTTATTTAATTCAAGTCAATTACAATATTTTCATGTCTGAATTGTGTAGCTGTAAATTTAATACATTATATACACTGTAAATAGCGTTATTACAATGTTTAGCGCATTTCTATTGAAATTCAATATGATTAATAACAAATTGTGAACAAATTGATAAAATTACATCTATTTATCTGAAAATTCGTTTAATAGAAAATGTTTTTATCATTTATTTGACTTTTTTAAGAAAAATTTGTCCTAAATCATCATTTTTGTGAATTAAATCACATTATTTTTTGAAATCCTATAGTTTTTTTAAAATTGAAATGCTAACTTTAACAGTGTAAAGAAAGCGTTTTATTTTAAATACTCACTCTTTCTTTGAACAATATATTTATATACTCCCTAACTTAAACTCAATTAAATAGTATATTTGCCTTGCACTCCTATTAAATAGCAACATTCATAATATTTATGAGCAGCATTACTTAGGACTTCACACATATTCAAAAAAATTTTGAGAGGAACATGTCGAATGATCGAATCTTTACCACAATATCAACCTAAATTTAATAAATTAATTTGTGTCGATTCTGATGGTTGTGCCATTGATTCAATGACTATCAAACATGAACGTGCATTTGGACCTGCACTTGTTGAAGAATGGCAACTTGAAGATAATGCCGATGCGATACTGCAACGTTGGAACGCCTTTAATCTTTATGAAATTACAAGAGGTATTAATCGATTCAGAGGATTAGAGAAAATGCTCAGCGAACTTGTCGCAGATAATATAACTATTGAAGGTTACGAAGATATCAAGCAATGGGTTGCAACGACTGAATCATTTTCAAATCCAAGTCTAGAAGCAGCAATTGCTAATGCACCAACACAAACCGGTCTTAAAAAAGCCTTGTCTTGGTCGCTGAATGTCAACACACGTATTAAGAAATTGCCAAGTACTGGTCCATTTAACCACGTCTTAAATAGTTTGAAAAATGCTGCTACATTTGCCGATATTGCCATCGTGTCATCTGCAAACTTATCCGCTGTACAGCATGAATGGGAAACATACCATCTCACACCTTATTTGAACGGTATGTTTGCGCAAGAAGCTGGCACCAAAGAACAATGTCTAGATGTCTTAAAGCAATATTATAAACGTGAGGACATCATTATGTTAGGTGATGCCAAAGGAGATATGGACGCCGCACAGTCACATGACTTATATTTCTATCCAATACTTGCTGGTCATGAGGATCAATCATGGCTTGATTTTAACAATAAATATTTAAATATTTTCAAAGAAGGACAGTTTAACGAAGCAATACAATCTTCATTAATTGATGTGTTTTATAACAATTTTAAAGGAGCGAAATAATGATATGGTAAACGTAAATTTAAAAGCAGCACCTTATAACTTAGACGATGAACAAATCACATGGGTAGAACAAACATTAAATAACTTATCAGACGAAGAAAAAATCGGCCAACTCTTTTTTAATTTATTCTCATTAGAGGGCGGCAAAAAATTTAATGATTCTGATTTAAGTAATAAAGAAGTACTTGAACGCTATCACATTGGTGGTGCACGCTATGAAGGTGGAAATAAAGCAGATGTGCAGCAGTTGTTAAACGATTTACAAACACATGCTAAAATTCCTGTATTAGTTGCCGCAAACTGTGATTCTGGTGGTAATGGTTCCTGTAAAGATGGGACTTATATTGCAAGTGCTGCACAATGTGAAGCTGCGCAAGATACGAAAGTTGCTTACAATGCTGGTCTAGTATCTGCACGCGAGTCTTCAGCGTTAGGTGTTCACATCAACTTTGATCCATGTGTAGACATCTTAGAGAATTGGCGCAATACCATTGTCAATACACGTGCATATGGTACAAATGCTGAAACTGTCATCAAGTATTCCAGTGCATTTATCGACGGCTTTAATGCAGAACGTGACATGATTACATGTATCAAACATTTCCCAGGAGATGGCACAGAAGAACGCGATCAACATTTAGTATTAGGTGTCAATGAATTGTCAACAAAAGACTGGGATAACAGCTTCCGCAAAGTTTATCAACACCACATCGACCGTGGCGTTCAGATGATTATGGCAGGGCATATTGCACAACCTGCTTACTCTAAAAAGTTAAATCCAAGTTTGGAAGACAAAGATATTTTACCGGCAACACTCTCTCATGAGTTAATTACTGACCTGCTTAAAGATGACATGCACTTCAATGGCTTAGTCGTAACAGATGCTAGTCATATGTTAGGTATGACTGCGGCTATGCGTCGTGAAGATTACGTACCACTTTCTATTGCAGCAGGTTGTGATATGTTCCTATTCTTTAATGATTTAGAGGAAGATTATAACTTTATGCTAAATGGTTATAATAATGGGGTAATTACAGAGGAACGTTTAAATGATGCAGTGCGCCGTGTATTAGGTTTAAAAGCACAATTAAATCTGCATAAAAAACAAGCAGATGGCTCGATTATCCGCCCACAAGAAGACTTAGCTATTATCGGCTGCCAATCACATTTAGATATGCGTACTGAAGCTGCAGATTTAGGTATCACATTAGTCAAAAACACATTAGACCAACTCCCAATTCGCCCTGAAACGCATAAAAACATCCAGCTTTATGTTATTGAAGGAGAAAAAGACGGTATTTATAAACCTGCGAATAACGTGCAAGAAGATCTTATTAAAGAATTAGAGTCGCGTGGCTTTAACGTTACCTTAAATGATGGCTCAACTCGCGTTAAAGGTAAAACATTAGATTATCGTGAAAAAGTAGATGCTGCGCTAGTGTTCGCAAATATAATTGGCTATGCTGCTGAAAATAACTATCGTATTAAATGGGGTACAGCGATGAGTAATGAAATCCCGTGGTATGTACATGAAGTACCTACTGTATTTGTTTCATTAAACTTCACCACACATTTACACGACGCTACAATGGTCAAAGCCTACATCAATGCCTATCATTCAAATCCTGAAACAATCAAACAAACTGTCGATAAAATCATGGGTGAAAGTGAATTCAAAGGCAGCTACAATGACTTAGTATGGACAGACAAATGGCAAGCAAAATTATAATATCTTAAATACATGAAAAGTAAATTAAATGAATTAAGCTTCATTGACATGTGTTGTTTAAACTAATAAAAATTTCAAGACGAGAGTCGGACAATGAATCTTTTAGTAATATTAAATCGGTGTCCCACTCCCGTCTTTTTTATTGTTGAATGATGATCGATATCAATACAAAAAGTAGCCCTTCTCCTATGCTTTATAGAAGAAGGGTATTATAATCAACTAAACGATTTTTAATAATTCTAGTTAACAGGATTGAGGCATGTTATCCTTTGTATCCAAAATCTGGGATACTTTCCCAACGTTGTTTGAAATAATGTGCAACTGCTTTAGGTCTGCGTTCACGCGTAAAAATACCTTTCTTATTACCTTGAACTCTAATTATCCCTGTCGAAGTTTCAAAGTCTGCAAAATTCCACGTTTGTTCCCCAATGAATTGCGGATATCGATCAATGACTTCATGATTCGCCTCATAATAATGAATTTGATATTCTTCAGTAAATAATTCATCATTCAATGAATGCATACCTGCCACTGTATCGGCACCGTATTCTGTGAACATAATCGGTTTGCCTGGTTGCTTTTCAGTCCAACCATCTAATTCTTGTTCTAGCGCTATTTTCGCTGCTTCTAAATCCCCTGATTGTGTGTACCAACCATAATAGCGATTTAAACACAACACATCTACTAAGTCTTGAACTTGGCACGTATCCGGTTGCGAAGTCAAAATAGTTACTATTGTCACTGGTCTATTTTGTGGATCACTTGTACGCGCTAAATTGATTAATGGTTCAAAGTATTCTTTAGCCCCTACTTCATCTGATGCCGGTTCATTGGCAATTGACCACATTACTACACAGGCGTGGTTTTTATCACGTGCGATTAATCCTTTAATCACATCTTCATGAGCTGCTTTCGTCCCTATTTCTTTAAATGTATCTCTTGTTCTGTTACCACTTAAAATGGCACTGAAATTCAAATGCACACCTACTGCAGTTGTTTCATCAATGATGACGATACCTTGTTCATCGGCTAAACGCATCATCTCTTCTGAGTATGGATAATGCGACGTTCTAAATGAGTTGGCGCCAATCCATTTCATAAGGTTGAAGTCTAATACATTGGTTACTTCATTCATACCACGACCATTATAATAGCTATCTTCATGTTTGCCGAATCCTTTAAAATAGAACGGTTTATCATTAATTAAGAATTGACCATTTTTTACTTCTACAGAACGTATACCAAAGCGCTCTGCATATGTGTCAATAACAGTACCATTTTCCAAAATTGAAACTTCTAAATGATACAAATAGGCATTTAAAGGTTCCCATAAATGTGGATGTTCAACTTGAATTGTGCCAGATTCACCCGTTGCTTCAGCAATATAATTATCATCTTCATCAACTAACCTTACTTGTACAGCTTCAACTTGTGCACTTGTTGTTACTTTATATTTCACAAGCGCAATGTCCGCTTCAAGTTCTGGTACAATTTCAATATCTTCAATGAACGTTTGAGGTGTTGTATAAATTTTCACTGGTCTATGTAAGCCTGCATAGTTGAAGAAGTCAAAGTTTGGTGAATTTTTCTTAATAAGGTTACCGTCCTTATCTGTCGATTCACTGTAGTCACCCACTGGTAACGTCGTCTCATCTAATATGTTACTCACACATACAGTTAAACGATGCGTGCCTGAGCTATGGACTTCTGAAAGTTCCACTTCAAAAGGTAAAAAGCCACCTTGATGCGATGTCACTTCCTGACCATCAATATAAATCGTTGCTTTATGTGTAGCAGAGCCAAATCTCAGTACAATACGTTCATTTCGTAATACATTCGGTACAGTAAATGTTCTTTCATACCAAACATTGCCTACATGATTGCGAATATTAGCAGTAACACCTTGGTCATTATAAGAGCCTGGTACTGCCATGACTTTGTCTGTTTGTAATGGTTGAGATACATCTACCGTTTCATTATTGTTTTCTAATTTGAATTGCCAAATACCATTTAAATCAATGATACTTCTATAATCATTTACAACTGGATATAACATGTTGCATAACTCCTTTCATATGTCGAAATCTATTTCAAAATTATAATTCTTCTCGTAATGCTAACTCTTTAACAATTTGTTTATGTTTGCGATCAGTCAATGGATAAGCGAAGAAGAACAAGATTACTGCAATTAAACAAGCTGATGCTGGTACAATAAAGAATAAGATTTTCAAACCTTGTATTGTCTCTGCTGATTGAGCCGCATTTGGTACTAAGCCTATTAGCGTTAAAGAAGCACCAGGTATGAAACCAGCTAAACCTTGAGATATTTTTCTAGTAAAGCTATAACTTGCATAAATAATCCCCTCAGATCTAAGGCCTGTTTGCCATTGTCCATATTCCACGACATCGGCTATAAATGCCCAAGTTACTGTGTTAGGAATTACTAAAAATAATTGTGCGGTCGTATTTATAGCTAAAAACATCACAACATTATCAGAGAAAAATGCAAAATTGATAAATTGGAATATTATAAACCCTCCAATACCAATAATTGCAGTCATTTTTTTACCAAACATTTTACTTAAAAATGTCGTTAACAACAATGCAGGAATTAAGACAATAAAGTTCAATGTACTGACAATACCTACCAAATTTGCTTCTCCTAAGACATATTTCAAATAAAATAACTGAGATGATTGTTGTAAAAACAATGCACTAATTGTTAGTAATGTATAAACTGCCAAGACTATGAATGGTCTATTCTTCAATAAATTTAAAAATGCTTTACGCCCTATGCCCTTTTCTTTCGGTCTTTCCACTGTATGTCTCTCTGTTACCCCTTTATAACAAATCATATGGAAGATCACACCAGCAATCGCTAAAATACCTACAGCAATTGGATAACCAATTTGATGATTTGGAAATAAGCTAACTACCGGAATGACGACAATACCAGAGATAAACATTGCACCTTGCGATCCCATGTTACGAAAGACGGATAATTGCGTCCGATCATCCGCATTAATCGTCATAGACGCAGATAATGAACCATAAGGAATATTCACAAAAGAATATGCCGCATTAAATAATAAATATGAACCAAATGCCCAGATAATTTTACCAGTTTGACCAATGTCTGGAGATAAGAATGTAATTACTGTTAGTATTGCTAAAGGTATACTGCCGTATAAAATAAAAGGCTTGAATTTTCCACGTTTCGCAAAATTGGTCTGATTATCAACTAAAGTACCCACAGCCGTATCTACAAAAGCATCAAAAAATTTCGACACTAAAAACACCATGCCGCCAACCCACGAAGGAATACCTAATATATCCGTATAGAACAATAGCAAATAAATTTGCCCCATATCAAACATCATACCGTTCCCTAAATCTCCAAAGCCATATGACAATTTCTCTTTGAATTTCAACCTAGGCTCTTGAATTTCTTTAAAACTTTTCAACTTACTATATGCCGGTTTTAATTTTGCTGTAACCATACTGATTACCTCTTTCCACCATCAACATGTTCGAATCGCTACTGTCATCCAAACTGCTTTTGGTCTGTATTCGTGATTTTAGTCATAACAAGCATCCGTAAATAGATATAAATTGTAAGCGTTTTCTTGTATATCCGAAAAATAGTTCTCCATAAATTTCATCGATTGATCAAGTCGATGACATACATCCCCTGTAACTCATTTATAGAGAGCTTATTTTAATTATATTTTGAAAATGGAAACAGTCAATCAAAAATAACAACGTTGTTATATGGTTGGAAAGTGTATCTATTTTGTATGATATTTTTCGAATCGTCGATAACAGTTGAAATCATGCCTATCTTAAAAAATTCGGCGCTACTAGCACTATTTTTCTTTGTATGCAATTTAAGTTGTAAAAATACATTATCAAAATGATTATTCAACATCTTTTCCGAACTCTTTTTAATATTATTTTTACATTTTTATAATTTTATTTACCAAAAATCACAAATTTCTCGTCCATTACTCAAATGGAAGCTCTAATAAAACTCTTTATGCTCCATTCGATATTTTAATGGTGTCATGCCATATTGTTTTTTGAAACATTGCGTGAAGTAACTCTGCTCCTTAAAACCAACATACGTCGCTATTTCTGATACAGACATCTTAGTTCGTGAAATGAGATCGCGTCCTTTCTTCACTCTTAACGCGATAATATATTGTGAAATAGATTGATCTAACTCTTGATTAAATATGCGTGATAAATAACTCGGCGCAAGATTGACATGGCCTGCTAGTTCGTTCAAAGATAATGTACTATCCAAATTCTGTTCGATATACTGTATTACTTTGCTTATTTTTGGACTATAAGCATTTGCTTTCGTTCTCATCGCACGTTCAGCATATTCTTTTACAATTAAATGGATAACTTCATTAAGTGTTTCACTATCCATCGTTTGATCTATTATCGCTGCATATTTTTCAGAAATCTCATCAATATGAACTAAACTTATACCTGCTTTTTCGCCAGCTTTACGACATAAAGTATTAATTAAAAATGCTTTATATTGCTCATTAGACACATCGTCTTTCACTCTACGTAACCCTGCTACAGACAAATTCATTTCATTTAATATTGATAATGCTTCATTAACATTGCCATTTTCTACAGCAGTTAGCAATTGATTTTCTAAATTATACCGTTGCTCAATTTCTTGTAACGTATAATCGATTTGTGCCTTCGAAGCAGCTAAAACTTCAGAAGTCGCATGAAAATTCAAATCAATTTTGACCGTTTCATAACTGGTATTCCTTTTCTTTAAAAAACGAATTGCTAAGCGACACATTTTTTGCGCTTTAACATGGTGACATAACGGTATTCGCAATAAGTATTGTTTCAAGATAGATAGTTTAGATATTTTTATATTTGCACTTTGAAGCAGCTCATTACAACGGCGCTCATTCGGTCTTTGCTCCATATAAGGCCCTATGATATACACTTGCTTATATTTTTTGAATTTAAAAATCAAAAAGTTCACGCCAAAGGTATTAGTATAATGATAAATTTTATTACTATTCATGTGAACGATAAAGTGTTTAAGCTCATTTCTATACTGTTTACGTGTCGTATTAGTGAACGGTGTCTTAATATGGTTACTAATCCCCTTTAAATCATCCATATCAAATCCTTCTAATTGAATCCCTAACAATTGAAGTGCATTCATCTGCAATATTTCCAACGTTTCTTCGTTCATAAAAAAACACCCCCATTCCTATAATTTTATTATAACTAAAAAATAGAAATAAGGTGTGCTTAAAACCATATTGTACGAGTATCCATTTAGTTAAATATTAAACTAATAATAACTTTTATATTCTAATGAGAGTCATTGGTTTATAATTAAATTATAATTATGCAAAGGAGTACGAAATGGGAAAAATAAAAAATATTAGCGAATTTATAAAAGAGATTCAGCAAGCCACTGATTATTTCAAATCTACTTTAGGAATAGATATGGTTTGCTATCGAGGAGAATCAAAAAAACATGACTACCCTGGTATGCCAAATTTATTTAGAAACCCAAACTATAGAGGGCGAAATTTTGAAAAAAATATACTTGATGAAGTAATAACCAATAAACTATCTGAAAATAAAAATTATTTACAAGCAGCAATGAATGCACAACATGGTGGATTTCCAAGTAGATTATTAGATGTTTCTTTCAATTCATTAATAGCTCTGTTTTTCGCTGTTACACCACACTTCACAGAAGATATAGATTCTAGAGATGATAACGATGGGAAAGTCTTTATATATGCTATTGATAAAATGTACTCATCTAATAACGAAACTATACAAAGATACTTTGAAAATATGTTGAATGGGAAGATTGGACTTAACAGACTGCAAGGGTATGTACATAGACTTATAGATTATACAAATTTAAATGAAAGAATCAAAGCTCAACAAGGTGGTCTTATTTTATTCTCAGGAAATGATTATATTTCAATACCTGAATGGAAAACGAAAATTATCACTATCGATTGTGAATTTAAAGAACAAATAAGAACTGACTTAAAGCAATTATTCGGAATTAATATGGGAAGTATATATCCGGAATCAGAACATCTAGTGAATTATTTAACAGATAAAGCTTTACTTTTGGCAGAACATAATGATTATCAAGACCTTTTATATGAACTTGATAGGCAAATCAATTTTTTTCTAACTTCAATCTTCGATACTTTTGAAAATGAAAAATATAGGGCCAAAATTAAGTTTTTAATGCAAGTTGAAAAATACTTATTGATATATACCCAAAGCATAAGAGAATTTAAAGTAACAGAAACTTCTAGTGAATTTAAAGCTTTCAAAAACTCTGTCAACTGTAAAATTAGTGAATTTATTGATAATGTGAATTATTACTTACCTAAAGGATATACATTCATACCATTTGACAAGTTATCATTAAAAAAGGACGAGGAATAAATATGAATAATCAATTAATAGAAAATTTAAAAAGAATCTTAGATAATAATGATATTGAAGATTATACAAATGATTCATTAGAAAGATGTACTCGAAAGCTCTTTGAAACAAATGAACAAAATCTTATTACTTCATTTGATATTGAACTTGGCGACGAAGAACTTTTACTATTAATTAAAAAAGAAAGTTTAACTATTTCAGATTTCGAAGATTCACTAAACCAACTTAGTGATAAAGTAGATTTATCAAATATAGACAAAGTATTACTTTTAGATATATATCAAAATACTAAAAATTTACATAACAATAGCAAAGATCATATATCAAAATTAAGAAAATTGATACAAGGAAAATTGAAAGAAATTAAAAAAAATAATAAATTTTTACTCAGAAATATCGAATATAATTCACATTTACTTGTACAAATACCCGATGAAAAAACACTTAGTATTTCTATCAATAATCGAATACAATGTTTGGAAAATGAATTAGCAATTCAAAATAGCTGCATTTCACTTAAAAGTTTTGTATTTACAGCTACATTACAAGATGTAATATCATTATATGATAATGTCGGTGACAGACTATTTCAAAATAATTTAAGAATAGGACTAAGTGAACAATTAAATGTCGATAATTCAATTAAATCAACCTTAGCTAATAATTCTGGTGAATTTTGGTTTTTAAACAATGGAATTAGTATTTATGTTCCTGATGAAAATTTAATGAGTTTAGCAAAATTTGACGAGTTACAACTTACAATAAAAAGTAGTGAATTAATATCAGTTATTAACGGAGCTCAAACAATTAGTACAGTAGCAAGAACAAATTACAGTAAAAATGATTCCTCTGTTCTTTTAAGAATTTTTACATTTTCAACACAAACAAATAAAGAAACTGGTTGTACTGACAATAGCATAAAAGATGAAAAAAATATAAATAAAGAAATTCAAAAAAAACAAATTGATAAAATAACTGTTGCACTTAATAGACAAAAGCCTATTAAACAAGAAGATATTGCTTACACTTATGACTTTACTTACCAGATGAATAACTTAGATACAACAACCGAATTTCAATTCGAATTAATTAGGAGAGGTGAAAGTGAAAGTATCAATAGTAGACAATTTATTTTAAGTAATTTTGCAAGACTTACAAAAGCATACTTAGGACAGAAACCTGGAGATGCTCGATCAAAAGGTATTTCTACATTATTAAAAGAAGACAGTGACAAACCAGGAATTTTTAATGATCAAGACATTTTTAAAAGAGATGAAAATCTTACTTTTAATGATTTATTTAACAAGTACTATAAACCAGTTAATTTTTCTTTTGAATTAAAAAAATTAATTACCGAAAACTTCTTAAAAGATCTATTAAAAAAACTAGAGTCTAATGAAAAAATAGAAAATATAGAATCTATAAAAGTTTTAATTAAATACGGACGATACTTCCTCATCGCATTGACAATTAATATAATAAATAAAAATAATAATGACTTTAGTAAATGGCAGTATACAAATATTAAATCAGATAGTGTAAATGAAGATACTAATCATATATACAAATTATCTAGTATAGAAAAGCTAATAACAGATATATTCAAAAATTTTGCAGAATTTATTTCAGACGCAAACTATAAGGATATTGACTCTAATATGTTTAAAAAAAATGAGTTGTATGAAAAATTCAAAAACAAGAATTTTAATTATGAAAATGATTAATATTTAAAAATATATTCCTTATTAGAATATGTCAGAATTTAGACAAATCCCATGTGCTAATTTGCCCATGGGTTTGTTTATTTTTATAGATAGTCTATTTCAAAATTATCAGTGCTTTTTCAAATCATTACCAATTTCCAGTTACTTGTCGCATTGATTTGAGTTACATACTATCGTGAAATATTTTTAGATATCTCTTTCTTTATATTCCTACACAAAATATCCAGTTTCAGTCCAGTCTTATTTAGTTTCTGTTTGATATTCCACCATGTTTTTATTTATTTTATATTTCCATAATCTAACCTTTGTTCATTTTTTTCTATAACCAATTCTACCTAATTTCAATTTAAATGGTGCATAGAACAATACCAATATGAGGACTAAGCCTAAATAACCAATTAACGGATAGAATATGGCTACTAAATCCGTAAAACCTACAAAGCTTAAACACAAACCAATAACAACGGTAAGCGTATAAAAGACTTTAAATTGACGTGAATCCGCTTCAGTAAACCGTGTCGCAAAAGCATAAAACATACCCAGTCCAGTATTAAAAATCATGCCAAATATCACGATAGCCATTATAATCCCTAATACAGGTGAGATGTTATTGACAATACCTAGCATCGGCATTTCCATATCTCCAACCATATCTATTTGTGTAAAAATAGCTAAATGGCTTAACACAATCATTAGGCCTAGTGCCAGTCCGCCTATCAACCCACCAATTGCTGCAATTTTCGTATTCTTTTCAGAACCCCCCATTACAATTGCCATAGATGCACCTACTGCAGTGTTAAACGATGCATAGTTTACACCTGCCACAAACCAGTTTGGCAATGTCGAACTTTTGGCATCTGCAAGCGTATTTAATTGTGAAAATGATGTATCCGCCGTCATAAAACTAAATACAGAAATAATAATAATGAAAATAATTAAACATGGCGTGATATTACCAATGACTTTCACTACACCTTCTACTTTTAACATGCCTGCCAATAAAATAAGGACTGTCATTAATAATGTACCTACAATACTTGGTAGTCCAAATTGTTGATTTAAATTGGAACCGGCACCAGCAATCATGACAACACCGACGCCAAACAATGTAAAGATGATCACCAAGTCAATGATCCAACCCAACATTTTCCCAAAGCGTGACGTACCAGTGATACGATGAATGACTGCTTTATGCGAATCAGTCTTTGATTTACTACTAAGCCAGACAAGCATCATGCCTACATATGTAAATAATACTGTGGTAATGATTGCTCCCAATGTTCCCATCATGCCGAAACTAGTAAAGTATTGCAGTACCTCTTGCCCTGATGCAAATCCTGCTCCCACAATTACACCAATAAAGGCACTCGCAATTAATAGTATTCTTTTCATAAAATCCCCCCCTTTGATGTGTATACAAGTTGTTAAAAACACCTATACGTTATGATTATATTTAGAACTTTAAATTAAGACGATTATTGCAACACAATCATAACTTCTCCATTTTATCATTTCGAAAAAAAGTCGTGTTGTATTTTCAATAGTGTATGTCTGAAATCCTATGCTTATTATTCAATTAAAAACAAGGTCTGATGCAAACAAATACCTCCATAATGATATCAATCAAAATGAAGGCATTTTACGCATATTTAGATTTAATTTTAAACAAAAATACTTAAAATCAAGATAAAGACGAGTCCAGAAACCGATATGATGGTCTCAAGTAATGACCATGTTAAAAATGTTTCCTTAACTGTCAATCCAAAATACTCTTTAAACATCCAAAATCCTGCATCATTTACATGTGACAAGATGACGCTACCCGCACCAATCGCAAGTACGACTAAAGCGACATTCACATCTGATGATTGTAATAATGGTAACACTATTCCCGTAGATGAAATTGCTGCAACTGTAGATGAACCTAAAGCAATACGTAGAACAGCTGCCACGATCCATGCAAGTAATATTGGAGACATTTCCGTTCCCTCAAATAATTTAGCGATGGTATCACCAACTCCACCATCAATTAAGACTTGTTTAAAGGTGCCACCTCCACCAATAATCAAAATCATCATACCAATTGGATATATCGCACTTGAAACGGAATCCATAATGTCAGCATTTTTACGGCCTTGCTTAACCCCCATCGTAAACATTGCGAACAACACAGCGATTAACATTGCTGTACCTGCTGTACCGATAAAGTATATAAAGGATTCAAACCCATTCGTCGCAGATTCATGTCCCGTAACTAATTGTACAACCGTTGATAGTAACATTAAAATAACCGGTGATATCGCTGTTAACAAACTAATACCAAAACCTGGCATTTCAGAATCTGTAAATGTTCTTTGCGCACCTAACGCTGAAATGTCACCTTCACGTTCGTAGGCAGTGGGCGTTATTTTTTGTGCAATTTTATTAAATAATGGTCCTGCAATGATTGTTACTGGTATCGCAATAATAATACCGTATAACAATACATGTCCAAGATTAGCTTGTAATTCTTTAGCAATCACAACCGGTCCTGGATGCGGTGGTAAGAAACCATGTGTCACTGATAATGCCACAACCATAGGAAGTCCTAATTTTAATTGTGAAATATTTGCACGCTTCGCAATTGTAAATACCAGTGGAATCAGTAAAACTAAACCTACTTCAAAGAACAACGCAATCCCTACAATAAATGCTGCGATGAGCATTGCCCATTGTACATGTTTATGTCCAAATTTCTGAATCAAAGTGTCGGCAATTCGCGTAGCACCCCCACCGTCTGAAAGTAACTTACCTAGAATTGCACCTAGCCCAAATATCAATGCAATATGGCCAAGTGTACTCCCCATGCCAGTTTCTACCGTATCAATGATTTTTTCTAAAGGCATACCTAGTAAAATTGCCGTTATAATCGAAGTAATAATTAGTGAAATAAACGTATTTAATTTTAGGAAAATAATAAGTGACAATAATACAACAATTCCTATTACCACTGTGATGAGTGGCCATATCATTTCAAACATTTGTGCGCTCCCCTTTCAAAATAAGGATAGTAATTAAACAAATCTAAATAACAGCCTATCCTTGATAACGCTTTCTTTTATAAGTAAAATTTTTATTTATATAAACTAAACACTTGGGGTGCCGAAATCACTTTTTACGTATTCAACTTCGATACCCCAGTGTAATCATGTCTTTCTTAATTGTAAAAACAATCTATGAAAGCAACTAATGTTCACTCACATGATTGCGTTGAAACGTCGCAATTTCTGCATAACGTTCTTCTAATGAACGACTTAAATTAATAAAAATTGTAATCAATTGTTGATATGTCATAACATTCGTTTCATTTGGTTGATGTTCATTTGTTGTGCCTACCATTTCTTCAATAATTGAAAAATCCTCAATTTCACCTAATGCTTTCATGCCAAGGACACATGCACCTAAACAAGAACTTTCATAACTTTCAGGTACAATTAGTTTTGTATCAAAAATATCTGCCATCATTTGGCGCCAAACTTCACTTTTTGCAAAACCACCTGTAGCCTTAATAGTTGAAGGTGTTTCTTCCATAACTTCAATCAATGCAAGATAAACAGTATACAGATTATAAAGGACACCTTCTAATGCGGCTCTTATCATATGTTCCTTCTTATGTGACAATGTTAAGCCAAAGAAAGAACCTCGCGCATCTGCATTCCATAATGGTGCACGTTCTCCTGCCAAATATGGATGGAAGATTAAGCCACCTGAACCTGGCTGAACACGGTTCGCAATTTTCGTTAACACATCATATGGATCTACACCTAGACGTTTCGCTGTTTCAACTTCACTTGCTAACATTTCATCGCGCAACCAACGCAAGACCACACCACCATTATTTACTGGACCCCCTATGACATAATGATCTTCAGTTAGTACGTAACAGAAGATACGCCCTTTTTTATCGGTCCGTGGTTTGTCAATCACAGTTCTAATAGCACCTGAAGTGCCAATTGTCACGGCAACTTCACCTTTTTTAAATGCACTAACCCCTAAATTAGATAATACGCCATCACTCGCACCCACGATGATTGGAGTGTCTTCGTCTATGCCCATCAAACTTGCATATCTGCGCTTCATGCCAGAAAGTACGTGCGTTGTCGGGACAACTTGAGGTAATTGTGATTCAGTAATACCTAATAATGCCAAAGCTTCTGAGTCCCATGTAAGTGACTCCAAGTTCAACATACCAGTAGATGAAGCCATAGATTGATCGATTACATACGTTTCGAAGAGTTGATAAAAAATATATGTCTTTATATCTGCAAAAGTCGCTGTTTGTTTGAATATTTCTTGCTGTTCATGTTTCATCCAATATATTTTAGCTAATGGTGACATTGGATGAATAGGCGTGCCAGTTCTTTGATAAATTGCATCACCATCATGTTGTTGTTTAATTTCTTCTGCATATTTACTTGCACGATTATCTGCCCAAGTTAAGTTCTCTGTCAGTCTTTGATGACTTGCATCCATTGCAATTAAACTATGCATTTGTGCACTGAATGAAATGAACTTCAAATCTTCCTTAGAAACATTTGCTTCTCTCATAACATATTTAACAGTCATTAAAACTGCATCAAATAATTCATCAGGATTTTCTTCTGAAACTTCAACATTCGGTGTATGTAACGGATAGCCAATATTATGTTTCATAATCAACTGACCTTGTTCATCATATAGAACCGCTTTTGTACTCGTTGTACCTATATCAACGCCAATCATATATTTCATGATTTAACCTCCCAATTTTTATTACATTGAAAATGCTATCTCAACCAAAAACTATCAATGTCATCGCCAACATCATCAAAGTTTAAATGAAATGCTTCTCTTAATTTAGCTGCGTCTTGTGATGCTATCGCATCGATAAATACTTCATGATTATGATGAATACGCTCAAAATCCTCTGGGTCTTCATTCATCCGTTTACGCATAGATAACAATATCAACGCCTCCATTACTGGACGTAAATTATTCCAAAATGTTTTTAAATACTGATGTTTGGAAGCCATAATTGTCACTTCATGAAATTTCATATCATGTTCTGTAAATGCTTCTGCATCTTCGAATTTCACTGCTACTTTCATCATTTCAAGTTGCTTCTTCAATTCTTTAACAATCTGATCATGATTTAATGTTTTTATTCTACTAAATGCAAAAGATTCCAGCATAATACGTAAGTCATAAAGTTCTTTCTTCTCTTTGTCATCGAAAGTCAGTACCTCTGCACCCATACGCTCTAAATTGATAAGTTGGTCTTGTTTTAATAATTTAAATGCATCCCTTACCGGTGAGCGACTCACGTTAAAAGATTTCGCAACTTGGTTTTCAGTTAATAATGTGTCAGGTTCGATGGTACCATCGACAATACCTAAACGTAATTCAGCTGCGATCATTTCTCCTTTTGAAACACCTTCCAACCACTGTTCTGGATATGCGTATTCCATATTAAACAACCCCTATCTACTAATACGATGTACTTGTATACAAGTATGTTAATACACAGAGAATTAATTTGCAAGCGCTTGCAATCGATTGCTATTTACTTCCTACACAAAAAAGCACATCAGGACGATACCTGAAGTGCGCTTTAAATTAATATATGCTTTTCATTTCTATTTCGCAGTGGCAATACAATTATTCACTTGATTACAGTGCGGACAGCTCAATCTTCTCGTTTGTGGTGTATGACGTGCGAACATCCAATTTAATAATTTGGGATTAAATGTTGATTGACAATTTGGACAAATATACGTCACTTTTTGATATATATAATGTGTAAAATATGCTGCATATCCAATCAAAAATGGCATTGCCAAAATAAATGGCCACCATTTTTTCATATAAATACTCGCTACTAAACTTGTATGTTGTAATATTACCACAGGAACAATGCTATACATTATTGGTCTAGTCACTCGTTTTAATTTCGGTTTTGCCTTAACATAATGCTGCGTATTAAGAATTTTTTCTAATGATGCATCTGATGACTCTCCAATATATTCACTAAATTCGCGTACTTCCTTCAATAAAATTTGTTGCGACTTTAATTCATTTTCTACTTCTATTGCTCTTTGCTGTAACATTGTTCGAACGGTCTGTAATTTATTGTCTTGCAGCATTATTTTTTTAATATCTTTTAACGAAAATCCAAATTGCTTTAGAATTAATATAATTTCTAAATCTCGCTTACTTTCGTCATCAAAAATACGTCTCCCGTTTTCTCCAGTTGTCACTGTTGTTAAAAGTCCCTGTTTATCATAGTATTGGATTGTTCTAACTGAAATGTGATACTGCTTTGCTAAATCACCTGTTTGATATGTTATCATCATATACTACCTCCTTACCATCACCCTATATAATGACGTTACGTAACGAGCAAGCATTATTTTATATTTTTTAAAGTATTAATGATCAAATACTTCAGAATGAATATCTTGCATTTTACTTTCTACCGAGGTAATATCTGTCGCGCACTGCTTCAAAATCCCCTTATATTTTTCAGTGTTTTCACTGTTTTTATAACGTATCTTATGCTCTAAACTTGCCCACATATCCATACCTATCGTTCGAATTTGTACCTCAACAGGTACAGTTTCAACAGAATGTGCTAAAAATACTGGAACTGTGACTACAATATGTAAGCTTCTATAGCCATTTTCTTTAGGATGTTCAATATAATCTTTGCGCTTTAATAATTTAATGTCTCCTTGTTTTAACAATAAATTTTCAATCACATAAATGTCATCGAAATAATTACATATAACCCTGATGCCGGCAATATCAAATATGTTTTCTTTTGCAGATGCTGTGCTCACTTCATATCCTTTTCGGTCTAATTTTTTAATTAAACTTCTCATTTCCTTCACACGACGCTCCATGTGATGAATTGGGTTATGTTTATACATTTGTTGAAATTGATCGTCTAATATATCTAGTTTCGTACTAATTTCTTTAAGTGCCGAAGTATACAATTGTTCCAATGCAACAAAACCAACAATCATATCTAATGCTTCTTCCGAGCTATTTATATGTTTAATACTTTCTTTAAATTCTTGTTTTAAGTCGTCAATATTTAACGAAGGTTTACGTTCTATGTACATATATTTCGTGCCTCCAGTGAATTGCTTCTTTTAAAATTCATTATACCTAATTTCAAATTACAATTTAAATATAAAGGGGCACCTCTTACTTGAAATCAAAAAGCTGAAACAACTGCTTAGCACTTATTTAACACGCTATTTTTTATCGATTTGCATTTCTTAAAACTAACAATAACGTCCATAAATATAGCGACTGCTTCATGAATGAAGTTGAGCCGCTCTTTAGCAATACTTTTGGTTTTTTTGGCAAATTTGTTGCTATCCTTGCATTGAAGGATTTTATTCATTTTTCTTATGTGTAATCATGTCAGTACCACGATTATCTGCAATTTGACGTGCACGGTTTTGTGCGTCTTCTTTCTTTTCAAATGTTTCCGATACTTGTTTAGCACCTTCTGTTTTAATTTTCCATTGCTTATCTTCATAAAAAACATGAATATCATTGTCATTCAATGATGGACGTGCTGTATCATCTTTCTCATGTTGCGTAATTTTTTTGTTTTTTAATGTGGCTAAATCACTATCTGTAGCATCCTTATACCATGATTCTGCCTGCTTTGTTGCAATAGGAATAACATCACTTTCCGCGTAACCATCTGTCAACATAGCATTGCCTATATCAATAGCCTTTTTTCGTTCTAACTCGTCCAAGTTTTTCCAACTCTGAGGGTAGTCATTCATTGTCCAAGGCACATTATTTCCTCCTCATTGATTCATCTCTTTTTTAAATGTTTACCACTTTCCAACCATTTAAAACTTCTAATCCTATGTATTGAAGATATAATCAACGTCACATCAACACGGTGAGCAGTCATACCGAAGACAACCCTAAGACTACCCACACGTGTAATTACATAACTTTCATTTATTCAAAATAAAAAGACGCGAGTGACGAAACCTAGGTAACTCTAGATTTCGTTTCTCGCGTCCCGATACATGCTATTTTGCTGGCATGTTCATTTAAGCCAGTGACAATTTCACTTCTTGTCTTGCATTCATACAGTTATTTTGAATACGCATTAAAGCCGTTCTGATATGTGCGTATTGTGGTAATGATGATAACTCTTGCACTTGAATATTTGTACCACGTTCAAAATGCTTTGCAATATTTTCAAAAATCAATAAATATTCACCCATGGTTTCATCATCAACGTGATAGCGTTTCTCGTTACTTAACGCCCGTGTTAGCATAAAGCTAATTTCTTCTAAAGCATAGATACTTGGATAATAGTATTGCACCACCATTTTACTACTAAACAATTCACCGTTGGCACTATTATAGACTTGTGTCATGTTATTCAATTTTACACTTAACTTAAGCATTTCTTGTTTATCTTGTTCTCTAGAAGCGTATTTATTACTTGAAAATATATAGTGAAATAAGACTGCCTCATCACGTGCTACTGCTGCAAGTGTCCCCGGTAACATAGATGAAGCTGTTTTTCTGCCTATAATCAATAAGCAAATTACTGCAATAATAATTCCAACGATAACATCTATAACTCTAGGTAATGCGATGAGTATAGATAAGTGATTAGACGCTAAGCCATTTAATAGAATTACTTGAATAGTGATAAAAATAACAGCAAAAGAATAATTGGCGCCGACAAACATTTCCGTGACACCTGCTGCTAATGCGAGCAGTACGATTGCTACTGGAACAGGTGGTGTTGTTAACAATATCAATGATAAAATTAACACACCGACAATGGTTCCAATACCTCTTGAGCCTGCACGCTCAAAACTGTGCAATGTTGTGGAACCTAACAATACGGTATGCGTACTTAATGGAATCCAATATGCTTTTTCAAAATCAAACATTAACGCAATGAAAATTGAAATCGCCATGATAATTGTATAACGTACTGTGTTCCTAAATACAAATGAATCTAAAGTTAAATTTTGTAACATACGGTGACCATAAATTGGTACACGAATATCGATTTCATGTTCAACACGATCATTATCTGCATTCATAATCGCATCTACTTTAACAATACTATCCATTAAATTTTCATAAATCTTATCAACATCGACTTGTTGAGTCCATTGCTGTTGGGTCTTGCCTTGTGAATAGACCAGTTTGATGACATAATCCGTCATTGCTTTTATTTCATTTGGCAATGGGCGAGCATTTTTCTCATTTAATTCTAAAAGTTCAGAGTGAATCCCTTGTGCTGTATTGTGTAATAACAATAAACGCTGAAATTCTGGTGATTCTTTCGATTTAGCCGTGCTTGATGTAATCAATTGATTATCAGAATTTCTAAAAGCTGTTACTGCAAATTGCGACGCTTTTGCAAAAGTTTTTGGATCATCAAAGTTATAAATCAATTGCTTAATAATATTATAATCATTTTTAATAGCTTTAAACTCAGTAGTTTCTTTAGAGAATAAGATGACTACTACCACAATTGCAGTAGCTAGTAATCCTCCAACAAACATTGCCAGGCCACGAGTCAATGCTTCTTCAGGCGCAATTGGCAAATTAATTGGCAAACTAAAAGCCACAATAAAAAACGTTGAAGATGGTCCAGGAATATTTAATGAGCTAAAGATATAGTATGGAATGACAGTGACAAACAACAGTAGTACTCCAAAAATCAATGGTTGATTAACGGTAAGTGTCCCTAATATCATTCCTACCGATAAGCCTATTGATGAGAAAAGTACTGTGCGTAATTTAGAACGAGACGATCCTCCAAACACATAAATATGTGCCAATGTTCCTGTTGAAATCAATAAGCCTATTGGAAAATGATCTGTCATATAACCTACAAGTAAAGGAATTAGCATGAGTATACATTGTCTTATCCCTTTCGCTACATCTATTTTCATAGCATTAAAACGTATCAGTGATTTTAAATAGTCAATCAATGGTATCACCCAACTCCTTTATAAATATATTATTTAATACTTCGTGTATAAACTACACATATAAATATGCATATAAAAAGGATGGGATAGAAATCAACTTCTCCTTTTGATTTCGCTTCCCCACCCTACAAAGCTGGCAAGATATTTACAACTTCAAACAAGTTTCTATTAGATATCAAACAGCAATTACTTGGGAGTGGGACAGAAATCAAATTTTCTAATAGGGATTTCGGAGTCCCACCCCGGCAAGAATGACTAGAATTTAAAAGTTTACCTAAGCTAAAGCTCAGGTATAAAGTCACCTACTGCCTAATTGAACAAAAAATCCGTGTCATCTATTTAGTCTCAGTCACATCTCTTAGACGCTTCGCAAAAAAGCTTCAAAGTTACGTCAATTTAATGCATTACTTTACTATTTTAACACTTTTTTAAATTCTTCTAGAGCCATTTGTTTACAATGTACTGATATTTGCTTACACAATCCACTAAAAATAATTATTCGGCTTCTGTAATATCTTCACTAATACGCGTATAATCGATGTCAGTTTCTAAAAATGTTTGATTTTTCACTGGAAAATGTTGTTCTAATGTTTCAATATTACTTAAGTCTACCGAACCATAATTCAATTCAAAGTCTAGTACATGCCCACCAAAACTTTTCTCATCATCCACAAAGTGAAGATGAAAACCACCTGCCGCTATACCATGAAATAATTGCGGCGAGTAAAATCCAACAACTGTTCCATACACTTGTTCTCGCTTATATTCTGGTTGTCGTTTCGCAGATTCTATTAATTTTGTATATGGTGGTTCTTGTTTAGGCATCATTCTGACATGCATCATCTCAAATTTCCCTGTAATTTTAACAGCAATAAATATATTGTCGCTTAAAGCATGTTGTCGCACTTTATTCAACAGTGCTTCAGAGTCAGTGATGTGACGCACATCAAAATGGTCATCTGCTTTAAATGGTGTAACCGTTGCGAAAGGTGTTAATTCATTCCCAGATAATATTTTAAACTCGCCATGTTCATTCGCATGATACGCTTTCCCGTCTAAGATGATGACTTCACCATCAGATCCGGTTAATGTTCCGATTCCCAAATCACCATGATTTAATATTTCATTTATTGTTGCTGTACCTTCTAATAATCCCGCCATCAATGTACCTAATGTCCCATGTTGATATAACATTGTGCGATACTCCTTATCATTAATGTATACTTTGACAATGACTTACTTTATCTACAAATTTCTTTTAAAATGATTCATATAAAATTATACACCTCAATATAACAACACGACAGTGTTATGCTTCATAATAAAAATAAAACATAAGCCGCATACTCCTAAAAAGTATTTGACTTATGTTTATATATTTATATTCAATTTCCTCTTAAAAATTATGACATTAGTCGGTTATAGCTTTTCTTTTTCAATAATTAATGGTTGATCTGGCTTCACAAAGAACCACATAACGATTGCAAAGATAACTGGGATAATGACAAGTTCTAATGTTACCGTCCAACCTACTATATCAACCATGATACCTGCTAATAAAGGACTAAGTAACGCACCAATATTTCCCCATAAGTTCATCCAGCCTGAAACGGAACCTGAGAAATTGCGTCCTAAGTCTGTCGCTGCTGCCCAACTCATTCCTGTAGCAATACCAATACCACCCAGACATAATGATAGCCAGAAGACATTAACGACTAAATTATCTGTTTGAATTGACATGAATAGCGAAATACAAAATACGACGAACCCAATAATAGCAATAGTTGCACGCGCAATAAATCGAGACTTACCACTTTGTAATAATTTATCTGAAATTGCACCACCACATAAAATTAATACAAACATTGCTATCCAGGGTGCACCAGCCGCCCAAGCCATTTCTGGATCTGTCAATTTAACTTGATATTGTTCCGTTAAATAGGTTGGTAACCAAATCAAGAACAATGATACTACAAATTGTACGACGAAATATTGCGCTGCTAATGCGTAAAAACTAAAGCGTTGTAAGAATATATTCCACGGTGCTTTAGATTTCTCCGTTTTGATAATATCTCTGTTTTCAATGATATAATCCTTTTCAGCTTCATTGACCATTTTATGTTGCTCTGGTAAATCTTTTGCAATAACCATCCAAAGTAAGGCAATAACAAACCCTACAGCACCAAAAATATAAAATACAGCCTGCCAACCAAACAAATTTACAATTGCAATCGTCACTACAGGTGCAATAACTGGTCCGAAATATGAACCTGCTAATAGTGCACTAGATGCACGTCCTTTTTCACCTTTAGCAAACCAATTAGTATTAAATACAGCATTAGATGGATACATCGGCGCTTCTCCAATACCAAATAAGAATCGCACTGCATAAAGCATGCCATGATTTTTTACAACTCCAGTTAAAATCGTAAATGCACTCCACCAGACCAGTGCAATCGTCAGCATTTTCTTAGAACCAAATTTTTCTGCTAAAAAACCAGATGGCACTTGCATTAATGCATATCCAAGTGAAAAGAATGATGCTAACAATCCAAATTGCTTTTTACTTAAATCTAAATCTTCCATCATTGGACCTGCAATTATCGATATATTTGATCGATCCATATATGCAATAACACCAATAATAAAAAAAGCAATTGCAAAATACCATCTAATATTTGTTTTCTTTTGTCCCATATATTCCCCAACCTTCTCCCAATATCTAGTCATCATATGACCTAATGTATAAAATATTACCACATCGTGAAATCGCTTACAATATCTTTTTTAAATAATTTATTTTATATATTTAGAATTAATAAGGGCGCGTTTTTCTAATATAACGTTTATCGATATTTCATCCTTAAGACCTGGCAGTAATATATGTACAATCTCAGTATTTAGCTTATAATATAGAAAGCATATAAATTAACCATTAAGTGAACTTTGAAGGAGCGCATTGAAACAAATGGAACAAATCTTAACTGACTTTATCAGTACTTGGGGCTACGCCGCAATCACGATACTTATATTACTTGAAAACATACTACCATTTATCCCGTCAGAAATTATATTAACGTTTGCTGGGTTAATGTCAGTGAAATCAGATCTATCAATTCCTATACTATTTATGATATCTACAATTGCTTCATTAGTAGGTTTACTTGTACTTTACTATATTAGTAGACTTGTATCTGAAACACGTCTATACCATTTTGTTGATAAATACGGAAAATGGATAAAATTAAAAGGTAAGGATGTAGCACGTGCCAATGATTGGTTTAAAAAATATGGAGCTATTGCTGTCTTTATTTGTCGTTTTATTCCAGTATTACGCGTGCTTATTACAATTCCTGCTGGTATTAACCGTATGAATGTTGTGTTGTTTGCTATTTTGTCACTCATTGGAACAACTATTTGGAATTTCGCTCTAATTTATTTAGGAAAAATGCTTAGTGGTAGTTGGGACGTCTTAATGACTGGCCTTCACACTTATTCATATATAATGTATATCATTATCATCTTGGCAGCTATCTACATCGTATTTAGATTGTTTAAGAAGAATAGAGTACAATAATCAATGTTGCATATTATTTTTAAAATGTGTTTATAGCAAGTTATATAGTAAAAGGACAGTACATCAAAGCTAATGCAATTATTAGCCAAGATATTACTGTCCTTTTTAATTCAACAAAAAAGGAAGTGGAACAGAAAGCCATTTCTCTAATAAAGATTTCGTAGTCCCACCCCGGCAAGGATGACTAGGGTTGAAATGTTTACCTGAGCTGAAGCTCAGGCATAAGTCTCACTAACTTAATAAATTAAAGCAGTGAGACTTTATATTTCCAATTCAGTCATCTACTGCCTAATTCGATAAGAGCCTGAGACATCTATTTATGTCCCAGGCTCTTCATCTATTTATAATTTCCCCCATCGAGCTTCGGTATTCGAAGCAAAGACTTGATCTTTCAAATTACAATAGTCAATATCCAAATGAACTGAAAATGCTTTGAAATAGATCATAAAATGCCCTTATTCTTTAAGGCATTTAGTCACCCCTATGTAAATGCTTATACATATGTATCACATTCTCAAGTCACTTTTGACTTGACTCGTTAGAAAAAGTCATGAAACAAAATTCCCCTATATAATTTTGTTACATGCATACATTATACAAAAAATCTCATAAAATAAAACATCATTTTTAAAATTTCATAATATTACGTTTAAAAAAACAGAGTATTAACTACTAAAAAAGCTTTTACTACAGCTTTTTACTGCCGATAAATTATTTTTGTAAAATTACACCGTAATTCAATATAGCACTTTATTTAAATTCATAAAATCACATTTTTTTCAATATAACTATTTAAATACCCAATATTTTATATTTGAGTTACATGAATATAATAATACATAAAAAAATTATGGGTTAGTACAACTCATTTCATTTTTTCCTTTTGTAATTCTTTTTTTAGAATTTAAGTTATGTTCATAATATAATAAGAAGTAGACAAAGCTATTACTATTAATGCTACAATAAGAGATATATCATGAAAGCGTTTTTAACAATGTATTTCATAACCCTGAAATTTATACAACTGGAGTGACATAACATGCATAAAACAGTAGATAAAAGCATAAAAGATAGATTTTTAGATTTACTTTCCGAACAATATAGCACTAAAGAAGAACTCGCAACGGAGATTATTAATTTAGAATCCATTCTCGAACTTCCCAAAGGTACTGAACATTTTGTAAGTGATTTGCATGGTGAATTTCATGCCTTTCAGCACGTGTTACGTAATGGGTCTGGTAATGTGCGTTCAAAAATCAACGATATTTTCCAAGATACTTTAACTCGCAAAGAAATCAACGAGTTCTCTGCGCTCGTTTATTATCCTGAAGAAAAATTAAAATTAATCAAAAACAGCTTTAGTTCAAAATCGGAACTCAATGAGTGGTATATTACGACAATTAACCGACTTATCAAGCTCATCACATATGCATCATCTAAATATACTCGCACAAAACTACGTAAATCATTACCGAAAAATTATGTATTTATTGTAGAAGAATTGCTCTACAAAAGTAATAAATATAATAACAAGCGCTCATATTATGAAACGTTAATCAACCAAATTGTAGAATTAGAACAATCAGATGATCTTATAATTGGATTATCTTTTACCGTACAACACCTTGTAGTGAATCATTTGCACGTTGTTGGGGATATTTATGATCGTGGACCAGAACCAGACAAAATCATGGAAACTCTAATCGACTACCCTTCTGTCGATATTCAATGGGGAAATCACGATGTACTTTGGATTGGTGCATATGCAGGCTCTAAAGTTTGCTTGGCTAACCTACTGCGTATCTGTGCACGCTATGATAATTTAGACATTATCGAAGATGCATATGGCATTAATTTACGTCCATTATTGACGCTTGCCGAAAAATATTATGACGGTAAAAATCCTGCCTTCAGACCAAAAAATGCTGAAAATTTAACGGAATTAGAACAAATTACGAAAATTCACCAAGCCATCGCAATGATACAATTTAAGTTAGAGGCACCTATTATTAAGCGTCGTCCAACTTTCGAGATGGAAGAACGTTTAGTCCTTGAAAGTATTGATTTCGAAAAAAACGAGGCAACATTATATGGTAAAACGTATCCGTTAGAAAATACTTGTTTCCAAACGATTGATCCAAACAACCCTAATGCGCTTTTAGATGAAGAATCAGAAGTGATGGATAAATTATTATTATCTGTACAACAATCAGAAAAGTTAAAACGCCATATGACATTTTTAATGCAAAAAGGCACACTTTACTTACCATACAACGGTAACTTACTCATTCACGGTTGTATCCCTGTCGATGAACAAGGTGAAATGGAAGCAATGGTTATAGATGGCGTTAAATGTTACGGCAGAGACTTGCTCGATCATTTTGAAACGTATGTTAGAGAAGCGTTTGACCACAAAGATGTCCAAGACGATTTAGCAACTGACTTAGTATGGTATTTATGGACCGGAAAATATTCATCGTTATTTGGTAAACGTGCTATGACTACATTTGAGCGTTACTTCATTAAAGATAAGACTGCTCACAAAGAAACAAAGAATCCTTATTATCATTTACGTGAAGATGTTGACATGTGTAGAAAAATGCTTAAGGATTTCGGCCTAGACCCAGAACAAGGTCATATTATTAACGGACATACACCAGTTAAAGAGATTGATGGCGAAGATCCAATAAAAGCAGAAGGTAAAATGATTGTCATAGATGGTGGCTTTTCTAAAGCCTATCAATCTACAACTGGTATCGCCGGTTACACATTGCTGTATAATTCATTCGGCATGCAACTTGTGGCACATCAACACTTCAATTCTAAAAAGCATGTATTACTGAATGGTGCAGATGAATTATCCATTCGTCGTGTCGTTGACAAAGAATTACAACGTAAAAAAATACGAGACACAAACACTGGACAAGAAATACAAGAAAAAATAAATATCTTAAAAGAACTTATGCATGATCGATTTGTGAATTAATTGAATCAATAAAATCCCCCACTTGTACAATTTGAATTGTCGCAAGCGGGGGATACTTTTATATATTTAAATGTAAATAGGCATCTTTTAAATAGCCAATCACACCATTATCAGTGTGTGTAAGCTTTTGGTTTCCACGTTGAAATGTTACTTCATGCTGCTCATTGATATGATAGAGTACCATATCATTTTCTGTTAACTGCTCTCTATTGTACGCCTCTATTTCTAGAATATTATGTTCTACTATAAATCGATTAAACCAGTGTGTTGTCATATTATTATCAAAAAGAATATGATTCTTTATTGGTCCTTCTATGTTACTACGCGCATGTTCGTCCATAAATGAAACTGGCATCATGTTCACATTTTTCAAACCAAATTCAGGAACTAATTCATTAAATGCCAAACTATTAAAAACAAATGATTGGGTCATTAATAAGCATTTATTATACCTTGTCATATCTGCATAGATACGATCACTACTAGAAAGTAAATTACCTTCAAATACTTCAAAATCTAGATCATATGCTCGATCCGAAGTATTGCTAAACAAGTTAAACGTCATAACAGGAATTTGATGTTCTCTTAACTTCGCACCTAAATGAAAAGAAAACTCACTTTCTCCAACGATAATAACACCTGGGGGCTCTGTGCTTGATAAGCGCATCACCTTACTTAGTGGAACGAAACTAAATCCATATATCACAACCGTGATAAAAACAAGTCCGAATGTAACAGGCGTGATAAATTCAGCCATAGGTGTGCCCTTTTTAATGAATAGTCCCGCGAAAAATTGCGCAACTGTTAAGACGACAATTCCGCGTGGCGCCATTAATGAAACCATCGCCCTTTCTCTTTTAGATATTTCTGTTCCTATTGTTAACAGGATGATAGACAACGGTCTGACTAAAATAATCATAATGCCGCAGAAGATGAATAATTTCCATGATATGACACTTTCTAGCACATTTAATGTTAATGATGATGTGATTAAAATAAAGACTGTTGAAACCATGATAGAGGATGCATTTTCAATAAAATGGTCTGACTCTTTAAAAATCAAATCATGGCGCTTCATACGTGCCATCATTAAACCAAATATCGTAACCGCTAGAAGTCCAGATTCACGCAATATTTCATCACATAGCGCAAATATTAATAAAATAAAGACTAATTGTATCGGTGGCATCAAATTTTGAGGAATTGCATCGCGTTTAATTAACCACATAAATAGATATGACGCTCCAAAACCAATGACAATTGCAATAATAAAGCGCAGTACAAAGCTTAAAATAATTTGAAATTCGAAGCCTTGTTCAATGATTTGAAATACATAAAATGCACCTAGTGCTAACATCGGTCCAATTGGATCTAAAATGATACTTTCCCAACGTAAGATTGAATCGACACTTCTCCTTACTTTCGCTTGTTTTAATAATGGTTGAATCACTGTGGGTCCTGTGATTAAAAATAATCCACCTAACACAAGTGAAATCGTAATTGAAAAACCTAAGATTACATGTAGCGCAATCGCCCCAAGTATCCAAGCAATCACCGCGCCTATTGTTATAATTCTTATGACGGCTTTGGAAATTCCCTTCAATTCCCGAAAATCTAAATTACTACTACCCTCGAATAAAATAATTGCGACCGCTAGTGAGACAATAGGACTGAAAACCGCTTCACCTAAACTATGTTGCGGATTTACTAGCCCTAATATAGGTCCTACCATTAGCCCCACAATCGCCATGACGACAATAGATGGCCATTTAATTCTTGTTGCTAACCATTGGCTAAAAATGCCCAGCGCTAAAAATATAGCAATTAGTAACATTAACGGTAAATTTAATAAAGTCACTTTATTCCCTCTCTCTGTGGCATATATTGCGCACGACTGCTCATATGTGCTATATCACTATTTATATCGACATTACATGTAAAAGCATGTACGTTTTTATGTGCTCTTTGAACTTCACAGTGTACCCCCTCTAAGGATATTTAATCAAATTACTTCAAGACCATACTATACATGATAATTGATGAAATTGGCATTATATATATGTCTCAGGCTCTAGTCAAATTAGGCAGTAGATTACTGAATTGAAAATGTAAAGTCTCACTGCTTAATTCATTAAGTTAGTGAGACTTATGCATGAGCTTCAGCTCAGGTAAACTTTTCAACCCTAGTCATCTTTGACAGGGTGGGACCACGAAATCTTTAATAAAAAATGGGATTTCTGTCCCACTCCCACCTTTCTAATTTATCTTTTCATTTTTTTCAGATAAAATTACATAATGTGCAGCAATGATAATGTAATGCACCCATTTTTTATCCAAGAAAGGATTTCAAGTTTTATGAAAAACTTAAAAGAAATTATTACCGTCGCCTTCGCTTTTGTTGGCGTTGTTGTAGGTGCTGGCTTTGCAACCGGCCAAGAGATTTTCCAATTTTTCACAAGTAATGGCTATTTCAGTATTTATGGTGTATTGATTACTGGCTTAATCATTACAATCGGTGGCATTTTTGTACTACATACAGGTTTCAAATTACGTTCACATAATCATACTGAATCTATTAAATACTATCTACCACGATCAGTCGCTACGATATTTGATATTGTCTTAACTTTATTTTTATTTGCATTGGCTATGATTATGACTGCTGGTGGTGTTTCGACGATTCATGAAAGTTTTGGACTGCCTTATGTACTAAGTTCCGCAATTCTGGTTATGATTATTTTACTAACTTTATTTTTAAAATTCGACCGCCTCATTACAGTATTAGGGGTTGTCACACCCTTTTTAGTAATTATTGTAACGATTATTGCAGTTTATTATTTATCTAAAGGCCAACTCCATTTCGAATCTGCAAATCAATATGCGAATACTAATGGTCATTCTGATAAATTGTGGTGGTTTGATGCCATCAATTACGGCAGCTTACAAATTGCAGCAGCGTTTAGCTTCCTTTCCGTTATGGGTGGGCGCTTAAAGTCTGAAGTTTCTACAATTTGGGGCGGTATTATCGGAGGCATCATCATTACATTCTTACTGCTCATGCTTAACTTAGGAATGATTGCTCAATTCACAGAAATCACGCATGTAGCTTTACCTTCATTATTATTAGCTAAAAACATTTCACCTATTATCGGCTTATTTATGTCAATAGTCATGGTTCTTGTCATATATAATACCGTTGTCGGTTTAATGTACGCATTTGCTTCGAGATTTACAGAACCTTACACAAAATCTTATTACACCATGATTATCGTTATGGCAATTGTTACTTTTGCAGCAACATTTATAGGATTTATTGCACTGATTGGTCGTGTATTTCCAATAATGGGTATTTTCGGTTTCATCTTACTTATTCCTATTTTTATAAAAGGCATTTTCCGAAAAAAATCTACCGAAACTCAATAACTTGAATGTAGTTGATCGTAACTTTACAAGCGGAACCCATATAACTATAATGATTATGAAAAATATTATAATAAAGTAATAGGATATGATTCTACTTTACTATGTATCTTTTCTAAATAGAAAGTTAAGAAAGGTGTTCCTCAATTGTGAATCACAATATTAATTACAGAAAGTTCATCGTTCCTATCGTCGTTGGCATCATACTCTGGTTATTAACCCCTATACGACCAGAAGGCTTAGATAGCACGGCATGGCATATGTTCGCCATCTTCGTAGCAACGATTATTGGTTGTATCACGCAACCACTCCCTATTGGCGCAGTTGCCATGATTGGCTTTACATTAACAGTATTAACTGGTACCGCCAAAATAGACACTGCCGTTGCAGGGTTTGGCAATAGTAGCATTTGGTTGATTGCCATGGCATTTTTCATATCCAGAGGCTTTGTCAAAACGGGTCTCGGCAGACGAATTGCCTTACAATTTGTGAAAATATTCGGGAAGAAAACCCTCGGACTAGGTTATTCACTCATCGGTGTTGATTTAATACTAGCGCCTGCAACACCTAGTAATACCGCTCGTGCGGGCGGCATTATGTTTCCAATTATAAATGCACTTTCGCGTTCATTCGGTTCTAAACCTGAAGATGGCACGCAACGTAAGATGGGAGCATTTTTAATCTTCACAGAGTTTCACGGCAATTTAATCACAGCAGCCATGTTCTTGACAGCAATGGCAGGCAATCCCCTTGCTCAGTCACTTGCGAAACATCAAGGTGTCGATATTACTTGGATGCAATGGTTTTTAGCAGCACTCATTCCCGGTATTATTTCTTTGATTCTCGTGCCTTTAATTATTTATAAAATGTATCCACCTGAAATCAAGGAAACTCCGAATGCGAAATCTTGGGCTCAAAACGAGTTAAATGAGATGGGTAATATGGCTAAAAGTGAAAAATTCATGATTGGTATTTTTGTCATCGCCTTAGCCTTATGGGTATTAGGCACTACGTTAAATATCAATGCCACATTAACAGCCTTTATCGCCCTTTCATTGTTACTCATTACTGGCGTATTAACTTGGAATGACGTTCTGAAAGAAACAGGCGCTTGGAACACATTGGTCTGGTTCTCAATATTAGTCATGATGGCAAACCAACTCAATGAACTCGGTTTTATTCCATGGCTTAGTAAATCAATTTCTGGAAGTTTAGGCGGCTTAAGTTGGCCAATTGTACTAGTGATTCTAATCGTCTTTTACTTCTATTCACATTACTTATTTGCAAGTTCGACTGCACATGTAAGTGCGATGTATTCAGCATTACTTGGCGTAGCAATTGCAACAGGTGCGCCACCACTTTACAGTGCATTGATGCTCGGTTTCTTTGGTAACTTAATGGCATCAACGACACACTACAGTAGTGGCCCAGCTCCGATATTATATTCAGCAGGCTACGTATCTCAAAATCGTTGGTGGTCCATGAATGCTGTACTAGCTATATTCTACTTCATCGTATGGTTAGGTATTGGCTCTTTATGGATGAAACTCATCGGTTTAATGTAAATTTAAAGCCCCGTGTAACAATTTCACAAACATGGTACAACAACTATCATGTTAAAAGTGAAGGTTACACGGAGCTCTTTTATTTTAATTATTAATCCATTACCTTTAATAATTCTCGACCTGCTTCTACACCAGCTTGTGTTAGTTCATGACTATTCACCCAAACTTGAGTTACCTCTGCTCCACGTTTTTCGAAAATATCAATAACGTGCATACTATCTTCCTTAGTTACAATTGGATCATGCTCACCCATTGATAACAAGACTTTCATGTCACTTAAATCTTTGTCATTCGCAATATCAACTGGATACAACGGCGCATATAGTAAAGCTGCTTTAAATGAAATATCTTGATGTAAAATCATACTTATTGCAATATTAGAACCATTCGAAAACCCTACCGGTATAGCTTGTGTTAAATCAAAACCATAGCGTTCAGCAGCTTCCTTTAAAAATAAAATCAGTCTGTCTGTACGAAGTTTCAAATCCTCTAAATCGTATTGACCTTCCCCATGACGTTTAAAGAATCGATTCATTCCATTTTCAGATACTTCTCCTCGTATGCTTAATACATTATACTTCGGATTAAGCAACTCACTTAAAGGTAACAAATCATGTTCATCGCCACCTGTGCCATGTAATAAAATCAATGTTGGCGCATTTGTATCGCCTGCTCTAAAAATATATTCCATCTTATTTTAGACTCCTTTGAATAAATATTATTTAGTAGTTGTTAGCCAGTACCTCATCTATTCAGACCTAGAAAGTGTTCAAATTATCTACGCGTATCAAAAGGTCTAATTTCTGATTCAATATAAGCTCTCTGTTCCTCTAAAAATGGTGGTAATGCTAAATTTTCGCCTAATGTTTCATAAGGTTCATCTCCCATAAAGCCAGGTCCATCAGTAGAAACCTCAATTAATATGTGTCCTATGCGTGCATATAAAGCCTCAAAATAGAACCGATCCACTAATCCAGAATTGCCAATACCTAATGCCTGGTATTTTTCCTGCCATTGTTTTATCGCTTCATGGTCTTTTAATCTAAATGAAACATGATGGACTTCACCATATCCTTGTCTTGATTCTGGACTTTCAGTATCCTTTCTTAAAATAACTTGACCGCCATTGCCGCCTTCACCAATTTCTAAAATTGCTACATTATCTTCAGTTAAAATGGTTTTCATACCAAATACTTCTTCAAGCATTTTCATAAAATCTTCAAAATAACTTACAGTAATTTCAATAGGTCCTAGCCCATAAATAGCTTTATCCATTGGTACCGGACCATTTTTCCATGGTTTACCTGGCGCTACTCCTGCATTATGCTCATCAGATATCAGTTGATAACTTTGACCATCTACCTCTTCAAAAGGCAATACTTTTGTACCGAAGAGCGTTTGAATCCCCTCATGTTTAACATTATATTCATCAAAACGTTGCTCATAATAAGCTAACGCTGCATCGTTAGGCACTCTAAATGCAGGACGTGTAATTGAATTCGTACCTGGTGTACCTTTTGGACTATTTGGAAAATCAAAGAATGTCATGTCTGTTCCTGGTGATCCTTCGTCATCAGCAAAGAATGTATGATACGTATATATATCATCTTGATTCACCGTTTTTTTAACGAGTCTCATACCTAATACTTCTGTGAAAAATTTATAATTTCTTTCAGCGTCGTCTGTCATTGCAGTAACGTGATGAATGCCTAATAATTGTGGGTTTGTCATAGTAAAAATCTCCTTGTATATATATTTATCTCGATTTCGCAGTAATTTTGGTTAAAATTTTTAAATGCTACTCCTAGTCAATAGGTTGCGCACTTAATTTTTTTAAAACTTGTTGTAATACAGTTATTTCTTCATCTGTAAGTACTGAAAATGTAGACTCTAATGTTGATGCATGAGCTGGAAATATTGTATCCATCATGTCACGACCTTGGTCTGTTAATAATGCATTCGTAACACGCTTATCTTTTTCATTACGCTGCCTTACAACACAGCCCTTTTCTTCTAATTTATCTACTACATAAGTAATGCTACTACTTGCTATCAACACACGATTACCAATGCGTTGAATAGGCTGTGGTCCTTTATTATAGAGCAATTCCATTACAGCAAATTCTGTAACATTCAAATCATAGCGTTGGACGTCTCTTCTAACAATTTTCATTAAATGATCTACGGTTCTATTCAATCCGATAAATGAATTTAAAGATGCTTTTGTACGATTCATGTATTCACCAACCTTTTGAATTTATTTCGAATTCGAGATAAATTATAACGCTGCTATCATATAGTGTCAATAATTAAGTATAAAAAATATATCATCTCCTATAAATGCCATAACATGAGCTATTTATTGCCATTAAAGAAATCAAATCTTAACCACAATAACACTGCCTGCCCATATTTAAATTTCAACTTCGTTTTTCATCACCACTTAAGGGTATGCATATATTGTGGAGGTGTCATGAATGAATCAATTATTTATAAACAATGAATTTATAGCAAGTCAATCTACTGACACAGAGGACGTCATTAATCCTGCAACAGGTGAACAGATAGATACAATTACATTTGCAACTAAAGATGAAGTTAACGATGCTATAGAAAAATCAAAACAGGCACAATTAGAATGGGAAAAGGTACCTGAACCAACTCGTGCCGACCATGTCAAGTTACTTATTCCGTTGCTCGAACAAAACAAAGACACATTGGCAGAGCTTTATGTAAAAGAACAAGGTAAAACATTAGCTTCAGCAAAAGGTGAAATTGATAAATCCATTCAATTCATCGATTATATGACGAGCCTAAGTATGAATAACAAGGGTGAAGTCCTGCAAAATAGTCGTGAAAATGAAACAATTTTACTTACGAAGAAACCTATAGGTGTTACTGCTGGTATCGTCCCTTGGAATGCTCCAATTTTAGTATTAATGAGAAAGATTATTCCTGCTGTTATCACTGGATGCTCCGCTGTCATTAAACCAAGTGAAGCAACTTCCCTTATTACATTAAAGATTGCCGAATTATTGCGTGCTTCAACAATACCCGCTGGTTTAATTCAAATTTTACCAGGTAGAGGAGAAATTGTAGGTACCCAATTGGCACAACATCCTGATATTCAACTTATTTCACTAACAGGTAGTATGCGTGCTGGTAAATCTGTTTACGCTGAAAGTGCAAATACAGTTAAAAAAGTAAACCTTGAACTGGGTGGCAATGCACCAGTCATCGTTACACCAAATGCTAATTTAAATAAAGCCGTAAATTATATCGTCACTGCAAGAATCAATAATGCTGGACAAGTTTGTACATGTCCTGAAAGAATCTTTGTACATCAAGATATACATGACACATTTATCGATAAATTAAAAGATCAAATGGAACAATTAAAAGTTGGCGATCCGTTTGATGCATCTACAGATTACGGTGCAATCATTAATCAACAACAGCTTGATAGTATAGAGGAAAAAGTACAAAACGCGATTAAAAATGGTGCTAAGTTAATTACTGGTGGGCATAAAATCGACCGTTCCGGCTTCTTTTACGCACCTACAATTTTAGATGAAATCAACTCTGAGGACGCTGCTTTCAAGGAGGAAATCTTCGGTCCTGTATTACCAATTGTGACATACTCTGATTTTGATGATGCTATCTATCAAGCAAATGATACGAATGCTGGCTTATCATCATTTATCTTTTCTGAAAATCTACAAGAGATTATGTTGGCTACTGAAAAACTTAAATTTGGTGAAGTCTATGCCAATTGTGAAGCCGAAGAAGTGGTAAATGGTTTCCATGCCGGTTGGAGAGAATCAGGATTAGGTGGTGCCGATGGTGTTCACGGACTAGAAGAATACTATAATACTACCGTATCTTATATAAGATATGATTAAAATAGATGGCACAATTGTGAAGGCCTTTAGCTTATACTAAGCTACCAATAACAAAAAAAGCATTCGATTAATCCAAATGACTCAATAAAGTACATTTAGAAATCGAATACTCGTATAGTGCAGGTGTTGAAATCAAACATGACAATTTGGTTTCAATTCACTGCGCTTTTATTTTTCTTCTTTAAATCCTGCTTTTTCTAAAGCTTTTTTAGTTTTTTTATAGCTAACATCTTTGTCTTTATCTGCATTCGCAAATGCTGAAGATTCGATTTTTTTCAATTCTTCTTTATCAATTTTCTCCATATCAACTTTTATAGATTCGATAGCTTTATCATCAGTGTATTTCACTTTTTCTTCTAAACCATCAATGTTTTGATATTTTTCACTTTCTTTATCTAATAATTCTTTAACTTGCTCTTTTTCTACACCATAATCTTTATAATTTAATACAGATTCTGTTTTTTGTTCAGTAACTTTGTCACCCTTGTGAGTAAGTTTTGTTGTTATATCTACACCACTTTGCTCACCTTTAAATGTGTTTGTTTCTTCTTTTTCTCCACAAGCTGCTAGCATAACGATAGCAGTACCACTTACTGCGACTAGTTTTGTTAATTTATTCATAATGTATACACCCTATCCCTTTAGTTGTAAATTGCTTCTTTAGTATAACATTAATTTTTTATATTATTATACAATTTTTATGAAAATTTCACACATTATATACGATAATCTTACAATATTAAAAAACGTACATGTTTGTCCGCGAGTGTTTCTAGCGTTTAAACATGTACGTTCCGTTTCTATTCATTTAATGCCTTATCTAAGGACTTAATATTTTGTTGCATTAGCGTTTGATAACTTATGTTATTTTGGTTTGCTTCTGCTTTTGACAATGAAGCCATATTATGGAAACTTAATGGTGTTGTATGAGACTCTTTTTGAATTACATCAGTCACTTTTGATGATATGTTTTGTTCATAAAGTACATAGGGTTGCTTTGTGTCATCAATTTGGTGAACAATATCCATTAAGTCCCTTTGACTTGGTTCTTCATTGTTCATGCCGCTCACACCTTCTTGCTCAAAGCCGTAACGATGTGCTAAATAACCAATCGAATCATGAGAAATAATAACCTTATCACGTTTAGCATGTTTTGTAATATGTTTCATTTCTTGGTCAATATGCTCCAAATCACCGCGTAATGTTTTATAGTTTTTTTCATAATATGCTTTATGACTAGGATCTTTTTTCACTAAATCATCTTTTATCACTTTTGCAAATTTTTTATTTAAAACTGGATCTAGCCACACATGTGGATCTTCACTTCCCGCTTCATGTGAATGAGTTTCGTCCTCATGTTCATGCTCGTGTTCATGCTCATGACTCTCTAGTATTTCTTTACTACTGATACCTTCAGCTACAGGTAATTTTAAATGGGAGTTATTGATGGAACTTGCTATTTTTTTAGCTACTGGATCCATTTCATTATTGGAGTAAATGAATAGATCTCCCTTTGCAATGTTTACCATCTCTTTCTGTGTTGGTTCAAAAGAATGTAAATCTGCACCAGGTGGATAAATAGATGCGACATCAACATATTTGCCCCCAATTTGCTCTGTAAAACTTTGAAAAGCAAATGCTGTTGTATATATTTTAAGTTTGTTATTAGAACTGACGTCTTTTTTCACTTCTTTATTCATATTTCCACATGCACTCACTACAATTGTTATTACACATGTCAATACGAGTATTATAATTTTCTTCAAAAAACGCCCCTCCAAATCGAAATTATTCCGTTAAAACTATAAACTTATTTTCCACATTTTTCAATGCTTTTGACCTATCTATTTTATTTTTTAAAACTTAAAGCCCTTCACAGTTGTTTAAATTTTTAAAAATGTGATATTTAATAAGCAAGATAAAATAATAGGGGTGTTAGTATGGCTGAAATTAAACAAGGCAAAAACAAATTTTATATAGGTGAAAATGAAAACAATCCTCAAGCACAAATTACGTTTCAACAACAGGGTAGTAACCAAATAGACATTGATCATACAGGCGTTCCTGATGAACTTGGTGGACAAGGTATCGGCTCAAAATTAGTTGGTGCCGTCGTCGATTATGCACGTGACAACAATTTAAAAGTAACTGCGTCATGCCCTTTCGCTAAACATGTGATTGAAAAACATGAATCTTATCAAGACGTATATGTTGATTAGTATTATAAAGTGCAATTCAATTTTCTTTATATAGTTAGCGTGCAATAGCTTTAAGTTATAAATGATAATTTCAACATTAAAAAGGGACTAAAACTTCATCATTGTTTTAGTCCCTCTTATATTATCCATTTTGCAATAAATACATATTATGGTAAATCCCTTTTTCTTCAATTAATTGATTATGCGTACCTCTTTCAACTATTTCTCCTTTATTGAGCACTATAATTTGATCAGCATCTTGAATGGTAGATAGTCGATGTGCAATAGCTATTGTTGTACGACCTTGCCTCATATCATTTAATGATGTTTGAATTTGCGCTTCTGTTTCAGAATCGATATTGGCAGTTGCTTCATCAAGAATCAATATTTTAGGATTTGTAGCAATTGTTCTAGCAAAGGCAAGCAATTGACGCTCTCCACTTGAAAACGCACTACCTTTTTCAATGACTTTATATTCATATTGCTTTGGCAATTTTTCAATAAAATGATTTGCATGTACAAAAGTTGCAGCTGCTTGTACTTGTTCAAATGTCATTGTTGGGTGATACAGTTTGATATTTGAGATGATTGTTCCATAGAAGATAAATGCATCTTGTAACACTAAGCCTATCTTAGACTTCAACTCTGATTTTGGTAATGCCTTTATTGAATGATTATCAATTTTAATATCACCACGTGTAAACTCATAGAAACGCATGAATAGATTTATAATTGAACTTTTGCCAGATCCTGTATGGCCTACAAGTGCCACCATTTCCCCAGGATTTACGGTAAAGCTAATATCCTTTAATACGTCTGTCTGGCCATCATAACTAAAACTGACATGTTCGAATTCAACTTTACCATCCACAATTTCTAAATGTTGCTCTACATGTTGCTGTGGTTCATAAGTATCATTATCAATCAGCGCAAATACTCTACTAGCCGAAACAAGCGCTTGTTGTAAAATATTTAAATTTTGACTAACCTGGTTTATCGGTTCAAAAAATCGTTCCATATATTGTACAAATGCAAAGACAATGCCAGCTGTTATACCTGTAGTAAAGCTTATCACCCCAAAGTAACCGAGTATCATTACAACCGCAAAGATTGAAATGGAACTGATGGCTGGACGTAATAATAAGCTATCCAATTTCACTGTTTTCAGCATATATTGGTAATGTTCGTCATTAATATCATTAAATTCACGTTTTAACCGTCTTTCTTGGTTAAAAGCTTGGATAATTTTCATACCTTCAATAGATTCAGCTAATTTTGAATTTAAATCAGAAAGGCGCTGCCTAGATTTAGAGAATAAATATGCAGAATGCTTTCGATAAGTTGCAAGTATGAGAAATATGATTGGAAGAAATACTAAGGCAATCAAAGCTAATTTAACATCTAATATAAACATCATAATATAACTTGAAACCATCATGAATAATGCCATAATAAATGTTGCAAATACGCCTACTATCATATCGACAATTGTTTCCGTATCATTCGTTAATCGCGATACAATACTACCACCCGGCACTTTATCAAAGTATTTCATACCCAGCTTCCCTAATTTATTAAATGCATCAATACGTAATTGCTGAATCACTTTAAATGCTAAATATTGAAATAAATATTGGCTAAAATAAAGCGCGAGCGCCCCTATAATTTGTATAGCTATAAAGATAACCATAAGCCATATCATAGTATCTCTAGGAAAATGGCGCGGTGTTAAGTAATCATCGATAAATATCTTAACCATATAAGGCGTCAACATACTAGCTATCGTCGACACAATTAACGTGATAAACGCCAAGACAATTGTCCATTTAAAGGGTAGTGTATATTTAAATAACCTGATTAGCGCACTGCCTTGTTCTTTAGCTGTTAAGTTAGCATGCTCAGTCATGTTATTCATCCCCTTTCGTCAATTGGTCTAAGTTGCGATTCAGTTGATCCTGTAATACCTGAGATTGATACGTTTCAAAATACCATCCTTGTTTTTGCATCAATTGCTCGTGATTACCTCGTTCTATAATCGTTCCTTCATTCATGACAATAATGAGGTCTGCATGTTTAATTGCACTCATTCTATGTGCTGTGATGATATTCGTTTTACCTTGTCTATTTTGCTCAAGATTGGCTAGTATTGCCTCTTCCGTTTGTGCATCAACAGCCGATAACGCATCATCTAAAATGAGCACCTCAGGATTAACGAGCAATGCTCTTGCGATTGACACACGCTGCTTTTGCCCTCCTGATAATGACACACCTCGTTCTCCTACAACTGTTTGATATCCTTCTGTAAATGACATAATATCATCATGTATATAGCTCAAACGACTCGCTTCATAAATCTGTTTATCTTCTACGGATTCCTGGCTAAAACCAATATTGTCACGCAATGTCGTCGAAAATAAGAAATGTTCTTGTGGTACATAGCCGAATTGTGCTCGCAATTTTTCAATTTTATAATCACGAATAGGTGCACCACCGTATGTAATATCATTAACTCGTTTTGTATCAAATTCTCTGAGCAACAATCGGATAAGTGTACTTTTTCCAGAACCCGTTCTACCAACTATACCTATCGTTGTGCCTTGCTCAATTGTAAAATGAATATCGTGTATATCTTGCACTTCATTTCCTGGGAAATGAAATTGTTCAATATTAAAAGTAATATCACCATGTGGCTGTACATCATATTTATAAGTTGTATCAATACCATTGGGAATTTGACCTATCTCATCAATACGCTCATATGATGCCTTAGCTCTTTGAATAATATTGAAAAATAAACCAAGCGCCAACAGTGGCCAAACAAGCATACCTAAATATGCAGTAAAAGTAATTAACTGTCCTAATGTTATTTCCCCACGGCTGACCATTTGCCCACCAAATACAATTGATAAAAAGTAACTGGCACCAATGACTATAGTAATGGTCGGATCAAAAAGTGCATCTATTTTTGAGACTTTCAAATTTTTTGCTACAACATCATCGCTTAAAGTTTTGAAATCTGCTTGATCACTCGTTTCATAGCCAAATGTTTTCGTCACCTTTATCCCAGCAACACTTTCCTGCGTTTTATCATTTAATTTACTAAATGCTGCTTGTGCTTTTTTAAATCCTTTACTCAATAAAGAACCATAAATACTCGTCAACAACACCATAAATGGCAACGGAATCATGGCAATCAATGTCAATTTCCAGCTTACCGTTACTGCCATCGTTATAATAACTGTTCCGCCGGTTATTAATGAATCCGCAATCATCAAAATACCAGCACCGGCTGCGTTTTGTACTGCTCTTATATCATTCGTAGCATGTGCCATCAAGTCGCCAGTACGTCTGTTTTGGAAAAAAATGGCACTCATTTCCGTATATTTTTGGTAAAGATATGTTCTTAAAATTTTCCCTAGCTTCTGGCTTGTGCCAAATATTGATAATCGCCATATATACCTAAGGATATATGTAATAATTGCGACGAGCGCTAATAGGATTAGGTATATCGTTAGTTTTTGTGGTGTTAATTTACTCGTTGTCATTTCATCAATGGTACGTCCTATAATTTGAGGCGGTACTATTTCAATAATAGCAATCAAGAGTAATGTAATTAGACCAATGATATAACTACCTTTTTGTTGCTTAAAAAACCATCCTAATTTCAAGAATACATTCATATATCCACCCCCCATTTTCTATATATTGATGGTCTCATTTACTTCAAAAATTAAAACCATTATATTGATATGTTCATATTTTACCACAAGTCAACTTCTGTAAATATAAATGCTATTTTACACACAAAACACACCCTGTGCTTTTCCAATAATCAATGAGTGGAACAGAAACCTAATTTTCTAAATAGTTTTCATTGTCCCACTCCGACAAAAAGTCTGAGACATCTACTTATGCCCCAGACTCAATATCACTAATTTGAATTTTTACGTTGTTGCTCTTGATACTCGTAAAACACTTGGAACAATAATATCAACATCGCTGGATGATAGGTTTCTGTTTCAATATCTATATCGTGACGTGATGCTAACTTAAAACGTTCAGACTTGGTTTGCATAAGATTATGATGATCATCAGTCACTTGTACACTTCTTGAGAAAAAACCAGATTGATATTTGAGTACGTCTCCTTTATTTCCTTCAAACAGCATTGTAGGTTTGAACCCTATTTTAGAGCGAAACTCACCAATACTTTCGCCATTTTTCTCAACTTGCCATACTGTTTTAAATGGGGTTTTAAATGCGCCACTAATCGTACGTTCTTGTAAGACACGATATGTGTCGTTACCATCTGTAATTTCAAAATTTTGTTTATTACTTCCAAGATAAGCCATTGTTTCTTGTGCAGTTGATGTATAAAAAAGTTGCAACGTATAGACTGCTTCATCATTGGCATTGAATACATCAATAGCCGATTTTGACGCATTGAAAAAATTCTCTTTAAAATAATAATGTGCCATATAAACGCTCCTAAGCTTTTATTTTTCACTTTTGCATAGTTTCATTATACAAAAGAAGTGCACAATACACTATTAAGTATCATAATCAAATACTTTATATTGACTTAGTATATTTTTTATACTAATATTCTACTTGTACCTATTATTAATACATGAACCACGGATAAGGAGCAAGCACATGACATTTCATAACCAACAAGCTACACAAGTTACAAATATCACTTTAAATGTTTCAGATTTATCAAATATGATAAATTTCTATACACAAGTTTTAGGATTATCTATTAATACACAATCAAACACACATGTCGTTTTTCAAATTGGTAAACACGGTCATACATTAACTTTACAACAAATTGAAAATGGACGACGTCCTTCTATGAGAGAAGCAGGTTTATTCCATCTTGCATACTTATTGCCCACACGACAAGACTTAGGTAATTTCTTATATCACGCTTCTAACTTAGGTGTTCAAGTAGGTGGTGGCGACCATCTCGTAAGTGAAGCTTTATATTTTGCAGATCCTGAGGGAAACGGCATTGAAGTTTATTATGATCGCCCTCATACACAATGGATTTGGAATGATCAAAAAGTGAAAATGGACACCCTAGCCGTCGATGCCAATGATTTAATTGCACAACGCAGTGAAAGTTGTTGGCAAGGTATGCCAGACCATGCCAAAATTGGCCATTTACATTTGAAAACGGCTGATTTAGAAGATGCACGTAAGTTTTACATTAATCGACTTGGTTTCGCACACATTTCAGATTTTCCACAAGCCTTATTTATGTCTACGCAACAATATCATCATCACATTGCAGCGAATACTTGGCAATCTAATGCAAAACGTGAAGATAATAACCATAGTTTAGGATTATCACATGTTGACATCTATAAACCAAATGCACAATCAGAAACTTTAATCGGACCAGAAGGATTCGAAATAAGCATTCACAGTGATGAATCCCTCGTCGCTGATTAATGGCTAAGCGTTATGGTTTCATCTATGTAGATAAATATGATTACGGTAACGGAACAAAACAACATATTAAAAAAGATTCATTTGAATGGTATAAAAACTTAATCCATACAAATGCTCAAGACTTATAAAAATAAAACCTTGGTACATTTCAAATGACTGTACCAAGGTTTATTTTTTTATTCTAACCATTCAACAATGTCGTCTTGTGATTGGCGTACTTTCGCTTTAGGCTCAGTTTCTCTGTAGCCAAATGCAACCATCACAGAAGGTGCAAAATGCTCTGAATCTAGTATACCTTCCTCAGTTAAGAAATCTGTGACTGCATCTAAATCAAAACCTTCTATTGGACAAGAATCGATGTTTAACAATGCCGCACTAGTCATCATATTTCCAAGTGCAATATACGTTTGCTTTCTCGCCCATTCTAATAACGATAAATCTGTATCGTTAATGTGGAAATTCGTTTGGAAATTGTCGAATTTCTTTTCAGTTGCAGGAATGCTTTCCTCACTATATTGTTTCACATCTCGCAACAAGTGTTGTACATACGGAGACTGTGACGTCACGTTTTTACGTGCGAGTATCAATACGAAATGGCTCGCCGTCTCTAATTGTCCTTGCGCCCCCCAACTGATTGCTTTCAATTTATCTCTCAGTTCTGGATTTTGAATCACTAAAAACTTCCACGGCTCTAATCCAAGCGAACTTGGTGAAAGTCTAGCCGCTTCGAGGATTGTATTAAAGTCACTGTCAGATATATGCTTATTAGCATCAAAACGTTTTGTAGCATGTCTAAAATGAAAAGCATCTAATATTGTTTGTTGCATTTGAGTCATCGTTTCATCCTCTACCTTCCATATTAAATTTACATTAGTTAGTATAGACATTTTATAAATCATATTACAATGATATGTTCAAAGTACAACTAACAAACGTGTACCTTTATTCAATTAAAAGTACACGTCGCTTACATCATTAGCAACCTGATGTTATTTATTTAATACCTCTGATTCAATGACGCTCAAAACACCTTGTTGATCATTAGAAGGTGCTACATGATTAGCCACATCAAATAATGATTTATCATCACTGTTTTCCATGACATAACTATGTTTTGCAAGTTTCAACATATCATAATCATTATTCGCATCACCAAAAGCCATTAACGCATCCGCCTCTAAATCCCATATCTTCAATAAACGTTTTAATGCATGCCCCTTAGTCACACCTGGAATAATGATATCAATACTATCACGCCCACTGGACACAAATTCTAATTTCCCTTCAAAGTGCTTCTGGAGGTCTTCATCTAACGTTGGATGGGTTTGTCTATTAATATTGAAGGCAATTTTCACATAATCATCTTCCGGTAAATCTTGTAACGAATCAATTTCCTCCAATTGACGATAGTAAAAATGCGCATCTTTTTTAAATGATTCTGGATTATCTTTCAAAATGTATGCACTATTCAAGCCACATACTATTAAATGATTCATTCCACGTGTAATATTTAAATAGTCAACGATGTCTTGATACAATTTTCGATCAAATGCTTGATGATCGTATAGGGTCTCCCCTTCATAAATGACCGCCCCATTTTCAGCCACAAAGTACATGTCTCTTTCACCAAAAATTGATTTCAGTTTAGCGTATTGATTGCCACTTGCTGCTATAAATTTAATATCGTTTGTTTTTAATTGTTGGAAAATCTTGTCAAAACGTGGTTCATCGTATGTTTTATCAGTTTTTAAAAATGTACCATCCATATCAACCGCAATTGCTTTTATCATAAAGTCCCCTCAAATCTTCCTAATTGTATGTATACTCTTATTATATCGACAATAGTGCTTGATTCAAAGTAAATCTATTAGGACATCATTTTCCTAAATAGTAAAAAGTGGAAATAGTGAATGACATCAAGATACATATTGTCTCAACCTCAAGCACTACTTCCACTTATAGCATTACTTTATATTTAGTTATCTAATTGTCTAACAAAATCCAAATAAGCTTGCGTATTATCTTCTAACTGACTTGGTGTAATTGTAAAAGCACTATATAATTTGTGTGCACCTACATAATTCGCTTTGACAAAACGTGTCGTCGCAATCATCGGGCTTACTAATTGATCTATCGTAAACTTAACATTACCTTCAGGTTCATACGCTTCAGCAACAGACCCTATTGAAATTGCTAAGCCAATCTTCTTATCCGCTAAAGCATTCCCTTTAGATCCATACGCCCAACCATGGGTAAAGACTTCATCCAAATATTGTTTCATTAACGGTGGTGAACTATACCAATATAACGGATATTGAAAAATAATATGATTATGCGATTCGATTAATTGTTGTTCTTTTTCAACATCAATTCGTCCATGTGGATACTCAGGGTAAATTTCATGAACCGTTACTGATTCCCCTTCTTTAGATAAAGCATCGCGCCATTTTTTATTAATTGTCGAATTACTAATATCTGGGTGTGCAATTATTACTAATGTAGACATACAATTTCCCTCACTCTGTTACAAATTTAATAGCTATATATTATACTTCTATAGTTTAAATTCAAAATAATTTGCCTAGTGATTGAAAAAACACACAGGCCTTCAATCTATGAGAATAATTCATCAACTGTTACACCAAATAATCTAGCAAGTTTAAACGCCAATTCTAATGATGGGTCATATTTGTCATTTTCAATAGCATTAATGGTTTGCCTTGAAACTCCCATTTTTTTACTTAAAAGTTCTTGTGAAACACCTGCATGTTTTCTATATGCTTTAATTTTATTCTTCATCCTATCAATCCTTGAAAGTATACTTTGAACGCGTAGTTAAATAGTTAAACACCAGGAGAAATATACCAATTGCTATGACGACAATTTCTGGATACGTAGATATTAATGCCTTATCTATATCAAACCAACCAAAGGTTCTAAGTATAACCATAAACATCAAACTATACATAAGCCAAATGAAACTTTTTGCTAGGATTTCTATAAACATTTTACTCTGTCTTTCATCATATTTTGATCTACCTTTGGGTTGGTCTAATGTTTCTTTTGGTAAAAACTTATTGGTAATTACCGTCCAAATACATGAAAAAATCAATACAACTACAAATAGTAGCATATTCATATTGAGCACTCCTAAATGTCAAATTTTTTTTACATTTTAACGCGCTTTCAAAATAATGTCAAACTTATTTTACATTTTCAATATGGAAATCAACTCAAAAAAGCTTACCAGCATATAAGACACTGATAAGCTTTTAGCTATTATTTTTTCACATGTACTTTCGAAACATAATTAGATTTCACTTTAATATCAAAGATCGTTAAACCTGTAATATCTTTCTTCTTATCAGGAACAAAGAGACTGATAAGATAAGAGAATACAAAGGCTACTACGAACGAAATAATTGATACAAAGAATGGTGAGTTGCCTCCACCGACACCATTAAAGATGTAAGCAAAGAGAATACCTAATATTAAACCACATAGCACACCAACCGTGTTTGTTCGTTTAGTAAAGATACCAACCGCAAATACACCAGCTAACGGCACACCTACAAGACCCGTAATTAATAAGAATAAATCCCATAAGTCATTTGAATCCGCTGCAATCAGATAGATAGACATACCAAAACCAAAGAATCCTGATAATATAATCATCCATCTTGCAAAAGTAACTTCATCTTTTTCTTTACCTTTTCCAAAGAATCTGTGTTTAATATCTACTGATAAACATGCAGAAATCGAGTTTAAACTTGATGAAATCGTTGATTGCGCTGCGGCAAAGATAGCAGCAATTAATAAGCCAGCAACGAATGGCGGCATTTCTGTGAGTATGAAATAAGGCACGATAGAAGACGTGTTAAATCCTTCTGGCAATGCACTTTCATGTTGATAGAATGAATACAACATTGTTCCCATTCCATAGAATAATGGTGCCGAAATCAACGCTAATACCCCATTCATCCACAGTGATTTTTTCGTCTCACTCATGGATTCAGATGCTTGATAACGTTGTACAACATCCTGACTTGCTGTGTATTGATGTAAGTTATTGAAAATATTTCCTAAGAAAATAATTGGAATCGCTGCAGCTGCGGCATTAAATTTCCAGTTGTCTGCACTTATAATTTTCTTATGTTCAAGGGCATCAGCTACAACAGTACCTAAACCACCTTGAATATGTGTAACACCTAAGATGATGATTGCTGCTGCTCCACCTAACAGAATCACACCTTGAATGAAATCACTCCATACTACACCTTCAAATCCTCCAAGGAACGTATAAAGTATACATAAAATACCTACCAAACTCGCTACTACATATGGATTAATATCAGAAACCGCTGTAATTGCTAACGTTGGTAAATAAATTACGATTGCCACTCTTCCTATATGGAAAAGTACAAAGAGTAATGATCCAATTACTCGAATACTAGGGCTAAATCTTGCTTCCAAATACTCATATGCTGATGTAACTTTTAATTTTTTAAAGAAAGGCACATAGAAATAAATCAATAATGGAATAATCGCTACAATAGCAATATTACCTGCAATATATGACCAATCTGTTAAAAAAGCTTTTTCTGGCGTCGACATAAATGTAATTGCACTTAATGTCGTTGCATAAATAGAGAATCCTACTGCCCATGAAGGTAAACGTCCACTCGCAGTAAAGAAACTATCGGTGTTTTGACTAGCACGTTTTGTAAAATACGCACCAATTAATAACATAATCAAGAGATATACTATAACTGCTACCCAATTCCATGTACCAAAACCTATCTGCTCCATTTACTTCATCCCCTTACCTTACGTCTTATAAATTATATTCTTTGATGAGTTTGTCTAATTTGCTTCTGTTTTCTTTGTTAAATGGTTTGAATGGGCGTTTAGGAACACCACCATCAATACCACGAGTTGCTAAAATTTCTTTGAGTGTAGAATAAATACCCATAGATAATACATTTTCAATAATGTCATTTGTCTCATGTTGAATGGCATATGCTTCAGCAACATCTCCACTTTGAGCTTTTTCAAAAATTTGTCTAGCACGTTTACCATTTACGTTATATGTTGATCCAATGGCGCCATCCACACCAGAAATTGCTGCTTGTACCAACATTTCGTCGAAACCAGATAAGATTAATTTGTTCGGATATGCTTTACGAATTCTTTCTAATAAGAAGAAATTCGGTGCCGTATATTTCACACCAATTACTTTCTCATGATTAAAGAGTTCTCCAAATTGCTCAATTGAAATGTTAACGCCTGTTAAATCAGGAATCGCATAAATAATCATATTATTTTGTGTAGCTTCAATTAATTCAAAGTAGTAATCTTTAATTTCTTCAAAAGAGAATGGATAATAGAATGGTGTGACTGCTGAAATCGCGTCATAACCTAATTTTGTGGCATATTTGCCAAGTTCAATAGCCTCGTTTAAGTCTAATGATCCTACTTGCGCAATCATATTCACGTCATCGCCTACTGCTTCTTTTGCGATTTTGAAGATTTGTTTTTTCTGTTCTTTACTAATTAAGAAATTTTCACCAGAACTGCCGTTAACATATAATCCATCCAAGCCTTCAGTTTCGATAGCATTTTTGGCAATTTGTTTTAATCCTTCTTCTTTCACCTGACCATTTTCATCAAATGGTACCAATAATGCTGCATATAACCCTTTTAATTTCTCTTCCATGAGATAACCCTCCATATATTTTCAATGTTTGTATTCTAATCTAAGCTTCTTGAACTTAATTAACACCTTAAAGCAATGCGTAAATTGCTATTTACAGTTCAAATTGTAAACGCTACCATGAATACTATCAATAGCATTTTGAAAAAATTCATCATTTATACTAAAATTCATTGAAAATATTTTTCATGATTATTATGACTTCACTTTTAAATTAAAAAGTGATACATCTATTAATGAATAAAATACGGGAGGACGAACCACATGACGAATTATAGAGTAGCAATTGATATTGGAGGAACCGATATTAAAGCGGCGGTTTTAGATGAAAAATTGAATTTTGTTGACTATCAAAAGATTGCCACTCCTGATAATATAAATGAATTTATAGTAGATAAAGTGTATGCAATTGTTGAACAATTTCAAAATAAACATGCACTTTCACCACTGTATGTTGGTATTTCTAGTGCGGGTGTCATTGATGAAACGAATGGCATTGTTGATTATACTGGACCAACGATCCCTAATTTTATGGGTACAAATTTCCACGAATTATTAGCTCCCCTGAATGCCAAAGTCGATGTCTTTAACGATGTGAATGCCGCATTATTAGGTGAACTACAATTCCATCATTATGATGCTGAAAATATATTTTGTCTCACACTTGGAACAGGTATTGGCGGCGCATTTTATAATCAAGCGTTGGGTTTATATAATGGTGAACGTCATCGTGCAAATGAAATTGGCTACTTACTGTATCGTCATTCAGACCAGTTAACATTCGAACAACGTGCCTCAACATCGGCACTCAAAACACGAATGCAAGATTACGGTTTCCAATTTAAAGATGATGTCCCTAAATTATTTGAATTAGCAGAACAACAAGACCCACTTGCCTTAAATATTTTAGAGCAATGGAGCTATGATGTGGCTGAAGGTATTGCACAAGTACAAATCATCTATGATCCAGGTGTCATCTTAATTGGTGGTGGCATTTCGGCTCAAGGTGAGACTTTATTGAACTATATCGTTCCAAAAATAAAACAATTCTTACCACCTGACTACGGTCACGCCAACATTAAGACCACTCAAACACAAAACCACGCTTCACTTTTCGGCGCAGTTTCAAGATTTTAAACAAAAACGCGTTCTATCAGTAGTCACCTTTGACTTTGATAGAACGCGTTTTATTTCGTTGATAATAGCTATTCATTCAATATCGTTTTCTTCGTATGTTGATACACATTGTGCATGTAATCATCATCTAATAATACATAACTTACAATATCAATTAAAAATAATGTTGCTATCTGCGTATTTATAAATCTCGTATCATTAATTCTCGATTGATCCGTTGTGATCAGTACTAAATCGGCACACTTAGTTAAGGTGCTCCCTTCAAAGTTCGTTATTACTACGACATAGGCACCACGTGCATGTGCGACTTCTGCCGCTGCAATTAATTCCTCTGTCTCCCCACTATTCGATATAGCAACAAATGTGTCAGCTGTCGTCAGCAAAGATGCAAATATTTTCATTTGATGGGCGTCAGTTGAGACATTTCCTTTAAGGCCCATACGCATCATACGATAATAAAATTCTGTCGCTGACAACCCAGAACTTCCTAAACCAGCATAAATAATCTGTCTACTTCGCATAATTTGATTAACAAAATTTTGGATTTTTTCGTCTGAAATAAACTCCCCTGTTTGTTGAATAATATCTTGATGATATTTATGAATGCGTTGAATCAATGGACTGTTTTCTATTACTTTTTCCGTCATTTCCTGTTGCAAATTAAATTTTAAATCCTGAAAATTATCATAATTCAACTTATTACTAAAACGTGTAATGGTTGCTGGCGACGTCCCAATCGCATATGCCAATGAATTTATCGTGGAAAAAGAATCATCAAAGTTGTTATTTTGTATATATTCCACAATTTGTTTATCGGTTTTAGTAAATAAGTGATAGTAACGTTGAACACGATTATCAAATTTCATATATTCCCCTACTTTCGCATTTAGCTTAAACACAGTATAGATGAAAATATTTTTCACATCAACGAAAACTATTGATTAATATTTTCTTAGTGTTATATTAAAAATACATATCATATACAACTAAATTCACTAAATCTATAAAAGTTACGGAGTGTGTACATATGTTACCACAAGGATTAATTGTTTCGTGCCAAGCACTACCTGATGAGCCATTACATTCATCATTTATTATGTCTAAAATGGCATTAGCTGCGTATGAAGGTGGTGCAGTGGGTATCAGAGCAAATTCTAAAGAAGATATTATTGAAATAAAAAAAGAAGTAGATCTACCAGTAATTGGCATTGTCAAACGTGACTATGAAAACTCTGACGTCTTCATTACTGCTACAAGTAAAGAAGTGGATGAACTCATTGAGAGTAAATGTGAAGTTATTGCATTAGATGCGACAAAACAAACACGTCCGCAAGAATCACTTGAAGACTTGGTTGCCTATATTCGTGAAAAAGCACCACATGTAGAAATTATGGCTGATATTTCTACATTGGAAGAAGCACAAAATGCTGACAAACTCGGTTTTGATTATGTCGGTACAACATTACGTGGTTATACTTCATATACTAAAGGTCATATTTTATATGAGAATGACTTCCAATTTTTAAAAGATGTATTAGCACATGTTAATGCAAAAGTCATTGCAGAAGGAAACGTGATTACACCTGAAATGTATAAAAATGTAACAGATCTAGGCGTTCATTGTACTGTTGTTGGTGGCGCAATCACTCGACCAAAAGACATTACGAAACGTTTTGTAAATGTAATTGATCAATAATAGTAAAGAGAGCTAGGACTCCTGTCCTAGCTCTCTTCATATGTCCACTTTTATTAATAATCGAGTAGAAAATCACTCATATAGTATCTATTCGATTTTCAACGGTTATCTTTAAATTATGCAACTTCCTGTGCGACAAAGATTTTACGATCTTCCCATTTACCAGTTTGTGCATTGTAGTTATCACATGTAATCAGCGTTAATTGTTTTTTATTGGAAGGTTGTTCATCCAACACTTTGACATCTTCTGGTTTTACATCATAAATTTTTGTAATTTTATATTTTCGTTGCTCACCTGCAACTTTAAAATACACTTTGCTCCCCTTTTTTGCTTCAGGTAAATTTGAAAATTGATAATCCGATGAACCTGTATATGTATGGCCGGCAATTGAAATATTTTGGTCATCTAATGATTCATCCGCTTCTGCAAAACTAACACCTCTGTCTAACTGTTCAGGCGTTGCTGGTCCAGGATATACGGGTGTTTTTATTTTAGCATCAGGCACCGATAGATATCCAGCCATCTTAGATTTATCTTTAGGAATCTCAGCTTTACTTTCTTTATGCTTTGATGTTTCCTTATCATAATTTTCTATTTTATTTTCATTATCTTTCGCAGTAAAATATTGATCGATATGCGGCTTAGCAAATAAGTAAATTGCCGTCAATATTAATAACACACCAACCACTGTAATGAGACGGTTACCCCATTTTTTCATACTTATGTAACTTCCTTTCACTTTCTACTCCATCTAATTTCATAGTTAGTATAGCACATATTTGCATCATTCTAAAAATCGTAGTTCAATAATTAATACAAATATAAAAGCTAACGGATGGGATGAGACTAATATGATTAGACTAGCAAACACTTCAGATTTGCCCAATATTTTAGACATTTATAACGACGCCATTTTAAATACAACTGCAGTTTATACTTATGAACCTCAAACACTTGCATCACGTAGACTTTGGTTTAAACAAAAGACCAAAAATAACGAGCCTATCTTTGTATATGAAGAAAAAGGTAGCGCCATTGCATTTGCGACATACAGTTCATTTCGTGACTGGCCAGCATATCAGTATACTATTGAACATTCTATTTATGTAGACCAACAACATCGAGGCAAAGGTATTGCCTCAATGTTACTGAAAACACTTATCCAAGATGCACACGATAAAGGGTATAAAACATTAGTTGCTGGAATTGATGCTACTAATGATAGTAGTATCTATTTGCATAAAAAATTTAATTTTCAACATTCTGGAACAATACAAAACGTAGGTTATAAATTTGATCAATGGCTAGATTTGGCTTTTTATCAATTAGAGGTAAGTAAATTTTCGTAGTTAAAAGTACAGTATTTCCATAAACTGATACTGTTATATTTTCACTCAAGTTTTAAAAAATCATTAAAGTGGTAGAGAGGATTATATAACTAGAAAAGGGAGTGTTTACATGTCTGTACTTTCTAATGAAGCACGTGTGAAAATATTATCAGATATTATCGAAATCCAATCTGTAAACGAAAAAGAACTCGATGTTGCACATTACTTACAACAACTCTTCAAGCAATACGACATTCAATCAGAAATATTAAAATTAGATGGTGAAGATTCACGCGCTAATCTTGTGGCTGAGGTAGGCAATGGTAAGCCTGTAGTTGGTGTTTCTGGACACATGGATGTGGTAACAACTGGTGATACAGATCAATGGCATTACAATCCATTTAAACTTACTGAAGATAATGAAGGTAAACTACATGGTCGTGGCTCAGCTGATATGAAATCTGGGCTTGCCGCATTAGCAATCAGCTTAATTGAAATCAAAGCTGCTGGCACTTTAAACAAAGGTACAATTCGTTTCATGGCTACAGCTGGCGAAGAAGTAACAAGTAACGGTGCTGCCCTTCTGCATGATAAAGGCTACATGGATGATGTCGATGCATTACTCATTGCTGAGCCTTCTCAAGATGGTATTGTATATACTCATAAAGGAACTATGGATATTCGGGTGACATCAAAAGGAAAATCTGCGCATAGTTCTATGCCTGAATTAGGATTTAATGCAATCAATCCACTCGTCGATTTCATTCATTATTTAAATGCTGAATATAACAAAGTTGATGTTCATAGTGAATTATTAGGTACACCAACTATGAATGCAACTGTCATCAACGGTGGTGACCAAGTTAATTCTATTCCAGAATTTTCAGAAGCACTATTTAATATGCGTACAATTCCGGATTTTGATAATACAAAATTCGAAGCACTTTTCAATCAAATAAAAGACAAAGTTGCTACAGAAGATAATGGAGAAATTACAATTGACCCGTACGTTAATCGTAATCCAGTTTACACAAATGGCAATAATGATTTCTTAAAATTAGCCAAATCATTAGGTGATGAATACTTTAATAGAGATTTAGACGTTACTTCATCAACTGCAACTACAGACGCATCTTATTTAATGAAAGATAAAGACGAATCCTTCGCGTTTGTGATGTATGGCCCAGGTGAAACTGGACAAGCACATCAAGTTGACGAGTATGTATATAAAGATACTTATTTAACATTTATCAATTTATATATACAACTATTACCACAATATCTAAATAGCGCTAACTAGCTCAGAATAAATATAGTCATACTTAAATAAAGGGAATGGTCTGACAAATCCAACATTAGTTTTTGGTGTCAACTATTCCCTTTTTTATTTAAATCACTCTTCATATATATCAAAATCCCTATCTTGTATCCACATGATTATTTATATTGCATTTCCAACCACTTCACTAATTCATTCAAACTGTTTACAGTTATCGTAGGTGTTTGACCATTAAAATCAAAGTTACTGTGTTGGCGATTAATCCATACAGTATCAAATCCGAAACTAGCCGCTCCTGTAACATCCCAAGAGTTAGCTGAAACAAATAATATTTCGTCACGTTTTAATTGATAATATTTTAAAATCAGAGCATAACTCGCATAACTTGGTTTATATTGTTTTACTTCATTTACACTCATAACCGTATCAATATAACCACCGATTTCAGAATGGTCGACTAAAGGCATTAACATACTATCATTCGCATTAGATAACACACCAATATCTATATTCTTGGCCTTTATATCGGAAAATACTCTTGGTAGTTCTCTAAAATATTGTAGATTTAAAAAAGCCTCAAATAACTGATGAATATCTTCGTCGTTATATTGAACTTCATGTTCATCCAACGCATAGCGAAGCGCATCTTTCGTTAAATCCTCAAATGGAACATAACATTGCATAATTTGTTTTAAAAACATATGGTTTAATTGCGTCTGACGCCATAAGTTGGCAATTGAGTCCGCTTGTTGCTCCTCAAATTGATCTAAGCCATTTGTTAATGAGCGCATATCAAATATTGTTCCATACATATCAAAGATAATTGCTTTATACATAATAAAACACTCCTTTCCTTCCATTTCAAATTCACTTATTCTTTATCACTAACGATAAAAATTAAAACAATTTTAACTAAAATATTAAATTCATTACTGAAACTTATTATTTTATACTTAATGCTTTACTATATCTTGAATACCGCTATGAAAACAAAATCAATTTTTTATAAATATTCCTATTGTTATACATATCAATTAGAAACATGTTAGTATTTCATATTGTAAAGATACATTTAAAGTTATATAATATAATTATAGAATGCGTACGAGTTTTATATCGTGGCTAAGTAATATGCCGTTATTCATCATAGTTATATTCCATTCCCAGAATTAAACTTTATGCACCCATTTAATAACTGATATAAAACTGCATTCTACAATGTGTATGTTTAATACACATAAAAAAGAGAACTAAAGTCACTTTCAGGCAGTGTCTTTAGTTCTTCTTATATATTCACTATTTATTCTGGTTTACCATTTGGATAAACCATCACTTTTAAAGAGCCACTTTTATTCGTTCTCGCTTGCTCCATAGCTGCTTTAGCATCCTCTAAATCGTATGCATTTGTAAACATAGTATTTAAATCAGCTGTCGTATTAGACAACATTTCTGAACTTTTTTCTTTTGAACTCTACATTTACTTAATATTTAATAATTGATAAGTTAAATTCTGTGTTTGTTGGTAAATCTGCTGATATACCTCAAAATATTGTTGGTATAGTTTATGGTTTTGTTGATTTGGTTGATAGATTTCACCATATGCTATAAATGTATCGGCACATGCTTCCATAGAATCAAACCATCCTACGCCATACGCTGCTAACATAGCTGCTCCCATTCCTGGCCCTTCTTCATATTTTAAGGGAATTACTTCGGCATTAAATACGTCAGCTTGCAATTGCAACCAAAAACTATTTTTAGCGCCTCCACCTATTGATATAATTTGGTTATTACCATTTTGATTCTTTTTCATATAACTATATGATTCGTAAAGTGAGTACGTAATGCCTTCTATTGTGGCACGCGCGATATCCGATTTGTTTGTTTTACCATGCAAACCAATATAACTACCTCTGATAAATGCATCCCCATGCGGTGTACGTTCACCTTGTAAATATGGAGTGAATAATAATCCATTTGCTCCAATATTAGATTGTGCTGCTAGCTTTAAGACATCATCAAAGTTTTCATTGTCAAAAAACGTCTGTTTCAACCAATTCAAACTATTTCCTGCACTTAATGTCACACCCATTGCATAAGTTACATTTGATAATACATGATTAAAATGATGAATATTGTTTCCAAAGTTTTGTTTGTTATCAGAAATACAAGACAATATCACTCCTGAAGTTCCTATACTACACAATGTTTGTTCCTCTTTAATTACTCCAGCACCTAAAGCTCCACATGCATTGTCAGCTCCGCCTGCAAATACTGCTACATCATAATCCAATCCTAATTCTTGTTTGATTTCTTCTGTAAAATTACCAACAAACTCATGCGATTCAACTAATTTAGGATAAATATCTCCTAAGGATAATTGCTCCCCTATCTTTTTATCCCATGTTTTATTGGCTGGGTTTAATAACAAAGTGCCTGCAGCATCACTATATTCCATTGAGATATCTCCAGTTAATCTATATCTCACATAATCTTTCGGTAAAACAAAGACATCGAGTGCTTGCCATAGTTCTGGTTCATACATTTGCATCCATAGTAACTTAGGTAGTGTAAATCCCTCTAATATTGGGTTTGTCAACAATGTATCTCCAAATTTATCTCTAATCATTTGGCATTGCTCTGTAGTTCTTGTATCATTCCATAAAATCGCATTTCTTAGTGGTTTCTGATTAGCATCTAGTGGAACTAGGCCATGCATTTGCCCCGAAAAAGAAACCCCTGTTATCTGTTTATCCTGCATGTTTTCTTCCAAAAGTAATGCAGCTATTCCTTTCATTACAGCAAGAAACCAAGATTCTGGATCTTGTTCATTATAACCAGGCTGTGATTGTATTAATTCCAGCTCTACACTTGATTTCGCTAAAACTTGACCTTCTTCATTAATAGCAATTATCTTAATAGCGCTCGTTCCCAAGTCAATTCCAAGAACAACATCTTCCATATATATCTGCTCCTTAAGTTTGCCTTATTTTTGTATAGGTGTAACATAATCCTTATTCTCATTAATACCCGGTTGATGCACTTTTATAAAGTAAGTAATTATAAAAATCATTCTTAGAATGTATAGTCCCAACTACATCCATAATTATTATTTTAAAGACTTAATACTTTTACTTTCTTTAAGCAAAAGTATGTCTCAAATATAATTAAACAACTATTTCTTAATTTGTAATATCATTTTATTAATAACACCTATTATCCGACATTTTTACACGTCCTCATTGTACAATAGCAGTATTACATAAAATGAGTGTTTCATATCAAAACAAAGGTGATTTTTGTGATTAGTTCTTTAACTATTAGAAATCATTATACATCTGATTTAACAAGATGTATCAATGAAATAATTGTACTGCTCCCGTTAAACAAACCCTGTAAAATTAACTTAAATGGGTCAATCATAAACATCGAGAATGGAATCATAATTAATAACGCGGACCTTTTTCAAATGCTTAACGTACAAGATGTCGTTGAGTTAAAACTGCCATTGCCACTTTTTTACGAAAAAGATAGCAACCTCTCAAATTCATATTTCGACTTTAATCGTATTCATTTTCTAGAACAATTCAGGAATTTAGTATTACAACCTATACATCAATCTATATCAGACGAGATTGCTGTAACTAATTATATATCTAATATTATTGATTTTTTAATTAGAGAAGCTAAGGTAATGCTTCCTACGTATTACATACCACCACTTCATACAAAACATCCATTGCTTCAAAATCTCACAGATTACATTCATGAAAATATTCATACTAAAATACACACAAAGCAAGTTGCAGAAACTTTTTTTATTTCACAATCTTATATTTCAATACTATTTTCTAATGTATTGAATATGAACTTTAAATATTATACTTCTAGTTTACGCATTGCTTTATCTTTATTCGATTTAGTTCAGGAACATAAAAGTATTTATGATGTTGCAATGAAGTACCAATTTACAAATGTAAGTACATATTCCAAACATTTTAAAAACTATATTCATATACCACCTAAAAAATATGTACGTGATTTCAGAGATGGTTGTTTAAGTATGACTACTCAAATTAAATTCGATCGCGCGCAGTTTATTGACTATTTTAATAGTAATCAAATAGCGCCACAGCATATGTCAAATGAGCAACAAATAATAAATTTATCTACATTATCCTTTGATACTGTTTTTGAGCCAAGTTTCACCTTTATAAAACTAAATAATCTAAATGATTTGCTCCTTTTTTCAGAAAAACATATCGATAACAGAAGCTTATCGCATTTCCCTAAGGTGAATATTAATATTTTAAACACAAATTTAAATCATTTAAATTCTCTTAAATCGCAACAAATATTGTCAGTTGTACAACACTTACTTATGAACGGCTACTATTTAACCTTTAAAATACCAGATTTCACATTATCACAAACAATTGCAATTCCAATAAAAAATCTGTTAACTGAAATAAAGCATCATTTAGATCACGTCACATTGCAATTTGATTTTACAACTCATTTATCCAATCATTTGCCTATGATGATAACTACCCTTAAGCAGAATTACCCTATGCTAAAAATAGGTATTATCATTGATAATATTCTAAAAAACTCAAATGATATACTAGAAATGATTGAATCGATAAAAACGTTAAATGTAGACTTTTATTATATCAATTTCGATCTTTCTAGATTTAACAAACTACTGACACATGTACTTTCACAATCCATTCATCAAAGTAACTTAAAACAAAATATTGACCTTTTTTGCGAACATCTTGGGCCTATGTATGCCAAAAAATTGATTTTAAACCATATCACACATACTGCACTCAAAGAATATTTCAATCGCTCAAACCAGGACACTCATGTGTTATTAACACAATTCCTGATCGAAACAAATACACTTTTTGGTGGTGTTGGCTATGCTTATTATTCTGACAATACCAATTGCCTTATGTTAGTCAATCAATATAGTAGCTACATGCCTATTGTGCATATATATCATTTTCTAGAAAGTTTCTATAACTGCAAATGCGCACTAATGCCAAATGTAGTTATCGCGAAAACTAATACACAATACCATTTAATGCTATTAAATGAGCAAACAACACCTTCCCTTATTATTCGTATTCATCATAATTTTATTAAATCATTTCCAATTTTTTCACGTCTAATTAATAAGGAACATGGCATGGTTACACAATTGATGCCTTCCGATTTAGCACATAGTTATATTGCAAAAAATATTCTTTCTGCAATTGATAACGCTAACTACCCACTTAGTAAACTGGAGATGCATTACTTTAAAGATCCATTACAATTCACGCTCTCTTCACATTCAATTTTATATGTCATGATTTCCATTAATTAAAAAATTCCTGAGGCTATACAAATCCTCAGGAATTTTTTTGCATTATATTTTAAATTTCGAAAAAATTTTGGATATCTGCTAAATGTGTTATATCCATTGCATACTGTTGTTTCACACAACCGTGCTCAAGATGCAACACCTCGTCTGCACATGCTAACAATAATTCATAATCATGTGTAATCACAAATATAGTATGTCCTAAATCTGCTAAATGGTTAATAATTTCACTCATTTCACGCATACGTGCGCCATCTAAACCACTTGAAGGTTCATCAAAAATAAGTATATCACGCTTAGTTTCTACAGCTGACGCGATAGCGAGTCGTTGTTTTTCACCACCAGAAAGTGATAACGGATGACGGTCTATATGTTCCGAAATAGCATATTGCCTTAAACGTTTTTGAATTGTGGCGTCGTCTAAATCATGATTACTTAATTTCAATTCTTCATCTACACGCTCTGCAAATAATTGATTATTAACATCTTGCATCACTAAATAGACACGATTTAACCTTTGTTTATGATTCCAAATTTCTGATTCATGTATGATATGTCCTTTAAATTTACGTTCAATACCGGTTAAACATCGCGCAAACGTTGATTTGCCTGAACCATTATGCCCCACAATGGCAGTCACTTTACCTTTAGGAATCTCTAAATTCTGGATATTTAATGATAACGGTAGATGGGATTTATATTTAAATCGAAAATCATTCATGATTAATTGACCTTGTGATTCATTTCGTGTTGGCTTTGGCATGATTTGTCTAAGATGAGTTGCTCTTAAACCTAAATCATACAAAGCTTCATGAGTAAGTTGATTAAACGATGCATTGGAAAAAATCTGACTCAACATGCCATCTTTTAATACTACAAAACGGTCTACTACGTCCATAAGATAATGTAAACGGTGCTCAGCTATAATGATTGTTTTACCTTCACTTTTCCATATCTCCAACATATGTTTTAATTTGATGATGGTCTTAAAGTCCAAATTAGATGAAGGTTCATCCAAGATAATCAAATCATGTCCTTGAATCTGCACAGCTGTACATGCAATTAATTGTTTTTCACCACCGGAAAGATTAAAGATTTCTCTATCTAACAAATGGCGCATACGCAACATTTGAGTACTTGCTTCAATATTATTCTTAATTTGTTCAGGATCCGTACCATAATTTTCTGGTTCAAATGCAAGTTCACTCGTTGTGTTTAAACAAAAGAATTGGGATCTCGGATTTTGAAATACTGAGCCACTTTTTTTGGAAACTTCATAGACAGATTGTTCTAAAACAGATTCACCATTGATCACAATATCTCCCTCGATATCTCCATGATAAAAATGCGGTATTATACCATTTAAAGTATTAGTCAAAGTCGTTTTTCCACAACCAGAAGCACCAGTTAAACAAATAACCTCACCATTTTGTATGGTCAGGTTTATCTCCTTTAATACTTGATCTCCATTGGCGTAGTTAAACGATAAATTTTGTATTTCAATCATATTTCAACCTCACAAGATATAGTAAGTCGTGCCAAGCAATATTATTAAAATAGCGCACAGCCAATCAAACCAACGTATTTTCAAATCAATGATTGATGTTCTGCTATATACTAGATTCAATCCTCGTGTAACGGAAGCTACTGTTAATTCATTTCCTATTTTAATAACACTATTTAATAGTGGAACAATGCGATATTCAATATATACCATAGGTTTTTTGAAGGCTAAACGTAGTGAAATACCTCGCATTTTCATTGCATCTTTGATAGCTGATGACTCGGCTTTAATGGTCGGTAGAAACCTAAACATCACCGCAATTGGAATCGTAATTTTCCGCGGTATTTTCATACGCTCTAAGCCTAGAATCAACGTTTCAACTTGCGTTGTTGTATATATATAATATCCCATAACAAGGGACGGTAAAAAGCGTGTAATAACGCCTGATGGTACGAAGATAAGCAGCGTGGCAATTTGCTGTTGTCCTTCAATGACTACAAATGCCTCACCATACCATGCTAATGTAATGATTCCTGTGCATGTGATGCCGTAGCTATATTTACCGGCTAAGATAAGTAACAGTGCAGGTATCAACATGACGATGAGTCTAAGTACAATTTCATGACCCGTTGTACCACCTGTCAGTGCAATCAATGAAACGATGAGCATCATTAAAATCTTAATCCTGGGATCCAAATTAAATATATGATTATGTGCTAATATTTGATTGCGCATATTAAATCATACCTGCACGTTGGAAATGTTTTTTTAGGACATTTTTTGCAACAACGACACCAATCCAAGCACCAATAATCGTAGTTGCAATGATAACTGGAATCATGCCTAGTGAAAAAATAGACTCAACTGTAGCTTCATAATCTGTTCCATATTTTTCTTGGATAAATGCTAAATATGAATGTCTCATAAAATAAAACGGCAGCAAATTACCTATCGGCCAAAATGAAAATACAATATAACCTATGCAATTCAATTTCCAACTTTTATACTTACCTATAGACATAATCATATCTGCAATAATAATAACTGGTACGCTTAGAATCAAAGCCATCCACGGGTGACCCATTATCGCTAATATTAAACTTACGACAATACCACATATCGTCAACGCACCAAATTTTTGAGTTTTCATAATAAGTAGCATGATGGGTATGCCACCTATTAAACCGATCATGGCAGGAAGTAAAAGCATGAATATGGGGATAATGCCTAAGATACCTGGAGGTGCTATAAAAATGAAGTATACTGCCGTAAAGAGGCCTATATTTATTAAATCTTTTATGTCAATTTTGCTATTTTTCATCGGCTACTCCCTCTTTACTTCAATCTAAAATCATAAATTACTTAATTTATTTCAAAGGTACTATAATTGAAAATTATTATCAATCTTTGCGAATTATAAAAAGTCGGACAGAAACTAACTTTTATAAAAAAGGTACGTTGTCACGTCCCGACAAAGATGGTTAGGATCAAAATGTTTATCTGAACTGAAGCTTATGCGTAAGTCTCTCTAACTCAATGAATGATGTAGTGAAACTTCACATTTATTATACAGTCATCTTCTGCTAAATTGAAAAAGAAATCTGAGACATCTATTTATGTCCCAGACTCCCTATTATTCTCTACTAATTAAAATTTCAAAACTAAATTTGGCGTTTCAATTCTAAACGGTTTTTTCAAGTCTCTATCTTTCACTTTTTCTGAAAGCGACAGGCTATAAGTCAATGTTTCTCCTGATGTATCATTTGTTAAATAACCGTGCATAAATGAGTTCGATAAAACTAAAGCCGTCAAACCTTCCGACAAGACATAATTAAATTCTAAACTACGCAATTGTATTGTTTGTTTATCTTTCACGCTCGTTTCAATCATCTTGTTTAATTTATTAGGCGTAACGTAGAAAGAAAGATTATCAAAGTCCTTAGTGAAATATGGCGTGAATCGATAATATTGTTCCTTACTGCGTGCAATTGTACTAGTTTCTTTGCTGTAAGGATACTTAACACGTTTACTACCAATTCGTTTTTCGATTGTCATATTATCAACGCGCATTTCTAAAAATAAATCCCATACTTTTTCTTTAGTAAGATATGGAATCACATCATTCATTGCTGCCTTAAATTTGAATTTATTTTGATCATTGATTGTTAATGGAATATAAATAAATTCTTTTTTATTGCGTGATAATAATTTAAGCTGAATCATTGTTGCTACGTGATTCGGATTGATAATTGAACTTAAAAATTCTAATTCCATTTCGAAACCTTGTTCATCAAATTTAAATTGCGACATCTTTATATCTGGTTTAACTAACTTACTAAATTTGAAAAATGGTTCATCCTTATCGAATTGTATGTGTAACTCACCATCTTGTGCATAATAATTATAAAATCTACCATTTTTATAACTTTCCTCAACCATTTGATAACGTTTCATGTCTTTTAAACGCGCATAGTGCAGCAATGGTTTTAAGTCATCTTTAACTAAGTTATCGACATCATTAGGCACTTTTCGAATAAAGTCACCTAATGCATCCATCCAAGCTTCTTTTTTATCATCAGCAATTTTTAATGAGAAATTGTTTGTTCTTGAAAATGAAAAATGTCTATCTATAAAGTATCCTAATACTTCGTATGGATTTTCCAATGGACTTTCTAATATTTCCTCGGTAATTAATCCCATAACTTTGTAGAAGTCTTTAGGCGCAACATAGGCAGAACTCATATGCTCCCCTTCACGTTTCGTAGCATAATAATACGGTTTATCTGCAAGAACTGCAATTTTATCTGCATTAACATAAGCTTTCATCGTAAATAGTTGATCTTCTGCACTACGTAAATCTTCTGGGAAGTCAATGTGATTGTCACGTAATAACGACGTTCTATAGAACTTAGTTGGACTTAAAGTATAAATAATTCTAGAATTAGCTAATGTCACTTCGTCCTTCGTTTCTTTAAACATGGACTTAGGTACCCCACGTCCATTTACACCTTCCATTTTCACTAAGACAACGTCGGCTTGGTTTCGGTCTATAAATTGTGATACATCCATCAATGTATCTTTGTGAATATAATCATCAGAATCAACGAAAAATACAAATTCACCTTGAGCAATGTTCAATGCAGTATTTCTTGGTTTACCTGGACCGCCAGAATTCGTTTCAAGTTTTTCAATAATTAAATTCATTTTATCTTTAAACTTATTTGCGATATTTATGGTTTGATCTGTAGAACAATCATCCACTAATATCACTTCGAAATCCTTCTTGTCATACGTTTGTTTCTCTATACTTGTTAAAAGTTCAGATATATACGTTTCAGAGTTATAACTTGGTACTATGATTGAAAATTTCATGTTCCGCCACCTTATAAAAAATGAGTTAAATACAAGCAATATTATCCTTTAAGCATGTCACTTTCTATATGCATACCAATTACGACCGTTTTATTGTTGTACTTAACTCATATATTTTAAATGCTATTTATATCGGCATTCATATTAACTGCCAAATATATTTCTGACTAATCGTTCACTAGAACGTCCATCTTGATATTTAAAGTGTTTATCTAAGAATGGTTCTACTTTTTCAACTTCAAAATCTTGCTGATCTAATGCAGTTATCAATTCACTAAATGATTCTACAATTTTACCAGGAACAAAAGTTTCATATGGTTCATAGAAATCACGTGAAGTAATATAATCCTCTAAATCAAACGCATAGAATAGCATCGGACGTTTAAATACTGCAAATTCATATACTAGTGACGAATAATCACTAATCAAAATGTCTGTAATAAATAAAATATCATTTACTTCTCTAAAATCAGAAACATCGATGAAATAGTCTTGATATTCTCTAGGAATATTTAATCTATTTTTTACAAATGGATGCATTTTGAATAACACTACTGCATTATTTTCACGACAATAACGTGCAAATCTCGCGAAATCTATTTTAAAGAATGGATAGTGCGCGGTATGATGTCCACTTCCTCTAAAGGTTGGTGCAAATAAAATGACCTTTTTCCCTTTAACAATTGGTAATTCTTCTTCCATTTCTGCAATGATTTGTTTTTCATAGTTTTCATCAAATAAGATATCTGTTCTAGGCACACCAGTTGGTATAATATTTTGTTCTTTAATACCGAATGCCTCTCCATAGAAAGGAATATCTGTTTCTGAAGATACAAATGCTTTGGTATAATTTCTATGGTTTACTGAGTTGAAGAATGGGCCACCTTTTTTACCGGCACGACTATAACCGACAGTTTTAAATGCGCCTACAGCATGCCAAACTTGAATAATTTCTTGGCTTTTTCTAAATTTCACTGTATACAGTAATGGATGAAAATCATCGACAAAAATATAATCTGCTTTTCCTAATAAATATGGAAATTTAAATTTATCAATAAAATTACGACGTGCTGAGATATTAGACTTGAATAACGCGTGTATTTTATATTTTTCATCTAGATTTTGACGCAACATTTCATTATACACATATTCAAAATTACCTGACATTTCCGACCTTGAATCAGATGTAAACAATACCGTATTACCTTTTTTCAAATGGAAAAACTTAGTTACTTTGAAAATCGTTTGAAATACAAAGTTCCTCACATTATATGAGTATTGATTATACTTTAACTTTAAATCTCTAATTTTTTGTTTAAGTGGATTCATTTTTGGTGTAGGTGCTTTGAAGTTTATATCTAAAACAAATTCATTCACTTCACTAGAAATCATAGGTTTAACTGTATACTCCGTCTTAGTAGAGTTACCACCTTTTCTAAAAGTATACATAAAATGCTCTAATAACAAATTATTTTTACCGTTTTGCGTTGTTTCTTCATCATATAATTCAAGCTGTTCTTCATCTAATTCATACTGTTCAAGTTCTAATAAAGATTCATTGATATGTGCAATATAATCAAATTCACCTTTATATACGATTAAATATTCACCAGATGGTAAATAATTTCCGTCATCTAATATCGCAACATTAAAGCGTGCTCTAAATTGATTGCCTTCAATTTTTACATCATTTGCTTTCAGTTCTTTCGTTTCAGTCAAATTTCTTAAAACGAAATGCTTTTTATTAATTGCAATATCTTCTACATGACCTTCTATAAATAATTGAATTCTTTCCCAATAAATATTATCAATTATTATTTTAGATTTATTCAATTTAAAAATTCCTCTCTTTGTACAGCTACCTGTTCATATCTTTGTTATATAGGTAAAATATATATTCTTATACTTTACTTACACCTACTTTATTATTAATTACATGGTCCATTTAATAACTGTTTTTCCCCATGACGTTGATAAATCTGTTTCAAAGGCTTTAACAGCATCGTTAATTGTTTTCACTTCAAATTCGCTACCTTTAAGTAACGATAATTTTTCAACAACATCTGGGTTATTTTTATAAAATTCTGCAATGTCTCTGAAATCTTGAGCGCCACTTCTACTACTACCACTCAAAGTAATACCCTTTTCCAGCACTAATCTCGTATTAACTTCAATTGGATACTCACTTACACCTAATAGACAAATCGTGCCTTCCGGAGCAATTATATCGATAATTTGATTTACTGCTGATTGACTACCCTTGCCGCCGACACATTCAAACCCATGGTCAAATGTAACGTCATCTGGAACATCATGTATATGATAGATATGATCAACAAATGAAAAATGGCTAAGTTTATAGTCAGTTTTACCAAAAACAGAAATCTCAGCATTTGGGTATAGTTTACGTAATAAAATAGCTGTAATATAACCTAAGTTACCATCACCCCAAATACCAAAGCTGTTTTTATTTGCATTCGATTTACGCTCGAAACGTTGGATTGCATGCCAACTAACACTGACTAATTCCGAATATGCAATCGTACTTAAGTCCTCAATACTTTCATCGATTTCGACCACACGATCATGATCCATAAACACATAATCTTGCATAAATCCATCAAAGCCACTTGATCTAAATTTACTGCTAGGTAAATAGTTTTCTGCTATAACATCATCTTTCTCTATTGGCGTATTTGGCACTAAAATTACTTTAGTACCAATTTCATATATACCCTGACTGTCATAAACTACTTCACCAACACCTTCATGAATTAAAGACATTGGTAGTTTCTTTTTTAAGACTTTTTCGTCTCTGCTACCTGTATAATAGCGTTGATCTGCAGCACAAATAGACAAATATAATGGTCTAATAATAACTTTATTACTCTTAACATCTTCGTTATTGTAAGTAACCTCAAATTGTCTAGGTGCCACAAGTTGATAAACTTGATTAATCACTCATCATCCCACCTTTAATGATTGAATTTGCGACTTTAAGATCATAAGGTGTTGTAATTTTAATATTATAAAGTTCACCCATAACTAATTTTACTTGCTTATTACCTACGACAAGAATTTTACATGCGTCTGTCATAATTTTTTTGTCGTCATCTGACAGTTCGTTATAACTATTTCTTAATAAATTAATATTAAATGATTGTGGCGTCTGACCTTGATACATTTCACTTCTAACTGGTATAGATTGTATAGAATCTCCATCTTCTGAAGTGATAATTGTGTCAGTCGCAGTTATTACAGTATCTACTGCACCATATTCTAATACATTATCTATGTTCTCTTTGATGATACGACGCGTTAAGAATGGTCTAACGGCATCATGTGTCACGATAACATCTTCGTCCGTAATGCCGTGTTCTGCTTCTGCAGCACGTATAATGCTCATGATTGTTTCATTTCTGTCAGATCCGCCTTGGACAACCTCAACTCTTGCATCATCAATATTATGTTTGCGTAATGTATCTTTCGTATGTGATATCCACTTTTGTGGTGTTGCAATATATATTTTATCAAATTCACTTGTTAATAAAAATTTCTCTACCGTATGCACTAATATTGGCTTTCCGTCCAAGTCTAAAAATTGTTTTGGAAGTGGTACGTTACCCATACGTGAACCTATACCACCTGCTAAAATTCCACCATAAATCATATTCTTCCTCCTAAATAATTATACTATATAATTGTTGTTTTAGTCTTAACTCTATCTATATCTAAATATGTTCTCATTTGTTAATAATTTAAAGATTTTGCGCAATTAAGATATCTACGTAAGATATTTATTCCTCTGTTAATATATCAACTTCTTTTTAATTAGGATATTGATATAAGATATTAATTCTTATGCATAATATATCAACTTTCTTAGGCTATTTCTACTTTTTTCATTATTAAGTAACCATAATAACATTACTCATATAACTTTTTCACATATTTCTACTACTCGTTCAGTAACTTTGTAAATATTCTATGTGTTAATTTACACATATTTGGCGTTATTCAACATTAATTTTTCAGAATATATTTACAATTCCGAATTTTATTAGTATATTCGTACGTATCAACGATGATTTAGCATATTTTTACAGGAAAACGATGCTTTATCTGACCGAAATAAGTTCGATAGCTACACGATTTTAGAATGTTATGAATCGTTTTAAAAGCTATAATTAGTAATTTTTGTCAAAACATTCTAATGGTAAACACTGGGAGGGCAACATTATGAATAAATCAGAGCAATTGATTCATGAAGATAGTAAATATTTCGCAAAACCAGGACGCATTAAATATTATCCTTTAGCCATTTCACATGGGTATGGTGCGACACTTGTTGATATTGAAGGCAATACATATATTGATTTATTGGCTAGCGCAAGTTCACAGAATGTCGGACATGCACCCAAGCCTGTCACTGAAGCTATAAAAGCTCAAGTAGATGAGTTTATACACTATACCCCTGCTTACATGTACCACGAACCACTCGTTAAATTAGCTAAAAAGCTTTGCGAAATTTCACCTGGTTCATATGACAAACGTGTTTTATTTGGACTATCTGGTTCTGATGCCAACGACGGCATTGTTAAGCTAGCAAGGGCATATACAGGAAGACCTTATATTATAAGTTTTGTTAATGCTTATCACGGTTCTACATATGGTTCGCTTTCTATGTCTGCCATTAGTTTAAATATGCGTAAACATTATGGACCAATGTTACCAGGCTTTTACCATATTCCTTTTCCTGATAATTACCGTGGAATGTTCGGAAACACGCAACCTAATAGCGTAGATGAATATTTAGCACCACTTAAAGAAATGTTTGAAAAATACGTACCTGCCGATGAAGTTGCTTGTATTATGATAGAAACGATACAAGGTGACGGTGGATTATTAGAGCCTGTCGATGGTTACTTTGAAGCATTACAAGCGTTGTGCAAAGAACACGGTATTTTACTTGCAGTCGATGATATTCAACAAGGTTTAGGTCGTACTGGCAGTTGGAGTTCTGTGACACACTATAATATAGAACCAGATCTCATTACTTTTGGTAAATCATTAGCTGGCGGCCTACCAATGTCTGCGATTGTGGGACGTAGTGAAATCATGGATTATTTGGAACCACCAGCACACCTATTTACAACTGGTGCAAATCCTGTTAGTTGTGAAGCAGCATTAGCGACTATTTCAATGATTGAAGATCAAGATTTATTAAGTGCTAGCACAGAAAAAGGAGATTATGTACGTCAACGTATGGATCAATGGGAGTCACAGTATCAAAGTGTTGGAGACGTTAGAGGGAAAGGCCTATCAATTGGCATCGATATTGTTTCTGATAAACAAAACAAAACACGCGATGCTGATGCCGCGCTGAAAATTTGCAACTATTGCTTTGACAATGGTGTAATTATTATCGCCGTTGCAGGTAATGTACTTCGATTCCAACCACCATTGGTTATCACTTATGAACAATTAGATACCGCTTTAGATGTTATAGAAAATGCCCTTCGAGACTTAGAATCTGGTAAATTGGATAATTATAATATAGATGGACAGGGTTGGTAACGTCTGACAAAAACGATTTTGTAACGTGCTGACGCCTAGTGAAATAATATGAGTGATAGACTATAGGCTCGAGCCATACCCTAGACAATCATACACGGTCAAAATCGGAATATTCTATATATAAAGAGGACAAATCCATTGTTAAGGATTTGTCCTCTTATTTTGAGATTGGCGATTTATGTCCCAACCTTGTTTTAGTTTTTATATACCTTTTGTTTTACCTATTACCAACATCATGACCAATTTCGACTGACTGATCATTTTTGTTATATAGCGCCGCTTGAATACTACCAAAGTTTGGATCATTGCGTTTTTCTTCAATTTCAAATCCTAAACTCTTAAATATATCAATATCTTGCTTATTGGTCGCATTCTCATAGAAAATTTTGCCACCATCGTTATAAAAACGTGGTTTGTCTATAGATTCTTGTAAAGTACCATCACCTCTTAGGTAATCTATCAACACTTCATTAATGGTTGTTGGAATTTTGTTACCACCAGGTGTACCAATACCCATGTAGTAATCAGGACCAACCACAATACTAGGTGCAGTAAATGAACGCGGCTCTTTATGTTTATCTCCGTAGTTTGGACTGGATGGATTAGAAGAGAAGTTCCCTAAAGAGTTGTTCATATAGAACCCTTCTTTCATATACTTACCAGAACCAAAGAAGCTTGCTAACGTATTTGTGGTACTCGTCAATTTTCCATCCTTATCAATAACCACAAAATGTGTCGTACTTGTATTATCTACATTATTCGTATTGAAATTACTATTAAAATTAACTTCATTCAACTTACCTAATAAATAATCTTGCGATAAATATTCATCAAAGTCTTGATCTTGTCCATTTATAATGTCACGGTTTCTGTACATCAATGCTCTGGATTTTAGAATACCCGTTATGTAATCCAATCGATTGTCTGGTGCTTCTTGATTATCTGTCGCCTCATCAATTTCCAATCCTTGTAACATTAACGTACCACCTAATGGATTAGATGCTGAATAAATTTTATTATTTAAATAATCTGTACTTACAGGTTCTTTTTTCTTTGTTTTATAGCTCTCAAAGTCTTTCGTTGAGAGTTTGTCATCTAATTGCTTAGACACACTTTCACCAATCTCATCGTAGAAATAATCTGGTCCTTTATCTCTAATGCCTTTAATAGTCTTAGCTAGTGCCGGTTGTTTTACAACATCACCTTCTCTTTTAGTTTGTTTACCATCAAAGAATGGTGAATCTCTATCGACATCCGAACCGTACAATTTAAGACTTCGCTCTAACTCAGAATCTACTTCAAAGCCATCTTCTGCCAATGGAATCACGTAGTCGAGAATTTTCTTCTCATCCATTTTTCCTGCTTCTTTATGTGCATCGTGCAAGCCACGTACAAAACCTGGCGTACCAATTTCATCTTTTTGTTTAAAATTAAATGACGAAATATCCTTATATTGCCATTGCTTAGGTGCAACATTCTCTTGTCCATCATAAGATAGCATCGCACCTCCACCGCCTAAACCAGAGGAATGTGGCTCAGTAATGGCTAAAGCATAAGAAACACCCATAGAAGCATCAACTGCATTACCACCATCTTTTATGATTTTTTCACCCACGCGTGTTGCTATTGGATTATTTGAAGCGACACCGTAATTTTTATCAGAAAGATCTTGTTCATGATCCGCTATTTTATTCTCATATAGATTATCTTTATTATAATTGTCTTTTTTCGTAATCATAAAAAAGAGAAATGATATAAGGATGGTAAGGAGTAATATTACGATGAGCGTTTTCTTTTTATAAATACTCATACTTATGCTCCTTTAGATAGATAATGATGGTGCGTTGTTTTTAGCTCACTTTGCTCATATTGATCTAAACCTTCATTTGCTCTTGCAAATACAATTAATAAGAAAATGACTAATACAATTGAAATAACAGTTATGCTTACCCAATGTTTTTTAATGTTCATATACGTAACCTCCATTCTCTTTTTTAAGTTCAATACCATTGCCTTTAATATTATTTAGTAATTTTCTTTCTTCAACTGTATTAGGCGTTGACTTCGTGATTTTTCCACCTTGTGATTTGATTGGTGTGACCATAAATTTAGATTGTTTGCCATTCCAATTTTGCTGTACCACTAAACCTTGTTTATTTTTAGATAAAAAACCTTCAGAAGTGACATTGCCTAAACTATAAAAAATATCGGTATGCTTATATTTTTCAATTTCTTGAATGACTGAATTATGACCGATAATAACATCAGCACCTGCATCTGATAATGAATGCGCATATTCCTTTTGCCTAGTCGTTACCGAACGTTCATCGGTGATGCCCCAATCTACGTTGACAACAACAAAATCATTTTTCTCTTTTAATTTTTTAATTAGTGGAACATAGATATTTGGTTCCAAACTAATTGAAGTTGTATTTTTGATTGGATCTGTATAATCAGATTCAACATCTGTAAATGATACATTCGCAATTTTTTTACCTTTTACTGTTTGTTGTACCGTTTTACTGTTGATGGGATTGGAACCATTTCCCGTCAGATAATTGTAGCCAGCTTGAGATTCTACAGATTTCATAAAATCTCTTGCAGTTATATTGTCAGTTACTTCGTTAATCACACTTAAGCTTTTGAAGTTTAAACCTTTTAAAAATAGTACATTTTCTAGATTTTTGTTGATATTCGTTTTTCTATCATTTGAAAATTTTGCCATTTTCAAACTTGCAGTTGAATAATCACTACCTTTTAAAACATCACTGATAGCTGCAAACGATTCCTTTAAATTATTCTTTCGAATATGTTTATTTAAGTCGACATTTCCTAAATACGTAAACTTGATTTCATTTTGTCCTTTACCCATTGCTTTAACTGGCTCGACTTTTTGAGCTGTGACTGCAAATACTAGAAGTACAAGTGCAATAGCTAAGATTACGCCAGTGTAAATTGAATTTCTTTTTTTGTGCCGCTTCGTCCACTTGAGTATGCGTTCTTCTATTGAAAATTTCTTAGTTTTTTTCATAGTTTATGCTCCTTACTAGTTGATAAAACTATAAAAGAATAGGATGACGTAAGTTATACATGTTAATAGCATACATGTCGACAAAGTAATAATGACACCTTGTTTTTGAATTGTGTTGGCTATAATTCCTGGAATAACGACACCAATGCCTGACATTTCAACCATCTCAAATGGAGTTAAAGGGTAAATTAAATCAAGAACAAACTTTAATACCATACCTGTAAGAATCATCGCAGCAAATTTTCGACGTCCGTATAAAATCACGAAACGGCTGATGCCGTGATTTACAATAAAGTATGTAATACAACTGATTACCAGTACGGATAATAACATGACCGGCTGATCAAAGATTAATGCTAAATATCCTGGTACTACTAAACCAGCAGGGCTGATACCAAATTTTTCGGCAAATATTAAACTCAATACGATGCCTACAAATAATGAAAAATATAACTCTGAACCTATCATATTATTTGATCCCTTCTATATACTGTGCTATTTGTTTACCTGGTCCGTGAATATTACCTACACAGAACATCAAGGCGTTATGAGATTCTTCGTAAACTGCACGTTCAACCTCTGTTATATCTCTACCTTCAAAATTTAAATACTTTTTATCAGGTTGACCGCTCATGACATCAGTCACCATTTGCGTACTCTTACCAGTACAGATTAATGTGTCGAAATCAACTTCTGTAATAAAGTCTTCACAGAATTGTCTTGTTCTATCTACTCTATCAGAACGACAGTTTAGGATAATTACAATTTTATTGTAAGGATAATTATATGTTTCTACTTTGTTCAAAATTGCCTTTGTTGACTGTGGTTCATTCGCTGCAAATGCATTTACATATACATTGGTCGTTTGGTTTGCGTTGTAGTATTTAACTTCCACTGCACCAACGTCTGGTGGTGCATTCAGCATACCGGATAATGCGGTTTCCCTATCGATACCTAACGCTTCTGCAACGCCCATTGCAATCGCAACATTGTCTGGGAATACAATATAGCCAAATTTTCTTAGAAATGATTCTGGCACTTCATCTTTATCCACGACAATCAATTTTGTCTTTCTTCTTTTTGCAACTTTTGCAAAAAACTTTGTATAATCATCTTTCATCACAACTAAATGACCTCGATAAGGAATTGTCGCAGTAAAGGCCTCTGCAACTTCATCTAAAGTAGGACCTAAGACATCCATATGATCTTCCATTACATTTACTATGACACCGATATTGGCTTTAACGAGATCCTTTTGGAATGTAATTTGATAATCAGGGTTAACAGCCATACATTCATTTACTAAGGCATTCCCTTTCTGTCTTACAACTTTGCGTATGATGTCACGTTGTTCCCCAATATTTGCACCTTGTGGCTTTCTATGTACAGGAAATTCTTTCGGTGTAAACCAATACAACATTCGAGCATCTGTTCCAGTTGTTTTACCAATAACACGATATTCATCTTCACGCAAAATACTGTAAATCAATCTTGTAATTGTAGATTTTCCTCTAATACCATTTATATTGATGCGTACAGGAATTTTTTCCAGTCTGTCAGAATGTCGTCGTTTCTCGACAATACCTAACCAAAGAATAAGTCCTACACAAATTATGATAAGTAGCAAATGTTTGTCCCTCTTTTCAATCAGACTGATATTTTTGTATGTATAATGTTGAGAAATAATGATTGATTAACATAATGAACATGATTCCTTTATAATTCGTTTAACAATGTTAAATCTACATCTCTTTCAATATAGACATGCTATCATGCAGTTATTGATTTAATATAAACACTTTAAAGTCACTATTAACATATTGTAAATTAGCCTTTACAATACATGTAAAATGAAATTTTTTTAATTTCAAAAACCTTTCGCACCGGTGATTTATTATTTTTACTAAATAAATGAATTTCTTACTAATTTCTTAAAATAATTTTAGTTAACCGCAATGCTTTTCAGAAAACAAAAATATAATATTTACTGCAACTTTACATGATATTAAAACTTAAATGTTACTTTATATGTGTAGAAGATATTCCGAGGACATATAGGAGGCAGTTTTATGAGTAAACCAGTTAAGTTAGTTGTTTCAATTTATCTTGCAGCTGTAGCAATTATTTGTTGTGGCTATCTACTCATGATTTTAGTTGGTAGTTTTCAAGGAAATGATATGAAAGGCTCAGTTTTAGATGCAGATAGTAGTAAAAATATTGAAAATGTAGATAATATCGATAACACTTCTAACGCAACACCTACAGAATCAACGACTGTACCAAAAGGATCGCAGTCAAGTATCCCTACTCACTCAAATACACTGTCAATATTACAAAATAACAAAACTCATACATGGTCTTTAGACAACTCGACCTCTAAAGCACATGTATGAGTTTTTTAATGATGCACATTCACCAACTGCCAATATCTAACACATTAAGTTCATTTTCAAAATTAATATAGACATAAAAAAGACATACTTATCCATATACTTTTAAACTCATAAATACTTCTAAACACATTAAATTCAAAATATTCGTTATAATTAGGATGCATAGCATTTTACAGTAAAGGGGTTTTTAAGATGAGTAAATTTACAGAAACCGAGAAGGTTAAAATTTTAAAAGATTTAGTAAGCATCCAGTCTGTTAACGATAACGAAATTGAAGTTTGTAACTATCTCAAGGATTTACTTTCTAAACATGGCATAGACTCTAAAATAATCAAGATTAGTGATTCACGTGCAAATTTAGTAACTGAAATTGGTGAGTCCGGCCCTGTTTTAGGTATTTCTGGTCATATGGATGTAGTGTCCGCTGGTGATTTGACGAAATGGACATATGATCCATTCACCCTAACAGAAAAAGATGGTAAGCTCTATGGTCGTGGATCAGCAGATATGAAATCAGGATTAGCTGCTTTAGTTCTCAGTTTAATTGATATACATGACCAATCATTGTTAACAAATGGTCGAATTCGTTTATTAGCAACTGCTGGCGAAGAAATAGTCGGAGAAGGTGCAAAAGCATTCCAAGAACAAGGTTATATGAAAGATGTAGATGCACTTGTGATTGCTGAGCCTTCTCAAGATAGAATTATTTATGCACACAAAGGTTCAATGGATATCCGAGTAATTTCGAGAGGTAAGGCTTCCCATAGTTCAATGCCACAACTCGGCTTTAATGCAATATCACCATTAGTGAAGTTTGTCTATAAAGCAGATGAAGGATTCAAAAAATTTGACCAGCATAATGATTTGTTAGGAAATGCATTAATGAACGCAACCATTTTCAACGGTGGTAATCAAGTTAATTCTATACCTGAGCATGCTGAATCTGAATTTAACATTCGTACAATTCCGGAGCACGATAACAATCAATTTATAAGTTATTTCAATGATATTTTAAAACAAGTTGAAACGGATAAAACTGATATAGAAATTGATACGTATATGTCTCGACCACCTGTTTATACTACAGGTCAAAATAAATTAGCGACATTAGCACATGATATGGGTACAAAATATTTGAAAAAAGACTTGCCTTTTGAAGCTTCACCAGGCGTTACCGATGCTTCTGATTTATTAGTCGATAAAGATGAAAATTTCTCTTTTATTATGTATGGACCAGGGTTAGTCAGCCAAGCACATCAAGTAGATGAATATGTTGAAAAATCTAGTTATCTTACTTTTATTGACTTGTATACTGAACTTTTCCCAACCTATTTAAAGCATCTTTAACAATATTGCTTTTCAAAATAAAAAGAATCAGACACTTTTTGAAGTGTTCTCGATTCTTTTTTTATTGAAAGGTAGGTATAGTGTTTTGATTTAGTAATCATGAAGAAGTTTGTGGTACTGCTTTGGTGTCATTTGATATGCCTCTTTAAAGACTTTAATAAAATAACTTGTAGTAGAAAACCCACATGTCATCCCTATCTCAGTGATCGTACAATAATCATTATTATTGAGCATATACAGACTTTGCTCTAATCGATATTGAGTCAAATATTCGAAAGGTGTTTGCTTTACATTTTTCTTAAATAATTTAATCGTTTCTGCTTCACTTAAGTAAATCATCTCACTTAAATCCTTCAATGACACCTTTTCAGAAAAATGTTGTTGCATATGCAATATTACTTGTTTGATTCTGGAATCAAACTTATAAGTAAAATCATTTGGTTGGTGTTCCATAATATATAATATGTACTTCAATGTATGATAAAAATGCATCATAATATCTAATTCAAAATACTTTTCTTTATTATCATATGTTTTGCCTACTGTTTCAATAATGGTCAATAAACGATTGTGGTATGCGTTCCACTGAGATAAATGTATGTAAGGAATATCTTGGACCTGTTGTATGATATGGTTTATATATTTAAATTCCATGTAATTTGTCATTTCTGGTATGCCAATATTCCAACAATAAAATTCACTAAATTGCTCTACTTCTTGAATCTCATGCACAATATCCGAATTAATGAATATACCGTCACCTTTATCAAGAACTTGTTCTTTACTTCCAATGATAATTTTTAGCTGTCCATTAATAACATATACAAATTGTAATGCGCGATGCCAATGAAGGGGAATATATCCCATGGTCATTTCATGCATTTTTGTTTTTAATACAATATGCTTCCAATTATTATCCTCATATCGAATCCGTTCTTCCCCGTTGCTCTCTATAAAAACATCTTTATACATTTTCCTCACCTCAATATATTGCTATTTTTAACGTGTTTAATTGTATTATAGCAATATTTTTTACGCTATATTTTAATATATTAGTAAATGAAGGTGATAAAATGGAAAATAAACAACGTTTAATAGGCATAGTCTTAGCAATTTTAGGGGCATCTTTTTGGGGATTAGGCGGCACAGTGTCTGATTACCTATTTCGACATCAAAATGTGGATATCAACTGGTATGTTACTGCTCGTCTATTAGTGAGTGGTCTCATATTATTATTCATCTTCAAATTATTGAATCCTAAACTAACCATATTTTCAATATTTCATAATATCCAAAGCACGATTCAATTATTTATATTCTCAATATTCGGCATGCTACTTGTACAATATTCTTACATGGCATCAATTAATTATGGTAATGCTGCAGTTGCAACTTTATTACAATATATTGCACCAGTTTATATCATCATTTGGTTTGTTCTACGGAAAAAAGCAAATTTTAAATTATTTGATCTAATTGCAATGCTATTAACGATATCCGGCACATTTCTCTTATTAACAAACGGCTCTACTCATAATCTTGTAGTACCTAGTTCCAGTGTCATATGGGGAATTATTTCCGGTTTGTCACTCGCTTTTTATACAATTTATGCAAGTAGGTTATTAGTCAAATTTCCCGCAATACTCGTAGTTGGTTGGGCCATGATCATTTCTGGTTTGTTAATGAATTTTAAAGCACCCATTTGGCAATTCAGTATTACACAGTTAAATTTTGCAAACGTATCTTATTTAACATTTGGCATTATCTTTGGTACAGCAATGGCATTTTTCTTCTTTATTAAAAGCTTAAATTATTTATCTGCAAAGGAAACTACGCTTTTTGGCACTATTGAACCAGTAATGGCCATAGTTGCTAGCGCATTTTGGTTAAAAGTCAGCTTTCTGCCTTACCAATCATTAGGTATTCTACTTATTATCATATTGATACTAACTCTTTCCTTAAAAAAAGAACAAGAACGTTAATATTATAAAAAGCGAAGAGACGTCATCGACACACATTCGATTTCGTTTCTTCGCTTCTAATTACCATATATAGTCTGTCTGATATTCCGTTTCCTGATTTAACATCATTGACATATATAGTTCATCAAAATAATGACCATCTATGTAGACCGACTCATGTCGAATACCTTCTATTTTAAAACCAAGTTTTTCGTAAAAGTTTACTGCCGGTTTATTCGTTGTAATAACGGTTAGTTCCAAGCGTCTCAAGCCTTTACGATTTGCCCATTTAATTGTTTCATTGAACATTTGAGTGGCAATACCTTGTTGTTGCAAATCATTAACCAGACCCGTAACCATAGAACCTATATGTCTAATTTTAATTAAACGACTGATATGTACAGACACATAACCTAATATCTCGCCATCCTCTGATTTGGCACCTATGTAAAAATTACGTTTTATTTCGTCTTCAAGTTGTTCCTTATCAAATTCCCGTTCATCTGCTAAGTACAACATAAACTGTGTTTCTGCATCCAATCTTTTTTGGCAAGCATAAAGCGCTTCCGCTTCATTCGGACAAATTCGCTCAATACGCATGATATCCCCCCACACTGCTATGAATTAACCTAATCATACATTATTTTTTATAATTATGACATAATTTATTATGTTTTCATCATTTTAATCACATACAATGTAAAATTAATATTTAACCGCTTAGCTTTCATTTTATAATTTCTATAATCATTCAATCCGTCATCTCACTTCAAAATCAAAAAAAACTGCCAAAACACTATGTATTTTGACAGCTTCTTATTCATTTAAAAATTATTAAAATATCCACGCTTGTTAATCCAATAAACTTTGGTACATTAAACGTAACTGATGTTCAAACTGCTGCATATCTATAAAACGCGCTTGTCGATGCATTTCTTTTCCATCCATAAAAATCAAATCGACTGGCACAGTGAATATTGACAACTCACCTGCAATAGCTTCAACGTCACTTTGATTAATCACACCCAACGGAATTTGAGGATATTCATCAACTAACCCTGCAATTTGTGGTAATACCGCATGGCAAACACTACATTGATCCCTCATAACATGTATCACTACAAGTCTATTGGATTCAATGAATTTATAAAATTCTGCTACTGTCGTCAATGTTTTTTGCATTATGAACACCACCTTTATGACCTTGATTAAACACTATGAAATCATTTTGACAACATATCTTTGCCTTTTTCTAATCAGTAAATATCCTTTAGCTATATATCAACTACATCACAACTTAAAATAACTATATATCACTAATTAAATTATTAAAAATTCATGACTTTTAACAAGCAACTATTAGATTTCACCATTTAATATATTTTGGAACACTTCAGGTACACGCGTGACCTTTTGCTTTTGTAAATTAAAAAATGTACCACTTTGTTTACCAAGACAATGTGTTTTACCTTCTGATGTAATCTCAAATTCAAATTCCCAACGTAATTTACTTGCTTTTACAAGGTAACACCGCCCAACAGGTTGGTCATGAATTGTAACAGGATTTTGATATTCGGCTTCTGTTTTCATCAATATAGGAGAAATGTGTTGATGCATCATATCAGAATATGACATGTATTTATTGATAAAATCCGTACGCAAATCTTCAAACCATCTAATGTATACAATATTACTCACTATGCCCATAGCATCAATATCATAGCCATTCACTTCTATATTGCGTTCTGCCACTAGCTTTCTTATAGTCATAATTTTTTAAACCCCTTAAACTTTTATATTCATTACCAACTATATTTTAAGCTATCAGAACATGAGATGACATTATTTTGTTTCTGTAATTTCGGGCAACATTTGTTGTAGACGGTGCCTTGTTTCTTCAGTATATCCTTGAAGTCCACCTGTATGAATAAACAATATATTTTCCTGATTATCATACTGACCCGACTTAATTTCTTCTATCAATCCTTTAAAAGCTTTGCCTGTGTAAGTAGGATCTAATATCATACCTTCTAATTGTGCAATATCAATATAGAACTGCAATTCCTCATCTGTCGCTTGCCCATAACCTAATCCGATATAAGCATCATTAATATGCACAGTATCAAATCTTTTTACAGAATCATCGAGCTGCTGAATAATTTCAATGATTTTATTATGAAATGCCTCGGTACTTTGATCGACTGCATACCCTATAATTTGTTTAGTAGACTGATGTTGTTCATTGCCATACCATAACCCAGCATAAGTACCGCCTGAACCAACCGCAACATTTATAGAATCGAAAGTAATATTCATTTCTTTTTCTTGTTCTATGATTTCATCGAAGGCATGTACATATCCGTGCGTGCCAATCCAATCTGAAGCACCCACTGGAATTGAGAATGGTGTCTTGCCTTGTGCTTCTAAATTCTTATATAAACTTTCCATGCTTGCTTCTCTAGAGGCTGTGGGCCCTATCACATGGATATGTGCTCCTAACATAGCATCTAAGAATAAATTGCCTTCATACGCTTGCAGTTCTCCCCTAAGCACAAGGTGACATTCAATATTATATTGTGCACATAACGCAGCTGTCGCACGCGCGTGATTAGACGTTATTGCACCTGTCGTAATGATCGTGTCATAACCATGATCTAATACATATTGTATTGTGTATTCTAGTTTACGTACTTTGTTTCCTGAAATTTCTGTTCCCGTAAAATCGTCACGTTTAATATAGATTGCTTTGCCTAACGCTTGGCTCAACCGTTCCAATTTATGAATAGGCGTATTTAAATTAGCTACATTTAGCTTGTTCTGTAACATACAACCCCTCCTCTAAATTAATTTCATTCATTATTGATGTTGCGCTTATTTATTCAAAAAATGCTTCCTAAATAAAACATATCGGTTCATATCCCTAAAATGTTCCCCATCGAAAACATCTTCAACATCTGTCGCAACAAACGTGAAGCCTACTTTTTTAGCTACTTTATTGCTCGCTATATTGCGTTTATCAGCCATAATAGTTAATTTATTCAGTGCTAAAATTTCAAATGCATAGTGGCACAAGTAGTTTACACAATTTGTCACTATTTGTTTACCTGTATAGCCTTCTGCTATCCAATATCCTACTTCTGCCTTTTGATGTGTAACTTGTATATTATGTAAATCTATAGTTCCAATCAATGTTTCATCATAATATATTAAAAACAAGCGTGCCTTATTGTCTGCATGCTGTTGTATCATCATTTTCAAATAAGACTGCTCGTCTTCCAACGTCACGTCTTCTTTAACAAAATCCAAAAATGTTGATAAATGAGATAAATTGCCCTTTATCGTCTCTAATAATGGCTCGGCCATATCTAATTCTGGGGGTACGAGTGTTACATTTGGCATAACTTTAATAGCCGGTCTATAATTCATGTATTTCACCTTCGATTCTATTTATAGTTATCTCCATAATATTTATAATTTCAGAATATTTCAACTTTTAATTCGAAAATTAAAAAATGAGGACAAGCGACAGTTCGAAAACTCATTCGAAACTTAATCACTCATCCTCATATTAAATATTTACAATGCTATTATGCTTTTACTGTTAAAATTAATTCTTCCGCTTTGACGTGCTTAACATCTTCTACTACTAATGCACGGTCTTCCAAATTCGTTACCACTAAAGGTGTAACAATACTTGGTGCGTTTGCTTTAATGTAATCTAAATCAACTTGCATTAATAATTGACCTTTGTTCACAGTATCGCCTGTATTTACAAAACTTTCAAAACCTTCACCATTGAGCTTAACCGTATCAATACCAATATGAATCAATAATTCTAAGCCTTGTTCTGATTCTAAACCAATCGCATGTTTTGTAGGGAATATTGTCTTCACAGTACCATCGAATGGTGCGACAATTTTACCATTTTCAGGAATAAAACCAACACCATCTCCCATCATTTTTTGAGCAAATACTTGATCAGGCACTTCTGATAATGGAATGATTTGACCTTCACCTGGCGCGTAAACTTTAATTTCATCTGTTTGTGCCACATGAACTGCTTCGTTACTATCTACTTCTTCAACAGTCGTTTCACTAGGTTTCGTAATTTCACCTTTGATAATGCGCGCCATATCATGTTTAATCTGATCCGATTTAGGTCCAAATATTGCTTGCATATTATTACCAACTTCAAGTACACCGGAAGCACCTAACGCTTTCAGACCTGCAACATCAACCTTGCTTTTGTCGTTCACTTCTACACGTAATCTTGTGATACATGCATCTAAGTGTTTAATATTACTTTCTCCACCCATTGCTGCTAGGACATTGAATGGTAAGTCACTCGCTGATGATTGTGTGAATTGTGCCTGTTTGTCTTCGCGTCCAGGCGTTTTGTATTTGAATTTTAAAATTAAGAATCTGAAAACGAAATAGTAAATAAATGCATAAACAATACCTACTGGAATAACTAACCACCACTGAGTCTTATTCGGTAGTACACCTAGTAAGACATAATCAATAAATCCACCTGAGAACGTATAACCTAAATGCACATTTAATAAGTATAAGATTAAAAAAGATAAGCCATCTAATACTGCATGCACAAAGAATAATAATGGTGCTACAAATAAGAACGAGAATTCTAATGGTTCAGTAATACCCGTTAAGAATGATGTTAAGGCTGCTGATCCCATTAAACCGGCAACAACTTTTTTATTTTCCGGTTTCGCAGTATGATAGATCGCTAACGCTGCTGCTGGTAAACCAAACATCATAACTGGGAATTCACCTTGCATGAATTTACCAGCCGTTAATTTACTACCTTCTTTAATTTGTTCAATAAAAATACGTTGGTCTCCGTGAATCATCTCACCAGCTGCATTTTTCCAACTGCCAAATTCAAACCAGAATGGCGCATGGAAAATATGGTGTAGACCAAACGGTATCAATAATCGCTTGATAAATCCGAATAAAAATACTGCTACGCCTGTGTTCGAATCTAATAATCCTTCACTGAATGCATTTAAACCATCTTGAATCGTTGGCCAAATCCAAGCCATTGGAAACGCTAAGATAAATGACGTTGTCGCCATCATAATTGGCACAAATCGTTTACCCGCAAAGAACCCTAAGTATGATGGTAATGAAATATTATAGAATTTGTTATAACACCATGCCGCAAGTGCACCGATGATAATACCACCAAACACACCCGTTTGCAGTGTAGGAATACCTAGTACACTCGCATAACCACTAGCTGCATCATTAACGTTGTCTGGTGTCACATGCAGGATCGCTCCCATCGTTTTGTTCATAATGACATATCCTACAAATGCCGCTATCGCAGCAACACCATCACCACTCGCTAAACCTATTGCAACACCTAAAGCAAAAATCATTGGCAAGTTATCAAATATACTACTTCCTGCCCCTGCCATCATTTCTGCAACATTTTGAACTCCTGCATTTTGTATAAATGGCAAATAATGTTGTAGTTCTTCGCCTTGAATGGCCGTACCAATTGCTAATAATAGACCGGCCGCAGGTAATATCGCTACTGGAAGCATTAATGCTTTACCAATACGTTGCAGCTGTCCAAAAAGCTTTTTAAACATATATAATTCTTCCCTTCATAAATAATAATTTCGTCAAAAATCGCGCAAAAAAAGCATGAACAAACAGACTATTCCCTATAGTCTTCCGTTTGCTCATGCCTGCCTAACCAGTAACACGCAAATTGACGATTATTTTTTTTATATTATATAACGCTTTCATAAAATACACAATAACTTTTTTGCCTTTATTTTTACAATTTGAGTCTTAATTCGTCACATTTTCAAAACTAATAACCTACAATGAGCGCTACTGACATACCAATACAACAAATAATAACCCAGAGTAAGATAACCTTCCATGCAAATTTCAACCACTGTGTATAGGTAATCTTCCCAACGGCTAAAGCACCCATTAAAATTGCAGATGTTGGGAATAAGACGTTACTAATGGCGTCTCCATATTGGAATGCGAGAACTGTAATTTGACGATTAATATTTAATAAATCAGAAATAGGTACCATTAATGGCATTGTTGTTAACGCTTGTCCTGACCCCGATGGAATAAAGAAATTCAGCATAAATTGTAATATAAACATTGCTATAATGACTAATGACGAAGGCACACCTGCCAACAAAGTTGTCATACCATAAACGATGCTATCAATCACTTCTCCATTTTCTAAAATAACGATGATACCTTTGGCAAAACCAACAATCATAGCGCCAAACAAAATATCTTTCATGCCCTCAATCATTGCATCAAAGGTACCGTTGATACCCAAGCCACCAATTACTCCAGCAAGAATTCCGGCAAATATAAAGTTGGCGCTCATCTCATTAAATGACCAGCCGAATGTGAATATGCCATAAACATTGAGTATAATCGCTAAGACGATCAATCCTAATCCGATTGCTTGTCGCTTTGTAAAACGTGCGCGTGTTAATTGCGTTTCAGACTTAGCTTCGATTTGTTCCAGTTCATAAACATAACTTTTCGACTTATCACGCTTAACCTTGCGTGCATAAAGCATTACGGTTGAAATAGCCGCTATTAAAATGAATACATATATGATTGAACGTAATCCCCATCCTGAAAACATCGGCAATTCTGCTACAGTTTGTGCAACACCTACAGTAAATGGATTCAACATCCCTCCTATAAATCCACTTGCTGCGCCAAGAATAACCATTGCTGCACCCGTCAGCGCATCATAGCCTAAAGTTCGTGCAATAATAATACCAATAGGGACAAAAATGATTGTTTCTTCTGCTAAACCAATTGAAAACCCTAAAATTGAAAAAATAGTCATTGTTAATGGAATCATCAGTACTTTATATGCACCTAATGATTGCATTGCTTTATTTACACCATTCTCAAAAGCACCAGTCTTGTGAACAATACCGAATGCGCCACCTACTAAAAAGATGTAAAAAACTATCTCCCCACCACTTATTAATCCTTCAGGTATTGCGCGAAATATATCAAAGAAAGATACGCCATGTTGTTGAACCTGCTCATATGATCCAGGTATAACTAATGTTTGCCCATCTTTTTTCTCTCTTGAAAATGTTCCCGCTGGAATTAAATAAGTGAGAATACTCGCAAATATGATAATACATAACAAAAGTGCATACGTATGTGGTGTTTTTAAACGCTTATCCTTCAAAAAATTTTTGACCATGCTTAAAACAACCTCTCCCAATGACATCCTATTTTTAACTTGTGAAATACAAAAAATATCAATTTAGTTATATTTAACACAATTATCTGACAATTCGCACTTTCTATTATTCCACAACCAAATATTAAATCAATACCCAAGGTGTGAAAATATCTACAGTGCATGCGTGATGAATGTTATATGTTTTGATTTCATACTATAACACGACTTATTTTTGTGTCTTTAATACTAGAAACAGATTAAGTAAAGAATTGAGTCTAGCACATAAATAGGTGTTTCAGATTCTTTGTTAATAAGTAAATTACAACCTGTATTAAAAACTATAAATATAAAGCACGACTAAACTTCGTTAATGAAGTATAGCCGTGCTTATGCAAAAAATTTAGTTTTATACTTATCTATTTTAACTAGACAATATATTAGAAGAAACGTTTAACTGCTGTTGACATTGGTGGCAGTTCGTCTAGGTCTAATTTTTTATCTTCAGTAATGGATCTAAATGCCCATTTACCATAATTGATTGCTTCATCTTTAACGATTTTACCTGGTAATGGTGCTGCATTAGGATCTACATAAACATTAACAATTGTTGGTCTGTCTTGAGCCATCGCATCAGCAACGACTTCATCAATGTTGCTTGGATCTTTTAATGTGTAACCAACACCACCACAACTTTCAGCAAATTTAGCTAAATCTATATCTGTGAAATCGATAGCATATTCTAACTCACCAGCGGCTTGTTGTTCATATTTAATAAATGATAATTGTTCGTTATTTAATACAAAAATCGTCATAGGTAAGTCATATTGAACAGCTGTGGCGAAATCCTGCATAACCATTTGGAATGCACCATCACCAGCAATACCTACAACTTGACGATTTGGGTATGCGCGTTTCGCTGCAATTGCACCAGGTAAAGCGCAGCCCATTGTACCTAACCAGCTAGATACAATAAATTTATTGTTCACTGTTAAATTTAAATAACGTGTTGACCAAACTGTTGATGTACCTACATCGATAGAAAAGATTGCGTCATCTGTTCTCACTTTGTTGATTGCGTCCATTAAACGTTCTGGGCGAATCGGTGAACTTTCATCTGCTAAATCTTTCGCCATCCATGAATCCCAAGTCGCTTTTCTTTCGAGTGTTTTATTTAAGAAATCACGATTTTTAATGTGTTTTACTGAATCCGTTAATTGTTGTAACGCATATTTACTATCACCAAGTATACCTACATTTACATTGAAACGGTGTCCGATATTGTCAGGGTTTGTATCAATTTGAATGGCTTTAATATTTTTCTTAGGTAAGTAGTCAACATATGGATAATTTGTACCAACCATAATTAATAAGTCGGCGTCTTGTATTGTTTGGTATGATACTTTGGTACCAATTTTTCCTAGATTTCCTAAATTATATGGATGTGCATCCGCTAGTATACCTTTTGCAGGTAATGTGATGATTGATGGAATTTTAACCGCTTCAATAAATTCACGCACTTCGTCTTTAGCATGTTTCGCACCTGTACCAATTAACATAACTGGACGTTTACTCTTATTAATTAATTTCGTCGCTTTTTTGATACTGCGTGGTTTCGGCGCTACTCGTGCAGGTGGTGCTGTATCAACTGGCGTATTCGTTGTGTCTTTCACTTTATTTGTTAATAAGTTATTTGGCAGAATTAAGACTGCTACGCCTTTTTTCTGATATGCCGTGCGAATGGCTTCATTTACAATGCCAAACACGTCTTTATCGTTTTCAGTGATTTGACGATTATATACTGCAACATCGTCTACCATTTTGCTAATATCTGTTTCTTGGAACGCTTTAGTTCCTAATGCTGTGCTATCTGTTTGTCCAGCCAAAATAAGTTGTGGCACATTATCTAGTTTGGCATCATACATACCATTAAGTAGATGAACGACACCAGGTCCTCCGATACTTAATGCAACACCAATTTTACCCGTTAATTTAGTATAGCTAGCTGCTGCTAAACTAGCCACTTCTTCATGACGTACATGAACAAATTCAACTTCATCTCTTACAGTTCTCAAACTATCAACAACTGCATCAATTGAGTCACCTGGAATACCATATAAGTGATCAATATCCCACGCTTGTAATGCTTTTACTAATGCTTCATTTGCTTTAATTTTTGCCATTATAAAAAACTCCCTTCAGTTTTTCACTTTAATTCACTATATTTTTAAATTTTAATAATAATCAAGTAATGCTTAGAAGTTCATTTAATATAAAAATAGGATGAGTATCGGTAAAATAATTGAACTTAATATAGCCGTTAAAATCATACCTATTGAACTAAATGCACCGGATTCTAAATCTATTTCTAAGGCTTGTGCCGTACCAAAGGCATGTGATGCATTACCATATGCCATGCCTTTTGCAATCGACGTATTAAATCTGCCTAATCTTAATAAATACGTTCCTAAAATACTGCCAATTAAACCAGTTGTAATAATAAACATGACGGTAATTGCATCAATACCACCAAGCTGCTTTGACACTTCAATACCAACAGCGGCAGTCATAGACCTTGGCAACATTGTTACAATGACTTCTTTTGAATAACCAAATAGTTTTAATATGCAGTAGACAAATATAAAATTTAACATCACTGCAGTCAACACACTGCTAAAAATAATGCGTGCATTGTGTAATATTTTATGACGATTTTGATAAAGCGGAAACGCTAAACATACGACTGTACAATTTAGTAAATAATGAATCCATTTCCCTCCAACCATATATGATTGGTAGTCCACCCTAAATAGTAGCAGTACACATACAATCCCAATTGAAGCAATCAGTGCTGGATTCAAAAATGGACTCCTAAACTTAGCTTGTAGCTTCTTAGCACCGACAAACATCAGTATCGTTAATAAAATCATAAAAATAGTTTTTAAAAGTAACATCTAATCTTGTCCATTCCCGTATCGTGCATTTTTAACCATTTTTTCAGCTATAAAACCTGAAATCAGTGACACACAACACGTACCTAATATAATCATTGTGAAAAATAGGATGAAATTTAAATTGATTTCTGGAATGACATCCATAATACCTACAACTGATGGGACAAAAAAGAAGACCATTGTCGCTAAGAAAAAGTTAGAACCTTCACTCACCCATTTGGAAGGAATCACTTTAAATTGCAAAAGCAAAAAGAATAGTATTAAGCCAACGATACTTCCGGCAATTGGTATATGAAAAAAGCTTTGAATGACATTACCTAAATAAGTAATACCCAAAATCAATATTATTTGAAATAAGACCTGTATCAACTTCTTTGATATTTGCATTACACATCACCCTTATTTTCATTTGTTAATTACTTGATTGAATATATATTCAAGTATAAGACGATGTTTTCTATAATAAAAATATTGATTTTCAATAGTACTTATTACTTTTATGAATGAAAGCGATTTAATCCATTATATTTTTCTATACTAATTATTGAAGGAATCTATCTATTAATAAAAACACGCAGCTGTGAGTGGGACAGAAATCAAACTATTTAATAAGGATTCATAGTCTCTGCAGGACAAGACTAACTAGGATTGAAAATACTTGATATAAGCAAAGGCTCAATTCAGTCATCTTCTGCTAAATTTAAAAAGCCTGAGACATCTATTTTTGTCTCAGACTTATTGTATGTGCTTTAATCTAATCAATGATTTTCGAGTTTATGTATATATTATAATCTTTGTTTCATGAAATCTATCCACTGTCTCGTCGCATGACTTAAATATTTATCACGTTTCCACACGACACCTAGTTCCCATCGCATACCAGGATCTTCTAGCTTTTTATGTACAAAGTGACTATCTAATAAACCTACAATGTTCTCGGGTAAAATACTGACACCTAAATGTGCATTCAATAAATTTTCAATAAAATTCCACTGTGAAATCTTAGAAATCGTATTCGGTAGATAACCGGCATTCTTCGCCGCTTCGATAATTTTATCGTTCAAATAAAAGTCTTCATTAAATAAAATAAAATCCTCATCTTTCAACATACTCATATCAATTTTTTCTATATTCGCAAGATGATGCTCTTTATTTAACACTAATTTTAAATCCTCTTGATAGAGCGTGATAGAATGGAAAATCGTTTGGTCTACTGGTAAAGTTGTGATACCAATATCAATTTCATCATTGATTAACTGTGTCTCAATCATTTTCCCGCCATTCTCAACAAGGTTATATGTTACATTAGGATATTTCTGATGAAACTCACCTAGTATTTGTATAAACTTATTCATGTTCATAACCGCAGATAAGCCAATACTTATATGTCCGGTTTCTAAGCCTAACAAACTGTTAATTTCTTTAGGTAAATCATTGTAAAGCGTTAAAATCTCTTTGCATTTTTTATAAAAAACTGATCCAGCGTCTGTTAATACAAGTTGTCGCTTACTCCGATCAAATAAGGGCATATTTAAAGTATCTTCTAAATCTTTGATTGCTTTACTTATCGTTGGTTGGGCAATATATAAATGTTTCGAAGCATTTGTCATACCGTTTTGGTCGACAACAGCTACAAAGTACTTCATATGTTTAATGTCCATGTACCCACTCCTTTATAAAATGTCTCTTTTTAGCATTCAGTATACGTAGAAATTTCAATATTTCAATATATGTGCCATGAAAATGATTTCCCCTACAAAATCACTGGTTATTAAATGAAATTTCATCTAACTTTAATTATAGATTCCATTCAAACATACATTTGCATTTTGCTTTAAAGATGATGATACAATATTCGTAACAAAACACATAAGCATTAATACCCCCTTACTATTGCCGTAGTAAGGGGGTTTTTAAGGTGTGGCTTTTGTCACCTATGCATTATTTATCACGTCTATTAAGCCAATAAGAAAAATACGCGATAATACAGCTACTTATAACTGTCATTAATATGTGTACAAAACACATAAGCATCATAATACACCTCCTCTCTCAGTCAATTTGATGCCTGAGAGATAGGCGACGCTATAATTATATCAACCTATTCATGCTACAAATAAATTGCTAATAAGGTGCAAAAATACAGACAAATAATCCTGCACAAATTAACTTTGCACTTTCTTATATGCTAAAAAATTTAATTTCCATCTTGTTGAACTAAAATATCCGTTCTCAAGATTCTTCTAATTGTGAGAACGGATATTATCAATTTAATTTATGGTAATCTAGCTTGGATATTTTACATTTCAGGCCAAATTAGTATCTTTCGATTGCGTTTGGTTCGTTGTTTCGTCATTCACTTTAATAGGTTGCTCGCTTAATTTTATAATTTTGAAACCAATATATCCGAATATAATAGAAATAATTGGTACAGTATAATTTAATATAGCGAACGGAGCATATTCGATGACAGAAACACCTAATGTTGATGCAATAAACACACCACATGTATTCCAAGGTACAAAGACCGAAGTTAATGTACCACCATCTTCTAAAGCTCTCGACAAATTCTTAGGATGTAATTGTTTTTCCTTAAATGCACTGATATACATGCGTGAAGGTACGATGATGGATATGTATTGTTCTGAACAAGTAAAATTTGTTCCAATGCAAGAGACAATGACAGAGGCGATTAATGACCCCGTTGACTTGGCTACTTTTAAAACGATAGAAATCAACGCTTTCAACATGCCGGAATATTCTAAAACACCACCAAATGTCATCGCGACTAATGTAAGAGAAATCGTATAGAACATCGACTCTAAACCGCCACGATTAAACAGTTCATCCACAAGTTTATTACCTGAATCGATTGTATAACCTGTTTGTAATGCTGTTAATGCTTCGGTAAGACTTCCACCTTGAATGAAAATCTGCGCAAAAAATCCTAGCACAATACCTACACAAATGGCTGGTATTGCCGGTACTTTGACAACAACAAGTGCAATTACAATAAGTGGAATCAGTAATAGCCATGGCGTAATGAGAAAGTTATCTTGCATCGTATTTAGTATTGCGTGGATGTTTTTAGCATCAAAATGTTGGGCACCATAACGTTGTCCGATAATAAAAAATGCGATGAGCGATATAATGAGTGCCGGAATCGTTGTATAAAACATATGCTTGATATGTTCAAACAAATTTACACCTGTCAATCCTGCAGCCAGATTCGTCGTATCTGATAGTGGACTCATTTTATCTCCAAAGTACGACCCACAAATGACTGCACCTGCAACCATACCTGGTGATATACCCATACTAATTCCAATGCCCATTGAAGCTACGCCTACAGTAGCCATTGTGGACCAACTGCTACCGATTGCTAAAGCAACAATACCACATAAAATAATAACAACCGCTAAGAAATAGCGTGGATCAATGAGTTGAAGTCCATAATAAATCATTGTTGCTACGACCCCGCTACCAATCCATGAACCAATGACTAACCCAACTAAAATGATGATTACGATTGCTGGTAAAGCATGTCGTATCCCCTTATACATCATTTCTTCAACTTCACTAAACTTATAGCCATGCAACATTGTCACAAGAATAGCGACAGCCGTACCAATAAGTAATGGAATATGTGGTTCTTTTTCTAACACAGCTACTGTAAATAACATGGATATAATCATTGTCGCCAATGTGAAGAACGCTGAGATAAACCCCAATTCTTTTTTCACTTGGCTTTTACTACTATTGTTTTTAAATTTACGTTTAAAAATAATAGCCACCTCCTCTGTTATTAAAATCATACTGAAAAATGATAGCGCTTTCAATACTTAGGTTAATTTTTAATTTTATTTTTATATAGTAAATATATAATTATCCAATACTATACCATTCCACTTGTTAGCAAGTCATTATTTTGCATGTCAAATTACAATTGTATGGCATATATTTCAGACTTATTAAAGTTAGTTGTATTAATTGTATACTTTATTGTACTTTTATCATTTGCATTTTATGATAAAAACATCAATAAAAAATGTTTGGGGATATGTATGAATATTAAAAAAAGATTGACTACGATACTTCTTGCGACTACGATTCTAATGACAGGCACTTTATCATTTGAGACAATGCAACAAAGTCACACGACAGAAGCTGCAGTAAATTATTATACGAAAAATCAATGCACTTGGTATGTATTTAAAAAGAGAGCAAGCGTGGGTAAACCGGTGCCAAATGGTTGGGGCAACGCTAAGACTTGGTATAGCAATGCTAAGAAAAGTGGTTATCGTGTAGGGAGAAAACCAGCAAAACGCGCAGTCATGCAGTCAACTGCAGGAACTTATGGCCATGTCGCTTATGTCAGCGCAGTTTATAACAATGGTAGTATCAAAGTTGCAGAATACAATTATAATCGCCCTTTAGCATTTGGAACAAGAATATTAAGCAAATCAGCTGCCGCAAAATACAACTATATCTACTAATCAAATCGCTTTTTAAGCTGTCGATAAAGTCCACTACTTTATTGGCAGTTTTTTTACGTTTCGTATTGAAAAGAGACAAATATCACGCATGATTTCTTAGCATTTTCAATAAAAAACACACCCCAAAAGTTAGAGTTATCGTCCAACTTTTGGAGTGTGTTTCAGTTAACCATTGAGGTTGCTTAACATATTTACTATAAATTTTTTATGCTTTCAAATGCATATTATGATTTTTGTGCTCGAATAGCTTCAAGTAATTGTTGTGCAACAGCTGTATTCGCACGTGGTTGTGTCTTCAACATATCTGCAACTTTAGCAATTTCTTCACCTTGTGCACCAACAACAATAGCTAGTGATTTATATTGTAAGCTCATGTGACCTTGTTGGATACCTTCAGATACCAATGCACGACAAGCCGCAAAGTTCTGAGCTAAGCCAACTGCAGCTACGACATGACCAAGTTCTTGAGCGGTATCAACTTTCATAAGATCTAGCGATGCTTTTGCAATAGGTAATACTTTTGTACCACCACCTACTGTTGCTAAAGTCATTGGCACTTCAATCGTCCCCACCAATGTTTGTCTCGCTTCATTGTATTTCCATGTTGCTAATCCTCGGTATTGGCCATCCTTGCTCGCATATGCATGTGCTGTCGCTTCTGCACCACGCGTATCATTACCAGTTGCAAGGACAACAGCATGAATACCATTCATTACACCTTTATTATGTGTAGCTGCACGATGAATATCCACTTGTGCTAATACGGATGCACGCTCCATGCGTTTTGCAACAGTTTGACCATCACGACCACCTTTGGACAGTGCTTCAACTGATATTTCACCTTGTACTTTAACAACTGAAGCAGTTGCGTGATTAGATAAGATGCTCATTAGGATGTCTACTTCTGCCAATTCATTTTTCAAATATGCTGTAATACCTTCTAAAATTGTATTTAACATATTTGCGCCCATGGCATCTTTTGTATCTACATATACTTTAAGCGACAAAAGCGCTTCTGCAGCAAACGTATCGATTTGAATTTTTCGATAACCTCCGCCTCTCTCTATTATTGACGGATAAACTTCATCAGCGATTTGTTTGATTTTAGGCTCAAGTTGTTGAATATGCTGTGCTAACGCATTTGTATCATCCACACCATCAAACACAATTTGTCCAATCATGAGTCGTTCACTTGAGACCACTTTGAAACCGCCAGTTTGATTAACTAATTTCGCACCATAGCTGGCTGCTGCAACAACAGAAGGTTCTTCCACCATCATAGGTACAACATATGATTTATCATCAACCTTAATTTCTGGCAATAATCCTACTGGTAACGCGCCTTGTCCAATGACATTTTCAATTAAACTATTCGCAATTTCTTCAGGAATAAGCGTATTATTTAATAATACGTCTCTATTTTCTTCGCTTAGCCAACCCTTTTCAACAAGTTGTGACAATTTGTCTTCTCTAGATAAGTGACGAAATGTTTTGTCTAATGCTTCCATTATTTGCCTCCTTTTTCAATTGCAATTGCAATGCCAAGACCGCCACCAATACATGCCGTAGCAATACCTGATTGTTTATCTTCTTGTGCTAAAAGGTTTACGAGTGTTGTAACTAAACGTGCACCACTTGCACCAATAGGATGACCTAATGCGATTGCACCACCATAAAGATTAAGCTTATCTTGTGTAATTCCCAAGTTATCTCTAACCGGAATACTTTGCGCTGCAAAAGCTTCCGTCATTTCTACAACATCAAAATCATCTATCACTTTGTTAGATTTTTCCAATAATTGTGTAACTGCATGATATGGCGCATAACCCATCAATTCTGGATCACAGCCAACTTCAGCGTGATTGCCTACTATAGCTAATACTTCGTAACCATTTTCTTTAGCATAAGTTTCATCCATTAAAATTACTGTAGATGCACCATCATTAATACTTGAAGCATTACCACCTGTTACAGTCCCATTTTCTTTAAAAATCGTTTTTAATGTCGCTAGTTTTTCTCCACTACTATTACCGCGAATGCCTTCATCTGTCGTCATCCACTCACCATTCGCATCTTTTAGTGGTACAATTTCGTTTTCAAATTTTCCAGATGCTGTAGCTTGATATGCTTTTTGTTGCGATGCATTAGCAAAGTCATCTTGTTGCTCACGTGTCACACCATATTTTTCAGCAATCTTCTCAGCTGTGATACCCATAGGTACATTCATAAAGGCATCCGTAAGTCCATCATGCATAAAGCTTTCCACAGGTGCTTCATCTTCATTTAAAATTAATTGCGGCGCATTCGTCATACTTTCTACGCCACCTACAGCAACAACTTTGGCTTCTCCAAGTTGAATTAATTGTTTACCTAAAATGATAGACTTTAATCCTGAGCCACAAACTTCATTGATTGTCATTGCAGGTGTTGTATCAGGTACGCCTGCTTTGATACCAATTTGGCGTGCTGGATTCTGACCATTACCACTTTGCAGTACGTTTCCGTATATGACTTGTTCAACATGTTTCGGGTCTAATTGTATAGCTTTCATAGCTGCTTCTAATGTTGTTGTACCAAGTTCTACTGCAGTATACTGACTTAATTTCCCTTTAAATTTCCCTATTGGTGTACGTTTTGCACTTACGATTGCTACTCTATTCATTATTATTCTCCTTTATGACTAATTTCAAATCATTGTATTTTATCGTTGTGATTTGGTATGATACAATTGCTTATTTATATACAGAAAGGTGTCGATACACTTTATGACAGTTGGTATTGATCAAATTAATTTTTATGTTCCAAGATTTTATGTAGATATGGCTAAACTTGCAGAAGCACGTCAAGTTGATCCCAATAAATACTTATTAGGTATTGGCCAAACTGAAATGGCAGTGAGCCCTACAAGCCAAGATATTGTTTCAATGGGTGCAAATGCTGCTAAAGATATCGTTACAGATGACGATAAAAAACAAATCAGCATGGTCATCGTAGCAACTGAATCAGCAATCGATTCAGCGAAAGCATCAGCAGTTCAAATACACAACCTACTTGGAATTCAACCATTTGCGCGTTGTATTGAAATGAAAGAAGCTTGTTATGCTGCTACACCTGCAATTCAATTAGCTAAAGATTATTTAGCACAACGTCCAAATGAAAAGGTTCTTGTGATTGCAAGTGATACTGCTCGTTATGGCTTACAATCTGGTGGCGAACCAACGCAAGGTGCTGGGGCTGTTGCTATGATGATATCACATAACCCTCGTATCCTTGAACTAAATGATGATGCCGTTGCATTTACAGAAGACGTTTATGATTTCTGGCGTCCAAGTGGTCAACCATATCCACTCGTTGACGGTGCACTATCAAAAGATGCATATATCCATTCTTTCCAAGAAAGCTGGCAAGAGTATGCACGTCGTCATAATAAATCATTAGCTGATTTTAGTTCATTATGCTTCCATGTACCATTTACAAAAATGGGTAAAAAAGCACTTGAGTCTATTTTAACAGACGATATCGATGAAGAAACTAAATCACGTTTAACTACAGGTTATGATGCAGCAACGTATTATAATCGCTATGTCGGTAATATTTACACTGGCTCATTATACTTGAGTTTAATTTCATTACTTGAAACACATGATTTAGTACCAAACGATACTATCGGATTATTTAGTTACGGTTCTGGCTCAGTTGGTGAATTCTTCAGTGGTAAGGTTGTCGAAGGTTATCAAGATGCACTTGATATTCAAGCACACAAAGATTTATTGAATAACCGTGAAGAAATTTCTGTTGAAACTTATGAAACTTTCTTCAAACGTTTTGACAATTTAGAATTTGACCCTGAAACAGAGTTGCAAAATGAACAAAATTCTATTTTCTATCTTGAAAGTATCAATGATCATATCCGTAATTATAATACCTTAAATTAGGTTTTAAAGCACTTATTCTTATCACGTTATAAATGCTTAATTTAAATTGTCTTATTTATGTTATTCATTTGAATCTTATACATTTTATCGTTTATTGACTAAGTACTATCCAATTATAATTATTAAATTAGAAAAACCTCCCTTCCAAAAGTACATAAGTTACTTTTTAGAAGGGAGGTCTTTTTATGCTATTTCACTTTATAATCTATTACGATTTTCTTCTTCAATCATTTTAGTATAAGATGCACTTCGTTCTTCATTAATTTTCAAAGTTAATCCTAATGCTTTACGTTCATTATTCGCATCTTTATATAATGAGACCATCATCAGTATAACAACAAAACTAAATGGCAATGCGGATATGATTGCTGCAGATTGTAAGGCACTTAGTCCCGTATCACCACCTGCTAATAATAACACATAGGCGATTGCGGCTAAGGCTAATCCCCACACAATCTTAATAAAGCCTGATGGGTTCAATGTGCCATATGCTGTTTGCATTCCTAAAACATATGTTGCAGAATCTGCCGATGTAATAAAGAATGATGCAATCAGTGCAAGTGCAATAATAGATAATATAAATCCAAACGGCAATTCATTAAAAATACCAAATAATTGCGTTTCTGGTGGCATTTTCAAAATACTTGAATGTGATTGTCCAACTGTAATACCTGTCGCACCAAACGCACTAAACCAAATAATACTTATTACAACTGGTACGCCAAGCACTGCAATAACAAACTCTCTAATACTACGTCCTTTAGAAATTCTAGCAATAAAGGTACCAACGAATGGGCTCCAACTCATCCACCAGCCCCAATAATAAATCGTCCATGTTTGTAACCAATCACTCTTTTGTTCATTTAATGGCGCAACATCCAAACTATTGAAGATAAGTGTATTCAGATAATCTCCAGTACCACTTGTCATCATGTTAAGAATAAGTAATGTTGGTCCAACAATAAATATTACAATTAATAATAATGCGGCCAAAATCATATTCAAATTACTTAAATATTGAATTCCTTTGCTTAAGCCACTCCATGCGCTGTATAAAAATAATACGGTAACAATGGCAATAATAATACCTTGAACGATAGAATTACTTGGTACACCGAATAAATAGTGCAATCCACCATTAATTTGTATAGCACCTACACCAAGTGAAACAGCTACACCAATAACTGTAGCAAACACTGCTAAAATATCTACTAGATTGCCAATTGGACCTTCTACTCTGTTTCCAAGAATAGGTCTCAGTGTTCTTGAAATTAATCCATTGTCACCTTTACGGAACTGAGAATATGCCAATGCTAGCGCGACAATGCCGTATACTGCCCAAGGATGAAAACCATAGTCAATAAATGATGACTTAAACGCTTCTGCCATCGCTGCTTTTGTTTCAGGATCTGCAGTTGGTGGAGCCATATAATGTGAAATAGGTTCAGATGCCCCGTAGAACACCAAACCAATACCCATACCTGCACTGAATAACATCGCAAGCCATGACACTGTTCTAAATTCTGGTTTATCTTTTGGTTTTCCCAATTTTAATTTACCTATCGGGCTAAATAATAAGAAAATACAAAAGCCTAAAATTACTGTATATAGCAACATATAATACCAACCAAATGTCTTAGTAACCCAAGTTGATATCTTACCACCCACACTACCAAATTGTTGTGGGAATAACGCCCCAATAATTACTAGTATTGCTATAACTGCTGCTGAATAAATAAAAACACTTGAAAATCCCTGTTTTTCCCGTTTCAGAAGACTCACCATCCCAAATTTTTATTTTAAAGATGGTTTACACGATATCATACTGAGTTAATTATTCAACTCTATCTAGAAAACTTTACAATTAATATATATTATTATATGTAGCTTTCTATTTTATTTGACATAATACAACTGTTAGGCAATTTATGGCTTCGTACTATGCTTCGGTCTATAAAATGATTTCATATCTAGTTGTTCTATTTTCAATAGCTCTATTTTGGCATCTATTCCACCACCGTAGCCTGTCAAACTACCGTCTTTCCCAACAACTCTATGACACGGAATAATAATTGAAATCGGATTACTACCCACAGCTCCCCCTACTGCTTGCGAAGACATTTTAGTCTTTCCACGTAGCGCACCTACCTTTTCAGCTAAATATCCATATGTCACTGTTTCGCCGTGTGGTATTTCTAAGAGTAATTGCCAGACTTGTTCACGAAATGTTGTACCTTTCGCGCTTAAAGGGAAATCTATCTCAGGGTTATTTCCTGAGAAATATTCATCTAGCCATCGTTTGGCTTTATCGAACACAGGTAACTCTGATTCTGTTAATCCTGATTTATACTGCGCTTCAAAGTCTTTATGAGTAGGAAGCCATAAACCCGTAATATTTTCTCCGTCTGAAATCAAAGTGATTTGTCCTAGCGGAGATTGGTATAAACTTTTATAATCCATCGTCTACCTCATTTCTGTTCTTAATGATTTGTACATATCATATGCCTTTACTCAATACGTGTAAATCCATAACTTTTCATCATCTTAGGACACTCGTTTATTGCATTCATAGCTTTGTAGAAAAATAAAATCACTGTCCAAGTTCAACAGTGATTTAGAATGCTATTAACGCTTAATATTTGTTTTAGGTATTATAATGGCACTGGCTAGCACACCACACATAACAAGTATTGCGCCTGCTATAAAACCAATACTTGCAGCATTACCGATACTGTGACCACTTTGAGCCACACCAGTAAATATAGAAGTCATAATTGCAATACCAAACGCACCACCTAGTGTCGATCCCATTTTAAAAATCCCAGATGCCACCCCTACTTTTTCTGATGGTGTCGTGGAAACAGCAGTACTTAGTGCAGGAGTTGCAAATAAACCTGTGCCTGCCCCGAAAAATAAAGCTCCTATCAAGGCAATCACAATGTAACTAGTCAAATTAAAAAACGTTAGACTAAATAACAACACACCAGTCGCTGTTAATATCGGTCCAATGACCATTGCACGTTTTGCACCAAAGCGTTTAATACTCTTTTCTCCCAATCGAATAACAAGTAGTAAGGCAATCAAATAAGGTAACGTTAATAATCCCGATTGGAATGCTGTCATATGTAAACCACCTTGTGCATACATATTAAACAAGGCAATGACACCCACACCTGTGTTTAAGAGAAAATTAGCCAGGACCGCACCTATATAAGGTTTGTTTTTAAACAATGCTAAATCTATAAACGGTGTCGTTTTAGATTTTTCTACATTATAAAATAGAATAATACAAATGATAAAGATAGCACTTAATATAAGTGTAATTTCATTCGTCCATCCCATTTTATAACCTTGTGTAATCACAAAACTTATACTACCAATCATCACCACAAAAATAGTCAGTCCCAAATAATCAAAACGCTTTGTTTGTGCTACATCATATTTACTTTCTGGCAAATGTTTCAACAGTAATAGTGCGATAATTGAAAGTATAATAGATAAGACAAAAATAGATTGCCATGCAATAAAAGTTGCCATAGCTCCTGCAAAAAATGAAGATAAACCTGTTCCACCAAACGCACCAATCGACCAATAACTTAATGCCCTTTGACGTTGATCACCTTCAAAAAAATCATTCAAAATTGAAATTGTTGCAGGCATGATGATCGCTGCTGAGAATCCCTGTATCACTCTACCTAAGAGTAATAACGTTACATTCCCAGAAATGATTAGCATAAGTGAACCAATAATACTTAACAACAAAGCGATTCGCGTCATCTTAACCTTCCCAAATCTATCAGAGATATTTCCTGCAACCACCATAAATACACCTGTCACAAATGATGTTAAGCTCACAGAAATATTCACTATATCTGGCGTAGTTTCAAAAGAACCTTGAATTTGTGGTCCTATATTTAAAAAAGATTGCGCAAATAACCAATACGTTAGAATAGAAAAAACGATACCAACAATTAACTGACTTCCAGAAATATTGTTTTTGTGTTCTGACATAAAAACATCCCCTATGTTTAAGTTGAAATAGATAATTTCGCATAACATTTAAAAGAATAGTGATTTAACACTTCTTTTAATATATTTACACTTCTAATTTTATCACTTTTTCTACTCAAAAGTGGGGATTTAAGCGTTAATATTAGAATTTTCAGATAATATAAATTCTTTATTTTCCCTTTATAAAAGTACTTCAAAAATTCTAAAACATTTTCTTAATTGCTTTTTTGAAGTATTTTTGGAAAAATCGTTTCCGATGCAATCCCTTTTTGCTTTTCACAAAATAAAAAAGGCTTTGTTCAGATACTAGTAGTTCATTTATGATGTCAACACCATATTCTGTACACGGCAACATATATTGATTAAGATGCTTACTTTGTTGCCCTTCAAGTTCGCCTACATACCAATAAATTTGTTTTGATTCATATACAGGTAACTGCGCTTTCATAAAATGTATAAATTCGGGATACCAAACTGACGGTGAAATTAATATATATTTACCGAAGGCATCCGGACGGTAAAACAAGCCATAAAGAGAGACGAGTCCTCCAAAAGAAGCACCACCAATACCAATATCCTGATTGTCTTGGGAAATATTAAAACATTTTCTTAAATATGGTATCAGTTTATCTGCAACCCAATTTAAATAGCTATTCGCTTCTCCACCATATTCAACACCATCGATATCAGCTTTCCATGGAATATAATCACGCTTTCTATCATTCGGTACAATGCCTACAAATATAACGTCTTCTTCGATATCCCTATATAAATAGTCCCCATCTTGTACAATTATGATCGGATAAGACTTCCCTTCCGTCTTATAATAACTTTTTGGTAATTTAACTTTTAGCTCTTGTTGTTGGAAGGATAAAGTCAATGTTCTTATCTTCACATTCATCACCACATTTCATTATAATCTTATAATATAATCATTTGTTACTAACTATTTATAAAAAATTATACAATTTAATATCATTGTCTTTTGCATATTCTAAAGCTAATATTTCCAATGTATTAATCATGGCAGGATTACCTTTAACTTTTATATATTGGAACTTTAAGCCATAGTCTTCTGCCTTAATATTTTTCAAGTCTGATTCATCTAAATTATTTTGAGCTACAAATCCTCTTCTGAACTTCGTTGTACCTGCATCAGATTTTAAATTGAATTGTGCTAATTTATCGCTCAAATCTTTTTGAGTCAATTTATAGCCAGTCATAAAGCCACCAGCTTGTCCGACAAATATTGGCTTCTTATTATTAAATATTACAAAAATCCCTTTTTGCTCTTGCACTTTATTTCTACTTTCTTTGTCAAAATTGAGTGCATTTGATTTATCATATTTAAATAATTTTTTTAATGGTTTTTTATAGTCATCTAGTAACTCTGCTATCTTTTTGTCGCCATTCATTTTTAATCATCCTTTTTATCATTTTAGTGTCATTCTATCTATACACTATATCGTACTTGTGTAAACTTGCGGCAAAATTCTATTGTCTTTACAATAAACTCTTAATGTTTAACAAGTCATAAATGATAGACTTCTTCTACGAAAATAGCACAAAAAAACTGCCAACAAAGTCACAAACTCTATCGACAGTTTTGTATGGATTCACATCCAGTTATTTTAGTTATTTCAAATAGTTTAATACCGTTAGACCAACTGCTTCTGCAGAAACTCGTAACGCTTTTTCACTAATGATAAATTTAGGATGGTGATGTGGATAAATTGTGCCATCCTCTGGTGCTGCACCGGCATATATAAATGTACTTGGTAATGTCTTAGCATAGTATGCAAAGTCTTCAGATGGTGGTTGAGGTTCACATCTCTCAATACTTTGTATTGCGTCTGTATTGGCATTTTCAAGCGTATCTATAACAAATCGAGTGAACTCTGGATCATTGTACAAAGCAGGGTAGTCATCATGGTAGTCTAACTCACATGTAACACCAAACATTGCTTCTAGTCCATCCGCTAAACGATTCACCTCTGTCTTAATCGTATGTTTCGTTTCATCCGTCAGTGCACGCACGTCACCTTCTATTTCAATGCTATCTTTAATAACATTGAATTGTCCTTTACCATCAAATGAACCAATCGTCACAACGCCAGTTTCAAATGGATTCAATCTTCTTGAAACAATCGTTTGCACTGCGTTAACAAAATAAGCACCTGCTACAATACTGTCATTAGCAGTGTGTGGCGATGAACCATGACCACCTTGACCTTTAATTTTCAATTTAAAAAAGTCTCTGCCAGTTTGGACATTACCTTCACGATAATAGATATTACCCGCAGGCATATGACTCATTACATGTACGCCCAATACATGATCTACACCGTCTAGTACACCGTCTTTAATCATCGCTTGCGCTCCACCTGGTGGTACCTCTTCAGCTGGTTGGTGGATAACGACAACTTTACCATTGAATTCTGATTTTAATTCTATCAGTGTCTCTGCAAGTATAAGCATATAGGCTGTATGTGCATCATGACCACATGCATGCATCACACCCTCGTTCTGAGATGCAAAGTCTAAACCAGTGTCTTCTTGGATAGGTAATGCATCAAAATCTGCACGAATTGCAATTGTCTTCCCTGGCTTGCCGCTGTCAATTGTTACTTTCAAACCATTTGGTCCAATATTTGTTTCGACTTTACAATCTTTATCTTTATAAAATGCTTCTATATACTTAGGCGTTTCTTTTTCATGAAATGACAATTCTGGATGTTGATGTAAATATCTACGTATTTCTATCATACGTGATTCTTTATCTTTCAAAGCGTTAATTAATTTTTCCATGCTAATTCCCCCTACGAAATATATTAACTTAATTACATTATATACCTATTTAATTAAAAATATTTGTTGTGACGTTCCTTACAAATAAAATCGGTATTTTACTTTATCTGAAAATGTTCATTTAGTTTTTCAGTTTTTTTACTGTTGGTACCATAACCATAATAATTATTAATGATAACAATGCCATAAATACATTTAGCCATAAACCTACTAATGCACCAATTTGTACATTTGTCGTACTTGCAACAACTCCAAATAATGCGCCTGATAGAGCGATACCAAATGCACCACCAAGTGATGATGCCATTTTATAAATTCCAGAGGCTACTCCTACTTTGTCTTCAGGTGAATTTGAAATTGCCATATCTGTTGAAGGTGTTGCATAGAAACCTAATCCTAAACCATATAATAAGTATCCAATGATACACACAACCACATATACCATGCTTGGTAAAAATGTTAATGAAACCAATATAATACCTACCATATTGAAAAATGTACCCAGTAACATTGGTTTTTTTGCTCCAACTTTTTGTAGCACTTTTTCACCAACACGAATCATTAATAACACTGTAATTAGGTACGTAATCGACAATAGTCCTGTTTGAAATGCATTAAAACCTAATCCCTGTTGTACAAATGTATTTGCAACTAATAATGCACCAGCAACACCATTCAATAAGAAGTTAGACAATGTTGCACCTGTATATGCCTTATTATTAAATAATTTAAAATCAATCAGTGGATTACCGATTTTATTTTCAACTTTCAAGAATATGATTGTCGCAATTATAAAGATTACAATGAGTCCTAATATAATAGGCGAAGTAAATCCTAGAGCACCACTTTGTGTTATCACAATATTAATACTTAACATCATAATGACAAACAAGATTAAACCAGTATAGTCAAAACGCTGTTTCGTCGTATTTACTGATTTAGTTTCCGGAGTGCCTTTTATTAGAAACATTGCAACTAATGCAATGATAATTGATAAAATAAAAATCCAACGCCATCCTACAAATGTTGAAACCATACCACCGAATAAAGATGCCAATCCAGATCCTCCCCATGAACCAATTGACCAATAACTTAGTGCACGTTGTCTTTCTTTTCCTTCAAAATACGCTTTCATAATTGCCAAAGTTGATGGCATAATTGCCGCTGCTGACAATCCTTGAATAACTCTCCCAATAATTAATAATATAGGTAAATTACTAACAATAATTAATACTGACCCTATAATACTCAACCATAAACCAATGTAAGTAATCTTCACTCTTCCTACTTTATCTGCTAAACTACCTGCTCCAACAACAAACATTCCTGAAAAGAGTGCAGTGATACTGACTGCTATACTAATCGTACCTATATTACTGTTAAATGATTGTTGTAACGTTGGTACTACATTTAATAAAGATTGTGCAAATAACCAAAAAGTAACAACTCCGAGTACAATCCCTAAAATGAGTTTGTTGTCCCCTTTATACGTTTGTGAATTTCCCTGTTGTGTCATTATTGCTTCCTCCTCTATAAATTTTAACTAATGACCATTAGGGAAGATAAGCTTCATTGTAAATGTGAATCACACATTCCCAATTAATTACAAATGCTATCCTCTCTAAACTTAGTCTAGTACTTATCTATATTTGGCTATATGCTTTATTTGTGATTTTTATCACTTAATCATTGTTTATTCCATTTATATTTAAATGATGACAAAAAGAGAAGTGCTTTTTTTGTTATTTTATTAAGTCAGTTTACAGTAATTAGAAAAAACACTTATAAAGCTCTGTGCTCTATAAGTGTTTTTCATTCCAATTTTAAAATTATCGATATTTTTTAAACTCAATAATTTGAACTGCATTTGTCTGCAATTTCAAATAATACGTGATTGCATCTTGTACATTAACTTCACTAACTTCCATCTTTGGATAAGATATACGATTCACATAATCAATCGTTTCCTCATCCATACCATGTCGTGTATTGTAATGTTGCCAGACCGTATACAATGCACCATTATTTTTATCTAAGGTTAGATGCTTAACTTTATACGTTCCTGCTACCATACGTCTCACATTGAGTCGGTATTCTTTATGTGTTAAATATTGATTCTGATCATTTAATACAAAGTAAGGATTATAATGTTCTGCATCCCACATCACAATTTGAAAATGATCATAGGACCCCAACACAATACAATTTTCATTTTGATAAAGCACATCTTTAAGTAGTCTTTTATAAAATGAGCTTGTAAAAAATGCCGGCCTTTTTCCATCAAATTGATGATACAGTTCAATTCCAGTTAACTGGGTGCTGGTATCATTCAATTGAAACTGTTGATGTAGCTCAAAATTCAACCAATAACCAATCATTTGAATCGAATCATTCATCTCAATCAGTTGCTCAAAAATAATCCCTGCTCTAAAGTACTCCCCATTTGTCAGGTGTGTATCACCAGTTAATGTATTCCAATTGAGCAAAATGAACGGAATTCTATTTTGTTCTAACTTCAATGTTTCAACAATCTTATTATATTGCACGAAAATATGGCGCTTTGCCATTTCATACTGTTGGCCTTCTATAGATTTGAAATCGATCATATCATTTTGATTAGCTGAAAAAGCAATGTTATCAATGCAATAATAGTCATTATTCAATATATTTTCCACTTCATGTATTGTGGACAAATGGTCAATATTCACATTTAATACGATTTTCAAATTATCAAAATATTTATTAAACAAGTCTACTATTTTTTTAAATGTCACCTCATCTGTGCATTGAATATAAATAATGCAATTGAGCGCTTCACTATCTGGTAATGCGTTAAATATATGTTCTAAAAAGTAACCCATTTCTTTATAATATTCGTTAAAATTAGTGGCACTTCTTGGTGGTTTCAATTCTATTCCTAATCCAATTTGCTGCGTCATTAAAAAATTAATCGCTTCATCAATCTCCATGTAAGAGTGGATGTTAGGAATAATTTCATCACTTTCTATTTTCGAACGCCTAATATGACCAATTTCAATTGGATCTTTGATTAAAACGTGGTTCACACCCAACAATTTTTTAACTTCTATCAGTTGCTTTCTAACTCTTTGCATTAACAATGATTCTATATACCCAATTTGAATCACATGCTGAAAATGAGAAATTGATTTGTTAGTTTTTGCTAATGAAATATCTAATACTTTTTGCGCATCTGGCGACTGTACAATATCACCAATATTTTGATTGATAAAGAGCGACAAATAATATAAATATGTTTGATATGTAGCATTTTGTATATTATCATCATGAGCGATTTTCTGTGATTTATTTTGATATTTCATCCTAAACTCTGAAGGCGTCTCATTTGTCGATGCCTTAAAATGTTTTAATAATATATTGGAGCTACTAAAACCATTTTTATATGCAATGGTTGTGATGCTTTCATTCGTTTCTACTAGGTCATTTTTACAGTGTTCTAAACGAATGTGATTAATATATTGATTAAATCCCATTTTCTTTTGTTGTTTAAATAATTTTGATAAATATGTCGTACTTAAACCTACTTTATCTGCCATTTCTGTAAGGTTAATATGCTCGGCGTAATGTCGTTCTATATAATCACAAACATAATCTAACCTTTGATCTGTCTTTAAAAGCAAGGATTTTTCTTTATCAATCGTTGGTATATAACGCGTTAAAATAAATACCAAATCTATTAATTGTTGCTCTATGTACAGTTTATAAAACTCACCTTTTCTGATGAACACTGTGCCTATTTTAGCAATTGCATTCACACATTGTTGGTATATAACATCTTGCAATGTATCACGATTTAATATAAATTCTCTATCTTGAAAGTCATACATATATTTTCTTAAATATGATTCCGTTAAACAAATTGAAATAACTATGGCATCCGTATGCTTCAATATTTGATATTGCTCATTATAGTTTATGATAAACACGTCGCCTTTTTGATAGTTCATCACAGTTGCTGATTTACTAACTTTTATCGTACCTTTCAAGATAAGTACAATACGTAAACCTTCACTGACAGCAAGTCTTCCATCAGTATTCAAATTAAATTCTACATCATATAATGTTTTCATATGACACCCCTTTACTGAATCTAATTTAAATAAAATTTCACATTATTACTATATATTATTGAATATTGTTGAATTTTAGACAAAAACAATTACATATTTGTACAAACAAGTTGTATTTTACTACATAAAAAAACGAAAACCACAAAATCAGTTGTTAACTTTGATTTCATGGTTCCGCTCCTACGCTCTATTTGTTTTTAATTTTATACTCGATTAACTCATTCAATTTTCGAATGTTTTCACTTTGTTGCATTAATAATGCATAAATATCTTTATCATTCATTTGTTCATCATCGTCATCATTAGATTTATTTTTTGCTAATTGTTGCGATGACTGCTGCATATCCATTTGATAATCTTTCAGTGCTTGATATAAGAAATCTGTATGCACTGCTTGATGTGCAATTTCATTATATAAAATATGCGTTTTTTCATCTGTATGAATCGTAAATTGTTTAGACTGAGAAGCCTTAGTCTGAGATTGAATACTAAATGAACGATCATACGTTTCATTGGCTACCTGTTTTGAAGTTGATTGTGTACGCGATGAAGGCATTTGATCTTGTAACGCATGCCCTTCGATATCAAATTGCGGTAATATTCTATTTAACCAGCTTGGAATATACCATGATGCTTTACCAAATAATTGTGTCAACGCTGGGATGAGTAATAGTCTAACTACGAATGCATCAAATAGTACACCAAAACCAAGTGCTATACCCATTGATTTGATCATGACATCGTCTTGGAAAACGAAAGCAATAAATACGCTAAACATAATTAATGCAGCTGCCACAACGACAGGTCCACTTTCTTTAATGCCTACTTTAATAGAATGTTCATTATTATGTGTTTTACTATATTCCTCATGAATACGAGACATTAAAAAGACTTCATAATCCATCGCAAGTCCAAATAGCAAACCAATCGCAATTACAGGTAGGAATGCAAGTAATGGTCCAGTTGTATCAACACCAAACAGACTAGACATAAATCCTTCCTGCATGATTAATGTTGTGAATCCTAGCGTTGCTACAAGTGATAGTACAAAACCTAATACCGCTTTTAATGGAATAATAATTGAACGGAAAACCACCATCAATAATATAAACGCTAACGCAACGATAACACCTGCGAATAATGGAATAGCTTCATTCAATTTCTGTGACATATCAATATTAATGACGCTTTGACCCGAAACTTCTGTCTTGAAGCCATATTTATCTTTAGCATCCTTATTATAATCTCTTAAGTCATGAACTAAATCATTTGTAGATTCGGCATTCGGACCTTTTTCAGGAATGACTGCCACTAAAGCATAATCTTTATTTTCACTTAATTGTGGCGGTGTTGCCATGTCTACATTATCCATCTTGTTGATATCTTTTGTTAAAGCTTGTAAATCTCTTTGCAATGCTTGAGGGTTATCTTTTTGGTCTTTGACATTTACAAGCATAGCAATTTGACCATTATAACCTTCACCAAACTTGTCTGAAATAATTTCATAAGCTTGTTTTTGCGTACTATCCTCTGGTTTCATACCATCGTCTGGAATACCTAACCTCATATTACTGATAGGAATTGCTGCTACAACTAGAATAATTAAGCCAATTAATACTGCAGCCAATGGTTTTCCTACTACAAATTTAGACCATTTTGTTTCTACATCATCATCAAATTCAGATTTCGTATGTTTTGGTTTAATTTGTTTATGGAAAATACTAATCAATGCTGGTAGTAATGTTAATGCGCTCAATACCGCAACAAGGACGCTAATTGCTGATGCAAATCCCATTACAGCTAGGAAATCTATCCCTACCAATGAAAGTCCACATACAGCAATGATTACGGTAACGCCTGCGAAGATAACGGCACTTCCTGCTGTTCCTACCGCAAGACCAACTGCTTTGATATGATTCGTTTCTGTCTTCATAATTTGACGATATCTAAATAGTATAAACAATGCATAATCAATACCTACCGCCAAGCCTATCATTACAGACAAGGTTAACGTAACATTGGGAATGTCAAACGCATATGTGAGTAATGAAATAATACCGACACCCGTTCCTAAACCGAGCAATGCACTGATAATCGGCATACCTGCTGCGATAAATGACCCAAACGTTACTAATAACACTACAAAGGCTACGATAATACCAATAAGTTCAGAAGATCCACCCATTTCTGTTGACTCCATACCAGTACCCATAAGTTCAACATTAACGTTATGATCATCTTCTAACTGATTTACTTTATCTTGAACATTATCTTTTGATTTTTGAGTCATCGACGTTGCAGAGACATCATAATTTATATCTGCGAATGCTGTTGTTTTATCTTTACTAATTTGTTTATTTTCATAAGGATCTGAAATATTTTTTATCTCTTTGTCATCATCCTTAATATCTTTCAGGGTATTTTTTATATCTTTTGTTATACCTTGTTTTACAATTCCATTATCGGAATCACTTTTAAATACAACTCTAATTTGTGCTTTTTCACTATCTTGATTAAATTCATCTTCAATTTTCTTATTCGTATCTAGCGATTGCAAACCATTCATGGTAATGTCGTTATCGAACTTAGGCGCACTCACTGTTAAAGGGATAATAATTGCAGCAAGTAGTACAACCCATGCTATAACACTCCACCATTTATGTTTCGCTATAAACGAACCTAATTTATACAAAAATTTTGCCAAACTATTGCCTCCTCAATTAATCAACGTTATAGTTTAAATATACTGTGTAGATTATTTATATACCCAAGATAAACGCTGCGTACTATCAATAAAAGATTTAAATATTCTAATATGTCTATTTAAACTACAGATTAGGAGAATTGTAGAATGAATGAAAAAGATTTACGCGTAATCAAAACGAAACGCGCACTTTCCAACAGTCTTTATACTTTATTAGAAAAGCAATCATTTACAAGCATTACTGTGAACCAAATTTGCAACGAAGCATTAACGCATCGAACAACGTTCTATAAACATTTCTACGATAAATATGATTTACTGATTTATTTAATTACAGAAATCACTAAAGACTTTTTCTCAATGGATATCAAAGAACGCATTAATCATCCTTTTAGTGCTATGGAACAAACATTAAATGATATCGACGAGTTGAAACGTGTTGGCGATAAACAATGCGATGACAGAGAATTCGAACGTACAATTTCCAATTATTTTATACGCAAATTACAAGCAGATATTAAACAAAATGAACACAGACTTTCTGTAGATGCGAACGTGCCACCTGAACTTATTTTTTACGTCTATGGGTCTAGTTTATACGGTTTTCTTGAATGGATTAATGAAAACCATATTGATTTACCAGCCTCCGAGGTTGATGTACTTTTCCAAAAACTGATTAATATAAAAGTACACGATGTTTAAATGTACGTATTAAAAAAGCACCGCGCAAAAATTGCGCAGTGCTTTTTCATCTATAATTAAAACATTTCAGAAACAACTTTTTGTTCTAAGAAGTTTAATAAGTAGTCTGGGCTACCTGTTTTGGCATCTGTACCTGACATTTTGAAACCACCGAATGGGTGATATCCAACAACTGCAGACGTACAACCGCGGTTTAGGTATAAGTTACCTACGTCATATGACTCTACCGCTTCAATCCAATTTTCACGATTATTCGTAATTACTGCACCTGTTAATCCATAATCTGTATCATTAGCAATTTCTAATAATTCTTCGAAGTCTTTGCCTTTAACAAATCCAACAACTGGACCAAAAATTTCTTCTTGCATAATTTGGTCGCTAGATTTAAGGTCAGCAATAATTGTAGGTTCTACAAAGTAACCTGTAGCATCATCTGTACCGCCACCTTGTTTTAACTTACCTTCTTTACTACCAATTTCGATGTAGTTTTTAATTTTATCGAATTGTTTTTGATTAATAACTGGACCCATGTATGTGTTATTTTCAGTGTTACCAACTGTTAAGTTTTTAGTTAAAGCAATAGATTTTTCTAAAACTTCATCATACACATCTTTGTGAATAATAGCTCTTGAACATGCTGAACATTTTTGACCTGAGAATCCAAATGCTGAAGAAACAATTGATTCAGCTGCTAAGTCTGTATCAATATCTTTATCTACAACAATCGCATCTTTACCGCCCATTTCAGCAATAACACGTTTCAAGAATTGTTGTCCATCTTGTACTTTTGCTGCTCTTTCAAAAATTCTAGTACCTGTAGCACGAGAACCCGTGAATGTAACAAAGTGTGTGTGTACGCTATCAACAAGATAATCCCCAATTTCTTTTGGATCACCTGGTACAAAGTTAACAACACCTTTTGGTAAACCTGCTTCTTCTAAGATTTCCATTAATTTATACGCTGTTAATGGTGTATCTTCAGCTGGCTTAAGTAATACTGTATTACCTGCAACCACTGGTGCTAATGTTGTACCAGCCATAATTGCAAATGGGAAGTTCCAAGGTGGAATTGTAACACCTGTACCGATAGGTTTATAGAAGTATTTATTATGTTCGCCTTCTCTATCTAGCACTGGTTTACCATCAGCAAGTTCCATCATTGATCTTGCATAGTATTCGATAAAATCGATACCTTCTGCAGTATCACCAACCGCTTCATCCCATGGTTTACCTGCTTCGTAAACCATTACAGCTGAAATTTCTTCTTTACGGCGTCTAATAATAGCTGCTACGCGAATTAAAAATTCAGCACGATCTTTATGAGACCATCTCTTCCAAGATTTATAAGCTTCATTAGCTACATCAAATGCTCTATCTACATCTTTTTGAGTTGCCTTTGAAACTTCTGCAATCACTTCAGACGTATTTGCCGGATTGATAGACTGATACGTATCTTTAGTGAATTTTTCTTCCCCATTAATAACTAAAGGAATCTTTTGGTTTAATTCCCCTTTGACTTTCTTTAAAGCTTCTTTAAATGACTCGACATTTTTACTATCTGTAAAATCAATGCCTGGTTCGTTATGATAATTAACTACCATTTTTCTACCCCCATGTAAGTTTGTAAATAGAAAACTAAATGGAAAACTTCCATTCTTATTGTCATTGTATAGGTATCGCACAATAAATGCAATCGCTTACATAAACTTTTATAAAAATTAATCGTTTTAGACTTCACTCTTTATTTCTAATATACCATTTATTAAATTTTATATTTATCGCAACTTTACAGAATTATTACAATTAAATTTAATAATTTGTTAAATAATAACGATTACTCCGATAATAGTTATATGATATTCTTAACATTGCAAAATAAATCATTTTTAAAATGATTTTAACATCAAATTAAAAGTACACGCGAGAGGAAACTATTATGAAGACATATACCTCAGTCATATTTTGGATGCGGACAATTGCTTGTTTAAGTATTGTGCTCATTCATTCCATTACCACAACATTTAGTAAAATGGACTTTGTTGGTCATGGTACTACTATCAGAGTAATTCAATTATTGCTTATGTTTAGTACGCCATTATTCGTTTTTATTTCTGAATTTTTATTAGCTAAAAATTATCACGTACAAACAAAACCTGGCTTTTTCAAAAATAAACTTATTTACCTTGGGATTCCTTATATTTTTATCAATATTGGTATTTCAATATTTTATTTTGAATCAAAAACTTTCGAGCAATTTATACAACACTTTGCAGACACGATGTTTCATGGTGGTGCAGTAACATATTTCATCGTTATTATTTTCCAGTTTTATATACTACATATATTTTTTGCTAAATATATTATCAAATGGAAACCTATCCCAGTCATTATCGGCGCTGTAATATTTGCCACATTGTATTGGGCATTTAGACAATTTGCACCACAGTCAGAGAATCCTATATTAGGTTTATTCTGGGAACGTGAAGGCTGGATGTTATTCTTAGGATGGATTAGTTATTTCTTACTTGGTTTTTATTCAGGTATTTACTACGAGACACTCATGGCAAACATAAAAAAATACACGTGGCACATTATCATTGGGGCGGTAGTCGCAACTTCTATATTAATCGGAAATTACTTATTAGGTATCAGTACTTGGGTTGAATCTAAACGCTTTGATATTCCTTTTTATGTAACGATGATTATTTTACTATTTTTCTTATTCTCATCTTATATAAAATATGTACCTAAATTTGTCTTATTTATCAGTAACTATTCATTCTGCATTTATTTAATACATTATTTCTTTGTACATGATTTAGGTTTATTAAGAGCTGATAGTTCCTTAAGAAATATAGCATTTAATTTTATTATTACAGTAACTGTTTCAATTTGTTTAGCTTATGTGCTTAACCTATTTAAATTCGGAAAATTCGTCGTCGGTGGCATCGGGCATATTAAATACGACAAAGTCTATGAAAGCTATCGCCATGGTAAAATGGATTAACTTAAATGTTCACTTAAATATAAACAAGAAACGCTTTGCTACACTTAAAATTGGTGTAACAAAGCGTTTTTTGTTATTTTGCCTCAATGTCTTCTTTAGAGACGATTGGATAATTTTTGAAAAGTAATGAGCATACATAGCCAACAATCAAACCAATCACGCCTACGATTGCCCCATAAATAAAGATCTTAACTGGATCATTAAACCCAAACATCACTAAAAATCCTGCTAATGGTGTAGCTGTACCTGTTGCATCATTAATCATTCCGGAAGATGCAATCACTGCGCCAGCTAATGCACCTCCAATAAAGTTTGCAGTGTAAATCGGCACAGGATTTGCTGAAACAACATCAGCTTGCGACAATGGTTCGATACAAACGGCAATTCTAGATTTGCGATCACCTAACTTTAATTTGTTAAACATTGTTCCGTTAATAAATGATGAAGCAAATGATACCATTGCCGCAATAGCCATTGGCATACCTGTCAAACCTAGTAAAGCAGTCAAAGCCATTGAACTTAGTGGTGCCGTACCAACAACTGTAATGACACCACCCAATATAATCCCCATAATAATTGGGCTTACTTCAGTAGAACTTTGAATAATGTCTCCAATTTTCAACAAAGAATTGTTAACGAGTGGTGTTACACCTGTAGCCACTAACCTTGCTAATGGCGCAATGATGATAATACCTACAATCAAATCAATACCATCAGGCACTTTTCGTTCTGCAAATTTCATTAAATAACCAATCACATAACCAGCTACAAAACCAGGTATCAAATCTAAGCCACCACACGCCGCGGCAATAACAAGTGCATATACTGGTGATACACCGATAGCAAGTGAGACTAAACCTGCTGCTGCGACACCACCTAAACCTCCTGCAGCATCACCTAGATCCCCTAAAAATTTTATACCTAACAAATCGCCACCCACATATTTGTGAAAAGCTTCTACTAAAAAAGTTGCTATAGCCGCATTTGCTAGAGCTCCCATTGCACGCATACCTTTAGGCGCGCGATATGTAAATAGTGTGAATAACGCTAACACTACTATTAAGAATACTGTACCTATGATTATATCCATGTATAAATGCCCCATCTCTCTTCAAACATAATAAGTGACGTCCAAAAGCATTCATATGTATCTATCACATATGTTTACTTAATCATTGCATTTATTATCCAATATACAATTTCACTTATTTTTATATTAACATAAATCCATTTTATATTCCGAACTATTTTATTATTTTGAATTTAAGCTCCGCGGAATATTTTTCGAAACACTTTTAATCATTTTTAATATATTACACAATTTACCTATAAAAGGTTTTTCTATATATCTATGTACCTCGTTTAAAATGAATTTAAATTCAATTTAGTAATTAATATAATAAAAAAGCGTATGCATATGAATGTAGCACTTGTATAATGCTAACTTTCATATCACACGCTTTAAGCTAAGAATTTATTGGTTGTTTATGTCATGTATAGGCTTAGCTGGTGTTCCTAATGCAAGCACGTTAGCTGGAATATCTTTCGCTACGACACTGCCTGCACCTATCACTGAGCCTTCACCAATCGTAACACCAGGTAGTACTACTACATTAGCTCCTAGCCAAACATTTGATTCAATACGAATAGGCAATGCTTGTTCTAATCCATTGTTTCGTGATTGATATTCTAATGGGTGAATCGCAGTGTAAAGACCACAACTAGGACCAATAAACACATCATCTCCGATAAATATTTTCCCACCATCCATAAAATAGCAATCATGGTTTATAAAAACACGTGACCCTAAAAAGATATTATAGCCATAATCTGTTTGAAATGGACTTAACAGTTCTACTGATTGTGGTTCATAGTTCAATAATTTCTTGAGTATTTGATGCCTTTTATCTTTTTCACTTGGCTTAGTATGATTTAATTCAAAACACAAATCCTTAGCTGCCATTCTTTCAGCATCAAGTGCCGAATCGAAATTTGCATCATACCATTCGCCTGCTAACATTTTCTCTTTTTCAGTCATGTTTATCGCCTCCAGTTATTCACTCTAAATTTAATCATCCAGTTCAGTTATTATGCGAAATATCAAGTATCTGTGGTTTATGTCATAGAACTAAGTAATTGATACATTAATGTTCCTGCATAGTTTCCAATGACATAACCTAGCGTACCAATGATCAATATCGGTCCAACTAAACCTGTCCAGCCCTTCCCAATTGCCAGAGCAGCTGCAGTTGTTGGACCACCTGCTGTCGCATTACTTGCTAATAGTATTTCTTCTATTTTAAAATGAAATACTTTCCCTAATAACAAGCTAAGACCTAAATTGAATACCAATATAATTATAACAAAAATGAACAGTAAAGGAGCTGTAGAGATGATTGTCGCAAATGAAGCTGGCGTCCCTATAACTACGAAGAAAATATAAATCAGAAATGTTCCAATTTCAGATGCTCCAGCTAATTTTTCAAAAAAATCTCCCCAAATGGCAACGACAATAAGTGTCAGCGTCGTTAATAACAAATATTGATCTCCAAAAAATGACACAATGACTGTGAATAACATATTACTTTTAGGGACAAATTGTTGTATGAGTTCGGCAGCTTTGAAACTCACTGCAACAAGTGCAATCGCACTAGCTATAGAAAAAGCGATATCAAGTAATTGTATTTTTTTAGGTTGCCAATAAGACTGCTGCATTTCGGGGGAATTTGTTTCGTGATAATCTGTTTTGAAAAACTTTTTAATCCAAGGTAGTGAAGGCATCGCGATTAATAGCATAAAGTATAATGCCATCACACTATTATCAGCCACCACTGCTGAAGAAACTATTTCACTCGGTGTTTCGAACTTAGAACTTAACGCTGCAAAGTTAACACCTCCGCCAATATAACTCCCTGTCATCATTGCACCTATTTTATTTAAATATGGAATCCATTGGTGCAACACTAAAAATGCGACTGTCGTCCCTATCATCGTACCGACAGATGCGATGAAGAATATAATCAGTAAACGTCTACTTTCTTTCCAAATTTTTAATATGTTAGAACTAAACAATAATAATGGAATCGATAACGGAACAACATAATCCCATACTGTATCGTATACTGGCGAACTTGTTGGAATCACTTTAAAGTTAGATAACAACATTGCTCCTACCAGTGCTATAATTGCCCCAGAAATTGTACTTGCCCATTGAAATCGTTGTTCTAAAAATAAACTTATCGTAGCCCAAACAATAATAATTGCCCACAGCACCCAAGTATCATCTTTGGCTATCAATGTGCCTAATATCATATTTGACATCTCCTCTCAATATTTCATTGAATTATAGCTATTTTACCAATATTCTTCATATTTTTTATAATTTTCTGAAAATAAATTGTTTATATGTGAAGAAATTGATATTCTTACTGTTATAGCAACACCAACAAGGGGGATTTTTATGAAACAAAAGATCGGGTTAATTTTAGGACCATTACTGTTCGTTATCATTTACTTTATTCCTGCAATCACAGGATTAGAAGATGCACCAAGAGCAGTACTTGCCGTTACATTATTTGTAGCGACATGGTGGATAACTGAAGCAATTCCTATTCCAGCTACATCCTTAATTCCACTATTTCTGTTGCCACTAACTGGTGGTACCGAAGAAGCAATAGCAACGAGCGCATATGCTGATCCTATCGTCTTTATGTATATGGGTGGTTTCATTATCGCTTTAGCTATTGAAAAATGGAATTTGCATAAACGTATCGCCATGACGATTATTTCTATGATGGGGACAAATAGCAATCGAATTATACTAGGGACAATGATTGCTACTGCTTTTATTTCGATGTGGATTTCGAACGCAGCCACAGCATTGATGATGCTACCTATAGCATTGGCACTGATTCAAGAAATTAAGGGCGCACAATTTTTAAAACCTGAATCTGCGAGTAAATTTAGTAAGGCTCTGCTACTTACGGTCGCTTACTCCGCGTCTATTGGCGGATTAGCAACATTAATCGGTTCTGTACCAAATGCTGTATTTGCCGCAGTAGCTGCTTCAAGTCTTGATAGAAAAGTATCCTTTGCACAATGGATGATTTTCGCAGTGCCATTGACTATCATTCTTTTAGCAGTACTTTATTTCTTACTTACAAAATGGCTCTTTAAAGTTGAAGATGCCGATCAAATATCGTCTGATTTCGCTAAAAAATCGTTACATGAGCTAGGCCCTATGTCTAAAGAAGAAAAACTAACTGGACTCGTCTTCTTATTCGTCAGTCTATTATGGGTCTTCGGTGGTCTATTACCAGAATCCTTACATGTCACTGATACCATGATAGCAATGGGCGGCGCAGTGATATTATTCCTAATTCCTGCCAAATCTAAGAAAGGTGGACTACTCGTTTGGGACGACATGTCCAAATTACCTTGGGGTATACTCTTACTATTCGGTGGTGGTTTATCCCTAGCCGCTGCATTTGAAGATTCTGGTTTAACAAAATGGTTCGGCGGGATGATGGGCATCGTCAAGCCGCTTCCACTGATATTAATCGTACTCGTACTATCTACTGCAATATTATTCTTAACCGAAGTAATGTCAAATACTGCAGTATCCAATATGCTAATGCCAATTAGTATTGGTTTTGCTGCCGCTATAGGCCAAGATCCATTCATTATTATGGCTATTGTAGCCGTTTCATCAACCTGTGCCTTTATGCTACCGATTTCTACACCGCCAAATGCAGCGGTATTTAGTTCGGATGAATTAGAAATGAAAGATATGGTCAAAGCTGGCTTTATTTTAAATATATTCACCATTATAATCATTTCATTCTTTGCATACTTCTGGTTACCTATCGCATTTGGTTTATAACTACACAGTCTCTTATACTACTAAGGTATGATGAGTTGTCTATACTATGGACGCATGTTAAATTCTGAAAAACAGTTTAGAATAATGATATAAACTTATAAAAGGAGTCAATAAATATGAAAATATTATTCAGAGGGGCGATAGCGGTCATATTAATACTCGGTATCGTAAAAACATTTGAAGACTATGACGTTGCTGCTGAGGCAACGCATTACTTTAATCAAGTTAAAAGTGGCGAGGCATTGCAAAGCATTGAAAATATAAATTTTGACGGCTTGAAAAATTTGAATTTTGATAACTTGAACCCTTCAGATTTCTTTTAAAGTTTATAGCCAACTTCTAGTGATTTCAGCATAAGTTTTACAATTAATATCCAAGACAACCTTCAGACTGAAGCAGCGTATTGCTTATTTAAAAGCATGCGTTGCTTTTATTTTTGCGTTAAATTTAACAATATAATAATTAGAATTTTCTGAAATATATTAGTGACAAATTTCATTTACTTTATTATAATATAATTAAATTATAATAAAGGTGGTTTTACATATGAAAAAATTCATCATAAGTTTATTGTTGTTTATCTCATTTGTTTTAAGCACCGTTCCATTAATCAAAGCTGCTACTATTTACGCACAAGGTGGCGTTTGGAATTACGGTATTGGTAGCACTTATGTATGGTCTTACTATAGCCACAATTCTAAAGCACATGCCTCAACAGCAGTTGGTAAATATACTTCTTACAGTGGTAAAACACGACCAGGTATTCAAGCAAGAGCTTCGGCCCCTATAGCTTTTTGGGGAAATCAAACATATTATAAAGTTTATTGATACATTGATATTTTTTATATAAGTTCTATTGATTAAATTCTATTACCATTTAAAAAATGACTATTATTGACTGAAGTATGAAAAATACTTCAGTCTCTATTATAAAGAGGTTCTGTATGAAAATATTTAAATTGTTATTAGATATCGTCACTCTTTGTTTAATAGCTGTATTAATAATGATTTTTTCACTAAAAGAAGCAGAAGAATCATTCCCTAACAGTAACTATGTACTTCATATAACATCTTGGGACAGACAATTCACAAAAGATGAGGTTTACAAAAAAATTGAATCAGTTGCTAAAAAAGAACATATTAAAATTTATAAATCTATCCCACCATCTCATCACACCAATAATAAAGAAGTATATTCGTTTAGCAAAACGAATGAAAATATTCCAAACTATCGACTAGTTAAATATAGCGAAATACTGTCTAAAGACATTAGAGGTAATTATTTTATTATCGGTAATAATTTCAACATCAATTATATGAATCAACAACTTCAACAAAAAGGAGTTCATTCAGAACTGTATTCAATTAATAAAGTAATGCTTTTCTTGTCCGTAATCAGCGATAAAGGCCTCATTTTTCCTACTGGTTCATTACTACTTATATATCTATTTTATTATTTTCATAAAACAAATATGCAATATAAGTCTTTTGCTATCAAAAAATTACATGGTTATTCTATAAGGAAAATTATTTTTGAGAACGCAAGACAAAGTATTTTATACTATGGTGCTTTATCTTTCATATCTACATTTCTACTATTTATTATCTTATCGAATAGATCACTCATTGGAGATATTTCTTTATTTATCTTTCGTTTTATAGTGAGTGTTATAGCTTTATACATCGTACTATTTATAATTTCACTAATATCTTATCTACTATATATAAGACTTAATATTTCCCAAACGATTAAAGGAAAGAAACCATATCATTTAATTAGAACTATAACCGTGTTTAGTAAGTTATGTATAACCTATATGCTTATATTTTTAGTTATTCAAAATATTGGCGTTTATCATTCACTAGCACAAATAAAAGAAACCAAAACTTATTGGAATAAATTAGATGATTATTATTGTCTTGAAATTGCACCTTTTAAATATACTGAGTCTGAAATTGAAGATATTTCTAAAAAATTGCATCGTATGATTAATATAAGCGAGAAACGTAATCATTCTTTATTAATTAAAAATAATAATATATATCGACCAAAGCATACAAACTTTACTCCCGATAACGGTAATGTAGTATTTGTGAATGAAAATTTTATACATTTTTATAACGATACGCTACAAAATCAGTTTTCTAATAAAACATCATCTAATACTGTTGAGTTGCTCTTACCACCCAACACAAATCATATGAAACAGCAAATCCATAATTCCTTTAAAGCATGGCTAAGTTTTCAACAAAATAATTCGAATCAGACAAAAGATATCAAATTATTGTCATCAAACAAAAACTATGAAATATATACATTTGATACAAGGTCCGATTTAAAAAATACATTTGCGCATAGTCCTATCATAGCTTTAGTGAATGCTGAAGATTTAGGTGATAATTTTTATTATGCTGCTGTTTCACAAGGAAGCTATTTGTTCAAGAATGAAAAAATGACCAATAACTATTTAAACCATTATGATTTAACCAATGTCATTAGTGGCATTACAAATTATAAATCAATCGTACTCAATGAATATCATGATCTTAACATAAAATTTCTAGTTATCATTTGTTCAATTATGCTATCGTTCTTAACATTACTACTCATTACTATATTCGATATTCATCAATATTTTAATAAAAATCAAAAATTGCTATTAATCCGAAAAATGCACGGTTTTAGCTTATTTAAAAATCATTATCTTTATTTGCTATGGAGCAATTGCATTATTATTATCGTCGGCTTATTCGCTTTGCTAACCATCCAAAATATGCTGGTCGTACCATTATTTGCTACCTTGCTATGCCTTCAAATTTTTATTCAATCGTTATACATTAAAAAATTAGAATATACCAACTTTATTAAGATAAAGGAGCTATAATTATGAATAAGAAGTTTATATTAGGTATCCCTATCATTTTGGTTTTATTACTTATTTTCCTTTTCACATTTGATAAATTTGATAGGTTTAACCCCTTCTTAAAAAACGAAACTTCATATGCTATCGTTAAACCAAACACACAATACTATCAAAACGTGACAATTTATTCTGAGCAAGGAGAAAAACGCAATTACAAACTATCTTTTGGAGGCTACGATCCTTCAAAACAATATGTAAAACTAAATCACAAGGGTACATATGTAAAAAATATAGAATACATTAGCAAACAAAATTTCCCTTCATTAAGCAGGTGATAGTTATGCTTCAAATAAAAAATGTATCTATAATTAAAGGTCAAACAACCATATTTCAAGATTTAAATTTAAATTTCCAACTAGGAAAGTCATATTCACTTATAGGATACAGTGGCTCTGGAAAATCTACTTTGTTAAATTGTATCGCAGGTTTTGAAAGACTAAACTCAGGTGAAATTCTTTTTAGCAATAAAAAGTTAATTACAAATCGAAATTTTTATAAGTCTACATTAGGTTATTTGTTTCAAAATTATGGCCTCATTGACAATGCGACTATAGACGCAAACCTAGATATTGGTTTGGCATACAAACGTTATCCTAAAAAACAAAAGTTGAAATTGAAAACGAAACTCCTTGAAGAGATGCAAGTACACGCTGAGTTATCAAGAAAAATATCAACACTTAGTGGGGGCGAACAATTGCGTATTGCTTTAATACGCTTATTACTCAAACAACCTTCAATTATATTAGCAGATGAGCCTACTGGATCAGTCGACAAAGATAATAGTAATCTTATAATTGATAAATTATTAAATGCTCTAGACGAAAAAAAGATTATAATTATTGCAACGCATGATTTAGCAATTGCTCAAAAATGTGATGAATGTATTCGAATTGAGGACCTAAAATAGAATAATCATCCATACAAAACAACGGACTACCTGAGAATAGATAGTCCGTTGTTTCTTTTATATAAACATCTTTTTTAAGAAGTAATGTAGTCTCCACCGCTGACATGGATAACTTGGCCAGTAATATATGAACTATCTGCATATGACGCAAGAAATACATAGGACGGTGCGAGCTCTGCCGGTTGTCCTCTTCTACCTATAGGTGTTTCTCCACCTTGATGTTCAACCTTATCTTCTGAGAAGGTAGCAGGAATTAATGGTGTATATATTGGTCCTGGCGCCACCGCGTTGACTCGAATGCCTCGTGAACTTAGTGTCGTTGCCAGCGAACGCGTAAATGACACAATAGCACCTTTAGTTGCTGAATAATCTATTAAATGTGCAGAACCTCGATATGCAGTAACGCTCGTCGTATTGATGATTGCATCTCCATCTTTTAAATGTGGTACTGCCGCTTGTGATAAAAACATCATACCGAAAATATTGGTTTCAAATGTTTCTTTGATTTGATTAGGTGTTATATCCTCAAAATGATCTTGTGGGAATTGAACACCACCGTTATTTACAAGTATATTCAAGCCACCAAAGTCTTTCACAACGTTCTCAATGAGTTTTTGTGAATCATCAACTGATTTTAAATCATGCGTGTAGGCTTTAGCTGTGCCCCCTAATGCTTCTATAGCATCCACAATCACTTCTGCATCTTCGTGTTCATCATAATAACCAATCGCGACTTGTGCACCTTCTCGAGCATATAACATGGCAATTGAGCGCCCAATACCTGAATCTCCTCCTGTAATTAGTGCTACTTTGCCTTGTAGTTTACCTGCACTTTTATATTCATCCATTTCTGTTATAGGCTGTGGATCCATATCTTTTTGGATACCCGGCTGTCTATCCTGTGTGTATCCTTTAATTTGATTGTGAAATTCTGTTAAATTCATTATCTGCACCTCTTTCTTGTTATATCTGTTCATAGCTCGATACCACTTCATGAAAATTACAAACATAAAAGCCACATATCAGATTGCAAGCAATTTTCTTATCATTTAAAAAACACTGCAACGTTACCGTTACAGTGTTCAAATTAAACTTATTTAAATTGAGTGTTTCACAACGCGACTTGAATGTATAAATGCCATAATTGCAAAAATTGCATATATGATGGAGTAAATTATCATAACGATGTAAATTGGTAACATCGTTGCGCCACCCATAAGTGACATAAATGCTTTAGCGGCAAAGTATGCATGCAGCAATGATACAATCAGTGGCAATCCAAAGTTAAATGCGACCTTCAATCCAAGCCCTTTCAACATATCTTGATGTGTATAACCAATTTTACGTAGAATACGGAAATTAGGCAGTTCATCTTCTGTTTCATCCATTTGTTTAATGTAGACGATACAACCAGCTGCCACTAAGAACGCTAATCCTAAAAATGATGTGACAAACAATACAATACCTATTGAGTCATTCATATCTTGATGCGCTACCTTTTGTGGAAGTATGTGCGGATTGATTGACTTAGCAATCTTATTCGCTTGTTTCCAATCGCTTTGATGTTTCAAGTCATAGCCATATTGAGGTTGTGTTTCTTTCGCATCTGGCTTGATTTGGTTATATTTTTCTGCACTCACTACCATAACCGGCCCTGCAAAGCTCGTCTGACTACTAAAATAAACATCTTTGGTAGCATCTTTGACATTGAAGACTTGCTTTGGTTGGCTATTTAATTGAATTTCGCCTTCATCATTATATTTAATAATGCCACCACCTGCAGCTAAGTTTACCATTTTAGCATTTGAACCTTTAACTGCCTTGTCGTTAATATACTCATTACTTGTGACAAATAAATTAATTGCTTGTGGACCTGCGATACTTTGTCCTTTTTTGAAGAAGCTGTCTTTTGTTACTTTAAATTCGGAAACTTCTTTATATTTATTATTAAAACCGATGTGTGCTTGTTCTAACTTTTTCTCAAATTGTTCAGCTTGATGCTTTTTAGAAAAATTAAAATCCTGTGGTGAGGTCAATTTCAAATTGTCATCAATCGTTGCTTTACTAATTGCACCAAAGCAAAGCACCGTAACCGTTACTGCAGAAATTGTCGCAATTATCGTTAGTGATAATGCATTTTTCTTCATTCTATGCATAATCGAAGACGTAAATACGACATCCGTGATTGAAACCTTACCACGTTTACTTCGTTTCAATGTTTTAAAAATAACAGACACTGAACTTCTGAAGAACAGATATGCCCCTACAACCGTTAAAAACAATATAATAAATGGTGCGAACATAAATAAATTCACAAATTTGCCAAACATTTCCGTAGCCATGTAATAACCAAAGAGAATCATCACTATGCCCAGTATACCTGAGCAGATTTCAAGTATAGAGACGTTGTTCTTTGAAGCTTCAGATTTAGAACTATCATTCATCATAGATAAAATGCTACGTCTGCGTAAAAAGATAAAGCTTTGAATTAATATGAGCAACAACGCGATTACTACTAGCAAACATGTTTGAATGACGGCTGGAAATTGGAATGTTAAAGATACACTTGTACTAATACCTAGTATTTTAAGTACAATCATCAGTAATATTTTCGACCCAAATACACCTACAACCATGCCTACCAAAGTTGTCATCACAAACATAGCAATTTGTTCTATCGTAATCATACGTAGGATATTGCCTCTCGTAAGTCCTATGAGTTGATATAACGCAAATTCGCGTGTACGTCTTTTAATAAATAACTGATTGGCGTACATTAAAAAGACGATGATAATCGCAAATAAGAAATATGCTCCAATTTCAGATCCTTTACTAATAATCTTCATAGAATTCTCATTATTAATACTATCCGTATACTTTAATGTCACAAAGCTAAAGTACAGTACAATACTGACAATTAATGAAAATATATACATCGCATAATGGCGCACGTTTTGTCTTAGATTTTTAAGTACAATTTGATTAAAGCTCATGTGCCACACCACCTAAGGCAGTTTGCATATGAATAATATTCTTATAGAATGCTTGGTTTGAGTCTTCTCCTTGATATACTTCTGAATGAATATTGCCATCTTTCAACATGATCACTCGGTTTGAATAACTCGCTGCAACAGGATCATGCGTCACCATTACAATTGTCGCATTCATATTTTCATTCAATTCTTCTAGTCTGTTTAATAAATCTTGTGCACTTTTAGAGTCTAATGCGCCTGTAGGTTCGTCTGCGAAAATAATAGCCGGTTTATGCACAGATGCACGTGCCGCAGCAGTACGTTGTTGTTGCCCACCAGAAATTTCATTTGGGTATTTATCTCCAAGTTCTTGAATCCCTAAGGCTTCCGTAACTTCTTTATAATTTCTCTCTTTTTCTTCTTTTGACATTTTTTGTATCGATAAAGGCAACATAATATTTTCTTTTACTGTTAACGTGTTAAGTACACTATAATTTTGGAAAATAAAGCCAACTTCTTTTTTTCTGAAATTTGCTAATGCTTTATTACTCATTTTATTTAATTTATTACCGTTAATTTCTACCGTGCCACTTGTAATATAATCTATTGAACTAAGTACGTTTAATAATGTCGTTTTACCAGAACCTGATGGTCCCATAATTGACACAAATTCACCTTTTTCAATTGTGAACTCAATTCCTTTAAGTACTTCTAGTTGGCGATGTCTGTTTCCATAACTTTTCGTTAGTCCTTCTACTTTTAATATAGACATGTCACTCACTCCTTAATTACTGTATAGTCATAGCTTAACGTTTTATTATCTATTTCTCGTTTGTTTGAACTAACAAATCTACCTATTAAAATGACAAACATGTCACACCAAACATCAAAGTATAAACTACGATTTCATTTTAGCATTATACTAGTAAATCACATGATTTAACTTATGATATAATAGTCTAGTTCAATTTTAAACGAGGAGTTACAAAGATGCTTAATAAACTTAAAAAGGAATGGCTCACAGCACCTGGAACGAATATTTTGGCTGGTATTCTAGTCGCATTAGCACTTATTCCAGAAGCTATTTCATTTTCAATCATCGCAGGTGTAGATCCGATGGTAGGACTTTATGCCTCATTCATTATCGCTGTTGTCATTTCTTTTGTCGGTGGTAGACCCGCTATGATTTCTGCGGCGACAGGTTCCGTTGCGTTAGTCATCGTCCCCTTGGTTCGTGATCATGGTGTCCAATATCTACTTGCTGCTACAATATTAATGGGTATTATACAAATTATATTCGGTATTCTAAAAATTGGACGTCTCATGAAATTCATTCCAAATTCAGTTATGATTGGCTTCGTTAATGCGTTAGCTATTATGATCTTCATGACACAAATCAAGCACATTTTTGGTATATCTATTCCAACCTATATATTTGTTATCGTAACATTACTTATTATTTACCTCTTACCACATGTATTTAATAAAATTCCAGCACCACTCATTGCTATCGTCGTTTTAACATCTATTTATCTAGCAACCGGTGCCAATGTTAAAACTGTCGGAGACTTGGGTGAAATCAAACGTGCTTTGCCACATTTCTTCATTCCTGATGTACCATTTAATCTAGAAACACTTCAAATTATTTTCCCATATGCATTATCTATGGCTATTGTTGGATTAGTAGAAAGTCTTTTAACTGCGCGCATCGTCGACCAAGCTACCGACACATATAGTAGTAAGAATCAAGAATCTAGAGGTCAAGGTATCGCCAATGTCATCACGGGTTTCTTTGGTTCTATGGGGGGTTGTGCAATGATCGGTCAATCCGTTATAAATGTTCGCTCAGGTGCCACGACGAGGCTATCTACCTTCACTGCTGGTGTATTTTTAATTATTTTAATCATTGTCTTCGGAGATTGGGTCGTTCAAATACCGATGCCCATTTTAGCTGGTATTATGGTTATGGTCTCCGTAGGAACATTTGATTGGCGTTCATTTAGCTTTATCAAAAAAGCCCCACGGTCAGATGCATTTGTAATGATTTTAACGGTAGCTGTCGTATTATTCACTAACAATTTGGCACTTGGTGTTATCTTAGGCGTTATTGTCAGTGCGCTATGTTTTGCGACTAAAATTTCTAATGTCACTGTAGAGCATGAAACATGCGACAACGAAATTCATTATCACATTAAAGGTCAAATCTTCTTTGTATCTATCGACACCTTAATGAATCAACTTGATTTAGAATTACACAATCAAATGATTTATTTGAATTTCAAGGATGCGCACGTGTGGGACGATTCGGCAGTTAATGCCATAGATCAGCTCATAGAAAATTACCACAAAAAAGAAAACACAGTCTATATTCAACATCTAAATAAAGATAGTCGCAAGATTGTTAATGAGTTAAGCAAAGTGAATCAACAACATCTATTATAAGTTTAAGCTTGAATGCTGGGGTTAGGACATTTAAATTGTCTTAGCCTCAGCATTTTTTATAAACAATAATATTGACTTTTATACCTATAGGGGGTATATTGATGATGTAAAAATTCTTAAACAGGCCTCGAAAGGAGGAAACTGTACATGACTGAACAGAAAACAACAACATTAGAAATTACGGGTATGACATGTGCCGCTTGTGCTAATCGCATCGAGAAAAACTTAAATAAAATGGAAGATGTGGAGGCCAATGTTAATGTGACAACAGAAAAGGCAACCATAAAATATAACCCTGACATCACGACAACAAATGATTTAACGAAAACTGTAGAAAAAACAGGCTACGGTGTGTTAAACGAAAAAGTTGAGTTAGATGTAATAGGCATGACATGTGCTGCTTGTTCCAATCGCATCGAGAAAGTATTAAATCGTACGGAAGGCGTATCTAAAGCAACGGTCAACTTAACGACGGAAAACGCAACAATCTCGTATAATCCAGGTGCAACATCCGTTAATACATTAATTAGTAAAATTCAAAAAATCGGTTATGATGCATGCCCTAAACAAGAAATATCTGAAAAGCATTCACAAAAAGAAGTTGAATTAAAACACAAGTTGATTAAACTTGTCATTGCTGCCATCCTTTCTGTACCACTATTGCTTACGATGTTTGTGCACCTTTTCGGCATACACATTCCAGCAATTTTTATGAATCCATGGTTTCAATTTATCTTAGCAACACCTGTACAATTTATTATTGGTTGGCAATTTTATGTTGGCGCCTATAAAAATTTAAGAAATGGTTCAGCAAATATGGACGTACTCGTAGCATTAGGTACAAGTACAGCCTATTTTTATAGTTTATACGAAATGATTAAGTGGATAAACCAACCAAGTATCACACCACACCTTTATTTCGAAACGAGCGCAGTTTTAATTACCTTAATTTTATTTGGAAAATATTTAGAAACCCGTGCAAAATCACAAACTACAAATGCACTTAGCGAATTATTAAATCTTCAAGCAAAAGAAGCGCGTGTATTACGCAATGAAGCAGAACAAATGATTCCACTTGAACAAGTCGTCGTTGGCGATTATTTAATCGTTAAGCCCGGTGAAAAGATACCTGTAGACGGTATTATTATCAAAGGCCAAACTTCAATCGATGAATCGATGTTAACAGGTGAATCAATGCCTATTGATAAATCTCAAGACGATGAAGTGATAGGGTCTACAATTAATAAAAATGGTCTGATTACGGTTCAAGCAACTAAAGTTGGCTCTGATACTGCGCTTTCTTCTATTATTAAAGTTGTAGAAGATGCACAAGGCTCAAAAGCACCCATCCAACGCCTTGCTGATATAATTTCAGGTTATTTTGTACCGATTGTCGTCGGTATATCCATTTTGACGTTTATTATCTGGATAACATTAGTCCAACAAGGTCAGTTTGAACCAGCATTAGTCGCTGCCATTGCTGTTTTAGTAATTGCTTGTCCATGTGCACTAGGTTTAGCTACACCTACCTCTATTATGGTTGGTACTGGAAAAGCTGCCGAAAACGGTATCCTTTTCAAAGGTGGCGAACATATAGAACGTACACATCAAATTGATACGATTGTATTAGATAAAACAGGTACCATCACAAATGGTAAACCAGTCGTCACAGATTTCGATGGTGACACTGAAACATTACAGCTATTGGCTAGTGCTGAAAAAGGGTCAGAACATCCACTTGCCCAAGCCATTGTAGATTACGCAAAAACTAAAAGTATTACATTGTTACCTACAGAGTCATTTGAAGCGGTACCTGGTCATGGTATCAAAGCTACGATAAATCATCGTAATATAATGGTAGGTAATCGTAAGTTTATGGAAACACATGATATTGTTATCGATTCTGATGAAACACAGTTATCAGAATTGGAAAATATGGGTAAAACTGCTATGTATATTGCGATTGATCAAACATTACGCGGCACAATTGCCGTTGCTGATACAGTAAAAGATTCAGCCCACAAGGCAATTGAACAATTACATGCCCTTAACATTAATGTAGTTATGCTTACTGGTGATAACCAACGCACTGCACAAGCCATTGCAGATGAAGTTGGTATCGATACTGTTATAGCTCAGGTCTTACCAGAAGAAAAAGCTAAACACGTCGAAGCGCTACAAACAGATGGCAATACCGTTGCCATGGTCGGAGATGGTGTGAATGATGCACCTGCACTTGTTCAAGCTGATATTGGTATCGCTATTGGAACAGGTACTGAAGTGGCAATTGAAGCAGCTGATGTTACAATTCTTGGTGGCGATTTATTACTCATTCCGAAAGCAATCAAAGCAAGTAAGTTAACGATACGTAATATTCGCCAAAATCTTTTCTGGGCATTTGGTTATAATGTCGCCGGCATACCGATAGCTGCTCTTGGTCTTCTTGCACCATGGGTCGCTGGCGCAGCAATGGCCCTCAGTTCAGTTAGTGTGGTCACAAATGCACTTAGATTAAAACGTATGAAATTGTAGACATATCTCTGGGACATAAAAAGATATCTCAAACCCAAGTTGTGAAACAATTTGTTTCAATTAGAGCTCTTTTCAATATTTAATTTTCAAGAAAGTTAGAATTACATTTAAATATATTAAAGTATAAAATAAACTATATAACTTATTTCAAGGAGGTGATTCATATGGCAACGAAAACAATTACAGTAGAAGGTATGAGTTGTGCACATTGCAAACAAGCAGTTGAATCTGCCCTCACGCAACTTGACGGCGTATCATCTGCAAATGTCAGTCTAGAACAAGGTAATGTTGCGGTTGATTTTGATGATAATAAAATCTCTCATTCTGACATGGCAGAAGCAATTGAAGATCAAGGCTATGATGTAAAATAACGTCATAAATTACAATCGTTAATATTAGCAATCTTAATATTATATTAGGACCATTCAGCCCATCTTTTTAATGTAATATTACCAATTTTATTTTGCATATTGCTCACCATCGTGCTATAATATTATCAACAAAGTTTCAAACATTAATACACCAAACCCCCTCACTACTCTGAATAGTGAGGGGGTTTTTTTAGGTGTTGGCTAGTCGCCTGTCTTATGATCGTCATGTTTGCTTAGCCAATGCGCAAACCATGTAACGATGCAACCACTTATGGCTGCGGTTGCAATTTGAAACAAAGTTTCAAACATTCAAATACACCTCCCCTCTACGTTAAAATAACGCCTGAGAGTTCGGCGACTAAAATATTATACACCTTGAAAATATACCAACACATAGCTTTAAATAAAGTTGAAAAAAAGTGAAAACCCTAATTGAAAATCAGTGGTATTTCCGCATTATTTTTCTCTATTAATTGGATTTAATGAAAATAATGTCAACGTGCGTTTCATTTATCTACAAATAAAACAATGACTTTTAATTTAATGCTTTATTAATTCACACGTAATGCTGTATCACCTGTCTGAAGTACATCCATCGTTGCATCTAATGCATCGACAATCAAGTTCTCTACTGCAGCATCTGTATAAAATGCAATATGCGGCGAAACAATCACGTCTTGGCGTTCTATTAATTGTTTCAAAACATCATCGGCTAATTCTGTATTACGTTGGTCACTTGGAAACAGTCCTTTTTCACCTTCGTACGTATCTAATGCAGCACCTTTAATAATACCTTCATCTAATGCTTTTATTAGCGCACTCGTTTTCACAATCGTACCTCTAGCACAATTCACAAATACTGAACCTTTTTTAAATTGACTAAATAAAGTTTCATCAAATAAATAGTCATTCTCTTTACTAGCAGGGATATGTACCGTGACAATATCTGCATCTTTAATCGCTTCAGGAATGCTCTCAGCATATGTTAAAAATGCTCGATAATCCTCGTTAGGCACAACATCATAGGCCACTACTTCCGCATCAAATCCTTGCGCAAAGATTTTAGCCACAATTGCACCAATGCGTCCTGTACCAATCACTGCAACCTTTAAATCTCTAATTGAACGCGATAATATCGCTGGCTGCCATCTGAAATCATATGCCTGAGTCTTCTGTTGAATATCATTATAGTTACGTACAAGGTTCAAAGCTTGTGAAACGGTATATTCTGCGATTGAATGCGGTGAATATGATGGTACATTACTAATTACTAGTTGATACTTTTCAGCCAAGTCAAAATCATAGATGTCAAAACCAGCACTACGCTGCGCAATTTGTTTAATACCAAATTCATGTAACTTTCTATATACACTTTCCGCCAACGGAATTTGTTGTGATATTGATACACCATCAAACCCTTTGACTCTATCTACCGTATCTTCATTTAACAAATCTTCATCTAAATCTACTTGTACATTATTTTTAGAAGCCCACTTTTCAATATAAGGAATATCTTCATTTCTTACGCCAAATAATTTGATACTGGTCATAGTAACTCGCTCCTTCAATAATTTTTATGCATAAAGATGTTTCAAATCTTGAATTCTCTGTACTGCTGTTTCCAATGATGCATCATCTACAGCTAATGAAATTCGTACAAAGTTTTTGCCATGTTCACCAAATGGTATACCTGGCGCTACTAGGATAGATTGTTTTTGTAATAAGTATTGTACAAACGCCTCTCCATCATATGTTGGCGGTGTATGTAACCATAAAAAGATACCGCCTTTCATAGGTTCAAAAGGTATATTCGCCGCTTTCAATTTCGCTTCAAACATATCTCTACGACGTTTAAATGTCTCATTTTGTTTATCTAAAAAACTGTCGTAATGATTTAATGCATAGGCTGCTGCATCTTGCAATGCGCCAAACATCCCAGCATGGGTATGGGATTGATATTTTTTCATTGCTTGAATGATGTCTTTATTACCAACAGCAAATCCCACTCTAAAACCAGACATGTTATAGCCTTTTGATAATGAAAATACTTCAATCGCAAGATCTTTTGCATCTTCTGATTGTAAGATACTTGGATTTTTCTCATCAAAACCAAAAGCACTATACGCAAAATCATGAACTATTTTAGTCTTAGTGCCTTTAAATTGAGCAATTGCTTCGTCAAACACCGCATGTGTCGCTACAGATCCAGTTGGATTATTAGGATAAGTTAAATAAACAAGTTTCGTATTCTGCAAAATATCTCGATTCACTTTGTCCCATTGCGGTAAATAGTAAGGCGGTTCTAATACGAGTGATTGTGGCCGTGCATCTGCTAATAACACACCTGCTTTATAATCTGTATAACCAGGATCTGGCAAAAGTACATTCTCACCCGGATTAACAATACATGTCGGCAATCCTACCAATCCATTCTTCGTCCCATATAAAATACACACCTCGTCTTCTGGGTCTAATGACACTTCAAATTGTCTTTTATAAAAATCAACAATTGCCTGTTTAAATGTCTCCTTCCCATGAAACGCACCATACTTTTGATTGCTAGGTTCACGTAATGCCTCCGCGAAACAATCGATAATCCCTTTAGGTGTCTCACCATCAGGAATGCCTACTGCCATATTAATAAGTGGTAAAGGTCCATGTTCAACTTTTTGTCCCATTGTTTTTCCAAAATAACTGTCTGGAATCTGTGCTAATCTATCTGAAATAACCATAAAATCCTCCTTAATAAAAAAGGAGTGGCACAGAAATCAAATCCTCTAATAGAGATTCCGTAGTCCCACTCCAGCAAAGATGACTAGAATTGAAATGTTTACCTGAGCTGACGCTCATGCATAAGTCTCACTAACTTAATAAATTAAAGCAGTGAGACTTTATATTTTCAATTGATTCATCTACTGCCTAATTGTAAAAATCTGAGACACCTATTTATGTCTCAGTTTCCTGTATGTTACCTATCTTTCAAGTATATGCCCGTGTTGGCCGAAGCACAGAACTTAACATTTAAGTCTGTTGCTGAAGCATTATCTGGCAAATACACTCAACTGCTCTTGATAAGATTATCTTTTAAATTACAATTAATTTTATCAGAATATTCAAACTTGTCAATTGCTATAAATACGCAAAAAAAGAGTAACTCATAATGAGTTACTCTTAATCTATACCACTAAACCACTATGTTTAGTGCTATAAATCCTACCACCAACCGTGTGAAGCACGGAAAGCTATAGCTGCGTCGATTGAACCATAACGGTTTTGCGCATAGTTTAACATACCTTTAGTTTGTGAAGATACTGAACCAGTACCCCATGATTCCATTGTTTGACCTAAACCACTGTAACCTGCTGGGTTAACTGCGTTAGGGTTACCACCTGATTCAGGCATAACGATTGAACTCCACATAGCTTCTGTACCACCAGCAGCTAAGAATTGAGCTTTAACTGATCCACCAGTTGATGCTGCTGATGATTGTGCAGCTTTATAAGTTTGAACTGCAGCACTTGTTTGTGCAGTTTGTACGTTTGAGTTAGATGAAGCTTTAGGAGCTTCAACTGCAGCTACTTCTGTGTTGCTTGATTGTTGTTGAGTTGCAACTTCGTTAGCTGAAGTTTCATTAGTATTAGTAGATGCTTGAGCAGCTACGTCTTGGATTGAATTTTGAGCACCAGTTGCTTGGTAGTTCCATGACCAAGTTTGACCGTTTGAAGTGAAGCTATACTCAAAGCCATTGTATACGAAGTCATAGTTATATGCACCAGCGTGTAATGGTTTTTCGTTTAATGCTTCTGGGTTGTTTTGAGCTAAATCAGCTAAATGTGCGTAATCAACGTTTGATTCTGATGCATGCGCTTCATTGTTGTCAGCTGTTGCTACATATCCTGTTACACCTAATGCTACTGCTAATGATGATGCTAAAATTGATTTCTTCATAATTAAAAAATCCTCCAATTAATATCTTTTTAGTTTAAGTTATATTTTTCATTAAATTATTTATCGTATGTGCTAATTTTCGTTTGTAATTTTTCTCTTAGCTTTTCGCCACAAATAATATACCATAAATTCAAGGCAGTTATATTACACTTCCTTAACAAAACGTTACAAATCAAATGCTCGTTTGTAACATTGACATCTAATTGTTTTGTTTTGTTACGCTTTTATATTCACATTAACACAATATAAATTGCACTAAATATTGTTGTCTAGACTTTTAAGGCGAGTATTTCCAATCTATATTTACGGTTTGAAATATTACAATATTCATTTTTGTTACATAATTGTAATATTTTCAAAAGACAAAAAAATTATATTTTGGGGTAAGATTTGTAAATTTTTTTGTTGAAAAATATAAAAGACCACCCATTTGTGGCCTTTTATACTTCTTCTCATTGTAAATCATCATATTGCGCTCTTCTACTTTATTACAAAATGTGACAAACGTTTTATTCTATTTGTGTTATTTTACGCTAAGAATTTGAATATTTCTCTATCATATAATTTCAATACCTTCATATAAAATACATTAATCAAATATCCCATTAAAAACGGCACTAAAAAGAATGCTATAAATACAAAAACCAGATTCAACAAGATGGAATGTTCCATAAATTTATATGCACTAATTGGACCAATTAAACCGATAATACCGAATCCAGCCGATTCTTTTGTCCCACCAATACCAATAAACGCGCCTACTAAACCTGTAATTAAAGCATTCGTAAAAATTGGTAATAAAATAATTGGATGTCTTACCATATTAGGGATCATCATTTTAACGCCACCTAAAAAGATGGTGATGGGGACACCTGCTCTATTTATCTTTAATGTACCTGCAACGAGCACACCTTCACACGCAACGATACCTAGTGAAGCCGAACCTGCAGCTAACCCACTGATTCCTATAGCTAGTGCCGTAGCAACAGTTGAAATAGGTGAAATTATAATAAAGCTAAATACAAGTGCAATCAGCATCGACATTAAGACTGGCTGTAATTCTGTAAAGGAATTAACTAGATTACCAATGCCTGTAGTAATCATTTTTATGTATGGCAACATTAGTACACCAATTAAACTAGCAAACACACCTACAAATGTCGGTAGTATTATTAGCGTTAAACTACCGAACCGTTCTCCTACTATTAATATTAAAAATACTGCAATTGCAGCAGTAATCATTGTATTGATTAAATCACCAACACCTGCAATAACCCATGTACCGTCTTTAAATTGTGCTACACCACTTCCAACAAATGCTGAACTTGCTACAACTGCTGTTGCTAATGGCGACAGTTTAAATCGCATAGCTATCAAAGTACCCACTAGTATCGGTACTGTGAATTGAATACTTTCAACGATTTGAAGTAATGTCGCAAATATAGAATATTTAGGCGCAAATAATTTAAATAATTCACCTAATATTGCATTAGGAATTAACCCTGCAACGATAACAATTGCTACCCCAGATAATACATTGTATAAAAATTGTTTTGGACTCACTTTAATCATTGAAGTACCCCCTAAGTTGAAATAGAATATTACTATATCACATTTTCTTAATTTTCAGAATATTTATTTTGTATTTTTTCTTCCATTACAAATAGGATTACTCATTAAAGACATTTTCCAAAACTTACACATATATAAACTATCATCCAACATTATGTTGAATGATAGTTTACACCTGACTGATCTATGTTCACTTTTCTAATTGATATAAACTTTTCTCACCTTCTGGTAACTCATCTATAAATTTAGCCGGATCAATTGCATATGTGTTACCGACACCGCCACGCATACGTTGGAAATGTAAATGCGCTCCTGTCGTTTGTTCTCCAGTATTACCAGATAATGCAATTGTATCCCCTGCTTGAACTTCATCGCCTACTTTGACTTTAAAGTCATTCAGATGCATATACCATTGATGATATTGACCATTTGGTTCAGATATTTGTACAACTTTGCCACCTAAATCATTATTAAATGTTCGTGTCACTGTACCGTCTGTCGCTGCTTGTATCGGGGTATCTTCTGGCAAATGATAATCAATGCCATAGTGTTTACTGTCAAAATCACTAAATTCGTACTCTCCAAAATTTTCCGTTTCCCGACTGCCCTTTAAAAATTCACTTATTCGATGATTACCTTCATTGTCATTTTGTTCCGTAAATGAATCGTTAATGTGTTCTTGAATATTGTTTATATTCAATGCCAACCATGTTAATGGAATGATTAAAATGAGTAGAAAGATAATCCATTTCATTGTCTTTTTCACTATTTGAATCACCTTTTAATATTTAAAGTATTGGCTTTTAAGTATACTTTTTATAGTGGAAAATCTCTAACAATACGTTTTGAAAAACAGTCATACTTTAGTTGTACACAAGCAATCTTTCAGCGCTTTTAATATGGCATTATGTAATCAATACATTTTACTGTGCATAGCTCTCCAAAATATTTTCTATCAAATCCCATACTTTCGGCACATCAACAGCTGTTGCAAAATAAGCATTATTTTCTTTTTGCAACACATTACTTAAATCAACAACCATCGTGCCATACGTTAATGCACTTTGATGCTCAATGTCGATATGCGTGTGTTGCATCGTAAAGAGCTCGGGCTTTAATAAATAAAGTATTGTACAGGCATCGTGTATCGGACCTCCATCCATATTAAAATGCGTTTTATACGTAGATTTAAAAAATGTCAGTAATTCAACTACAAATCGTGCAATTGGATTTTCAATTTTTGCAAAACGTTGAATCACTTCGTCTGTTGCCAATACTTGATGCGTCACATCTAATCCAAACACATTTATCGGCACACCACTGTCGAATACACGTGTTGCCGCTTCTGCATCGACCCAAATATTAAATTCGGCTGTAGGTGTCCAATTACCGAATGTACCGCCGCCCATAATCGTAATAGATTCAATGTATTGCGTAATGCTCGGCTCTTTAATCAATGCAGTCGCTATATTTGTAAGTGGGCCCGTCGCCACAATTGTGACGGGTTCCGTACTCTGCTTTAAACTTTCAATAATCGTATCAACAGCATGTTTAGCAGTTGGCTTTAAAGTTGGAACTTCAGGTAGCTTAGGACCATCTAAGCCTGTATCGCCATGAATTTGAGCAGCAAACGAGGCTGGCTTTATTAAAGGTCGCGTTGCTCCAACAGATACACCAATATCCTTTCTTCCCATTACTTCTAAAATATTTAATGCATTTTTAGTATTTTTTTCTACAGATTGATTACCGGCTACAGTAGTTACAGCTAATATTTCAAGTGCACTGTGCTTAGCACCAGCAAGAATTAACGCAATGGCATCATCATGTCCTGGATCGCAATCCATAATTATTTTTTTTACCCATAAGTTTCACTCCATTCTATGAAATCATTTTTTATATGATTCGCTATGTATGATAAACAAAGGAGGATTATTTGTATTTATATTATCATTCATTTAAATTTATCGTTTTGATTAAAACTTTTAAACTAAACAATCCACCTCTATCATAATTATATGACATTGAGATGGATTGTTAAATCGCGATTAAGATTAAATTGTAATGCTTTTTTCCTACTCAAATTTTTATTTAGCTTCTATTTTCATTAATAAAATTTAATACTTCTCCTGATATGGCTACGGCGCTATTACTCTCACCTTCAATGCCACCTTGATGAATACCAATCACTTCGTTACTGCTATTAAATACAGGTGATCCAGAATTACCACCAAATGTACTTGCGTTATATGTAAATTGTGTACCGTTATTCTCCAGTACAGCCCCTTTACTTTCCCACATTGTAGCTAATGCTTTATCGCCAGGATAACCCGTCACTGTAATTGGTGCATCTTTAGTAACGTCAGCTGCATCTTTAATAGTAGCAGTTTGTACCACATCACCTATTGATTGACCTGCTTCATTTTCATTAAAATGAACAATGACAATATCTTCATTTCCTGGATAAGCTTTTACTTCTTTTTCAGTAAAAGTACCATAAGGGAACGTATTTTCATCTTTAGCTGCAGGTGCAAATGTCATATTACCGTTCGATCCATTGGCAACATGCTTATTGGTTAAAACCGTATTCTTATCAATTACAACACCTGTAGCAATCTTGTTACCAATATTGATGTATCCTACAGATTGGTAATGGCCACTTGTCGTCTCTTGAATTTGTGTACGATCTTCATTAGGCAATACAACTCTTGGCATTGGTTTATTTACTGTATTGTTTCGTGCTGCAGTCACAGTCTGTGTACTTAATGGTAAGGCAGATACCAACAAGAGTATCATCAATGCTATACCACCAAATATTTTTCTTAAAATCATAAATAACCTCCACTAAAATTTATTTGTTCTTTTTAATTTAAAGAATTTTGTGAAAATAATCAAATGATTTATTATGCCTTATTTAATTTAATGTTATAGATATTAAACTGTAATAAAATTTATTTACTAATTTAGCTCAATTGGTTATATCCAAAACTTCAATAACCATAGAACAACAAAAAAGCTAGAACAAATATCTTGTCCTAGCTTAATATCTTTAATGACTATTCATTTGGGTCATCATCTATTATTTGTTGCATTGAACGTGACACACTACTTGCGTACATACTACCAAACTTCACTAAATGTACCATTAATAAGTAGAGTCTATAAAATTCCAATCGCCTTTCTACACCCTCACACATAGGATAAACTTCATGATATGCATCATAAAATGCTTCTGTAAAACCACCAAACACAGTAGTTATACCTATATCAAACTCCCTATCGCCATATAATGGTGCCGGATCAAATAGTGCAGGTGAACCATCCGTAAGAAACATGTAATTGCCACCCCATAAATCACCATGTAATAATGACGGCTCACTGTCATGATTTTCAAGTTCATGCACAATTACTTTGCGTGTAGTTTCATACTTGGCAAGGTCGTCTTCAGTCCACAAACCAAGTTGAGATAGTCGTTCTTTAAGTTTATCCAACCTTTTTTCTACAAATAAAACTATCCAACTATCTGTCCACTGGTTATCAAAGGAAATGTCGCCACCTTCATAAGGCAAATCAAAACCAAATTGCTGATTTGGTTGATATTGACGATGCATATGTGCAACTAGTTCGCCCAAAGCTTTTTGACTACCGGAAACACCTTCATCTAAAAAAGTTAATAATAAATAAGCGTCTTCTTCAATAACACCACTATCTATTACTTTAGGCGCCGTTATATTAGCCCTTTCAAATAAATTTAGTCCTTCTATCTCAGCCGCATAAAAGGAATCCGATCTCTGACGCTGTACTAGTAAAAAATAAATATCATCATCCGTTTCAACACGAAATGCTTCATTAACATCACCACCACTTACCGGTGAAATCGACTTAATATGTTGCAACGGTAAGTGTTCCTGCCATGCTGAATTCATATTCAATCCCTCCTATTTAACTATAAAATAATCTATATATCACTATTTCCTTATACTTAGCTACTTAATCACTTCATTTATGAAAAATCATTCTGTGAAACTTCTATAAAACATGTCGTTTTGCTCTAGGCAATGATTATGTAAAATGCTAGTCTATTAAGGACATCATTTTCAATTTGCATTTTTAAAATTGATTAAGCAACACGTATTAAAAGCTTTTACTATTAATTCAATTTAACAAATGGAGCGATAATCATATGTATAAACTCATCAAACCAATCTTATTTCAACTTGATCCAGAAAAAGCACATGGTATGACCATCGATGCCCTGAAACTTACTCAAAAATATCCAATATTCCTTCCCGTCATTAGACAAATGTTTCATTATGAAAATCCAGTACTTCAACAACAAATCCATGGTATTTCTTTCGATAATCCAATTGGACTGGCTGCTGGCTTTGATAAATCTTGTGAAGTACCAAAAGCACTTGAAAAAGCAGGATTTGGTGCGCTTGAACTGGGTGGCATTACACCTAAACCACAACCTGGCAATCCAAAACCACGAATGTATCGTTTAATTGAAGATTATGCTCTAATTAATCGTATGGGATTCAATAATTTAGGCATGAACAAAGCTTTAAGTAACTTGCGTAAATATAGTTACCAAACACCTATTGGTTTAAATGTAGGTGTTAACAAAGCAACACCTTATGAAGCACGCTATGAAGATTATATTAAAGTCATCTCAACTTTTAAAAATGACGTTTCTTTCTTCACAGTTAACATAAGTTCACCTAATACCGAGAATTTACAAAGTTTCCATGATAAAGATGAATTTTCACAATTATGTAAGGCAATTCAAAACTTTAAAGATAAAGAGTCACTTAACGTCCCTATTTTCATAAAATTAACTTCAGATTTATCATTAGAGGGATTAGGTCACATGCTTGAGCCTATTACACAAACATTTGATGGCATCATATTAGCCAATACGACTCAAAAACGTGAAGACTTGCAATCAGACAATCGTGTAGAAACAGGTGGCCTCAGTGGCAAGCCATTATTTGAACGAAATCTTGAGTTGATTTCCTATGCTTATAAACAAACAAAAGGTCAATTTTTAATTATTGGTACTGGCGGTATTTTCGATACATCTGATGTCATAACAATGCTTCGTCACGGTGCTTCACTTGTTCAAATATATAGTTCTTTAGTCTTTGAAGGACCTGGTTTAACTAAAAAGTTAAACAAACAACTTGCAAGCTACCTAAAATCTAATGGTTACAATAGTGTTAAAGATATTATTGGATTAGATGTAAAATAATTATGTACATATTGTGTCCCTTTTTATATTCAATTCATTTAAGATTCATTCAAACTATTATTTTAATTCGAAACGGGTATAGAAACAAAAAGGAGGCGCTACGATGTATAATAAAATTTTACTCGCTTACGATTTTGACAATTCATTCAACAATGTTCCAAAAGAACTGAACAATTTAATTGCTGGTAATGATGAGGCAGAAGTTACAATCTTCAATGTCATTCCAGAAAGTGATTTAGAAGCATCTGTGCGTTACGATAATAAACATTTTGAAGATTTAGCTAAAGAAAAAAACGAACAACTCAAACCTTTCGTACAAGAACTTGAACAACTCGGTTTAAAAGTTGAAGTTAAATTTAGCACTGGTTATATAAAACAATCTATTCTATCTGAAGTGAAAGCAAACAATTACGATATTATTGTGATGAGTAATACCCGAAAAAAATCAGATATTAAAAATATCTTAGGAAATGTAACTCATAAAATTGCAAGTAATATTAGCATACCTGTACTTATCGTAAATTAAATTAAAAAACTCAATTTCACATCCCTTGTTACTTAATAAAAGTGACAAAGTTGATGATGAAATTGAGTTTTATTTTATATAATGGACACTTTTGTTTTAGACTTACATGTTTTGGAATGTTTACTACATTGCAATGACATTGAATAAATGTCCATCGATGTCGCTAAATAAACCACCATAGTACCCTTCATGTTTCGTGCCTCTTTGTATAACTTTACCTCCTGCCTTTTCAACAAGGTCTAATAAAGTATCTACTTCTGCTGTTTCTGATACTGAAACTGAAACAAGCGCTTCATTTTTCCCAATATCTGTTAGTTGTGCTACTTTTTCAAATTGTTCATTTTGAATCAACATTATAATTTTGTGATCGACCGTTTCAATGCCTCTCATTTTATCTAATACTGCCTCATTTTGTTTAATCGCAAATCCTATATTTTCAAAAAATGTTGCACTCGCTTTTAAATCTTTAACTGGCAAATTCAACCAAGCTGATTGTATATTCAAAACAATCTCCTCCTAGAAATGATACTACTTAAACCTAGCAATAGCTTACCATTTCAATTGTTTTAAGACTACAATCATGCATCTATATAAAAATACCCCGAATGTTAAACTTAGAAGTTCAACATTCGGGTAACATTTTGAAATCATTAATTTATAATAAATAATATAAAGACAAAATTCTTATGGGTCTCTGTATTGCATTTTTCAAATAAATATATTCTATTTTGCATTTTTTCTTTTTCTGTTAAATAGTAATGTCGTACCAATTAACGCTAATAACGTTGCAAACAATGTTGTATGCTGTAATTTTTCACCCGTTGCTGGTAATTCATTAACTTGCTCTACGTTAGCATGTTTCATTTGTTGTGGTGATTTTTCATCAGAATGTAGATTTGAATTACTCATTTTCACTTTTTTATGATTAGATACTTTTTGGTAACTTATGTTTTCCACTTCTATATCTTTTGTATGCGCACTGTTACCATTAGGTTTAATAATTCTATTATTATCTTCATCACGCTTCTTGCCATCATCTGGTTTCTCATTATCATCCGGTGTCTTGTCTTCGTCTGGTTTCTTTTCATCATCTATAGGCTTAGTGTCTTCTTCCTCTGTCTCACTATTGTTGTGGCCGTTATCTCCATCTGGTGTTGTATCCTCTTCCCAATCTATTGGTTTGCTGTCTTCTTCCTCTGTCTCACCATTGTTGTGACCGCTGTCTCCATCTGATGCTGATCCTTCTTCCCAATCTATTGGTTTGCTGTCTTCTTCTTCTGTCTCACCATTGTTCTGACCGCTGTCTCCATCTGATGCTGATCCTTCTTCCCAATCTATTGGTTTGCTGTCTTCTTCTTCCGTCTCACCATTGTTGTGACCGCTGTCTCCATCTGATGCTGATCTTTCTTCCCAATCTATTGGTTTGCTGTCTTCTTCCTCTGTCTCACCATTGTTCTGACCGCTGTCTCCATCTGATGCTGATCTTTCTTCCCAATCTATTGGTTTGCTGTCTTCTTCCTCTGTCTCACCATTGTTCTGACCACTGTCTCCATCTGGTGCTGATCCTTCTTCCCAATCTATTGGTTTGCTGTCTTCTTCCTCTGCCTCACCATTGTTGTGACCGCTGTCTCCATCTGATGCTGATCCTTCTTCCCAATCTATTGGTTTGCTGTCTTCTTCTTCCGTCTCACCATTGTTGTGACCGCTGTCTCCATCTGATGCTGATCCTTCTTCCCAATCTATTGGTTTGCTGTCTTCTTCTTCCGTCTCACCATTATTATGTCCACTTTCACCATCTGGCAACGTGTCTTCTTCCCAATTAATATCATTATTTTCAATGATTTCTGTTTCACCATTACCATTAGCATTATTTTGATAAAATACTAAACCATTGTTCCAAGTTGCATGAGCTGCATAATGTGGATAATGTTCAGGATAGCCAGAAATATTTGTTTGGAAGTTTAAGTTTTGTGCATCACTTTGGTACATGCCTTCATATCGAATTGCATAACGTTTGTTTAACGTATCGAAATGTAACTGATATTGACTTTCTCCGATTTGCAACATATGTTTTACTTCTTCAGTTACATCTTTCCACATGCTTGTATCATTTGTATTCGCGTATACACTTTGTGGTGGATTATCCCTACCGATATACTCATACACTTTAACTGTCGGTATGACACCATTTGTAGTATAACCATTCGTAATTCTTCCATTTATCGTAGCACTTTGAATCGTATTCCCTTGAGTGTTGATATAAGCTATATGACTAAACTTACTCTGCTCTTTATCAATTGTTTCAATTGCTCCGTTAACACCAACTCCTGCATTATTAACACCATTTAAATGTTGTACATATATTTCTTTGGATAGCGTTTTACCATTTAATGTAGATGTTATTGTTTGTTGGCTGTCTCTTTGAACTACTTTTGGATCAATAAACAAGTTTAAATTCAATTGTGCTGTCACATTCACTTTATCCTTTATATAATCAGTGAATGTATACCTAATTTTACCGTTGTCCAGCAACTGCCCCGTTGCCATGACAATGGAACCATTTTTAATATCTGGTACTTTTTTTCTAGCCGAAACACCATAAGTGTTCACGTTATTAGAAATCATGAAGTCAAAGTAATCACCTGGCTTAATACCTTTTTCAAAGGCTAAATTATATTTCAATTGGCTACGTTGGCCTCTATGTGGATTCACAACATTTTCACTTATTATTTGTGAATCATCTTTAGCGCTAACTTTATTCGTCACATCTACACCTTTTGTGTTGCTAACACTTTCACTATCTTCCTTATTACTCAACGGTTTTGATTGTGCTTGTGCAGTGTTTATTCTAGGTGAATCACTCGTTTTATCTGTAGTCACTTTTTTACGTTTGTCATTAGCGTCACTTTGAACATTTGCTGGCTGTTCACTTTGCCCTTCCGTAACTTTAGCAGGTAGCTTTTCTTGCGCAACCGACGCTGATGTTTGTACTTGAGCACTGACTTTTTTCGTCAAAGTATTTTGTGATTGTTCAACTATTTTTTTATTTGTATGTTCATTTGCTAAATTATTTGTTTTAGCTGTTTCAGATATATCTGTATTTTCTACCACTTCTTCTTTAACAGCTATTTTATTTTCCACAGATTTTCCAACATTATCATTACCTTCTAAAGATGATGACTCTTTTTGAAATTCATTACTTTGACTTTCTTTCAAATTTTCACTTTGAGTATCAATTTTGGCTTCTGTTGGCGTTATCTCACTCTCAACTACTTTGCTATCACTTTGTACTGTTTTATTTTCAATTTCAGCTTGTTCAGATGCATAAGCTGATTCTGATGCATATCCAGCACCCCAAATTAATGTTCCTAATAATACCGAAGATGCACCTAATTTGTACTTCCTTATACTAAACTTTTCATTTCTTATTTCCCTCATAATTATACTCCTTTTAAATTCCAAAAACTTGATTAAAAAATGTAATATTTTTTTATTTTATGATTATATAATCATAAAAATGTTTTGTGTAAAAAGTGACAGATCAGTAAGCACATGTGACATTTTTGTAATATAAAAATCCTTGCCAAGCTTTGGCGAGGATTTTCACACATCATTTTTGGATATACTATTTAAGCTTATTGTATTTTAAAACAATATTGATTTGCTTCTGTAGTTTTTGTTTTTCGTGTGCATAGTGTCCAGAAACATGGCCATGAATTTTGTTAACCGCCTTTTGTGCAGCTCTATGTGTTTTGATTGTTCTCGTTTTTTTGAACGTATTCACTGCCTTCTTCGCTTCTATAACTTTTGCATCCAAACTTTGAACAGTGTCGTATTTTACTGGTGTAGTTTGCTTTGCATCTACAGCAGCTTCTACCGCTGTAGTTGTTAATCCGAGTAGCGCTACTGACAGCACTACTTTCGTTATATAGTTATTTTTCATTTAATTTCTTCCTTTCAATATTTAGTACATATATGATAGTACTTCAAAATAATAATTATTAGAATTAACTATCTATTAATTAATTATTAACTATTTATTAACTGAATATTTCCTTAATATTAAGATGATATTTGTTGAAAAGTATCAGTTTTACTTGGCACTACTATGTTTAAAAGTCATTTCACATAATATGTTTCTCTTGTGTACAATTACACAAAATTATTTTAAATTTTTCTGAATATTTAGATATATTTGTGCTATGATATACATTATTATAAATAAGTTATAATGTTTCACGATATAGATTCATTGGGAGAGGTTGTTTATGAACGAATTTTTCAGAAAGATTTTAAAACGAGAAGATCCATCCGTATACCAAGTCAAAGATGCGCATTTAAATCGAACTTTACGCGTTAAAGATTTTCTTGCGTTAGGTGTAGGGACAATTGTTTCTACCTCTATATTTACATTACCTGGAGTGGTTGCAGCGCAACATACCGGACCTGCTGTTGCATTGTCGTTCCTACTTGCAGCTGTCGTAGCAGCGCTCGTTTCATTTGCCTATGCAGAAATGTCTTCTGCAATGCCTTTCGCTGGTTCAGCATATTCTTGGATTAATGTTGTATTTGGAGAGGTCTTTGGTTGGGTAGCAGGTTGGGCATTACTTGCAGAGTATTTTATCGCAGTCGCCTTTGTTGCATCAGGATTTTCAGCAAATTTGCGAGGTCTTGTTTCACCTTTAGGTGTTGAATTGCCTAAAGCATTATCAAATACTTTAGGTACTGATGGTGGTGTAATCGACATAGTTGCAGCTGTCGTTATCTTACTCACTGCTTGTTTGTTAGCTTATGGTATGTCGGCTGCGGCTCGTATCGAAAATATACTTGTTGTCATCAAAGTATTCGCAGTACTTCTTTTCATCGTTGTTGGATTAACTGTCATTGATTTGAGTAATTATGTACCTTTTATACCTGAGCACAAAGTTACTGAAACTGGAGACTTCGGAGGATGGCAAGGTATCTATGCCGGTGTATCAATGATTTTCTTAGCTTATATTGGGTTTGATTCTATTGCTGCCAACTCAGCAGAAGCTATCAATCCTCAAAAGACTATGCCACGTGGTATATTAGGTTCGCTTGCTATTGCAGTCATCCTGTTTGTAGCTGTTTCATTAGTACTTGTTGGTATGTTTACATATTCAGCGTATGCAGATAATTCTGAACCAGTAGGATGGGCATTAAGACAAAGTGGATTTGGCATCGTAGCAGCTATCGTTCAAGCCATTTCAGTTATTGGTATGTTTACTGCGCTTATTGGTATGATGCTTGCTGGTTCACGTTTGTTATATTCATTTGGACGTGATGGTTTATTACCTTCATGGTTAGGAAAATTGAACAGTAAAGGATTACCAAACCGTGCACTTATTATCTTAACAATTATAGCGGTTATTATCGGCTCAATGTTCCCATTCGCATTCCTTGCACAATTAATTTCAGCAGGTACGTTGGTCGCATTTATGTTTGTTTCTATTGGTATTTTTGGCTTGCGCCCAAGAGAAGGTAAAGACATTCCAATGCCAGCATTTAAAATGCCTTTCTATCCAGTTATGCCTATAATTACTTTTATTAGTGTTGTCTTGGTTTTCTGGGGATTAAGTGTAGAAGCTAAATTATATACGCTCATTTGGTTTATCATTGGCCTGTTACTTTATATTTGTTATGGTGTAAGACATTCTAAAAAAAGAAATAATGAAAAGTCGTTATAATATTTTTAAGGACTGGAACGTGTTTATAACATAAACGCGCGCCAGTCCTTTTCTATATACTATTAATTTTTTTCATCATCAATTTGTGACAGTTTTCGAATATTAGTAAAACTGACCTTATCAATTAAATTTTCATAAGTGTCTAAAGCCTGTTCTGTTATTTCTAATCCTGCATCTGTTAGATAAATATACATTGCTCGATGATCTTCAACGCATTCTTGTCTAAAAACTAGAGCTTGGGTCGGTTTTTCCATTCTAGTTATGAGTCGAGACATCGCGCTCTGACTCAAGTCTACTATTTTAATTAAGTCATTAATTTTATACTTCTTACCTTTTGCCTTATAAATTTCATATAAAACATAGAATTCCTTAAGGCTCAGATTATATGTTTCTTTTAAATTTTTTTCAATCATTGTCTCTATATAATGTACATATTTGGTCAGTTGAACCCAATTATCAATTTTTTGTTGTTTTTTCATTATATCCTCCCAAGATATAAGTGTTATTGAACTAATCATAACATTTCTTTCATAAATGTACTAAATCTCTGTCATTATACTGTTTATATGATAAAAAAACTGCCGTAAGATCACTTTACGACAGTTTTATTAATTATTTATGTTGTAGTAATTTTTCTTTTAAATCTTTACGTTCATATTCTAATGAATAAGGATCATTTAACCAATAAATACCTTCATCTACTTTAAATGTTTTACCATTTTTAACTGCCTTAGTGTTTTTCCAAATATCTTTCTTTTCAAAAGATAAGTCAGCACCTTTGGCAACTGGTGTTACAACATAATCGCCAGACATTTCCGGGATTTGTTCCTCAGATATATCAGCTAAATCATTTTTCTTAGTTGCTTTTTCTACCTTACTAGGCATCTTCAATCCAAATGAATCATATAGAATCTCGCTACCATGACCATAAGTTTTACCTAATGCATAGATTTTCTTATCAAAATCTTTAATGATCGAAACGGTCGTATCTGTTCCAATTTGGTCTTTAATTTCTTGACCATCATTTTGTGTCTTCTTATCCCATTCCTTAATCCATTCATTAGCTTTATCTTCTTTACCAACTATTTTTCCAAGTTCTTTATGTTGTTCTTTGTAATCATGTTTCATATAGTCAAAAGCAATCGTTGGTGCAACTTTATTAAGCTTTTTCAAGTTTTTATCTGTGTTATATGTGATAATCAAATCCGGCTTAAGTTTCGCAACACTTTCAACATTTTCTGGATCTACTTTATCGACATCTTTAAATTTATCTTTTAATACTTTACTGTCATCAACAATATTTGCGACACCTACAACATTTGCATCTAATTGTTTCAAACCACCAGCGTAGGTAGCACCTAATACAACAATACGTTTCGGATGTTTCGGTATTTTAACTTTTTCACCTGAATCTTGTTTATATGTTGTTTTTACTTCATCTTTTTTAGAAGCTTTATCATTTGAGCCGTTGCCACATGCAGCGAGTATTAACACTAATGCTAGCAATGGTAATATTAATTTTTTCATCTCTATGTCCCCTTTTATCAACTTATTCTCAATTATACATGATGTTATATGAATCTCAATCATATATTGCGCTTTATTTTTAAATTTTAAAATATATTTACTATCAAAAATAATAAAACGTTATTATTAATTCAAAACATTTGCACCTCAAACAAAAAAGCAAATTCCCACATTGAGTTGTGGAAAATTTGCCTTTCTTGAACCTAAAATTCAATAAATTGAAAGTAATTCTTGAGTATATACATGACGTTGTTGATCAAATAAATTTTGCACATGAAAATCATCAACGATTTCACCTTGTTTCATTACAATCAGACGTTCTACAATTTGATTTAAAAATGTAATATCATGTGAAATTAAAATCAGACCTTTTCGAGAATTATTTACTTTAACATAATCCTCTTTAAGTATTTGCAACATACGTTGTTCAGCAATCACATCTAAACTCGCTGTCATTTCATCCCCAATAATGATATCGGGGGCTAACATCATTGTCCGTATCGTATTAAAGCGTTGTAACTGTCCACCACTCAATTCCTCAGGGTATTTATTCAACATTTGGTCATCTAATTGCATACGCTCCATTAACTTAGATAATCGTTCAAACATTTGACTTTCATCTGTTTGATTTTGATATTTTATTGCTTCTGCCATAGATTGACGCATTCTAAATTTAGGGTTAAAACTATCGTATGCATGTTGAAATATAGGCAATATGTGATGCTGATGACTTGTATACGTACCGCTAGTCGGTTGAATTAAACCTAATATGATTTGCATCAAAGTTGTCTTTCCAGAGCCACTTTCTCCAACGACGCCTATGACTTCGTTAGGTTTAATGTCCAGAGTTATATTTTTCAAAATATGTTCCTGTTTGATTCTATAGTTCAGATGATTGAGTCGAATCATGTATTTCCCCCTTTTCCAACTGGCTACGCGCATTAAATAACTCCGAACTATAAGCTGTAATATTCCCTGCTTTAAAGTCATGTACCTGTTTATATTCAATGATTTCTCCGCATCTCATTACATGAATCCAATCACTAAAATCTAACACGTGCGCTAAATTATGCGTAATTAACAACAATGTCACTTGATGCACATCCGCTAAGTGCTTAATCAATTGCATGACATGATACCCTGTTATAGCATCTAAAGACGCTGTAGGTTCATCAGCTATAATCACATTCGGATTCAACATCAATACACTTGCAATTTGGATACGTGCTAATTGTCCGCCTGATAGGTTAAACCGGTATTTATCTAACATCTCGTCTGCATCCAAATCAACCCATTCGAGGGCTTGTCTTACGTGTTGTTGAGCAACCATTTTATTCACTTTATAATGTTGTCTATATATTGCATTAAGTTGTTTCCCTAACTTGGTATGATCATTAAAACTATGAGTATAGTCCTGCGAAATAAAACCAATTTCTTTACCTAATAATTGTTGCATATACTTAATTTCGCGTTTTTGATATTTCAAACTGTCATAGTGCATGCGCAAAGTCGACGGGATATGTTGCACCAAAGCTTTGGCAGTCAAACTTTTTCCAGAACCACTTTCTCCTACGAGCACATTGACTTTTGCTTCTCTCAAGCCAATATTCACCTGCTGTAATAAATGATTACCCTTGTTGTCTTTAATAGATAGATTTGTCATTTCGAGTATATTAGTCATCCATATCACGCTTCCCCTTTAATAATCTATCTCGCAATGCATCTCCAGCTAAATTAAATAATAATATCGTTACAGTTATTAAGCATGCTGGCACAATTAATAGTAATGGATAGGAAGTTATATAATCTCTACCCGCATTTAACATTGCCCCCCATTCAGGTGATGGAGGCTGCGCACCTAAACCTAAAAATGATAGTGATGATATATAGAGGATAATTTTCCCAAAATCTACTGTCATTAACACAATGATAGAAGGCATTACTTGCGGTAGAAAATGCTTAAATATAATGATATACGTTGGAACATGAAACAACTTAGCCATTTGAATGTACGGTTTATCCATTTCACTATGTACGACTGCTCGCGTTAACCGTGTATAAGTCATCCATTTTATAATTGTAATGGCGATAACTAAATTCCATATACTTGGTTTAAAGAAACTTGCGAGTGCAATCATCAAGACAAATTCTGGAATACTGAGACCGATATCAATACAACGCATAATCACCGTATCGATAATGCCATGTTTATAACCCGCGATAAGTCCTAAAGGTACACCTATGATTACGGTAACTAATAACGTTATCAAACTTATGATCAATGTATATCGAGCACCAATAATCGCTCTAGATAATAAATCTCTTCCATAGTCATCCGTACCAAGCCAATGCGCCATGTTAGGCATTTCCAAACTTTGACCAAGATTCACTTCAAATGCACGATCAGATGATACGAAAAATTGCGCCACTATTAATATAAATATATATAATGCAAAGATATAGAAGATGATTTGATGTTTACGTATGCTGAATTGTTTCATGATGTTTCACCATCCTGACGACGTTTTGAATGAACCTTTGCATGTTTCATATGTCGGCGTTTTGGATCAATCCATAGCAATAATAAGTCACTCAAAGTATTCGCTAACACTACCATCACGCCAATCATGATGACAGTCCCTTGTACAACTGGGTAATCTCTTGCTCTTATACTATCTACTAAAAAGTGACCTATGCCGGGTATACCGAATAAATTTTCAATAACAACTGTACCGCCAATAAGACTCCCCACAGACATACCGAGCACTGTAATCACAGGTATAATAGCTGGTTTGAATAAATCTTCCCATAATATATAGCGTTCCGACATACCTCTTAACCTTGCCGCTTCAACTTCTTTAGATTGATACAGCTCAATTAAGGTAGAGCGCATTAAACGCACATAATAGGCACTCATGCCTATACTTAATGCTGCGATTGGTAAAATATAACCAGCCATTGAATCCAATCCAGATGAAGGTAATAAGTTCCATTTTTGAGCAAATATAAATATTAATATTGTACCTAAGAAGAATGACGGGATACTAACCGTAAACGACGTCACTGTTCTTATCAATGTATCAATCCATGTATGATAGTGTCGTGCTGCTATAATTCCTAATGGGACGGCAACAATAAATACGACAATGATAGTCATTATCGCAATAAACAATGTTGGTGGCGTGTAATACATCAATTCATGCATCACTGGCTCACCCGTTTGATAACTCGTACCAAAATTCAATTGCACAATTTGACCGAGCCATTGAATATATTGCACAATCATTGGTTGATTTAAGCCTAGACGTTCTTTCGTTGATTCAATTTGGTCATTTGAAACGTTCGCAACATCTAGATGTAATATTTTATCAACTGGATCCCCTGGCGTAAGTTTCATTAGTATAAAAGTGATAGTAGAAAGGACAAACAATACAATGATCATTTGTCCAACTCTAGAGAGTATATTTTTTAATAACATTATTTTTTATCTACCTTATAATCTATTAGATATATACCTTCTGGTGATGCTTTTAAGTTACTCACCTTTTTATTCATTCCTACAATATTATCCATATATGTCAAATAACTATTAGCTAAATCTTTATCCGTAAGATTAATAATTTTATTTGCCAATTGATTACGTTCTGATTTATCTACAGTTGTATTAAGTTTATCTATAAGCGTCGTTACTTCGTCATTATTATAAGCACCAGCATTAATCGCACCTTTAGGTTTAAACGCTTGATTAAAGAAATAGCCTGTATCTCCTCTTGGAATTGTGCCGAAGCTATACATAGACGCATCCCATTGCTTTTTATCTTTAAGGTACCCTTCAATATCATCTACATTCCGAATGGTAATATCAATATTAGCTTTTTTAGCATCCGATTGAATGACTTGCACCATTTTCGGTAGTTCTGGTCGACCATTATATGTGGACACCGTAAGTTTTAAAGGATGTACTTTAGTATATCCTTCTGCTTTCATGATATTTTTAGCCTTCTCAATATCTTGTTGTTGTACTGCTTCTTTCTTAATAAAGTCTAATTTAGAGTTAAATGGTCCTGTTGCAGGTGTTGCATGACCTTTAGATACATTTTCCGCCATACTTTCTCGGTTAACAATTTTATCCAATGCTTCGCGTACGGGTTTGGTCATTTTTTCACTCGAATGATTATACATGAGTAATGACGTTCTAAAACCTGAAACTGCAGATGTTGTTGTTTCGTCACCTTTGTTGAGTACTTTCTCTTTTTCTACAGGAACATCTGTAATTACATCCGCTTTACCAGATGCTAAATCACTCGTACGTGCATTACCATCCTCTTGATATGTAACATTAATATAATCTAAATTCGGTTTACCTTGCCAATAATCTTTAAATCGTTCTAATTTAATTTTCTGTGATTGTTTATAATCTTTGATTTGATACGGACCAGTACCCACTGGCGTTTGTGTCAAATCACTTTTGGCGTTTGTATCATATATAGCTGAAAATGGACTCGCCAATTCAGAAACTAATTCCGGATATGCTTCTTTAGTCGTGATTGTCAGTTTTTGACCATCGACTTTAATATCTTTAATTGGTAATGAACCTTTTACGAGATCACTTTTTTGTATACTTTTTTCTAAACTTGCTTTTACTGCACGTCCAGTAACTTTTTTACCATTTTGGAATTTAATATTATCTTTTAAAGTAATGTCTAATTGCGTTGGTGACTTTTGATTATAATCCTTAACTAATAATTTCTGAATTTTACCATCTGCACCTGCTTTAAATAATGATTCTGCAGCACCTATTTTAACTGGAACATCTGTGTCATAAGGCGCAATCGACGTCGTCTTCAGTGGTAATTCAACGTTGAGTGTTTTCCCTTTCGAATTGGTTCCAGCTCCGCTACAACCGGCTAATATTAATGCTAATGTAGCTATAAATGCAATTAATCTTTTCATTCTATATTCCTTCTTTCAACATAAATGATACTTTACTTAACGTAATAAATGGATTGCTCATAATATGAATACAACTCAATCACATTCCATAAAAATCAACGCTATCATTACTTTGCTGTTCCTTCATTTGATTTCCAGCAAATAACATAATCCATGTAGCTATAATAAATGGCAGTGTAAATACTGGTAAGCCGAACGGTGTCAGTAATGTCGTCATTCCTGCATGAATTACAATTGTTAATAGAATACCTATTACAATACTAATGTTACGCTGAATTCTAGTGCTAAACGTAACGCCTAATGCCAATACGGTCAGTATGACGTTATAACCGAACAGACCGTCATTAATTTGGTCATGATTAGCACCTAATACAATTACTGCTATAAAGCCTATTAAGTTCGCTATTATTGCAAAAATGCCTGCCTTTCTTGAAGCAATAAAAATGCCAATTAGTATCAACAATCCAGCTAATACACTTTTTAATAAAAACACCTCACTGAATCCCGATAAAAAAGCATTAAAAAAATGAATGCTATGCCCAGAAAACTGAATTTCATGTATTGCATTGGGCAGAATATTTACATCTGCATTTACAAACTTAAATTGAAATGACATGAGTAACACTAACCAACTTACAAATACATACGGCATTGTAAGCATCGGTACACCAAAAGGTTTGAAAAATTCTCTGAAAGCTGAACCAATTGGCATCGTGATAGTAATCGCGACAATTATAATAATCAAACTGTACCATTCTGGCACTAAGAATAACGTTAATGCAATTGCTGTAAGTACAGGATTAAAACCTGCTAATCCGGTATTGATTTCGTCGTCTGAGTAATTCGTCCTTTTCGCTAACAATAGTGCAATCATGCTTGCAATTAACGCCATTGTTCCTACTTTCCAACTTCCGACAAAGAGACCTAACAAAATAAATAATCCTGTCCAAGCATTATCTAGTAATAACACCTGCGCAATATTCTTTAATACAATACGAACTGCATACATATTGTCACCTGATTTCCATATACTCTGACCTAACCATGATATATTAATACATAGTAAATTAAAAGCAATACATATCAGTTAGAATAAATATATAATTGTAAATCAACCATTTCATAAGCTGTTATTCTTGTAGTTTAGAATAAATAGTTCTATCATTAAAGTGCATGTATATTATATATACAATTTAATTAGTTGAAAGGTAGTGAAATTGTGCATTTTACACAACGTGAACAAGACAAACTCATGTTAGTTGTTGCAGCTGATCTAGCACGCAGACGTCAGCAAAGAGGATTAAAATTAAACTATCCCGAGGCAGTTGCGATTATCAGTTTCGAATTGCTCGAAGGTGCAAGAGATGGAAAAACTGTTGCAGAACTAATGAGTTATGGTAAACAAATATTGAATGAAGAAGATGTGATGGAAGGTGTTGCAGATATGTTAACTGAAATGGAAATAGAAGCAACGTTCCCAGACGGTACGAAGTTAATCACTGTACATCATCCAATAGTGTAAAGGAGGAATTTAATTATGAAGCCTGGTGAAATTATAGTTAAACGTACTGAAATTGAAGTAAATCAAGGACACTATGCTACGATACTTGATGTTAAAAACACTGGCGACCGCCCTATTCAAGTTGGTTCGCACTATCATTTCTTTGAAGTAAATCCAGCGTTACAATTTGACCGCGAGAAAGCATATGGTAAACGTTTAGATATTCCTGCAGGAGCAGCAGTACGTTTTGAACCCGGTGACGAAAAGGAAGTTCAACTCGTAGAATATAGCGGCAAAAGAAGAATTTATGGTTTTCATGGCAAAGTGAATGGACCTATTGATGAAGAGCGTGTCTATAAGGCTGAAGATGACAACAGCGCCACAGAAATTATTACTGAAGAAAATAAAGTCAGCGAAAACGCTAATAAAGAAAGTGGGTATAACCGATGAGTTTTAAAATGACGCAATCACAATATACAAGTCTATATGGTCCTACTGTCGGAGACTCTGTAAGATTAGGAGATACCAATTTATTTGCACGTGTCGAAAAAGATTACGCAACATATGGTGACGAAGCCGCATTTGGCGGTGGTAAATCAATCCGTGATGGTATGGCTCAAAATCCTAATGTAACGCGTGATGACAAGCAAGTAGCAGATTTAGTTATTACAAATGCACTTATTCTTGATTACGATAAAATCGTTAAAGCGGATATCGGTGTTAAAAATGGTTATATTATGAAAATAGGTAAAGCTGGTAACCCAGATATCATGGATAACGTAGACATTATAATTGGTGCAACTACAGATATTATTTCTGCAGAAGGCAAAATAATAACAGCTGGTGGTATCGATACACACGTCCATTTCGTTAATCCTGAACAGTCCCAGGTTGCCCTTGAAAGTGGTATTACTACACATATCGGCGGAGGGACAGGCGCATCTGAAGGCGCTAAAGCGACAACAGTTACTCCAGGCCCTTGGCATTTACATCGCATGTTATTAGCAGCAGAGTCGCTACCATTAAACATTGGTTTTACTGGTAAAGGGCAAGCAGTTAATCACACAGCTTTAGTAGAACAGATACACGCTGGTGCTATCGGTTTAAAAGTACATGAAGACTGGGGTGCAACACCTTCAGCATTAGATCATGCGCTTCAAGTTGCTGACGATTATGACGTCCAAATTGCATTACACGCCGATACATTAAATGAAGCAGGCTTTATGGAAGAAACAATGGCTGCCGTTAAAGACCGTGTACTACATATGTATCATACAGAGGGCGCAGGTGGTGGACATGCGCCTGACCTAATTAAATCTGCAGCTTATTCCAATATACTACCATCTTCCACAAACCCTACCTTACCTTATACAGTTAATACAATTGATGAACATCTAGACATGGTTATGATTACGCATCATCTGAATGCATCAATACCTGAAGATATTGCCTTTGCTGATTCTCGTATCCGTAAAGAAACAATTGCTGCGGAAGACGTATTACAGGATATGGGCGTTTTTAGCATGGTCAGCTCTGATTCCCAAGCCATGGGACGCGTAGGCGAAGTAATTACAAGAACTTGGCAAGTGGCACACCGTATGAAAGTACAACGTGGTCCGTTAGCTGGCGACAGCGAATATAATGACAATAATAGAATCAAGCGCTATATTGCAAAATATACTATTAATCCTGCGATTACGCATGGTATTTCAGATTACGTTGGGTCAATCGACGAAGGTAAACTGGCTGATATAATTATGTGGGAACCCGCTTTCTTTGGTGTTAAACCTGACGTCATTATTAAGGGAGGTTTAATAAACACTGCAATTAACGGGGATGCTAATGGTTCTATCCCTACTTCAGAACCTTTAAAATACCGCAAGATGTATGGTCAACTTGGTGGAAATATGCAAGGTACTTCAATGACATTCGTATCTACTACTGCTTATGAAAATGATATTGGCAAACTTTTAGGTTTAAAACGTAAACTAAGACCCGTGCACAATATTCGTAAACTAAGTAAAAAAGATATGAAAAACAATAACGCAACACCACATTTAGATGTCGATCCACAAACATATGAAGTATTTGTAGACGGTGAAAAAATCACTAGTGAACCAGCAACAGAATTACCATTAACACAACGTTATTTCTTATTCTAGGAGGCCAACAATGATTATCGAAGAAATTGTAGGAAATATCGCTAACCTTACAGATAGCGACAAAAATAAGCACATTGAAAAAGTATACTTGGAAAATTCTGATTTAGTTAAAAGAATCCAACGTGTCACAACAGATCATGGCAATGAAATTGGTATTCGTTTAAAACAACCCATCGATTTACAATATGGCGACATTTTATATCAAGATGATACAAATATGATTATCGTTGATGTAAACTCTGAAGACTTATTAGTAATTAAGCCACGATCATTACAAGAAATGGGAGATATCGCACATCAACTTGGTAACAGGCATTTACCAGCACAATTTACAGAGACTGAAATGCTCGTCCAATATGATTATTTGGTAGAATCGTTACTAAAAGATTTAGGTATACCTTATGAACATGAAGACCGCAAAGTCAATCAAGCGTTTAGACATATAGGACATTCTCATGATTGATCATGCACATTTACGCCTGTTTCAGTTTTGCGATTCACAGTTTCCAACAGGTGCATTCAGTCATTCTTTTGGACTTGAAACTTATATACAACGCGATACCGTCCATGATGAAGCATCGTTTCAGCAATGGCTCACCCTATTTTTAAACGAACAATTAACATTCGCAGATGGGCTTGCAATGCGTCTTGTTTACGATGCACTCAATCAAGAAGATACGGCAGCTATCTTAAAATTAGACCGCCTACTCTTCGTTCAAAATTTACCAAAAGAAACCCGACAAGGTTCCAAGCAAATGGGCAATCGCATGGTTAAACTCGCTTCAGAACTTTACGACAGTGACTGGATTGACTGGTATCACTCGAAAATGAAAGCAAAACAAGCGACATTACACCCTACTATTTGTTTTACCATGCTTGGTCACTATCTCGGTGTCGATATTGAAACCATTATTGATTATTATTTATATCAAAATGTGTCTAGTCTCACTCAAAATGCAGTACGTGCTATTCCATTAGGACAAACTGCAGGTCAGCGTATTGTGCATAAAATGATACCTGTTATGAAAAAAACGAGAGAGCATATTATGACACTAGATCAATCTCAATTAGGTATAACTGCACCTGGTTTAGAGATTAATCAAATGGAACATGAAAATGTAAATGTAAGAATTTTTATTTCGTAGGAGGAAGACTTTTATGACAGATACAATAAAGATTGGTATAGGTGGACCTGTAGGTGCAGGTAAAACACAACTTATCGAAAAAATTGTTAAACGCTTAGCTAAAGACATGAGTATTGGCGTTATCACAAATGACATCTATACTAAAGAAGACGAAAAAATATTAGTCAATTCTGGTGTGCTACCAGAGGATCGTATTATTGGTGTTGAAACTGGAGGTTGCCCACATACAGCTATTCGTGAAGATGCATCTATGAACTTTGCAGCTATCGACGAATTGAAAGAACGTAATGATGATATCGAGTTAATTTTTATAGAATCAGGCGGCGACAATTTAGCTGCTACATTCAGCCCAGAACTCGTTGACTTTTCCATCTATATTATCGATGTCGCTCAAGGTGAAAAAATTCCACGTAAAGGTGGTCAAGGTATGATCAAATCAGACTTCTTCGTCATTAACAAAACAGACTTAGCACCATATGTAGGTGCATCGTTAGATCGTATGGCTGAGGATACTAAAGCATTCCGTGGCAACCGACCATTTACGTTTACAAACCTAAAAACTGATGACGGTTTAGATGAAGTCATTCATTGGATAGAACAAGACGTATTTCTTAAAGGGTTGGCTTAAATGTCTGAGGAGAGACAAAATTGGACAGGTCAATTAGATTTATCAGTCTTTAATAATGGCAAAAAATCAGTAGCTAGGAATATCTTTTTTGAAAAAGCTCTGAAAGTCATGCGTCCAGTTTATTTAAACAATTCTGATATCCCTACTTTTTATATTGTTAATGTAGGTGGGGGCTATTTAGATGGTGACCGCTATTCAATGAATTTCAATATAGATACTGATGCCAAAGTTATTCTAACTTCTCAAGGTGCAACCAAAATTTACAAAACGCTAAATGATCATGTAGAGCAATATCAAACTTTCAACATTAAGGATTATGGATATGCTGAGTATGTAGGTGATCCAATTATTGCATTTGAGAATGCTAAATTTTATCAACATAACCAATTTCATTTAACAAAGACAGCCGCATTATTCTATACCGATATCCTAACTCCAGGGTATTCCAAATCAGACAAAGCTTTCAGTTATAGTTATATGCATTTACTCAATGAAATCTTTGTCGATAATGAATTAGTCGTTTTTGATAATATGTTACTAGATCCATCCAAAAATAAAGTTACTGGAATTGGTTACATGGAAGACTATACACATTTAGGTTCATGTTATTTTATACACCCTAGTGTAAATCAAAAATTTATCGATGCAGTTTATGAACACATCAAACATTTCCAACAACAGTTTGATTGTCGTTTTGGCATTACACAATTACCTACACACGGGTTTAGCATACGTATTTTATCCAACAAAACACAAGTCATCGAAGCGATACTCAATACACTTCAACGTTATGTTGTGAAACAAATATTTGATCGAGATGTAGATTTTTTAAGAAAATATTAAGTGCTCAAAAAAAGAGGACTAATCCTTAATATGGATTGGTCCTCTTTATATTTAAAATCTTACGCTTTTGACCGTGCATGATTGCCTGGGGGGGATGGTTCAAGCCTGTAGCCTCTCACTCATACTATTCCCCTAGGCGTCAGCTCGTTACAAAATCGTAGTACAACTTCATATCACCTTAGAATGATGTGGCTCTCCAAAAACAAACACCTTCATATAAAATAATTAATCGCTTTAGAGTAAATCCTAAAGTAAATGCTTTTTAAGCATCTCAAAAGTTATTGTTGTTCATTAAACACTTCAATAGCATGTTTGATTTCGTCTCTCACGCGTTGAAATTCTGACCATGGTTTCCCTGCTGGATCATCGAACCCCCAATGCACTTTTTGCACATTTGACGGTAAAGTTGGACAATGTTCATCTGCATTACTGCACAATGTTACAACTAGATCAGATTGCTTTAATAACTCACTATCAATGATATCGGATGTCTGACCCGTGATATCAATATCTACTTCTTTCATTGCTTCTATTGCTTTCGGATTCACACCGTGCGCTTCGATACCTGCAGAATAGACTTGCCAATCATCTCCAAGTATAACTTTACCCCATCCTTCAGCCATTTGACTGCGACAAGCATTGCCTGTACATATAAAATAAATCACTTTTTTATCCATGATAAACCTCTCTTTTTAAAAAATTATAAGGGTTAGGTATAATCCAATCAATGTGAATAATAACACTGGAATCGTGATAATGATACCTGTTTTAAAATAAGTACCCCATGATATTTTCACACCTTTTTGAGCTAGGACATGTAACCAGAGTAATGTAGCCAATGAACCTATCGGTGTAATCTTAGGACCTAAATCTGAGCCTATCACGTTCGCATATATCATACCTTCTTTAATGCTCCCAACAGCGTGTGATTGACCTATCGCTATCGCATCAATTAACACTGTAGGCATATTATTCATGATAGATGATAAAATTGCAGCCATAAAGCCCATACCTAACACACTACTAAATAAGCCATAATTTGAAATATGTGATAGTAAATCTGCTAAAACGGAAGTAATACCTACATTTTTCAATCCAAATACAACTAAATACATACCAATTGAAAATACAACAATATTCCAAGGTGCGCCTTTAATCACTTGTTTCGTATGTACTGCAGGTGATTTGCGTGCTAATACGACAAAAATGAGTGCAACTAGTCCAGCAATGATAGATACTGGGATTTGGATAAATTCACTAATAAGATAACCAATAAGTAATATACCTAAGACAATCCAAGAAAGTTTAAAGAGTTTTTCATCCTTTATGGCACTTTTGGGCGATGCAATATCATTGGTATCAAATGTTTTAGGAATAGAATTTCTAAAATATAGCCATAATACAACAATACTTGCTATCAGTGAGAATATATTTGGTATGAACATACGACTCAAATATTCTACAAATCCAATATCAAAGTAATCCGCTGATACAATATTGACTAAATTACTTACAATTAATGGCAATGATGTTGTATCGGCAATAAAACCACTGGCAATAATAAATGGGAAAATCACTTTTTGATTAAATCCTAAATTTCTGACCATTGCCAGAACTATCGGCGTTAGTATTAATGCGGCACCATCATTTGCGAAAAATGCTGCTACTACCGAACCTAAAAGCATAATAAAAATAAACATTTTCAATCCATTACCTTTGGATGCGCTCACCATGTGTCTGGCTGACCATTCAAAGAAACCAATTTCATCTAATATTAGCGAAATCAGTATTACGGCTACAAACGTGAGTGTGACATTCCATACAATGCCTGTAACTTCTATGACATCAGCAAAGGAAACCACGCCAGTGATGATGGCAATAATGGCACCAATGAATGCTGTAACGCCAATATCTAACCCTTTTGGTTGCCATATGACAAAGAGTAATGTTAACAAGAAGATTGTAATTGCTAATATTGTCATTATGAACACGCTCCTGACTTCAGGTTATTACATATACATCGCTGATTGGCCGTATTCATCGTTTTAAGATTTTCGTTAACCAAATCAAATGTCTCATGGTTGAGTTGATACATATGTTTGTTTCCTTCTTTACGCGTTAGAACCAAATCACAATCTACTAAGGCCTTCATATGATGGCTTAGTGTTGGTTGCGAAAATTGAAAATGCGCTAATAAATCACACGCACATAATTCACCACATGAAATTAAATCTAATATTTCTAACCTACTTGGATCAGATAAAACTTTTAATAATGTTGCCAATGCTTGATAAGACATAACAAACCTCCTAGACACAACATAGACTAACATCAATATAGATAACTGTCTATGTACTTTATACAAAAAGGAGTGGAACAGAAATCAATTTTTCTAATTAAGATTTCGTAGTCCCACCACCGGAAAGGATGACTAATATTGATAAGTTTAACTGAGCTAAAGCTCATGCATAAGTCTCACTAACTTAATGAGTTAAGCAGTGAGACTTTTTACTTTTTCTTAGATTATTAAATCATATTAAGTAACCAAACGAGACTGACAACAAATAAAACAATTGTAATGATATAAATAATTAATTTTTGAACACTACTCAGTGATTTCTCTTCTTTTGAAAACAAGTGAAATAGCGTGCCATCTTTGCCCATTAATAATGTAATAGAATAAATAAGTAAGACAATAGCAATTACAAATAGGACTATAGCGATGAATAACATAGGTTCACTCCTTTATAAAGTCCAAATAACTTATTTCAAAACTATGTTCCATACTATCTTAACAGTGTGTCATTTTAAAGAAAGACGCATATTTTTATACTTATCCAATCAAAATGGTAACACTCCTTTGCTAACATTGATACAATAGTACCGGTTAATGAATCTTTACATAGGAGTGATCGTGTGACAGAGGAATACATTTATCAAAATACTGTACAACCAACTTGGATAGATAATAATAATCATATGCATGATGCGCAATACTATGCTGTATTCAGTGATGCTGTTGCTGGCTTTTTTGCTTCTCTTGGTTTTTCAAGAGAATATCGCCAAAGCCAAGAAGTCACGATGTTTACCATAGAAGCACACATTTCATTTTTAAAAGAATTGATACTAGATGAAGCTTTTTATATAAAAGTACATATATACAATTATGACGCTAAAAGAGTTCATTTATTTTTAAATATGTATAACAACCAGGATGAGCACAATGCGACATACGAAGTCATGATGATGGGCGTCAGTAATCAACAACGTAAGAGTATGAATTTCCCTGAGCCTATTCAAGCAAAAATCAAAGCATATTTTGATCAACAACAACTATTTGAAACACCTAAACAATTAGGTCATGTCATTGGCATTCCTCAAAAATAATGACTTTCAGACATAAAGATAGCCCGAGTATATGATATTAGTTCCTAAAACAAATATTTAATATCTGTCTTAGGTTTGTTTATCATATTTCCCGGGTTATTTTTTATATGTTGCTAGTCATTTTATTCAATTAATTTAATGTATCTAATGCTTGCGTTAAATCTGCTACTAAATCTTCTGTTCCTTCAATACCTACTGATAAACGGATGAGTCCATCTGCAATACCTTCTTTTTGACGAATATCTTTAGGAATTGATGCATGTGTCATTAATGCTGGTACCGATACTAAACTTTCTACAGCACCTAAGCTTTCTGCTAATGTGAAATATTGTAGTTTACTGATGACTTGTTTCGCACTTTCAATATCTGCAACTTCAAATGCAACGACACCTGTATGTCCTTCAGCTTGCGCTTGATGTATATCGTGATTAAGGTGTTCAGACATACTTGGATGGAAGACTTGTTTGACAGCTTGATGTTGTTGCAACATGTCAATTATCGCTAATGTATTACGTTGAACTTGATCCATACGTAGGCCTAATGTTTTCATACCACGAATGAGTAAGTAACTATCTTGTGGTCCAAGCACACCACCCGTTGAATTTTGGATAAATCCAATACGCTCTGCTAAATCTACATCTTTTGTCGCTACTAATCCAGCTACTACATCACTGTGACCGCCTAAATATTTCGTCGCAGAATGTAAGACAAGATCTATACCCAATGCTAATGGGTTTTGGAAATATGGTGTCATGAATGTATTATCAACAACGGATATTAGATTATGTTTCTGTGCAATTTCAGCTGATTTCTTAATATCTGTTACACGTAATAATGGATTTGACGGCGTTTCTATATATAACATTTTAGTTTCTGGTTTAATGTATTGTTCAACTGTATCGATATGAGTTGTATCTATGAAATCCGCTTCGATACCAAAGCGATTAAATACTTTCGTCAATGCTCTATAAGTACCGCCATAAACATCTGAGTTAATGAGTAAATGATCACCTTTATCTAGTAACATCATAACCGCAGAAATTGCAGCCATACCTGAGCCAAATGCAAAGCCGTGTGTACCTTGTTCTAAATCTGCAATCAACCCTTCTAAAGCGCTACGAGTTGGATTCGCTGAACGTGAATATTCATAACCTTGTCTCATGTCTCCAATGCCATCTTGTAAGTATGTACTCGTTTGATAAATTGGTGTAGTTACTGCACCTGTATATGGATCTGTTGTCATACCACCGTGGATAAGTTGTGTTTTTTTATTCATAATGATTTACTCCTTATAATTTAAAATTTGTTTAGACATGTATCGATCACTACCATCTGGAAAAATAGTAACGATGATACCTTGTTTAATATGCTTTTTAATCTCTAATGCGCCTTGTAGTGCTGCACCTGACGAACTTCCAACAAGCAAACCTTCTTGTCGTGCAATGCGTTTCACATTATTGAAAGCATCTTCGTCACTGACCTTGATGATATCAGCAACTAATGATTTTGACAGAAAATCAGGCCACTTTTCAGAACCAATCCCTTCAATATCATGTGCATGAGGCTGGCCACCACTTAATATAGAGCCTTCAGGTTCTACAATAACACTCTCAACTTGATGTGCTGTTAAATGTTTAGCTACACCTGTAAAAGTGCCTCCTGAACCAACGCCACTGACAAAATAATCGACATTGTCTAACTGATCTGTAATTTCCTTGCCTAATGTTGATTGGTAAGCATCAGGATTATGTTTAGAATCAAATTGATTTAAGTAAAAGGCCCCCGTACTTTGTTCATAAGCTTGTGCAGCTACTTGAGCACCAGTCATACCCAATGTTTGTTCAGTTCGGATTACCTTTGCACCTAAAGCTTTAATGATTGCTATCTTTTCTTCTGCAAAACCTTCGGGTGCAAAAATAACTGCCTGTATATCATAGTGATTTGCTGCTAACGCTATGCCAATCCCTGTATTACCAGCCGAAGCTTCTACAACCGTATCACCTTGTTGAATTTTATTTTCTTTTATAGCCATTTCAATCAAGTGTTTCCCTAACCTATCCTTCACACTTCCACCTGGATTAAACTGTTCTAACTTTGCATATATCTGCACGTCTTTATTACTAAATGACTGTAACAGTACAAGTGGTGTGTTTCCTATTAAATCAAACGAAATCATTGTTTTCCTCCGAGCTAGCCCATTTTTCCATTCCTTACTATACCGATAAGAATTATATATTCTTTCGCTCGAATTTGCAAATAATATTTTTCATAACTCAATCTGATGCTTCCGTGTCATCTAAACAAATTCTTAAATTTTAACTGTCTAAGCAAACAAAAAGACTGAAACAAAACAACTGTTCCAGCCTGCTTCTGATACAAATCCCTTTATTAGTCTGTGATTTGTATAATCTTTATTAAGAATCATTGTGTATCTATATCATATAAACCTGTTAAAACATTCGACTCTAATTCACTTATTTTCACTTTAAATGGTTGTGTTTGGATTAATTGATGTGTTGCAGCATAGCCTTCAATACGTGCTTTATAAGGCAATGTACTTTGTATAACACCACCGCCTAGCACGATATTATGACAATTAAATATGCTAAACAAATTTGTGCATAACTGTTGTGTTAATAACAATACTTCTTCAATCATTTCAGTTATAGTCGCATTGCTATCATTGTTATACATTGCTATGGCTTCTTGGGTACTCACCGGTTTCTGTAAAATTTCACTTGCTTTTCGACTTATTGCTACACCGGAAATTTCATTTTCCACACAGCCATACTGTTTACATACCGGACATTGATATGCACTATCGCTTTTTAGTATCGTATGTCCAATTTCTCCAAAATTCCCTTCACTGCCCGCTACTAATTTGCCATTTCTAACGTATGCCATTCCGACACCTGTACTGATTGTTAAATAAATTAAATCTTCAACTGGTGTTTGCAGATGACGATATTCTGCAAGTATCGCCGCATTAGTATCATTAACAAAATAAGGTTGGAAGCCACTATGTTCAGTGATATAATCTCCGGCATGAAACCCATTATATTGTTGTAAATTAGGTAGATTTATAAATATCCCCTTCGAATAATCGCATGGTCCAGGCATTGCAATATTCAGTGTTGTGGTTGCAACATCATCATACTGTTGCACATATTCCTGCGCCACACGTACAATTTCAGCAAACTCTTTTTCAGGATTATCGCTATATGTCGTAAATTTTTGATAAGCGACAACTTCTAAATCCTGACTAATTAAACCTACGATAGTCTTAGTTCCACCAATATCCACACATATTTTCAACATCCTTCATCAACTCCGTCTTAAATATTAGTTTTAGTATGAACAAAAAAAGACGCAGAGCAAAGCATTTTGTCTAAAAACAATGCAATTCTCTGCGATAATATTTATACATAACTCGTGATCAATGTCATGTTGCCCTCAAATGTAACATCTTGATCTTCCGTTGTTAAAATAAAGTGCGATCCTTTCTTTATTTCATAGGTGCCTTTACCTGTCGTAACACTACCACTACCTTCAACAACAGAGACTAAGCAATACGCTTGTGGCTTTTCATATGTTAATTGACCATCAATCACCCAACGTTCAACTGTGAAAAATGAATTAGACACAAATTGCGTGAACTGTTGTCCTTGTATCTCTTTATGAACAGGCGTTGTGTTCGGTGAACCCGATGTTAAATCAATGACTGCTTTACTTTCTTCTAAATGTAATACACGTTGGTTTCCATTGGCATCTTTACGATTATAATCATATATACGATATGTCGTATCCGATGACTGCTGAGTCTCTAATATCAATATGCCTTCACCAATAGCATGCACCGTTCCAGCAGGCACATAGAAAAAGTCACCTGCTTGAACTTTCACTGTTTTAAACAATGCATCAAATTGCTCATGATCAATCATTTCATTTAATGTTTGTTGATCCGTTGCATTCACACCATAAATAATTTCTGCATCTTCCTTCGCATCTAAAATGTACCAACACTCAGTTTTACCAAATTCACCTTCGTGCGCTTGCGCATATGCATTATCAGGATGAACTTGTACAGATAATTTATCATTTGCATCCAAAATTTTAGTCAATAATGGAAACTTTTCTTCTTTTGGATTACCAAACAACGCTCGGTCTGTATTCCAGACTGTTTCTAATGTTTCCCCTTGATGTACACCATTTATAATCGTATTCGGTCCATTTGGATGTGCGGAAATGCCCCAACATTCTCCAGTATGGTCATTGGGAATATCATAGTGAAACGCTTCAAGTGCACGGCCACCCCAAATACGTTCTTGAAATACTGGTTGTAAAAATAATGGCATCAGTTTGTCCCTCCATCTTATATTTCTTTTAGTATAGCGTATATTGCTTCTTTATGTGTTGCATCGATTAAACTTTGGCGTATCTCATCATCCATCAATGCACGTGATAGACGTTGTAATAGTTTCAAATGCGTGTCACTACTATCACTTGGTACTGCAATGAGAAAGACAATTTGTGGTAATGTGCCATCTAAACTATCCCAGTTGACACCATGTTTATTGTTCATTACAGCCACAATTGGTTGTTTCACCGCTTCGGATTTTGCATGTGGAATTGCAACATTCATCCCTATTGCCGTAGTAGATTGTGCTTCTCGTTTCAATACCTCACCTTTCAATAACTGCTTATCCGTAATATATTGTTGTTGTGCCAATTGATCGACTAATTGATCAATCGCTTCATCTCTCGTTATTTTTGTATCCATAATTTTAATCACTTCTTCATTAAACACATCTGTTGCTGTTACTTCATTTGAATGTGCTGTCGTCGTGTCATGATGTTGTGGTTGATTGCCTTTCGCGTCCGCATGTTCTGGTTCAACAACTTGATTGTCATTCATACCTGTCGCAATTTCAGATGAATCTACAGTTAATGTAGGTGAATTTTTTCTTAAAATTAACACCAAACTCATTGTTACAAGACTACCTACAATCACAGCGATAAAGAACCAAACAATCTGATCAATACCACCTAATACTGCTACAATTGGACCACCGTGTGCAACTCTATCTCCGACGCCACCAATAGCTGCGATTACTGCAGCAACCATCGCTCCAATCATATTCGCTGGAATAATACGTAATGGATCCTGTGCGGCAAATGGAATCGCACCTTCTGTAATACCAAATAATCCCATCGTAAATGATGCTTTACCCATTTCTACTTCACCTTGATTGAATTTACGTTTGTTGATAAACGTTGCTAAACCTAATCCAATAGGCGGCGTACATACTGCTACAGCTACCATTCCCATAACAGCATAGTTTCCTTCTGCAATTAATGCTGAACCAAATAAAAACGCAACTTTATTTACAGGTCCACCCATATCAAATGCAATCATAGCACCAATAATCAATGCTAAGATAACAATATTAGTACCTTGCATACCTTTTAGCCAAGTTGTTAATGCTTCAAAAATACTAGCAATCGGTGCACCAATAAGGAAAATAAAGATCAATCCTACAATAATAGATGAAATAATAGGAATGATAATAATTGGCATAATCGGTGCCATAGCTTTCGGTACTTTAATATTTTTAATCCATTTTGCAATATAACCTGCGATAAAACCGGCAACTATACCACCTAGGAATCCTGCACCTGCATCACTACCATAAAAACTTCCATCAGCTGCAATCGCACCACCAATCATACCTGGTACGAGCCCTGGTTTATCTGCAATACTTACCGCAATGTAACCTGCTAAAATAGGCACCATGAAACTAAATGCCAAACCACCGATGCTTTCAATCGATTTCCAAAAAGAATTATCAGGAATTACTAATCCTTTAGATGTTGCTTCTCCACCAAGCGTCAATGCAATAGCCATGAGCAATCCACCTACAACAATAAATGGCACCATAAAAGATACACCATTCATCAAATGTTGATAGAACATTTGTACACCACTTTTAGCATCATCATTCCCTTGATTAGACTGTGATGCACCACTTTCGTCGTGATAAATACGTGCGTCTTTGTCAATGATACGTTGAATTAATACCTTTGGTTGATGGATTCCTTCACGCACACTTTCATTGATTAACAATTTACCATCGAATCGAGATAAATCCACTTGGCGATCAGCAGCAATAATAATACCATCAGCCGCTTCAATCTCTTTAGCTGTTAATACATTTTCTGCTCCAACACCACCCTGTGTTTCAACTTTAATATCGACACCCATTTCTTGTGCAGCTTGCTCAAGTTTCTCTTGAGCCATATACGTGTGTGCAATCCCATTTGGACACGACGTAATCGCTAAAATTTTCATATTGATCATCCTCCCTCACTCTTATTGTAAGCGCATTCAAACGGAAAATAAAAAACATAATTGCCGTTGTTAGTGGCAATTATGCTTTAATGAGTTTCATTATATGTGTTTTAAATCGCTGCTCATCATAACGTAATAACGTTTGTACATCTGATTCAGTAATGTTAGCAATCCTTTGCATCATTTTCTTCATTGTAGATATATCACGTTCTGCAATGGCTAAGAAAAATATGATTTTCGCTTTATTTTGTTTCCATGTATATCCTTGTTGATTTTTAAAAATAATGATATGTGATTTCAAGACCCTTTCCGGATTACCATGAGGAATACTGATAGCATTGCCGATATAAGTTGATGAAAAACGCTCTCGCTCTAATGCACTCTGAATATAGCCAGTCATAACTGAGTGATTTCTATCAAATATCTCTTGCGCCTGCTCAAACACAAATGATGCATTTAACGAATCCTGTTTGCCCACAACGATATCAAACTGAATATTAGCCAGTTCATCTTGTTGAATAAGTGGATTTTGTTTATGATGCATCAATGTCAAAACCTTTTTGCCATCCTCCTCTGAGAATAACGGCGATACTTCAATTAATGTAACATGGGCTGGCAATTGGTCCGTTTCCATTGCATGCGTCGTTACAAGAGCGTCCACATTTGTAAAATCATATTGCTCAACTTGCTCAAATTTCAGCGTAGCTACAATCGAAATACGGTCATCTAAATTTGCAATTTTCGCTTCCAATAAACTAGAAATACCTACACCATAGTAACAGGTAATCACGATATTAAATATTTCTTTTTCATTTCTGTCTATAGAAGATTGAAAATGTAAGGCTAGAAAAGCAATTTCATCTTCAACCAAATGTATATCTGAGTCTTTCGACAGATAAGTGACCGTTTCATATAGCGCGTTGAACACAAATGGATAATGCTTTTTAATATCATCGGTTAAAGGATTATTGATATAGACATCTTTAGCAATTCTTAAATATGTACGACTAAAGTGCTCAAAAAGATTTTCTTGGAGCATTGGATCTGTCGAGAAGGCAATACCAACGATTTTTTCCATTTGGTAAATCATGCGTTCAATATAACTTTTAACAAATATTTTTTCCAAGCCCAAATCATATTGATTGAAATAGTAACTAATGAAAAATGACAACAGTTTTGCTGTTTCTTTAGTTAAGTTATAACCCAAGACTTGATTAATTTGTGTAACACATTGCTGTGCAATCTCATATGCAGTATCATCAATCACCCATGATTGTCCATCTTCATCATGTGACCTTTTAAAAATAATAATGAGATGAATGAGTAATTGCTTAATTCTAATTCTCGAGGTGTGAATATGATATGTTTTCAGTGTTTCTTCTATAATTTTTGTCATTTTATTAATATGTGCTTTGGGTAATTCATTCAAAATAAGCGTATCAACATTTTGAATATTTTCAGATAGTTGGTTTAAATGTAAAATGGCATTTCTAATATTCATTTCACTACCACTAACCGTAATGCCTTTGCGCTTCGTAACTTTGATTGTCACATTAAAAGAGAGGCTCCATGAACTTATTTTATTTAACAAGTCATTAATTTCTGCTTTAGTTAAGTGATATGTATTTGCTAATTGCTCAATTGTGATAGGTTGTTCGTACATTAATAATTGATATGCCAATTTGATAAGTATTTCATTCTCTTTATTCTTATAATCAGAAAGTACATCAACTATTTGAGTCGCATTATATTCATCAAGGTTTAGTTTGTAACCTCGACCTTTAACACTAATAATGAGAGCTGTTAAAACCTCACTATTGATAAACTTAATATCATTTCTCACCGTTCGATTCGAAATATTTAAATCCATTGAAATTTCGTCTGCGTTTATATACTGATTGCGCTTATTAAGTAATAATTGAATCATTTTTGCATGTCTTTCTAACATTATTACCTCGCACCCTTCATTTCAGTTAAAATTGCATCTTATATTTAAATTCATTGTAGCCAGTCGCAATGAGATTAGCAAGAAGATAACGAACGACAATCGTTCGATCCAGTGACAAAACAAAAAGCACCCATACAAAAGCATAATGCTCATGGATGGGTGCCCACTAATATTTAAATTAACTGCGTGCCGTGTGTATCGTTTGCTTAATATAAGTGTAAGCCTCTTGAAGTTGCTGACGTTCTTGTTCATCTAACGTAATCGCATATCTCTGCACAATTCCCGCTTCATCTACCAATGTAGGCAAACTATAAGCGCCATCCTTCAGACCGTATTCCGAACTCACTGATGTTAGTGGCACAATCGTGCGTTGATTGAGTGCCATTGATTGTATCAGTTGTATTGTCACCCGAGATATCGCTGCATTCGTCCATCCTTTTTGATAAAAAACATCCATCGACACTTGATTGATGATCGACGTTATATGCGCTTTATCTAATTTAGGACTGTTACTCAATGCTTCAAATTCACCTAAATCCATCCCATGAATACGCACCTTACTCCACACTGGTACTGCGTGCGTACCATGCTCTCCAATGACAAACGCTTCAACATTTTTAGGATCAACTTGATAATGGTTGGCAATAATCGTTTTCAACCTTGATGTCTCTAATGCTGTTCCAGTCCCAATAATTTTATTGGATGGATACGCAACTTCATTAGCAATATATACCATTGAATCAACTGGATTTGAAATTAAAATAATACACGCATTTTGTGTAACTGCCGCAATTTGAGTCATCACATTTTTTATGATTGAATAATTGCCTCGAGCTAATAATGTACGGTCACCATTATTGATATCCGTCGGTTCACTCGCGGCGATAACGATAAAATCAGCATCTGCTAAATCTTTGTACACACCGCTTCGAATTTTGATGTGTGCTGTGTTGGTTAAACCTTGTGCATGACTATGGTCCAACGCTTCTCCACTTGCCACATTTTCTCTATCATCAATTAGTATTATTTCTGAGAATAAATTCAATTGTTGTACATCCGTTAGTACTTGTGTACCCACTTTGCCTAAACCTATAATGCCTAGTTTTGACATAAATTCATCTCCTTCTTGAAACATCGGTTTACATTCATCTTATTTTTCGTATGGAATCACGTCTTTACCATATTTCTTTTTAATAAATTGTTTCATATCTTCTGATTGTAATACTTTAATCAGTTCTTGATATTTTTTGTCGTCTTTATGGCCTTTTTGCACAGCTAATATATTAGCAAATGGCGATGATTCTGTTTCACTGATAATTGCATCTTTATGCGGCGTTAGACCATTATCCAACGCGTAATTAGAATTCATAATAACTGCCGCGCCTTCTTTACTTTCATACGTTTTAGGTAAGAACTCGGCACCTTGTTTATTGTTAAATTTCAAGTCTTTTTTGTTTTCAACGATATCTTCAAATTTTGCGTCTTCGATGCTGACTCCTTTCTTAATTTTTATTAAACCTTTATCTACAAAAAATGATAAGAAGCGACCTTCTTCAGCAGGATTATTTGAAACATAAATTGTCGATCCTTTAGGTATATCTTCTATCTTTTTATATTTCTTACTATAAACACCCATTGGCGTTGTAAATACTTTACCTACTTCTTCAATATTATATTTATGGTCAGATTTTTCAGCTTTTAAATATGGTGTATGTTGGAAAAAGTTCGCATCAACGTCCCCTTTATCTAACAATTTATTCGGCACTTTATAATCATTCACCGTCTTAACTTCTAGGTCGTACCCTTTCTTTTTCATTTCTTCCTTCGCATGTTTCAACACTTCGCCATGTGGCGCCGGTGAAGCTGCAACCGTGATTTTCTTGTCATCACCTTTACCACCAGAATTACCACATGCTGCTAGGATAATCGTTAATACTAATAATGAACCTAATGTAATCAATTTCTTCATTTTATACTCGCTCCTTCATCTTTTTAGAACTATTACTATGTAAAAAAACTTCCTCTTAATAATTTAAGAGAAAGTTCACACCTTCTCTCATCTCCAAAAGTTCAATAACTTTTTGTGAATTAGCACCATTTCGTTCAACGACGGTTGCTGGGTTTCATCGGGCACGTCCCTCCACCTCTCTTGATAAGAGTATATTTATGTAATTGTAATGATTATATCCTAGCATTATGCTCACATTTAGTCAATGAATTTTTAGAAAATTCCAAATAATGCAACTGTAGTTTTACAAGTAATCATAAAGACCGAGACACTGCTTAATGTCTCAGCCTACTTGTATCGTTTAATTTTAAATTCAGTCAACTACTACTTAATTGAATAAAGTACAACGATTAGTTATGTAATAATTGTCATTATATATGCAAACAAATTATTCATTGCATGCAAAGCAATCGCTGTAGCAAGACTGCGTTGCGTTTTCAAATAAACATAAACAATGCCCACTGCAATAATGATATACATCACGATTTCCAGTGGTGACTTTGCTGAAGTCACATGCAACGATGCAAACACAAGCACTGAGACAACAGACATAACAATAAAATTGAATTTCTTTCCTAATTCGCCAATAAGCAAGTACCTAAACAAGAATTCTTCTGTAACTGGTGCAATAATCACAATCGTAAAGAATGACAATGCAATAGCTAATGGCGATTGATACATACTTTCAATCAACTTATCATTCTGTGTTTGTTCAAACTTCCATTGCTCAGGTGCAAATGTATCGACGAGATACGGATAAATTGCATTGAATACAATCATGATAATAAAAGTGACACCTATGAGTTTCCAATGACGCTTTATATTATGAAACCCTTGATACAACTTCTGCTTAAAGTTTTTACTGTGAAACAACATCCAAAATCCAAATATAGTCAGAAATCCTACTATTTCCAGAGTGACTGTTGTAACATCTGATAAAACTACATTAAAACTATCCGATCCTTGGCCTTGTACTTCATCAATAGTGAACATGATTGCCATAAACAAAATTGAAAGTACAAGATTGCTCACAAAATAAATCACAGGTAAGAAAAAATCCCTACCATTGATATCTTTCCATCGATATTGATGCTCATTTCTAAATGCCATATGGTTCCTCCTCACATATCCAACGGTTTACTATTACTTTGCACAAATAGCATTGCTTAAAACATAATAAAAGTGATTGCTTGTCAGCGATGTATACAAATTTTAAATTTATATGCGTATCTAACACTGCGATGTGGTATAAATACATAAATAAATCAAATTCACATCATGTATAAGGAGATGTTGTTATTGCGTATTTTAGTATTAGGTGCAGGTGGTATCGGTGGTTATTTTGGTGGTCGTTTAGCTGAAAATGGTCAAGATGTCACCTTTTTAGTTAGACCTAAGCGTAAAGCTTATTTAGAGCAAAATGGATTAACGATCCACAGCAAACAAGGTGATTATCAACTTGAGCCACAATTAATCACCAAAGAAGCACGCGTTGAACCCTTCGATGTTATTCTACTTTCTTCTAAAGCCTATCATTTAGATCAAGCCATCGAAGATTTAAAACCTTTCGTAAATGAAAATACGGTTATCATCCCACTATTAAATGGTGTTGCACATATACCAAAATTACAGTCTGAATTTGGCAAATCACACATTATGGGTGGATACTGTGTAATTGAAACGACATTAGATAGCCAAGGCGACGTTGTTCAAACAAGTCCATTTGACAAATTGATTTTCGGTGAATTAGATGGTAGTGAAAGTGCACGTGCTAAATCAATTGCCAATGCATTTTCAGGTACAAAAGCCTCCTTTAAATTATCGAATCAAATCGAACAGGGAATGTGGCAAAAATATCTCATGATCACCGTATTATCAAGCATCACAACACTGATGCACGCACCTATCGGACCTATAAGAGATAGCGATGGTGGCACTAAATTTGTCCGTGACCTCTATGATGAGACGGCAGCAATCATGCATGCACATGATGCACCATTAGGAGGCGATATTGTCGAACAATATATGACTTCATTCGAACAGTTATCTTATCATTTCAAAACTTCGATGCAACGTGATATGGAGAAAGGCTTAAATATTGAAACTGATCATTTACAAGGCTACTTATTAGATTTAGCTGAACAGTATCAATTGGATGCCCCATTACTTCGTTGTGTTTACCAGCATCACAAAGTATATAAAGAAATGTTGAAGTAATGTTCATATAGTGAAAAATAAAAAGAGCACACTCGCTTAAAATGCATAACAAAGCGATTTGTGCTCTTTTCTAATATAGGCATGGCTTACTTAAGTTTGGACATATATTGATATGCTGTCACACCATATCGATATTTAAACACTTTATTTAAGTGTGCTAAATCAACGAATCCACATTCAGTGACTGCTAAGTAGACATCTTTCGTACGTTCTATGATTTGTTTCGCAACTTCTGTCTTGTAATTAATATAATACTGATAAGGCGTAATACCTGTCTGACTTTTAAAAAATCTTATAAATTGAAATTTTGATAATTGAAGTTCTTTGCAAATATATTCTAATTTAAATGTATCAGTGACACTGCTTTTAATAATATCTTTCGCCAATCTTAACTTCACATGATCTACATTCGATTTCTCATAGTATGTATCAATTTTTAAACTATCGACCAGATTTTGAAATTGTTCATAACAAACGGCTTCAGAAGATTCTTTAAAAATAGAATGAGCTAACTGCAAGACATGATGTGCAATTTTTCCATTATAAATAATTGGGTCTTGGAATTGAACGATATGCTTTAAGTTTGTCGCTTCTAGCAATTGCTCTGGCTTAATATAGAGCATCGCATATTCTAATCCCTCTTCACCATTAGACATCCCATCATGGTTCTCTTCAGGATTAAAAAACATCACACCATTTTGAAAAGACTGCCGCTTCTCGCCTTTCAAATGATACCCTTGTATACCTTTTAACGTTACACCAATGCTATATTCTTGATGTGCATGTTTTTTATAAGTAAAATCATCCATTTTTGCACTTAATGCCGTTATACCGATAGCATTTTTAAATTTAAATTCGTTCATCTGCCCACGCCCTCAATATTAAAGCCATACCATTACAGCAGCATATAATAAGAATAGTGACATTGTAACATTTACGAGTAGTTCATGATTTTGTAAAAATGATTTTAACATTGTGCCAAAAACAATCCATATACTAAACGAAAACAATGCAATGATTGAAATAACCATAACATAAATGACAACAATTGGTATAGACGGGTGTCCCATCAATACAAAGGTTGGAATAATCGTCATTGTAAAAGTGATTACTTTAGGATTTAAAAACTGCAAGTTAAATCCTGACTTAAAAGTTCCGATATTACTATGTTCCGGTTTATCACTATGTTTTTTGAAAAGTGTATAGATGAGATATAGCATATATACACTACCTATTACTTTCATAACGAATAATAAACTTGGCATGATAACAGCAAAAAATGTATTCAGTATTGTAGAAATGATAAGTAATACAGTAAATGCAGTGATTGCCCCATAGGTATACTGGACACCACCCTTAAACCCTTTATTTTTAATCGTATTTAAAATATCTATATTCGTTGGTCCTGGAGTAACAGTTACCAAAAAAGTATAAATTAAAAAAGATACTACATTCATTATGACGCACCTCGTTCATCTTTGTTTATTCATACTATTATATTGATAACTGGAATAACCATATAGTACATTATTGCAGTAATTCTGTTGTACTATTACATAAGACGATTTTAATAAGTTTAATTTTCATGCGTTGGATCTGATTCAGTCTATAATTTAGCGGAAAGTCATTAAAACTTTAAAAAACCCTATACAAATTAATGTATAGAGTTTGTCATTATAATAAAGTAATTTGATTTACGAATTAGGGTAACTATTTACGTAATCAACAAATTCATATCACACATACTTGTATCCTATTATGATTCTTTAGCTTGTTTGTCATCTGAACGTTTTTGTAGCATGATTGCCACAACCGCAAGCACAATGACTAATACAACAATACCTATCAATCCAAGGAATTTTGCTACATTACCAAAGACAATACCTACAACTAAAAAGTCAGTATCTGAGAATGTTGTAGCTGCTCCACCTAAATCTCCTAAAAACGGTAAGAAGAGTAACGGTAAAAACGTAATCAACAGACCATTTAGTGCAGACCCTGCTACTGCACCTTTTATACCACCACGTGCATTACCAAAGACTCCTGCAGTAGCACCAAGGAAGAAGTGCGCAACTACACCTGGAAGTATAACTACTCCGCCAAATAAGAATAAAACAAACATGCCAATCACACCCACGATAAAGCTTACGAAAAAGCCTATGAGCACTGCATTTTGTGCATAAGGAAAGACAATCGGACAGTCTAAGGCTGGTTTCGTATTTGGGACCAATTTTTCTGAGATACCTTTAAATGCGGGAACGATTTCCGCTAAAATTAAACGTACACCAGTCAAAATTATAAACACACCTGCTGCAAACGTCACACCTTGAATAAGTGAAAATACAATAAAGTTCTGCCCATTACTGATTTCCGTATGTACATAATGAGGACCGGCAAATAATGCCGCTACAAAATATAATAAAGTCATCGTTAATGAAATACTAATTGTACTTTCTCTTAAAAAACTGAGACCTTTTGGAAAATTAATTGCTTCTGTTGATTTAGATTTCCCATTAAATAACTTTCCTATTTCTCCCGCAGCCCAGTAACTTATCGTTCCGAAATGCCCCAACGCTACTTGGTTATTTCCTGTAATTTTCTGCATCGTTGGATGAGCCAACGCCGGTAAAATCGCCATTATCAAACCTAGAATAATAGCACCGATAATCACTGTCATCGTGCCTGTAATATGACCAACTGATAATAATATAGCTAAAAATGCTGCCATATAAAACGTATGATGTCCTGTTAGAAATATATATTTTAAATTCGTAATACGCGCAACTATAATATTAACAATCATTCCGAACACCATAATCAGTGCAGCTGTTGTGCCGTACTGTTCTAGTGCAATTGAAATAATCGCTTCGTTATTAGGAACGACACCTTGCACACCAAAAGCGTGTTGAAATATCTTTCCAAAGGGCTCTAAAGATTGTGTAACAACATTTGCCCCTGCACTTAATACTAAAAAGCCTAGAATTGTTTTGATGGTGCCTGATGTAATATCTGTCGCAGATTTTTTCTGCATAATTAAACCAATCAATGCAATTAAAGCCACTAATATAGCAGGTTGACTTAAAATATCAACAATAAAATCTAGTATGGGTTTCATATGACGCCCTCCTTATACACATTTTATAAAATATTTAACTCGCTCAATTTTTTATTAAGTTTGTTCTGTAATTCTTCTTTATCTAAAATATTATCTAAAACAATCACATCGCCTAAGTTCTTCGTGTTTTCTTCTAAATCTCTACCACAAATGAATAAATCAGCCATGTCTGGACTCGCGCTCATTACGTCACTATGTTCTACTTTAATATCAGATGGTGCATTTAAATTTTTCAAAGCTTCTTGTGCATTCATTTCAACCATAAAACTACTGCCTAAACCGTGACCACATACAACTAATATTTTCATAATTATCATTCTCCTTGTATTATATTTATAATTTCTTCAGCAGTTTGTGCTGTTAATAATTTATTTACTGTCTCTTGGTTTCCTAAAATTGCCGCTAGATTTCTTAATATAGCTAAATGTGCTTCATTATCAATTGCACTGAGTACAAAAATAAGTGATGCGTAATGATCATTTTCAGAAAAGTTAATATGATGATTGAGCTTCAATAAACTTAAGCCAACTTGTTTTACATCATCATTTGGCCTTGCATGCGCAATTGCAATCTCTGGTGCAATTACAATATATGGACCTAATTGTTTCACACTATCAATCATGGCCTTTATATAGCTTTGTTCAAAATAGTCTTGCTTTAACAATGGTTGGGCAGCCAGATTAATTGCTTGTTCCCAGTCATCTACTTGATCAACTACTTGAACTTTATCTGCTGACAGCGTCTCCAAACTCATCTATCTCCGCCTCCTAATTACTGACTTATATTTTTAATTTCCATCATCATGCCATTCTTATCGCCAGAAAGCATTTTATCTCTCGCTTCACTATCCATGATTAATTCGCTCAATTGACGTAATGCATTTAAATGAATTTGAGGTTGTTTTGTTGCTAATGTAATAATCACCTTCACAGGATCGTATGTCTCATGCGAAAAATGTATGCCATCTTTAAAATGAATTAAGCTAAAACCGACCGATTGCTTAACATAGTCATGATTTGCATGTATGAGGGCAATATGTGGGCTAATCACCATATATGGGCCGAACGCTTCCAATTGTTGAATAATCGCGGTTGTATACGCCTCATCTACAACACCCTCATTAACAAGTAATGAGACACTTCGTTTAATTGCATCATCTCTATTGTGGGCAACTTGCTGTGTTAATAACCTTGATTCGGGTAATACTTGGGCTAATGTTGGTCCCGTTCCACGAACTTCATTCACGTATTTTTCCCTCGAAAGATTGACTATTTTGTTTAATTGTTTCCGATCTTCTTGGTTTAAAAATGGTGTAACATTAATGACTGGTACTGTCGTTTGTTGAAACGGGACGGTAGATATGATGTAATCGACACCTTCATGTTTTAAAACCTTTTCATCTATTTCATATATTGAATACGCATCTACAATATCTAATTCTGGATAAATATGCCGAATTCTACTTTTAAGTAACTGAGATGTACCGATACCTGAGCCACATAACAACACAACTTTTATTTTCGGTGCATTTTTTGTTGAAATACGTTCAATAGCCGATGCAAAATGTAAAACAATATACGTTAGTTCATCTTCATTAAAGTGAATTTGATAATTTTCTTCAATGCCCCATAAATGATGCTCTAGCGCTGTTATCAACTGACTATATTGTTTAATAATTTCTAATTTCAAAGGATTATCATGTGTCATATCAAACTTTAATCTATGAAGTGCAGGTCTTAAATGTACGATTAAACCCGTATGCAATTTCGTATCGGACATTAAGTCTAATCCCAGTGTCCCACTCATTCTCTCAATTAACTGTGCTACTAAAATCTCCAAATCATCCATCTCTTCATCTTGTTGGGTGATCTCTGATGTTTTTGCGCCTAGTAAATGCAGTGTTATAAATGCCGCTTCACTTTTAGGAAAATGCAGTTGAAATATTGTTTCCAAAGTTTTTTTAATTTGAAGTGCAATCTCAAACTGTTCAGTGGATTGCAGTTTTTCATATTCTTTCTTCGGTATTTCAAATACAAATGACTCATTCACCCTGTGAATTGCTATCATAATATGATAAATCAATCCATCAATCGCACTTTGTACGAATTGATAATTTGCATTTTTCAATGCAGTCGTGACGCATAATCGAATCTGCTCTAATTCATAAGTTGAAAACATATGATGCCCTATTTGATGCGTGTGTATTTGAAAGTATTCATGCACCATGTCTGCATAACCTTTACGATAAGCGTGTTCTGAGCCTTCTATAACAAACCCTTTATTTTTCTTATACTCAAGCATTAAATCATGTTGCGATAGCCACTGTTGTACTGTTTTCAAATCTTCAACAATCGTTCTCCTTGTAACAGAAACCATTGTTGCCAAAGTTTGTGAAGAAGTTGGTGTTTTGGTTTCAAAAAGTTTTAAGGTGATATATAAAATACGCTCTTTCTTTGAATAATGAACAGTATTCGTAAATTTCTTGGGTTCATATTGTTGGAACTGATCGGTAGCAGAAGTAATTTTGATGCCATCATGTTTATTTCTCTCAATCTCTAAATTCAATGTATGCGCCATGTCTTCAATATATTCAAGATCATATTGAATCGTTCTTTCAGAAACATTGAAATGTGTTGCTAAATGATGAATCTGTATAAAAGTTGCACGTTCATTCAAGTACGTTACGATATGAAACTGACGTCTACTTAACATATGAGCAACCTCCTCACGTTTTAATTGTAACCGCTTTCTATAAGTGGTGGATGTGTAATCTTTTGCGTCTAATAATACGAAAAGTTGCACATCTGATAAAAAATCATTATATTTTCAAATTATAATGTGTTATATGAATTATTTATAGCTCTTAATATTAAAAATTTTGATAAGGAAATAAGTATATGCAAGCTAGCAAAATAATCTCAGAGTTTACTTTTAATGAATCTTGATATTTCATTAAAACTGTTGATATTAGGCGCTATTAAAGATAAAAATATGTTGCTGAATTCAATGTCACAGCATAGAACTAAAAAAAGCTAGAACAATGTCAATTGTCCTAGCTTTTCTCTCATATAATCATTATATTAAACTTCACGAATCATATTTAAAAACCTTTGTAGTTCGGCAGTCTGCGGATGATTAAATATTTGTTCTGGTGCACCAGATTCTCCAATCACACCATCATGAAGGAAGACAATTTTATTCGACACTACTTTAGCAAAATGCATTTCATGTGTCACAATAATCATTGTCATACCTTCATTGGCTAAATCTTTGATGACGCGAAGGACATCATTTACTAATTCCGGATCCAGTGCAGAAGTTGGCTCATCAAACAGCATCACTTTTGGATTCATGGCTAATGCACGGGCAATCGCCACACGTTGTTGCTGCCCACCTGACAAGGCACTCGGTCTTTGATCTTTCACTGCTGTTAAATCTACTTTTTCTAACAAGGCCAACGCTTGTTGTTCCGCTTCAGTTTTCTTCACTTTTTTAACAGTGATTAACCCTTCCATGACATTTTCTAAGGCCGTCTTATGCGGAAATAAATTATAGCTTTGGAAGACCATACCGGATTGTTTACGTACTTTAATCTGTGATTTTTTATCTTTATTACTATAGGTTTCCCCATTCACATAAACGACACCTTCAGTTGGTAATTCTAATGCATTAATCATTCTAAGTAATGTCGTTTTGCCTGAGCCTGAACGCCCAATAAATGTGACAACCTCACCTTGATCTACTGTTAAATCAATGCCGTTAATCACTACTTTATCATTAAATGATTTTTTAATATTTTTCAACTCAATCATGAACGATACCCTCTTTCAAGATAAGATTCATAGAAGTTTTGCACGATTGAAATGATAAAACATACGACCCAATACATTAATGCTACAAGCAAATAGATCGTTAGATATTCATATGTCGTCGATGCAACTTCTTGCGCTTTTCTAAACATTTCGGCTACAAGAATAAATCCTAGTAATGATGTATCTTTGATTAAGCTTAAAAACGTATTGCCTAGCGCAGGCACTGAAACTCTTATTGCTTGTGGCAGAATAATACGTTGTATCGTTTGACGATAGTTCATCCCTATAGAATACGCTGCCTCTGTTTGGCCTTTAGAAATAGACATAATCCCACCACGTATGATTTCTGATGCATATGCACCAACGTTTAACGACAAACCTATAATAGCTGCTATAACAGGTGCTAACGTCCACTGATTATCAGAGTTGTTCGTCAATAATCTACCGAGTTCAGGAATACCGTAAAAGATAATGAATAATTGAACAATCATCGATGTTCCTCTAATGATTGAAATATAAAAACGTGCAATCCCTCTTAAAATGCGACTCGTAGATATACGCATTAATGCAGTCATAAGCGCAATTACTAAACCTAAGACAAATGTTATTAATGTAATAGGAATTGAAAATTTCACTAACCCCTCAAGCATCGGTGCAAACGCTTGGCCTGCTGCATCTAGTGCGTGTTGTTGTTCTGAATTAAGACTTAGAAACATCTTCGCCAAACCATTTCTTACTTATTTTCGCCAATTCACCATTATCTTTTAATTTTTTCATAGCTTTGTTAACTTTTTTAATTGTTGCATCGTCTTCTTTTTTATTAAATGTTAATGCAGATTGACTCTTCTCAGCATTACCTTCAATTGCCTTCACTTTAGCATTTGGTTTTTGCTTTTTATAATCTAAATATGAAATATTATCGTTAAATGTACCATCAACGCGGTTAGACTGTAATAAATCCATAGCTTGGTTGAAGCCATCTACTTTTGTCATTTCTGCACCTTTAGATTTTGCTAATTTACCATAGTTTGAAGTGAATGTTTGTGCTAAATTTTTACCTTTAACATCATCGAACGTTTTAATATCTTTATTATTTTTGTTTACTACTAATACAGCTTTAGAATACGTATATGGTTCTGAAAATTTATATTTTGCTTTACGGTCGCTATTGATACCTACTTGGTTTGCGATCACATTAAAGCGACCAGAATCTAATCCAGCGAACATTGAATCCCATTGTGTTTCTTTAAATTCAACTTTATAATTCATCTCTTTTGCGACAGCTTTCATGACATCGATATCGTAACCAGTTAATTTATCCTTTTTATCATGGAATGAAAATGGTGCATAAGTCCCTTCAGTCCCTACTACAAATTTTTTACTTTCACTAGCTGTTTTATTTTTACTATCTTTATTATCAGAATTGCCATTACCACATGCAGCAAGTCCCACAACTAGAATTAATGTAAGTATTGTCAATAATGTTTTTTTCATTTGCCCAACCTCTATCCTTATTCTTATTATTCTTATCGGAATAAAAATAGTTTATGCCTATCCCTCGATTTAGTCAATAACTTTTTTAATGTATTTGTATTTATTTTTATTTTCAGGTCATCTACCTATTAGAAATTTTAATCAACTGTAGTTTCGTTACATATTTAAAACCAACATAGTACTTATATATTCCAATTGTTACAAATTTCAAAATAGAAATGTAAGCGTATACAAATGTAAAATTACATGCTATACTTTATCTGATACCAAACAAAAGTTTGAAATTTAAACAATTGTTTGCAAAGTAGAAAGGAGGAATATTATGAATAACAATGAAAAAGAAGTTCTGAAGCGTATTCAAGATAATCCGTTTATTTCACAACAAGAATTAGCGCAGTCAATTGGTTTATCTAGACCTGCTGTTGCTAATATCATTTCAGGATTAATACGAAAAGAATATGTATTGGGAAAAGCTTATGTACTAAATGAAAATTATCCTATCGTTTGTATTGGTGCAGCAAACTTGGATAGAAAATTCTACGTACATTCAACTTTACAACCCGAAACTTCTAATCCAGTAACTTCTACAAGATCTATTGGTGGTGTCGCAAGAAATATTGCTGAAAATTTAGGTCGTATGGGGGAAACTGTCGCATTTCTGTCTACAAGTGGCAACGATAGTGAATGGGATATGATTCATAAACTATCAAATCCTTTTATGAATTTAGATCATGTACAACAAATTGAAAATGCGAACACTGGATCATATACCGCTTTAATTAATAAAGATGGTGATATGGAATATGGGTTAGCAGACATGAAAGTTTATGATTTTATTACACCAGAATTTTTAATTAAACGTACACATTTACTTATTAAAGCAAAGTGTATAATTGTTGATTTAAATTTAAGTAAAAATGCCATTGATTTTCTCTGTGCATATTCAGAAAAACATAATATCAAGCTAGTTATCATTCCTGTATCATCACCTAAAATGAAGAATATGCCTGACTCTCTTCATGCTATTGATTGGCTTATTATCAATCGCGATGAAACTGAAACTTACTTTAACATCAAAATAACTAATACTCAGGATTTGAAAAATGCCGCTCAAAAATGGATAGATTTAGGTGTATCAAACGTCATAATTACCAATGGTGTTAAAAATCTTATATATAAAAATAATGAGTTAGAAATTGTAAAATCAATAACACCTTCAAAAAACGTTGTTGATGTTACTGGCGCTGGGGATTCTTTTTCAAGTGCCGTTATTTTCACTTGGCTAAACGAATTAGAAATTGAAAATATAATTAACGCCGGAATTGTTAATGCTCGTAAAACAATTGAAACGAACTATACTGTTCGACAAAACTTAGATAAAAAACAATTATTTAGAGATTTGGAGGAATATAATAATGAAAAATTACATTGAATTTTCAAAAGAAGTACAACAAGCTAAACATAATAGTCAACCTATAGTTGCTTTAGAATCTACAATTATTTCACATGGCATGCCATATCCCCAAAATGTCGAAATGGCCAAAAATGTAGAACAAATTATTAGAAGTAATGGTGCTGTTCCAGCAACAATAGCAATTATTAATGGCAAAATTAAAATTGGTTTAGAAAGTGATGAATTAGAATTACTTGCTAAAAGTGAGAATGTTGCTAAAGTGTCACGTCGAGATTTAGCAGAAATTATTGCTACTAAACGCATTGGTGCAACAACAGTTGCATCAACAATGATTTGTGCTGAATTAGCAGAAATACAATTTTTCGTAACAGGCGGAATTGGTGGTGTCCACCGAGGTGTTGAACACACTATGGATATATCAGCTGATTTAGAAGAGCTTGGAGAAACAAATGTAACGGTCATTTGTGCGGGTGCAAAATCTATTTTAGATTTACCAAAAACATTAGAATACCTTGAAACTAAAGGTGTACCTGTTATCGGTTACCAAACAAATGAACTTCCTGCCTTCTTTACTCCTGACAGTGGTATCACTTTGAATAGTTCGGCTGATTCACCTGAATCTATTGCACTCATATGTAAAACGAAAAATGACTTGTCACTTAAAGGTGGTATTGTTATTGCTAATCCTGTTCCAAAAGAACATTCCTTATCAAAAACATATATAGATAAAATTATAAAAGAAGCTGTCAAAGAAGCTACTAATAAAGGAATTAGTGGCAAAGATTCAACACCGTTTTTACTTAGTAAAATTGTGGAAAAATCAGAGGGACAAAGTTTGGAAACAAATATAAAACTTGTTGAAAACAATGCTGTTCTAGGAGCTAAAATCGCAGTTGCTTTCACTCAATTGTAGGTGATAATTATGTCAGTTCTATTTGCCTTGACTGGAATCTTATTTGCAATATTTATAGCTTTTCTATTTAGTTTTAATAGAAAAGCTATAGATTTCAAAAAGCCAGTTGTCATGTTAGCCATTCAAGTTATACTTGTTTTATTTATGATGAATACAAGTATAGGCATGAAAATTTTAATTACTTTAGGCTCTTTTTTTGAAGCTCTTATCAATATTAGTAATGCTGGTATCACTTTTGTATTTGGCGATTTGGAAAATAAAGACGGTTCTACATTCTTTTTAAATGTATTACTTCCACTTGTTTTTATTTCCGTATTAATCGGTATACTCAACTATTTTAAAATTCTTCCATTTATTATTAAGTATGTTGGCTTAGCAATTAATAAAATAACACGCATGGGTCATTTAGAAAGTTATTTTGCAATATCTACCTCTATGTTAGGACAACCAGAAGTTTTTTTAACAATTAAAGATACTATACCAAATTTAACACGTGCAAAACTTTACACCATAGCTACCTCTGCAATGAGTGCAGTAAGTATGGCAATGTTAGGATCCTATATGCAAATGATTGAACCAAAGTACGTTGTTACTGCAGTTATGCTTAATATTTTTAGTGCATTAATCATTGCAAGTATTATTAATCCTTATAAATCGAATAAAGAAGATACTAAAATATCTCAAAATTCAAATGATAAAAACGACACATATATTAACAAATCTTCGAAAATTCCTTTCTTTCAAATGATTGGTGATAGTGCAATAGATGGATTTAAAATTGCGATAACAGTCGGTATCATGTTATTAGCATTTATCTCTTTAATGGAAGCTATCACCATAGTATTTGACTTAATAGGACTTAACTTCAAACAAATAATAGGATTCATATTTGCACCTGTGGCGTTTATAATAGGTATACCTTGGCATGAAGCCGTTCAAGCTGGATCCATTATGGCTACCAAATTAATTACTAATGAGTTTGTTGCTATGTTGGATTTTCAAAAACTTGCTGGTGATTTAACGTCACGTACCCAAGGTATACTTTCAGTTTACCTTATTAGTTTCGCAAATTTTGGTACTGTGGGTATTATTGTTGGTGCAATCAAAGGAATCAATAGTGATCAAGGAAATAAAGTTGCCTCATTTGCACTACGTTTATTACTTGGTGCCACCTTGGCTTCTATAATATCGGCTTCTATGATTGGCTTAGTATTATAGTTTTCAAAGATACTTTTCCACTTAAAAAAACGTCTTTTTTCAGACAACACAAAAAACTGCCAACAAAGTTTCTATCTTTGTTGGCAGCTCTATTTCAATTTTACTATCCTTATTAATTACTAAATCTGTAAATTTCATCATCGAGCACAACTTCTACATTCGGGTGTCGTTGTAATATCGAAGCAGGTAATGACTCCGTGATGTCACCATTTAACATTTGTTGCACAGCTTCTTTTTTATTACTACCAAATGCAAATAGAATAATTTTTTTCGCGCGCATAATTGATGCCAATCCCATAGAAATCGCTTGTTTTGGCACATCTTCTACATTATCAAAGTAATGGCTATTCGCATTAATTGTAGATGGCGTCAAATCTACGACTCTTGTCACACTTTCAAATGATGAATCTGGCTCATTAAATCCAATATGTCCATTTTCACCAATTCCCAAAATTTGAATATCAACAGGCCCTACTTCATTAAGTAATTGCTCATAATTTAAGCATTCTTGTTCAACATCTGATGCATCACCAGCTGGCAAATGAATCTGATCTTTATTCCATCCTTTGTTATGATCAAATAATCGTTCATTCATATAGACGTGATAACTTTGATGATGGTCTGCCGATAAACCAATATATTCATCTAAATTAAAAGTCCTTATTTGGGCTACATCAACTTGATTGATATTGATCAGTTCTGATAAGTGCTCATACACTTCTATCATCGTATTACCTGTCGCTAATCCTAAGACAGTGTCAGGTTTACGCTTCATTTGTTTCAATAATTCTGTTGCGACGTACTGGCTCCCAACCGTACGATTTTTTAAATTAATAACGTCCATTTTAATCATTTCACCCTTAGTTCCTCTACTCTATTTTTTTCATTCGAAAGTCTATGTGTTGAATTCTGAATTTATTTATTTTCACTTTCTAATAATTCTTCTACTTCATTCTTAATTGTAGTGACGTGAGGCCCATATATCACTTGAACTCCGTTTGCTTTTTGAATCACACCACGAGCTTCGGTAGATTCTAGCATTCCCTTATCAACGTCTTTATCCGAATTTAATGTGACACGAAGTCTTGTTGCACAACAATCCACCACATCTATATTCTCTTTTCCACCTAAAGCAGCAACGATTGTCTTCGCTCGATCAGTCGCATCAACAGTTTCTACTGCTTCAGTATCTTCACGACCAGGTGTTTTAAAATTAAATCTCGTAATTAAGAATCTAAAGATAACATAATACAAAATAAACCAAACGATACCAATTGGAATAATCCACAAATAGTTTGTCTTTGCATTACCTTGTAAGACGCCAAATAGTAGAAAATCAATAAATCCGCCACTAAATGTTTGCCCTACTGTTATATTGAAAATATCTGCCATCATAAATGCCAAACCATCTAAGAAGGCATGAATTACATATAAAATTGGCGCAACAAATAAAAAACTAAATTCTAATGGCTCGGTAATTCCTGTTAAGAATGACGTCAAAGCAGCAGATAACATCAACCCGCCAACAACCTTTTTACGTTCAGGTTTTGCTGTATGGTAAATTGCTAAAGCTGCTCCACACAAACCAAACATCATTGTGATAAATCTACCGGACATATATCGTGAAACGCCATTGAAGTATTTCGTTACGTCTGGATCTCCCAGTTGTGCAAAGAAGATATTTTGCGTGCCTTGTACCATATGTCCTTTAACTTCTAGCGAACCTCCCAATGCTGTTTGCCAAAATGGTAAATAGAAAATGTGATGCAGGCCAAATGGTCCTAATAACCTTAATATAAATCCATAGAAAAATGTCCCTATGACGCCTGTCTTATCTACAATACCTCCAACGCCAAATATCCATCCTTGCACCGTTGGCCAGATAAAGAACATGACAACACCTAGTACGATAGATGAAATCGCAGTGATGATAGGTACGAATCGCGATCCACCAAAAAAGCCGAGGTATGCTGGCAAAGATATTTTATGGAATTTATTATGTAAGAGTGCGGTCATAATACCTGTGATTATCCCACCAAATACGCCAGTTTCTACAGTTTGAATTCCTAGAACCATACTTTGCCCATCTTCAGCTAAATTACCTTTAGACAATGTATCTGTAATCGTTAATAATCCATTCATTGAAACATTCATTATCAAAAAACCAAGCATTGCTGCGAGCCCTGCTGTTCCTTTATCACTTTTCGCTAGTCCAATTGCTACCCCAACAGCAAATATGACTGGAAGATTCTGAAAGACAATGTTTCCAGCTGCTGACATTAAAATAAAGATATTTTGTAAAAATCCAATATCTAACATAGGATATGCTTTTATTGTATTAGGATTACTCAATGCCCCGCCGATACCTAGTAATAAACCTGCTGCAGGTAAAATTGCTATCGGCAACATGAAGGATTTCCCAAATTGTTGTGCTTTTTCAAACAATTTACTCATATTCAATGACCTCCTATTTAACTTAAATATACAGTCAAAGAAAATATTAATCAATAAAATTTTAAACGGTGAAAATAATTTTCATAAAACTTTAAAGGTTTCTATAATTCATTGATATATCGTTTCTAGTAACATTTTTGAAAATCTAAAAACCAATCATAGCAATAACTAATCTTTTACCTCTATGTTGTACAACAATAACGTATGAAATTACATCGTTTACGCACTAAAAATTTCTGAAAATAGACACTTACGCATGTTTTATTTTAAGTTATGCGTTACACAACTTTTGATCAACAATTTATTGTAAATTGTACATGTAACATTAATCACTTGGAGGTGAATTGTTATGTTTAAAGAAATCATTGCTGTCATTAAACAAATCGTTACACAATTTGTATCAGGCGGCTTCCAAGAAAAATAAACGTCCCAACCCACTCCGCCTCAAATTTCATAATCATCCCTTAATGAAAATGAATAAATCATTCGTCGATGCACATTCATTTAATGCCTATTAGATACCCCCTTATATCTAATAGGTTTTTTCTATGCCGTTTATTTTACTTATATCAACTTTCAATAAATGGGACTTTTTTAACACTTTTTACTAAAGACGATAATTTCTTTAGTTTTGTTAATAGTTAAGATTGAAATTTTAAATGATACCGATTACAATGAATATTATTTAGTCATCATATGACTTGATGAATTTTATTGGGAGGCGTTATCTAACATGCTATTAGTTGCTTTGAGCGCAGTCATTGTGCCATTTATCTTTCTAGTATTACTTCGCATGTCCGCTTTAAAAGGTATGATTATTAGTGCGATTGTTGTTACATGCTTAGCTATTTTTATATGGGGAATGCAAGGCAATGTGATATTAGCTTCTATCTTACAAGGCACACATAAAACTTTTACAATACTATATATATTATTTGGTGCACTTGTACTACTCAATACATTACGACAAACGGGCGCTGTAACGCGTATTAATGATGGTTTCAAAAAAATCTCTGCAGATATGCGTGTACAAGTGGTTATTGTTGCTTTCTTATTCGGTTCATTGATTGAAGGTGCCTCTGGATTTGGTACGCCTGCCATGGTTACTGCCCCACTCATGGTGGCACTCGGTTTCAGACCCATGATTGCTGTTACTACGGCATTGATTTCAGATAGTGTAGCTGTCTCATTCGGTGCAGTTGGTACACCAGTACTTGTTGGGCTTAGTACCTTAAAAGACGCAGATAATCATTTCTTTCAAACGACCGCTGAACGTATCACAACTCTAGATTTTCTAAGTGGTGTTTTTATTCCTATTATTTTAATCAGTACTATGATTATCTTTTTTGGTAAAAATAATAAATTGAGATCTATTGTTGAAATCCTGCCGTGGGTGTCTCTTATTGGTATTGTCTATGTGAGCGCATCCTTTGCATATGCATTTTTATTCGGTGCAGAATTTGTTGCAATTTTAGGATCATTAACGGGACTTGTTGTAGCTGTCATAACTGCAAGTAAGGGTTTGTTATTACCCAAAAATGAGTGGAAAGAAGGGTTAGATGATACTTACACAGTAACGACGACCGAACAATCGATGCCGCTACTCACTGCGTGGGCACCATATCTAATGGTGGTCTCACTCTTACTACTTACTAGAACCGTACCAAGTATCAAATATGTCACTACCCATATTTTAGATTTTTCTTGGTCTAATATCTTAGGTTTTAGTTCGATTTCATCAGATTGGCAATTACTCTATTCACCAGGAACGATTTTAGTACTTTCAGCATTTTTTGCGATTTTCGTTCAAAGAAAGCCAATTCGTGATATTTCACGTGCAAGTATTCAATCTTTAAATACGATAAAAACAACCGGGATAACACTCATTGCAACACTTGCAATGGTACATGTTTTTATCAATTCAGGGATCAACGCTCATGATTTAATTAGCATGCCAGAATATATCGCCAAAAATATGGCCACATATTTAGGTCCAGTATGGCTTTTTGTCGCCCCATTTTTAGGTGCGTTAGGGTCATTCATCACAGGTAGTGCAACTGTTTCAACATTGACATTCTCACCGATACAGTTGAACATTGCCAATGCCATTGGTGCAGATCCTTACACGATACTTGCTGCACAAATTATTGGGGCTGCTGCAGGTAACATGATATGTGTACATAACGTCGTTGCTGTTTGTGCAGTCGTCAATATGCCAGGGAAAGAAGGCAGTGTCATTAGAAAAACGCTTGGACCGGCATTACTCTATTGCTTATTAGTTGGTGTTAGTGCATACCTGATAACTTTGATATTTTTTTAATTTAAAATTTTAGAAAATGTGGATTGCTTGAGTCACGATGAATGTTTCAGGCAGTTCACTTTTTTCGTTTTTCTTGAACTTTCACTCCCTCAATATGTATAGCAATGTAAAATATTATCTTCATCATTGTTATTCTGGTAAAGTACAGTTAAAATACTGTTAAAATCTAGTACAACATGGGGATGAGATGTACATATGAAATTTGAAAGTATCACATTATTAACTTCAGAATTTGAAGATACCTTACAGTTTTATGAAGAAATATTAGAATGTCCTGTAATATCTGAGGATGCAGACATGTTCACTGTGCAGATTGGGGAGACACAATTACAATTTTGTCGGACCACTGACAGTAATCAACCTTTTTATCATTTTGCCATTGATATTCCATATAATCATTTTTACGATATAAAAGCATATTTTCAAAATATTTTATTTCTATCTATGGAGGATGGACAACATTCAACCTACTTTGAAGACTTCGCTGCACATGCAATGTATTTCAATGATCCGTCTGGAAATATCGTTGAATTAATTGCACGTGTGTCAAATATGAATGATGAACCTGAATTTAGCAGAATAAGTGAAATTGGGTTTGTGTGCAACGATGTGCATACTATTTATCAAGCACTTACGAATTACAATCTAACGACACATCAAAACGCACCATTTGCTCCACAACAGTTAAACTTTTTAGGAGACACACAGGACGAAAGTTACATTTTACTGACACCCGCAGGTAGGCGATGGTACTTTTCTGATAATAGTGCCGAGACACACCCTATCACGATACAAACACAGGCATTCCGCTTATCCTATGATGCAGACGATCAGTGGCATCTAACGTCCGTTTAACTTATAGTATTAATTATGCACTGTCAAAGACCTACTATATGCAAAAACGCAAAAAAACCTTCTCTCGCATTTAATAAGAGAAGGTTTTATATTTGAGTACCTTTATAAAATAACCATTTTTTCAGTTACTTGCGACTTATCGCTCACAAATTTTTTCAATGTTTTATTTAAAGCGTCTTCGGCCTCTTGGTCATAATCATACGAGCCATCTTCATTAGCAGTAATATGTTTATCTAAAATAAATCTGCCTTTATGAATTGTATCTGCACCTAATTCCTTAATAACTGGATCGAGACTATATTGTATAGCTAATACATGTGCAAAGCTACCTCCTAGTGCTAATGGTAATACCGTCTTACCAGTAAATGCACCTCTTGGTAGTAAATCGAGATACGTTTTTACAATACCTGAATATGCTGCTTTAAATACAGGTGAAACAATGATAATACCATCCGCATTTTCTACAGTACGATGTGTTTCATTAATTATTTCGTTTGAAAAATCAGCAGTAATCAGTGCTTGAGCGTCTAATTGATGTACATGTATGCCTATGTATCAATCCCCACCTGATTCAGGTATTGTTCCGCGTAATTAACAACGCTAGTCAATCGAGACTTCAATTTATTACCACCAGCTATAATTGATACACTTGCCATGTAAAAAATCCCTTTCAACACTCAATTATTATAATGTATTAGTGGTGTGCCCAATTTCGGCGTGCGGAGACTTTTAATAACATGATTAAGTTGTTTATAAAATATCTACTTTCTCCACCGTATCATCAATGATACTTAGTGTCATAAGAAACGGCTTGATATCTTACAAAATTACTCGAATTTAAATTATTGGGGAATATACTCTGTAATTACAGCTTTATTAGCTAAATCGATATATGCACAAGTACCTGCCGAAAGATCAATTTCCCATTTATATATACCTGCATGAGCCATTTCTTCACAAAATGTTGGAAAGTCTGTTTCACCAGCTTGATGACGTCGCAATATATCTTGAATTTGTGCTTTATCTGAAGAAATAGCAATTGATTGGCTACTCTTAATACCTTCATCAATAATTTCTGCACCATCTTTATGTGTGTATGTCGTTGTGCCTTCCTTTATATTAACTATGTTAAAAGCCATGCCCATATTTTTAAATGCTTGAAACAATTTCGGAAAATCTACCCCTGTATATTGTGCATGTGCCTGATGAATTGATGCCCTTGAAAAAGTTGAAAAGTCCATTCTCATTACTCCTTAATTGATTATTTCTACTCATCATAAGCTTAAAAGATGTATTCAACAAGTATTTATTGCAGCGTTATTGATTTTTATCCGTACTTTTAATTAAAAATCACTTTTTATTTTCCTTACAATAAAGGATTGCTCAAACTAAAATACAGGCTAAGGCATTTAATAGCGGCCTGTATTCACTGTCATATTCCCCAATCTTTTAACCTTCTGACGTTTGATCAGTCTTACGTTGTTCTCTTAAATTGGTACGCATATCTTTATTAATTTTTTTGCTCGTTTAAAGTAGATACTTTCAAAATAACTTGTCGTACCAATTTTATAAAATATCAATGCAACTATTATGATGACAATAAAATCGTATGGGTAATGAATCCAGTTCATACCTCTAAATTCTTTACTGCCTATAAATGATAACCCGGCAAGTACGATAAGATATAAAATAATCCATAAACTACCATTAATTTGTTTCTTCGTGTTTTTCCAATTCATTTTATATTCATAGAAGAAATAAATTGGTAGACCCAAAATAATAATTAAAATAACCTGTGCTGTCGTTGGCCACATTGCCCAATAAATCGCTAATGATGCCATGACAAATGAAAATGGTGCCATGAATTTCAATAAATTCGCACGAAACGGCCTATGCATCTTAGGTGCCATTTTACGTAATGAAATAACCGTTGTAGGTCCTGTTAAATATGCGACAAGTGTTGCAGTAGAAATAACACTCGCCAAAGTACCCCAGTCGCGGAACAATGACACCATAATCATACTAACGATTGCATTAAAGATAATTGCAATACGGGGAATTTTATATTTTTCATTTATTTTCCCTAAAAATTTCGGTATGTGTCCATTTTGCTCCATAGCACGCAATACACGCCCTGTAACTGCTACAAAAGATACGCCCGTACCAAATGGTGAAACAACAGCTTCCATATATAATAATATTGCTAGCCAGTTCAATCCAAGTAGTATTGCCATGTCAGCAAACGGTGAATTGAAGTTAATACCACTCCAACCATGTTCATGTATCATATCACTTGGCATAGATGTGATGAATGTACTTTGCAGCACAATGTAAAGAACTGCACTTAATGTTAGTGAAATGGCTATACCACGTGCAATGTTCTTCTCGGGCTTTTGAATTTCAGACCCCATATTAATAATCGTTTGAAACGCATTAAATGAGAAAATAATACCCGAAGCTGTCGTAGCTGCAAATATTGGCGCAGAACCATATGGCATAAATTGATTAATAGAATGTCCATAATGACCTGTATCAAATCCTGAAATCATTAACATAATAATCGTTAACAGCGGTACACCTAATTTGAATACCGAAATTAAACTTGTAAATGATGTTAACAATTTTACAGACCAATAATTTAATAATGAAAAAATAATGATAATGACAAACACTGCCAATAATCCTGCATTGCTAATCGTGCCATCTTTCATTAAACCTGTTGTGAATTTTGCCCAGTCCCAAGGCCAAGAACTCATATATTGAACAGCTGATACTGCTTCAATTGGAATAATAGTCACAAGTGACACCCAATTGGCCCATGCGGCAATAAAACCTAGCAGAGATCCATGCGTATATTGTGCGTAATTACTCATGCCGCCTGATTGTGGAAACATCGTACCTATTTCTATATAGTTATACGCTATAGATCCAATGACTACAAATCCTATAATCCATGAAATAATCGCAGCAGGTCCAGCAATTGAAGATGCTTCCCATGCTCCAAATAACCAACCTGATCCAATTAATGAACCTAATCCAAGTAGTACCAATTGCGGTAAATTAATTTTACCACTTTCATCATTTTGTCTCATAATTACCCCTAAATTCGTCTTTTATATTCATATCAAAACCAGCGCACTCTTATACACTGACTTGTATATGGTGTTATTATACGCATCTAAATAATCAAGTCAAATCAAGATGACACCTTAAGATATTTGTATAAAACTGTATATAAATGCAATATAATTACATTCATTGTATAAAAGATTTGTACAACTAATATCTCACTAACTACTTATGTAATCACTTTAAACTATATTTTTTGTATGTAACTCATTTATTCATTTTCAACAAAAATACTTATATATCTAAATTATTTCATAAAGCGCTTCAGATGCTATAAGAACAGTCATTACAGGTAGTTCAAACCCATAACCATTAATTTTTAGCATATATTCCTCTCATTAAATGTATTTATACACAAATAAAGCATTATCTACTAGACGTTCATGAAATACCTAGTAGATAATGCTGATAATTATGTTACTTAAATATATGTTTGCAAATGATCCACATATTATATTCCCATACGTCATCGTACGGCCTTAAGGTCTTACTATGATGAGCTATATTTTGGTATAATAAAACAATCAAGATATGAATCCATGAACATTACTTTTTATATTTAATAACAATAGTCTTTATTTTTAAGATACATAAAGTGACGAAAATACCTTTTCGTCATCACTAAACTTGGAGGTATAACCTATGAAAGCAATCTATTTCAATCATGACGGTGGCGTCGATGACTTAGTTTCACTATTCTTACTACTACATATGGACGATATTAATTTGATTGGTGTAAGTGCGATTGGTGCGGATAGTTACGTAGAACCTGCAGTCAGTGCATCGAAAAAAATTATTAATCGTTTTTCAAATCAATCACTTCATGTTGCCGCTTCAAATGAACGTGGAAAGAACCCCTTCCCTAAAGACTGGCGCATGCATGCATTCTTTATGGACGCACTACCAATACTTAATGAACCAACGCAACAACTGTCCAAAGTACTCAATCAGGATGCATATCAAGATATTATCGACAAACTTCAACATAGTAGTACACCTGTAACATTATTATTCACAGGACCACTTACAGATTTAGCTAAAGCTTTGACCGTTGAACCATCTATTGAAAATCGTATCGAGCGTCTCGTATGGATGGGTGGAACTTTCTTAGAAAAAGGTAATGTAGAAGAACCAGAACATGATGGTACTGCAGAATGGAATGCCTTTTGGGATCCAGAGGCTGTCAAAAAAGTCTTTGATACCAATATTAAGATTGATATGGTGGCATTAGAAAGTACAAACCAAGTACCCATGACATGGAAAGTAAGACAAGCTTGGGCAAATGAACGTCATTACCCAGGGGTAGATTTCTTAGGTGTAAGTTATGCTGCAGTCCCACCACTTACACATTTCCAAACCAATTCAACTTACTTTTTATGGGATGTCTTGACGACTGCATACGTAGGTAAACCTGAACTTGTTCAACAACATAAAGTCAATGTTTCTGTGCATACCAAAGGTCCTAGCCAAGGACAAACCTATATCGACAATGAACATGGTCGACCAATTTCAGTCGTTGATCACGTTGAACATGACGCATTTTTCAAATATATTACCGATTTAGCTAAAAAAGTATCGCAATAATATAAAAAGACAATTTATAAAGCGCTAAAAACGCCTTATAAATTGTCTTTTCTTATACTCTTTAATTATACATATTTAGTTACTGTCTCTGTAGGCAATCTATAGGAACCATGCGCTGGATTTTTGGCCTTACCAATCGCAACAATCAAAACAGGCACATAACGCTCTGAATCAATATCAAATGCGTCTGCAATTTGATCACTTTCAAATCCTCCAATAGGATTCGTATCATAACCATGCGACTTAGCTACTAACATAAACTGCATTGCCGCTAAGCTACTGTCAATTTTAACAATATCGTTCATTATTGCTTTTGGTGCATTTTCATAAAGCGGAATGACTTTTTCCAACATTTCGTTTTTTACTTCCTCTGGCATTAAACCCTCTTTAACTGCATTATTGTATATCTCTTCACCATGAGTTTGGCTCTGCATATCTCCAAAAATGACTACCATTGCTGCAGAAGTATCATTTTGTCGTGTATTAAAACGAATCAATGGACGTAGTTTATCTTTTCCTTCATCACTTTCAACGACAAGAAATCTCCACGGTTGCATATTTACTGAAGAAGGTGCTTTAGTAGCTTTCTTAATCATTTCATCCATCTCTGTTTTTGGAATTTTCACTTGCTCGTCAAATACCTTAACAGATTTTCTATTCATTAAAATTTCTTCAAAATTATTATTAATCATCTTACATAACTCCTTAATTGTTTTTAACAAAATCAAATTATACGCAATTCGACACTTTTTTCAAATCATCTGTTTTCATACCAATTTCTACAATCTTTTATTTTTCCCTTTAAAACAAAAAAGCACCCGAAACAAATAATGTTTCAAGTACCTAATAATTACAAATTCATGTAATATGGATTCAATCATCCTATGATAGAGATTTTATTTTCTTCTGTCCTGGTTTTACAAAACACATTGCGATAATTCCAATAATTGAAGCAACAACTGCAGATATAAACATAGATGAATAACTATATGATGTCACTAAGATACCAGTTAACGTTGGTGCTATAATCGTCGCTGAGTTAACAAAAGTTATTTTTCTAAATCCATTTTCATAATGATTCGGCTATCATGAAAACCTACTTTTTCGTATAACAGTTTGGCATTATTTTCAGCAAAAACATTTAATCTTATTTCATCTACACCTTGCTCCTTAAAAAATATTTTAGCAAAGTCAATTAAATTCTGTGCAACTCCCTGTCTTCTAAAGGACTTAAAGACAAATAATTCATAAATAAAGCCATATACTTGTTGTGAAAGAATATCTTCACCTTGATCAAGTAACATAAAACCTTTAAATTGGCCGTTTTCAACTAACACATAATACGTAGCACCCTGTGCTTTTAAACGTTGAGACATAGTACGCATCGCTTCATCGGTTAACACACATGTTGTCGTAATTGATTCTTTGAAAAGTTGTGGAATTGTATCATTAATGATTTCTAATTCTGCATCATTTGCCCTTTTGATTGTCATGATATCCCCGCTTCATCTTTTATTTCTTGACTTTGTTATAACAAAAAAACCTAAGACACACTGAAATGTCTTAGGTTTTCTTAGGTTTCTTGCAATCTAACTCTATTTCATTTTCACAAAATATGTTCAATAATTAATTCTGAGCTTACTTAACTGTGCCTGCATCTTTATCATGAACACCATGACGATAGAAATCAAGATACTCAGGGTCTAATGGTTTCTTACCACGAATAATATCTGATGCTTTCTCAGCCATCATTAATACTGGAGAATGGATATTACCATTCGTAGTACGAGGCATTACAGATGCATCAACAACACGTAAATTCTCCATACCATGTACTTTAAATGTTTCTGGGTCTACAACTGACATTTCATCTGATGCTGGGCCCATTCTACAACTACATGATGGATGTAACGCTGTTTCACCATCACGTTTAACCCATTCGATAATTTCTTCATCTGTTTGTACTTCTGGACCTGGAGAAATCTCACCACCATTATATGGATCTAAAGCTTTTTGACTTAAGATATTTCTAGCAACTTTAATCGCTTCAACCCATTCACGTTTATCTTCTTCTGTAGATAAATAGTTAAATACGAAATCAGGTTTTTCAAACGGATCTTTAGATTTTATTTTCAAATGACCACGTGAATTTGAGTACATCGGACCTACGTGCACTTGATAACCATGTGCTTCAGGTGCTTTCGTACCATCGTATCTTACCGCGATCGGCAAGAAGTGGAACATTAAGTTTGGATAGTCCACATCTTCGTTAGAGCGCACAAAGCCGCCACCTTCAAAATGGTTAGATGCTGCTGCGCCTTTGCGACCGAAAATCCATTGTAAGCCAATAAATGGCATTTTCAATTTATTTAAACTTGGTTGCATTGAAACAGGTTGTTTACATGCATGTTGCACATAAACTTCTAAATGGTCCTCAAAGTTTTCACCAACACCTGGTAAGTGAATACGAGGCTCAATTCCTAATGAACGTAAATGTTCAGAATCACCGATACCTGATAATTGTAACAATTGCGGTGAGTTAATTGCGCCACCAGATAAGATGACCTCTTTGGCATTAACTGTATGCTCTTTACCATTTTTCTTGAATGTCACACCTGTGACTTTATTACCTTCGAAATTTAACTTCGTAACAAATGCACGTGTTTGAACTTCTAAATTTTTACGTTTCATAGCTGGGTGTAAATATGCTCTAGAAGCTGATACACGACGACCATTGTGTACTTGACTGTCGAATGGTCCAAAACCTTCTTGACGGAAACCATTCACATCTGGCGTCTTATTGTAACCAGCTTCAACTCCTGCATCAAAGAATGCTTGGAATAATGGATTGTCCGCAGGTCCACGTCTTAATTTAATTGGCCCATGATGTCCACGATATGGATCATCTTTTGTAGAACCAAATGTTGTTTCTAAGCGCTTAAAGTATGGTAAACAATGCGCAAAGTCCCATGATTCCATTCCTTCAGGTTTCGCCCATTTTTCGTAATCCATTGGGTTACCACGTTGATAAATCATACCGTTAATAGAACTAGAACCACCTAATACTTTACCGCGAGCGTGACCAACTTTACGTCCACCCATATGTGGTTCTGGCGTCGTTTCATAAATCCAATCGTACAATTTATTACCTGCTGGATACATTAACGCTGCTGGCATTTGTATTAATAAATCCCAAGGATAGTCACTACGTCCAGCTTCTAAAACAAGTACTTCATTCGATGCATCTTCACTGAGTCGGCCACCTAGTACTGAACCAGCACTACCGCCACCAATAATGATATAATCATATGATTGTTTCATTGTCATACTGCCTCCTGAATTTTATAGATTACTTTCATTTTTGAAAATGATTTATGCTTTACCAAACCAATTAACTGGTTCTGGATTTGTATTACGTAAGATATGTTTTTCTACTTGATATTCAGCTAAACCTTCTTTACCAAGTTCTCTACCGATACCGGATTGTTTATAACCGCCCCATGGTGCTTGTGCAAAGTAAGGGTGAAAATCATTAATCCAAACTGTCCCCATTTTCAATTGATTAGAGACGCGTTCAGCTTTACTAATATCTTGTGTGAACACACCGCCTGCTAAGCCATAAATTGAGTCGTTTGCCAATTCAATTGCTTCTACTTCTGTTGAAAATCCTTCAATTGTCACGACTGGACCAAAGACTTCTTCTTGAACAATACGCATTGAAGTATCACAGTCAGTAATGACAGTTGGTTCAAAGAAAAAGCCATCTTTTAAATCGTCACGGTCTGGACGTTTACCACCGATTGCAATTGTCGCATTTTCAGCCTTAGCAACTTCCATGTAGTTTTCTATTTTTTCTCTGTGTTCCGCTGAAATAACTGGACCCATCTCTGTTTCTGAATCAAAACCATTACCCAGCTTAATATTTTTAACTCTTTCGATAAGCGCCGCTTCAAATTTATCCTTGATATCATTGTGTACGATCACTCTTGAACCTGCTGAGCAAACTTGACCTGCATGGAAAAATGCACCGTTAAGTGCTTGATCTACAGCTAATTCGAAGTCCGCATCTTCGAAAATAACATTTGGATTCTTACCACCAAGTTCTAAAGCAATGTTAGTCACATGATCTGCCGCTTGTTTCATAATGTGTTTACCAGTTTTAATACCGCCTGTAAATGATACTAGGTCAACCTCTTTATGTGCTGATAACGGTTCACCTACTTCTGAACCTTTACCTAGTACAAGGTTAATGACACCTTTTGGAAAACCAATTTCTTCCATTAATTCAAATACACGAATTGTTGTTAATGGCGTAATTTCACTTGGTTTCATGACAAGTGAACAACCGGATGCCAATGCTGGCGCAAGTTTCCATGATGCCTGTAATAAAGGATAATTCCATGGTGTGATTTGCGTTACAACACCTACTGGTTCTTTTACTATTTTGCTATCTGTATTTGGAATTGGTGAATCAATTATTTCTCCACCGTCTTTATCTGCTAATCCTGCATAAAAGTTAAATACATTGGCAATATCGTCCATATCTGCATAAGATTCTTCTAATGTTTTACCTGTATCTAACGTTTCTAGTCTCGCTAACTCTTCTCGATGCGTCGCAATTGCATCGGCAATCACACGCACTTTTTTGCCTCTATTTTCACTCGTTTCTTGAGACCATTCGCCACTTTCAAACGATTTTCTAGCAGCTAATATTGCACGTTCACTATCTGATGCTGTACCTTCTGCGACTTCAAAAATCACTTCTTGGTTAAATGGATTCACAATTTTTCTGGTTTCATTATTTGAGCTATCTACCCACTCACCATCAATGTACTGACGACGAGACAAACGATTTACAAGTTCCATTAAAACGACCTCCGTTAAGTTTGTTAAATTTTTATTTAACGAATTTTATAAAATTTATGTTAGCATAGTATTTGAAAGCGTGTCAAACGTACTCAAACATTATAGTCTGATGTTATTATCGCGAAATAGTGTGACCTTACACTACAGATATTGACTTGCTATAATCTATAGTTATATACAAATTAGGTTGGAGGTGGACAACATGGTACGTTCAAATAATCCAGATAATCAATTAGCAGAAGCTAAAGATATTGTTATCAATGCAATTGGAGAAACAATGGACCTTTATGGCATTAATAGAAGTGTCGGAAATTTATTTGGTACGATGTTATTTGAAGAAAGTATGACACTCGATGAAATGCGTGAACAACTTCAAATGAGCAAACCAAGCATGAGCGCAGGTGTGAAAAGACTACAAGAATTTGACATCGTCAAACAAAAATTCACACGTGGTAGTAGAAAACAACATTTTATCGCTGAAAAAGACTTCTTCAACTTCTTTCGCAATTTCTTTTCACAAAAATGGCGTAGAGAGATTGTCATCAATGCCGAGGCAGTACACGAAGCAGTAGCGCAATTAGACATATTAATTAACAATGAAGCAATTGATACGTCGACTAAAACTGAAGCAATTGAAACAAAGCAACAACTTATTGACACGTTGCCTTACTATGAGTGGTTAGAACAGTTAAGTGATGCGCTTGAAAGCGGCGAAATATTCAAGTATTTCCCAATTCCTGAAAATAAATACACAGACTCCATTGACTAATTCAATGCGCAGGGTGTGGGCAATTTTATATTGTTCTGACACCCTTATTTTTAATAATTTATACTTGACTAATCGTAGGAAAGGGAGTGGGACAGAAATCCATTTCTCTAATAAAGATTTCGTAGTCCCACCCCGGCAAGGATGACTAGAGTTGAAAAGTTTACCTGAGCTGAAGCTGATGCATAAGTCTCACTAACTTAATAAATTAAAGCAGTGAGACTTTATATTTTCAATTCAGTCATCTACTGCCTAATTTGATAAGAGCCTGAGACATCTATTTATGTCCCAGGCTCAGCTTTTTTATGCTATAAATTATCGTCTTCTTTTTTCTCTCTTACCTGTGTAATACGTAATGAACGTCGTTCGACTTCTCTGTATTTATCAGCACGATGCTCTAATTTAAGCCTATCTTCATTCAATGTCCGCATAAACGCAAACATCATCATGACAAAGACAACCAGAACCGGCACACTCGCTAATAAAGCGGCAGTTTTCAATACTTCTAACGCTCTTTCACCACCTACCAACATCAACGCAAATGGTAACAGACATAATGCAAACGCCCAGTATAAACGGTTCGCTTTTAGAGGTTCACCGATCACTTTCTTTTGAGATGCTGCTGCTAAGATATATGAACCTGAATCAAATGTTGTTGCTAGGAACAATACAGCAGAAATCATGAATAATATAATAATGATATTGTGGAACGGTAATTGATGTAATACCTCAATAATAGTTGCTTCCGTACCATGTGTATTTAAGTTCTGAATAACATCGAATTGACCACTAATTTGTAAGTAAACTGCATAGTTTCCAAAGATACCAAAGAATAACATACATCCTAACGTACCATAGATAATCGTACCTAATACGACTTCTTTCAACGTACGCCCTTTAGAAATACGGGCGATAAATAAACCGATAAATGGCGCATAAACAATCCACCAAGACCAATAGAATATCGTCCATTGTTGCGGGAAGTTTGTCTCTTTACGACCGCCAATACCACCAAATGGTTCTAGCCATGTTGCCATTTGGAAGAAATTCTTAATCATATTCCCCATACTTGTAATCGTAGTTTCCATAATGAAAATTGTTGGACCTACAACTAAGACAAATCCAAGTAATAGGAACGACAGAATTACATTCCAATCACTTAATACTTTAATTCCTTTTTTTAGACCAGAATATGAACTATAGGCAAAGATACCTGTCACTAAGAATAATATAGCACCACGCATCCACATGTTGTCACCATCGATACCTGTGAGCCTTTCAATTCCTGCTGTAATCATTGGCACACCTAAAGCTAATGATGTTGCTGCACCACCTAATAGGCCGAATATGAATATCACATCTACAATTTGTCCTACAATACCATCTGTTTGATTTTTTAAAATTGGACGTAATGTTTGGCTCACTTTATAAATCGGCTTTTTCTTAACGAATAATAAATAACCAATACAAAGCGCTGGCAGTACAAATGTTGCCCATGCAATTGGCCCCCAATGGAACATACCATACATCGTGGCATAATTTAATGCGCTATCTGTCATGCCTTTACCACCATGTGGCGGATCTTGATAATAAAATGCCCACTCAATAATTCCCCAATATAAAATATCTGAGGCGATACCAGCACAGAATAACATAGCCGCCCAGCTGAAATTATTAAATTCAGGTTTATCTGTCGCCTTTCCTAAGGTTACATTGCCATATTTACCAAAGGCAATATAGAGTACAAATATCAATATTGCTAGACCTATGAGCAAGTAAATGGATCCTAAAGCACTTGATACAGCGTTATTCATCGTTGTAATAACTTCCTGACTTGCTTTTGGAAATACCATCATAGGGATAACAGCAATAAGTAAAATTACGGATGATCCTATAAAGGTTGTCCAATCCATAACTCTATTATTCTTCATTTTTGAACACCCCTGTATTTAGTTTTTTTACTATGTAAAAGCTTCTAAAAATATATTTATTATTAGAAAAACTATTTCTTAATTCACATTCATGAGCCTAACGAACTTTCAATAATAATGCAAATCGCATTCAAAATTTTTATATAGAACTGATGAATAATTATATAATTTAAGCTTTTAATCACTTCGCAAAAATCGCTACAATAGTAGTATTAAATTTAAATTTAACGAATTGAATGAAATATACAATTTTAACGATTGTATATTTATACTTTAATTACGTATAAATATTTCTTTTGTTTTTTTTGTTTTTACTTAAAAATTTAAAGTATTAAACGACTTATATTTCAAATTTGAACATAACATCAATATTTTAATTCAATCATCAAAAACACCTTTTTTTACTTTAAAGGCTTATAATTAAATTGATAAAACTTTTAATTATAATCAAAAGGAGTATACAGATATGGATAAATCACAAATCATCAACTATTGGGATAAACGTGCAGGTACATTTAGCCAAAACAAACAAGATGAATTAGAAAGTGCACATGCTCAAAAATGGATAAATGAAATCCAACACATCGTGCCTGTGATTAAAGGGAAACGTATTTTAGATATCGGAACTGGTGCAGGATTTTTAGCTATTTTATGTCGACAACAAGGGGCAGCAGTTACAGGTATTGACCTTTCAACAGATATGATTATAGCTGCGCAATCTAATTCACAGAAATTCAAGCAGGACGTTAATTTTCAAATTATGGATGCAGAGCATCTAGAATTCAAAGACGATACATTTGATGTGGTCATTGCACGTAACGTTACTTGGCTACTTCCAAATACACGAACTGCATATCAAGAATGGCTACGTGTCTTGAAATCAGGTGGCAAACTTATCAATGTAGATGCTGATTATGGCAAAGATTCCTTTGAATCGTATCAAGCCATCTCTTCAAACCATGCACATCATACACTTGGAGAACAAATGTTATCTGAAAGCGAAGCGATTAAACAAAGCCTTGAGATTAATCATCTTCCCCGCCCACAAACAGATATTGATATTTTAAGCGCATTAGGCTATCAACATATTCATTTAGATACAAATATTTATCAACGAATCTATCATAAGGAAGACGCGTTTTATAATCCAACACCAATTTTCTTAATATCAGTAACTAAACATTAGATATTTTTATAAAAAAGCGTTTTTATATTTTATTTTTATATATTAAGTGCCTTCAGCTTGCGTTCTAAAATAATTTTTATCATACTATTAGTGAATAAAGTAAAAGGAGTGGTAAGAATGAATAAAGAACAATTTGATAAAGTAAAAAATGGAAAAGGCTTCATTGCGGCATTAGATCAAAGTGGTGGAAGTACACCTAAAGCACTTAAAGATTACGGCGTAACCGAAGATCAATACAGTAATGAAGATGAAATGTTTAAACTTGTTCATGACATGCGTACGCGTATTGTTTCATCACCTTCATTTAGCTCAGATAAAATCGTTGGTGCTATCCTTTTCGAACAAACAATGGATCGTGAGGTAGAAGGTAAACACACTGGTGATTATCTTGCAGAAAAAGGTGTCGTACCTTTCTTAAAAGTGGATAAAGGATTAGCTGAACAAAAAGATGGCGTTCAATTAATGAAACCAATGCCAGATTTAGATGATTTATTACGTCGTGCGAATGAACATAAAATCTTTGGTACGAAAATGCGTTCTAATATCTTAGAATTCAACAAAGAAGGTATTGATGCGGTCGTTAAGCAACAATTCGAAGTAGCAAAACAAATCATCGCTGCTGGTTTAGTGCCAATTATTGAACCTGAAGTTAATATTAATGCAGAAAATAAAGCTGAAATTGAAGCTTATTTAACTGAGTCTATTTTAGAAGAATTAAATCAATTAAATGATGATCAACTTGTGATGCTTAAAGTAACTATCCCTACAAATGCAAACCAATATGAATCATTAATCAACCATCCTAATGTTGTACGTGCTGTTGCACTTTCTGGTGGTTATAGCAGAGAACATGCCAACGAAGTCCTTAAGCAAAACAAAGATTTAATCGCAAGCTTCTCTCGTGCATTAATCAATGACTTAAATGTTAATCAATCTGATGAAGAATTCGATCGTATTTTAGGCGACACAATTGAGTCTATCTATGACGCTTCTGTTAATAAAAATTAATCACTAATATTCAAATGTAATGTACCCGTGTACAAATTTGTACATGGGTATTTTTTTCATTTAAACAAGGATCCATTTTAAGTGATGTTTAGCACTTTCACACAAATTGTGAAAATTTTCTCAAGTTAGGCTAGCCAACTTCACTAACTATCTATATAATAATATTAATTTATAAATTATATGAATTAACTATCGAGGGGATTGGGAAATGAAAAAATATTTACATAGGTGGATTATTGAAGCACTAAGTTCTATGGCATTAGGTTTGTTTGGTTCTTTAATTATTGGCCTTATTTTAGAAACAATTGGAAATCAAACTTTAATACCACAGTTACAATTATCATTTTTATCAGAAATTGGGAAAGTAGCTATGTCTGTCACTGGCGCTGCGATTGGGGTCGCAATCGCTTACGGACTAGGAGCTAAACCACTTGTCATATTTTCATGTGTAATTGTAGGTACTTTGGGCTATACAACATTTGGTGGCGGCGCAGTAGGTGCATACATCGCTACACTAATTGTTGTTGAATTAAGTAAGTTCTATGCTGGGAAAACTAAGATTGATATCATCATTACGCCATTACTGACAATTATTATTGGCGGTACTATCGCTAAATTGTTTGGTCCTGCGTTAAACCAATTTATGACGGGATTAGGCAAAGTGATTATTGCTGCAACGGATCAACAACCACTCATTATGGGTATTCTCGTTTCAGTAATATTTGGATTGGCATTAACTGCACCCATTTCAAGTGCAGCACTCGCATTGATGCTTGACCTAAGTGGTCTGGCTGCTGGTGCAGCAACAATAGGTTGCGCAGCACAAATGGTAGGCTTTGCTGTAAATGGCTATAAGGATAATGGTTGGAGTAGTATTTTATCAGTTGGAATCGGTACAAGTATGTTACAAGTGCCTAATATCATCAAACACCCAATGATACTTGTACCCCCAACAGTTGCCAGTGCCATTGTTGCACCAATTATGACCACATTATTCCCTATGACCAACAATGCTGCGGGAGCTGGTATGGGAACGAGTGGTTTCATTGGCCAGATTATGACAATAAATACGATGGGCGGTTCTATACAAACTTGGTTACTCATACTTGTCTTTCATATTGCCTTACCTGTTATCATTAGCTTTGTGTTGTATAGATACTTCTTTAAAAAGCAATGGATTAAACCAGGCGATCAACTCATTCATGTTGCAAACTAGCGTCTGCCATTAAGTATAAATGCTATTACTGTAGGAAATGCATTATAGCTAAAGCAATATTTATGTGGGTAAAAATTTTGGTTATTAATAAAGTATATTTTAAAATATTAAAAACAAGCTTAAATATATACAGTTTTATAGATACTCAAAGTAACATAACTCCACTTAGCTAAAGCAGATGTATTTGAACTTTTACGAGTGTATAATAATAGAGTCGCCGTTTTACTTCTGTGTTTTAACTAACATGGAAGGAGGTGATACCATGTTAAGCACTCTATTTGTAGCACTTATAGCGCCTATCATAGTAGGAGTTATAATCACGTTATTTTCACATTGGTTAAACAAGCGTGCTAAATAATCCAGCGGCGACATAACCAATACACCAGAAAGAGCCCGTAACTACGGACATAGTTATCGGGCTCGGTGTTTACCATATAAACACTCTATTTGTTAATCTGATTATAACATCATAGGTGTTGAGAAGGCAAAATCTATGACAATAAGATGTGTAAGAGACTCATTGTTAAGTCAAAATTCAGAAAAACAGTTATTTATTTAAAAAATGTTTGACATAAATTATATATTTACAAAGGTGCAATCAGGCAAATCAATTACATATGTTCAATAATCTCTTATATTATTGAACATATCAGTAGTAGTGCTATATTTGCTTTTATTATTGGAGTATTAGTGTGATTAAGGTTTATTAACTTTTAGCTACGCAAACGTAATGATAAATAGGCGGCTAGTCCACCAAAAACCCCCAACCTATTGAAATAAGTTGAGGGCTTCGGTGTTCCAATGGAACTACCTTTTGTTATTTTGATTATAACATTATAGCGATTAGGATTGCAAAAACATTTGTGAATGGTAATTGCTTTCTCTTTTTTATGCCGTTGATTAAGTTTCTTTACCATAGTTTTTGTAAAAGTAAAAATATCACTTAATATAAGTATTAAAATACTATACAGAAAAATGGCCAATTTAACAGAGTACACAACACTTTTGTTTCCACTATTTGGTGGATTAATATATATAATTTCAAGTTGGTTATTACTGTATGTTGCTTACTACACCCCCAATTGTTGATGGTATTATTAGTTTAATAAGTTTAGTATTTTTAATTGCTAGAATTTCCAATATTTCAATTGTGTTATTCATACTTTCAATTTAAAAAAGAATTCAATAACAAAGAGAATGACACTGCAAAAAGAATAAATTGTTAATTAATAAAACTTAACCAAAGTGGATGTGTTCAAACATATACAGGTGTATAAAGTGATACTTATTTTCGTTCACATCGTAGCGCCAGTCATCAGTGGCTGTGCCATTGCGTATTATACTTATTGGCTAAGTAAACGCAATAAAAAATAGGTGACATCGAGCCACACCAACAAAAATCCCCTCACTACTCGCAATAGTGAGGGGATTGGTGTATAAATAAATACTTATTTTCGTTACACGTATTATAACATCATATTATATAGAAATGCAAAACTAGAATATGAAACTAATTATAACAGGAATGATTATCCTCAATATAGCAATCCATTCTGAACGAGATAGAGCTTTTTTAGTCTGTTGATTTTTAGACCTTAAGGATATAACTGTAAATCTAGAAGCAGGTATCTTAAAGTTTAAATAAATTAATAAAATAACGATTAAAATACCTAAATTATCTATTTGAAAATTCAAGGTATATTCCAAGTTCAATACAGCGATTTACTCCCCTATATTTTTCTTCATTCCAATAGAGATTTAATCTTCCTTTCAAGATTGGCTAATATAAATAATTCAATTTTTCATTAAACTATAATATTGGTGAAGCCAACTTAGCAATGGATTGCTTAAATTTAATCCAATAAGAACGTTGGTTGTATCGTTCTTCAGTAAGTTCTTTCGATACTTTCAAATCTTCGAAAAATGCATCCTTCAATTGCTTTGTAATATCGCTATCATACATAAATGCATTAATTTCAAAATTCAACTCGAAGCTACGTATATCCATGTTTGAAGAACCAACACTTGCCACTTCATCATCAATAATCATCATTTTAGAATGAATAAAGCCATTTTCATAAGTGTATACTTTCACACCATCTCGAATTAACTGTGCCACACTCGTAATAGTCGCCCAATATACAAAAATGTGATCCGGCTTACACGGAATAATTAAACGTACATCTACACCTGATTTAGCGGCTATTCGCAACGCATTAATATAACCTTTATCCGGAATGAAATATGGACTATGCATGTAAATAGACTTTTTAGCATTCATGATCATTTTCATATAGCCAAATTCAATTTGATGCCAATTATCACTAGGTGCACTTAATGCAAGTTGCATTGATACTTGTCCACCTTGATGTGCATTATCTGGGAAGTATTTATCATTGTAATCTAATTGCTCACGTTTTGCTTGAGAATTCCAATCATGTATAAATGCTAATTGCAATGCATCCACACCGTCTCCTCTTACTCTTAGGTGCGTATCTCTCCAATAACCAAATTTTTCATTGAGACCTAAATACTCATCTCCAATATTGAAACCACCAACATAACCAGTCATACCATCAATGACAACGATTTTTCTGTGATTACGGTTATTCACTCTAAAGTTCACGAGTGGTATTTTGGCTTGAAAAAATGCTTCAACCTGTCCTCCAACCTCTTGGAACTTCTTAAATTTTGATTTATGTACAGATTTTGAGCCGACCGCATCATAAAGTAATTTAACTTCAAGACCTTCCTCAGCCTTCTGTTCTAAAATACTGACAATCTCTTTGCCTAAACCGTCTAAATTCAATACATAATATTCCATATGAATATAAGCCTTGGCATTGCGAAGATCTTCTTTCATTTGATTAAATAAATCATGACCATCCGTATAAATATCAATATTATTATCATGACTTAAAAACGATGGCTCTTTTGTTAAAAGTGTAGTAGCAATATCTTGATGTTTTCTAACGATAGGATTATCCGAATCACTTATACTATTCGTCGAACCTTGGAGTTGAGACTGTACCCTTTTCATACCGTCTTCAATTTGGTTATGCGCATGACCACGTTCACGTTTCTTACGTATACCTCTCCCGAAGAAAATATAGACGAAGAAACCTAAAATCGGCATAACAAAAAGTAAAAATAACCAAGCCCATGTAGCAGTTGCATCTCTCCTATCTCTGTCTAAAAAGACAATGACAAATGCTAAAATAATATTAATAACAAAGAAAAATGCTAGCACACCACGATAAATTGGGCTTACACCTGCATCAAATATTAATTGCATAACTTCACCTCGTAGTATTTTCATTAAAATTTCACCATTAGTAGTACTCATTATAATTCCACTTCTGATTGTCCTTCAATAATATCATGTCATCATTATATGTTTATACTATTTTCACTATTTACTAAAAACATTATTTTTGTAATGATTGTTCAATTGTATGGTTGCGTCCAGCTTGTGAACCAAATAAAGTGATAATAATTGCCGTAACTAATAAAATGCACAGTGATGCAGTCCAAGAACCAGTAATATCGTGTAAAATACCAAATAGTAAAGGACCAGTGGCTGCAAACAGATATCCAATAGATTGTGCCATACCAGACAATTTAGCTGCAGTCTGGCTATGTTCCGTACGTAAACTAAAGAATGTATTAACTAATCCAAATGCTACACCACCAGCAACGCCAATCAATATTGTTGAAATGATTGCTAGTTGCGGTACAAATAACATAATCAGTACACCCATAATAAATAATAAACCGGTAATAAACGTTACTAACAATTGAGATTTCATTTTAGTCGCAAAAATTGGTGTGATAAATGTAAAAGGAATAATGGAAATTTGTAGCACTGATAAATAAGCGCCCGCTTCACTAATAGACATACCGCTTTGTGACAGATATACAGGCATCCAATTAATCAATGAGTAAAAAATCAATGATTGGCCACCCATTAATATCGTAATTTGCCATGATAATGGTGACTTCCAAACATTTACACTTTCTTTAGGTAAAGCTGTCGCAGTTTGTTGTTTTCCTTTTAATTGAACAGACCAAATGATAATCGTAATAAATGTCACAATAGCCATAAAACTGATTGCAATATTATAATTAAATGATTTGAGCAATGGCACTGTACCATATGAAGATAATCCGCCAAATACATTCATCACAACGGTATAATACCCAGTCATAATACCGATATGTAGTGGGAATTTTGCCTTTATCACTGCCGGTGCAAGCACATTGCCAAATCCTATACCAATACCTATTAAAATGGTACCAATGTACAGCCAAGAAATATCGGTAATGGATCTAACCAAAGTACCAACAAAAATAAAACAAAGTGCTAGAAAAATTGTTTTTTCTAGTCCAAAACGATTACTTGTCTTCGCTGCAAACAATGACACGATAGCGAACGATAGTAGCGGTACAACAGTTATAACACTAATTGCACTATTAGATAACACTAAATCTGCTTTTATATCTGGCAAAGCAACACCTATTGATGTAATTGGCGCTCTTAGATTTGCCCCAACTAGTAAGATCCCTATAAATAATAACCAATTAAATGGCTTTATTTTTCTATATTTTTCCATACTGTACCACCCTAAAAAGATATTTCAAAACGTCATATTATATGGTACGATATGTACGTTATAATGTAAACAGGAGAGGTTACTTTGTATAATATCCAAAATATCGTCGCAAAAAATATTGCCGACTATAGAAAAAAGCACCATTTAAGTTTAGATAAAGTTGCGAATGCTACTGGTGTCAGCAAAAACATGTTGAGCCAAATTGAAAAAGGCAATTCAAACCCAACCATTACCACATTATGGAAAATTGCAAATGGGCTTCATATTTCTTTGTCCCAGCTAACATCTCTACAAGATGATCATATCGCATTTATCGATGAATCAGATATTATCCCTATTATTGATGAGCATGTAACTATCTATCCTTATTTTCCATATGATGAAAGCAAACATTTCGAGATGTTTAAAATGGTGATACAACCTAATGGTAAAATGCATTCTGAGCCACATCATGCCGGGTCAGAAGAGTACATCATCGTCAACGAAGGCACTTTAGAAATCGAAGTAGATGATAAATCATATATAATTAATAATCATCAAGCATTCCGTTTTAATTGCGATGTCCAACATAGTTACTTTAATCCTGGTAACACAAGTACAGTACTGACCTCTACAATGTATTATCAATAGCTTAAGTTTAGAAATGAATTAAGTGTCAGGACTCGAGAATCCTGACACTTTTTTTGGAACTCTTATATATTTTTTTACTTTAACTTCGTTTCAGTGGGAGAATGATATACTAAATCACATTTACATATACTTCATTACAATGTTAACGTTGTCATATGATAGTTTTAAATTCATTATGGAGGTGTTCTTAAAGATGGCGAGTAATAACACGCACAATTTGAAAAATTCAAGTCACATCCATAATTCTGATTTTTGGCGCGCTAAAATCGCTGTGGTAGGCCTATACTTGTTGTTAGCGTTAATGTATTTATCGTTTATGTTCGATCTCGAACGTTCATTTTTTTCTCCATTTACTATCGGTGGTATTCTATTAGTTATAGTTATAGGATGTAGAATGGCAGTATCTCCATTTAATGTAGACAAAGTTAAGGTCGAGGTTAGTGATCCTAAAATTTATCGACGTGTACTTAAGTTAAAATTCAAAAAAAGAGTTTTCTTTTTAATCATTGCGTTATCTTATATGTATTTGGTAAATGCAATTGTAGCACCATTTCTCGCAGGCAACCCAACACAATTTTACGATTTCAATTTTTTAATTTCATGTATTCCTCCTACCTTAATTGTATTATTAACAGCTAATAAAGATTCTAGAATAAAACTGAACACTGAAGGGACTGACGATAATGAAAAATGATAAATTATTACAACTCATTCCCAACTTCCACCTTTCGAATCCAGATCAAAAACATCAATTATTACACGTATATGCCATAAGTTTGAAATGGTTATTACCTGGCATTTTCATTATTTCTTTAATAGATCTTATTGTTGAAATATTTCTCGGTCATATGCCATTTTTAGGTATATTAGGTATGCTGTTATTTATAATTTTAATCATCATCGTAACCTATAACCTCAAAAAACAAAAAAGAAGGTGAATTCCAATCATTAACCTTGGAGTTCACCTTCACTCTTTATCTCAATAACAACTTACTTTTCTGTGTCATTTCTGTAACTCAAATCCCAACCGATATCATACTTATCTATTAATTTTGCATATTTTGCGCCCCAGAACATATCGTCCAATTCCATTTGAACTACGCCATCTTTTTTCAAGTGTTCATATACTTCTCTGATAGCTGCTTCACTATCAAATTCTAGTACAATATAAACATTACGGTCTTGAAGCATTGTGTTATCATCTTTTGGTATATCAGAAAGCATAAATATTTGTCCGTCTACTTCTAGCTGACTATGAATAATACGTTCTAAATCTTCTGCAACTGTTTCATTTGCTTCGCCATATGTCATGACACCTTTTATTTTTCCATCTAAAACCTCACTATAAAAATTCAAAGCTTCTCGACATGTACCGTTAAAAAACAAATAAGGTGATACTGTTTTTAGCATCGTGACACTCCTTTATTTAATATATATCACTTTTAGACTTCCCTAATTAAGACACGTTTAGTCTTAATAATTTTAAAAATTAATCCCTACCGAAGTCTTATATATCAATTATCAATTCGAAAATTTTTATAAAAATGAAATTTTAGACGTTCTTATAAGAACTTTTCTATATAAAAGGCAGATTCTTCAATTGACTTGTATTCCGTATTAATGACTGTCGCATTTAGCTTTTCAAATATGATTTCAGCATAACTTAATTCATCTTTAATTCTCTCAATACTATTATAATTTGTCGGACCGTGTAAACCCAAGACTTTCACACGTTCATTTCTTATGTTCAGAATATAATTGGGACTCGCCGTTAAACCAAATACTTTTAGTTCTTTTAGTTTAAATACTTCATCTGGAATATCAACTTCAGGTACTAACGGTATGTTTGCAATCTTATATCCTTTATTTGCTAAGTACATACTTAATGGGGTTTTAGACGTCCTTGAAACACCTACTATAAGCGCATCGGCTTCACCAATATCTGTAAAATGCTTACCGTCATCATATTTCACAGAGTATTCCATTGCCTCTATACGTTTAAAATAGTGCTCGTCCAATTTGCGTAAAGCACCACTTTCCAGTATGGGCTCACAGTTCGTGCGATGTTGAATAATATCAATTAAATCCGACATATAATCTACATATGGAATATTAGCTTCCTGTGCAAATTTCTGTCCAACTATATTGAATTCTGGGTTAACCAGTGTTGTCACAACGACTGCATTACGTTCCTGTGCAATTTTCAATATCTGTATCAATTCATCCTTACTTTTAATAAAAGGGAATTTTTTCATTTCGATTTGTGAGATATCAGGAAATTGAGTTAACGTCGCATGAATCATACGTTGAGCCGTCTCGCCTAATGAATCTGAGATAATAAATAACTTAAGTTGCGGATCCATCGCATTATTTAGCATACTTATGACTGACCTCCACTTCACACTGCGCTGTTGAAAGTAATGCTCCCGGCACTCTAAACGGCGAGCATGATACATAATCAATATTGAGCTTATTGAAATATAGAATCGATTTATGGTCGCCGCCAAGTTCCCCACAAACACCAATTTTTATTTCAGGATTCACGGCTTTTGCTTGTTCAGTAGCCATTTTAACAAGATTACCTACACCCTCAATATCTAATGTTTGGAAAGGATCTTTTGCTAAGATACCTTTGTCAGCGTATTCACCTATAAATTTACCTGCATCATCACGAGAGAACCCAAATGTTAACTGAGTTAAGTCATTTGTTCCAAAGCTCATAAAATCGCATTCTCTAGCTAATTCACCAGCAATCAAACATGCACGTGGCGTCTCAATCATAGTTCCAATGCTATAATCAATCGACTCTTTCGCTTCTTGTTGTATTCTATCAATACGTTCATTAATATTTGTTTTTAGTATCGAAAATTCAGCGACCGTTGATACTAAAGGAATCATTATTTCTGGCTGACATGCAATGCCTTGAGCTTTCAATCGCAAGGCACTTTCAATAATAGCTTCCACCTGCATGAGATAAAGTTCAGGATACGTGATTGCCAACCTACATCCTCTGTGGCCGAGCATAGGGTTCACTTCATTTAAATTTTCAATCAATTGTTCTAACTCATTAATAGGTACTTCCAGTTGATTAGCAACAGCTTGTTTGTCTTCTTGTGAATTTGGCAAAAATTCATGCAGTGGTGGGTCCAATAAACGTATAATTGTTGGTCGGTCACCAGAAAGTTCCAAGATTTTTTCAAAATCAACAACCTGGTATGTCTTAATTTTATTTAAAGCAGTTATTCGTTGATCATGCGTATCTGATAAGATAAATCTTCGCATCTCTACCAGTCGTTCAGGTGCAAAAAACATGTGCTCTGTACGTACAAGGCCAATACCTTTTGCGCCAAATTGATATCCAGCTTGAATATCTGGAACCGTTTCAGCATTCATGCGCACATCTAATCTCGCTTTGGATGCTGACCACTTCATAAACGTTTCAAAGGCCTCACTACTCTCTGCCTCTATCGTTGCTATTTCGCCTTTATAAACATCACCCTTCGCTCCGTCAACGGATACAATGTCCCCTTCGTATAACGTTCCACCTGGATAGTTTACAATTTTATCTGTTACGTTAATTTCTATGTTGGAGCATCCTGTCACGCAACATTTACCCATACCACGTGCCACTACAGCTGCGTGTGATGTCATGCCACCATGTGTTGTTACAATAGCTTCACTCGCAATCATCCCTTCAATATCTTCTGGGGACGTCTCAGGTCGCATTAAAATGACTTTATTTCCTTTTTCTGACTCAAACTTTGCATTTTCAGCTGAGAAAACAATCTTCCCACTCGTTGCACCAGGACTCGCTGGCAATCCCATATCAGAAACCAAAACTGCTTGTTTTAAAGCACCCTCATCAAAATTAGGATGTAATAGTTGATCAATAGACTTAATATCGACACGTTGAAGCGCTTCTTCTTCTGTTATAATACCTTCTTCAACCAAATCAACAGCGATTTGTATAGCTGCTCGTGCTGTACGTTTTCCACTACGTGTTTGTAAAATGTACAATTTTCCATTTTCAATAGTAAACTCAATATCTTGCATGTCCTTGTAGTGCATTTCAAGTTGCTGTGATACCTCTACAAATTGTTGATACACAGTAGGCATCTGACCTTTGAGCGTATCAATGTCTTTTGGTGTACGTATTCCTGCTACAACATCTTCACCTTGTGCGTTCAACAAATACTCTCCAAACAACTGTGCTTCACCAGTCACAGGATTACGTGTAAATGCTACACCCGTACCACTCTCTTCTCCACTATTACCAAATACCATTTCTTGAATATTGACAGCCGTTCCAATATCATGTGGAATTTCATTTAATTCACGATATATACGTGCACGCTCATTGTCCCAAGATTTAAAAACGGCTTCAATAGCTTCCGTCAATTGTTTAACAGGTTCCTGTGGAAATGGTTTGTACACTTTTTCTAGATAAATAGCTTTATAATATTCACAAATATCTTTTAAACCTTCAGCTGGAATATCTGCATCATTTTGATATCCTTGTTGTTTTTTATATTGGTTAAAATATTTATCAAATGAGGCCATAGGAATGCCGTACACTACTTCTCCAAACATTTGCAACAATCTGCGATAACAATCAAAAGCAAATCGTGCATCATTCGTTTTAACTGCTAATTTTTTTACATTTTCGTCATTTAAACCCAAATTTAAAATTGTATCCATCATACCCGGCATTGAAATTTTTGCACCACTACGTACAGATACAAGTAACAACTCCGTGTCCGAAGAAAATGATTTTTGACTCCTTTGAGAAAACGCTTCCAATTCTGTGTATAATTGTTTCATTAATGTGTCTGAAAGTTTTGCACCTTGTTTCAAATATTCAATACATGCTTCAGTAGTTATTGTGAATCCATCCGGTACTGGTAATGATAATCGCTTCATTTCAGCCAAATTTGCACCTTTACCACCTAATAAATCTTTCATTGATTTTTGTCCTTCATCAAATGCATAAATATATTTTGCCATACTCTTTCACCTCAAATAATTATTATGTCATACTATTTTTAATAGAGTATGTCACATTAATACAAAAATGACAACTAAAATATTAAAATTAAATGGCATAGATTTATTTTTTTGTCTATTACTTTATAAATTCTTCCTACTTACTACAAAAAAGACCTCTAATAACAAAGTCCATTGTCATTGAGGCCTTCTTTCATATTAATACCAGTTCTTACTACCTTTATTCCCCCATATTGTATGATATTGCTAAATAAATATTTTAAGAGAGTTCGCATATCAATATCACTCTTACTGTTTTATTTTAGACGTACACAATTTTTGGAAATCATTCTATTTCAAAAAGCTTTTGTTTAAACTGGTGAAATTTTAGTGGTTGTATAAGTAGGTGAAATAGATAGAAGTAGTGAGTTACTTAACAGAGTGTTAGATATTAATGGGAGGTAGCAACGTACTAAAAATAGCACTTAAGTAGGATTTTCCAAGGAATATTTTTTGTTTTCACAACATAATCTAGTTTTTTATTTAATTTTATTGGCGAGAAATACATCTAATTCAACATTTCATTAGAATAAAATTAATTATGTCATTTAAATGACCAATTCTGATAGATAGTTTAATTCACAATTTTTAGAAATATAAATTAATCATAATACCTATACATATTGTTCACTTCCATTCATTTCAAAGTGCATCACTGATACGATATACAATGATACGAGCTATTACTTATTAACTCATTTATGGCACCATTTCAGACATGAAAATTCAGATTAAGAACAAAACGTTTTGCATCTACGAAGATTATTATTTCATATTTTATAGAATCATTTATTAATAACTTAATTTTATTATATTATTTAGCGTGTAATTTGTAAAGTAGATATTAGTGATTCACTATATTTTAGCTTACTATTTTATATTGTTTATAAATTATATTGTCCAAACTTTCACTAAATCTTGGTTTTTAATACTACAATTTATTACATCTATAGCTTTGTTAAAATTTCAATAAAGGCTACAATAAAGACAAATAATTTTAAGATTTATAACAAGGAGGATACTTAAATGAAGATTATTTTAGCTCCTGACTCATTCAAAGGAAGTATGTCCGCTACAGAAGTCGCTACTTATATGTCACAAAGTATTTCCGAAATTTATCCGCAAGCTGATGTACATGCGTTGCCTGTTGGGGATGGTGGCGAAGGTACCATGGAGTCTTTAGTCAATGCGACCAACGGAACATTTCATTCAGTTAATGTTACAGGCCCACTTGGAAATCAGGTCAGTGCGCAGTATGGTGTTTTAAATGATGGCAAAACATGCGTCATAGAGATGGCCGAAGCTTCGGGGTTAAAACATATACCAGACAACTGTTTGAATGCTATGGATAGCACTACTTTTGGAACCGGTGAATTAATTCTTAATGCATTAGATAAAGGCTTCCGAAATTTCATCATTGCACTTGGTGGTTCTGCAACAAATGATGGAGGTTCTGGAATGCTTCAAGCGCTTGGAGTAAAACTTTTAGACAATCAACAACAAGAAATTAATTTCGGTGGTGCTGCATTAAAAGATCTTAAAGTAATTGACTTAACCTATTTCGATCAACGCATTAAACATTGCAATTTCACTATTGCTTCAGATGTTCAAAATCCACTTATTGGTCCAAATGGCGCTTCTCATGTTTTCGGTAAACAAAAAGGGGCTTCAATGGCACAAATAAGTCAACTTGATAGTAACTTAGAACATTGGGCAAATTTAATTGCTGCTGAAACTAAGATTCGTATTCATAATACACCTGGTGCTGGCGCTGCTGGTGGATTAGGTGCTGCTTTCAAGGCATTCTTCCCTAATCAATTTAAAGAAGGTATTCAAGTCGTCATTGACTATACAAATTTAGAACAACATTTAAAAGATGCTGATTTAATTATTACTGGAGAAGGTAAAATCGATTTTCAGACATTTTATGGAAAAACACCTCTAGGCATTGCAAAGTGTGCAAGAAAGTTTAATGTACCCATCATTTTTATCGGTGGTACAGTTGATATAGATATTGAGCAATTGTCAGATTTAGGTGTCATTAGCGCTTTTAGTTTAACTGATAGACCTCTATCACTAGCCGACACTATTCAAAATTCAGAACAACTTATCACAAAAGTCACTAAAAATATCATCAAAACATTTTTTCATAACACAACATTTTAATAGATTTTTTCCATTATCAGTGTAAATAATTTTGGATGTTTAACTTAAATGACAATGAGATGATAAAAATCAACTTTATGCACATTGGTTTTTATCACCTCACTTTTTATTTATATGATGGTCCGACTTTTATATTTGCGCTTTCTAAAGCTTGTGTTAATACTCCCATAACATTAATACTATGTTCTAATTGTTGTTGAGCCAAATCAAAATTTTCATCGTTAATCATTTGGGCAATTTTCACAAATTCCTCGTGCATGCGGTGGTTATGGGGATTGACTTGATATACTTGTGTGCCTCCATTATTATATTTCAATTCAAATACCTTCAGCTCATTGGTCGGACCTTTAATATTTATATTTCCAGCGTCCCCTTGAATATATGACTGATTATCAGAATTTGAATCTTTAGCACCAATACAGACTACTTTCATATCTTTATAATTCATTTGTAAAATACCTGATGTATCAATTTCATTTTCAATATTCGCTGAGTATGTTACAGCATCTGGTAGTCCAAACAAACCAACGGCTAAATGTATGTTATAGACATTAATATCCATTAACGCACCGCCACCTTTAGCAGCGTCGAATGCTGGCTGAATTACGCCGTTTTTAAAATCATCATAACGTGACGAGTATTGAGAATAATTAAGTTGAGCAATTTTACAATTCCCTAATTCAGTAATAGATTGCTTTAAGACTTCATAGTTACTTAGATAAATATTTGTGATTGCTTCGACAATCATAACATTGTGTGACTCAGACAATACTTTTAATTCAAGCAGTTCATCTTTTGTTAACGTAAACGGCTTTTCGCATATTACATGTTTATGCTGTTGAATTGCTTTCTTCGCATAATCAAAATGTAAATGATTAGGAACAGCAAGATAAATCACTTCAGTACTTCCGTCTTGTAAAAACAAATCATAATCCTCATATATCGTTTTGATATTAAACTGTTTTTGTAATTGTTCTACATTTTCTGGATTTCTGCCCGATGATACAATACTTTGAATTGTGTAATCTGGTATTTGCTCTATTACTGGCAGCGCTTCTTTCACTATTTTCCCTGCACCTACTATTCCAATATTCATGTCTTTTCTCCCTTTATCTTCATTTTATGTTTAGTTTTACTTTTATTTCTTATTATCGTTGCAAGTGTATTAAAGTATCTGCTTTGTCCGTAAAAACACCGTCAACACCCCAATTTGCCAATTGATTTGCACGTAATTGATTATTTACTGTCCATACATTCAACGCATAACCTGCATTTTTTATTTCTTTTACACGTGCTTGTGTAAGTTTAGTGTCTTCAATATTCACGATATTTGAATTACAGAAGTTTAATAACGTTCTCCAATCTTTGCCAAACCCACTTGCCTTAAAAATTAATGCTCTTTGATATTGTGGCATAATACTTTCAGCTAATTTTAATAAATAAATATTAAAACTAGAGATTAATACTTCTATCTGAGAGTCTAATGATTTTAATATTTCTGATACTTGAGTAACCATACTTTCTGATAATTCGCTGCCATTCGGACCACTAACGCCCTTCAACTCAATATTTAAATTAATTTTTGTGTTGTTAGCTAAATCTATAATCTCCTTTAAAGTAGACAAATGTTCCGCTTCATATTCATTACCAAACCAGCTACCTGCCGATGCGTGTTTTATTTCATTGTAATTTAGCTGGCTCACTTCACCAACCATGTCTGTTGTGCGATCTAGGTAATCATCGTGAATAATAACTAATTGCTCATCTTTTGTTATTGCAACATCTAATTCAATCCATTTTAAATCTGATACAGATGTCGCTTTTTTAAATGAAGCAAGTGTATTTTCAGGAGCTTTACTTGGCAATCCTCTATGTCCATAAATAGTAAACATCAAACCATCCTCTTCAACTAATGTTACAGTAATTATGATATTAATTTATTTATTTTTCAAATTATATATTAAGTACAGATAATATACCTATATTTCAAAATTTTTCTATGAAGCAAATAAAATACTTCCTACAAGTTAACATGTTGCCTATACTTGTAGAGTGTATTTAAAATGGTTGTGATTTCCTAATTATTGCACCTGATTTAACGCATCTTTGATATCATGATCGCCAGATTGTATGAAAATAGACGCTCTTTGAAGTGAATTTATGTCTAAAGCTTGTACTAAAGTTGTTGCAACATCTTCACGTGCTATCGTATAACTATTCGGAAACCACTTCTCTTCCTTATATACATGCGCATAAATTAACTTTTTTATTGTGCCTAAAATCAATTTATTAAATTCCACTTATTTTCTATTAATATTTCACATAAATTCTATACATTTTTATATTATGCGTTTCATGCTACCATTAAGTTATTATATTAAGTGAGGTGAGATGCAGTGGAAAATTTTAATAATGTTTATGTAGAAAAAGGTACAAAACCTTATTCAAAAATTATCATTGCACTGTTCATAGCTGGTTTCACTATTTTTTCAATTTTGTATAGTGTTCAACCACTAATACCTCACTTTACGAAATCATTTAACGTCAATGAAACCATAGCGAGTTTAGCATTATCTGCTTCAACCATTTCATTAGCTGTTGCAATGCTATTTTTCGGAGCAATATCAGAAGTAGTAGGACGTAAACCTATTATGGTTTTCTCTGTTATTTCTGTCTCTCTCTTAGCGTTATTACAACCATTCATCCTAGATTTCAACACATTTTTAATAATCAGACTGATTCAAGGCATATGTTTAGCGGGTTTACCTTCAATCGCTATGGCTTATATTGGAGAAGAAATCTCACCACGTCATTTACCAGAAGCTATGGGCATCTACATCAGTGGAAATGCATTTGGTGGCGCTTTTGGCAGAATATTCACAGGTTACATTTCTAGTATTTATGGTTATCAAATAGGTTTGATTTCCATTGCCATTTTAAGTGTGATTGCCACCGTTATTTTCATATTTTTATTACCATCATCCCAACATTTTAAAAAACAAAATTTGTCTATAAAATCTTTATTAACAAGTTACCTTAACCATTTGAAAAATATAAAATTATTAAAACCGTTTATGATAGGATTCTTACTTTTAGGTTGTAATATAGCGGCATTTAACTATATTGGATTTGCCCTCGCTGAAGAACCATACCACTTGCATGCTTCAGTTATTAGTTTCGTTTATTTATTATTTTTAATTGGCATGATCTCATCAATATTAAATGCTAAATTGCGTTTAGCACTTGGTACATTAAATGCTTTAAAATTTTGCATTTTGACACTTATTTTTGGGATCTGGTTTACGCTCATACCTCTATTACCTTTTAAAATAATTGGTTTGGCATTTAGCGTTTATGCATTCTTTAGTGGTCATGCTATTGCAAGTTCTGTAGTAACAACTCGGGCAGAAGATCATAAAGCACAAGCATCAAGTCTTTATTTATTATTTTATTATATTGGATCCTCTGTTGGTGGCACATTAGCTGGTATTTTCTACAGTTTTATTCAATGGCCAGGTGTCGTAATAATGATTACTGGATTTATGTCCATTGCTTTCATTATTTCATTAACAATTAAGCAAAATAAAAAGAACTGATTCGAATCAGTTCTTTTCTTCATTCTTAAACTTTTCAAAACTATAAAAACTACTAAGTAAGCCAATAGTAAGAATAATCGCAGCGAAAATCAAAGCAGCATCATAGTTTCCTTCATTACCTATTAATAGACCTGAAATTGCAGGAGCAATCATCTGTCCTAAACTGTAAATCACTGTTAATGAGGCTACCAAGTTGAGATTACTATTATGTTGAAACATGAGTGCTTGTGCCTTGGACATATATAACGTAGTTAATCCTAAAAACGTAGAGCCAAATAATAACGAACTAATCACTAGGCTTGGTATATTTTCTAAGAATACTGGCATTATCACACCGATAATTTGTAAAACAAAAGCAAGATATATTGCTTTTGCATGCCCCAATTTCCCAGCCATCATTGACCATAGCACTGCTGAAGGAATTGCACCTAAACCTACAAACATCCAGCTTAATGCAGCGTAATCTGCTAAATCAGGTATCGCTTTTACTATAGCAACTAAGAAAGTACCCGTAATAATGTATCCTGCACCTTCACAAAAATAAGAAATTGAAAAAACAAACACAAATCGCTTATTTAACTTTTCACTATTTTCATGTTGTTTTATTTCTTTATTTTGTGACTCTTCTTTATTTGGATTATTATCCTTCAAACCAACAATAGCAAAAATCCCTAATAGCAATGAACTGATTCCTAAAATCATCCAAGTCATTTCCCAGGAATTTTTATCAGTATATAAGTAAATAAAAATACTGCTTAAAAAGATACCCACACCAATACCACTATATAGCAATCCAGAAATACGATTTTTATTGGCAATTCTTAATGCTTCAAGTGTAACATTCGATGCTAGTACAAACACTGCGCCACTAGTTATACCTGAGATGAGTCTTAGTATAATCCAAACTGTATATTCATTAAAAGTCCCCATAAAAATTGTAGAAACAATATTAATAATTAAGTATATTTTTAAATCAGTAGCTTTAGTAAATATAATAAACCAGATTGGAATAATTGCACCAATTAAATATCCTAAATAATTCATTGTTGCCAAAATACCCGCACTTTGATCATTCATATCGCTACTTTGTTGCATAAAAGGCATTATCGGGGTATATGCAAAACGCCCTATTGCCATAACAATGAACAAACAAATCATACCTAAAATCAATTGTTTATATGCCTTTTGCATATAACTCCACACCTTTCTTTTTCTTCTTTTTGTATAAGCTACGACAAATACTTTAAATATTCAATCGCATAATATTACCGGTGCCTCATTATGATTTTTTATTTCACTGTCTAATTGTCTCTTTATGATTTTACAACTCCATCTTATGTAATACTACCTTATACTACTGTAGAGTAAAATATTAAATATGAAACATTTACTTATATACATTTTAATATCGCATTATATATTATAAGCATGAACAATTTCACTAAAAAAGTGACACCCTATTTTGAATTTTTCCAAGAAAAGTATCTAATTAATAAAACTTGAACTTTGCTGGATTAATATCATTTAATAGAATGTCACTCTTATTTTTTATTATAGTTAGAAAATCATGAAATTAGTTTTCTTTTTTGTCTTTACGGCGTTTACCAAACAATATAAACGAACCTAGCATTGCAAAAATAGAACCCCACAATCCATTTTTATAATTATCGTTTGTACCTGTTTTTGGTAATTGTTTCACATCGTTGTAATTATGGCCGAATTTTCCATGATTAGTATTTATTTCGTCCGAGTTATTTTCAATTACGCTATTTTCATTGTCATTATCCAATGGACGTTGATTTTGCGTAATGTGTGAATGTTTGTGATTACTTATATTGTTAGGATTATTGCTTTTAGCTCCGTTAATTATATCTGAGTCTTCATGGGTGTTTTTTATTTTATCTGGGTTTTTCGCTTCACCATTTTCAATAATTACTATTGATATTTGTGATTTATTACCACTAACATCTTCAAGAAATACTTGAACTTCATCCCCTGGTTTAAGTTCTATTTTTTCTGGTACGCTAATTTCAAAATGACCTTGACTATCTACTTTACCTAACAGTACTTGATTATTAGGTAAAGTTACAATGACTTTTGCATTTGGCTCACCTTGACCAGTTATTTGTTTATCATTGTTTTTCACTTTATTGATAATTGGAATATTAGGCGCTGTCTTATCTATCACAATAATTTCTGTTTTTGGTGATATATTGCCAGCTCTGTCTTTAACTGAAACAATGACTCTCTCATTTCCTGTTAAAATTACTCCTTTTGGTAAATTAATAGTGAATATTCCTTGATTATCCGTTTTACCAATTACATTATTTCCATTTGGCAAAGTAATAATAACAATTATATTAGGTTCTGCTTGGCCAGTTATCTGTTTATCCACACTCGTGAAACTATTTACTTGTGGCGCATTTGGCGCTGTCTTATCTGCCACATTCTTCATTGTTACAGCTGATTCATTGCCAGCTACGTCGGTCGCTTTTACTGTTACTTGACCGCCATTATTTAAAGCTTTTTCTGGAACTTTCACCGTATAGTGTCCTTGGTCATCTGCTTGTACACTTACTTTTTCTCTAGTTGGGAATGTAATCTCTACTGTTGATTTTGCTTCTGCTTGTCCTGTGATTTCGTTATCATTACTTGTGAACTCATCCATTGTTGGAGCCGTCGGCGCTGTCTCATCTCCCACATCTTTCGTTGTTACTGATGATTCATTACCGGCTGTGTCTGTTGCTTTTGCTGTTACTTCTCCGCCGCTATTTAGCGCTTTTTCTGGAACTTTCACCGTATAGTATCCCTGATCATTAGCTTTACCACTCACCTTTTGGCCATCTGGGAATGTAATCTCTACCGTTGATCCTGGCTCTGCTTGACCTGTAATTTGGTTATCGTTACTTGTGAACTCATCCATTGTTGGAGCCGTCGGCGCTGTCTCATCTCCCACATCTTTCGTTGTTACTGATGATTCATTACCGGCTGTGTCTGTTGCTTTCACACTCACTTGACCACCGTTATTTAGCGCATTTGTTGGTACATCTATTGTATAACGACCTTGATTATCAGCCTGCACACTTACTTTTTCTCCAGTTGGGAATGTTACTTCTACCGTTGATTCTGGTTCTGCTTGGCCTGTGATTTGTTTGTCATTACTTGCGAACTCATCCATTGTTGGAGCCGTCGGTGCTGTCTCATCTGCCACATCTTTTGTTGTTACTTCTGATTGATTGCCGGCTGTGTCTGTTGCTTTTGCACTCACTTGACCGCCATTATTTAAAGCTTTTTCTGGAACTTTCACTGTGTAATGTCCTTGGTCATCTGCTTGTACGCTTACTTTTTGGCCCTCTGGGAACGTTACTTCTACCGTTGAATTTGGCTCTGCTTGACCTGTGATTTGGTTATCGTTACTTGTGAACTCATCCATTGTTGGAGCCGTCGGCGCTGTCTCATCTCCCACATCTTTCGTTGTTACTGATGATTCATTACCGGCTGTGTCTGTTGCTTTCACACTCACTTGACCACCGTTATTTAGCGCATTTGTTGGTACATCTATTGTATAACGGCCTTGGTCATCTGCTTGTACGCTTACTTTTTGGCCAGTTGGGAACGTTACTTCTACCGTTGAATTTGGCTCTGCTTGACCTGTAATTTGGCTATCATTACTTGTGAACTCATCCATTATTGGAGCCGTCGGCGCTGTCTCATCTCCCACATCTTTCGTTGTTACTGATGATTCATTACCGGCTGCGTCGATTGCTTTTGCTGTTACTTCTCCGCCGCTATTTAGCGCTTTTTCTGGAACTTTCACCGTATAGTATCCCTGATCATCAGCTTTACCACTCACCTTTTGGCCATCTGGGAATGTAATCTCTACCGTTGATCCTGGTTCTGCTTGGCCTGTGATTTGGTTATCATTACTTGTGAACTCATCCATTATTGGAGCCGTTGGCGCTGTCTCATCTGCTACATCTTTTGTTGCTACTTCTGATTCATTGCCAGCTGCGTCAGTCACTTTAGCACTTACTTGACCACCATTATTCAATGCATTTGTTGGTACATCTATTGTATAACGACCTTGATTATCAGCCTGCACACTTACTTTTTCTCCAGTTGGGAATGTTACTTCTACCGTTGAATTTGGTTCTGCTTGGCCTGTGATTTGTTTGTCATTACTTGTGAACTCATCCATTGTTGAAGCCGTCGGCGCCGTCTCATCTGCTACATCTTTTGTTGTTACTTCTGATTCATTGCCGGCTGTGTCTATTGCTTTTGCACTCACTTGACCACCGTTATTTAATGCTTTTTCTGGAACTTTCACCGTATAGTGTCCCTGATCATCAGCTTTACCACTCACCTTTTGGCCATCTGGGAATGTAATCTCTACCGTTGATCCTGGTTCTGCTTGGCCTGTGATTTGGTTATCGTTACTTGTGAACTCATCCATTATTGGAGCCGTCGGCGCCGTCTCATCTGCTACATCTTTTGTTGTTACTTCTGATTCATTGCCGGCTGTGTCGGTCGCTTTCACACTCACTTGACCACCGTTATTTAGCGCATTTGTTCGTACATCTATTGTATAACGGCCTTGGTCATCTGCTTGTACACTTACTTTTTGACCATCTGGGAACGTTACTTCTACCGTTGAATTTGGCTCTGCTTGACCTGTGATTTGGTTATCATTACTTGTGAACTCATCCATTATTGGAGCCGTCGGCGCTGTCTCATCTGCCACATCTTTTGTTGTTACTGATGATTCATTACCGGCTGTGTCTGTTGCTTTTGCTGTTACTTCTCCGCCGCTATTTAGCGCTTTTTCTGGAACTTTCACCGTATAGTATCCCTGATCATCAGCTTTACCACTCACCTTTTGGCCATCTGGGAATGTAATCTCTACCGTTGATCCTGGTTCTGCTTGGCCTGTGATTTGGTTATCATTACTTGTGAACTCATCCATTATTGGAGCCGTTGGCGCTGTCTCATCTGCTACATCTTTTGTTGTCACTGATGATTCATTACCGGCTGTGTCTGTTGCTTTTGCTATTACCTGACCACCGTTATTGAATACTCCTGCAGGTACCTCTACTGTAAAATGACCTTGATCGTCTGCTTGTGCGCTCATTTTTTGACCATTTTGAAATACTATTTCTACAGTCGATCCTGGCTCTGCTTCACCTGTAATTTCTTTATCATTACTTGTAAAATCGTTCATCGTTGGTGCTTCTGGTGCTGTTATATCTTTTACTATAATGGGATTAGACTTATTACTTATAAAACCATTTTTTTCTGCAATAGCTGTTAAAATAGTACCTTCTTTTAATGTTTTTTTTAGTTCTATTGATTTCTTAGTCTCACCTTTATTTAGAACTGTTTTTCCAATTACATTATCATTTTCATCTTTTATAATTATAGTCGATCCTTCAACACCATTAACCTCTATAGAAGTACTTTGATCATTTAACGGTTCTATTGTTGGTTTTAACACTTCTTTGATATTAATTACTTTGAAAGTATTTACTTCATCATTACTATAGTTTGGTGACTCAATTGCTATTGTATATGTTCCTGCTTTTAATTTCGGTATTTCTACTCTGAAACCGCCATTATCATTTAAGCTACCTGTGCTTATCAAGGTTCCATTTTCATCTAATATTTTTACTTTTTGATTTGGAGCAAACAAGTCTAGTTGAACTTTTCCTTCTACAGCTGTATCTTCTGTAGTTATATCGTTAGCCATAGGTTTTCCTACAAGCGGTGATGTTTCATAGCGAAGCACTTCATCTCCATCATTTTTCCCATCACCATCACTATCATTATTGAAAGGGTCTGATTGTGACTTATGAATTTCAAAATTATCTGTTAGTCCATCTTGATCTAAATCTTGAATGTAGTATGTCGATGATCCAAAAGTATTTTTTATAATGCCGCCATTTCGGTCAGTGAAATAACCGTTGAAAGCAAAATCTTCTTTTATTCTAGTTGTACTTCTAATTAAATTGCCATTTTCATCATATTTAGCATCTCTAGTAAGTATATTATTGGGACTTTGGTTATATTTTATAACTATTCTTATACCTACTGTTTCTGGTAATGAATTATTAAACTCAATTAACTTGTTTAAATCACTATCTGAAATAGATCCTCTGCCGTTTTTATCTATGGCTAAATCTGCCACTTTATTTTTTTCATAATAAACCTTATCAAAACCACCTACACCTCTAAAGTCATAACGATGTAATTCAATAGAACCTATAAATGGTATTAACGTAGGGTCAATTTGGTAATGATATCTCCATTGTTTATTTAATTCTGAATCAATAATCGGTCCACCATAGCTAAATGTTCCATTTTTGAGAATCTGTTGGTCAATTGTAACACCGCCAAATTTACCAATAGTTGAGTCATATTGTAATGAGCCACTACTGCCTTTAAAAACACTATTAGCAACAGAAGAATTTGAAGGTACAATGTTGTTGATTAATGTTTCAGATGGCGTTAAAAAGTATCCACTTGTTTCAGAAGTTTGGATTTTCTTATTTTCAAGTGAATCTTTAACGTATATTAAATAATTTAATTTATCAGTGTGGTCCTTCATACCCTCTAATATATTTCTTACAGTATCATCAAGTTCAATAACACCGTTTTCTGCAGTATATTGACTTAATATCTCTGCTCCACCAAATAATCCACCGTTCGCTCGTATAAAGTTAACTTGCCAAATATTAGTTAATTTACCTTGCTTATTTGCTAATCGAACCAATTCTACTGGTGAAGTACGACCAGCTGGATTTATTTTTATTTTTGTAACATGATTTGCAAGAACAGGATCTAACTGAAGGTCTATTTTATATCTATCTCCTGAATTAGCACCTGTTAAGTAGCTATGAATTTGGAAAGGAACAGATTTTCCATCTAAAACTTTTTTAGTTGTTAAAGCATCTGGTTGGAAAATTAGCGTTTGGAAAGTATAGTTATCCGAATAGTCTAATGCTTCTAAAGAACTATCTTCAGTCAAATCTCTGTTACTTCTCACACCAATAGGACTGTATAATCTTGATTCAGCTATTTTATTGTTTAAATTTATTAGTTCTTTGTTACTCAATTTTATATTTTCTGGGCTTACATTATTTACATTACGTTCACTTACCTTTAAATTTTGACTCAGATTTTCTTCTGAACTTCTATTATCTACAGTTTCTTTAGCAATAAATTCATTTTTTCTTCTTAAATTATTTTTACTGTTTTTATCATTTACTTTTGTTGATTCTATGATAGACTTTTGGACCTTTGAATTGTTATTAAGTTCATTTTTCCTTAAATTTAAAGCATCAAATTGATATTCATCTTTTTTATCTACTTGTTTTTGATTATTTTTTATTTCTTTATTTATAGTACTATCATTCAACTGATTTTCTTTAAAACTACTTTCACTTTCTGAACTAATTACTTTATCACTAGTCATCGCATAATTATTATTGTCATGAGATTGATTATTTAAATCAGTTTCCGTATTATTTGTACTTGTGTCATCTTTAGAGTTTAGTATTTTATTACTACTATTATCTAAAGTATTGTCAGTAGCTACATTTTTTTCGTTATTTTCTTTTTCATTATCAGTACTTATTTTTTCATCGATTCCTTTAGTTACATCTCCTCCTTTTAATTCTGATGCCTGAACATCATTTGAAAAGCCAAATACTAATATACTTCCTACTAACAAGGAAGCTGTTCCAATTGAAAGTTTTCTAATAGAATATTTATTCATTCTATTTGGGGTAAAATCTTGATCATTTTTCATTGGTTTCCTCCACTTAATGTATTATTACTTCCAGTTAAAGGTTACCACAATTATATAAACTTTTTAAGAGTTATATTTGAATTTCTATAAAAATATTAATTATTTTATGAATAGTTTCACTGTATTTAATTTTTAGTTTTTCTTATATTTTAAAAAGCAAAAAACCAACTATGTTTCATAGCTGGCTTTTAGTATTTTTCATTTCAAATATTTATTATATTCTATTGTTTCTATATTATTTGTAACAATTACATCTGCATGCAATTTATTTGTTAAATATCTACTTACTTCACATACTGCATTTACATTTAAGCTTTCAATTTCATTCATTTCTAAAAAAATATAATCTATTACACCAGTTTCATTATTAGTTTGGATGAGTAATTCTTCAATGTGTGATAATAAAATGCTTTTATAATCCTTAGATGGAATTGCCACAACTCTAGAATTAATCGGCTCTTCATTCTGATTTCTCAAATAAAATAACGTATTCCCTCTACTATATTGAATGATAATAAACATAGATATCCCCCAGTTAAAATCCTTCTAATATTATATTTTACACATTATACACAATCGATAAACATCTTTAACTAATTAAGAGCAATTGTTTTAAGATTAGTATAAGTTTATTATTCTGGATTTTCGACTTAACATTTGAATTCATAGTTATAATTAAAAAGGCCTTTCATCCAAGAAAAGATGAAAGGCCAAATTTTAATTTAATTCTTCAAAATAACTTACTTATCTTCGTCTTCTTTTCTACGACGCTTAGCAAATAATAATATTGCTCCTAATCCTGCAAAGATAGATCCAAATAATGTACCATTGCGGACTTCATCTTCACCCGTTTCTGGTAATTCATTTGCTGAATTTTGTCTACCACTATCATTTATTTTTTGTGGTTTTGTTGGTTCTTTAACAGTATTACTTCCATTATTTGGTTCTTCTCCCGTACCTGGATTTTCTCCCGTACCTGGATTTTCTCCCGTACCTGGATTTTCTCCCGTACCTGGATTTTCTCCCGTACCTGGATTTTCTCCTGTACCTGGATTTTCTCCTGTACCTGGATTTTCTCCCGTACCTGGATTTTCTCCTGTACCTGGATTTTCTCCTGTACCTGGATTTTCTCCTGTACCTGGATTTTCTCCTGTACCTGGATTTTCTCCTGTACCTGGATTTTCTCCTGTACCTGGATTTTCTCCTGTACCTGGATTTTCTCCTGAAGTTATTACTGTTGTAACAGTACTTTCAGATACATTTCCATCTTTATCTGTTGCTGTTATAACTAACACTTCTCCACCTTTTAAGTCAACATTTGTTGGAATATCTATTGTGTAGTTTCCTTCATCATCTGCTGTTCCTGTTGCTGTTGTTCCGTCTGGGAACGTTACTGTTACTGTTGAACCTGGTTCTGCTGTTCCTGAAATTTGTGTATCGTCACTTGTTACTTCATTCACCGTTGGTGCTTCTGGTGCTGTCGTATCTGTAACTGTTGTTGTTGCTTCATCCGACACATTTCCATCTTTATCTGTTGAAGTTACGTTTAACGTTTCCCCACCTTTAAGATCAACATTCGTTGGGATGTCTATTGTGTAGTTTCCTTCATCATCTGCTGTTCCTGTTGCTGTTGTTCCATCTGGGAACGTTACTGTTACTGTTGAGCCTGGTTCTGCTGTTCCACTGATTGTTGTATCGTCACTTGTTACGTCATTCACCGTTGGTGCTTCTGGTGCTGTCGTATCTGTAACTGTTGTTGTTGCTTCATCCGACACATTTCCATCTTTATCTGTTGAAGTTACAACGATATTTTCATCGCCTTTTAAGTCAACATTTGTTGGAATATCTATTGTGTAGTTTCCTTCATCATCTGCTGTTCCTGTTGCTGTTGTTCCATCTGGGAACGTCACTGTTACTGTTGAACCTGGTTCCGCTGTTCCACTGATTGTTGTATCGTCACTTGTTACGTCATTCACCGTTGGTGCTTCTGGTGCTGTCGTATCTGTAACTGTTGTTGTTGCTTCATCCGACACGTTTCCATCTTTATCTGTTGAAGTTACAACGATATCTTCATCGCCTTTTAAGTCAACATTTGTTGGAATATCTATTGTGTAGTTTCCTTCATCATCTGCTGTTCCTGTTGCTGTTGTTCCATCTGGGAACGTTACTGTTACTGTTGAACCTGGTTCTGCTGTTCCTGAAATTTGTGTATCGTCACTTGTTACGTCATTCACCGTTGGTGCTTCTGGTGCTGTCGTATCTGTAACTGTTGTAGAGGCATTTTCAGATACATTTCCTGCCTTATCAGTTGCTGTTGCAGTAAGCGTTTCTCCACCTTTTAAATCAACTTGATCTGGAATTGCAATAGTATAGTTTCCTTGTGCATCTGCAACACCTGTAACAGTTCCATTACCAGGAATTGTTACCGTTACTGTTGAACCAGCTTCCGCTGTTCCACTGATTTGTGTTGATTCACTATTTACAGTATTAATTGTTGGCGCATCAGGTGCCGTAGCATCTGTAACTGTTACAGTATTTGAAACGTCACTTACTTTACCATTTAATGACGCAGTTGAATTAAGCACTGTACCTGCCTTAAGTGGTTGACTTAAATTAATTGTTGCTGCTGCACCGTTTGCTGGTATAGTGACGGTACCAATGACATTATTATTACTATCTTTTACAGTAATTGTCGCACCCGCTGTACCGTTAACTGTTAACTGTTTATCATTATCATCAACAGGATTAATCGTTGGTGCAGGTACTTTTGATACATCAATAATATTAAATTTGCTCACTTCGTCGTTATCGTAATTTGGCGAATCAATTGCTATTGTATATGTACCTGCTGGTGATTTTGGAATAGAGACTGAGAATGTGCCATCTGCATTTACTGTTGCCGATCCTACAGTTACACCACTCGCATTAATAACTTTTGCAGTTTGAGTTGCTGCACCAGTTTTTAAAGGAACTGTTCCTGTAACAACAACGTCATCAGTAGTAACATCAGCCGCGACAGGTGTACCAACTAATGGTGAAGTTTTGTATTTTACAACTTCATCTCCATCATTTTTACCATCACCGTCAGTGTCATTGTTTTCAGGATCACTGAATGATACTTGACGTTCATATCTGTCTAAAAGACCATCTCTATCATAATCTTGCAATGCTAATGTTGCAGTACCCATAGTATTATTGATAAGTTTACCTGTACTATCTGTTAAGTATCCGGCAAAAGTGAAATCTTCTTTCTGCCTAACTGTTTCACCAATCAAATTACCTTGTGCATCATATTGTGCATCTTGTGTCAAAATATTATTTGCACTTTGATTTAATTTCAATACAATTCTTATACCGACTGTTTCTGGTGTTAAGTTATTAAATTCAATTAAATCATTTAAATTTGAACTTGTAATTGTTCCATTGCCATTTGCATCAAGCGTCAGAGTCGCTACTTTATTACCTGCGATATACGTTTTATCAAAACCACTTAATCCCTTATAGTCTAGTGAGTGTAATTCAGCCGTATCGATATAAGGTAATAAATCTTTATCAATTTGGAAATTATAACTCCAACCTTTTCCTCTTGTATATGTGAAGATACCGTCTTTCATAATTTGCTGATCAACAATAAACCCACCATTTGTACCTATTGTCGGATCAAATGTTGCAGAACCTGTACTTGCTTGAAATGCAGTTTTACTGTCACTAGAAACATTATTCTGTAACTGAATTAAATCTGCATCCGTTTTTGTTAAGAAATAACCACTACTTTCTGATGTTCTTACTATTTTGTTCCCTTCTGAGTCACGTACATACATTTGGTAGTTAAGTTTGTTATTACTTAAATCTCCAGCTGCTTTCAGGATATTTTCAACTGTGTCATCCAATTCTATTCTACCGTTCGTAGCTTTATATTGAGATAGAATTTCAGCTCCACCAAACAGACCGCCGTTCGCTCTGATGAAATTAATTTCCCAAATATCAGTAAGGTTACCATTTTCATCACGTAATCTAGTAAATTCTACAGGTGTTGATCTACCTGCTGGATTAGCTGTGATTTTTGTTACATGGTCTGCAATTAATGGATCTAGTTTCAAATCAATTTTATATCTATCACCTGAGTTTGCCCCTGACATATAACTATTTATATCAAACGGTATATAATTCCCTTTTAAAATTGTGTCTGAATCTAATGGCTTAGGATTAAACATTAATGTTGCAAATGTGTAGTTATCCAAATAACCTAATGATTTTTCGACTTCTTCACTTTGATCTACAGCTGCTGCAAGTGCTGTTGGCGTTGCCATTGCACGAAACATTGTACGCGTTGGTGTCGCTAAAGTCTCTGCACTTTTTTGACTATTGACTAATGTTATTAAAGACGCTTTTAAAATTTCAACATTAATTTCTTCTGCTGTTGCAGTGTCATAATTAATGTCAGCGTTGTCCATTATTTTTTGTGCTTCCGCATCAGATACTTGACTATTTAAAAACGATTCAACAGTTGCTTCTTTATTTTTTGAAGAACTTAATTTTGTTTCCAACGCAGATTGTTTTGCTTTTTTAACTGTAGTTGTTGTTTGTTTTGATGTTTTTTTCTTATCTGCTGTAGCCGTTGTTTTTTTAGTTTGTTTTTTGTTAGTTGCTTGTTCCTGTTTAGGTGTTTCTGTAGCAGTTGTGTCGTCTTTACTTTGCTGTTTTGTTTTATTATCTGTTGTTACATTTTCGCTAGTTGATTGTTCTTTTGAAGGTGTTTCAGTTGTAGTATCAGGACTTTGTTCTTTTGTTGTATTTGAATCACTCTTATCTGTTTGTGTTTCCGTTGAATTATCTTTCGTAGGAGTTTCTTCCGTTGAAGTTTGTTCTTTTATTGGAGCTTCTGTTGTTGGAGTTTCTGTTGTTGAATCTTCATTTGTTTTTTCTACAGAAGTTTCTGATGTATCTTCTGAAGCACTATTTTCTGTATCTAGATTATTCGATTCATTCGAAGTTGTAGTTTCATTTTCTTCTGATGATTGAACCACATCTTCAGAAGATGTATTTTCATCAGCAGCTTTTATGTCCGATATATCTAAAGCTTCACCCTTATTATCTTTTGCATTATTATCTGTAATAGAATCTAATTCTGCTGCTTGAACTTCACTTCCTACACCAAATACTAATGTTGCTCCTACTAGTAATGATGCCGTACCAACTGTAAATTTTCTAATAGAATATTTATTTAATCTATTAGGTAAAAACCCTTGTCTGTTTTTCATCTTTTCCCACCTCAAAATAAAGTTTATACAATTTAATATTATTCAATTCAATAAAAAAAATCAAGAAGTATCTTACGTTTCATTTAACCATTTTTTTAATTTTGCACAATTATCAGAAAATAATCATATTTACTAACCTTAATAATACTTGCACAACATTGCATTTAACATAATTAATTTTAACATTAACAAATCACTTTTATATACAAAAACATTCGTTTATTGAAAATAATTTACTTTTGAATATCATTTTCGTAAAGTTACTAACATAATGCACTCAAATCAGAGTAAATCACAAAATCAAAAAACAAAGATTTCCAACAATAAATAAGTTGATATTTCCAATTGAATTAGATAATAACCAATCGTAGAATTTAATTTTCATCAAATTAGCAATTTATGATGTAATTCGTTGTTAATTTTGTATATTATAGTACGCAATGCAAATTTATTTTATAATTTTTAAACAATGAGATGGGTAATAAAAGTTAAACATCTATATACTATTTTTTAAAAGATTGCACTTTAAAATAGTTTGCAAATAACAAAGATAGTGATTTTTTAATTTTTGACTATTAAATTTGACAATTCACATTAAAAACATTACCTTCATTTGTATCAATTATAAATACAAGTACAAGAAAGGAATTTACTTATGCAAATACTATTAACTGGAGCTACTGGACATTTAGGCACACATATTACAAATCAAGCTATCAAACAAAATATAGAAAATTTTAGTATTGGGGTTAGAAACATCAATAAAGTTTCTGATACGTGGAAACAAGCTTTAGAAGTTAGAGAACTGGATTATTTCAATCAAGAAAGTATGGTTACTGCATTCAAAAATATTGATTTAGTTATTTTTATTCCAAGCATTATTCATCCCTCATACAATAGATTGCCTGAAGTTGAAAACTTAGTTTATGCTGCAAAAATAGCAAATGTTAATCATATTATGTTCATTGGTTACTATGCCGACCAATATAATAACCCCTTTCACATGAGTCCTTATTTTGGTTATGCAGAAAGATTACTTGCAAGTAGTGGCTTAAATTATACTTATGTTCGAATGGCAATGTATATGGATCCACTTGTTGACTACCTCCCAGAATTAGCAGAATTAGGAAAGCTTATCTATCCAGTTGGAGATGGAAAAATCAATTACATCTCTAGACACGATATTGCAAAAGGTATTATTGCTATCTTATCTAATCAAAATCTATTAGGACAACGTTACCTCTTATCAGGTCACACGTATTCTATGACAGAATTGGCAAGTATTTTATCTAATGTTGCAGGTTCTAAAATTAATTATGATCCCGTTTCATTGGATACTTTTGGCAAGATGTATGATGAACCTAAAGGTTTTGGTCCATTGCTCGCTTCTATGTATAAAGCAGCATCAATGGGACTTTTAGAACAACACAGCTCAGATTTCGAAAAATTAACAGGTGATCAGCCTGAAACATTCGAACATTTTTTACAACAAAATTATTAAAAATAGTGTGAATTTATGCTCCTATAGATAAAGGCACAAAACAGCAAAACATACTTTATATATTAAAAACCCTTGAGCCAAAATAACTCAAGGGTAATTTAATGATTATTTGTTATTTAATTTTAATGCTTCGTCATTTGCTTCACGAATTTGTTTTAGTAATTGATAATCTTCAATAAGTGATTGACCATATGAAGGTATAATTTCTTTCAATTTAGGTTCCCATTGCTTAATTTGTTCAGGGAAGTTTTTCTCAATAACTTCTAAAGCAACTGACACTGAAGTAGAAGCACCAGGTGATTCTCCTAACAATGCAATTACTGAATGGTCTTTTGAATTAACAACTTCTGTTCCAAATTGAATGAATCCTCTACCGTGTTCCTTCGTATCTTTGATAACTTGTACACGTTTTCCAGCTTGCATGATATCCCAATCTTCATCTTTCGCATCAGGTACAAAGCGACGCAGTTCTTTCATGCGATCAGCTTTTTTAGCTAACACTTCTTGAACTGAATACTTAATAAGTGGGAAGTTCTTGGCTGCTGCTGATAACATCGTTACAACATTGCTTGTATTAATAGATTTAAATAAATCTAAATTAGAACCATTTTTCAAGAATTTAGGACCAATTGCAGCAAACGGACCAAATAATAATGATTTTTCATCTTGAATGTAGCGTCTATCTAAGTGTGGAACAGTCATTGGCGGTGTACCTTCAGGTTCCTTACCATAAACTTTCACTTCATGTTTAGCTACAACTTCAGGGTTGTTACATACTAAAAACTCACCAGTAATCGGGAAGCCACCTAAATGTTTGCTTTCTGGAATGCCAGTTTTTTGTAATAATGGAATTGCTGCTCCACCAGCTCCGATAAATAGGTAATCAGTGATATGGTGCTCTATTTTCTTAGTTTTTAAATCTTTTACTTTAACTTCCCATTTACCATCTTTGCGGCGACTAAAGTCTTGAACTTCATGTTTATAGAAGAGCTCAGCATTTTCATGTTCATTTAAATTTTTAGCCATTTTTCTAGTAAGTTCACCGAAGTTAACATCTGTACCTTCATCAATCTTACTAGCTGCCACTATTTCGTTAGGGTCACGCCCTTCCATCATTAATGGCATCCACTCTTTTAACTTATTATGATCTTCTGTATATTCAATTCCTTTAAACATTGACAGTGGTGATAAAGCTTCAAAGCGTCTTTTCAAGAAGTTTACGTTTTTATCACCTTGTACAAAACTAAGATGCGGTAATGGGCGTATAAAAGCTTGAGGATTCTGAATTTGATTACTTGTCACTAAATGAGACCAAAATTGTTTTGAAATCTCAAATTGCTCGTTAATCTCTTTTGCTTTTTCAACATCGATTGAGCCATCTTTTTGTTCAACCGTATAGTTCAATTCACATAATGCAGCATGTCCAGTACCAGCATTATGACGTTCATTGGAACTTTCAATTCCAGGTTTGTCGAGTCTTTCAAAAAGTTTAATATTCCATTCTGGTGCGAGTTCTTTTAACAATGTGCCAAATGTTGTACTTAAAACACCAGCACCTATTAAAATAACGTCTTTTGAGTTTGAATCTCTCATCGCTGTTCCACCTTTCGTATTCACTTTTCAATATAAAATAATGTTTAATAGTTTCATATAACACATTGATACATGTCTTCTGTAAACGATGTTCATATATCATATGACAGCCTATTAATATATTTTTCTCGATAAATATCTCTCATACTATATGATAAAACAACCCTCAAAAATTGTAAATTATATATTACAAGTATATGAATTAATTTGAATTTAATATTCCTATTTAGTAAAACTATTCAATCACTTATTTATAATGATATTATCTATTAAACGTGCTTTACTAAATTTAACTGCAAGTGAAATAAATATATCCCCCGAAATTTCATATTGCTCAACAAGTTCAGGGTAGCTATAAATTGCAACAGTTTCTACATGACCACTCGTATGTTCTTCTATATAAGTACGCATTGCTTTAATGATAGTCTCACTATTGCGTTCACCATGATCATATAATGATTGTGCTAAACTTAAGCTTTGATATAAATGCGCAGCTTCTGCTCTTTCATCCTGTGTTAAATATATATTACGTGAACTTTTCGCAAGTCCATCTGCTTCTCTTACAATGTCTACGCCAATTATTTCTATAGGATGATTAAAATCTTCCACCATTTTTTCTATAATAGCTAATTGTTGTGCATCTTTTTTTCCAAAATATGCTTTATGCGGTCTAACAATATTAAACAACTTATTAACAACTGTTACAACACCATCAAAATGACCCGGTCGCTCGGCGCCTTCCAATACAGTTGCCAAACGACCAGCCTTCACTTCAATTATTGGTTCAGATGGATACATTTCTGCTTCACTTGGGAAAAATATATAGTCTACCCCTACCGAACTTGCTTTAGACATATCACCTTCAATATCTCTAGGGTATGATGCTAAGTCCTCATCAGGTCCAAACTGCAATGGATTAACAAATACACTTATTACAGTAATATCATTTTCAGCTGCAGACATAGACATCATTTTCAAGTGTCCTTCATGTAAAGCACCCATTGTTGGAATAAATCCAATAGTGTGCTGTCTGTCTTTGTGATTATTTATAATCTGGTGCATTTCTTTAATTGTTTTGATAATTCTTATCATTCTGTGACCTCGTTCATCACTTGTTTTTTATATGTGTGTGCTTCACTTGGAAATTCCGAATTTTTTACTTCTTGATTATATTGAGCTAATGCATCACTACCTATTGAAAAATCGCCATACTGTTTCACGAATTTCGCTTGATGTTCAACGCCATAATTCAATATATCGTGATAAACCAAAACTTGTCCGTCTGTATCTTTGCCAGCACCAATTCCAATGACTGGAATCTGTAGTTTCTGAGAAATTTCACGCGCCAAATCACTTGGAACAGCTTCTAAGACGAGCATGATTGCTCCCGCTTGTTGTACTGCATATGCATCTTCTATAAGTTGCAACGCCGCTTCTTTATTATTGGCTTGCATTTTATATCCCATAATACCCACGCTTTGCGGTGTTAAACCCAAGTGCGATACTACTGGAATGCCCATATTACTGCAGTTTTTAATATACTTTGTCAAATGAGCACCTTCTGCTTTGATCGCATTTGCATTCGTTTGTTGATAGAGTCTGATTGCATTTTCTAAATCATATTGTTCATTCACGCCAACTGCACCAAATGGAACATCTACTACAATATAAGTGTCAGGCGCTCCACGTCTTACTGCCTTTGCATGATGCATGATATCTTCAACAGTTACTTGTACTGTACTCTCGTAACCTAAAACGGTCATTCCTAATGAATCTCCTACAAGTATGATATCTATATTTGCCGCTTCAACTTGTCTAGCGCTTGGATAATCATAGGCTGTTACCATTGAAATCTTTTCTTGATTATCTTTCATTGTTTGTAACTGTTTTAACGTTTTCAATTAAAATCAACTCCACAATTTGATATATTATTATTGTTATTCATATATTAACCAATCTTTTTAGAAAAGGAAATACAAAACATGATCAACATTGCCGTTATCGGTCCCGGTGCAGTAGGAAGTACAATTGCATTTGACCTTAAATATTTGAATTCTAATATACAGTTACTCGGACGTCGCGCTGAAACACTTCAATTTTATACAAATGGGGACACAAAGACAGCGTATACTTTAGATGTTGCGCCGCTTCATGTACATCATCAACCAGTTGATGTGCTTTTTATTGCTGTAAAAATACCACAACTCGATTCTGTCCTATCTGAATATAGTCATTTATTACATTCAGAAACGATTATCATTTTAGCGCAAAATGGACAGGGACAATTATCTAAATTTGATCATCCACACGTATATCAAGGCGTTGTTTATATTAGTGGGCAGAAAAAAGGTAATATAGTCACTCACTATCGTGATCATAAGATTATATTAGAACGTAATCTCCACACTCAAAAACTATCTAAATTAGTTGCGGATTCCGCGCTCAATATAGAGCTTACTGAAGATATCAATAAAGCTATTTGGTATAAATTGCTCGTTAATTTAGCGATTAATAGTGTTACAGCATTAAGTCGTTCCACTGCTTCTGTGTTAGAAGTCCCTGGTATGAAGACGCTTTGCAGACAATTACTCTTGGAAGGTATAGCCATTGCTAAAGCTGAGCATATCTTGTTTGATCATAAAATTGTCGATGATATTCTTGAAATATATGAAGGCTATCCTTCTAATATGGGGACCAGCATGTATTATGATATCCTGGCTAATAAACCATTAGAGATAGAGGGCATTCAAGGCTATTTATTTTCTATAGCTAGAAAACATCAATTAGAAACACCCATACTCGATTCAATCTATGCACTATTACTTGCACAACAACCAATAATAGACAAATAAAGCGCATACCAATAACTAGTATACGCTTTATTTATATAATGAAAGTTGAATTTCTCTTTATTTAATTGTTAAAAGTTCATATACAGTTCATAAATAAGATTTATATTACCATCATAAACAATATGGAGGTAATAATAATGAAAAAATTAATGTACAGTTCTGCATTTTATACACTCTTAGGGTTATTAAGTGGCCTTTTCTATCGTGAAATGTCTAAAGCTGAAAACTTTACTGGATATTCACAGTTAAATGTTACTCATACACATTTACTAGTACTTGGTACGATTATGTTTTTAATTTTTATGATTATCGAATATCAGCTAAAATTAACTAAACACAAACAACTTTTCAATAGTTTCTTTTATATTTTTCATTTAGGCGTACTTGTAACTGTCGCTATGCAATTTATTAACGGTATTGCTGCAATGAAAGGCTTCAGTGTGAGTCCTGCAATTGCTGGTATTGCTGGATTAGGACATATCATGATTACACTAGCTTTCATTTTATTCTTTGTCTTATTAAACAAACGTATCAATGCACTTACAACTGCAAAGTAAGGCTTTTAAGACTTGTTACACATACAATTAAATTAAACCTAGTACATAATCAATGGTATGCGCTAGGTTTTTTGCTTACTATTTTGTTTTTTTATTGTCAATCCATTGCATATAAGTTGCTGTCTTCCATACATACTCCAACGGACCTAATTTAAAGAATTTTAACCATAAGACGCTTATTGTCATTTGTGTGAAATAAATGAACAGACAAATCCATAAAGTATCTATATATGTCCAATGCGCTCCTGTAAAGGTAATTAATACTAAATAAATCAGTAGTGTTTGTCCAATATAATTTGTCAAAGCCATTCTTCCATAATACTTTAATGGTGCTAATAGTTTCCGTGACCAATTCACATTTAATAATAAAATAAGACACGATGCATAAAATATGCTCATGGAAGGAGAGAAAATAAAAATTAAATGATTATAGTGATCAACGGCACTGATATATTTTTCTGAATTTTGTTGTTCCTGTGTTGTTAATAAATCGATTTGCGGTACAATATAATTTTTTTCTAGCATATACCAACCTAGTATGGATATTACACCAGAAATCGTAGCAACGAGACCCCATAATCTTTTATGGTTTTCAAATTTGAAAATCAGTCCAAATTGAGCAGATGCTAAGCCCAAAATAAAATATGGTAATGGTGTTAAAATTTTAGCATTTAAATATAACGTTAAAGTTAGTATAATTAATCCCAATACTAAGTTAATATATTTATTTAACTTAAAGAACGGAATTACAATTATGCCAAATATTGCATAGACCAATAATGCTTCACCTGGTTGTAATAACATGTGTAAACAACCAAATACAGCAAGTACGAAAATACGTCTAAGATATATAATGTATTTATTTCCAATCTTATACTCAGCTCTTTGCATAAAAATATAGAATCCTATACCAAATAAGTATGAAAATATGGTAAAGAATTTACTTTCTATAAAGAAATCTAAGAATTTTCTATAGGTAATATCCGAAGATAAATCTGACGCTCCTAGATTCGCTATTGCAACAATGTTCACTAGTATAATACCTAATAAAGCAAAACCTCTTAAAAAATCTAATGTTTCTATTCTATTATTAATTTTCTGCAAGCCAATACTCCTTTGCTTTCTATCATTTAAAACTACATATTTATCTTTATGGTTATTGTATTTTATCAAAGTAACCCTATCGTCACCCTATTTCTATGTGAAAATGATATGACAATTTTGTTATGAAAAAACTGCAAATTCTAATTCAATTCATTAGAATTCGCAGTTTGGTTTTAATTAAGAATTTATCTTAATATAATTTAATTTTTTAACTTTGATTTAGTGTGCTATTACTTATAATCAATGACCATAGAAATCAATGTCTTAACCTTTCCAGGATTAATATAACTATGCGCTATGTCTGACTTGAATCTCAAGGCATCACCTTTTTTTAACTCCAGTACTTCATTTTCTAAATGCATTTCTAATTCGCCCTCAGTAATAATGATAGATTCCTCTGAACCGGACAAATGTGGTTCAGATTGTAAAGTCGCTCCAGGATCTAGCTCAACGTAAAAAAACTCAAATGATTTACTTTTTTCAAATGGAAAATAAGGATAAACGCGATACTTTCCTTCATCTTCAGTGACAGGCACAACTTCTTCCTTTTTCACTTGTATATAATCAGATTCCGCTTCACTCATTAGACTACTGAATGATAATTTTAGACCATTACTTATTTTCCATACTGTGTTTATCGATGGAATTGTGTTCCCTTTTTCAATTTCATTCAATGAAGAGGTACTGACACCTGTTAATTTAGAGAGTTTCTCCAAGCTAATTTTGTTTTTCTTTCTATATAAATAAATGTTTTTAGCTACTATTTTATGAAATTCCATCATAAAGACCCCTTTTATAATTGACTTTCCACTAAAACGGATATAAAATCCTTTTAATAGGAAATATCCCGTAAAATGGAATATCCTCCAACTATTTCCATGATAACGGATGATGTGAGGAGAATGCAATTTGTTTATATCATTTATAGTTTATACATTTTTCATGAGTTACACACCCGGTCCTAACAATTTATTAGCATTGGATGGCGCTTTACGTAGCGGAATGAGAGGTACTATGCATTTTTTATTCGGAATTGGTTTAGGTTTTTTAACTTTGTCGCTGTTATGTTTAATTTTTAGCGAGTATATGGCAACATATTTTGAAAGTTTCATTTTAATTATTAAAATTTTTGGTTTCTTTTATTTATTATATCTTGCCTATTCAGTCTTTAAGCACAAAACTGATGATGAAAAACAGAACAGTAAATATCGTCTAAGAGATGGACTTTATCTTCAATACATGAACCCTAAAACGATTGTCTATGTGCTGACTGCAATCGTAACATATGTCACTACCCAAAACTTAAGTTTATTATCATCAATGAGCTATACACTTATTATCGCTCTTATTGGTGCTTCTGGTGCTGTTGCATGGGCAGCAATGGGGCTATGCTTCAAAAAACTATTATTGAAATATAATTCAATTTATAAAATTTCAATGTCTATTTGTCTCATTTTATTAGCATTTATGATACTTTTAGAATAAATGCGATATATGTAAAGGAGAAACTTATGTTTTTAGCTTGGAATGAAATTAAGCGCAACAAATTGAAATTCAGTCTTATCATTGGCGTTTTAGTAATGATTAGTTACTTGCTTTTCTTATTATCCGGCTTAGCCAGCGGGTTAATGAATATGAATCGCGAGGGTATCGATAAATGGCAAGCTGATGCAATTGTGTTAAATAAGGATGCGAATCAAACGGTCGAACAGTCCCTATTTAACAAAGAAGATGTTTCAAATTCATTAAAAAAACAAACAACTCTGAAACAGTCTGGCGTTATTATTTCTAATGGCACGCATGAAGAGAACGCGCTGTTATTTGGTGTTACTGACAAATCGTTTTTAGTGCCAAAAATGATTGAAGGGAAAAAATTCCATAAAGATAATGAAGTCATTGCAGACGAGTCCTTAAAAGATAAAGGCTTTAAGCTAGGCGATAAACTATCGCTATCACAATCTGATGAAAAATTAAAAATTGTGGGCTTTAGTGAAAGTGCAAAATACAATGCATCACCTGTGCTATTTTCTAATAACAACACAATTCAAAAATTAAATCCTTCTCTATCTTCAGATAAAACAAATGCAGTCGTAGTCAAAGATGCGAATTGGCAAAAGAAATCTCTACCCAATAATTTAGAAGCCATTAAAATCGAAAACTTTATTAAAAACTTGCCAGGATATCAAGCACAAAATCTAACACTTAACTTTATGATTATATTTTTACTTGTTATTTCTGCAACAGTAATTGGTATTTTTCTTTATGTAATAACACTACAAAAAACAAATCTTTTTGGGGTATTGAAAGCACAAGGCTTCACAAATGGTTATCTAGCAAAAGTTGTATTATCTCAAACATTTATCATTGCTTTAATTGGTACGCTGATTGGTTTAATTTTAACTATAATTACGAGTGCCTTTTTACCATCTGTAGTTCCAATTAAATTTAGTATCGTGACATTAACCATTTATGGTGTTGTACTGATTGCTGTTTCATTAATTGGCAGCCTTTTCTCAATTCTAACAATTAGAAAAGTAGATCCACTGAAAGCCATAGGATAATAAGGAGAATAGACATGCTAGAATTTAAAAATGTAACTAAAAGCTTCAAAGATGGAAATCAAATCATTGAAGCCGTCAAACCTACCACAATCAAATTTAATAAAAATGAGCTTATTGCGATTATTGGACCTTCAGGATCTGGTAAAAGTACATTCTTAACTATGGCAGGTGCCCTACAAACACCCAGTTCCGGAGAAATCATTATAAATAATAAGCGTATTTCTCAAATGTCGCAAAAAGCATTAGCACATACAAGAATGGAAGAAATTGGTTTTATTTTGCAATCTACGAATCTTGTTCCCTTTTTAAATGTTAAACAACAATTTAAATTATTACAAAAACAGAAGAAAAACGTTATGTCTGAAAAAAACTATACACAACTAATGAATCAACTGAATTTAAATGATATTGTGAATAAACTGCCAAGTGAAATATCAGGTGGGCAAAAACAACGTGTCGCGATAGCGAAGGCACTTTATACAAATCCCTCTCTAATACTAGCCGATGAACCCACTGCTTCCTTAGATACTGACAATGCTATGGAAGTCATGAATATCTTAAAAGAACAAACCGCTAAAAAAAATAAAACTGGTATTGTCGTAACGCATGATGAACGTTTAACTAAATTCTGTGATCGTGTATATCATATGGAAGATGGTATTTTAAAAGCTAAATAAAACACGCCGTTACTTATTTAATGCATCATATGTAAGTAACGGCGTTCTTTTTGTTAAATAATTAAATTCATTACTAATATGAGACCTAGTCCAACAACAGATAACATTGTTTCTAATAAAGTCCAAGTTAAAAATGTTTCTTTCATAGTTAAACCAAAATATTCTTTAAACATCCAAAAACCTGCATCATTAACATGTGAGCAAAATATACTTCCTGCTCCAATTGCTAATACTACCAATGAAATATTTACATCCGTTGACTGTAATAACGGTAATACTATTCCAACAGAAGATATGGCCGCAACAGTAGTTGATCCTAATGCAGTACGTAACAATGCTGCTGCAAGCCATGCTAGTATAAGCGGTGACATCTCTGTTCCTTTAAATATCTCAGAAATAGTATCACCGACACCACCATCGATAAGTATTTGTTTAAAGGTACCACCACCACCAATAATTAATATCAACATAGCAATTGGTGTTATCGCATTAGTTACTGTATCCATAATTTGCTTCATGTTTTGTTTTCTTCTAATTCCCATTGAATAAATCGCAAACAAAACTGCAATTAGCATCGCTGTAACAGATGTTCCAATAAAATAAATGAAGCCTTCAACACCTTTTGCATGACCTTCTTCATTTCCTGTTATAAGTTGAACAACAGTTGCAAATAACATTAAAATAACTGGTAAAAGAGCTGTAAGTATACTTATACCAAAACTTGGAGAATTATCTTCATCCAACTCTTTTACTTCACCCACTGCAGCTTGATTTCCTTCTCTGCTAAAAGCATCCGGTGTTAATCTATACGCTATTTTCGGGAAAATCCCCCCCACAATTATTGCTAATGGTATACCGATGATAAAACCGTACATTAACACGTGACCAATATTAGCATTCACAGCTTCAGATATTGCTACTGGTCCTGGGTGTGGAGGTAAAAATCCATGTGTCACTGCAATCGATGTAGCCATTGGTAGACCAACTTTGAGATTTGAAATTTGCATTCTCTTAGCTAACGTAAATACTAAAGGTATTAATAAAACAAAAGCTACCTCTAAAAATAAAGATATCCCTATAATAAATGATGCAATAATCATTGCCCAAGTTACATATTTTTTTCCAAACACATTGATTAGCGTGTCAGCAATACGTGTCGCTCCACCACCATCTGATAGTAATTTCCCTAATATTGAACCTAACCCAAAAATAATAGCAATATGTCCTAATGTGTCTCCCATACCTTTTTCAATAGTTTCAACAATTGAATCTAAAGGCATTCCAAGTAATATACCTGTAACCATAGAAGTAATAATTAATGAAATAAAAGTATTTAACTTAAACCACATAATCAGCATTAATAATATAATCACACCAATTACAACTGCGATGAGTGGCCAAAATTCTCCCAACATAAATCTCTCCCCTTTATATATCTATAGAATTCATTTTGTATACTTCAGTTAGTGTTTCATCATCTCCAATATTTCCCGGGAAAATAACATACGGCATTTGATTGTATTTCGCCTCATTACCAGTTAACCAAACCGGTACACCTTTAGTTATTTGTCCAATAACCTGTGCTTTCTTTATATTTAAACCTTTTGTAGCAACATCACTTGAAGTTATGCCACCCTTAGCAATAATAAATCTTGGTTTTATCGTTAAACCTTTAACGATTTCAACTAATGCGTTTGATATATTAGTTGAAATACTTAAATTATTAGATAAATCTTCTGTTCTAATAACATCTCTAGAAGTAAAAACTACGACATCTTTTTTTAATTTAAGTAACTTAATCACCCTATTAATCTGTTGTTTAATATATTCATTCAAATCATCTCTAGTAACTGCTTTTACATCGAATTCAATGGCAGTTATATTTGTATTTTCTAATAGGTGTTTTAGTTGCGCTGATGTTTTTTTAACGTGAGAACCAACAATTATTAATCCTCCATTTATTTGTGAACCATATTGCTTTAAATCAATGATCTCACCAGGCGTTTGACACATCGCTTTAACAAATGAAGCTGCAGTTCTAAACATAAATTTTTTATCATTATTCATTAAAAATGCTGTTAAACATGATACAAAATAGTCCATATCTTCATCATTTAATGCATCAACTACCACAGCATCAAAATTTGACACCTCATCCAAAACTTGATTTATTGATTTTCTATCTCGTTTACGTATCTGATTTAAAGTTATTCTTTTAACATCATTTGCTTTAATACTTCCTTTACTCTTTTCCTCTATAAAATCTGACATGGTTTTTGCCTTAAAACCAAATGTTGTGTCATTAGCAAACTCACTCTCAGAAACAGGAATATACGAATTAGATTCCTTAAGATAATGAATTCCATTATAAGTAAAACGATTACCTTCAAAAAATTCTGGCAAATAAAATACAGCATCAAAAGCGTTATCTGATGTATCACTTAAAATTTTTGGCTCAAGGTAAAAGTGGCCTCTTAATGTTGAGTCACCTCTACTTATAATAATATAAGGGGTATCTAATTGCTTAGACACTTTCTCAATATTTCTACTAATCTCTTGATGTAAAATTGTTGTTTCCGTTTCATTTAATGCCCTGGAGTTTGTCAAAATATAAAACATGTTACTACTTTGTTTAAAACCATCTTCTATCAATGATTCAGTCCATTCTGTGTATACTGGTAAATCTTTCACAGTTTGTGTACCAGTTGGATCATCATCTAGAACTATAATTTTATATTTGAATTCATCGAGATTTTTATCAAAATTATCGCCTATTGTTTCACTAATTAAGCTTGCATTTAACATTTTTCCACCTACATATTATTGATTTTTTCGAAATATTTTATGATACCTGAATGATCATTCATACCATTTCCCTGAGCTACTTCCGATTTATATATTTCTTTAACTTGATTTGCTAAAGGTAATGTCAAACCTACAGTATCAGCAGTAGAATTCACATTTTTCATATCTTTCATATTTATATTTATAGTTCCACCTGCTCTATAATCTTCATTAATCATTTTAGGGAATTTAGCATCCATAACGTTAGAGCCAGCTAGTCCACCTTTAATTGCTTCATACATACTCTCTAGATCTATATCAAATTTTTTCGCTAATACTACGGCTTCTGATAGTGCAGCAATATTTGTATTCACTATAATTTGGTTCGCTAATTTCACAACACTTCCTGCTCCGACATCTCCAACTCTAATAACAGATGATGCAATAGGAGATAATATTTGTTGTATTTCTTTCAAGTCTTTTTCTGCACAACCAATCATTACTGACAACTCTCCAGTAATTGCTAATGGTTCACCGCCACTCACTGGCGCATCAATATATTTGATACTTTTTTCTTCTAGTATTTTACTAATTTCTAAAGATTCATTAGGTGTTAGTGAGCTAGTATCAATGATTGTTTTGACATTACTATTTATTTGTTTTGTTATAGCATTTTCCCCACTATATAGTACGGATTTTACAATGGCACCATTGGGCAATGAGGTTATAATACAATCTGATTCTTTTGCCATTTCTTGGATAGAAACTACTACGGCACCATCATTTGCTACTTCTATTTCTGCTTCTTTATTTAAATCATTTACCAATACTTCAATGTTACTTTTAAGTAAATTTTTAACCATGGGTTTTCCCATAATACCTAATCCAATAAATCCAATTTTCAATTTCAACACCCTTTCTGAAAACGTTTACAAAATAATTGTATACCATATCCAATAAAATGTATACATTTTATTGGAAGTTTTTTTATAGTAAACTAAAATAGATGAGGTGAAAAATTTGAATAGCAATGAATTAACCATTTACCAAAAAATAAGAAATGACATTATTACTGGTAATTTGAAGAAAAACGAAAAAATTACTGAAGCAAAATTAGCAAAAAAATATGATGTTAGTAGAACTCCAATTCGAGAGGCATTAAAACAATTAGAATTAGAATATTTTATTAAAGATTCTTATATTTTTATACCAACAACAGAAGAATATAGGCAAATATTTGAAATGAGAATATTGTTAGAAACATATGCACTAAGAAAAGCAGCAATTGTATATACTAAATCAGATTTGCATGAATTAGAATCTTACACAAATATTGATATCGATTATGGAGATGAACTTGAAATTATAGAAATTAATGATAAGTTTCATCAAAAAATAATTGCTGCTACTAACAATCAATTTATATTAGATACCTATCAAAAATACAAAAGCTTTATCTATTTGTTTAGTCAAACTGTTATAAATCAACGGAGACCAGGGTTAATTGAAGAACACAAAGAAATTGTAACTGCACTTTATAATAGAAATATTGATTTAGCTGTTACTTTATTAGAATCACATTTAAAAAAGGATTTAGAATTTAGCCTTTATTACTTAGACTTTAAAAATAACGAATGACATCAAACCACAGTCCATATACCAATTAAGGACTGTGGTTTTATTTTGACTATGTGCATTGCATACGTATTGCATTTTCTAACAAATGGGTATATATTATTTTTAACAAGTATATTTTTTATACTAACAAGTTCAGTATATTTACGAACAGAAATATGTATAAGGATTACGCACCTACTTAAATTATCGGAGGGATTTAAATGAATATTACTGGTCATCACCACATCTCAATGTATACAAAAGATGCTCAATTGAATAAAGACTTTTATACCAATATATTAGGATTACGTTTAGTTGAAAAATCTGTTAACCAAGACGACCCAACTATGTATCACTTATTCTTTGGTGATGAAATTGGCTCTGCGGGTACATTACTTAGCTTTTTTGAAATCCCTAACTTAGGAAAAAATAGACCTGGCACTAATAGCATCCATCGTTTATCACTACTTGTACCAGATGTAACAGCTTTAGATTATTTTGAATCGCGTTTAAATACACATAATATAACTACGACACGAATGACTTATTTAAATCAATCAGCACTCTTATTTAAAGATATAGATGGTTTAGAAATTATTTTACTTGCAAATGATGAGTACCAACTACCACAGGCTTGGCGTAAAAATCCATATTCAGACATACCAACTCAATATCAAATACTTGGTATGGGACCAGTTGAATTACGTTTGCGGGATACACAGCCAACCATAGACTTTCTTGTTCAAGCGTTACATTACACACCTCGACAAGACACAGATGAAACGGTAATGACTTTAGACGCACATGGATTATATACTGACTTTGTGATAGTGGAACAAGAAGGAAGTCGTGCACGACCTGGTCAAGGCTATGTACATCATATTGCGGTCAATACACCAACAGATGACAATTTAAAAAATACGTTAGATACTATCAATCATAACCCAGGAAATAATAGTGGCATTATTGACCGTTACTTTTTCAAATCTTTATATTATCGTCATAATAGCATTTTGTATGAATTTGCTACGGAAGAACCTGGCTTTACAGTAGATACAAACATCGAGGATTTAGGTAAACAACTCAATTTACCTGATTTTATGGAGCAACAAAGGACTGAAATAGAAAAAAATTTACATGATTTATAAAGGATGATGCATAATGGCAATTTTAAAAATGAATGAAAATACACCATTGGAATTCGGGCTTTATTCCCTTGGCGATCACTTACTCAATCCAGAAAATGGTCAAAAAGTAAGTTATGAACAGCGTATTCAAGAATTAATTGAAGCAAGTCAATTAGCAGAACAAGCAGGTATTGATGTCTTTGGTGTAGGAGAAAGTCATCAAGAGCATTTCACTACACAAGCACATACAGTCGTATTAGGTGCGATTGCTCAAGCTACTAAAACGATTAAAGTCTCTAGTTCTTCTTCAATTATTAGTGCTGCCGATCCTGTCAGAGTCTTTGAAGACTTCGCAACATTAGACTTAATTTCTCATGGACGTGCAGAGATTGTTGCTGGACGCGCTTCACGTACTGGTATTTTCGACTTGTTTGGTTTGGATTTAAATCATTATGATGAACTATATGAAGAAAAGCTTAATTTGTTAATGGAACTAAATCAAACAGATAAAATTACGTGGTCTGGTCAATTTAGACCTGATTTAAAAAACATGAAAATTTTCCCTAGACCTATCGATAATACGTTACCAATATGGCGCGCAGTTGGTGGTCAACCTGCAAGTGCCATCAAAGCTGGTCGCCAAGGTATTCCAATGATGATCACTACATTAGGTGGTCCCGCAATGACATTTAAAGATGCCGTAGATGCTTATAGAGAAACTGCAGAAGAACATGGTTTCAACACTTCTCCTGAGTCTTTACCTGTCTCAACTGCGAGCTTGTTCTATACTGCAAACACAACGCAAGATGCATTACGCGAGTTCTATCCTCACTTAAATGTTGGCATGTCATTTATTAGAGGCGCGGGCTATCCAAAACAACAATTTGCTCATGCCCCAGACCATAGAGATGCATTAATGGTTGGCAGTCCACAACAAATTATTGAAAAAATTCTTTACCAACACGAACTTTACCAGCACCAAAGATTTATGGCTCAAATTGATTTTGGTGGTGTACCTTTCGACAAAATTATGAAAAATATTGAACTCATCGGCAATGAAATTATCCCAGGTGTTAAAAAACATTTGAAAAATTAGGAGGTAACAAATGAATATCGTATTACTTTCCGGCTCAACTGTCGGTTCTAAGACAAGCACTGCCATGAAGTATCTACAATCTGAAATTAATCAGTTAGAATCTGAACATCAGGTCCAATTTTTCGATTTAAAAGAACTAGATTTATCATTTAGTGATGGTCGTAATTATTTAGATTATTCAGGTGATACATTAACGTTAACAACTGCGCTCATGCAAGCAGATATTATTTTCATTGGATTCCCAGTATTTCAAGCATCCATACCAGGCACGCTAAAAAATGTTTTCGACTTACTTCCAGTAAACGCATTCAGAGATAAGGTTGTAGGTATTATTGCGACGGCAGGTTCAGCAAAACATTATTTAATTCCTGAGACACAGTTAAAACCGATACTAGGGTATATGAAAGCACACATCATGCAAACTTATGTATTTATAGAAGAACGTGACTTTTCACAAGGTACAATTGTAAATGATGATATTCTATTTAGATTGAATGCTTTAACAACTTCAACGTTACGTGTCGCAAAAGTGTATGCCCAAGTACTTGAAGAAGAAAATAATCAATATGATTTTTAATTTTATAACACAATCGTTCCTACAATGGTGCGATTGTATTTTTTTATAAAATATGGGCAGCCTAACAGACTTAGTAACGTGCCTTTAAGTCTGTCAAACTGCCCAAATTATCATTATTTCAATAATATGAAGTGTGTATTTACAACTCGCTTAATTTAATTTATTAGTTATTAACCCCTTTACAGGATCAAAAACTGTCATTTTATCTTGTATCATCAGTGACTCAGTTAACGCTAATTCTGTGATTTGATTCGTATCGTACCATTTAATAAATAACGTACGTGTCGTTAAATTTAGCACCGTTTGGTATAAAGTATAATGCAGACCTTCATTTTCATCTAAAACCGCACCTTTAGGAATACTGACACCATCTAATAATTTGAAAGCATCGAGCACGTCATATGCTGGATTGTCGCTGCCAATTAGATTATCCTTCAAATATGCCATACGGATAAAGCGTTCGCCCGAGGTAAATCCCCCTGGCAGACCAAACGTACCACCTTCATTACCTAAAGATGCTACCGATTGACCTAACATACGCTTATGTGATGGTTTATGAGGCGTTAATTGTGCAAAATTCCTTAAATTTTCATAATGCCAATTTAAATCTGGATTATTAGTCAACACGCCTAACGGATTTTCATTGATAACAATTTGACCGTCTCTAAAAGTAAGTTCCACTGTTCGGCCTGTCTCATCCGTAATATGATAATGTATCGGTGGTACTTCTTCAATGTCATTTAAGACATGACCAATAACATTAACTGTTGGCGCATTTTTAATCACATTATCAATATTTTTATTATAACCTAGCACCCAAATAATCACTTCGCTTTGCGCGATATTCATATAACCTTCACGTGGTTCTGTGGCATAAGAAGCGTAACCTCTGAAATATTGTATCGATGTACCAAGACCATGCTCATTTACACCGTCTCCAAAGAGCAATCCTTCCATATCACAACCAGAACCAATAAAACCATATCTTGTTTTACCCTTGTAATCCACACGTGATTCCCAATAATAATGTCTTGGCTGGGCTGCGGGAAATCCTTCAAGTTGATATACAAAATCCATTGTTCGGCCTAATAGCACTTGTTTATTTTTTGATGAAAATGAAAAACCTGTGCACATTTTTTTGCCCCCTTTGTATAATCTTTATTTATTTTTATACACTTGATTGCGTAATGATTTGTGAAAATGATTGTTAATCTCTTATGTATTCACAAACCCGCTTTTCAACTATTGAAGCTTGTACATCGATGATACGTTGATTTAATGAACCTCTATATGACAAATTAGGTTTATATAAATGATTAATGAACGGACCATCTATGAGTATATCAATGTGCTCCAGCAATGCCTTTCTTTCAGCACTATCTTGTATGAGGTACTCAAATAAAAATCCTGTCCATATCCATATTGACTTAGTCTTACCATATCGTTGTCTGAATTTTTTAACACATTGCAAGGTAATATCCACATTGCAAAATGGTTCTCCTCCTAATATGCTTATTCCCGAAATATAATTGGGTTCGCATGCATCCATCACTTCTTCTAAGATACCTTCATTAAAAGGCTCACCATATTTAAAATTCTGAGCAGCCACATTATAACAATTTTCACAAGCAAACGGGCAACCTGAAACATATAAGCTGCACCTTACACCTTCACCATCCACAAAACTTTGATGCTCTATTTTTGCAATATAGCCTTGCCCATGTGTAATATCTAATCCTTTCATATTGTTGTATCTTTCAAATGTTTGACTCGTGCACACATTTCTTTATGACGTCCTTCTATCGTTGGACGTTGCACGGGATTACCAAGATAGCCACAAGTTCGTTTCACAACATCTACTGTTTTCGGGTCGCTGTTACCACATTCAGGACATTGATAGCCCTTAAATGTTGTATCAAAATCACCTTCAAACCCACATTTTCTACAGTGATCAATTGGAATATTGGTACCTAAATAACTCACCTTGTCATATGAATAATCCCATACGGCTTCGAGTGCTTTTAAATTATGATTCAGTTTAGGATATTCACAATAATGAATATATCCACCACTTGCATAGTATGGATAATCTTTTTCAAATTCAATTTTTTCGAATGGCGTAATGTCCTTACGTACATCATAGTGGAATGAATTTTGATAATAGCCTTTATCAGTAATATCTGGAATTTCACCAAATTGTTCACGGTCTAATCTACAGAAACGATCGGTTAACGACTCACTTGGTGTACTGTATATGCTAAACCAAATATCATATGTATCGGTCCATTTTAATTGATATTCTTTCATTACTTTCAGTATATCCAGCGTAAAGGCCTTTGCTCTAGAAAGTTTTTCCCATTCAGGACCATAGAATACAGTTGCTGCCTCGTATAGGCCAATATAACCCATTGATAAAGTTGCGCGTTGTCCTTTAAAAATATCAATAACCTGCTCGTTATCATTCAAACGATATTTAAAAGCCCCATTTTTGTATAAGATTGGTGCATTATCCGGTGTTGCTTGTGCAATGCGTTCAATGCGGTAAACAAGTGCATCGTGCATAATTGTCATACGTTTATGAAAAATCCTCCAAAATGTTTCAATGTCCCCTTTGGATTCGATTGCAATCCTTGGAATATTGAGTGTAACGACACCTAAATTACAACGTCCATTATTTTCAAAATGACCTTCCTTATCTTTCCACGCTGGTAAAAATGAGCGACATCCCATAGGTGCTTTAAAATCTCCTAATAATTCAACTGTTTTATCATAGTTCAAAATATCAGGATACATCCGCTTCGTTGAGCATTCAAGTGCTAACTGTTTAATATCATAATTGGGATCTTTTTCACTAAAATTAACACCTTTTTTAATTGAAAACACCAATTTGGGGAAAATAGCCGTGATACGATCTTTTCCTAACCCTTTTATTCGCGTATGTAAAATGGCTTCCTGTACTTTACGGCTAAATTTATCTACACCTAACCCGAATCCAAGTGTCACGAATGGCGTTTGCCCATTGGATGTATACAATGTATTGATTTCATACTCTAAACTTTCAATCGCATCCTCAATATCACTAGTGACGCGATCGTCAACATAAGCATCTACATCCGCTGGAGAAACAAATTTCTCCGCAATTTGATGGTGCTTTACTTCATTAAATTTAGCATATTTACTCAATAATTCATCTACACGGTCAATCGTACAACCACCATATTGACTACTGGAAACATTAGCAATAATTTGTACGAGTTGTGCTGATGCAGTTTGAATGGATTTCGGTGAAGTTACTGTAGCATTCCCAATTTGGAACCCCTGTTCTAGCATACTTTCAGCGTCGATTAAACAACAGTTCGTCAATGGTTGGAATGGATGATAATCTAAATCATGAAAGTGAATTTCACCTCTCTTATGTGCCTGTGCAACATGTTCCGGCAATAAATAATTTAAGGCATATGATTTTGAAACCACGCCTGCAGTTAAATCCCTCATCGTTGAAAATGTCGCGCTATCCTTATTCGCATTTTCATTAACAACAGTGGGATCTTTCGTAATAAGGTTTTTCAAATCTTGTTCAAGTTTGTTCATTTTACCCCTTCCATTCTATATATAGTATTACAATAAAATATAAACCACTATATATTGTGTTTCAAACACTAGGATAGTCGTTAACAAAATTGTCATACCTTTGTTAAAAGTTCTTGAACATTAAATTGTACTAGACATTTTTAAAGAGCGACTACTTCATTAAAGAAGCCTAGCCGCTCTTGCGTAAATACTCTATTATTTATGTTTTATTTAAATCTTATTCTCATCAATCGAAAAATAAGACTCCCTTATCACTTAATTACAATATTTTTAAAACAAAATTCGAGAAAAATAAATCACAATAACCACTGTTATTGCACTGAGTAGCGTAGAAAGAAATACAAGTTCTGCAGCAAGTTCTGGATGATTATCATATTCTTGAGCAATCACTGAACTGTTGACCGATGTTGGCATTGCAGATGCAATGAATAATGTTTGTGCAATGATACCTTCAATCCCCATTATTTTAATGATAATGAGTGCGATAAATGGGCCTATAATTAATCTTATAAATACATAGATATATGACTTAGACCACTTAAAACTAAATTTAATTTTTGAAATTTGTGCGCCAAGCATTAACAGAGCAATGGCAATCATTGCATCAGCAACATAGTTAGCCGGTGTCCATACAAACTCAGGTATCGGTACATTAGCATAATTCAATATGATAGCAAGTAACAATGCATAAAGAACAGGCATTTTAAAATAACCTAACAAAGCCTTTAATTTTCCAATATGTAATGATTGAATTGCAAACACACCATATGAAAAAGTGAAAATATTTTGCAAGGATAAAACAATAACTTGTACAGACATTGCTAAAGGATCACCTTTGAACACAAGGTCATTTACAGGAACGCCATAATTACCAGAATTAAAGAACATTAGACTATTAGAAAGTGTTGTCGCTTCTCCCTTATCCGTCTTACGAATAGCAGTTAGCACCTTCCCTATTATGAATAAAACAGCCATATAGATAATAAAGAACACTACAATATACAATAAAAGACTTAACGCGAAGTTAGTCTTGTAAAATTTAACAAAAATAAATCCCGGAACAAACACATAAATATTCAGCTTCGCTAATGTATTTAAATCTAATAAGAATTTCTTTTGTATGATATATCCCAGCATAATCATAATGAAAATAGGCAGGAGTACAGTCTGCAAGATGTACAGCATTTCACTCATAATGTATCCTCCTTTAATTATTAATCACGACATTTTTATATCTTTGTTTTGCCTATCCTTAATTGTTGATTTCTTTTATCATATCAGAAGATGAATGATTTTACTGATACATATTATTCCTTCTGCATTGTTTCACGTAAAACAATATAGCAGCTACCTATTGTTTTCCAAATATAAGACTACCTTCAGTGTACAGTCACTAGCCAGTCAGTCTTACCTCTATTAGTATTCGATAAAAATATAAAAAAAGAGCAGAACAGTAACCTAATTTTCTAAAAGGTTCCGTTGCCCTGCCCTGTATGAGAAACAAACTTTGATTTTTTGATGTCCTAGTCTATTTATCTTTATTATTTTTTTGATTACGCTTTTTCTCTTCTAAAACAGCCATCACTATAAATCCAACTACTAATAGTGGCGACAACATGATTAAAACCATCATTTCACTACACCTCTTTCACTCTAGCAAGAAGTTTACTTTTTGAAGTTATTAAAACTCACAACATTTTTATCAGTGCGTTTAAGATTTTTATATTCTTCTGAATTATGGCCACGATAAATCCATTTTCTAATTTGTGGTATGATTTCATTTAAAAGTTTATCACGTTTTTTTCTAGGCATCTTAGTAATTATATGATTTTCTTCAAAATTTTGCAGATATAATTTTACATGTGTTTCATTTACTGCAGACGATATCATTGTTAGTAAAAATATTTCCATCTCATCTTGATTCATTTTATCTTTATCAACTAAATGTTGTTTGAATAATTTTGAAAATGCTTGCATTTCAAGCGTTTGATAAATGTCGCTGTAAGCAGTTATCATTTTAAATTCTTCATAATTTTGAGGCACGAAATAAGGTACATCTAAAATAAATGTTAAATATTCTTGAATATCATCCATAATGAATGGGTGTACAATGTAGTTCTTATATATTAATCCTTCACCTTCTAAATCAAATAATCCTTTTAATTCATTTTTAGAGACGTCTATATTTAAATACAGTTTTATTAGTTCTTGCATATGCTTTATTTCTACTATACCATATATTTGTAATGCACGTTGCACACATTCTATAATTTCAAAGTTTGTTTGTGGAACTTGAATACTCTCTATTTTTGATTGCACATCAAAATTTTCCTCTAAATATGTCTTTACATCAGATGGCAATACTCCAATAATAGATCCAAATCGATCAAATATACCGACAATAAATGGGAAAAAGTTTAAATTGTCCACATTTACATCTTTAATACTATTTCTATCTGATGCTAATAATTCATATAATACTGCAACCGAAAAATCATCCTCTAAAATACTTGCAGCTATATCTTTACTTTCAAAAAACTTGTTTGATATAAGTTCGCATAAACCATTTTTATTTTTGGTAGAAAACCCTTTAATTGAGTATAGTCTACAAATATCTTTCAATTCTTCATTACTGTATAATTCAAGCAATTCCATTAATGTGATATCTTTTAAATTTTCTCTAAATTCATCATTTAATACCAGCCCACTTAATGTTTGTCTTTGATCTTCAGACAGTACTTCTAGCGCTGGATATTTTAAGTCTAATACAATTTCATTATAAGCATTAATCAATTTGGGGTTAATTGTGTATAAATTATCATCAATTCTATATATCAAATTATACTTTTTTAATACTTTCATTTGATTGGCTTCATCTTGAGTTAATAAAATTGGATTGGGTCTTTCTTTTAACAAATTTTCTATTATAGTACTTTCTTTTTCACTAAATTCATTATTTATTTCATCCATTATTCCAATATTAATTTCAAACATTGTTTCATTACCAAGTTTCAAATCCATTTCTACAATATGCGAAGCATCATATACAGTTATTGATTCAGGTAATTTAAACATAAGTTCCACCTCTTTTTATTACTATTATTATATATATCATATAACAGCAATTAATGTACGCCAATAAAAATATGATATACAAAAAGGGATTGCCTATATGCTAGACAACCCCTTTTTCTTTTTAATATTTATATGGATCTTCTTGAACTTTTTTAGATCTTTCATCTAAATCATCAAAATCTTTTAAATCTTGGTTCTTATCTTGAGATGTTGAATATTCATCTTTAATTGTTTCTTGTTCTCTTTTCTTTTGGTCCTCTGATAACACAAACGAATTATTGTGCTCGTTTACCTGTGAACCATCTTTGATATATGGGTTATAGTTGCCCTCTTCATCTTTACCATATATAGGCTTTTTAGGTTTTCTCACTAATAGCATAATACCTGCAACGAGCCATAGTATTGCACTAATCCAATTACCTGGTAATGAGATTACACCAACGATAATAAGGAGTATACCCGCGACTTTGTTTTTCTTACCAATTAGGAACACAGCAATGATAGCAACAATTAATAAAATAATCCCAACTATGAGCCCTACTACCATCAAGATACTGAACACGTTAAACATATCTGTGCCATCTTGGTATGCAAAGCTACTATCTCCTTCCATCATTCCTTGAATGAATGAATCTTTGAATTCACTATTTCCCATCAATGGCATCATAATTGCTACAAATATAACACCTAATAATTGTAATGCGATACCAATCCACGTCAGTACGCGCTCTATCGTTCTTTTCATCATAATACGCCTCCTTCTATATCTTTAAAATAAACTAAGACAAAAAACCTAAAACTATAATTTTTCAAAATATTTAATTGTATACTTAATTATACTAATTGTGTATATTGAAGTCCATGCTTTCATCGCTATTGAACCAATAAATTTAATAATAGTTGTTACTACATATATCTCAAATTAAAATAAGAAGACATCCTATTAGTTATACGTTAGATGCCTTCTTATACTGTGTATCCGTTTAATTTTATCAGAATTTACTTATTTTCCTTAAATGCATTATCGATTTTTGTAAGTTGATCTACGAAATTATGAACTTCTTCAGTGGTAAATTTATCTCCCAAACGTTCCTTAACTGCTTCTGTCATAACAGCAGTTGCTTTTTTTAAAAACATTTCACCTTCATCACTTAATGTAATTAATTTGATACGTTTATTATCAGAATGCGCACGTTGCACATATCCCATTTCTTCTAATTTGGTAATACGTTTAGAGGCTGCAGTTTTAAATATATTCTGTAATTGTGCGAGCTCATTAATCGTCACTTTTCCTTCAGTTTTAATAATTCGCATAGCTTCAATCTGTTCACGTGACAATAAATTACTTAGTCCAGTTTCTTTCACAATTTCAACTATTTCTTTATTTAAGTACAACATGACAATTTGAAATTTGGTAATAGCTTCTTCAATTGTTCGATCTACATTTTCCAAAATGAGCACCTCCGTATTACGCTTATTTAAATTCTAGTGAGAACGGAACCTTTTCCCGCTTGTTAAACCAAAATAACACAAGGTATTGTAAAATAATCATCATTACGATAATACCTACTAATATTGCTACTACAAATCCAAAATCAAAGTGGCCGGCGTGCGTAAATATCGCTTCTCTATATCCTTGAATAGCATAAGACATTGGTGAAAATGGGTGTATCCATCTAAAGAATTGTGCGGATAGCTCTATTGGGAACATACCTTCACTCGAACTTAATTGTAAAATAAGTAAAACCATAGATATAAATAAACCAATTCTATCTAGTAGTAAACTTAAGAATGTTGTTATTGAAATTGCAGCTATTGCCCACAATAAACCTACAAGTATAAATTTGCCGATATTATCAATCGACATATTAAGCGCAAAGATAGCCCAACTACTCATTAATAGTGCAGACAATGTCCCTTGTACGATGTAAAGAAGTAACTTTCCAAAGATTTGTTTTACAGACGTAACATCTTTGCTCAACATTTTTCTGAGTGGATAAATCGCACTAAATGAAACAGCACCTACAAATAAACTTACACTCGCCATGTATGGGACAATCGTTTCTCCATATTTATCTGCTTTAGTAATATTATTTTCGTTTACTTTAGTAACATTGTTTAAGGCTTTCTCGTTGTCACCTTCAAATGCTACACCTTTTTGCTGCTTGACTGACTTATCAATTTTATCTTTTAGCTGATCATTATTTTGTTGCAATTGATTTAAACCATCCGTCACTTGTTGGTTACCTGAAATCAATTGTTGAGCCGGTTGTCCCACAGCTGGTGCTAATTGATTCAAACCATTTGTCACTTGTTGGTTGCCATCAATTAATTTTGACTCCGCATCTGACATTTGACCTAAAGCTTTTGACGTATCTTGAAAACCTGATTGTGATTTTTTTCCACTTGCAAATAATTGATCTAAATAATTACTTCTAATATTATCTTTTATTGAATTTGTAACCGTATCAATTGCTTTTTGTGCTGACTGACTCCCTGTATAACTAGAGCCAGGGTTAACTTGTGTCTCCAATTTTATCTTTTTAGGATTTTTATCTAATAAAGTCGTTGCATTTTTAGAAGCATCTTTAGGTATAATAATCGTACCTACACTTTCTCCTTTTTCTAATTGTTTATAAGCATCTTTTTCAGAAACGTTTTGAAAATCAAATTTGTCGTTATCTTTCAATTTATCAACAACATCGTCTCCAATTGTAACCTGCTTACCATTCAATTTCGCCTTTTCATCTTGGTTAACGATTGAAATTTTCAATTGATCCGTTTTATCATAGGGGTTCCACATTGAACCAACAAAAAATGCAACATATAGCAATGGTATTGCTGCAATCGCAATCAGTGCCACAATAAGCATTTTATTTCTAAAAATAAATTTAAATTCATTAAACATTTGACTCGACCTTTCTACTTTTTATATTGTACACCCTTTGTACTATTAGGGATTAAAAATCCTTTGTAACTATAATTAGCATCCAACACGTGTTGCTCATGCTTAAGGGATTGTGCAGAGGTATTGTTTCTTAATAGTACACCCCTTATACAGTTGTATATCATACGCTTGATAAAACCAGTTGTCAATTCTGCAATTCAAAATATTATACATTCTAAAGTTTGGCTTTCTATTTATACACAGAATTGATTGCATTACTCACACATAATTTATCTTTAAAATAACTAAATTAGTATATCTTAAAGTAATTTATATAAGTATAATTTTATTATATGCTCAATTTTCAAAAAGAGGACATTATGCTAAAAAAGAAACTCTATATAAAAATTTTAAAGATTCAAATTTTAACATTATAGATGGCTTTCTTTAAATATAAACAAAGGAGAAATTGGTAAAAATGGCCAGGTAGAAGAAAGCTTATGAGAATGATACCAAAGACTAAAAGACTCCATTCTGGAATAATTACTTTGTATAATATGGTGGGTTGCTGGCTCAATATCAATTTGCTGTTCCTTTATTGCCTGCAACCTCTATGTTTAAAATCGAAATTGCATAGAATACACTGAAAGACACACAGATTTGACTATATACTTTAATCAAAGCTTCTTTGAAAATTTTATCTTTTTCATTTAGAAATCTACCATTGATGCTGTATGTTCTACTGTTTTGGCAATTGTTTGATCATAAATGTCAATTAATGACATTTGTTGCTGTTCATTACCAGAAATTCGATACCCATTAATAACAAATTGATTATTACGCACTACATCAATAAATTTTTGATTTAAAATAAAATCACCATTATTTGCCGTATAACCTTGAATGTTAAACGTTTGCTTGGTTTCACCATGCGCAATTAAATTTGATTATTTTACAACATCATTGTTTATTCCAACTAATGCACTTAATGCAATACTTGTAGATAATACTATTTTCACAACTTTTTAAAATCAGATGACCTCCTAAAAAATGTATTGTGTTCTACGCACAATATTACATACTTTTTAAAAACATGCCATGTTATATTTGGAAATTTACAAAAAATTAAAATTACCTTTTATTACCAATAATTCATATAAAAAAACTATTATTACACTTAGGAATTAAAAATATCAAGTTAGGCATTTCCACTCAATTTATTAATTATTGAATGTATATTGTACTTAACAAATTAAAGCGCAAGTTTTAATTTTAAATATCTAAAATAAAAGGAGTGTTTCACATGGCAGGAATCGTAGAAGCAATTAGCAACGCAGTAAATGCAGGTCTCGCGCACGACTGGGCAACTATGGGTCTTAGTATCGCTGATGTTTTAGCTAAAGGTGTAGACTTTATTTTAGGTTTCTTTAAATAAGGACACACAAATACCCCTATCCTATTAACCTTCTTTTTGAAGCTTACATAGAACTGGGGGTATTTTTATTTATATTTGTTAAGTAACTTCCTAGGTATATGACAATAATCATTCGGAAAGTGCGTTAATCTATCTTGATGTGTTTCTGCACTTTTAACATAATTCGTTAACGGCAATACTTCTGTTGCGATTAAATGGTAATCTTCAAAACTATCGATGAATCGTTGAGCCTCTTTTAAATGCTGTGGATCTTCACTATATAATCCTGTTCTGTATTTCACCCCCACATCATCCCCTTGTTTATTCACGCTATATGGATCGATAATTTCAAATAAATAATGCATTAAATCTGTAACTGAAACTATACTAGAATCAAATTCGGTTTTAACCACTTCAACATAGCCATCATAATCGCCATCTAATGTATTGGTAGTACCATTGGCTCTGCCTGCCTCAGTTTGCATGACCCCTGGAAGTGTTTTTACAAATGCCTGCACACCCCATAAACATCCACCGGCTAAATACACTGTCTCCATTTCTATGAATCACCTCTTAATAAGATTTTATTTTATTGATTATAATGCTTTCCACTGTTTGTTTCCAAGCATTAGAAATAACTGTACCTTTCTATAAAGTATTATAAATACTGAGGTGCATATTTTTTAATTCAAGTTATTTATTACTACTTTGAAAACATTTCTTTGTATAATGCATGTTTTTTGCTAAATACGTCTAAATTTATAAATTGAATAATATCCCTTTTTTGTTATAATGTAATAATGATATTTTTGTGATTCATATTAATAAATTGAATGTACAAAGTAAATAACAATCACATCTATTATAAACCCACACACTAACGCATTTTCTAAATACATTTGTATAAAATTTTAAAAGGAGAGTAATTTATGGATTATAGAGTATTATTGTATTACAAATATACTACGATTGAAGACCCCGAATTATTTGCAACTGAGCATTTAGATTTTTGTAAAGATTTAGAACTTAAAGGACGTATTCTCGTTTCTACGGAAGGTATCAATGGTACAGTATCTGGTACTGTTGAAGCCACTGACAAATATATGCAAGCTTTAAAAAATGACGAAAGATTCCAAGGTATCACTTTCAAAATAGATGAAGCTGAGGGACATGCATTCAAAAAAATGCATGTACGTCCTAGACAAGAAATTGTTGCATTAGACCTTGAAGATGACGTTAATCCAAGAGAACTTACAGGTAATTACTTGTCACCAAAAGAATTCAGAGAAGCTTTATTATCAGATGACACAGTCGTTATCGATGCAAGAAACGACTATGAGTATGACTTAGGTCATTTCCGCGGTGCTGTACGTCCTGATATTACAAGATTCAGAGATTTACCTGATTGGATTAAAGAAAATAAAGATCAATTTATGGATAAGAAAATTGTCACTTACTGCACTGGTGGTATTCGCTGTGAAAAATTCTCTGGTTACCTTTTAAAAGAAGGATTCGAAGATGTAAGCCAACTTGAAGGCGGTATTGCAACATACGGTAAAGATCCTGAGACACAAGGTGAGTTCTGGGATGGGAAAATGTATGTGTTTGATGAACGTATCAGTGTTGAAGTCAACCACGTGGATAAAACAGTAGTTGGTAAAGAGTGGTTTGACGGCACACCATGTGAACGTTATATCAACTGTAGCAATCCTGAGTGTAACAAACAAATTCTAGTATCAGAAGAAAATGAAGCTCGTTATTTAGGTGCTTGTTCACATGAATGTGCTGCTCATGAAAATAACCGTTATGTGAAAAAGCATAATATTAGTAATGAAGAAAAAGCAAAACGCTTAGAAAACTTCAAAGAATTAGTAAAATAAATATAAGTAATGCCTCTGCTATTGAGATTTAGCAGAGGCATTTTATTTATTGAAAGATATTTAAATCTTTAAGTGTATTTTTTAAATTAATTTCGTCCCGTGGCATATACTCAGCTACAGTGACTGAAACTACATCATTTCCATATCTATTGTAATCCAAATTAGCTTCTTACAAACGAAAAAGGGTATACATAAAAAAACACTCTAAACAAATAGGAGCTGAACTTATGAAAAATCAAAAAATCGTTCCACATTTATGGTTTGATACTGAAGCACAACAAGCAGCAAATTTTTATACTACCGTATTTCCAGAAACAGAGATCCTTAAAAAAGTTACATTAAAAAATACGCCTTCTGGAGATGCACAACAACTCATTTTCAATATTTTCGATTTCCGTTTTATGTCCATCGATGCCGGTCCTTATTTCGTTAAAAACCCTTCTATTTCATTTACAGTACTCTTCAAGGAATCAGAAGTCGAATTAGTAGAAGACATTTATCATAAATTAATAGAAAATGGAAAAGCAATCATGCCATTAAATCAATATGACTTTAGTAAACGCTATGGATGGGTGCAAGATCAATACGACGTGTCTTGGCAATTACTTGTGACTGAAGAACCGATTGAACACCGTATTGAACCAACACTCATGTTTATGAATAACAATGTGGGGCGTGCTGAAGAAGCAATAAAATTCTATACTGATACTTTTAAGAATAGCGAAAAAGGCGGAAAGTTTTACTATCCTAAGGGTCTTGAGCCGAATGAAACATCTCACCTCGCCCATGCACGCTTTAAAATCGAAAATCAATGGTTCACATGTATGGATAGTGCTTACGATTATGACTATCAATTTAATGAAGGTATTTCATTACTTGTAACTACAGAGGATCAAGCAGAACTAGATGCTTATTGGGAGAAGCTATCTGCAGTACCCGAAGCTGAACAATGTGGTTGGTTAAAAGATAAGTTCGGTGTTTCTTGGCAAATTGCACCAAAGCAACTTAATGAAATGATGGCCAAAGGTTCTCCTGAACAAATCAAACGTGTTACAGAAACTTTTTTAAAAATGAAAAAATTCGATATTGCTACATTAGAGAAAGCGTATCACGGTGAGTAAATAATAGAACATTAAAGTGGTACATGTTTCCGTAAGCAAAAGGGAGTGGTTATATAGCCACTCCCCCTTTTTACTATTTTATTGTTTGATAAGTTAAGCCAAGCGCGCCAGATTCGAAAACTTGGTGTGCTTTTAATGTAAGATCTGTTTGTTCTTTGATGTTTTTAAATAACGGTAGACCGTCCCCAATAAGAGTTGGAGATACAGTTATTTTAAATTCATCTACTAAATTCAATGCCATTAAGTGATGTGCAAATCTAGGGCTACCTAGAACAACAATATCGCCACCTTCTTGTTGTTTCAAATGATTGATTTCAGCTTCAACATTGTCTTGTACTAATTTTGAATTATGCCAATCAACTTTACTTAATGTTTTTGAAAATACAACTTTCTCTACATTTTCAATCCATTTTGCATGATTCAACTCATGTTCATTTGCATTTTCATCAGATGGTACCGTCGGCCAATAACCATACATCATTTCATAGGTTTTACGCCCCCATACAATGGTATCAGCAGTACCCAATACTTTATCTGCAAAATCTTCTAATTCGTTGTTATAAGCTATCCAACCAATGTCCATAGCACCTTGTGGTCCCTCTACAAAGCCATCTAATGAACTATGTAAAAACACTACTAGTTTTCTCATAAACATTCTCTCCTTTTCACTACAATAATACCTTATACCCAAAATTAAACGATACATACATTTCAAAAATCACTTTATGTGTTAACATCAAAAAACATCATATATATTTACTTTTATAAATCAACCATTATTGACAAAGAGCCGTTATTTTTAACTTATTTTTCCAAACAAAAAACTCCAAAGTATTTAAAATACTTTGGAGCGAGCTAAATATATTGAAATATACAATTTTAAATTTTAATTATGCAGTTACCCATTGTGAAGCGCCTGCAGTGTTGTAAAGTTTTACAGCTGCTGCGTCTTGTACCGCTTCAGGAGCTTCTGTTGGAGAAACACCTTTATATTCTGCTGGTGCTACTGAATCCCAAGTGCTTTGTAAGAATTGATATTTACCTGCTGCACCTGATGATGGGTTTACCGCTTTAAGGTCGCCACCTGATTCACGTTGTGCAATTGCTTGTAAATGAGCGTTAACATTTACTGATGAACCTTCACTTGCACTTGATTCATTTGAGCTTGAAGAAGCTTGTGTAGTTGCTTCTTGTTGTGGTTGTTGTGTTGTTTCAGTTTGTGGAGCTGCTTCTTGTTGTACTGGCGCTTGCTCAGTTTGTTGCGCTTGTTGTGGTTGTTCAACTTGTTGAGCTGAAGCGTTTGATCCTTGACCATAGCTCCATGTCCAGTATTCACCATTAGATTCAAAGTTGTAGTTTAAACCTTCATAGTTAAAGTTTATATTATAAGCACCGTCTTGTACTGGCGCTGCATTTAATGATTCTGGATTTGTTTGTGCTTGTTGTGCTAATTGTGCTTTGTCAATACCTTGTTCTGAAGCGTCTGCTGAGTTTCCTGCTGCGAAACCTGTTACGCCTAATCCTACTGCTAATGTTGATGCTACTACTGTTTTTTTCATTATTAATAATCCTCCCAGAAGATAATTTTTAGATTTTATTATTTTTAAAATTTGAATGTCGAACTTCAATCATCCAAAAGATGATTTACTACTTCATTCAACTCACAAACAGTACTATAACATCCATAAAAAGCGTGTAGGTTACAGTGAAATTAAAATCCCCACTTCTTTTTTACAGCCCAATTACAATAAAAAACCCTCTTTTTCCGTACTAATTTTGTGTCTCAATACTGTCATGAAAGTCTATAATAATTAACAAACACATCGCTACTTTGTAACATTCTTGTAATTAGTGTGACAATAATACTTAAAAAGTCGGGTAAAATAATAACTAAATCATCAATTTTCTGTTATGGATTACATAAAACTATCATTTTTTACGGTGAATTTCTTAAAACTTCTATAATGTATAGTATATACTTCAGTTTTTCGGAAAAATCAAAGTCATCTTCGTTCCTTTTCCAAAAGTGCTATCAACTGTAATTGCACCATTGATTTGTTGTGCTAAAGAATTCGCAATATATAAACCTAATCCAGACCCACCGGTTTGTTGATTTCTAGAATTTTCAACGCGATACGTTCGTTTAAATATATAATTTAAATGTTCTTCTTTTATGCCTATACCTTCATCTTTCACAGAAATTGCTAATATCTGCTCGTTTTCTTCACATACATTAATAGTGATTACAGATGAAGGTCCAGAAAATTTAAGCGCATTATCTATAAAATTAGTAATAATACGTTCTAAAGCTATTTTATCTTGTTTAAATGGTTGTATTTCAGGGGCGATATTAACCTCAAAACGTCTGTTTTCTTTGATAATTAGTTGTTGATAAGATTCTAAAATAGGCATTAACAATTGATCCATGTTCATTTTTGATTTTTGGCGTTGAGCATTTAATGACATAACTCCTGTCAAATCATCAAACATTTGATTAAGTCTATCAGCTTGCCTAATCAACACTTGATAGGCCTCCTGTTGTGCAGATTCTGTATGAATTATATCGTCCTTCAAACCTTCTGAATATGACTTAATACTTGCAAGCGGCGTTTTAAGATCATGTGCTAGATTCTGTATCATACAAAGCTTTTCCTCTTGTTCAGCTTTAATTACATTCATTTGAGTTTCAACCTTGCTCGTCATTTGATTAAACGACTCGCTCAATGCCTTTAACTCTTTTGGAGATTTAATATTCAAATCATTTACTGCATAATTGCCTTTAGCAATTTCTGCAGTTTGTTCATTTAACTTTTCTATTTTATGAATCGTTGGCACAGAGAAAAATAAAGCGATGGTCATTGTCATTAAACTCGCAATAAATGAACTAACTGTTAACAAAATAGTTTGATGTGCATCAAACCACATCAATTTATATAAAACAAACACTAAAAATGTCGTTAAACCCAAAGAACCAATAAACGAATATATTAATTGTTTACGAATTGTCATTTAGACACTCCTTTGAAACTTGTAACCAAGTCCCCAAACCGTAGAAATTGTATAATCTTGGTAATGATGAGCTTCAAACTTTTCTCTAATACGGTGTATATGCACATTTAATGTATTAACATCTTCATAAAATTCATAACCCCAAACTTTTTCTATCAAATCTGTTTTAGAAATTGCTTCATCCTCATGTGTCGCAAAATACCATAAGAGTTCAAACTCTTTTATACGAAATGGTACTATCTGACCATTAATTTCTACTGTTTTCGTAACATTATTTAAATTTAACGCACCACACATCATATGCTCTTCATTTTTAGGTTCTACCGATACTCTATTCAATAAATTTTTAGCGCGTATCACAAGTTCTCTTGGACTGAATGGCTTTTTGACATAGTCATCTGCCCCTAACATAAGTCCATAAATCGTATCCGTTTCACTTGTCTTTGCAGTCAAATAAATATATGGAATGTCTAAATGTTGTGCTTTCATTTCCTGCACCACTTCATAACCATCCATTTCAGGCATCATAATATCAAGAATCATTAAATCTATATTTTTATCTAATAGTGCGATTGCTTCTTTTCCATTTTCTACTATTGTTACTTCATATCCTTCAAATTCAAAGTAAGTTTTACAAATTTCTCGTATATCCTTTTCATCATCCGCTATAAGCACGTGTGTCATCTTCATCATTCCTTAATTTTTTTCTTTTTATAAAATGATTCAAACTAATTGTTTTTAAAGTTTTTTTATTCATTAATAATATTATAAAGAAAAATAATTGAATTGGATACGTAAATATCATATCCGCTAAAATATAGTTCAACATGACAAATACGCCAAAAAAGCTAGCCGTATATGAAAACACACCTAAAATCAAACCTAGTCCTATTGCAATTTCTCCTAATTGAACCATCCACTTAAATAATTCAAGATGGTTCGCGATAATTGCATCGAAAAATGTTTTAAACCACTCTGGCGAATCTTGATTTTCTTTAATAACAGAAACTAATCCATCAATCGCAAAACCGCCCGTCAATTTTTCATATCCTTGGAATAACATATAAAATCCTGATCCTAAACGAACCATCAATAATAAAATTTTAGCTATCATTTGAAACCCACTCCTTACATAAATAAAGGGATGAAACAGAAATCAACATTTCAACATTTGATTTTGTAGTCTCATCCCATTTGTGTCCTATTAAATTATTTTGATTTTTTAATATTTTTACTGGTACATATTTACTATTTCAACATCGCCGAGCCGAAAGTAACATGCGCTTTATCACAGTATATCGTTACAGTATTATAGTCTTTTACGTTAACACCTTTTAGATCAAAAGATTGTTCTGATTTAGCGTAATCCACCATATCTATTTTTTTACCTTTTTTAATATCGCCGTCTTTAGTCAAATACACATGTAAATCTGGACCTTTCGATGAACTAAAGTCTTTCAACATTAATTTACCGTCTTTAATCATCGCCTTACCTTCTACTTTTTCTTTGTTTTCACCTTTAAACATGCCTTCTTTCATAACTTTTGCATTATCCATATCTTTATTTTCCATTTTCGATTCTGATTTTGTTTCTTCTTTCATACTGTCTTTTTTATCGTCCATGTTGTTACATGCGCCAAGTAATAAAGAAGTTGCAATTGTACCTGAAAGTAATAGTGTCTTGATTTTCATAATAAGTTCCTTCTTTCGTTTTAAGTTTTATAATTTACAACTCTTATATTAATGTCTGTGCAGCAGATATAACATTAACTGACTATTAACAATTCTTAACTAAGTCTTAACTTCCAATTCCTAATCGCTCTATATCAATCACATTAAGTGAATTTTCACCAACCACCTTATTTAATAAGTTTTATATCTGCACATTTATATGTAATGTTGTATTTAACTTGATTTGAAGGAGAATGCATATGAATAGACCAAAAAGAACTTGGAAATTATAAAAAAAAATATTCTTTGCTATTTCAGTCATTTTTCTCGTATTACTTTTCATGATAGTAACTGATTTAATCCCTTCCACATCGTTATTCAAAGCTATTGTACAAACTGTTTTTCCATTTTCATCTGTAGTTTGGATAATTCGAGAACATAAAGTGTGAGTGTCTTATTTATTATTGCTGGTATCTTTAATTTAATCAGCTATATTCAATTACTTTATTGTACCGGCACACTTATTTTATTTTTTAAAGCACAAAAAAGGGAGTGGGACAGAAATCCATTTCTCTAATAAAGATTTCGTTGTCCCACCCCGGCAAGGATGACTAGGGTTGAAATGTTTACCTGAGCTGAAGCTCATGCATAAGTCTCACTAACTTAATGAATTAAGCAGTGAGACTTTATATTTTCAATTCAGTCATCTACTGCCTAATTTGATAAGAGCCTGAGACATCTATTTATGTCCCAGGCTCCGTTTCTCTTTTATTTTGATAATGCAATTTTAATATGTTCCAAATGATGATTTTCGTGCCATGATAATTTTGCCACTTTAGTAGCTACACTAATTTCTCCGCTATCTTTAAGTGTAAAAGTTCTTTTGAGTTGATCTTCACTAAGGTTTTCACCTATTGCAACAATACGTTTATTGATACCTTCTAAAAGTCTAATTGAGCTTTCAATTGGAAGTTCACTATCTGGTAGCTTTGCCCATTCATCTTGAATAAACGGTGGAACCGTAGGATTATTATCTGTTAATGCGAGTTTTAATCGCTGGTACATATTAAGTTGTGAATCTGCAATATGGTGCACAAGTTGGCGTACATTCCAACTCCCTTCACGATATGTTTTAGCCAACTCATTGTCATCTAAGTAATCTACTATATTTCTCAATCGCTCAGTATACAGTGCTATATCTGATGTCCATTTACGAATATCTTCTAGCGTTACCTTGTCTGGAACTGACAACTCACCTATTGGAAATCTTACATCCATATTGATCACCTTACTTTTATTTATTTACTAGCATTTTAATTTTTATATAGTTATTATTCTCGCTTTCTAAGTTTAGTAAACATGCACAAATCAACCATTACTCAGGTATAACTAACATATTTTGATTGTCAAATTCCCACATGTCTCCAAATGCAACTTCCCAATAATAGCCATCTAAATCAGTGAAATATCCTCCATAACCTCCCCAGTCAAGTGCTTGTGCTGGCTTCACAATCGTTGCGCCAAACCTTTCAACATTACCTAAAATATCATCAACTTCTGATTTAGATTTAGCATTATATGCAAGTGTAATACCAATGAAACCACCCGTTGCAATTGTTGGTGGATTTTCAGGATTGATATCTTTTGCAAGCTCATTTATCGGAAATAATTCTAATTTTGTACCACTATTATTAAAAAAGACGATCGCTAAATTGTCATCAGTTTCCTTATTCGTCGTCTTAAAACCAATATTTTTATAAAACTGTAATGATGCTTTCAAATCTTTGACACCTAACGTAATTAAATTGATTCTATTCATACCAGTATCCCCCTTATATTTTAATTCCAAAGTATATGTAGATAATTGATCCTTACATTCTTGATTATATACTTCTCAATATTCAATGACTAATTATAGGTATAATTTTTCACTTTGTATTTTATGTCAATTTTTTCTATATTTAATTTTAAAATAACATCAAAAAATTCTTTAAAATAAACATCCTATGCCCAATGAATTACTATGTTATCTACCACTTTAATCATAAATACAAAATAATTTTGCAATAGTTTTAGAAGTCAGTAATATTCTTGTAATTTAAAAATATTTAAAAAATTGTTGCATAAATCAAAATAAAGTAATAAGATTTGTATACTAACTAACGAAAGGTAGGTAGGTAAATTGAAAATATTCAGTCTTTTACTAATGTACCCCCTGTTCATGTCTATTTTTTGGGTTATTGGTACTATTTTCTATGCACTATTTATCGAATTACGGTTAAAAAAACAACCAAATAGACACATTGGAGACCATGGTATCTCATTTCTAATTCCATGTTTCAATGAAGAAGAAACCATTAAAGAAACCATCGAAAGTGTTTTAAAATTAGAATTTCCCAACAAAGAAGTTATTGTAATCAATGATGGTAGTTCAGATCGTTCTGCAGAAGTTATTGAAACATTAAAAGAACATTTAAATTTTACTTTTGTCAATTTAACGGTAAATCAAGGCAAAGCAAATGCACTTAATGAGGGAATTAAATATGCAAAGTTCGACTATATCATGGGAATTGATGCTGATACTGTTGTTGACAATGATGCACCGTATTACATGATTGAAAATTTCTTGAATGACCCTGACCTTGCAGCAGTTACTGGGAATCCTAGGATTAGAAATAAAAGTTCAATTTTAGGCAAAATTCAAGCCGTAGAATATGCAAGCATGGTCGGAAGTATTAAAAGGGCTCAATCTATTACTGGCAAAATAAATACGATTTCAGGTGTATTTACTTTATTTAGAAAATCGGCAATTACACAAGTTAATAAGTGGGATATAGATATGATTACAGAAGACATTGCGATATCGTGGAAGTTTCATCTTTCCAATCTAAAGATTAAGTATGAACCTCGTGCACTATGTTGGATGCTTGTCCCAGAAACAGTAGGAGGGCTATGGAAACAACGCATTCGTTGGGCACAAGGTGGTCAAGAAGTATTGATTCGAGATTTCAAAAATGCAATTAAATCTAAGCATCCTGCTATCTACTTACTACTTTTCGAACAAATTTTTTCTTTAGTATGGATCTATTTAATTTTGTCTATACTTATTCTTTCGGTAATCAATATGAATTTCTTTGATTACTACTATATGGAATATCAATTTACAATTGTTATATTATCCGCGTTAATTTTAACGTTTATTAATATCATTCAATTCACAATTTCACTTTTTATAGATAGTCGTTATGAGAAAATTAATATTCTGACCGTATTTTTCTTAAGTTGGTATCCAACAATTTACTGGATAATCAACGCCTTAGTTGCGATTATTGCTTTTCCAAAAGCATTAAAGAGAAAGAAAGGAGTTTTTGCTACATGGTCCAGTCCAGACAGAGGCAATATCAAGCGTTAAAGTCACACCTTAATATTATTCGAGAAGGTATTATATTAATTTTTAGTTTTATGTTTTGGACTTATTGCAGTATCTCATTTGTATTAATTGGTGGTTCATTACTTCAAATAAACAGTTATCCAGTATTACTCATACGCACCATTCTCAATATTGAACTTGCCAGTATGCAGTATTTATTTGAAATTATGTTTATTTTTACGATAATCTCACTATTTATTTTTACAAGTAGCCTATTGATTTATAAATATAAAAACAAGGGTGCTCATCATGCTAATTAATATGAAGAAATTTTGTTTTATAATCACCTTGTTATTAATTGTTACGCTTCTTTCATCTACAAATGAATCACATGCGAAAGAAAATCAGCTTAAATTCGAAAAAAATAGTGCCCTTGCTTTAAATTATCATCGTGTCAGAGGTGACAGTATTTTAGATAAAATTCTCTACTACGGTTCTAATAGCAAAGAATTAAAAATGTATAGTGTTAGTGAAAAGAAATTCGAGCAACAAATTAAATGGCTTAAAGCACATGATGCACACTTTTTGACAGAAAAAGAATTATTACACTATAAAGCTCAAGGCAAGTTTCCACCAAGGAGTGTTTGGATTAATTTTGACGATATGGATACTTCTATTTATCAAAATGCGTTTCCAATTTTAAAAAAATATAACGTTCCTGCAACAGGTTTTGTGATTACAAGCAAGGTCGGCGCAAAAAATTATCATAACCTCAACTTAATTTCTTTCAAGCATTTAAAAATAATGAAAGAATCAGGATTGTGGGAATTTAGATCACATACTTCAAATCTGCATCGTTTAGAAAATAACAAATCTGCAATGGCTAAATCGTCACCTAAAAAATTAACTCAAGATATTAAACAAAGCAATCAGTATTTAAGAAATCATTTTGATGAAAACAATCAATCTATAGCCTATCCCTATGGTCAAATAGCATCTCAGAATATTCCACCTATTAAGAAATCGGGCATTAAATATGGTTATATTTTAGAAGATGCTGCAGTTACCCCCAATGCTGATAACTACTTAATTCCTAGAATACTCATAAATGATGACTCATTCGATGAATTAATACGCAATTGGAAAGGATTTAAAGATGAATAAATCTAAAACTGAACTCATTTACTTTAGAGCTATCATTTGTATGCTCATCATATTGACACATATTATTACACAGTATATGAACAATATTGATGATACTGACCTGAATGCATTAAAATTAGTCTATTATGTTCAAAATATTTTTATTTTTGGAACGCCTAGTTTCATTATACTATCGCAATTATTGACAACATTGAATTATAAAACAGTAAAAGTTAATTATTTGTGGACACGATTCAAATATATTTTCGTACCCTATTTACTCATCGGCTCGTTTTATTGTTATAGCGAGTCACTGAATACAAATAGTAGTTTTGTTCATCAATTTAAAGAAAATATATTGCTAGGTTACTGGTACGGTTACTTCATTATTGTCATTATGCAATTTTTCATTTTAAGTTACTTCATTTACAAAGTTTCACCTAAAATATTTAATAGTAAACTTATTTTACTTACTTCTTTATGTGTACAAGTTTCATTTTTATATTTTTTAAATCATTCAGAATCATTTGCACACTTTTTTCACAAGGTTTATCCCTTAAGTGAAAATACATTTATTCTTGGATGGGTGTTCTTCTTTTTCTTAGGTGGCTACATTGGTGCAAATTATAACCAAACAACTAATTTTTTGAAGCATTATTTATTTATTGTCTTATCACTTGCAATTATTGCTTATACATTCTTTGTGATTTTTACACACCATGATTATTGGAATGTAACGAGTTTCACATACACACTTGTTTTTTATCATACCTTTATGTTTTTATTACTACTTGGTATTTGCCTACATTTTAAAACATTATTGTATGGATCTATTAATTTAATTAGTACATTTTCATTTTTTATTTATTTACTACATCCGTTTATTTTAGATGCGCTATATAGTTATACTTCTGTATTTGAAAAATCAACAGTTATTTTCATAGCAATTTCACTATTATTCATCATCGGCTTATGCGTAGGTGTCGGCATATTTCTGCGTGAATTTTATATTTTCCGTTTCCTCATAGGAAAACAACCGTATAAATTAAATATATTTTTAAGTGAGTAACTATTAGCGATTAACTCGTAAGTACTCAAAGATAGTATGAACAATTCGTTCATACTATTTTTTTATTTATTTTGAGTTCCCCAGACTTTTTCCACTATCAAAATCCTTCACAGAGTTTTTACTTTTCATTTTTCATGCTTTATGAAATACTTTAAATAAGTTAATTAAATGCACAAGCATCAAATATTATGTCATCTTTATTATAAACAATTTCAACTCAAGTAAAATTCCCCTCATTAGAACATTGCAGAATGTACATTTCAATACATTAAGACTCATTTAATCTCGAATAAAAATAATCCAAATGATTTACTATTCAAAATTTAATATGATACTTTAGCACGAATTAACCATATGAACTAATTTTTTCAAAAACACATATTACACTATATTAATATAACTACTTTCATTTTATGAATGATTACTGTTATACTTAAAATAATTTATGTTTTGAATTAATTTTACATTTAACAATATTTGATATAGATGGAGGCTCAAATCTAAATTGACACTAGGAGTAAAACAACAAATTATTGAAAATGCCATCTCCTTATTTTCAGAAAATGGCTATGAAGGAACTACACTAAACCAAATTGCGAGCAGCGTTGACATTAAAAAAGCAAGTTTATACTATCATTATGCTAATAAAGAAGAGATTTATAGATCTTGTGTAAATACATGTATCAATTATTTTATTAATTTTATAGAAGAATCACATAATCATTCTGTTTATTCAGTTCAAAGTTTACACAAATTTCTTTTCGATTTTATTTTCAATATTGATGAAAAATACATTCGACTTTACTTACAACTTTCTTACGCACCATATCAATTTAAAGATGAATTTTTGGAACAAATTAAAAATATTCATTTGATATTAGATGCTAAAATTGCGAAATACTACAATAATATTGATTTTGATGTAAATAAAGAAGAGTTTACAACAATCATATTAATGTTTTTAGAGAGTTGGTATCTTAAGTGTTGTTTTATTCATAGATACGGTGTTTTGGAAAAGTTTAAGCCTTCTTTTGAAAATGAACTTTCCTCATTATTTAAAGCGATACACACAGTACCTTAAAATAATATTTCATAAGCCTATTTTCTTTAATAAACCTAAAGTTAAGACTTCCCTTAGACATACGACAGTCTTCACGATTAATACCCCTTTTAACCGCATAACAAAAGCAGGTTCATTCTTAAGCGAACCTGCTTTTTCATTAATATTCAATCGTCAAACTATTCTGTTTAAAATGGCTTTTGATTGAGCCACTGGCCTCCGTCAATTGTCATGCATGCACCATTAATAAAATTGGCATCTTTAGACATTAAAAAATATGCTAATCCTGCAATTTCTTCAGGTTGTCCCATTCTTCCAACAGGCACACTTTCAATAGTTTGTCTTTTGGCATCTTCAGATAGGCTTAATTTTCCTGAACCGCCTGTATTATCAATCGGACCAGGCGCTATTGCATTTACTGTTATACCGTATTTAGAACCCCATTCAACTGCTAGAGTTCGAGTCATTGAAAGTACCCCAGCTTTGGCACTCGCTGAATGGATGACACCAGCACCTGCGCCCCATGCATAAGTTGCAACCATATTAATAATGCGTCCCTGTTGACCATGCTCTATCCATGACTTGCCGACAGCTTGTGTACAATACCATGTACCATTTAACACAATATCAATTACTGAATTCCATCCATTATGCGATAAATCTTCGGCCGCACACAAAAAATTCCCTGCAGCATTATTTACCAATCCATCTATTTTCCCAAATACTTCAAGTGTGTGATTAACCATAAATTCTACACGTTCAACATCACGTACGTCCATATCTATACACAACACTTGATCCGTATATTGTTCAATCTCTCGTTTTGCTACTTCCAAACGTTCTAATGAACGACCAGTTATGACTACTTTTGCTTCAGCTTCAGCAAACCGCTTCGCCATCGCTTTTCCCATACCACTGCTACCACCAGTTACAATGATTACTTTATCTTTCATATGCATGCCCCTTTAATGAATAATTTCTAGCTAAACTATTCGGAATTCATTTGAAAACGCTTTCACTATATTATATCAAACTTTTAAAAATTTAGAATTTAAAAGCAGTTAATATATAATAAAAACTCCTCAATTTTAACTTGAGGAGTTTTTACGTTTACTATAATCGATAAATACTAAAGTTATTTTATAGTTTTACTATTTTTATTACATAAAGAGTTTAATCAAACTACCTAGCATTAATAGTACTAAAATTAGCATACAAACAAATTTTATTGTCATAAACTGCTTCTTCTCTTTTTCAATCTCTTTCCCTAAATCCTCTGCATTGAGTTCCTCTTCTATTTCTTGATTAATTCTTTTCAATTCATCATTATCATATTCTTTTTTACACATTTCAATACCTTCTTACCCTCTTTTTTGTAGCACTTATTATAACAAATAACTTTAATGTCTCAAAAACAAAATGACGATGTTAGTTTTGAAAACACTAATATTAGTGTTTTACCGTATTTCTTAATTTTCTTTCGTGCCAAAAGGAACATATTTCACCTTAGTATTTTCCGGAATACCTTCATATTGGTTAAATAATTTCTGGTATTTTGAACTTGTTGGTGTTGCATGATGAAGGTAATGTTCAAATGGCAATTTTTCCATAGTATATTCTTTTGATTTTGGATGTGCTTTAATATCTGTTTTTAATTGCGCAATTCTCGACTCATTTTCATGATGAATAAAATAAAATGCACTTAAATACATTAATGCAAACAATACAGTTGCTCCTATTAATCCTCTTATACTTATACGATGACATAATTCTAGTCTAGATATTAATATCACAAGTATAACGACATAAATGACATAAATTGTATAAAAATTTCGAGGACCGATTGGTGAAACGATAATCAATGGTGCACTCACGAAAATTATTGATCCAATTAAAAAGAACAGTGTATATTTAACTTCTTTTTCAAAAATCAATGTATGAATTGCTAAAATGAACGCACATAGAAATGCAAAACACACTATTGTATTTAAAATATTTGTAATTGTAATCATGTGTGCATTTTGTAATTCAAACTGGCGATATATTAAGAAATAATAAACGGGTAATAGTATCAAGCCGCTCACTATAAAATACTTTTTGACACCTTGTACACTGGTGTTTCGATAAATCATAAACAATAGTACTCCTATAATTAGCATAAGAATTACAATTTGATTAAAAAACAACCAGTCTGGCATCGTCGTCGTCAATGTTAAATAAACTTTATCTATTAAACCTGTATCACTTGAAACGTTTTGATAATCGCTACCTTCAAAAAATATTTTTCGATAATTTGGATTTAAAAACATTATAAGCGTCCCTGAAATCGACACAAGCATTCCAACTATAAACTTTGGATTCGCTTTTTTATATAAAATTATATGTAGTATAATCGCAACGAACAAAATCATAGTATTAAATAATGTAGTATTTTCCATAAAAAATTGTCCTACAAAACAAACCACATAAAAAACAATATTTAAAGTTGGTGATAATCTAGAATTTTTGAAAAGCACACTTACAATGTACCAAATAATAAATAAGGCACAGAAAGTTGCTGGCACATAATTATAAAAACCAGCAAACCAACCATAAGTTTGCTTATAAATTTCACTAGGTATCGTTAGCATTAGCACAAATGCTAACATGTAATTAACCTTATCATTTGAATGGTTCGAAAAACGACTAATAACCCATAATATCAAAGTACTCATTACTGCATAGGTCAACCATCTAAACCAATCTACTCGCACAGCGACAATTTCTAACATATTACCTAGATAGCGTCCATTTAAATTAGCAAATCGTTCTTGCAACATTTGAATGCCATATTGACTATACCAATCCCAGTCATCATGAGTTAATGGTGTGAAGATACCTATCAGTATATAAAATATAAATAAGCCAGCTATTATTAAATACGTTTTATTAATAGTTAACATTCTCATATGAAGAAACCTCACAATCTTGTAAATTGGTTTGACGTACAATATACAGTGGACGGTGCTTTACTTCGTAATAGATTCTACCAATATATTCACCAATAACTCCTAGTGAAGTCAGTTGAACGCCCCCTAAAAATAGCACTGCAAAAATAGTCGTAAAATACCCTGGGGTTGCTACGCCATAAGTCACTGTATATATAAAGTTATATAAAATATAGATAAAACTTAAACCGCATACCAATAACCCTAGATACAAAATCGCTCGAAGTGGTTTATTATTAAAAGAAATCAAACCATCTATACCATAATTTAATAATGTGCTAAATGACCACTTAGACTCACCTTCAGCACGTGCAACATTTTGATATTCGATAATTTTAGGTTCATACCCAATCCACGCAAACAATCCCTTAGAAAAACGATTATATTCTCCTAGATTCACAATTTCTTTAACTGCACGTTGACTTAATAATCTAAAGTCCCCTACACCATCAACTAAATCAACATCTACAATTTTGTTTATCACTTTATAATATAATTTAGAAACTGTCTTTCGTGCTATATTTTCACCTGTTCTATCTCTTTTCGCCACAACTTGATCTTCACCATTTCTAAAATGGGCAATCATTTTCGGTATTAGTGTTGGGGGATGTTGCAAGTCTCCATCTAAAATAACAGTGGCTTCTGCTTCTGTACTCGCTTGTAATCCCGCATACATTGCTGATTCTTTTCCAAAATTTCTCGAAAACGAAATATACTTTACTGCACTATCTTTCATTGCCATTTGCTTAATCATAGATAACGTACAATCTTTACTCCCGTCATCCACAAATAATAATTCATATTTATAATAATTCATATTTATAATTATTGATGTTACAGTCGTGTTGCATAATTTCTGTTAATTTAGCATAGGTTTGTTCAATTACAGATGCCTCATTAAAACATGGAATTAATAATCTAATCATAAACCAGAGTACTCCTCTTTTTAATATATATGTGTTTCTTTATTTTATATTATACAATACGAAAGTATAAATGTAGTATATATTTATACTATGTTCACAAAATAATTGTATCAATAATAGAAGTTATGGTTATATTTTTTTATTTATACGCATTTTAATAGATAAAAAACTTTATTTCTTAAATCATCTATCCGCATTTACTGATTCATCAGCTTTGCTACCTAACTCTTCGCTTTTTCACATCACTATTTAACACATGAAAAAGAGCCTTTGACATATAAATTCATGCCCAAGACTCTTGGATAGTTAAATTAATTTGATTTATCTTTCTTTGATTTAGATGCTGCCTCTTTTTTGCTTTCCGCTAATTTCTTTTCGTCTGCTTTTGGTGAATAATCTACATTTGTTGTATAATCATTGCCAGCATTCCACAGTAAGAATTCATTGATACCATGGTCTTTTAATGCTTGAATTTGTGCTTCTACGGCTCGTTTGTCATATGTCATATAATTACCTTCACCAAGATATTGTGCTGTGAAATCTTGCAACCACGGACGTGATTTAGGTTTTTGCTTACCTAGTTTATTCAATACTTCAGTCTCTTTATCTAAATACTTGTCCACAGCACCATACGGCTCTTTGTCAGGTGCATTATATCCAAAATCACCAGGACTCCAGTGTGATGGATAAATCATTGAAGAAATTGCATCAGTATTTTCAGCAATTTTAGGGAAACTTTGTCCGATACCTGGAGCTTCTTCCACCATTGCTGAATAACCAAATACGTCCGCTGAAATTTCCACACCATATGGTTTCAACTCTTTACGTGCTGTTTTTAAAAATTGAGTAATTGTATCTACACGTTGATCAACATCACTTAATTTACTATTTTTATAATCACCCTTATCATACGACAAACTGCTTTCTACATTTTCGAAGGCTTCAGGGAATCTTACATAATCATATTGTATATCTTTAAAACCAGCTTTTGCTGCTTCTTTGGAAACATCAATATTATATTTCCACACTTTTTTATTAAATGGATTCACAAATTTATCTCCGCCATCACTTTCCCACACAGAACCATCTGACTCTTTAAATGACCATTCTGGATGATTTTCAGCTAAATTTTTATCTTTAAAAGTAACAATTCTAGCAATTGGATAGATATTTTTCTCTTTCATTTTCTTAAGCAAAGGTTTCGCATCTACTAAATCTAACGTGTTTTTATCAATTTCCTCTTTACCTGTATTAAAATTGACAGTAATATTCCCGCTGTCATCCTTTACATCAATAACCATAGCGTTCAAATCCGTATCATCAATAAATTTTGTGAGTTCATTAAACTTTTCACCATTTGTTGAATTTGCACTTACATAAATCCCCTTCACGCCATCTTTAGGATACTTAATAGACTTATTATTTTTAGTTTCTTGTTCTGCCTGTTTATTATGACTTTCCTCTTTATTACTTTTTTTAGTATCACTATTAGAACAAGCAGTTATAACTAATGTACTAGCCAGGAGTGCTGATACAACCCATTTCCCTTTCATTTACATTCTCCCCCTAAATTTATATTTAATCCCTTACATTTAATACTTCTATTTAAGTGTACGTGTCACAATTAATATTGCAAGCATTGTTTTATCTAAAAACTTTTATTTGTACAAGGCATTATAGAATACATATAAAACACCTTGTTCTTTCATCGTGCGCGCACAGTGCCGTAAGACAACCCGATGACTGACCTCTATTCAAAATTAATTATTCAACTTCCACATTTCAATAATTTTAGCAAAACAATGTTAATGCCCAATTAAAAAGACCTAACTGTTTTAAGTAAATAGGTGAGATATGGTTATACCAACTTTATCAGCCTATTCCTAAAATTAACTTCATATAGCTATCTGCCTCTTTTAATTGAATTATTTATCTATATCAATTATTCAACACATAATATATTCATATTCAAATATACCAATGTGTTGTAAAATTTATATAATTACTTACTATCATTCTTAGATTAGGGGGGTGATTAAAATCGCATTCGGCGCAGAAACAATTTTGTTAAAGCAGAATAAAGTTATACGCAATTTTTATCAACATTACGCACTAACTGAAGATACTGCACTAAGTTACCAAGCACTTCAAATTACAAACCACCGCACATTCACTAATCTTTTAAAGGTAGGTGTCATCGTTGAAGTCAATCAAACTTATTATCTTTCAGAAAGTAAGTGGCATGATTTTAAACGTTCAGTAAGACGCTTCTTCTTAATTTAAATCTAAAATTTTAAATGAGGCTGGAACTAATAAAATTGTTCCAGCCTCTTGCTATTTTGTAAGTCACATATTGATGCTTCTATAGCTTACTTTTTATTTAAATTTTACTGCCATCTTAAACTATTTTCTTCCTAATTTTTCCAGAAACAAAGTCAATAAGTGCCACCATAATAACCAAACCAATTAATATGATGCCTACTCTATCCCACGATCTTGTTTGAAGCGCAAAGATTAAAGGTGTACCAATACCACCTGCACCAATCAAACCTAATATAGATGCCGAACGTAAGTTTAATTCAAAACGATATAAAACCAACGATAAGAATGATGGTAAAATTTGTGGAATGACCGCAAATACTAACGTCGTAATCTTATTCGCACCACTTGCTTTTAAAGATTCTGTTGCAGTTAAATCTAAATTTTCAATATCCTCTGCGAACAATTTCCCCAACATACCAACTGAATGAATCCCTAATGCTAATACACCTGAAAATGATCCTGGTCCTACAGCTTTGATAAAAATTAAGGCCATTACAATTTCTGGAAACACACGAATGACGCTAAGCAAAAATTTACTTGTTCCAGAAACTGGCTTAAATTTCACAATATTTTTGGCACCTAAAAATGCAAAAGGAATACACACAATTGCAGCGATGAATGTACCAATCACTGCGATGGCAAAGGTTTCTAACAAACCTCGAAGTAAATCTTCCCCACCTTTATTGTAAACAAAACCAAAATCTGGATGAATCAGCCCACTAAAAATAGAACCTAATATGTCCATAGATTTCGATTTAATCTCTAATGCTGTCATACCAGCAAATGCCCAAATTAGTACGATTAACACAACAACAGAGATAACAACGCGTGTAATCACTTGCTTATTCTGCTTATTGCTTTTCAATGCATCATATTTTGTCATATCTGTCATGTTAATTTCTCCCTCACTTTCGAGCTGATTAAATCAATTACTACCACAATGACTAATGTGAAGATAATAATCATAGCCGTGCGGTCATATTGAAACAGCCCTAGCGTTTGGTCGTAATACAGACCAATACCACCTGCACCAACTAATCCTAATACGGCAGCTGCTCTAATATTAATTTCAAATGCGAATAACACGTACGAAAAGAACGAGGCTAATGCTTGTGGTACAACACCAAAGATAATCCATTTAATACGATTCGCACCAACAGCAGTCATCGCTTCCAATGGACCACGTTCAATACTTTCTAAAGATTCATAAAGTAATTTTCCAACAATACTAATTGTGAGAATCATTACTGCTAAAACACCTGGAATTTGACCAATTCCAAACACCGCAACGAAAACGGCCGCAATCAGTAATTCAGGAATTGTACGTACAATATTTAAAATTAATCTCATAGGTACCGATATCCATTTAGACTGCGCAATATTATGTGCACACAGTAACGCTACAGGTACCGCGATAATCGAACCGATAAATGTACCAACAATCGCCATGCGTATCGTATCAATCATAGGCTGTAATATGTCACTTAGGTATGACCAATCTGGCGGGAACATAGCTGTAAACAATTCCCCGATTTGTGGAATACCTATAAACAAATCAGTGATACTGAAACCTGTGTAAATAAAACTCCAAATAACCAAAAACAAAATTAACAACATTGAAAAGAGTGTCTTTTGGGATAACTTACGTGTTAAATATTGATCAAATGATTTTTCTGGTGCTGCCATTTAATCCACCCCTAACTTCTCATCCGCACTGATAGAACGACCGTAAATCTCACTAAATGCTTCATCTGTTGCTTCTTCAACTGGACCATCAAACACAAGTTTACCGGCGCGTAATCCAATAATTCTTGTCCCATATTCACGTGCTAAATCCACGAAATGGAGATTGATAATAATCGTAATCCCTAATTCTTTATTAATTCTTTTTAAATCATCCATAACTTGTTTTGTTGTAAGTGGATCTAGGGAAGCTACCGGCTCATCGGCTAATATAATAGAAGATTCTTGGCACAACGCACGTGCGATTGAAATACGTTGTTGTTGGCCTCCAGATAATTCATCTGAACGTGCATTATGTTTTTCTAAAATATTCACACGTTCTAATGCTTCTAAAGCTTTAATTTTGTCTTCTTTTGGAAATAAACCCAAGACCATTTTCCAAGTTGGATGATATCCTACACGTCCACTCAAAACATTACGCATAACTGACGAACGCTTTACTAGGTTAAAATGTTGGAAAATCATGCCAATATTACGTCGCATTTCTAATAACTTTTTACCGCTCGCTTTTGTAATCGATTCCCCTTCAATAGTAATATCTCCAGAAGTAATATCATGCAATCTATTCACAGAGCGTAATAACGTAGATTTTCCAGCACCAGATAACCCTACAATTACTGCAAAATCACCCTTCTCAATATTTAAATTAATATCATCTAAACCAACATGTCCGTTGTCATAAACTTTTTTTACATTTTTGAATTCAATTTGGCTCATTTTCTAACACCCTTCTCATACAAAGAAAAGCTAGCTCAATTTGAGCGTAGCTTTTAATTTTTAAATATACTTACGAATCTTGTTCAATAGAGTCCGGGACATAAATAAACTTCTCGGACTCATTTTCAATTAGGCAGTAGATGACTGAATTGAAAATGCGCTTATATCAAGCTTTTTTCAACTCTAGTCATCCTTGCCGGGGTAGGACTACGAAATCTTTATTAGAAAATTCGCTTTCTGTCCCACTCCCTATTTTAGGTCCTTAACTTTTTTATCGTATTCTCTTACTTGATCAAAGTTAGAGTCTTTACTATCTGTATATCCTTCATGTGAGTATACTTCACTGATAATTTTGTGACCTTTTTTAGTTTTTGAAATGTCTTTAAATGCTTTTTTAAGTTTATCTCTCCACTTGTTATCCATGTCAGATCTTACAGAGATTGTATCGTTTGGTATTTTTTCAGTAAGTTTTAAAATTTTAGTTTCGTCAAAAACTTTAGGTTCATCTTTTTTAACAATATTACGTGCATCTTGGAATACTGCCGCTGCATCAACATCACCATTCATTAATGAGATAATTGCTTGGTCGTGACCTTTAACATTAACAACTTTCATATCTTTGTTAGGGTTAATGCCTTCTTTATCCATATCAACAACTGGATACGTGTAACCTGCAGTAGATGTTACATCTTGTAATGCAATTTTTTTATCTTTTAAATCTTTAATGCTCTTAATACCTGAATCTTTTTTCACAAGAATTTCTGATTTATAATTGTCTACTAATTTATCACTATTAGAACCGTCTTTATTCACACCAAAACGTTGTGCTTGTAATAACACGTCTGCTGCCTTTTGGTCATGTGCCAATGTATATGCAGTTGGTGGTAAGAAACCTACATCTACTTTTTTAGATTTCATTGCTTCTACAATTGTATTGTAGTTTGTAGATACTGAAACTTTAACTGGAATATCTAGTTCTTTTGATAATAATTTTTCTAAAGGTTTCGCTTTAGCTTCTAATTTATCTGCATTTTGAGAAGGTACAAATTGTACTGTTAACTCTTCTGGTTTATAATCTTTCTTCTTGCTATCGCCATCTTTACCACTATCTAACGAACTGCCTTTGCCCCCACATGCTGCTAACAATAACGTCACTGCAACAACTAACACCATTATTGATTTAATTGACTTAAATCTTTTCATAAAAATAATAGCTCCTTCCAATATATGTATAAATTTCACATGTTACTTACAAAATTAATGTTATCATATAATTCTTATATAAATTATTTAATTAAAGTAAAAATGGTAAGCGTTTTGTTAAACTTTATTCATTTTTTAAGACGCTCTTAAGTTTGTGTAAATATTTACTGTTAACCTGTGCAATTTTTAATTTTAAATTATAATGGAAAAGAAAATGTTTCCATCTTTATTTTCCAAATGATTGATACATAAATAAAAATCAAATTTAGAGGAGTTACTTTTAATGAAAAAATCATATCGACTATTATCTAGCCTTTTAATTACTTCAGCCATTACTTTAATAAGTGTAAGTACAATGCAAGCTGCAGAGGAATCTGCACCAACCATCGGACAAAATCAAAACGGTGAAGTACTATTTGACAATACACATGGCCAAACAGCAGGTGCAGCGGACTGGGTCATTGATGGTGGCTTCTCAGACTATGCCAACAGTATTGCGCAACAAGGCTATCAAGTGAAAGAATTACGTGGTGAGTCTAACATTACTCCCGAGGCATTAAGTGGTAAAAAAATGCTCGTTATTCCTGAAGCGAACATTCCTTTCAAACAAACCGAGCAACAAGCAATGGTAGATTATGTGAAACAAGGCGGTAATATTGTATTTATCGCAGACCATTACAATGCAGATCGGAATTTAAATCGTATCGATTCTTCAGAAGCAATGAATGGTTATCGTCGAGGTGCTTTTGCAGATATCACAAAAGATATGTCTAAAGATGAAAAATCATCTAAAGCAATGCAAGGTGTAAAGAGTTCAGACTGGTTATCAGATAATTTCGGTATCCGATTCAGATATAATGCTTTAGGAGATATGAATACAACGAATCTTGTTAAAGGGAAAGACGGTTTAGGTATCACTGACAATGTGTCATCATTGTCTATTCACGCCGGATCAACACTTGCGATTACAAATCCAGAACTAGCAAAAGGGATTGCCTATGCGCCAGATAATTTAGACCAGTCAAAAAAATGGTCACATGCCGTTGACCAAGGTGTGTATGCTGGCGGAGGAAAAGATGAAGGCCCTTATGCTGCTGTTTCAAAAGTCGGTAAAGGTAAAGCTGCATTTATTGGTGATTCTTCATTAGTAGAAGATAGTTCTCCAAAATATAAGCGTGAAGATACTGGACAATCGAAGAAAACATATGATGGCTTTAAAGAAGAAAATAACGGACAATTTTTACAAAATTTAACAAAATGGTTGAACAAATCAGATGACAGTCAATCGATTAAAGATATGGGCGTTACTTTAGACAGCAAGACACCATTAAAAGATTTCGAAGTCCCTGCAAATTCAACTGAAACACAAGCAGAGCCATGGAGTCAACCAAGACCAAATTATAAGTGGTATGATCGTTCAACATTTGCTGCAGGTAGCTATGGTTCAGAGAAACAAGGAAATACAGGTGGTAGCGGCGACGGAAATACAGGTGGCGATACAAATACTCCAACTGATCAAGGTGGCAGCTCAGGTACCATACAAAATGTAGCTTTTGAACTTCCTGAACATTTAAAATCTGGTGAAGCTTTCAAAGTAAATGTGAATATTAAATCAAATCAGTCTACTAGCACATTAAAAGATTTAAAATTAGGTATTTATACTGAAAACGGTACACAAATCGGTCAATTTTCGTCAGATGGTAAAAACTTTAGCCCTGCAGGTTATAGCGATAGTCAAACAGTGAAGACAGACGGATCTGGAAATGCTACTTTAACGCTTTCTGCTAAAATTATTAAAGATCAACATGGTCAAGCCAATATTAGAATAAAACAAGGTAAAAAAGCGTTAAATACACAAACTATTACAATTGACTAAGGAGGCCCATATGACTGAGCTCGTATTCTATGTCGTTAGCGATGTACATGGCTATATTTTTCCAACAGACTATCAACAAGCACACCAGTCATTACCTATGGGACTATTGCAAGCGAAACAAACAATAGATCTAGACCGCTTGCAACATGACCACACTTTATTAATAGACAATGGTGATTTCTTACAAGGCTCTCCATTCTGTTCATTCTTGTCGTCACATTTAAATAGTAGTCAACCACTTACCGACATTTATAACGATATGGGGTTTGATGTGGGAATCATTGGCAATCATGAATTCAATTTCGGTATGCGTTATCTAAAAGATACTTTGCAACAATTGAATTATCCCGTGCTTTGTGAAAATATTTTAATAAATGACCAACCTTTTACAGGTGAAGGCGTCACATATATCAAAAAAGCCGGCGTACAAATTGGTGTTATTGGCTTAACCACACAATTTATACCCAATTGGGAACAACCACAACATATTAAAAATCTTACCTTTGAAAGTGCAAAACAAGGATTACAACGTGTACTACCTAAAGTCAGACAGCAAGCTGATATCGTTGTAGTCTGTTATCATGGTGGTTTTGAAAAAGATATTCACACAGGCGCTTCAACTGAATTACTCACTGGAGAAAATGAAGGCTATGACTTACTCACTGAATTTGAAGGCATCGATGTACTCATTACTGGTCATCAACACCAAACCATTGCCGAAGTGATAAACGGTATACCTGTCATACAACCAGGTACAAAAGGTCAACATGTCGGTAAGATTACTTTAGATATCACCGAATCATCTGTGTCTAACATGGACAAAGTTGGCGCTCATCATGCTACAAATAAGCATGTTGTCCGTCATGCAAAAAGCGAATTACTGCCTGTAACTGGCAAACATCCATTAATTTTAACAGATGTGCAAAAATCATTAGAAAGTGATGTCGAAAATTGGTTAGATACGAAAATTGCTACATTAAACCAACCAATGTGTATTGATGACCATTTTGAAGCACGCAAGCAGCCTCACCCGTTTATCAATTTATTGAATTATATTTTATTAGAAGCATCGGGGGCAGATATTTCAAGCACAGCATTATTTGACACAGCCACTGGTTTCGATAGAACTGTGACAATGCGAGATGTGATTAACAACTATCCATTCCCTAATACGTTTAATGTATTAGCTATGACCGGCCATGAAATAAAGGCATCTATTGAAAAATCTGCCGCTTATTTCGATTTTGAAAATGGCGAAGTGATTGTCAGTCCTACTTCAATCAAACCAAAACCACAACATTTTAATTATGATATGTATGGTGGTATTTATTATGAAATTCATGTAAATGCGCCCGTTGGTGATCGTGTTAAAAACATCTTGTTTAAGGGCGAACCTATGGACATGTCCGCTACTTACACTATTGTACTTAATAACTATCGTGCCGTTGGTGGAGGCGGTTATACAATGTTCAGTTCCGACAAAATCGTCAAAGACATTCAGGTAGAGGGCGCACAACTTATTATTGATTACTTAGCACAACATCCAGATGTCAATGTGCCTAATGTTACAGATTTCAAAGTACTGAAATAAACTTGGACAATTTTCTGGAAAGAAGACATCCTGCAATATTAAAAAGACATCAAATCTTCGATGAAAGTCGAAAATTGATGTCTTTATGTTTATACTTATTTTTTTACTTTTAATCCACGGTAACGACTCAACGTTGCACAAAACTCCTGTTTTCTCGGTAACGCGAGATTTCCCGGATGCCCTTTAAACGATGAAATTGCGTCTAATCCTTGTTTTTCAACAATATCATACAATTTGTTTGTAGCTTCAAATAATGTATCGTTCTCATTCAATAAATTTTGTTGATAATAGTCCAACATTTCCGCCAAACATTGTGTCTGACTATGATCAACAAGTTGTTCTAAACCTGAAATATCAATAAGTTCTTTTCCATATAAAATCGAAAATTGACCTTTTACTTTAAAACGCGCATCCTTCCCTTTTTTAGCAAAACTAGATTTTAAAGGTATTCGAGACGGCAATACACCGAATGTCTGATTTGTCTTCATATTACTCTGACTATCATCTGCACGTGCAATAGATTTAGCATTTTCTGTAACATCCTTGAGCACGTATTCATCCATCATTAACACATGATCTGCCGCTTCAAAGTAATCTCCAGAACCACCAACGATTAATATTGTAGAAACATCATAATCTTTATAAAGTGCGCTAACTTTACTTGCAAAAGGCGTAATTGGTTCCTTTTCAGGTGCAATCAACTGTTGCATACGGCTATCACGAATCATGAAATTTGTCGCAGACGTATCTTCATCGATGAGTAATAACGACGTATGAGCTTCTAGCGCTTCCATAACATTTGTCGCTTGTGACGTACTACCACTCGCATTTTCAGTTGAAAATTGATGTGTATCTTTATTTCCTGGTAAATTATTGATAAATGGACTAATATCCACCTTCTCAATATTACGACCATCTTCCGCACGTATTTTCATTGCATCATGACAAGTAATAACATATTCTCTACCATCACCAACGATATGATTATATACACCACGTTCTAATGCCTCAAGTATGGTTGATTTCCCGTGAAAACCACCGCCGACAATTAACGTAACACCTTTGGGCACACCCATACCTGAAATTGTTTTACCACTTGGAAGTGACAATGTAACCTCTACACTTTTCGGACTTTGAAACGCTACGGCTCCTGATAATTGTTTATCTGAAACACCACTTTTACGAGGTAGTATCGAACCATTCGCAACAAATGATACTAGTTGTTTATGCTCAAGCGCTTCACGAATATAAACTTGATCTAACATTAAAGTAACTTGCTGCTCAAGTCCAACTTGGTCAATATTTTTATACAATAGTGCCTCTTCCACTATTTTAGGTAACATTTCTATTAATATATTAGCAGCAACTTTTCCTAAAATTTTCCTACCAGCAGCCGGTAATCCAATTTCTACTCGAACTTCTATATCTTGCTTATTGATTACAACCGCAGTTCGTTCTAGCATTTCTTGACCACAATGATCAATAGAAATATTTCTCGTATTTTTAGAATACTTGCCGCTATGTTTATAGGACTCAATTTTTTCTTTAAAAGCTCGTGTTAAAAAATCAGATACTGCAATGACTTTTTCTTTTGAATCTAAGAAGTTGTTTGGAATATTTGAAGTATCACGCTTCATGATTATTCTCATTTTAGAAGGTGGTGCATACGGATCCACTTGTGCATGATCAATTGCAAGACGAAATTGTTCAAATTGATACTCACCCTTTAGCCTTTTGTACGCCCCATATTTCTGACCATCTAAAGATTTTAAAAGTTGTGCCAAATCTGTAGCCTGTTTCAATAAAACGCCTCCTAGAATGACTTTGATTTATAATTATTTATTCAATTGCCCACTATAAAACAACAAATATAACGCGTACAACTTAAAGAATGACTTGGAGTCATAATATAAACACAAAAATTCAGTAGGAAATAAAGTATTTATAATTTAGTGAAGTGACCTTGTATTATTTTGTTACATGATTTATCTATAGCATCGTCAAACTATAAATATGAATCCACATTATTATTCCATATAAATAATCACTTATATTTTATCTTTTATAAAATGTTTCACATCAGCCGGTATGTAAATAATACTTGGTGTATGATATGCATAATCAATCATAATAAATGGCAGGCTTCCTCTACGAAACCCTCCAACATCAACAATACTATTACGCTCCGCTATTACTAATTCCTTTAACATTTGAGCTGAAATACTATCTACTAGTATTTCATTTATAATACGATCATCTGCAAAAAAATGTTTATTGATTAGTGAAATTAATTCTTGTTTGTTCTTATTTGAAAAACCTCTAATACCATAATTTCTACATATCACCTTTAGATCTTCTACTTCATAAATTTCCATAGCTTCAATCAGTGTTGTATCATTAAAGAGGTCTCTTTTATTTTCAATTTTCATCGCTCTCTCTATTTCAATTTTCTCATAAAATCCAAGCAACGGAAGGTCTTCATATTTACTATTCAATTCTAGTTTATTATACGCATTAAACAACGTTGGACTAATAAAATAATAATAGTCACTTATTTTATGTATCAAGTTATTATCCTTCAATGTTTTAAAGGATTTTATGTCAGACAATGTAAATAATTCAGTATCCCATTGATTATTTAAAACATTTTCAAACTGTAATTTTTCCTCATCTGTTATATCCTTTTGAATGTGTTCAATGATTTTTTCTGCAAGGTATTCATCATTAATTAATGTTTCTGTTAGTGACTGATTAAATATTTCAATCAAATCTGTTAAATTATTTTCCATGTCCACCCCTCCTTTTAATTTCATTTAATACTTTCAATATAAATATATCAAAAATTAATGTGAAGTACATTTATTAGAAGTATGAGTTAAAGATGATGGATTAATAAATTAAAAAATACCAATCTTCTAGAGACTGATACTTTTCAAAAAATAAAACTATACCGGATATACACTTTTAATTGCATCATTTAGCGCTGCTGCAAAATCATACATCGTTGTTGTCCAATTATCTGTATTTTTACGTGCAGCTGTGCTTGAGTTTCCATCTTTAAAGAAAGCTTTTCTTAAAGCCGTTGTTAACTCTAATTGAACACCTGTACTGCCATCTACTTTATTAATAAAATTATTACTATTTGCGCCACCGAGATATTCTGGAGGTACTTTTACGACAAAACCTTTACTTTCTAATTGGCTTTGAATCGCATCTCTTAGTGGAGATTTAGGACCACCTAAATATACGATTGGTTCATCTCCCTGAGCACCATGTATTGAAATCGTTGCAGTACGATCTTCTATCATTTCATGTAATGTCTCATCGTCGTAATGTGTAGATGTCACGTGTAATTGTGTATTATTAGACGGTCGGATAGCTTCAAAAGAAAAATAATCATAATTCCCATCATCAGCAACTAATTTTGTTAACTCTGAGGTACCCTGTTCAATATTTCCGCCGTGTGGTGCTACAATCAGTACGCGACTGCCCGAATTACGTGTATCTTTTTTCCAATCTGTACCTTCTTTAGTATCATTATATAAATCTGTCATTGATTTATAATAGTCTGGTTTACCTGTTTCAACTGGCATATCTAGAGCAGGATTCGTGATTGCTGGTACTGTTATTGGTTGTTGAGCATGCGTGCTAGCTTCATTTGTAGGTTCTGTTCCTTTTTGTACTTCACTTGATTTCGTTGGTTCTCTTGGTTCTGTTGGTACAATTGACGCTGTTGATTTCGCCGTCGTTGTACTAGGTTCCTTCACTATTGTTGTGGGTTTCGTTGTTGTTGTGCTCGGCTGCTTCACTAACGTTGTCGGTTTCTTAGCTGTTGTGCTCGGTTTTTTCACTGACGCTGTTGGTTTCTTAGCTGTTGTGCTCGGTTTCTTCACTGTTGTTGTCAGTTTTGCCGTCGTTGTACTTGGTTTCTTCACTGATGTTGTTGGTTTCTTCGACGTCGTGCTCGGTTTCTTCACTGTTGTTGTCGGTTTCGTCGTTGTCGGCTGCTTCACTGACGTTGTCGATTTCTTCGGTGTTGTTGTCGGTTTTGCCGGTGTTGTTGTCGACTTCTTCACTGCACTTGTCGATTTAGCAGGCACAGTTTTAGAAGTTGTGGGTGCTTTAGTTGTTATCGCCTTAGCTTTGGCTGTTGATTTGGTTGTAATCGTTGGCTGAATTGATTTAGCCTTAACCGTCGTAGTACTCACACTTTTTAATGTCGTTTTATTAGTTGATGTATTCGTTTTTGGTGTCTTAGTTACAGTGTGTGTGTTAGTTGAAACCGTACTTGCATGTGCTTGTCCACTAGTTAATATAATAGAGCTCATCCCAATGACTGTTGTTACAATTCCCAATGCCGCTTTTTTATTTGATAAAGCGCGGACATATTTATTCAATTTCATTTCATTTCCCCTTAAAAATTCAACTATGATTTTAATAATACACAATATTTTTGTTAACGCAATCATTCAAATAATCTTTTACTAAAGATTTAAACAGCAGTAAAATACTACACTAATTTGTCATGAAAGCTTAATTAAATATCTCTATTTTCCTTTCAATCAATCTCTATTTAATTACATATACTACCCTCATTTTTAAGCAACAGCATGCTTCTAATTATTACTATTAAGGTTTCTTACCTATATTTTTCTAAAATCCAACTTTGTCATAAACACTCATTCCCATAGCTTTTATAATAAAATTCTTTATTCAATAAAGACACATATGTTTATCATTTTGACTAATATGGTTGTCAAAATGACATATATATTATATATTGTATGCAAGGAGTTGATACCATTTGCGAAATCGCGTTAAAGAATTACGTGCTCGTGATGGCTACAATCAAACGCAACTAGCTAAGAAAGCTGGTGTCTCTCGACAAACCATTTCTTTAATTGAGCGTAATGATTTCATGCCTTCCATATTAACTGCAGTTAAAATCGCACGCATATTTAATGAACCCGTAGAACATATCTTTATTGTAGAGGAGACTGATTTATGAAAGTAGGACGTTATTTACTACTTCTAGTATTAGGAGGAATTATTGGTGGCATTATTGGTGCACTGATTGGCGCTTTTGATAATGTTTCTCGATACACCGATGTACTATCGCATATTGCACTTTCTTTTAATGGTCCAATCATACTTTGCGTCATCGCTTCAGTCATAAATGTAGTATTGACTTTAGTGCTATATAAAGTACAGCAACAGGCAATTAATTATAAACATCAAACGGAACAAGTACTCGATGAACAACAAGCAGACCACTATGAAAAAAAGGCCAATTTAAAATTCATAAGTTCAGATTTAATATGCTATTTTCAAATTTCAGTGAGCTTATTGACTATGTTAATAATTATTCTCACGCATAGTTCTGACGATGCAATTTTATTTTCAATTATTCCATACATGATTACTATAATTCCATCAATAATGACTGGCTTTTTTGTACGCAAATTTGATTCAAGATATCCAAAACAAGGTGAAGAACAGTATACCGAAAAGATCCTAGCTATAATGGATGAAGGTGAACGACATATCACACTCGTGTCTATGTTTAAAATATATCGCTATAATTTAGCTATCATTATGATTGGTGGCATTATACTAGGTTTATTCTCACTTAGCACTGGCATCAATCAATCTGCCGGCCTATTCATATTAATCATTCTTTTCATATACAATGCATTCGGATACACATTGAAAGTACGCAAATTCTATAAATAAAATAAATTTTTGAAAGTGGGGCAATTATGGAACAGTTATTAAAAGTACAAAATATCAATAAATCATATAAAAAATCAGACTTTCATCTTTCTAATATCTCACTCACACTTAATTCAGGTGACGTTATCGGTGTGATTGGTAAAAATGGTTCTGGAAAATCCACACTATTTAACACATTAGTTGGTAATCGTTTTAAGGATTCTGGAGAAATTGTATATTTCGGAGATGCCATTTCTGATAAAGACAATACATTCAAGGAACATATTGGTGTTGTATTTGACGATTTACGTGTGCCTAATAAACTTACAATTAATGAAATCAATAAAATTTTCTCTAATATTTATAATACATGGGATTCTGACAAATTCTTTTCACTTATCAAAGGATTTGAGTTACCTACCCAAAATGAAATCAAGTCATTTTCTCGAGGTATGCGCATGAAGGCTGCACTTTCCATTGCGTTAGGTCACGATAGTAAGGTGCTTATCCTAGATGAAGCAACTGCTGGTATGGATGCCTCTGGACGTGAGGAAGTCGCAGAGATACTTGAAGATTATGTTGCTGAAGGAAACGGTATTTTAATTTCATCACACATTTCTGAAGATATTGAACAATTGGCAACTAAACTCATTTTTATGAAAAATGGACAAATCATCCTCGAAGAAGATAAACAATATTTGTTAGACCATTACGGTATTTTAGAACAACCTGAAGCCGAATTTAACGTTCCTAATGACATTATTGTTGCATCAAGATCTCGTAAAGATATGAGAGTCACACTGGTTAATCAACGTGAAGCAGTAGCTGGTGCACGTACTCTAGATAGCATTGATGACGCTACAAAATTAATTATGAGAGGTGAACACTAATGAAAGGTTTAATATTGAGTAGCTTTTATACTACCAAAAAATCACTTTATACGTATCTTGTAGTCGCAATTTTTGCCAGTATCGCTTTTTCATTTGTGAATCCAACTATGGCATGTTTTTTACCTATGATTTTCCTTATTTCACCAGTCACAGATAATATCAAACATGAAAAAGATTCCAAATGGATGTACTATATTTCTACTTTACCAAGTGGTAGAAAAGCCTATGTAAACGGTTATTTCGCTTTTTATGGAATGCTGATTTTTATCGGTTTAATACTAGGTACTGTATCCGTATCACTTGTCACTCAAGACCTTGCGATGACTGTGACAGCTATATTGGTTGGCATTGGTGGCGCTGGAACTTATGCGATGATGTTTCCACTAACTTTTAAATTTGGGCCTGAAAACTCTAACGTTATTCTTATAACAACGTCTATCATCGTAATCGCTCTGTTTTTCATAGTCTTTTATGGTGTAATTTTCACAAATTTAGGTTCTTCAGTGTCATCATTAGACGCATCTAGTATGGGACTCACTTTCATATTTGTTGGTATTTATGCAGTCGTTGGTCTATTATTCTTAACAATTTCATACATTGCATCCATGCGTATTTTCAGCAAACAAGAATTATAGGTTTTAAAATAAATGGGAGCTATACGGAAATCAAAGTTTTATAACTAATTTCTCATATAGCTCCCTTATTTTTGTACTTTTATTTCAGTATTTTCCCACTATAATAGCTTTTTCTTCGTGAATTTGTTCTGTATCCATCTAATAAAGAGTGCTGCCGTGATGAATAAACCGATGTAACCAACCACTTTAAATACAAAGTTAACTAGGTCAACAAAGCCTACAAAACTTAATATATATGCTAAAATCAACGTAATCGATAAAAGCAATACATAAGATTTAGATCCAGGTTTTGTAAATCTATTTAAAAATGGATATAACATTCCAATACAACTATTAAAAATGACACCAAACATAACTACTGACATTAAAATACCAATCATTGGATGTATATCATTCGCTAATATTAAAGTTGGAATATCCACCTTGTTTGCATTTTCAATATTTGCCATTAAACCTGCTACCATAATTAATAATAATGCACTAAAAGCAAAACCACCAAAGTACGCCCCTCTGCCGGCAGTCTTATGACTATGTGCATCATTACCAACAATTGTTAAAAAACTAAAGCTATTACCAATAATTAGACCACCATAAATCATTGCATCCCACCACCAAAATGGACTTGATGATTTAGAAGGTTCAACGTGTTGTTGTACTTCAGAAAATGGAATCGTTGGATTCAAAATATTCGTACCTGCAATAATTAACACTGCAATTACTAAGAACGGTGTCACTGCACCCAAAACTGTTAATATCTTATCAAATTTAAGCTGGAGCACAATGAATAGCAGTACCACTATTGCCAGTGACCCTATCCACATAGGTATGTTAAAACCTTGGTTAAGTGCTGAACCGCCACCTGCAACCATGACGACAGTTAAACCAAAAAGGAAAAAGATAATTAAGAAGTCTATAATTTTCCCCATAATCTGACCGAATAAATTATGTAACGAAATATCATATGATGCAGCATCTACACGATATCCTAATTTTGAAATTTGACGTGTCCCAAATGTAACAATAATCCCCGTAATAATTGCCGCAAGATATGCATAATTACCATGATTCACGAAAAACTGTAATAATTCTTGTCCAGTAGTGAACCCTGCGCCCACAATAAAGCTAAGATATGCAAGTGCAATTCCAATCGATGCTTTATTATCTTTACTCAACATGATGTAAACACCCCTCAAAAATTATGTGTTTCACAATAATCAGTTTAACATACATCTTTTGTAATTTTACTTTAATTGTGCAAAGCATAATTGCAGTTTACATCACTTTTATTGTTATTTAGCAGCTTTATCTTTCTGTGCACTGTCCCATTGTCCATATAAGAATATTAGTCCAATACAAGTTAATATTATTGTCGGAACTAACCCCAAACCGATTTTATCTGTAACATATAAATAACCTACTCCTATGACTAAACCTATAGGAATAATTAAGCCTAATATTTTATTACCAGTTCTTGATAAAAAATATTGAATTGCTAAAAGCACTACATAAACAAGCGTAGGTAAAAATATCTTTAAAATTTCCATGTTATTGCCTCCTTATTTTTTACTATTGATTTTCGTATAAGTGACTACTCGCAACAGATATTCTAATGGGCCATATCTAAAATGTTTCAAATATATACTAGCGATATAACATTGTATAAAATAAATTATTATAAAGCTTATGAAGCCTAGAGAAAATAAATCTTTGCCTATTAAACCTAAACCATATCCATAATATATTAATGTTCCTATGACACTTTGCATGATATACATTGATAAAGACACTTTTCCTATACTTTCAAAACCTTTAAAGATAATTCTGTTTTCATATCTTTTATATAACACTTTAAACAAAACTATGTAGCCCATTGATAATGTAATATCAAAAATTAAACTTAGTGATGTATATGTATTACTTTGTGGATAAATTAAGACTAATGATTTAACTAATAAACTCACTGGTATAAGATATATAAATATTTTATTCCCCCAAAAAGTTAATTCACTTTTAGTGAACCAACCTGATTTTGAAAAATAAACACCTATCGCAAAAAGAGATAGAGGAAATAACAATGCTAACATAAAAATAAATGGGGGTGCACTTGCACCAAATTTTTCTTTTAAGCTCTTAAATTTAGGATCTAATGAATCGTCTAAATTAAAATGAATTTCCTCATAATTACCAGTCTGCATTAGTTGTACATTTTGCTTAACTTCTTCTTTAAATGTGCTAGTATTAACACTCATATTACTATTATCAAAAATACCGCTAACGCTAAAAACAATAGCCAATGAAAGTATAATGAAAACAACTATTTTATAAAATTTTTCACCAAATGATATGAATAAAATTAATGGAATCATAGCCAAACCATATGTGAATAAAATATCACCTTCCCATATGAACATTCCATGCACTATTCCAATTAAAATAAGAAAGAATGCACGAAACAATAATTTGAGTCGTTTCATTTTATATTTTTTCACTTTCATTGATTGATACAGTTTATCCATTGAGAACCCAAATAATATAGCAAAAATAGGTAAAAAACTGTTCTCTATTCCAACTTTCACAATATTTATAAATAAGTAATTCCAACTGCTAATATGAAAAATATCTAGGTATTCTTTTCCAGATAAACTAAAATGAAATATCAATAAATTAGCTAAAAAGATTCCTAAAAGACTGAACCCTCTAAGTGCATCAACTACATGTACCCTTTTCATGGTTATCACCTCAAAAAATATTATATCGTTCGATGCTTAAATCATAATTATGTTCACCTTAAATCTACCTTAAATTATTAGCAATATATAGAAATGTATAAATTTTATTTATACAATAATATATGAGGTGTTTAAAATGTTACCTAAAATATTAATAGTAGAAGATGATTTAGATATTCAAGAATTAATTGTCCTTTCATTAAAAAACAAAAATCTGGGTAGTCTAATGACTGCAAATAGTTTAAAAGATGCCAAACTACAAATATCAGACAATGATTTTGATATTATTTTGTTAGATTTAAATTTAAATTCGGAAGATGGATATGAGTTGCTTAAATATATCAATACTTTTAAGACTAAGATCTTCATTGTCTCCGCAAAAGATTCTAACTTGGATGTTTACAAAGGATTTGAAGAAGGTGCAGTGGATTATATAAAGAAACCTTTTGATCCAATGGAACTCACTTATAGGGTGTCTGCACACATTCAAGATAATCGCTCAAACTACTATAGTGATGGTCGTATTTTAATTAACTTCGATACTGCAGAAATTTGGATAAACGATCATTTAATTAACTTAACAGCTAGAGAATATGATTTACTTTCATTTTTCATCCATAATAAAAACCAAATATTATCTAAAGATCAATTGTACGAAAATGTATGGGGATTTGAAACAAGCGTTGATGATAATACATTAATGGTTCACATTAGAACATTGCGCAAAAAAATTGAAAGAGACCCACAAAATCCTAAAGTAATTAAGACAGTTCGCTCAAAAGGCTATATTTTCAAAGGGGATTATAATGAATAAGCGCTTTACTTTTAAGTTCATAAAATACATCTTACTCTATTTTATAATTTCAACGATACTCTTTATTACCGGATTTATAGGTTTTATATATATTCTTTCCTTAGGTACACAAACGGAGTTAAATGATTTAGATAGTGCTTTTTTAGAATTGCAATTAAAAGATACGCAAGATGATAAACCAGCCCCTTCACCTAATGTAAAGCGAATGGCAAAAAAGGAAAACGCTGAAATTTACATTGTCGACAAACAAGGAAATTATATTTATCCTAATGAAACTGGAAATATTAAAAGCAAAATATTGAACAATATATACCACACAAATTCTATACGTTATCTTAGTTCTCCTGAAAACAAATATGTTTATTTAATATATATTTTCGAAAATGAAGAAAAGGTACATATTAAAAATAAAAATAGCATCAACACACAACAATTGATTCAAAGTACTGAAAATGAAGGATTAAATAAATATCACTTTAATATCGAAAATAATCACTTAAATTTTATTAAAAATACAACACAACGGAAATATGTTGATGATACTATTGGTAATGCTACAAATATAAATCTATGGTTATGGATCTTAGTAATAATAATTAGCAACTTATTAATCTCAATCATTATTTCAATAATCTTATCTAAACGTTTATCCAACCCACTTATTTTCCATATTAACTGGGTAGAAAATTTAGCAAAAGGAAAGCTTTATAAACCTGAATCTAAATATAATCATAAGAAAATACAAAAAACTTATAAAGAGCTAAACACTTCAATTACTGCATTAAATAACCAACTCCTGGAAGATAAATTTTATCAAGAACGTATTCAATATTATAAACGTAAATGGATTTCTCAAATATCTCATGATTTAAAATCTCCATTAACTTCAATTTATGGCTATTCTAAATTACTTTCTTCTAATAACTTTGAAGAAAATAAATATTTAAAGTTAATTTCCAATAAAGCTGAATATATGAATACTTTAATAGACAAATTAAATTCAGATTTTAATATGGAAACTCAACAAATGGAAATACAAAAAGAACGATTCAATTTATATCAAACAATAATGAAAATAAATAAAACCTTAGGATACAACAAAATAAATATATCTTTTGAAATGCCAAAAGATATATCCTTTTACGGTAATAAGCTTTATTTTGAACGATTATTAATCAATTTAATTAGTAACAGTATCGAACATAATAAACAAAATCCTAATATCAATATCATTTTCTCCGAAGACAATAAATATTTAAAAATAAATTATTTTGATGATGGAAATGGCTTAGGAAATAAAAAACTGCCAGATTTAATTAATACTAATTACACAACTAAAATGAATATACAAAATAGTGGATTAGGTTTTTCTATTATATATGACTCAGTAAAATTTCATGACGGAATAATAAAAATTAATAACTCAGTCAAAGGTGCTTCATTTACTATTTGGTTAAAACAAAACACTTAATACTGATGATACTATTGCACTCTTTCCCTCTAATCATTTACGAATTCTTTATTTTTTAGTAATAATCACCAAACATAACAATGAGATAATTAAAAAGTAAGGGATTTTAACTATTTAGGGGGATTTTATGTTTAAACATATTAAAAAAAACACAAGATATTCTATACGTACAAGCGCAATGGGAGCCGCTTCAATCGTTATTGGTACTTGTCTATTCGTAAGTGCACACAACGACGCATCTGCTGATGAAATTAGTTCAACTCAAAAGCAGCAATCAACAAATACAATTGAAACATCAAATAATGAAAATGCGGTCGACCAAACCGCTGAATCATCTAATATAGAACGACAACACGTTACTCAAAGTCAAAATCAAAATACTAGTGATAACCAACTTGAACAACAAGAGACTAAAGTAGCTAATACACCAAAAGAAGAAATTGTTAGCGACAGTAAAAATGTACAGCAAGAAACTGATACGCAAGCTACTGCCAACAAAAACAACACTAAAAACATTTCTGATAAAAATAACGAAACAAATAAACCAAAAAATAATGATGCAAATTTAACTAATGAACCTAGTATTGATCCAGAATTTTCGGTAGATAAACAAAAAGAGGAACAGCCTGTTAAAAGTACGCCAGAAAAACCAACTACACCTGAACAATCTAATAATGAAAAGTCACGATTACATAAACAGGCTAACTCAAATGAAAGTGAAACAACTCAAACAGATGATAATGTTACTTCTAACCAACAGAAACAAACAACTAAAACAACTAATGATACTAACCAACCATCTAACTCAGTAAAAAAACGTACTAATAATGAAGCTATCCAAGCAGAAGCACCTACTTCAGAACAAGCTGTTGCAAGCACACCTAATGAAAGTCAAAATAATAAAAATGAAGAAATCCATACAAATAAGACATCTTTCAACAAAAACCTAAATACAAAAAAGATCGAAACACTATCTACGAAAGAACGCAAACAGCTTTATAACAAAATTCAGAAAGATGCAGCGAAGCAAGATAAGGCACCTAAAGCTACATTAAGTAATGTTTCATCAAACTCAACTACGAGTAACAAAACGCGTAAGACATCAGACAAGTCTTCTTTAAGTATTAATCACTCAGGTCGTTACGAAAGTGGTTCGAATTTTGGAAAAGGCGGCACTGAAATTGTAAAATATAATACGAAAAATGGTTATGCTTATTCGATAAACGGAGACAAAGAAGCATTAGATATTTTAGATATCAAAAATACGAAAAATAAAAAGATCAATCTTGTCAAACGCATTTACTTACAGGATGCTGGTATTGCATCAGGTGACTTAACAAGTGTGGCAGTTCATCCAAGTGGCAAGTACATTGCACTTTCCGCACCTGCGAAAGACAAAACGCAACCCGGACACGTTGTGTTTTATACTGAAGATGGAAAATATCTAAGTAATTTGACGATAGGCAGTCTACCTGACATGCTTACATTCACAAAAGATGGTAAACATTTACTTGTTGCCAACGAAGGCGAGCCTTCAGATGATTATAAGACTAACCCCGAAGGTTCTGTCTCAATAATTGATACATCTGGTGACCCGGCACACTTAAAATCTAAAAATGTGCGTACCGCTTCCCTGACGAAAGCACATATTAATGATTCAATCCGCAAATTAGGTCCAAACAAAGATGATGCTTACTTAAATTTAGAACCAGAATTCATCGCCGTTGATAAAAGTGGTAAGTATGCTTATATCACAATCCAAGAATCAAGTGCGATTGCGAAATTAGATATTAAAGAAGGTGAATTTACAAAAGTTCAAGGATTACCATATAAGGATCATTCTTTACCTGAAAATGCAATGGACCCTTCAGACAAAGATGGAAAAAAAGAATTACGCACTGTACCAGTATTAGGTATGTTACAACCAGATACAATTACGTCTTATGAACATAATGGTGAGACTTATCTATTGATTGCTAACGAAGGTGACTCTCAAGATTATGACGGCTATTCAGAAGAAGTTCGTGTCAAAGATATCAAAGAGGATATTGAACTAGACGCTAAATATTATAAAGGCTATACACAAGCTGAATTAGATGAACTTGTAGCAAATGGACTATTTGACGATGACCAGTTAGGTCGACTTAAAGTCACAACTTCTCATAAATTTAGAGATGAAAATGGAAAATATAAAGCGCTTGTCTCATTCGGTGGAAGATCATTTTCAATAGTAAAAGGCTCTGATTTATCCCTAGTGTATGATAGTGGAAAAGACATTGAGGAACGCATCAAAGATATCCTACCTGAGAGATTTAATGCCAATTATGAAGATTACAATTACATTGAAGTCGATGGTCGAAGCGATGATAAGGGACCTGAAGTAGAGTCTATTGAAGTGGGTGCAGTCGGTGACAAAACTTATGCCTTCGTTGGATTAGAACGAACAGGTGGTATTATGATTTATGACATTACAGACCCTACCTACCCTGAATTTGTAAAATATGTTTATGACCCAGAAAATAAAGACATTTCACCTGAAGGCGTTACATTTATCCCTGCAGAAGATAGTCCAAATGGAAAAGCAATGCTAATAGTCTCTTACGAATTATCTGGTACAACGTCGACTTACACATTAGATGACCTTTCTGAAACAGACCAACCAGACTCTAATAATCCGAATGGTGATAATGGCGAAAATGAAGGGCATCACGATAACGGCAATCATAATGAAAATGGTTCGAATAATTCAAATAATGGGCATCACGAAAACAATCCTGATATGCCAAATTCTGGACAAGATACAGATTCAGAGACGCCTCACAATGCTAATAACAACCATGGTCAAATGACTGATACTGAATTCAACAATTGGGTGAACCAAACAGACGATGTGCATGGGCAAAGTGAACAACCCATTGATGCAGAATTTAATAATTGGGTGAATCAAGCACACACAGATTCAAATATCGCGCAATCTAGTACAACAGCATCAACAAATATGACACATCAAAATGCTATTCAACACCAAGCAGCTATGTCTTCAAATGCAGCTTCAGATAACGCTAGCAGTTCGAAGTCTGGTCAACAATTAAATAATGCAAATCAATTACCGGATACGGGTAAAACACCAAATCAAGCACCAATATGGAGCACATTGATTTTAGGTGCTTGCTTGTTATTAATAGGTAGAAAACAAAAAACAAAAACAAAATAGCACAGTCATTTCAATTTTCTAACACAAGAGTTAATGATGACATCAAATAAAGCGGGGACACTTCTAAATGAAATGTCTCCGCTTCTATTATGGTTAAAATTTAAAAATGAAACATACTAACCTTTGCTTCAATTTAACTCAATTATTGGTCATTTATTCGTAGGAAAGATTTTCGGCTTGATCGGCTTGATCACCGATATCATCTGAGCCATCTTTCTCCATCTGTCTAATATAGTGATACAAAGCAACATATGAAGTATTCCCAAAGTCTTTAGCTGCTTCTGTAAATGGTATGGCACCCACATTCATAAGTAAGTGTTTATCGTCATCATTATATACAATAGGCGACATAGTAAAATAAGCCATAACCGCTGAATCTAGCGCACTTTCTTTACTTCCATCATTTGTTAAAACAGATACATTGGTTAATGGGAACCCTTCGTACTCCATTTGAACTACACCATATGACATCGGTTTAGGATTTTTAATATTCAGTAAATCATCTATCGTTTTTGCATCCTCAAATTCACTTTGTTTAATTATATTTTCAGGTTTCACTGTATAAGCACCTGGTTCTACTGATACTGAAATTAATTTGTCGTCTTTAAATTTTGTTAAAATCTCAGCATAGAATACTGGTATATCAGATTTCCCTTGTTTCTTCCCACTCTTGTCGACATACCAATAATCTATCTGTTTGACACCTTTCTCTCCGGAATTCATTTCTTTACGTTGAACACCTTTTTTATCTTTGAAAAACGCGTCTACTTCTTTTACGGAAGATCCTTCTGATTCTTCGACAAATTTACTATCTGCCAATTTGACCTCATCCATTAATTTTTTATAATCTTCCCAACCTCTCATACCAATTTCATTAGTGAATGCTTTTTTAGTCATTAAAGGATCTAATTTTTCTAAAATAGGTAATCGATCAGCAGTACCAACATCTTCTTGAACTTTCTTATATTGTTCCTCTTTACTAGTAGCACCATCTTCTACTTTTGCACTATCACTATCTTTTTTAGCCGTTGTATGTTGTTTTTTCTCAGGTTTATCCGCCAACTCATCATAAAAATCCTTCATAGAAGAATAACCCGCTAAACCTAACACCATTGATACAATCATATACCCCAATAAAATCCTCATCTCGTTATCCCCTTATTTAGTTTTTAATAATTATTTTTTAAACATATAAAGTATTTTGAATCACATAAATAAAAGTGCCACTATTTTAATCATACTACTTTATTAGTCAAACTTATTATAACCATAATAATATATAGTGTGTTATATATCTACATATTTTAACAATAAAATTTTAATTATTTGACTCGAACAATTTATAAGCGTACTTCCCTTTTGTATTTTTTGATTATAAATAAATACACACCCAAAGTATGAATCTTAACCTGAGGTGTGTGCTGTACATTACTATGTCATTTAATTGTGCCATTACCTATACCATCATTTTTTTATGTATATTACTACACCGTTTTTATACTCATTCTTTTAGTACTAAAATTTTGAAATCTGCGTACTTAGTAATCCATGTAAAAGACACTAAATAAACACCTAGTAGTATTAAAATCGACCCTAATACCATAAATTTAGATTCTGCAATGTTAGGTACTAAAAAATACTCTACTACCCTTTCTAAATATAGTAAGAATGATAAGAATACTAATCCAATACCTATTAAAGTCTTTGTTTTCCCAGAAACATATCTCTCTACTTTAGGCATTTCTATATACATTAATATTGCCCCAATTGACAATAATACCAAACATACAATCATAGATATCGTAGAAAGCAACCAATAGTGATATAAATCCACATAATTTTGAACTGCTATATAATAAAATACGTTTGAAAATGCAAATGCAGCATTGAAAGTACCTATAACATTAATAGCAGTTAAAAACTTAGCATACCTTTTTAATGTTTTCTTATTTTTATAACTGTCTTTTTCGAAATTTATAAATCTAAAAAATTGTAATAAACTCATAAAAATCAAAACTAACTCTATTATAGTTATTAACTTCAAATAGTTTGGTAATCTGTCATAATCTAAACCATTAAAAAGTGTAACACTTGAAAGCAGAATCATAAGTAAAGCAAATAAACTTACCACTTGTGTAGCTGGTTTTCTTAACTCATCAATACTTTTATTAATATCCATATATACTCCTCACTATATAAAAAATCAAAACTAAATTCTAAAGTTTTCTAATCTCTTTAATTATATACAAATCCGTTTATTTCTTACACATATATCATAGTTAAATTTAATGTTTGGAAAGTTAATTTTACATAAAATAATAATCAATCTATTAAAATATATATACTTTTACAAGTTATTTAGATAGTATGATAAATATGCAAATCTCTGTTATATTTTTATTTTGATTATATTGCCTTAATCAGTTTTTGTTATAATCAATGTTAAACCCTAAATTTATAAATCTATGTATGATTTGAAAGATTACATAGTTTAAATATACAAATGATTTAATAAAATCAAATCTATCCGATGAATTGGGAGTGCTACATATTAAAAAAGGATATATTCAACCTGTAGATAACAATAAGCGATATAAATTAATAACAAGTGAAAATAAATATTATATTCTAGACTTAGATTCAAATAAATTTTCTTTAATTTTACCATTTATCAACTATATTACTCCACGTAAAGTAATGGAAATTGAATATCAAACTGCAAAAAATTTAATGGAAAGTCAAGATACAAATAGAGAAACGTTTGGAAAGTATTTTTGGTTAATTTCAGGTACTTCTATTTTTTTTAGTGTTTTATTAAGACCACTTGTCAATAATACAGACCTAAATATAAATATTTATATGATAATATTATTGCTAATATTAACAAACTTACCTATTGTTTTACTTAGATTTTTTAACAGTCACAAAGAGAAGAAAGTTTTCATGAAAACTAAATACATATCAGTAAAAAGAGTTTTCATTATACCTAAATTAAGGATCATTTTTCTAAGTCTAAGTTGTTACTTATTTTTTGGTTTCTGTTACTTTTTAATTTTATATGGCTTCTTATTAAAAGAAAAACCAAATATACTAATATCTATCATAAGTATGTTGATGTTATATTTATTTCTTCAAAGCAATAGAGTTTTATATTCTCATCAACACGCGAAAATATATTTGAAATAGGTTTTACCGTTAATGATTATTAGATAAAACATTAAATATAAACGTAAAAATATAATGAACTTTCCAAAATGTCTAATAACCTATGAGATGGAGTGGTGAAATTTGCTTTGTAATTCTATAAATATAACTAAAAATACAAAGTACAGAATTATATAATATAAAAATGAATATTATCTAGTCAATTTAACTAGTAACTGGTTATCGTTTATGTTTCCAATGATTAATTGGTTTATACCAAAAACTTATGAAAAATTAACTAAGGATGAAGTTGATAATTTAGATTTGGTTATTCCAAATAAAGATAATTCTAAAGCATTATTTGCAAGTGGCATAGGTGTGCTCATAAGCGCACTTCTCCGACCAATATCAGCAACATTTGATATTCACTTAGGAAGAATGACTTCTATTATTATTTGTGTATTAATTTTCCTTTCAATCATTTTTTTGCATGTGCACTTATATAAAAAATTAACTATTAAAAAATACAATTTCACTCAAAGCAATCAAAAAATAATACTTATCCCTACTTTTAAAAACACAGTATTATTACTTTTTACCTATATTTTATTTGGCTTTCTTTCATTCGGTCTAATAGAGGTTTTAATAATAGCAAACAAGTCAAATATACTAGTTTTTATTTGTTGGGGAATGATTTTCACTATATTTTCATTCTTAAATATGTTTTCAATAATAGATACAAAAGTATATGCCAAATTAATATAAATGAATTTGAAAATTATTTATACATGAATATGAAAAGGAGTCGATAATATTGATAGGTTACGTTATTTCTTTGCTAAAGAATCCTAGATATAAATTTTTGTATATAGAAAATCAATACTATTTAATAGATTTGCAGTGCAATATTATTTCTTATATCTTCCCAATGATTAATTGGTTCCCTAAAACTTGCTATAAAGTTGATAAAACTACATATATTGATTTGCAAAGTACTAATCAACAATCAAATTCAAAGACAAATTACTTTTTATTTGTATGTGGATCATCAATATTATTAGCTGCTATTTTAAGACCAATTATGAAAACAGTAGATTTTCCAGTTAATCCATCAATTGCAATCATTCTTGTTCTTTTAACACTTATTGCTGTAATCTCTTTACACATTATAATGAGAAGAAAATATTCATTGTCAAAACAATTAAAAAATAATACTAGAACAAAGATTAAATTAATACCTAATTCTAAAAATTTTATAGCTTTAATCTTATTTTATTTTATGACACTATTCTTTTCTAGTTTAGGTGTTTACATGTTTTTAATAGAATTAGAAGTGAATTTAGTTTTTTATTTTGCATGGATAATTATGATATTAGCTTTAACATTTTCCAACATTCTATCTATAAGTGTCGGGAAATTAAAAGCAAAGGTATACAACTAATACATATTAATAATGTGAGGACAGTCATTTCAAAATATTAGGTGCTAAATTACTTAAAATTTCTATATCATTTGTCTCTGAATACAAAAATACATCAAGCAACATTGAAAAGTTGCTTGATGTATTTTTATAGACAAAACGTCGTTAATAAACTGCCAAAACATATTCATTTTTTAAAATTATCGATTTCTAAATTAAAACTAAATGTTATGTTTTGATCATTAAACTGGTATGCTTTATTTAATTCTGGACCACAACTATTGGATCCTATTCCACTTTGTTTATAGTCAATAAATAAGTAAGTTTGATCTTCTTTTACTAATTGATCATTATGTTTTACTTTAGTTAATTGTTCCAACGAATAATGAGAAACATTAAAGCTAAAGGTTTCTTCACTATTGATAATAACGCAATGTTTATCATTCATTATATTTACGAACGTTGTTTGATTGTGACTACCTGTCTCTTGAGGTCTTATATACACATCTCCATTACATGTCACTGTTGTTTCAAACATATCTAAATATGGTGCAATACCTTTATCTTGATAGCTGCTCATCGGTCCATTACCATAATAATTAATTGTTTCAAAGGTTGAAGGTAGCTTGAATAGTATCCCGAACCTAGGTAAGTATGGTGCAATCGTATTTTTTTCTAAATCGTACTTAATATTAATCGTTCCATTTTGCTTTATTGTCCATATCATGTTTCCATATAGTATCGGGGGAACTGCTACAGATACTATCTCAATGTCAAAAATAAGACGTACCTCAGTCTTACTTTTCAATATTTTATAGCTTTTCACACGCGTTTGAGCGACATCATAACCAGCATATAACCATTTTTCTTTAATATACGCATCATTGTCTATAGGTGCACGCCAAATATTATTTTCAGTTTGCTTATCTAAAACTACTTCACCTTTATGCACTAATGATTCAAGTGATCCGCATCGTTTATCAAAACAATATTGATTTATATCACCAACAGAAACACTTATTTTATCTGAGAACTCTTCACATTTAATGTCCATTTTCTCTACTTTTTTAGAAATGAATGTTCGTCTGTGATAAGTGATTTGATCATGCCCAACTTCAAAATATCTTGGACGCCATGCATCTTCACTAGTTAATTTGTAATGCAGTACTACATCGCTAATATCGTTTATATCTATATAATCTCTTAGATCAAACGTTTTTTCTGTATGTGGTAGAAATGAATTTAATGGGAGAGTAAACTTTTTCTTTATTCCATTTCTATAAGTAGCTACACCATCTACCGTTAAAAAATCTTGTGCATTTGTAAAATCAAGTTTATTCTTTAAAGTCACTTGATAATCATCTTGATGCACGATTTTTAAAGGACTATGTTCCTGTTTGAATTCATAATACCCCTCATGAGGGATTCGATCTGGTGATACAATACCATCCACACAAAAATTGCCATCATGTATTGATTCACCAAAATCTCCTCCATATCTAAATATAGGTTCTCCGTCTTTCAAACCAGTTTGAATAGCATGATCACACCATTCCCAAACAAAACCTCCAATAAAACATTCATACTTTTCCATTAAATTTTGATATGCATGAAGGTCGCCCGGTGAATTACCCATAGCATGCGCATATTCACATAATACAAATGGCTTGTCTAAACTAGAATTTTTCAAATAAGTTTCTTCTATCTCTTCCGGGGATGCATACATTCTACTAATCATATCTATATTGGATAAATCATACTTTTTTTCTTTATCTCTATACAACGCACCTTCATAATGAATTGGGCGTGTTGAATCTAATGATTTAGCACGCATTAGTCCCTTAACCATATTAATTCCAAAACCTGATTCATTACCTAGTGACCAAGAAATAATTGAACTATAATTTTTTAATGGGATAATAGAAGACTCAATACGCTCAATAATTGGTGTTTCATACTTCTTGTCATCTGTAATAATATTAAAGTGTTCAGTGTTTTCTTCTCCATATAACCTAACAACGCCATGTGTTTCTATATCCGCTTCACTCATTACATAAAATCCATACTGATCTGTCATTTCATAAAATAAAGGTGCTTTCGGATAATGTGCAGTTCTTATTGCATTAAAATTTCCTTGTTTCATTAATGCTAAATCTTTTTTAAAATCTGCTTCACTCATTACATATCCTGACTGTGGATGGCTATCGTGATAATTTGTCCCTCTCAATTTAATTGATTGTCCATTTATATACAGTTGATTATCTTGTATTTTAACTTCTCTAATTCCTATTTTTTGAGTTATTACTTCATTTTTAGTAACAATCAATAAAGTATATAATACCGGGTGTTCCGCCGACCACAGTTCTGGTTGTTTAAGTATAAACTGATGCTGGTTTGTAATTGTAACGTGTTCTATTTCAGTTCCTTCAAAATCATATAAATACAAATCAAAAATATCTAAATCACATTTTCTTTTCATTTTAAATTTGATATTTCCTTCACACTTGTCATAATCTACAGTTGTTTCAATTTGAAAATCATCTATGCGTGATTTAGCACGTTTTAATATATATACATCTCTAAAAATACCTGAATGACGAAACATGTCTTGATTTTCAAAGTAAGTACCATCTGAATATTTAAGTACAACGACTTCAATAAAATTTTTCCCATTATGAACATAATCAGTAATATCAAATTCTGAAATAGCATGTGCAATTTGGCTATATCCAACAAAATTGTTATTTATCCATACATAAAACGCACTATCTACTCCTTCAAAGTTCAAATGAAACTCATTTTCTTCATCATAATCCAGAATTTCAAAGGAGCGTGAATAAAGACCACATGGATTATCTTCAGGTATATATGGCGGGGTGAATGGTATTGGATACTGTGTATTTAAATATTGTATTTGATCATAACCATACAAATTCCAAACAGAAGGAACTTCTATAGTATTATTCTTCTTATGTTTTCGTCTTTCCATACATGATTCAAAAGATTGATATAATTTAAACTGCCAAGTTCCATTTAATAATGTTACATTCTGTGTCGCATATCTTGTTTCTAATTTATAATTTTGTTCTCCATGTTTATATGGTATATAAAAAGCTCTTCTTGGTAGCAAATTAATATGTTGCGTTTCTAAATTTTCATGGTAACTTTCTTTGAACATATGACATCTCTCCTTATTTAATACGTTCTCTATGTTCCCTCTGGCGTTTATATTGCAAGGTTCTCTCTATATCTATTAGAAAATTTCCTTTTAAATTAAAAGCTTTATGATATAGAAAAGCAGATAATCCCACAAATACTAATGGCGCTACAATAATCATGATACGTAGTCCATTAATCGTTACAACTGACTGAGTTGCATTAGGCGTATAACCTAATATTGATAAACCAATACCAACAATCAAAGCTGCTACTGCTTGTGATGCTTTAGTCAAAAATGTATTGGTAGACGTAATTATACTTTCATTACGCTGACCAAATTTTACCTCCCCATAGTCAATAACATCTGCTAATGAAACTGTAGTAATACCAATCATAAACCCTGACCCAATCCTTAATATACCAGCACCTATGATAATAAATAATGTACTCTTTGGTGCAATATATCCGGCTATTAATATTATAATCAGTCCTAAAACAATACATACAATCGCTGTATTAAATGCGCGAGTTCTACCTATCCATTTTATGAATTTAGGTAACAATAAAAGTCCCGCCATTTCGCATAAAATCATAGCGTTAAAAATTGAAAATAAATGCTCTGCATTTACAACATATTTAAAGTAATAAATAATGGAACCATTCAAAGTTTGTAAACATAAATTGAATGTTAATAGTACGCCCATGATGGCTAGTAGTTCTTTATTTTTAAATAAAATTCTTCCAATATCTTTGAAATTAACTTTAATTCCTATTTGTTTCTCTAACTCTTTGTCTTCGGGTACTTTAAAAACTGTTACTGCAATGGTAAATATAAAAACCAAACTACAAATGATAGCAAATATAAAAATACCTATTGAATCACTGCCATTACCGAACACATCACCTAATTGATGAATAAAAAACAAGCCAAATGTTCCAACTGTAAAAGCCGCAAGACTAGCAAAAAATCTTGGTATGACAGAAATTTCTTCACGTTCCCTTGGATTATGCGTTAAATTAGGCAACCAAGACCAATACGGAATATCCATCATTGTGTATGTCATTCCCCAGGAAATATACATAAATGAAATATATATGTACATAAGTGTTTGTGGTAAATCAAAATTTGTAAAAAGTAAAACAGTTACAAGTGCATTTGCTAATGTCCCTATCACTAACCATGTTTTAAATTTACCAAATTCATTTCTGGTATTATCTACAATCATTCCCATAATAGGATCATTGATTGCATCCCAAATACGTGCTACGAACAACATAACGCCTACAAAAGCTGGAGAAAGTCCGACAATGTCAGTAATGTAAAACATTAAAAATACACCAACAATATTAAAAATGGCATCTTTACCTATTGCGCCAAATCCAAAGGCATATTTTTGCTTTGTTGTTAAATATCTATTCATAATATCCACCTCTACGTTTATCTAATTAAAGCGCTTCCAATTTTGGTCGATTTTATTTTATCAATAGCCAATATAGTCATGAATAGCATAATGATGCCTTTATATGGCAAAATGTTTCCTTTTCTATTAAGATATAAATAAATTAATATGATATTCATTAAGAGGGATTTTATGCAGATATTATGGAAGAAATTTCAAAAGAAATTAGTAGATGCCAATTTAGCTGAATGTGGTATTGAAATTGGTATCCCTAATGTTGGCTATGATTACACGGTGCTTCAACAATCTGTACTACATATAGTGACTGATGGTGAGGGTGTCTTTAAATATAATAATGAAATATATCACTTAAAAAAGGGAGATATTTTTTTACTTGAGCGTGGTATGTCAGTGAAGTATATGCCCTCATTTTCAAATCCATGGACATACTATTGGGTGGGAATTAATGGTAAGCAATTATTAAATTATTTAATGCGTTCTTATATTGTAGACACTCATGTCATTATCGGAAAAGATACACAAGACATTAAAGTGATTATTCAAAAGCTCTGTAAATTAGCGAAAGATATTCAGTCGACTAATTCTAACGATATACTTATTATGCAGTATTTATACAAACTTGTTTATACATTTCAAGACAAATTCCCCAAAACTTTCACTGTTCCATTAGACATTGTAAATGAAGATATTCAACACGCTATAGAGTTTATCAATACACATTATCAAAACGGTATTACGATTACTGATGTTACAAATTCAGTAAATATGTCTAGAAGCTATTTGTATAAACTTTTTAAAAAACATTTAAATTGTTCACCTAAATCGTACTTAACTTATATACGTATGTATCATGCCTCTCAACTTTTAATAAACAGCAATTTGTTAGTTAGCGAAATCTCTCAAAGAGTTGGTTATAGTGATCCCTTGCTATTTTCCAAAAATTTCACTAAACATTTTGAGATTAGCGCTTCAGCTTATCGCTTTCATTTTCAACAAAATAAATAAAATAAGGCATTGTATAAATCATCATTTTTAGCCAAATTGAAGGTGAAAACCTATAATTAAAACTAAAGCATGCACGTTAATACTTAATTGTTTGTTTATATAATTCTTGAATATTTAATGGGATATGTGACAGAAATATAATTTTCTAACAAAGATTCTGTAGTCCTCCGATAAGAATTACTAGGATTGAAAGGTTTACCTGAGCTGAAGCTCATTTATAAGTCTCACTAACTTAATGAATTATGCAGTGAGACTCTACATTTTCAATTCAGTCATCTCTGTCCTCTAATTGATTACGAATCTGAAACGTCAAACTATGTCCCAGACTCTTCCAGAAATAACCCTAAATTAAAGTAAGGTCTAATCATATATGCGTGAGAAGCAATCAATATTATCAAACTTATCCATATGAATTTATTCGATTCTTCATCATACATAGGAACATAAAACCCTAAATAAGCAACATATATAAATCCTCCAATTACAAGTAACAATCCTAACAATTTAAAGATACGGTTTTTAAATAATACACCAATTTGAAACTCGCTAAATAAAATCATATGCATACCTAACCATGATAAAAATGTAGACATTACCAAACTTAACCATATATCAAAAGCATGTATATTCATTAATTCAGAAGCAAACACATAAATTGTACTTACTGCTAAGGGTATTACATATGCACATAATATATTGGTTATTAAATACCTTATTGCAGATATTTTTGAAACTTTAACTTTTCTATATCTTTTTTCTTGAATCAATGAAACTACCACACATGTTAACCAAAACACTATAAATACAATAAGATATAGTGGCAATGCATCCCCATTACCTGATACAAAAAACGGTACAATATAAAAAATTAAAATTAAGATGTTAATAACAATAGAAAATGGTGTGATATATGCTAGTTTTATGTTTTTTAAAATCTCTGTGGACATTATATTCTCCTATTATTTTGAACTTGAAATAATAACTTAAATTAACAAAATATGTAGCTATTCACTTAATATTTTGAAACAAATCTTGTAGTTCGAATGGTTTTTTATCCGCTTTTAAAAAGAACTCCCAGAAATGATATGCTGGCTGTCCTGAAACCTTATTTTCTCTAAAAGATCTTACATGCAGTAGTCTAAAGTAAAATACTATAAAATATAGTATTGGGATCATATACAGTATGGATAATACTTTTGTTGCTTTCACTCGATTACACATTTCTATATTTGAAGAATCACAAGTTATTTTACGAGTATATAAAAAATATGTAATGATTTCGATGATTATAGTTATTATATAGACAATAATAAATGTAAATAATACAGTCAAAGCCAAGGTATTAACAAGCTTATCATTATATGTAAAAAATAGTGGTACTATAAACGGTAATGGTAAACCAAATATAAAAACTATAAATGGCAATATTTCAAAAGCTAGTAATTTTTTATTTATACTTTTTATTTCTTTCACTATATTCATCTCCTATTAAAAACACTTTTGAATCAAATTATTTCAATTCAAAAGCACTTAATTTGTACTTATATTAAACAAAATAGTTAAGTAAATTTAAGAAGAATGCAATAATTCCTACCATAATAGCAATGTTTAATAATTTTGATCCTTTATCAGCATCATATTTCTTATATTTAACACTACAAATTATGCTTCCAATCGCAAATAATGGCATAATTACAGTTAATACGATAAATACCCATGCCCATACTTTTAAACCTTTTCCTTTGTTTTCCATAATAACTACTCCTTTATCTTTCTAATTTAAATCCTATTTTTTACTAATTTATTATCATTAAATGATCCATCTAAATTATTTCCTATTTTTTGTGCAGGATAATCTATATTGTACTTCCAACCAAAATGTATAATTAATATTTTGCGTATTGAAAATATAAAATACCTTCATAATCATTTAACTTACTACTGATTAAATCCTAATAAAATTTGTAGTAAAATGAGCCAAAATATAACAAACAATGGTCTAATTGCTATAAATGCGAACTTCTTTCGTTTAATCCACAAAACAATATCTATTACTATGTAAATCACTAATATCAAAAAGAACAATACCCACACCATTGGATTACCTTCCATAAATTCTGATCTGAGTTGTGGCGGCGCTTTAACGGTCATTGTTATCATGAATATTAATGAAATGACTAAAGAAATCATTGCCTTGTATTTGGAAGCTTCTAACGTGATTGTTAGCGCTTCTATTTTTTCATATTTATTTTCTGAAACTGTTTTAGTAGGACTTTTTGTCAATTGCTCTATTTTTAATTTTAAAGGCTTAGACCAAAAACCTTTGATAGCCATCCACGCATACAATACAACACCCATATTTAATATCAATAGATAATTCTGCATACTATTATAGTCATTACTAATAAACAAGAATGGTATTAAATATAAGATAGCCACAGCTAAATAAACGAATAATTGTAATAATTTCAACCCTCCTGCATACATTACAGAAGTGATATAAACAACATAGTATAAACCAAACACTATGAATAATAGTAAATATTCCATAATAACTCCTTATAGTTCTAATACATTTGCTTACTCTTTTAATACTAAGATTTTAAAATCAGCATATTTTCTAATCCACTCGAAAGTTACTAAATAAATACCTAACAGCATAAAAATCATTCCAGCAATTATAAATTTTGAATCTGCAATATTAGGAGCCAAAATGTACTCTATAATTCTCTCAATATGTATAAATTGAGCAATGAAAGTTAATGCAATCCCTATAAAAGTTCTTTTTTTACCATTCATAAATTTATCCCATTTAGGGAATTCTATAAACATTAAAATAACTCCAATTGTCCAAAGTATAAATGAAACCAATATTGATAGTGTGGATACTAGCCAAAAATGATATAAATCTATGAAATTTTGTAATGCCACAAAATAAAACACATTATTAAATGCAAATGCAACGTTATAAGAACCTAAAATATTAATAATTGTGAGAAATTGTGCATATCTTTTCAATAACCTTTTATTAGGATTCTCAGAATTTTTAAAATTAATAAATCTTATAAATTGAAGCAAACTTAATATTATAATTAGTATTTCAATCAAAGTTGGTATCTTTAGATATAAGGGTATATTCTTATATTCAAGTCCATAGAATAACGTGAGTCCACTAAAAGTTATTATCACAATTGCTATACAACTCATTACTTGTGTAGCTGGCTTTCTTAACTCATCAATTTCTTTATTAAAGTCCATAAATCCCCCTTAACTTAATTCAAGGCAGACACCATTGAAAATACTGCACAAACAATGGAGTTCCAACGATGTGTGCTGAAAATTAAAATAATAAGCTCAATGAGACCTATTGCAAGATAATCGTTCCGATAATTATCCATATTGTTACAATCAATGGGACAATCGTTTTATATAGAAAAATATCATATTTTTTCTTACGATAAATATCGATAGCTAACCAAATTAATATAATGAGACATCCAACAAATATAAAAACGGGGTTCATAGATAATACATCTTCTTTTAGGGTCTCTATCATTTTGAGTTTTGTAATAACCATAAGGATTATAGCAATGATGAAATAATATACTGCTCTAATTCTTGATGTTTGTATATCTAATTCTTGATTTTCTAATTCTTCACTTTCTGGTTCTTGATCTTTTTGAATCAGATATTTTAGCAATTTCGGTTTTATCCAAAAGTATTTAATAGCAAAATACATATAAATATATGAACCATAATGTGTAAACATTAAAACATTACTTAAATCATGGCCATTTAATTTACCGCCAATAATATAAAATACTATTAATCCTATTAAAATAAACATATCAATAATTAATGATAGAATCGAAAAACCTTCAGATTTTAATAAACTTACAAATATAACAACATAAAAGATAATAAACAAACCTATTAATACGATATATACCAACTATTTCCCACCCCTATATTTTTAAATTTTGTATCTATAATGAATATCCATTTCCAACTACACCTTAAAGTTCATAATCATTCTTTTAACGAAGAACTATTAACTTCCTTTTCTTCATTGCAAAACAATGCATAATTAAAATATGATCTACCTAGAAATACATCTATTGCAATAATTGGTATAATGCTTAGCCAGATAAATTTATTTTCATCTTGTGTTGATGGCACTACGACTTTTAAATATATAAGTATACCTATTGCTAATATTTTTAATGCCACTCCAATTATTTTTGATAGATTGCCATTTGTGTTTTGAACAATTTCAAATTCATTGCATAATATTAAGTGTAAACCTAACCACGATAAAAACATTGCAACAACAATTAAAATCCAATAATTAAAAACTTCAAATCCATTTACAGTTGCTCCAAATACATAAATTGAAGCCATTGCTGTTGGAATACTATATCCACAAAGTATATTAATAATTAAATATCTTATTACTGAACTTCTATTAGTTTTAAATTTTTCATTTCTTTCCTGTATAAAATAAATAATGTTTATCAAAATCCAAAATAAAACGAATACATATATGTACAATGGTTATTTTGATATTAAGTTATCGTGAAAAAACATGATCAAATAGAAGAATAATGTTAGCGCATTTATATACACGGCAAACGGACTTATGTATGCTTTTTAATATTTTTCACAAAATTCTCTTTCAAAAGCGCACACCTCTAGTTTAAATTCTTAATAACAGATTATAATTGTTTGCCATGTTCTTTAATTTCTACACGGAGAAACGCCAAGAAAAAATAAGTTCTAGCGATAAGTAAATGAGCACAAAATAACATGATCATCCCCATCCAAATCATTTTGTTTTCCTCTGAATCTACAGGTAATATCAATGATAAGTAAAACAAGGATATGAATGATATTAAAACTAATATAAATCCTAATAATTTTTTTATTCCTCTGCCTAAATCATTAATCACGCCAAATTCACCATCGCAAAAAACAAATAATCCAATTGCTGATAAAACAATTAAACCTGCAATAATTAACCAATATGTAAATGCGTCTGCTCTAGAACCAGAAAAATAAAAAACGTACCCAGAGCTTATTAAAAATGGAATATTATATCCTGCCAATAAATTGATGAAATAATAACTTGCTATTCGCTTTTTATAGTTGTCTTTATTATAGTTTTTCAATATGATTCCTTTTTCTTGTAAATAAAGCAACAGCCATAATAATAGTGATACAACTAAATATACCCACATATACATTGGTACTTGTCCCTTCACTCCTGCCACAAAATAAATGAACATATAAAACCCGAAAATAATAAAATTAACGAGTGCGAATCCAATAAGATACGAATTCCTAATTGTTTCCATACATTTTATTTGAATTTCTTTGTTATCCATAATTATCCCTTAAAAATTTTCTATATATTGAAGTTCTTATCATACTTTCTAATTTTTATCTTCAATAGATGATAAATAAAATGCATAATTAAAATAAGAACGTCCAATGAGTAAATCAGAACATATGATTATGATGATGCTCCCCCAAATGAAATTGGCTACATCTTCTACTTCAGGAACTACTACGCTTAAATAAATGAGTAACGCAAACGAAATTAATTTAAGTATTATTCCTAGTAAGTTAAACATTGAACCACTCATACGATTTGCTATATCGAACTCACTAATTGCAAAAATATGTAAGCCTAACCACGATAAGAAAATCGCGCCTATTACCAATAACCAATAGTCAAAAACTAGGTACCCCTGACTCAAAGCTCCAAATACATATACTGATGCAAAGGCCATTGAAACACTATATCCACATAAAATGTTGATGATTAGATATCTTACTACTGATAATTTACTCATTTTATACTTTTTATTTTTCTCTTGTATAAGATAAATAATGTTAATAATAATCCATAAAATATAAAACACACATATATATATTGGTAACTTATTTAATAAATGATTATCCAAAATGATAATTGCGCTAAATAACAACGTTAGCGCATTTATAAATATGGCAAACGGACTTATGTATGCTTTTTTAATATTTTTCACAAAATTCTCTTTCAAAAGCTCACACCTCTAATTAGAATACGATATATAAAATAATAACTTTATTGGCCAATATTATAGCTGTATATCACTTTCTTTGATCACTGAACGTAGTAACCCAAGGTAAAAGTAACTTCTTGCTACTAAAACATGAATACAAAATAAGAATATGATTCCAACCCATATAGTTCTATTTTCTTCTGAATCTACAGGTACTATCATTGATAGATAAAATAATGATATTGCCGGAATCAAAATCATTACTAAACCCATCCATTTCTTTATTGTACTTACTTCACCGTTAATCACACCAAATTCACCATCGCAAAAAATAAATAATCCAATTGCTGATAAAACAATTAAACCTGCAATAATTAACCAATATGTAAATGCGTCAGCTCTAGAACCAGAAAAATAAAAAACGTATGCAGAACTTACTAAAAATGGAATATTGTAACCTGCCAATAAATTTATTAAGTAGTAACTTATTAGCCGCTTTTTATAATTATTTTTATTATAGTCATTCAATATGACTCCCTTTTCTTGTAAATAAAGCAACAACCATAATAATAGTGAAGCAAGTAGATATACCCACATATACATTGGTATTTGACCTTTCACTCCTGCCACAAAATAAATAAACATATAAAACCCAAAAATAATAAAATTAACGAGTGCGAATCCAATAAGATACGAATTCCTAATTGTTTCCATACAATTTATTTGAATTTCTTTGTTATCCATAATTATCCCCTATGCTTAACGATTAACTGTTGAAAAATCTCACTTCTTTAACTGCATATGTTGCATTTTAAATACTAAGCCAGTGCCAACAATATACAATATGAATCCGCATACAAGAGCGATTAAATTAAAACTGTGGAATATATTTCCATAAATCTGTTCACCCATACTGTTAAACCCTTGGTTCATGGTCAACAAAAATACGATTCCCATAAATGTTATTACTGAAAATGTGCCTATAATCGATAGGTATATTGTAGGTTTTGCCACCATTTCAAAGATACGTGCATTACGCTGCGGTGTGTATACGACAAGCCACATTGCATTCAATGCAATCATTGAAAAACAACCAAATCCTAAAATAAATCCTTTTACACTCAGCATGCATAAAATGCCACCAATTGTTAAGACAATCCACCAACTACGATTCATATCTCATATCCTGAGCTACTTGACCCACTTGTTTTTTATTTTGTTGAATCAATAAAATGCCACAAATTAACCAAGCAATGAAGGTAATCATGTTAAAACTTAATACTGCTCCAATAATATAAATTATGCCACTCGCTTTTGGCGAAGTTTTCATTTTTTTCCAACCCACGATACCTAATATGTCTACAATAATTGCTCCAATAAAAAACGCAGCAAACATAATCGCAAATGTTAATTGCGCTGTTGATTCATCTTGCACAGTCACTTCACCATTTACTGTTGTAGTTAAATCTGGGCTAATTACCCCTGTCATCGTTAAAATCAACAGTATTAATAAAATCAACGCTAAAAAGCTTTGTAATATAATTCCAATTAGTGATGTCACTTTAATCATTTTTCCCATTTAATCCCCTACTTATCTGTTATTTGAAAATCTTCCCAAAAGCATCATTAAATAAAACTCGAACTATTTTATTTATCAAACTTATAATAAACATAATAATATATTGCCCATCATATTTCTATGGTTTCCAACAATATTTTTATATTTATTTGAATCAAGCAATATATTTAATTACTTAGTTTATTGCTTTTCAATTAATACACAAAGAAAGTCAACGCATCATCTAATGCGCTGACTTTCTTATTCAAATCTATATACAGTTTAATTTCTTTGTAATAACTGGGACATTTCTTGAATTAAGGGATAAATAGATTTTCCTCTTTCAGTTAATGAATAACAAACTTTTTTCGGATAATCATTCGTTTCTTCTCTTTTAACTATTTGTAAATCGATGAGTTCAGTCAATTGTTCTGTCAGTATTTTCCTACTAATTCCTGAAATATCTCTGTGTAAGGAATTATAAAAATGCGATTCATCGTTTAATGTATTTATGATAATCCCTTTCCATTTGCCACCTAACAACCTTAGCGTTTCTTCTATAGGACATCCTCTCTGAATGATATAGTTACATGTTCCGTATTTCATATTACTTTTAATCGTCATCACTTCCTCCTTATGAAACGAGTTACTTATTTGTGCCTTCTTGTGACTGTGTTTTTAATCATCTACCCTTTATTTATAACACAAATTGAAAGGAAGCGATTATATTGCAATTCACTCAGATTTCATCACATATTTACAAATTAAGTATCGAAATGACAGTAGGAGTGCCAATATTAATCAACACTTGGTATGTCGTTGAAAATAGAGAAGTCTATATCATTGATACTGGTATGGCATCCTATGCTGATTTGCAGATTAAAGCAGCTCAATCTCTTGGTGAACCTAAAGCAATTTTTTTAACGCATGGACATTTAGATCATATAGACGGTGCACAAATCATTTCAGAAACATTAAACATACCCATATTTGCTCATGAAAATGAACTACCTTTTATAAACGGTGAAGTGCCATATCCAAATAAAAATAGCGTTGAAAAAACAAAAGTAAGTCAAAGAGTATTACCTTTTGAACGCGCTGATACTGTACCTTTGAAATATTTTTTAACGCCTGGTCATGCACCTGGACACGTCGTTTTTTTTCATAAGCAAGATGAAGTACTTATATGTGGTGATTTGTTTATTTCAGATTCTGAACATTTACACCCACCAGTTTATCAATTCACCTATAACATGCTAAAAAATATTGACAGTGGTCAAATTATTGATGACATTTGTCCTGCCCTAATCACCACTTCACATGGCCATGATTTAAACTATTCAAAAGACATCTATCCAATTTATAACTTTAAATATAAGGAGCACTCCCAATGAAAATACAACTGTTTCAATTTGAAATTACGGAAGCCAATTTTAAAAAAAATAAAGTAAAAATAAGTACCTTAATAGAAAAAAATTATACTGATGCAGATGTAATTGTCATTCCAGAAATGTGGAATAATGGTTATGCTTTACCTCAATTATCTCAAAAAGCTGATAATAACCTACAACAATCACTACCTTTTATCCAGAAATTGGCACAAAAATATAACACGAATATTATTGCTGGTTCTGTTTCAAATAAGAAAGCACAGGCTATTTACAATACTTCATTTGCTGTATCTAAGGATACGTCACTCATTAATGTTACCGATAAAATTCATTTAGTACCTATGCTTGATGAACACCATTATCTTGAATCTGGTGAAAATGTACCGAATACTTTTTATATAAATAATATTAAATCATCTCAAATTATTTGTTATGACCTAAGATATCCAGAAATTGCGCGTGCATCTGTCAGAGAAGGTGCAGAAATTCTATTTGTTGTCGCGCAATGGACGACAAAAAAATTACACCATTGGCGTACATTGTTGCAAGCGCGCGCAATTGAAAACAACTGTTTTGTTGTTGCTTGTAATAGCATTGGACAAGTTCACCACGCAAATCATAAAGGTAATACTTACGCTGGTCATTCAATGATCATTCATCCAAGTGGTCAAATTCTCATTGAAGCTGATGCATCGGAAACGGTTTTAGAATTAGACATTCAACCGGAAGATGTCACTTCACAACGCACCGCTATACCTACTTTAGATGACATTTACTAAGATCTTATGCTTTATAGAAACGCTTCAAAAAAAGTCTATCTCCTAATAATAAGGAAATAGACTTTTAGCTCTACACATGTATCTTTTAGTTCAATTTAATTTCTTTTTTACCGATGTCTTTTCTTTCATAATTTGATGGATCTTTGGCTTGGACTGTAACAGGTGTTTTTGTATCTTTCAATTTATAGAATTGGACAGATTCAACTTCTCCATCTTTATTTATTTTATCAGTGCTAGTATCTTCATATTTTTCATATAGATCACTTTGGTAGCCACCACCAGGTCTCAAATCTCTCTTTGTATCTTTAGAGTTTTGATAAACTTCAAATGCGTCATAGAATGCAGAATTAGCGGTAACTTCTTTATCGCTCTTATTTTTAACTTTAAATATTAATGCAATACTTGGTTTGTCATCCTCATCATATTCTGAAGCTTTAACAATTTTAGTATCTTTCAATTCAATATCAAAGTCTTTACTTTCAAGTTTGTCATTTTTAAATGTCGCATCTGACTTACTAGATTCATCTGATGAATCAGAGTCAACATCTACTGAATCAGTTTCTCCACCTTCATCTTTTGAAGCAGTATCTGATGATTCTTCGCTTTTATTTTCAGAATCCTTTTTAGAAGAATCATCTTTTGCAGCACACGCTGTCAATACAAGCAATGACGCAAATAATAAAGCTAGTAATTTTTTCATTTAAATATCCCCCTATATAATAATTAAATAAATATGTATGTCTTAAAATAGTATATCACTATCTTTTTGAAATAGTAACTTGTTTTTCAGGAATATTCACAAAAATTATAATAGGTTTTACACGTATTTAATAGTCATAAATTTGGAGATAATATAACTTTTTTATGAGATTTAAAAAAGAAAAGTTCTCAACTTTAATTTTTTAATATATAATCGTGTATAAACAATCTAATTTCAAACAAATGGGGGATTTTATATGCAATTTAAGTTAAAAGAAGAGGAAATTATAGATTTTCTAGAATTGAATTTTCCTGAGGAACATTTTGAAAAAGGGAGATTATTAGTAGGTCAAAACAAACAAAATGAGTTACATATTTTTTATTTAGGTGAGTCATTCAAAGCATGTGTCTTCACTAGCTTTAAGACTTTTGAACACCGCCTTGCAGAATCTATCACAGAGGGCGCCTTGCAACGCATTACATTAAAAGACGGATTGCTATATAGAAAAATGTACATTGAATTTGTAGCAGATAATTTCAAATATGGCACTTCTAAATTATTATTATCTGATTTCCAAAACGATAACTATAATGCATTTATTAAAGGAGAAAAAGAACGCGTCATCTTTGAAAATGGCAAATTCGTATAGCACACCATTTAACAACAACAAACAGTGATGTTAGTACCTAATATTCTATAATACAAAAAGCAGAATCCTATATCCGGATTCTGCTTTTCTCGTTTATCAACTATTATTGGAGTGCTTGATTAAACGCTTCAGCTGTTATTTCGTTAGCATGGGCATGCTGGACGTTTAATGCTTTTTCAAAATTTGAAGCTTGTTGATAAATTTGTTGTATATACAGTTTCAGTTTTTCAGAATCATTGAATTTATCAAATCGATGTTGTTGCGCAGTCACAGTGTGATTATGCGTAACATCTGTATAACTTAAAATCAATAAATCGTAATCAAAGGCTTTTTTCACTGCATTTTCTATTTCGTTGCCTTCATTAATATCTAAATATATGTCACATAATGCATATAGCGTTTCAATTGTTTCCTTATCAATCGCTGGGAACAATTTAACATTTTGATACTGTCCTAGATCTAACAGTTTTGATGACATCTCTGTAATCGCACCAATATAGAAATCAATATCTTCGTTTGCTTTCACAATGGACTCAAGATTGATGATTTGATCAGAATTGGTCATAATCAGTGCCTGCTTTTGATGTTTATTTTCTTTTTTGTACTGATAAATGTAACCAGCAGAAGCGACTAAACTCTGACTATTTTCTTCAAGCTGACCATATATCGAATAAAATTCTTCTTTATCTGGAATAAGCACGCGTGTCTGACGCTTTGTTCGTCCATTAAGAATAAGTTGCATATTCCCTGGAATTTCACCATTACTATGTTCTTGCCAGAATAATAAATCACGCCCTGGCGAATCTAAATTGTAAGTGACTGAGAACGGCGTTGCTAGTGAATTAATAACTATTTCTGTTAAATCCGCTTCAATTTGTTTCAAATAAAATATTAAAAATGCGACTTGCGATTCAAATAGATATGTTTTCCCCTTCCAATCCAACACAATGGTTTGCGTTTTATAATTTTCATAAAATACTTCTTGTCCTTGTTGGTTCATATATTTTTTTAGAATCGGTTCGCCTTGGGCATCCAAAGTCATTTGTGCGAATTTGACACCGTGCTTTGTATAATAGTCAATAAAACGAACTGTGCCATGTTGGTCAAGCCACTCTACATGATTTACTATTCGATTTTCATAGTGTTTTTTATAAAAAATTTTACCGCGAATGTTGCCCATATCTAGAATTAGAGCCTGATCATTATTGCCTTCAATTTCCCAATATTGTGGAATTTCTACATCATTAAAAAATTTAGCGTTAGCATTATCATTTTCAACGTTATAACTGGCAAAAAATTTATATGGTGAATGAATCTCGTCTGGCAAGAAACCATCCTCATGAATGACAATTGTTTCATTATCATGGCCGGCAAGTTTCAAAGTTTGATGCAACTGTTCCGTCATTTGATTATAATGTTCAAATAAATTAATCATGTAACACCTCTTCTATAAGATTTTGCCATTTCTGCTCAATTTTTGGGGTTAAAAAGTCCCTTGCAATGTTATAAGAAGTACGATGTGGATTTGCCATATTACCTTCAAAATATGCAATGATATACTGCGCTATGCGTTCAACAATGTCATCAGTGCTATCTTCTTTCAACGAGATAGGTACTAGGTACCCGTTTTCATTGTGCTTAATAAATGTTGGATTACCGTAATTAACATCAAAGCCTATCATACTTAACCCTGATCCTACTGCTTCCATAAGCGTTAACCCAAATCCTTCACTTGTTGAGGCTGATACAAACAACTCATATTGACTGTAAACATCATCTAATTTCACATGCCCTAAAAGTCGAATATATGATTCAGCTTCATGTTGCAGGATTATATCTGAAATATTCTTTTTCTCTCCGCCTTCACCGTAAATATCAAATGTAAGTTCCGGTACTTTTTGTTTCGCTTTAATGACTGCACGAACAAGCCAATCAATATGTTTTTCACTCGCAAGTCTTGAAGCCGTAATGATAGCGTACGGTTGTCGTCTGTTTTGCGGTTGTTGTAATGACGCTAAGCTTCCAACTGGTATCGTGTAGATATTAGGTTGAAATCCTTTATATTTTTGAAATTGTGTACTCAGGATTTTATTTTGTAAATCTGTTGCAGTGATAAAGAAATCAATATCTTTTGCATTTGAAAATTGATATTCATAATAATTATTCCATAAAATATGTGAGTCATTCATAATGTTGTTACTGAAATGTTCCGCGTGTACAACAACACCTATTTTACTTGGACCTTTATGTTGAAGCACAGCTTGTCCTATTTTTGTCGCTCGGTCTAAAATAATCATATCTTTCGATGTTAACTGCAATCGACGTATGAAATAGCCGACAAACTCTGCCTTACTATATAGCTTGGCATCGTCAAATGCAAATGTACTCTCGTCCCCATCTACATATTCATTATATGCAATAGAACCATCCTCATTATAGAATTGTCGCATATAAATTTTTGCACGATTTTCAAAAGGTGCATAATACTCAGAAAATACACGTACATAGCTATAGAAATCTTTTCTTACTAAAATACCATTAATTACAAATTCAGCACGGTCAACATACGGTTCATCATGATTTTTCAAATAACACGTCACGAAGGTTTGATTATTATTTAGAAATAATCTTACTTTTTTATCAATTTGCTCAGTGCGTATAACCGCTTCACCTAGCGTGTTTTTCAAATCATCTATCGTAAAAGTTGTAGGTGCAATTTTAATGTCTGTAAAATATTGATACAACCAAATAATCTCATTATCATGAAAACCCATATTACTCGTAAGTGTTTGTATGTTCTCATTTTGTATAAAATCTAAATAGACAAATTTTATGTTTTGATTCGACTGTCTTAACAACTTTGCACGGTAGGCTTGAGCATACTCTACTCCACTACTTGCCCAACCAATTCCAAAATTTATATTATATATTGTCATGCATACTCACCTCATTTTATGGAAAATGTATAACTAAATCATCGTATTCATCATAGGTAATCATACTCTGACATAAGTTTCTAATCATATTGCGCTTAATTTTAATAATCATTTGATCATAAGCGTCCAATGCGACTTTATGATACTCAAAAATAGCATTGCGTTGACCATTTTGACGGTTGCCTACACTTGCTTTCAACTGTTGCAAGTTGTCAACTTGGTCAATCCAACCACTATCCACAGCTTTCAATATTGCTTTGCGAACATAGTTTAAATAAAAGTAATCATTTTTAAGTTTTTGTTTGTTCTCTGCCATTTGTTCATGAAATTGATGCATCAAACTTTGTATTGCTGCTTCTTTACTTTGCGTCTGAATACTTGTCATTTTACCTTCAAATTTAAAACTAATATTATTATAAATATAATGCATCAGGCTTTCTTGTGTTAGATGTACCTCTTTGTTCAATGCATATTCAAATACATCTTGTGCCAATCTATCTAAATTGAAATCATCACTTTGAATCATTTCCAAGATTCTGTCGCGTTCTGCGTATACAAGTTCTCTTTGTATACTAATACTTTTTTCATATTCATTAGCCATTTCGCGCATTTTGACGCCTTGTTCTTCTGAAACACGTTGAGCCTTATTCACGCTGTGTTTCACTCTGTGTTGGAAGACACGACTATTTTCAAGACTATTAGAGTCATAGTTGTTGAGCCTTTGATTATTTTTAAGTTTTCCGTCTCCCCACCTTTGGACGAGATAATCATCTAATGAAATATAGATTTGAGAGCTTCCAGGGTCGCCTTGACGCCCTGCTCTTCCACGTAATTGCCTATCTACACGGCTATTTTCCATATGTTCACTGATAATTACAGCAAGACCACCAAGTTCATGAACCCCTTTGTCCAACTTAATATCAGTTCCTCTACCTGCCATACTCGTCGCAACGGTAACTGCTGATAAATAACCTGCTTCTGCAATCATTTGGGCTTCTTTCGCTACATTTTGTGCAATAAGCAAGTTGTTGGGGATATCCATTTGAAAGAGTGCTGCTGAAAATGCTTCTGCTGCTTCTGCAGTACGTGTGATCAAAAGTACTGGACGTTGTTCATTGTGGTAGGCCACGACTGCATCTAAAATAGCACTATTTTTATCTTCTATATTGATAAAAACTTTATCTTCATAGTCCTTACGTTGAACAACTTTATCTGTTGGGATTTGAACGACAATTTTTGAGTACAATTCAAAAAATTCTTGTTCTCCTAATTTACCAGTTGCTGTCATTCCTGAAAAATTATCAAATTGCTTAAACAAATTTTGGAAAGTAATCGTAGCCATAACACTTAGATCTTTGGAAATTTCTACATCTTCCTTAGCTTCTATAGCTTGATGTAAGCCGGCTTGCATTTTCGTGCCGGGTAGCATTCTCCCTGTAATACGATCAATTAGTATGATTTCACCATTTTGAATAAAGTAATCTAGATTAATATCAAATAAATGTTGTGCACGTATCGCCAAGTTTATGTTGCGGACTAAATCAAAATAAGGCTCATCATAAATATTCGATACGTTGAAATATTTGTTTGCCGCTTGAATTCCTTTATCTGTTAACCAAACTTCTTTCTTAGATTTATTAAGTTTAAAATCTTGCCCATCCATTGTTTCGACAAAACGTTTAACGATATGAAACAAGTTAGATTGTACTCTTGGTGCCCCAGAAATAACTAAAGGTGTTTGAGCAGCATCTAAAATAATAGAATCTACTTCATCTATAATTGCAAAATTTAAATTAGGTAAAAATTTATTTTCTAGATTATCTGCTAAGTTATCAATCAAATAATCAAAACCAAGTCTACCATTCGTTGTATAAATAATATCATGCTCAAATATTGCTCGCTTTTCACCTGGTCCATATTCATAATCCACAATATCAACAAAACCTAATGTGGAAGATAAACCTAGCCATTCGTAAAGTGGTTGCATTTCTAAAAAATCTCTCTTTGCAAGATAATCGTTTGTAGTGATTAGATAAGCACCTTTCCCTGTTAAAGCATTCAAATAAAGTGGCATGGTTGCAGTCAATGTCTTACCTTCACCGGTCTGCATCTCAGCTATATTGCCTTGATGAAGCACAATAGCCCCCATCACTTGTACATCTTTAGGATACATACCTAAAACACGTCGACTTGCTTCTCTTACTACAGCATACGCTTCTGGCAATAATTGATCTAAGGTCATCTTACCTTCTGACAACATCACTTTGAACGACTCCGTCTTAGCTTGTAGCTCTATATCGCTACATAACTGAAATTGTTCGCTATAAACATTTACTTTCTTAAGTACTCGTTGGACTTTATTTAACCGAATACGATTGACTGTCGAATTAATTTTTTGTTTCATGACTAACCTCACTATTAATAAGACTGCGTTCTAAGTATTTTAAGTAACGTGCATGGTTGAGTATATTTCTGAAAACATTCAATTCATCGCTTTGCGTTTCATGGTTGAAATATATATAAGGTGTGTGGCCATTTATATTGCTCAAGTTATTTAATTCAGTCTTTAAGTATTGTGCCAATTGTAAATCTCTATGTGATGTTATATAGACTTCACTTTGAACAATCCGATTTAGCGCTTTCGCTAATTCATTTGATTGAGGGCCATACCCTATAAGCCTAATCTGTTTGTTTATGCTTTGCTTTTTTAAATAGTCTATTAAAATTTGTAAATTGCTATGCAAACTTTCTGTATTCCAATTGCGTACGACTATGACATTTTGAATATGTTGAATAGCTTGATTTGATAAAGGTAGTACTTCGTCCATTGATGGTTCTTCAATTACTAAATTTAATACGTTTAACAAAATGTTTGTATTTTTCAACTCACTTATTTCAATACCTGTGTGATTTGCTTTTAATACCTGATCATCTTCTATACTAATTTTTTTGAATTTCAAGTGCGTCGCTGCTGCATTAATCATTTGAATTTTATATGCATAGGCATCTTTAGGATAAGCAACACTTTCCCGTTTTTGCTTGATAATTTGATGACGAATCACTGCCCCATTTTTACGATAAAAAATAATTTTAAAGTAAATGGCTGCTTCAGGCGTCACATCGTAATCAAAATTGAATTGATAATCTTGACCCTTTTCTAAGATTGGTAACTGAGGCGTTGTTTTATCAATATCATAGGTACTTAACATTTTCCATTCTTGAATTATAATTCCTGAAGGCATCAATACATTTTCAAAAATTGTTTCTGTAGGTTTAAAATTTAACTTTGTACCATATAAAAATGTAGATTTATCTGTGTGATTCCATCTTATTGTGAATTGTTTATTTACTTTCATTTTTAACTCTCCCAAATCTACTTTCTAAAATAATATGATAAAAATTTACAAACCAACTTGTAATCGTCGGTGAGTCATCATTGTGTCGCCCTGGTACTGCACGACTCATAACTCTAGCTTGTTGACTGCTCAATAAGGGTAACAATTCTGCAAATGCCCTTGTATCATAGTCATCATGTTTCATGTACGCAATAGCAAATGTCGTATCTGTCAATGTTGCTTGTTGCATGACATCCCAAAATTTCCTATTCAATTTATTAATATCACTCTGAGTTAAATCGCCTTCATTTTTCATCAAAACATCTAATGCCGTACCGAAGTCTTCCGGGCGTTTCAATGTCATATTATCTGCGACTGTGCCCACGTTAATTAACGGTTTACCTATCACAACGCCTGCTGGGTTCAAACGTGCACCATAATAAAGTGCGCCAAAAGATCCCATAGATAAACCTGATAGAATTAAATCCTGTGACTCAAAGCCTAACCATGCTAACTTTTCCTGAATAATCGTTTGAATCTCATTTTCATACGCTTCAGACCCCAGATAAAATGCGCCACCTTCAATTCTTGGATCACTAATTAATAAAAACGGTGCATCGAGACCATTCATCATAAAGTATCCTTCAAATCCTTCTTGAGAACGGTAACCACTAAAATACACATTTAGTGGTGGTTTCATATCACCTGGATTGAAATAGTGGAAAAATTCTTCTCTATTTTCATCAACGAAACGCTTTCCACCTAAAATAAATTGACCCAATTCTTTACGTGACCATCGTTTATGAATCGCACCAATATATAATTTCCCTTCACCACTTGCCTTTACAGAAACGCTCACATACGCTTCCTTAGGTCTCGCTTTAATTTCTATAGGATATTGTAATGCTTGCTCATCAACAATGTGTTCTTCAATCACAGTATCAACGGTACCACTTTGAATGACTCTAAATATATATTCAACTTTAACAGTGCCTTCCGTCTTAAATTCCGGCCAAATTTGAGTACCCTTCTCTTTATCACAAACCACGGTATTTCTCCATGAAGCAACAGGGGAATGAATTTCTCCAAAATCTCCAGATAACACTAAATACTTATTACCAATGTATTCCATTTCTCCACTAAAATTTGGATTAACAGTACAATATTTAGGATATATTTTATCTCCATATTGACCTGAAAATGTAATAGCTTGTAACTTTTCTTCAAGCATAACCTGCGACTCATATGACAATGGTTTTATGAAATTATTTCTTGCAATTAATGATTGTTCAAAATCAGGTCCCCAGTAATGTTCGTCAATATACGTATTATATGGCGTACTTACTAAATTTAAAACTTCTAATAAATCATGAGAATACGATGTTTGAACAAAAATAAAATCAAATTTACCATTTGTTTCTAATACATCTTTCACACTTTGTATATAGTCTTGATCACTTTGAAATAGTGACACGTCTAAATAATCCCATACTACTTGTTTCTTATGCTCAACGACATATTCTAAGTCAGTGCCACCTATCTGCAATACATTAAATTGTCGCGCCATTATAAATCACCTTCTATAAAATGGTTTAAACGTTCAATAATTTTTTCAGAGGCAAAGGCTTCAACTAATTTTATAGAATAAGCATAAGCATAGTTCCAATTTTTTAAATGCTCTAAAAAATAATCTAAAGCCGGAAGAACACTGCTAATATCTGAAATAACTAATCCATTCACTTTGTCTTTCACGTAATCCGTGTGTCTTATATTAATTTGAGGAATACACGCACTGATACTACTAATTTGTAAAAATAAATTGGGTTCTTGATTCAAATCAATAATGATTCGTAATTTCGAAACGATTTCAATGATATCTGTTTCAAATGGTACATGTTCAAGTTCTATTACAGTCATATATTCTTCTTCTTCAGCTAACAGAGCTGCAATACCATCTTCAGTTTCACCGATAGTATTACGCCCATCATTAATCTCTTTAATTTGGTCTTTTAACCATGTTGGGGCATCTTTGACTTCTTTTTGGCTTAATAAAATAATTCTCATATCATCATTCTGCCCTATATAAATTCTCATCTGGTTTAATAATGTCTGTAGTATTTCATCTGACAAACCGTCTATCCAAATTCCGATATACGTTTCATATAGTTGACTACTAATATTCGGAAAGACTTGAGCATCAAATGGTGTGATACGCATTATTTTGGAGGCAAGGTCTTGTTGCATTTTATATTTTTCTAGCATCTGCTCACTATCTACTAAATCAACTAACCAATAATCACTATGTTTGATTGATGAAAGTTGCATTTCTGACATTGGATAGTTCCTATTTTTAAAGATTGAAAAACATATTTTGAATGATTCCAGTGTAGACGATAAAAAAGTATTATGACGCTCGTCAGCTGCAATAATAACTGTATTCACATCTTTTCTTTTAGTAACATATGCTGCCAATTTCTCTTGTATTAATAAATCCATTCGCGCATAACTAGAAGCATTAAACATTTCTAAATAAGTTTCTGTTACCGTAACTTCATTATTTTTAATATTTTCAGTCAGAATGCAATCCCCATTAATTGTCATATATTCTTGTTTGTCAGGTTGGCCATCTGAATCAAAGTAACGAATAGCAGATAAAAAACCTCTATCATCTAATATATAGCGCTTCATCCGCACCTTATGTTCAAACACTTCAATCCACACGATATAACCATCTTGATTAAAATAAACATTTGAATATTCGTTTTTACCCGTTATACATCTCACAAGATACGGTGTATAGACAAATTCTGTTCCTTCTGGCCATTTTAATTCCTTAAAGTCAATAGGTTTTGGTGTTTGATGTTGAAACCCTTGTATATCATCAAATAAAGACCAATAATTTATTTCAAATAAATCATGTCTATGGAGAAATGTTCTTAGGTCTGGATGATAATTTAATATTAACGTTTGAAACCCCACCTTATTCTGATGGTGCATATGCATCAAACTAATCATTTCATCGAATTCAGAAACTTTGCGTTGATGGTAAAACGGTACAGACTGATTTCTCCACCATACCTCTTTGTCATACCACGCTGGAATAAAATATTTCATAAATAGCTCCTCACCAATACTTGTTCAAAAATCTCTTATATTTATCAAAATATAAATACGTTTTTATCGTTTCTGCAATATTAATACCGATATACACTAATACGATTAACTGTATTGCAAAATAAATTTGTTGTGCTAATTGTGGAACAAACAATGTACTGTATAATGGCACTGCAATAATGCATGCGACAATGATTGATCCAATCCAACATATTTTTCGAGCTTTCTTATTTAAAAATCTTTCAGTTGCTTCACCTGGTTGAATCCCTACAAAATAATTACCAGATCTCAGAAAGTCTTTCGATTTATTTTTTGTGTTTAAAATAAATCTAGATAACAAGTAACCTAATATAATTTGTAAAAACATATACAATGTAATACCCGTTGCATTATTAAATGTAAGTAACTGAATCGGTATGTCCTTGTGTTGTATTGTCATACTTAACAACAAATTCAGTACATTATTCAGTATGATAAACACAGACACACTTATCATGATTGAAATGCTGCCTGCTGGGTTTATTTTCCATGCAAGATACTTTTTGATTTCTTGATTTTCAAAGTTCATAATATCTCGATAATTTATTCGATATTCTATAAGTTCCATCACTAACAAAATAAACAGTGCTACGACAATAGCTGCAACAATAAAAACTAATATTAAAGTACTTGTATGCAGCGTTGCTAATTTCTGTTGGAATAAAGATTTCACTATACTCATTAATACAATTGGCATGGGACCTGCTACACCATATCTTACATTTTGATCTGCTAGCCAAACCAATAACATTGTCCCCGTTACTATTACTAAAAGTAAAATGAATATATTTTCCGAATGAATTTTATCTTTAATTACATATTCATGAATTACAAAGTATCCCTGAATAATACTAAGGACTAACGTTAATATTTTTTCTTTATAATGCTTCTCCTTACGCGTTTGTCGAGAAGCTTTATCCATATTTTTATACGCCAACAGACTAAAGAAGATTAATGCAGTTAGCCACGGTCCTAATCCTAATGAGAAAATATTCAGTGTATGAATATCTCCACCCATATTTGAAACTGCTATTTTGTAAAATGTATTATCCTGTTTCTGTACCCCATTTTCGGCAATTAACGAAATATTACTTCCTAATATATATATAAATAAAATTAAGCAAGTGAACAGCAATCTTTTATAAAGGACTTTGTATTCATTTTGCTTAAAAATATACTTTGTAAATTTATTTTTCACAATATACCTCTTTTTATATCATTATATCAAAAAGGCTAAGGATATTATCATTTTAAAACCATAAAATTTATGGAGTTTAAAATGATTTATCTCTTAGCCTCTTTTTTTACTGAAAACCTGAATTAAAATTTATCTTTGTTTTCTTTTGATTGCTTTTTAGATTTTCTAACTAAGCCAAGACCTGCAAGCATTGTTAATACTGCGCCAATTAATCCTGATTGATTATCAGAGGATTGACCTGTTTCTGGTAATGCTTCAGTTTGCTTCGCACGATGACTTGCCTCAGACCCTTTATTAATTTGTGAATCTGTTGATGGACTCACAGCTATCTCTGAAGTGCTTAATGATGTTGACGCACTGTCAAAATGACTACTTGATGTTGAAATGTTATTACTTTCGTTATTTGACTCTGAATGTATCACTGATGTACTCATGCTATTTGAACTACTTACTGATGTACTTTGTGATGTTGATATGCTATTCGATCCACTTGTCGAGTTAGATGCTGATGTACTTTGTGATATGGATATGCTATCTGATCCACTTGTCGAGTTAGATGCTGATGTACTTTGTGATATGGATATGCTATCTGATCCACTTGTTGAATTTGGCACTGACGTACTCATTGATGTCGATGCACTATCTGAACCACTTACCGACGTACTCAATGATGTCGACGCACTGTCTGAATCGCTCACTGACGTACTTAGTGATGTTGACGCACTATCCGAATCACTTACTGATGTACTCATTGACGTTGACGCGCTGTCCGATCCTGATACTGATGTACTCAACGATGTTGACTCGCTATCTGAGTCACTCACTGATGTACTCATTGATGTCGATGCACTATCTGAATCACTTACTGACGTACTCAACGACGTTGAGGCGCTGTCTGAATCACTTACTGATGTACTCATTGATGTTGACTCGCTATCTGAATCACTTATTGATGTACTCAATGATGTTGATGCACTGTCTGAATCACTCACTGATGTACTCATTGATGTTGATACACTGTCTGATCCTGATACTGATGTACTCATTGATGTCGATGCACTGTCTGAATCACTTACTGACGTACTTAGTGATGTTGACGCACTATCTGAATCACTCACTGATGTACTTAATGACGTTGACTCGCTATCTGAGTCACTCACTGACGTACTTAGTGATGTTGATACGCTATCTGAATCACTCACTGATGTACTTAATGACGTTGACTCACTGTCCGAATCACTCACTGACGTACTTAATGACGTTGACTCACTGTCTGAATCACTTACTGACGTACTCAACGACGTTGAGGCGCTGTCTGAATCACTTACTGATGTACTTAGTGATGTTGAGGCGCTGTCTGAGTCACTCACTGATGTACTCAACGACGTTGAGGCGCTGTCTGAATCACTCACTGATGTACTTAGTGATGTTGATGCACTATCTGAATCACTCACTGATGTACTCATTGATGTTGATACACTGTCTGATCCTGATACTGATGTACTCATTGATGTCGATGCACTGTCTGAATCACTTACTGACGTTGACGCGCTATCTGAATCACTTACGGATGTACTCAACGACGTCGATGCACTATCTGAACCACTTACCGACGTACTCAATGATGTCGACGCACTGTCTGAATCGCTCACTGACGTACTTAGTGATGTTGACGCACTATCCGAATCACTTACTGATGTACTTAATGACGTTGACTCACTGTCCGAATCACTCACTGACGTACTTAATGACGTTGACTCACTGTCTGAATCACTTACTGACGTACTCAACGACGTTGAGGCGCTGTCTGAATCACTTACTGATGTACTCAATGATGTTGACTCACTATCCGAATCACTTACTGATGTACTTAGTGATGTCGATGCGCTATCTGAATCACTCACTGATGTACTTAATGACGTTGACTCACTGTCCGAATCACTTACTGATGTACTTTGTGATGTTGACTCGCTATCTGAGTCACTCACTGACGTACTTAGTGATGTAGATACGCTATCTGAATCACTCACTGATGTACTTAATGACGTTGACTCACTGTCCGAATCACTCACTGACGTACTTAATGACGTTGACTCACTGTCCGAATCACTCACTGACGTACTTAATGACGTTGACTCACTGTCCGAATCACTCACTGACGTACTTAATGACGTTGACTCACTGTCTGAATCACTTACTGACGTACTCAACGACGTTGACGCGCTATCTGAGTCACTCACTGATGTACTCATTGATGTTGACTCACTATCTGAATCGCTCACCGACGTACTTAATGATGTTGATGTACTGTCTGATCCTGATACTGATGTACTCATTGATGTCGATGCACTGTCTGAATCGCTTACTGACGTACTTAGTGATGTTGACGCACTATCTGAATCACTCACTGATGTACTTAATGACGTTGACGCGCTATCTGAATCACTTACGGATGTACTCAACGACGTTGATGCGCTGCCTGAATCGCTTACTGATGTACTTAATGACGTTGACGCACTGTCTGAATCGCTTACTGACGTACTCAACGATGTCGACTCACTATCTGAATCACTTACGGATGTACTTAGTGATGTAGAGGCGCTGTCTGAGTCACTCACTGACGTACTCAATGATGTAGATGCACTGTCTGAATCACTCACTGATGTACTTAATGACGTTGACTCGCTATCTGAGTCACTCACTGATGTACTCATTGATGTTGACTCACTGTCTGAATCACTTACTGACGTACTCAACGATGTCGACTCACTATCTGAATCACTTACGGATGTACTTAATGATGTTGAGGCGCTGTCTGAGTCACTCGCTGACGTACTTAGTGATGTCGATGCACTATCTGAATCACTTACTGACGTACTTAATGACGTTGAGGCGCTGTCTGAGTCACTCACTGACGTACTCAATGATGTTGACTCACTATCTGATTCCGACACTGACGTACTCAATGATGTTGACTCACTATCTGAATCGCTCACCGACGTACTCAATGATGTTGAGGCACTGTCTGAATCACTCACTGACGTACTTAATGACGTTGAGGCGCTGTCTGAGTCACTCACTGACGTACTCAACGACGTTGAGGCGCTGTCTGAGTCACTTACGGATGTACTCAACGATGTTGAGGCACTATCCGAATCGCTCACTGACGTACTTAATGACGTTGACGCACTATCTGATTCCGACACTGACGTACTCAACGACGTTGACTCACTGTCTGAATCACTTACTGATGTACTTAGTGATGTTGACTCGCTATCTGAGTCACTCACTGACGTACTCAATGATGTTGAGGCGCTGTCTGAATCACTTACTGATGTACTCAACGACGTTGACTCGCTATCTGAGTCACTCACTGACGTACTTAGTGATGTCGACGCACTGTCTGAATCACTTACTGACGTACTCAACGACGTTGACTCGCTGTCTGAATCACTTACTGATGTACTCATTGATGTTGAGGCACTGTCTGAATCACTTACTGATGTACTTAGTGATGTTGACTCACTATCTGAATCACTTACGGATGTACTTAGTGATGTCGAGGCGCTGTCTGAATCACTTACTGATGTACTTAATGATGTTGATGCGCTGTCTGAGTCACTCACTGACGTACTCAGTGATGTTGATGCACTATCTGAATCGCTCACTGATGTACTTAATGACGTTGACTCACTATCTGATCCCGACACTGATGTACTTAATGATGTTGACTCACTATCTGAATCACTTACGGATGTACTCAACGATGTTGATGCGCTATCTGAATCACTCACTGATGTACTTAATGACGTTGACTCGCTATCTGAGTCACTCACTGATGTACTCATTGATGTTGACTCACTATCTGAATCACTTACTGACGTACTCAATGATGTTGATGCACTATCTGAATCGCTCACTGATGTACTCAACGACGTTGAGGCACTATCTGATTCCGACACTGATGTACTTAGTGATGTTGACGCGCTATCTGAATCACTCACTGATGTACTTAGTGATGTCGACGCACTGTCTGATCCTGACACTGATGTACTCAACGATGTTGAGGCACTATCTGAATCACTTACGGATGTACTCAACGACGTTGACTCGCTGTCTGAATCGCTTACTGATGTACTTAATGACGTTGACTCACTATCTGAATCACTCACTGACGTACTTAGTGATGTCGACGCACTGTCTGAATCACTTACTGACGTACTCAACGACGTTGACTCGCTGTCTGAATCACTTACTGATGTACTTAATGACGTTGACTCACTATCTGAATCACTTACTGACGTACTCAATGATGTTGATGCACTATCTGAATCGCTCACTGATGTACTCAACGACGTTGACTCACTGTCTGAATCACTTACTGACGTACTTAATGACGTTGAGGCGCTGTCTGAGTCACTCACTGACGTACTCAACGACGTTGATGCGCTGTCTGAGTCACTTACGGATGTACTCAACGATGTTGAGGCACTATCCGAATCGCTCACTGACGTACTTAATGACGTTGACGCACTATCTGATTCCGACACTGACGTACTCAACGACGTTGACTCACTGTCTGAATCACTTACTGATGTACTTAGTGATGTTGACTCGCTATCTGAGTCACTCACTGACGTACTCAATGATGTTGAGGCGCTGTCTGAATCACTTACTGATGTACTTAGTGATGTTGACTCGCTATCTGAGTCACTCACTGACGTACTTAGTGATGTCGACGCACTGTCTGAATCACTTACTGACGTACTCAACGACGTTGACTCGCTGTCTGAATCGCTTACTGATGTACTTAATGACGTTGACTCACTATCTGAATCACTCACTGACGTACTTAGTGATGTCGACGCACTGTCTGAATCACTTACTGACGTACTTAATGACGTTGACTCGCTGTCTGAGTCACTCACTGACGTACTCAATGATGTCGATGCACTATCTGAATCACTTACTGACGTACTTAATGACGTTGACTCACTGTCTGAATCTGATACTGATGTACTCATTGATGTTGACTCACTGTCTGAATCACTTACTGACGTACTCAATGATGTTGACTCACTATCTGATTCCGACACTGACGTACTCAATGATGTCGACGCACTGTCTGATCCTGACACCGATGTACTCAATGATGTTGACTCACTGTCTGATCCTGACACCGATGTACTCAATGATGTTGACTCACTATCTGAATCGCTCACTGATGTACTCAACGACGTTGAGGCACTATCTGAATCACTCACTGACGTACTTAATGACGTTGACTCACTGTCTGAATCACTCACTGATGTACTTAATGACGTTGACTCACTGTCTGAATCACTTACTGACGTACTCAACGACGTTGACTCGCTGTCTGAATCACTTACTGACGTACTCAACGACGTTGACTCGCTGTCTGAATCACTTACTGCTGTACTCAATGATGTTGATGCACTATCTGATTCCGACACTGATGTACTCAACGACGTTGAGGCACTATCCGAATCGCTCACTGACGTACTTAATGACGTTGACTCACTATCTGAATCGCTCACTGATGTACTCAATGATGTTGATGCACTATCTGATTCCGACACTGATGTACTTAGTGATGTTGACTCACTATCTGAATCGCTCACTGATGTACTCAACGACGTTGAGGCACTATCCGAATCGCTCACTGACGTACTTAATGACGTTGACTCGCTGTCTGAATCACTTACTGATGTACTCAACGATGTTGACTCGCTGTCTGAATCACTTACTGACGTACTCAATGACGTTGACTCACTGTCTGAATCACTCACTGATGTACTTAATGACATTGACTCACTGTCTGAATCACTTACTGACGTACTCAACGACGTTGACTCGCTGTCTGAATCACTTACGGATGTACTTAGTGATGTTGACTCACTATCTGAATCGCTCACTGATGTACTTAATGACGTTGACTCACTGTCTGAATCACTTACTGACGTACTCAACGACGTTGACTCGCTGTCTGAATCACTTACTGATGTGCTTAGTGATGTTGATGCGCTGTCTGAATCACTTACTGATGTACTCAGTGATGTTGAGGCACTGTCTGAATCACTTACTGACGTACTTAATGACGTTGACTCACTATCTGAATCTGATACTGATGTACTCAATGATGTTGATGCACTATCTGATTCCGACACTGATGTACTTAGTGATGTTGACTCGCTATCTGAGTCACTCACTGATGTACTCATTGATGTCGATGCACTATCTGAATCACTTACTGACGTACTCAATGATGTTGATGCACTATCCGAATCGCTCACTGACGTACTTAATGACGTTGACTCACTGTCTGAATCGCTTACTGATGTACTCATTGACGTTGACTCACTGTCTGAATCACTCACTGATGCACTATCTGATCCTGACACCGATGTACTTAATGACGTGCTCGCGCTTGTTGAATCTTTCAACGATATTGAATTACTAGTTGAAATAGAATCACTCTCAATGTTATTAGTAATATTCAAATTAAATATAGTTGTTGTTTTATTACCTTGATTGTCTACTGAAACAACCGTAACCGTTGATGATCCAATAGTTTTTGGTATACCGCTAATTTTATTTGTAGATGGATCAAAAGTAACACCATCTGGTAGTCCAGAAACAGTATTAGTCACTGTAGTACCACTATTATCCGTTGCAATAATAATAATGTCATCTATTGGCCTAAACACTTCTTTTGTTTGGTTTGCAATTGGCGTGACTTTCGGTGCTGTTGTATCGACAATATTAATTGAAAATTGAGTCGTTGTACTATTACCAGTACTGTCAGTAGTAATTACTGATACCATTGAATTACCTACTTGTGTTGGTGTGCCTACTATACTATTTGTTGTAGGGTTATATGTTAATCCACTTGGCAAACCTGTAACTTGATTAGTTAATGTATCACCACTATTGTCAGTTGCCGTTATTACAATAGGTGCAATTGCTGTACCTACTTCTTTTGTTTGATTTGCTATTTGCACAGTTGGCGCTTTAATATCTTTATAATAATAAATAACTGTTTGTCCTTGATTGGTTAATTTCACTGCTTTTGATGTTGCATTATAGTTAGGTGCGTTTGAACTATCTGTAGATACGAAAACATAACCTTTATTAGTAATCGCAGTATTTTGATCGTTCAATGTCACGGTACTATCTACATCACCAGTTAATTTTTGAGGTGGCAAAATTTCTTTACCCGTTGTTATGTCTACATATTTCGCTTGAGCTACGGCTGATTCCGTATAAGTAAACGTACCAAATTGTATCTGTTGTAAATTACTTGCTCCACCAGTTGATGCTGTAATTGATAAAGAAAAGTTAGTTGATCCACTCTTCTGAATCCAATCTGATATATTCCTTGTCCATATTTGTCCCGCATAATTTATCGTCATTACTTTAGTGTCACCATTATAGTCAATAATAAAATTTTGGAACGAATTATCTTCCGGTTGTACTTTTAATTTAACTGCATCTTCAGCCGGATTAGAAGAAACATAAGTACTTGCTACACCGGTAGCATTTGTAGTCACAAATGCTCCAAATGCGCCACCACCAGCAACTTTTGATGGGTCTGCATTCGCACTCGCTGATGCACTAGGTTTAGAAGTATTATGATAAGTATCTAATTTGAAACCAAATGCATTTTTCAATCCTCCAATACCTACCGCTGCACCTTCTTTTCCTGTTTCTCCCAAAGCACCCGGTGAAAATGCAAAACCTATACCATCTCCACCAGTTTGACCATTTATACTTTTCCCTTCATATTTATTACCTAGATTAACTTTTCCTTCAAAACGGAAGCTTTTATTAGAGTTAATTTTAGTATTAAGAGAGACCGCGCCTTTTAAACTATTCTGATCAGGTGTGAGAGTAACAACACCCGTATTTTGATTAAAAGTTGCACTACCAGATAGTTTCATATTGTCATTAAAATTATCTTTTGTAACTACGACGTTATCAGATTGAACAGTCGCAGCTGTAGCAGCCAAAGTCGTTGCTGCTATTCTACTAACACTTCTTAAGTTTGTTGGAATAGCTACATTATTACTATTTACTGTTGAAGTAATAGAATTAGAAGTTTGAGTGTTTTGTTTAGATTCTGAGGTAGTTAAACTTGAAGAAACTTGCTGTTTATTTTCTATAGATGTACTTTGAGCCAATGAGTTGCTCTTAATTTGTGCCTCATTTGACATTTTTTCTGCTGACGAAATAATTATATCCTTGGTGTTACTTTCACTTTCATATTCAGTTAATGCATTCATTGACTGTATTTCACTTGTTGTTTTATTTTCAATTGATGATTCGCTAGTTTGAGAATCACTCATAGATTTCTCAACAGTTGCTGTATTACTAGTTATTTTTGCACTTGCATCTTTATTGATTGTGCTACTACTAGTAGATTCTGAACTTTTTACATTATTTTCAGAAGAGGAAACTTTACTTTCTTCGGAATTTGACGAAACTGAATTATTATCAAAAGTTCCACTTGTATTATTGATTTTAGTAGAATTTTGAGTTGCTACTGTCTCACTATACGATGATAATTCTGAAGTAACAAGCGGTTCCGAATCAGCAAATGCATAATGATCATTAAGGAGATTTACCGTTAAAGCACCTCCTAGCATGACTGATGTTTTACCCACATGTTTTGCTAGTACGCTCCCTTTTTCTTCATTAATTTCATTTTTACTTTTCACTATACTTCTACTATAAAAAGGAATTCCCATAATTCTTAACAGTTCAAACTCTTTCAATCCAGCTTTAACCCATTGTTTGCCAGATTTGTATAATTTAAATCTTACTTTTTCTTCTGTTAAACTTGAATTCAAAGCTTTTTGCTTTCTAGACATGTTTTTACCCCGTCAACTTAAAATTTTCAATTAATTGTATCATATTTTACTATGAAAATAATCTATTTTACAAACTATTTCTATATACTCTTCATTTGAAATCTTTAATAATTTGATAATAGAATTTTAGGATTTTAACATTATACTAGTTTGATTTTTAATATTAAGTTCCCTGCTTTAAAAATTTCATAATAAAAAGCCCATAATCTTCACTCCATCGTAAGCTGTTAATAGTTACACAACATATACAATAGAGGACGATACGAGCTATATAGATTTTACTATAATCAAGAGAGGGGGACAGAAATCAAATTTTCTAATAAAGGTTTTGTGTTCCCTGCCGGCATGGGTGACTAGAATTGAAACGTTTATCTGAGCTGAAACTCATGCATAAGCCTCACTAACTTAATGAATTCATCAGTGAACCTTCACATTTTTAATTCAGTCATCTACTGCCTAATTGAAAACGAGCCTAAGACGTCTTAATTTATGTCCTAGGCTCTAATATCTTTAAGAACTATATGTAAAAAGACTAAATCATTCAATTTCAAAACTTTCTATAGAAATAAGTAGACATAAGAGTAATGACAATTATTTTGCTGAATATGACCAATTTAACTATACTTCTAGAATGAAGAAATTGGGCGTATAACTAGATTATCTTCATACATATTAGTAGACGATTACGATCAGAGGACTATTTTTTGACTAAGGCCATTGTAAAATTTTTCATTCAGTTTTCACTACTATTAATCACCCAATCATATGGATCAGCTAACTGGCTCCAATCCGCTTCTATTTCATGATGCTTTAACAAACAGGCATCAAGTTCACGTTCGATCTTTTCTGTATCTAAATCCGTACCAATAATTACAAACTGCGTATTTCGATCTCCATATTCAATGTCCCACGATTCTGCAACATCTAGTCGCTCTTGAAGAATCTGTCGTTGTTGTTCTTGTGGCATTGCTGCAACCCAATAAGTTACCGGGCTAATATTACACGAGGAACCTGCTTGAGATAACAGACATGCAACATGATTGTATTGCGCGAGCCACACAATTCCTTTAGAACGGACAATATTTCCCGGGATATTTTCTAGCCATGCATGGAAGCGTTCTGCATGAAAAGGCAATCTTCTTGAATATACGAATGAGCTGATACCGTATTCTTCGGTTTCTGGCGTATGATTTGCATGACCGCCTTCTGTTAATTCTTTAATCCACCCAGCTGCATTACTCGCCTTTTCAAAATCAAAACGGCCTGTGTCCAATAACTCACTTAATGGTACTTCAGCATTCACACTTTTAATTAATTTCGCCTCGGGTTGCAATTGCTTTAAAACATTTTCTAACTTAGCAAGTTCCGTAGAAGTAACTAAATCTGTTTTATTCAATATTAAAACATCACAGAATTCAACTTGATCAATCAATAAATCTGCAATTGAGCGTTCATCTGCGTTATCTACACCTTGGTCACGATCATTTAATAAATCTTCCGAGTTGATATCATGTGTGAAACGATGCGCATCGACCACGGTTACCATCGTATCCAACTGACAGATGGACGTTAAGTCGATACCCAATTCATCATCAATATATGAAAATGTCTGTGCTACTGGTACAGGTTCTGAAATACCAGTTGATTCAATCACAATATTATCAATATTGCCTTTCCTCACTAACTGCTCAACTTCTTTCAACAAATCTTCTCTCAACGTGCAACAAATACAGCCATTTGATAATTCTACAAGTTTCTCATCAGTTCTTGATATACCGCCACCATCAGCTATTAAATCTTTGTCGATATTCACTTCACTCATATCATTAACAATAACTGCAATTTTTCGATTATCTCTATTTTTTAAAATGTGATTAAGTAATGTTGTCTTGCCCGCCCCTAAATAACCGCTTAGTACTGTAACTGGAATTTTATGCATTAAAATAGCTCCCTTTTATAAATCGTAATTATTACGTTTTATAATTTAACCTTAATTCCTTAAGAAGTCAAGTCAACTAGGGAATCTGTACATTTCTATTTTAATATCATCGCTTTTTTAACAAATAAACTCATAAACACCATACAAATCGCCAGACAACCACAGATGATATACATCCAGGTAAATCCAAACCAGTCCGATATTGGGCCCATTACAGTACCACCTAATGAGATACCTAAATCTGCGCAAGCAATAAATAAACCAAGCAACATATTTCTTCCATTCTCAGGTAAGGTAAAGCTCAAATATGTTGTTAAAGTTGGATATACAAGTGCTTGTGTCATACCTATCAATATCGCTGCGCCATAAAATAATGTTATTGGTAAGTATGGGCCATACGCGACTATAAATGATGCCATAGCGAGTAACGATAATACAATAATCATAAATTGCACATGCCACTGCCCATCAGAAGGTATCCATTTTCTTAAATAAAAGCGGGCAGCGACAACCGCAATTGCTTGAATTGTTAAAAATAGACCTGCATTAGCGAAACCACCTTGAATAGTATACAGCGGGATAAATACACTTACTGCACCAAACACTACTGATGCACCTATCATTATCGTTCCACAAACCAATAGTTCTTTATTTTTGAAAAATTGACTAAATACGGTGATTGCATTAAAAGAGGTTGGCTCAATTTTATTTGATGATTCTGGACGTGGTGCATTTCGAGTAATTCGATAACCGAAAAATGTAGTAGAAAGTGCAATCATTATCATTACAATCGCAAACAAACTGATTTGGTTCATCTGCCATATACCTACTGCAATAAAAGGCCCAATTAAATTCGGAATCGTAGAGAATAATGAATAGAGTGAAACACCTTCTGCACGTTGTTCTTCAGGCAAAGCATTGATAATGCCTATTTGTAATGCCATAGAAAAGAAAGCTGTACAAACACCTTGCATTACACGTGCGATAAAATAACCTTCTAACCCTGTAAAGCCATAGATAATCAAAGCAATCGCGTTAATCACTAATATCAATCTCAGTACTTGAAGTGCACCTATTTTGGCAATAATTTGTCCTGCCCAAGGACGAAATATCATTGCTGTCAGCATATAGGCACCCATAACCACACCGATGATAGTGTTCGTGGCACCGAGATCATGACCTCTGAGTGGAATAAAAACATTTAGAATGGCATTAGCACTGAAAAACATTAGCGTCAAAATATACAATCTTAAAAATTGCCATGACAAGGCCGTTTTAACAAGAGGGGGCTGTTCATTGCTCTCATTAACATCTGTCCCTTTGCGAATTTTCTTATTCAAAATTTTCAACTCCTTGTTCTAAAGAGATAGCTGCTTATCTATCAGTTCCCGTGTGTATGTATTTTCGGTACTATATAATTCCTTCGGTGTCATTTGAGCTTCAATCGTGCCATTTTTAAAAATAATTAGATCGTCACAAATATAGGTCGCAACTTGTATATCGTGTGTGATAAAAATAAAACTAAGTTCTCGAGTCTCACGCAGTCTTATGAGTAAATCTAGAATCTGTGTCTGAATTGACATATCTAATGAGCTAATTGCTTCATCTAAAACAATATATTTGGGCTTTAATGCAATTGCACGTGCTATTGCTACACGTTGTGCTTCACCACCAGACAACATATGAGGGTATTTGTCTAAATATGCTACAGACAAACCAACTTCTTTTAATAACTGTATACTTTTCTCTTTAAGACTTCCCCTAGACACCTCTCCACTAAAAGCCAAAACTTCATAAAGTAATTTTTGTACTGTGTGAAATGGGTGTAATGACGAAACGTAGTCCTGAAACACTGCACTTATTTTATTTTCTCGAGCATTTCGTCGATGAATGGGCTTGCCGTCTAACGTAACGCTACCCTTATCCGGCTTCTCAATACCTAGTATCATACGAGCCAAAGTTGTTTTTCCGCTACCACTCTCACCAATAATCCCAAGTGTTGTGTTAGAAGGACAATCAAAATGCACATCCTGAATAATCTGTTTTCTCTGTGAACCAAAGAACTGTGTTCGCTTATAACTTTTGTCAATCACGGATACTTTAAGCATGGCCTTCACCTCGCATAATCAACTTAAAATGATGATTGATTTTTTGCTTTGTCGATAATAGATACTTTGTATAATCATGGTGTGGGCTAAACAACACCGCTTCTTTTGGCCCCGACTCTACACATACGCCCGCTTTCATCACCATGATTTTGTCCGCAACTTTATTAATGACTGCTAAATCATGCGAAATAAAGATAATCGCACAATCAATTTGCTTTTTTATATCTGAAAATGCCTCAAGCACATCATATTGCGTAATCGTATCTAGTGCTGTCGTCGGTTCGTCCGCAATGATGAGTTTGGGCTTTAGCGCTAATGCGAGCACAATCATCAGTCTCTGTAACATACCGCCAGACAGCATATGAGGATAAGACTGCAGGATTTGTTCAGGATCCTTCAATTTCATAAATTGCATATATTTAATAAGCACCGCTTCAATACTTTTTTTAGAAAGGTCTGTATGCATGACCATCGTTTCAAACATTTGCTTACCTACTTTTGAAGATGGGTCAAATGCCCTGCTACCTTGCTGCATAATCATTGCAATGTCACCACCACGACGCTGACGCAACAATTGATTAGGTAATTGCAATAAATCTACACCATCAAAATAAATTTGTCCTTCAACCTGTAAGCGTGGGTCGTTCAATCCCATAATCGCTCGACATGTAATTGTCTTACCACTGCCACTTTCGCCAATGATGCCTAGGGTTTCTCCTTTTTCTAGTTGGAAATGAATGCCATTTACCAGTTGTTGGTGTGTTTGTGTATCCGTAATATTCAATTGTTTTACTGTTAATAAACTCATGACGGCATCACACCCTTTTTCGTTGGATTCACATTTTTCTTCGATTCAATACGTGGATCAAGCGCAACTTGTAGCGCATCTGATAAAAAGTTAAATGACATGACAATTATGACTATCGCAATAGCTGGGGCAAACATCATTTCTGGGTGTGTAAACATGACTTTTCGTGCTTCGTTAAGCATCATTCCCCATTCTGCTGTTGGTGCCTTCACTCCTAATCCTAAAAATGAAAACCCTGATATTTGTAAAATCATTGAACACATAGAACTACTCGCAATTATTGCAATGTCTGCTAATGTTAATGGCAATATGTTTTTTATGATAATGCTTGAATCTTTCATACCGATGACCTTGGCAAATTTAACGTGATCAGCAGCAGTATATTGCATGACACTTGTTCGAATCACCCGACAGAACCAAGCCCAACGTGTCAGTATAAACGCTAGCATAATATTTTCAGCGCCTGCCCCTAACAATGCGATAAGCGCAAGTGCTACAACATAGCTCGGAAAGGCCAACATGATATCACAAAGACGCATAATGACAGTATCAACATAACCTTTCATATAGCCTGAGATGAAGCCCATTGTTGCCCCTATACTTACTGATGCAAATAACGCGCCAAATACATACAATAAACTCGGTCGAATTGCATAAATCAAGCGCGTTAAAATATCCCTACCTAAATGATCTGTCCCTAATAAATGTTGTAAGCTCATCTCTGCATATTTATTGGATACATTAATACTATTTGGGTGATAAGGCGTTATTATTGGTGCCGCAATACCTAACACAATATATAGCGCGATAATTACAATTGCCACCATTGCTAATTTATTGTTCAATAAACGTTTTATCATTATTTGTGCACCTCTCTTAACCTAGGATTAAGCCATGCATTAATGACATCAGCTAAGGTATTAAAGACGATAAATAATACAGCTACAATGAGTACATATGCTTGAATTACCGGAAAATCCTGTTCAAGAATTGCTTTCAAGCTGAGTTGACCTAAACCAGGCCACGCAAAAATATACTCAATGACGACCATACCAGCCATAATCATTGGTATAGACATACAGAATATGGACACTGCAACCTGCAACGCATTTCTCAGCACATGCCACATCACCGTTGATGACTTTACGCCACATGCTTTTAAATATAAAACATAATCTTTGTTGAGTTGTTCAACCATGGAACTTCTCACATTTCTAAAGTAAATCCCAGCGTAGGACAACGTCACTACGGTTACTGGTAAAATATAACTTTCAATTCCGTTCAACCCAGACGTTGGTAGCAAATTCAGCTTGACTGAAAAGTAAATAATGAACATTGATGCCACCCAATACGAAGGTAATGCTGTCAGGAAGAAAGCCAGTGAACGTATCATACGGTCGGGTAGTCTACCCGCTGTATAAGCGCTCACCACGCCTAAAGTAATCGATGTGAAGATAATCGCTGTACTCGCAACAACTGTGAGTTTAAGTGTATTGAAAAATGCAGGCGCAATCCTTCCGGCAACAGAATCTCCTGTGATATAACTTGTTCCAAAATCAAGCTGAACTGCTTGTACGAGCCATTGCCAATACTGAATTAACAACGGCTGATTAAAACCATACTGTGCATTAATTTCATCGATAAGTTGTGGTGTTATATTTGGTGCACCTTGCGCATGTAAAATTGCCACGGCTGGATTTTCATTCGTAAGATAGGTAAGTCCAAAAGTAATAAAGCTGACCGCTAATAACAAGGGAAACATAAACAGAACTCGCTTAAATATAAATTTGAACATTGTTATGAAAACGCCCCTTATTTATATTGCATTTCGTTGAATGGTAATTCATATTGTGACTGCGTAAATGACAAGCCTTTTAAATCTTTCGGTGCTACAACTGTCATACGCCCATGAGAAATCGGTATAAAGATACTTTCATCGTCCAATTCTTTTAAAATACCTTTGTAAGCATTGGAACGTTGCTGTTGGTCTTGCATTTTAAAGGCTTCGTCAATATTGTTGTACAATACTTTTTTATTTTCTATGCCTGAGGTTGCACTTGCATAACCATTCTTTGATTTAAATGCTGCCATTGTACTTTGAGGATCATATAATAACCCCCATGTTTGGTTGAACATTAGATCGTAATCTCCTGAACTACGACGTTCTGCCACTTTTTCAGATGTTTCTCCATTAATATTTAACGTAACACCTATTTTTTTGAATGCTTCCTGTAAAAATTCAGCTTGCTCTTTTTGACTTGCAGACGCTTTATCATAATACATTGCAAGTTTTAAATCTTTACCATCTTTTTGACGAACACCTGCTTTATCAGACATTTTCCAACCTGCTTGATCTAATAACGTAGCTGCTTTTTTCGTATCAAATTGTCTTGATGGCAAATTAAAATCTATGTCTGTCACATTTTTTGAAAATAACTGAGTTGCTGGCTTTTCTTGGTTGTCTAATATATCTTTAGCAATCTTATCGCGATCTACCATGTGACCAATCGCTTGTCGCACTGACTTATCACTTACAGCACTGTCTTTTTTACCAGAATTCGCGACAATCATTTTCGTGTTCATCGCCTGGCTACGCATCGCTCTGTAGTCACCACTTTCAGTCAGTTGCTTCAAAGCATCTTTATCTAAACTATCCGTACCTCTATCGTCCGTAAATGCAAAGTTTGCTTCGCCTTTCTTCATCGCTAAAAATGATGTCTCACCTGCTGGCATAACTTTAGCGACCACTTTATTTAATTTAGCTTTCTCTCCCCAATATTTGTCATTTTTCACAAATTCAGCTGACTCATCTTTTTTATGTTCGCCTGATTTAAATGGTCCTGTCCCATCAAAACCTTTTACGCCGTCTTTTGTCGTATTATTCTTAAAATCTTTAGGTGAAACAAACACATATAGTCGTGGCATTGCTAATTCAGCTAAAGCTGGTTGATAGGCTTCTGTTAAATTGATTTCTACCGTGTGTTTATCCTTCACTTTTACATTATCAATGAGTGTCGAAATTTTGAGCCATGAATGCAAATCTTTATTTTGCTGAACAGCGTCGATATTTTGTTTTACTGCATCAGCATCGAAAGGTGTACCATCATGGAATTTAACGTCGTCACGCAAATGGAACGTATACGTTTTCCCATCATTCGAAATATCCCATTTTTTTGCTAATAATGGTTTAATACCATCTTTTGTATTTTTAACGAGTGGTTCATAAATCATACTTTCTGCTGACATTGAACCACCATATACGTGCGGATTCATGTCACCAATATCTTTAACAGTCGTGTATGTTAATTGGTTTTTATCTTTTTGTTCTTCTGCGCCGTTATTACCACATCCCGCTAAAATTAAGCCAGATGCGATGACGATTGCGCTCATTTTTGAAATTTTGTTCATATCGTTGCCTCTTTCTCTTCAAATTTTTGTTTAATGTGAAACATTTTTTAGATAGTTGTTTATTAAATAGACATCCGCTTCAAAGTGTTTAATCTGAAACTGCTCTGAATATTCAAATTCCGTATGTACTTCTACAAACTTTGATATATGTAATGCATAGCGTTGTAACAATCGATCTATCATGGGTGTCTCAATACCTACTAACGCACCAATTTGCCGAATAATTGTTGTTCGATAGTAATCTTCATAAGGCATGCGTGGCATTTGCAGCATTCCTTGATCATTTTGATAAATTTGCTTAAATGGTACCGCAGAAAAATCAAAATATTTCCCGTTGCTATCTGGCTTCGAAAATGGATCTATTAGAATAGCACTGTAACGCACATACAATAGATATTCTTGATGGATAGCCGGTAATTTTTGAAAATTTTTAATCTCTTGTTCACTAAATGTTTCTTTTCGCACCGGATAATTCTCTTTCACCATAAATTCCAATAAGTTTAGGGAAGGTACATTCAATTTTTCTAAAATTAAAGTTATTTCCTGCCACAATAGCCGCATTTCATGAATTAAATTCATTGTAATCGGACCTTCTGGAAATAATTTATAGACATATACGGGTACATCACTGCCATTTAGAATGACATTTAATGAAAAATCATTCATAAACAACGGAGGATGCACGTATAATGAACTATTTCGCGATTCTGCCATTAAAGGAGCATCTAGCGCTATTAAACACACATCGACGTTCTCAAATAACCTTTGCATCATCACCATAAAATCTGAATCTTTCTTGTTGGTTGTAGAACCGATATACACATGTTTCTTAACCCCCGTCGTCATGACTTGGTGTGGTGTTACCTCATTAGTCACACGTGTGTCACCGATATAAGTGGAAAAAGAAACAACTTCAACATCTGCATTTATTCCGGTTAATTGCTGTTGCACAATCATATGAGAACCAATTGTTGGCGAAATTAATATGATATGATGCAAATTTTCGAGTACTGTTTGTGGCATTTGCTGGATAACTGATGTATATGCATTCGCGTTGCATGCCAAAACTAATGTGTCATATCGATGCTTACTAGTATTTTGATTCAAATCACTGTAATTCGCATACAATTGCCGAATTTTAAATTGGCCTGCGAGAGCTTTATGTTGCTCATTTTGCACTGTGACCTCTAATTGTTGTTGATGTTGGTGATAGGCTTGATAAAACCTTTTAGATTTTTTTGAGCTCTTGGTACGACCTACCATATCCACTTGATTCTGCTGTTCAGTTGTAAAAATATAGGCAAGTTGAACTGCAACAGGACCCGTCCCTGCGATTAAGATATTAGACATCCCTTACACCAACCTTAGTTATTACTTTGCGATATAGTGCAATATCAAAAATTTGGTTAGAACGTAATTGTCTATGCGCGCAGTTCCATTTTTCAAAATTTGTTTCCTCTGTTGGATAATTAAACAAGGCTTTAAATCCATTTCCATAGCGCATAGAAACCACGACATGTTCGTTAGTTAAATCATATAATTGATCCAATATTTGATATTTCACTGGTACAGTAGAACTAAAAATAATGTGTGTAACTGCTGAAATATCTTCAAGTTGGTCTACTGTTTGATTTGTTATATGTATATTTGCTTCTGGGGCGAGCATATTAATTACCTGTTGGCCTAACTCTACTGCTGTTTCATCAATATCGATACCAATCACTTTGGCTCCAGTTTCCTTTGCAACTTGAATTAATGTCATTGGATATGCACCCGATCCTACCAGTAATAACGTGTCATTCGCTGTTACTTTGCATTGTCCAAATTCTTCGTTGATACAATGCTCAATATTCTCAAAATACTGTGATGTAGACATCTTTCCGTCTAATAAACGCTGCGCCCTTAATATCTCCATCTGTTTCACACTTTTTGCAGTAATATCCGCAAGACGATGCGTTAGATGATCTTTTTCTTGCGTGTCTAACCATGCAGAATATGCTTGTTGATAACTTTGATTCAAAATGAAGTCACTATATGATTCAATAAGTGCTTCTAATTTATGTATATTTTTTCTGTTTGTTACTACTTCCTCATATTGAATTTCAAATTCATTGAGATAGATTTCTAATTTTTCTCTAATATTTATCTTAGAATTTGTTTTAGTCATTTGTGTCTCCTATTCTATGTATGCTGTTCCAGTTGCTACGGATGTAACTTTTCCTTTTATTGTTGTGTGGTAATTGTTTCCACCAAAATTTGTAGATACTATAATATGTCCGCCTGGTTGATGTACCACTAAAGATTCACTTGCTCTTTTTGTATGATAAGCTTCAAAAATACCGATTGAGGCTGTCCCTGAACCACAACTATTTTCCCAAATAATACTTTGTACTTCCGGTAAATAAATTAATGGCGATAAATATTGCTCCTTTCTATTGAAAAGCATAATACCAATCGTTTTGAGTGACTGCTCCCATTGCGTCGTTCTTACAAATTGTTCTATTTCTTGCTGTAACTCTTGGGAAGTATGATCGATTGGAATAACGTAGTGAAGGTAACTTTCATAGTTAATTCGAGTGGCTGTGATACTTTGATTACGAAGTGTTAATTGAACTTGATCCACACATTGAGGCTGTGGCATGGATACTTCATAATAACCGTCATTGTGAACTTTACAATCCACTAAATCTGAACGCCCCGATACTTGAATTTGAAGTGTATGCTGTTTTAATGCGTTTAGTTGTTCAGTTGCTTTAATTAAGTGCTGTTCATTTAAATAATGTAAAAATGATATCGTCGCATTACCACAAAACTCATTACCACTCATTACTAATTTGAAGTTTTGACAATTTTCAAATCGCACTGATTCAATAAAACCAACTTGTTCACAACAAACATGTGATGTTTGCATCATTTGATTCGCGATTTCTGCATATTCGGTTCTATTATGTTCAGAATGTACAAGTACGGTCATATTGCCTGTCGGATTATATTTTGAAAACTGTACACGCCTTTTGGTCATATATGATTCCTTTCCTTTTGTATTAAAAATTTTGTTGGTTCTAATTGATAATAATAATCGTTACGATTTGTAATATATACTATAACGTTAAAAATATAAAGTCAATTACCAAAATAATATTAAATATGAATAAATAATGAATTTTTAAAATTTTTCAAGTTATATATAATGTCCTTTATGCATTTAAAAAGCAATAAATAGTAATAAAAATACCCCAAAAGTTTAGTATTTGCTACCAAACATTTGGGGTATTTTTGAAAGCTACTTTAAATTTTTGTTTAATAAATTTTTGAAAATATTCATATAGTGATTCTCTACCTGAAACTCCTTATTTAGCATAAGTAAATGTCGAATTACCTTTTACGTAGTAGCATACGCAGGTAGTCCAACAACTTCAAAATTTCTATTAATCCTTGTTGAGCCAGAGGAACCAGAACAGAATTTATCTTTAGTCATAGTTTCTGCTTTATTTAGAGACTTTTACAAATAAAGCAATTGATTTCAGTAAGATTTGATATTATCATCACCATGCCATGGATATCCAACTGAATAAAATTTGTCTTTGAATTTTAGTTTGCTAATTTTAGAGTTACTTGCAAGTTTTAATGGGTTTACCTTTGCAATCTTACTCATATTTTCTTTCGCATGAACTATAACAATATCGTAAGAAGTCACTTTCTTTATTTGAGTTGCATGAAATTTATACGGAATTTTTTACCATCACAGTTCAAATCTAAAGTCACGTATTTAGTATTAGCATTTTGACCTTTCGCATTTTCAACGACATGTTCATTCGTTAAAAATGTATGGTCATCTACCTATAACTTTACTTGGTATATGGAAATTAATTTACTCAATCAATGAGAAGAGTACATAATCTCAAAACACATCTACTTACATTTTTTAGACAATTCAAATATTTTAAAGATTACCTATTTTGTTGTCTATATTTTGAATATACTTTTTATATTCTGTTATTTTGATTTCTAGAGCTTTTTTGTGTTCTTGTAATATTTGTTTTAAAGAGTAATCGCTTATTAGACTATCTTCTATATACTTCTTTATTTCCTTAATACTTATACCAAGATTTCTCATACATACTATTAAATTAATTAATTCAAAATCTTTTTCGCTATATACTCTATTATTAGTTTCATCTCTTTCTATTTTCTCAATTAATTTAATTTTTTCGTAATAACGTAGCTTACTTTTGCTAATGTTTAGCTTTTTTGACAAATCATCTATAGTAAATTTATTCATTCGATACCTTTCCCTTTACTTAAAGTATGGTTTAAGTATTATATTAAAATTATAAAAAAAATTACAATTATTTGAATCAAATGGCTTTAATTAAATGATAAAGGAGGGCTTAAATGAAAGCGGTTGTCTTAAATAAACCTGGTGGTGTAGAACAATTGAAATTAACTCACGTTAAAAAACCTGTACCACAAGACAATGAGATACTTGTGAAAGTTAAAGCGGCAGCAGTTAATAGAACTGATATAGTAAGTCGAGAAGGTACTTTAGAAGATTTAACTGGGAAAATTTTAGGCGTTGAAGTTTCAGGAATAGTCGAAGATATAGGTGGAAATGTGAATATCCCTATTGGAAAAAAAGTGATGGGCTTAGTAAACCGAGGAGGTTATGCCGAGTATGTCATTATGCATAAATCTTTTGTAATGGATATACCAGATAATTTGAGCTTTGAGGAAGCAGCCGCCATTCCAGAGGTTTTTTTGACAGCGTACCAAACCTTATTTTGGCTTGCTGGTGTTAAAGACAACGAAAAACTTCTCATACATGCTGGTGCAAGTGGTGTAGGAATAGCTGCTATTCAACTTATTAAGAACTTAAGAACAAACGTAGAAGTCTTTGTTACAGCTGGTTCTGATGAAAAATTAAAATTAACTCGATCTTTAGGCGCCAACCATTTAATTAATTATAAAAGACAAAACTTCCAAGATGAGGTCAGTAATCTAACGCAAAATGAAGGTGTTAACATAATTTTAGATTTTATAGGAGCACCTTATTGGCAACAAAACGTCAATAGTTTATCTATAGATGGTAGGCTTGTATTAATTGGAATATTAGGTGGAACAATTATTAAAGAATTTGATTTACAAGCACTGCTTCAAAAGAGAATTCAAGTTACAGGTACGCTTCTAACACCAAGAAGCGATGAATACAAATCAAAATTAAAAGACGATTTCCTAAACGACTCCAAAATATTATTCGAACAAAAAAAGATAAAACCTATCGTTGACAGTATATTTACTATAGAAGATATAAAAGACGCACACACTTATATGGCAGAAAATAAAAACAGTGGAAAAATAATATTAGTCCTGTAAACATGTAATACTCAAATGAGCCTTACTAAATAGATGATAAAGACTACTAGATATTTAAGTTATTTTCCTTTCATTAAAGTATGGTTTAAGTGTTAAAATAAACATATCAAAGAAATTAAAACTTTTAGATTAATAAAAAAGAAAGAAGGAATTACTATGACAAAAGATGTAAATAAACTAAGTAAAAATCCTACACCAGACCAAGCAGAAGAAAATGCTTTTTTTCCTTCACCTTATTCACTAAGCCAATATACGGCACCTAAGACGGACTTTGACGGTGTAAAACATAAAAACGCTTATACAGAAGGTAAATGGAAAATACTAATGATCGCAGCTGAAGAACGTTACTTATTATTAGAAAATGGTAAAATGTTTTCTACAGGGAATCATCCTGTTGAAATGTTGTTACCATTACATCATTTAATGGAAGCTGGTTTTGAAGTTGATGTAGCGACAATTTCAGGCTACCCTGTGAAATTAGAATTATGGGCAATGCCTAACCAAGACGAAGCTGTATTACAAACTTACGAAAAATTAAAGGATAAACTCAAACAACCTAAAGTTTTATCTGATGTTATAAATAATGATTTAGGCTCTAATTCAGATTATCTATCTGTTTTTATACCTGGTGGCCACGCAGCTGTAGTAGGTATTTCAGAAAGTAAAGACGTTCAAAAAACATTGGATTGGGCTTTAGAATATGATAAATTTATTATTACTCTATGCCATGGACCAGCAGCATTATTATCTGCCTCTATGGATAGAAAAGAGTCTCCATTTAAAGGTTACTCAGTATGTGTGTTCCCAGATGCTTTAGATGAAGGCGCAAACTTAGACATTGGCTACCTACCTGGTAAATTAAAATGGCTTGTGGCCGACCTTTTAAGTAAGCAAGGTCTTAAAGTTGTAAATGAAGAAATGACAGGGATGACACATCAAGACCGCAATTTATTAACCGGAGATAGTCCTTTAGCATCTAATGAGTTAGGATTACTTGCTGCAGATGCATTAGTAAATGCTGTTAATAAATAATAAAGGTGCTTATTTATTGTAATCCTATGATACTAGAAGTAAAATGAAAAATGCTTCGTAGATATTTTTATATGAAAGAGTGTACAGAAAATTCTCATTTTCTGTACACCCTTTTTTTATGTATGTTGCATTATCAATTTAACCGAAACAGACTTAAAGTGAAAATTTCATATGGTATACACCAATTAAGACACTTTCTTGGTCAATGATTTATAGAATATAAAGCATAAAACAATTCTGCTTGGGTTGTTTTTGCTAAATCTGTTTTTTTAGGAAAGAATTCTCTAAGTAGACCGTTGGAATTTTCGTTTGTTCCACGTTGCCAAGCAGAATAAGGATCGGCAAAGTAAATGTTGTTTTCGAATTGACTTTCAATAGTTTTATAACATACAAATTCTTTTCCACGATCTACAGTAATCGTTTTAACTATTCCGGTTGGGAGAGAGGAAATCAGTTTTTTAATCACAATTTCCATTGATTTTGCAGAACGGTCAGGCATTTGGAAACAATATAAATATCGAGACTTTCTTTCTAAGAAAGTGGCAAAGCAACCTTTGCTTTTCCCTCTGCTTGACACAACAGTATCAACTTCCCAATGACAAAAAACATTACGACTTCTTACTTCTTTAAGACGTTCAGAAATTAACTTGCCAACGTTGAACTCTCCCCTAGTCTCTTTAGGATGTTGTCGTTTACCTTTTTGTCTAAGATATGTAATTGCATTAAAATTAAGTAGTTTACGATTAATCCATCTATATATCGTTTTAAAAGAAAGTTTACCTGAAAATAAGCACCCAACAATTTGTTCTAGTGACCAGTGTTGCTTAAGGTAATGAATGATTTTCTCCACAACTTCAGAATTCAGTTTAACTCGATGTCCACAGTTCTTTCTTTTAAAGTTATAGTTAGAATGAGCAGATTCAACGTTATATGTATTATTAATTTTATTGCTACGAACTTCTCAAATAATGCTTGAAACCGAATATTTTAATACCCGCACAATCGACCTCAAAGAATAGTTTTCATTTTTTAATACCTCTATACGTGTTCGTTCAGTTATAGTAAGATGAATATTGCTCATATCGGCAACCCCTTGTATGTGTTTTTGTGGTTATTAACATCTTACAATAGAGTGCTGTTTATGGGCATTTTTTCATGAAATTTTGAAAGCATTGCTCTTAATATTGCAATTCATCTTATTAAAAAACAGGATTGTTTTTATAAAGTCATATTGTTACTAATTATTTTTCATCATAAGTACTTCATCGGTAGCTTATTTTCTAACCATTTCTTCATTTCTTTTTACCAAACTAGGATTAAGAAAAGCATCTATTATACCCCATATAAATGTCTGGATTCCAAAAGTCCATCATAAAACCAAAGACGTTAAAGCAAACCAATGGTAGATCCTATCTTATCAAAATAAAATCTGTGTTCATCAAAACCAACTAAGGAAAAACATAAAACATAACCTATGCCTGTAGATTTTGATTGATTTATCATTTGCTATTCGATATACGATTTTTCATTTAAATTCATTAAATTGTCCTATCCTTTTATTTTACATAATTATTTTAAATAATAGAATCGGATTTTAAGATAAAACTTTTTCATTATAAATTTTCGTCTGCGCTTTCTACTTCGGCTTGACTGCTACCACCATCGCCATATCTATTACCTTTTTTATTGCCTGGCAAAATCAATACAAATAGTGTGTATAATGTAACTAATCCAGCAACTACAGCTCCAAATACACCTGCCATTAATGTCGTACCAATGACACCTCCGCCTCCTGTACTAACTACAGTAATCACTCCTAAAATAAATACAATAGCTGCTAACATCGAAATAAATCCACTAATATAAGAAACAATAGCTAATATCATAGTACGATTCGTATCATGTAATCGTCGAACCATCACTGTAAACGTAGGAATAATAATAGCAATAGCAAATACACTACTTAATAATCCTCCAGATACAATACCTAATAACGACGAAATGATAAAATTAATCCAAAAAGGATGCCAGTAATCTGGTCTACTCGACCTACCATTGACATCTAGGAAACGCAACCAAAAATCTTTGTAACTTTCAATCACTTGATTCTGTGAATTATTCATACATTTTCTCCTATAAGTTAATAATTACATTATACAAATATTAAATTGATTAAAGCAAACTCAATTTTTGATACATGAAGTATTTTATAATCAGTCTATTATTCTTTAAAATATTATATATATTTAGTAAGTATTATCAACACATTTCTCATCTTATTTTTTCAGTAATAATATGTAACTGTGATGGTCCAAAAACTCTTAGTGACTTTTGAAATTCTAACAATTTGAGATTATCTGTAGCATGAACTTCTAAACAATAATTGTAAGTGCCGGCCATTCTATAACAGTGTATTGTTTCGACACTTTGACTCACATAAATTTCCAATTCCTGACAATTTGTAGTTTTAATATAAATAAACGCAATGACTTCATCGTTATGTACTGGTGTTTCTATTGTAAATTTCGTAATTGCATTTCGGTCAATCAATTTCAATATACGTTCCTTAACTGCAGGTTGTGATAAGTGAACAGCTTGTGCAATATGCTTGTAAGACTGCCTACTGTCTTCCCTCAATAATGCAATAATCCTTTTATCTGTTTGGTCCATTTAAGCGAACTCCTTATTAAATAAACTTTTTTGATCTATAGCTTTATTTATCCTATGTTCCCTCGCAACTTCTTAACTTATATTGTACCTAGGAGGCGATAATAATGAAAATATATGGGTTAGCACACATTGCCATAATGGCTGAGCACTATGATGAAACAATTGAATTTTACACATCTCTTTTAGATTTTACTAAAGCACATAGTTGGTCATTACCAGCGTATACAATAAAAGAAGCTTGCATGTTAAAATCTCGAGATCAACGCACATATATTGAAGTATTTGATAAAAATGCTGATGTCCCAAGAGAAGGAAATGTACTAAAGTCACTTCACGAAAACGTACACGGACATATTTTACATTTTGCATTAACTGTAGATTCTGTAACTGAAGTAGTAGAACATTTACAACGCAACGGTGTAACCATAATCAATCCAGAAGAGTCCCTCGCATTAGGAAGCCCAGCAATCAATGTCAAAAACGCGATTATCAAAGGACCGAATGGTGAAATTATTGAACTCTTGGAAGGAGTAGAATTTTAGTTGCTACAATTAATCAATGTAAGCTTTTTATAGAAATCAGTAAACTAATAAATCCAACTGCAACAATAGCACTTCCTAATATAATCAACATATAATAGGACTGCATAGATTCAAGTAAGACTGCGCCTAAGAATGAGCCCGTGGCAATGCCGAATTGTACCGTTGATGTACTAAACGTTTGGTTAAAGCTCGCATACTTGGGACTTAAATAGATTAAATATGTTTGTTGAGGTGTATTGATAGACCAACTTAGCATCCCCCACATACCTGTATTGATCAATAATAATACCCACCAATGAGATGTAACTGAGATTGAAAGCATCATCGCTATATAGATCAATATGACAATTATAAGTGTCTTTGTGGCTCCCACACGTTCAACTAATGCACCACTTACCGCGCCGCCAAATACCGCACAAATTCCATAGACAAGATATAACATGCTTGAAGTACCTGCTGAAAAACCAAGCTCATCTTGTATAAAAGGCGTGAAATAAATATAAAACATACTTTGCCCAGTAAAAAAGAAAAATGTTGTTAAATGCGCAAAACTAATACTTTTATTCAACAAGGCTTTTGATTGTTCCATAAAAGTGACCGTCTCGATTGAAATATCACCCGGGAAATACTTCATGATTAGTACTAAAATAATGAGACACGCAACAGTAACAAAGATGAATATTGCTTTCCAACCAAAATATTCACTAATCATAATGCCCATTGGTATACCGAGTACGAGAGAAGTACTGATTGACATCGTTAATATGCTGATAACACGAGATTGTCTATAAATCGGTACCAACTTTACACTGAGCGATAATGACAATGCGATAATCATTGAAACCCCAATTGCTAATATTATGCGCGAGAGCATAAATAAGAAAAACGTGTTACTGATGAGCGTCAGTACATTACCAATGATAAAAATAAGTATGAAACTGATGAATAACTTTTTCCTATTGAATTGAGTTGTAAAAGCAATAATAAATGGTCCTGACACTGCAAAAATGAAAGCAAATATCGTTACTGATTGACCTGCAGTTGCAATAGATACACTAAATTCTTGAGCGACATACGGCAAAATACCCGAGATGACTAATTCTGTTAATCCTGCAACAAAACATAATAAAGCGATAATACATATATTTAACCTAACCATAATGTCCTCCAAATGAAAAAGCACCTCCCATTGATTAGCAATGAAAGGCACTACGTTACTGATTTCACGTCAACAAGCTAAAGCTTGTCACCTACTCGTTTCGTTTATTATATCGTAACACATCATACATGTGTAGAGCGGTAGACATATTTAAAAATACAATTTTTTAATTAGAAGACGTCTTTAGTTGCAGGTTATGCAATTTTTCTTTTTAACATAATTTTAACAGCATATAATGTCACACCAATGTGTAATGTTGTCATGATACTATTCAAACCTGATACAAAGTCAGGGAACAATAATTTTTCAATACCTACGTTTACAGCAATACCAATAATGAAAATAATTACTGTAATGATTGTTCCTTTCTTCATCCATTTATTAGATGTTGGATTCAACCAAACCTTTATTGTCGTACCACGAATTAAACCAAATACCAAACCTGTGATACATGTTGCAATCATATAAAGATACATTGTCATATTTTCGTGATAGGCATGAATGATAACTATCGTTAGTAACAATCCGATAATGATGAGTATCAGTGGTGATTTACTTTTAAAATCAATTTCCTTTTCTTTTAACATTATTCTAGAAATGAGTAGAATCATCAATAATACAATAGCTATGCCAAACATTTTAACCCCTCTTTTATAAATGACCTGTCTTAATCGTAGTCCTGTTAACAAGTCATAACAAGTGACATTTGTAACTAATTTAATGCTACTTTGAAAGGATTTGCTATGAAAACCTTTTCTTGATTATTTATCACACAATAAATTTTAGATTTAAAAAGATTTCTAACAACTAATCATGTATAATGACTATAAAATGTATTTTTTTACTATATAAAGGGGATTTTTATGAAATTTAAATATTTAGCTATTGGTGTGATTATGACCTCTGTAACTTTAGCAGCTTGTGACATTAATATTAATATGGGATCTGGTGGGGACTCTAAAGATTCTAATAAACAAAGTCAAAATAGCGATAAGAATAACGACAAAACGAGTAACAACGATACTAAAGACAATGCATCATCAAATAACAATACTGCTTCTAGTAACAATAACAGTAATGATGAAAGCACATCTTCTCCTGAACATTATGCTAAAGTTTGGGTATCTGTAATTGAAGATAATGGTGGTAGTACCGATATTTCAAACACTGAAATCATGCATAAAGATGTATCGGGCGAAGTATTAAATCCATATAATGAAAGTGCTTCTTCTACCTTCCCTAATGGGACTCAAGCACTCTATGGCTCTCCAACCGCTGCAGGCCAAGTCGTGTACAAAGATAATAACGACGGTACAATAGATGTTTATGCTGTACCAAGCCACTTCCAAGATAAACGTTGGGACGAAGATGAATATTCAAAAAATGAATCTGCGCGCATACTTAATAATCCAAAAACAGTCACTCTCAAAGATCTATCAAAAAGTGAAATAGCTAATTGGACATCTGTCATTTCTGAATATACTGACTCAAATGAAAGTACAGATAGCGATGATAATAATGATACTGAAGTCACTCGCGATAACGTCATTGATAAAGTCGAAGATTACGAAGGTCATACATTAAACACTTCTCAATACACATATAAAGAACCTGAACAAGATGATAACGGAGACTGGGGCTTCTCGTTCGAAGATAAAGATGGCAACCTCGCTGGATCTTACATTGTTGATAGCGATGGTACTGTGACGAAATATGACGAAGATGGTGAACCAGAATAGGATAATGAAAAAGCGAGGTGCCTAGCGCACTTCGCTTGTTTTATTACTTTTAATGCTCTTGTTTCTCCCACAGAAAATCAATAAGTTCATCGGCAACTGCTTTATTTTCATGTAACTGACTATGTTGTGCCGATTTACCTTTATATAATGATTCCTTATAGTTTTTTGGACTATCTCCAAGTAAGTATTTTAATGATTTTGACGAACTATTGGAAACACGACCGTCAGAGTGCGTACCGTCTTCCAAGTCTCCATAAATATTCAACACTTCAATATTTTTCCCGTTATAAATATCTTTAAGTGCACGTAATTGCTGAAATGGCGGATTCATACGACTAGGTTTACCATTATCATCTACACTGATTTCATTTACCTTTTCATTCATGTCTAGGACACCATTAAACGTTCCAGCAATATTCACCTGCTTATTAAGCTGTGGTAATGCGTTGTCTTTACCATAAGTCATCATATATTGTGCAAATGTTAAATTACCCATAGAATGTCCTACAAAATTAAAGTGCTTAATATGGTATTCTTTTTGCAATTTTACAAGTACATTTTTAAACCATTTCGCATTTTTATCGAGGTAACCTTGCTTATTGTCTTCTAATTCTATTTTGACAATTGGATTACTCGCACCTGACTTAAGCTTTCCTTTTAACTTAACCGCGCCTTCTTTTGAGACAATCGCTGTGATTGTATTATTAGTAACCCCTCGTTGTTCAGCTCGCTTCACCATATATTTTTCAGAATTAGCACTTCCACCATAACCATGTAAAAACAACGTTGGCGTTTGGTTTTTTGTAAAATTTGAGCTTTCCATACTTTTATGATTAGACTGATGTTGACTAATAACTATACCTAGAACCGCGACAACGATAATAGCTACTATCACAGTTAACCAAACCCACAATTTTTTCATAACATTACCTCTATCTTCATAATATTGCTTATTATTATAGTTTAATTCTTAAGAATAGTACTTTATTTTGCTTAAGATCCATGACAATAAATTCTTAATAATTTACTTCTATTTGCTAAAATGTTTACTGCGTCCTAAAATTAAATTATTACTTTTAAAACTAGACAACAAGTAAAAATTTGATTCTAAACTATTAATGGAGTGAACACTATGGATACTAGTATCGAACAATTCAAAAATATTATTGCTAACTCTAACAAAATCACCTTTTTTACAGGTGCCGGGGTATCAGTCGCAAGTGGTGTGCCAGATTTCCGCTCAATGGGTGGCTTATTCGACGAAATTTCAAAAGATGGTTATTCACCTGAGTATTTATTAAGTACAAATTATCTTCAAGATGATCCCAAAGGTTTCGTTGACTTTTATCACAAACGTTTATTAGTAGCCGATAAACAACCAAACCTTGTACATCAGTGGATTGCTCAACTTGAGCAGGATAAACGTTCATTAGGCGTCATCACTCAAAATATTGATGGTCTACATGCTGATGCAGGTAGCTCGAATGTAGATGAACTTCACGGTACGTTGAATCGATTTTATTGTATTGACTGCCATAAACAATATTCAAAAAATGAAGTTATGACAGAGGATATACGTCAATGCGATGTATGTGGAAATCCTATAAGACCCGATATTGTATTGTATGGTGAAATGTTAAATCAAAATACAATATCACGTGCAATAAATAAAATTCGAGAAGCAAACACTTTAGTTGTTTTAGGATCTTCTCTTGTAGTCCAACCAGCAGCAGGACTGATTTCATATTTTGAAGGACAGAACTTAATCATTATTAATAAAGACACTACGCCATATGATAGCGATGCTGATTTAGTTATTAATGATGACATGGTTTCAGTAGTTGAATCTGTAACACGATAATTCTATAATGAATGTTTTTACCATTCCAAACTATTAAATACACGCTTTATTTTCTGTTTAAATTATATTTTTGTATTGTTGTTTTCTTGTTTAAAATTGTTTGAACTGATGCATCACATACTCTCTACTCGCTTTATGGTCTACGATTGTTTTTGGATAATCTTTCCCCACTTCTACTTGATATTTCTCTAAAAGTTCATTTCTGTATTTAGTTGGATTATGTACGTATTTTTCTTCAACATTTTCAAATATCTCTAATTGGTATTTAATAAAATAACCTTTCGAATCAAAACGCTCACTTTGGCGAATTGGATTAAACATTCTAAAGTATGGTACAGCATCTGTCCCGGTAGATGCTGACCATTGCCAACCATGTACGTTCGATGCACTATCATAATCAAGCAGATATTTTCTAAAATATGATTCTCCCCATGTCCAATCAATAAATAAATGTTTCGTTAAAAATTGAGAGACGACCATTCTTAAACGATTATGCATAAGACCCGTACGGTTTAACTTCTGCATAGCTGCATCCACAATTGGATAACCTGTTTGCCCTTGCTTCCACGCGTCAAAATGCGTTTGATTATTTGACCATTGCATCCTACGATATTTTTCGGAAAACGATACCTTTGCAGTTTCTGGATAATACACCATTAAAACATAGTAAAATTCACGGAACATTAGCTCTCTTATAAACGATTCACAATTTGCTTCATCTTGATCATAAACATCCAATAAATCATTTAGAATTTCTTGAATATCAAGCACCCCATACGCCAAATATTGACTAATACCACTAACAAAATCTAATGCAACATCATCATTCCATTGCTGATAATACGAAATATCATTATTTAAAAATGATTGCCAAGCCTTACGTGCTTGTCGCTCAATATTGTTATTCATATTTACATTAAAATGACTTTGATTAGTACCCTTCTCAGCATATAGGCTTAGTTGCTTAAGTTGATAGTTTTTTGTTGGTTTAGAAATAATGTTTTTTCGATTCGCTTTATAAAAGCTGGTAAACACTTTATATGGTTTTTGTTGTTGATTCAATGTCTTTGTAGGTAGGAAATAATGGTTCACACGTTGACCTATCACATCAATGCCTTGTTTTTGAAATGCTGCTTTTATGTGTGGGTAATCGTATATGTCACTATGGTAGCTCATGATATCTCGCCCAACTAATATATGTGATAAATTTAAATCAGCCGACAATTCACCTAGCTTATCGTAATTAACTATATAAGGACTAATATTACTTTTTGACAAATTACTAACGAAGCTTTCTACCATTTTGTGATAATGCTCACGCTTAACAGATGCCGCATCCGACAAATCTTCAATTGGTAGAATTAAATACAGTTTTTCTATTTCATGAAGATGCTCTGCTATATAATTAAATAAAGGATTACCTTCAAGTCTAAATACTCGATTAAGCAAGATTCCTAAGTGCATACAACCCCTCTTTTCTATGAACAAAGTGCTTCACAGTATAAATTTTTCTAATACTCATACCATACCATTGAATGGATGTCATAACTATTAAAGCGTAGAATATTTGCTTATGCATAGCGAATCGACCTTTAGGGTATATAAATAGTAGAGGTGATTAGAAAATGAATAATGAACAAGTACAAGCTGAAATTAACAGCATTTTAGATAAATCAAATATAGGTGTGTTATCAACAGCGCATAACAATGTCCCTAACAGTAGATATATGGTTTTTTATAACGATGGTCTTACACTGTATACTAAGACAAGCATCGACTCAACAAAAGTCACTGAATTCCAGAATAATCCTAAGGCTCATATTCTCATAGGGTATGACGAAACAAAAAATCGCAGTTTCCTAGAAATTGAAGCAAATGTCGATATCCTTAAAGATCAAGAAACGATTGACTGGCTATGGGAAAAGCAAGATAAAACTTTCTTCGACTCTAAAGAAGACCCAGATTTATGTGTCCTCAAAGTTACACCGAAAGCTATTAAGTTAATGAATGATGATAATGTCGATTCTCCACAAACCATCACGTTCGATTAAAATAACTACAAATTAGCGTTTCATTTCACTTGATTAGTTGATTTCAAGTAGATGGGACGCTTATTTTTTATGGGTTTTGTGTTGAAATATTATCTAAAACTCATAGATATTGCATGGTTGCAATTTTAAAGAAACCAAAGTGATATTACATTTAATTTTACACATTTATTTTCTTGAAAATTGTTTTTGTACATTTATTTAAATGTAATAATGAAGATAATTCAGTTTTTAAGGAGTATATGTATGGCAAATACTAATAATTATAATCTTATAACATCAATTTTATTCATTTCTGGAATATTAGTTATGTGCAGTTTGTATACTGCCATTCCCCTAACGGATACTTTATCGCATGACTTTCAAATTTCGCCATCGCTCGCAGCAATGAATGGTGTGGTTTTTTCAATTTCTTATTCCATTAGCTGTTTATTTTACGGCACATTTTCAGAAAAATACGGTAGAATTCGCGTCATTCTCTTTTCACTCATAGGACTAATCATCATTTGTTTCGCTATAGGCTTCGCTCAGTCATTTACATTATTATTAATTCTACGAGCTATACAAGGTATCTTTGCAGCTGCCTTCTCTCCAGTCGCAATTACCTATACAACAGAGACCTATCCTGTTGCGAAACGCTTAACAGCAGTCAGCTTTATTAGTACAAGTTTCATGTTATCTGGTGTTTTAGGTCAAAACTATGCTGAAATATTAATTCGTTACTTTGATTGGCATATTGTCTTTTTCACGCTTAGCGTTTTATATATCATGCTTGCAGTACTCATTTTCAAAAAAGTACCTGAAAGTCCTGTTAGAAATCCCAATGTTCAATTATTAAAATACTTCAGTAATTTTAAGGACTTTGCTCAAAATCAAAAAGTACTTATCTGCTATTTTATTTCACTCACACTACTTCCAATGTTTATCTCAATGTACAATATTATGAATGAATACATTGTTTCTGACTTTATCAATGGTGATGCGCATACTGCATTTCTTGTAAAACTGTTTGGTGTCTTCGGCATGCTAAGTTCGCTCATCTCAGGTCGTATTAGTAGTAGGTTCGGCGTCAAACGTGTATTAAATTTAGCGCTAGCTACATGTGCTTTAACTCTAATATTAATACCTTCAACTCATAATATTTTACTCATAACCATACTTAGCGTTTGTTTTGTAGCTGGTATTGCATTTTCTGTACCTTTAGTTATCTCAAAAGTAAATATGGTGGTATATGGCAATAGAGGTTTTTTCCTATCTGTGAATACATTTATCTTATTTTTAGGAACTGCACTTGCTCCAATACTATCTATTTATCTCACTTCACTCACACACTTTATAAGTATGTTTATGATTATTGCTGCAATTTCAATCACTGCACTCGTTGCATCGATATTATTACCAAGCGATGCACAAAACAAGTATTAAATTTATAAATATGATATGTGCTCCTTTCACAGTACACATTCCAAAAATGTGAACGTTGAGAGGAGCATATTTTTTAGTCCTATTATTATACTAATGCAATGAATCATTATCCGTGTCATCTGTCATATTGAAATTTTGAATTAACGATGACTCTTTTAAATACTGAATATTGTAATAGATGGTCATACAATATATGAATTGCAAAAGTGTAGTTTCTGATACCTGATCTGATAAATATTGGTCTTTTAGTTTTTTAAATAATTCCTTCTCTGAGACCCTGTTAAACTTTTTAAAATACCCCCACACATGACTATATGCATTAACCACAGACCCTTTGCTCGGTTGCATAGATAAAGCATTTTGAATCTCCTTTTCAACCTCATCATAAGTACAGTTAGCTTTAAGCATCGCTCTAATTCGATTGTAACTTTTTTGATCATGCCACATAACTTCATATTTATGCGTCTTCCAAAGTATTTCAATCGCCTGCCGTTCTTTAATTTTTCTCACACCTTTATTGTAAAATAGAGAACTTCAATCCATCGATTCTTCCTAAATCTAACATATTTCATAATGCATTTATAATTTGCGTTGACATTAAATTAAACTTTAATGTTAATCTCGAATTGGGAGCTGATGACTATGAATATTGATGAAGTTGCTAAACGTTTTGATATTAGTAAATCACAAATTAGATATTATGAAAAATTAGGGCTATTAAACATACCAAGAGACGACAATAATTATCGTAATTTTAATGATGACGTCTTATTCACATTACAATTGATTATCGATTTAAAAGCACTTGATATCGAATTACAAAGTATTAAATATATCATTCATTTATTTAATAAACCCATTTCAAAAAGTTGTAATGAGCAATCTAATGACTTTCTCCAAAAATTAATTTTAGAAAAAGAGGCGCAGCTAAATAATCAAATCTATGTCCTTCAAAAACTAAAAAAGCTACATAATTTGGCTAAAGATGAGCAATATGAAACTAATAAAAACGTAATATTTCAAGCGTTAAAGGAAAGAGGCGATAACTATGATTAGTGTGATATATGGCGGTAATCAATCAGGTGTTTGTTATGATCTTTATCAAAATGTGATTCAAACACTACCAGAAAATAAATTTTATGATATAAATTTACAACAGACAGATATGGATTTCTTTTTAAGTAATGGCTACCATACCCAACTAACACCTCAACAGGAGAAAATGATTAATCAGATTGAAGCTTCAGCGACTTTAATCTTTATTTATCCTTTATATTGGTTTAATATACCACCTGTCCTAAAAAGCTTTATTGATCAAACATTTTGGCCAGAGCGCGCATTTAGCTTCAAGAAGAAACAATATTTTAAAAAAGGGCTGTGGAAAGGCAAAAAAGTTATCATCATTTATACACAAGGCGGTCCCGAGATTTTTCATAAGCTAAAAGGAAATTTGGGCTACAAAGTTATGAAATATCCATTAAATCTCTCCGGTATTTACAATATATCAGTCTTGCATGTAGATAATTTAAACAGAAGTAAAACCTTGCCAGAAAAAGTAAATAAAGATGTGCATGCGGTGACAGCAAAAGTTGAAAAATTGTTGGACTTGTAGAGATGCGCGAAAGACTGATATACTCTCAGTCTTTTTTGCGTATATGAAGTTTTAAAGCGCTCAAATAATCATTTGTAACAACAATCTTTATTTCGTTTATATTAAAATCTTTCTCAGTATTCATATTTTCTTCAATAAAAGTAAGCGACACTTTAAATCCTTATTATTTCATTTGTTATATCCTATAAATTCACTTTCTTTTTGTAAATTATACGATAAAAGCAGTTACTATATTACAGTTTTTACAAACAGTATAGAATTCTGAAAATTCGAAAGTCAGTAATATTATTTAATTAATATTTCTACTTTTTAACGGTTATATACATATCGATTACAAGTATTTATTTCTAAATTAAGAAATGATAATTTATATTCTATAGATTAGAAAAGGAAGGATTTTAAAAATGAAAAAGTTATTATCAACTTCATTAGTTACTATCGGGATTTTAACAATGGGAGCTGTTCAACAAGACACTCAAGCTTCAGAACACAGCAATACTTCTACTCAACAAAATCAAAGCTATACAGGTATAGAAAACGGCATTTACTATACTGTCGATAGTCAAGGTAATTACCACCATACTTTAGATGGCAATTGGAATCAATCTATGTTTGATAATAAAGAGTATAAATCTTATAAAATAGACGCTAATGGCATTGCACATTACTATTATTTTGATATGGAAGATAATGATTATTCCCCAAGCCAGTCACACCAATCTATTGAAAAAAATGGGTATAAAGAAAATACTTTAAGTGAAAGTCAATCACTTGAATCTAATAATAATGAGATTAGAAATAATAGTGTAGACAATTCGAATAATTCTTATCCTAACCAAGAAACTACCAACTCTAATGATGCCTCTTCTGAAGCGCAAATAAATAATGATTCTATAAAAAACACTACAGAAGCACATGGTGACGTAGCAACTTCATCATCTTGGTTAACAAAAAACAAAAAATTACAAGAGTATGGTCAATACCATGGTGGTGGCGCTCACTACGGTGTAGACTATGCTATGCCTGAAAACACGCCTGTATACGCTTTAGGTGATGGTACCGTGATCCAAAGCGGTTGGAGTAATTACGGGGGCGGTAACCAAGTAACAATTAAAGAAAAGAATAGTGACTATTACCAATGGTATATGCACATGAATAAATTAAACGTTCAAAAAGGTGACACAGTTAAAGCTGGACAACAAATTGGACAATCTGGCAATACTGGTAATTCAACAGCTCCGCATTTACACTTCCAACGTATGCACGGTGGAGTTGGAAATGAATATTCAGTCAATCCGGATTCTTATATTAATTCGAACAATCAGTAATTAAAATTATTCCACATTTTTTATTTTGCATTCTAGATTAATTAGTCTTTTATAATTTAATTAATTTGTATTTTTAACGGTTGATGAGTAAAATCATCGACCGTTTTTCATGTTATTACTCGCTGCTTATTATAAACCCTTTCTATCAATGTAATATAGAAACTTATATAGTCATGACTGCTAACATAGTCGAAGAAATTGGTTCGTCAGTCCAACTTGGCAGAGCACCTAATTTAATTATTTATCTGTCTACTTGAATGGGGATAGTTCATTTGAAAGTAACTACGCCTTTGAACTACTTATCCTCAATAGCGACAATACAAGTTAAACTGAATAATTGATATACTTCTGAAGAAATGACCATTACTTTATCTTTTAAATCATCTTTAATTAACTGTTTCTTTTCCGTTTTATCTAATTCATCAGATTGTTTTATAAGCATTCTCCACTTCTATAATCTTAATTATTTTCAGCCATGTTTTGATCCACCCATCGATTCCATTAACTGATAAAAGTATTCTTCTCTATGTGTCTTATTTAATTTATACCATGCTTCCAGAGTATCTTTCTCAAATACGTCTATCTTTTCCAGCACTTCCCTAGCAAATTCTAATGGCGTAATACCTGAATCACTTTTAAAATTTAATTTCCCTTCATAACACTCTATAATTTTATGAATTTATAAGCTTTTCATCATAATATTACAATACATTGATAAATAGTTAAAAAATATATAGAAAAGTGGAACAAAATAAATTAATATAATAATACAAAGTAAAAACCAAAAGAATGGGGATAGTTAATTGAAAAAAGTTTTAGCAAGTTTGGGAGTAATTTTACTAGTTGCAATATTGGGGATTGCGGTTGTATTCGCGTATGGGAGTTACAAAGATTTAGAGCTCAAAAAAGAAGAAGCTAAAGTAACTGATCAAAAAAAGAAAGATAGTGGAAACAAAACTTCAGAAAAAGAACAGCAAAGTCAAGTTGATGAGCAATCAAATCAAGCATCAACAAACACAAATAATATACAAAGTAATAATACGAACGAAGAACTCAATACTGAGGAAGTACGAACAACAGAAGACGGTGAAGAAATTAAAAAAACTAAGAATGGCATAGATTATACTGGTGATTTTAATTCTCCTGAGGAAGAAGCCCAATATGAGAAAAATGTAATGTCACAATCAGGTGGAGCACCTACCCAAGACGAAGACATAGATAAAGATTGGGACCCTGATGCTGAATATGCTAAGCAAAAGAAAATATATGATATGCAAGCAAGAGGAGAAATAGGACAACCTGGCGAAACAATTAATAGTAATAGCAACTAAATTTTTAGATTGAAAGAGGAAAATATGAAAAAATTATTAAGTACAATAACAATAATTGCCATTTTAGGCATATTAGCAGCTGTTGGATTTTTTGGATACACTAAATATCAAGCAGTAGAGTTAGAAAAGAGCCAGTTACAATCCAAAATAGACGACAACAAAGATGATAAATCTACAAATGAAGATAATAATGAAAATGAGGTGAACAACAACACAACGCAAACTACAAGTAATGAAAGCAATACTCAAGAGCAAAGTACACAAGAAGAAAATTCAAATGTAGTGAATCGTAATAATGTATTTGATTATTTATTAGATGATTTTAAAGCTAATGGTGGCGATCCAAGTTTAGTTACTTTTCAAGAACCAACTTATGAAAATGGACATTGGAAAATTTTAGCTAATAATAAAAGTGGCCACGGATCTTATGTTTTTATAGTTGAAGATGATGGAACTGTTCATGATCAATAGATTATATGAACCGTTTTTTAAGATTTCACGTATTTAAAAAGCATTACAATATTTCAAACAATATAATAAACTATGAATTTATAAGAAAAATGATGTTTTTTCAAAAGTCCATCCTTTTGTTTATATTAATCTTAAAAGCATCTATACAAGTTTTGCAAAATCAATTAAACTAATTATATAGTAATACGGTTTTACATATAAAAATTTTAAGGAGTCAAAAATGAACTTTCTAAATCAATCCAAAGACCCAAATGCCTTTCCGAATGTGAGTCAAAATGATAAGACAATGGCAATGCTAATATGGATATTAAATATATTCACAGGATTTATTGGCCCATTAATTATATGGCTTATGAAAAAAGATGAATCTGAATATTTAAATAAGCAAGGTAAGAACTACTTGAATTATGCAATAAGCTATAGTATATACATTATTGCATCTTTGATATTAACAATTATTCTAATTGGTTACATCCCTCTATTCATTTTATCAGTTGCAGGATTTGTTTATGCAATCATTGGTATTATCACGGTGAATAAAGGCGAAGACTTTGTTGTACCACTAACAATTGAAATCATCAAGTAACATTGGGTAAGGGGTATTGTTCAAACGATCTCCTACTAAATAATATAGATAAACATTGAATATATAGTTTATAAAAATAAAGCATATCCAAAATTCTGGATATGCTTTATTTTGAATTCGTATTTAATTAACTTTAATATATATTTTTTTACTTTTATTTTTTGCTGCATCCATTGCATATAATGTCAATTTAGCACCTTTTTTCTGTGCTTTAATATTTAATTTATAATTACCTTTCGAATCCACCTTTACCTGGCCTATTTTTGTAGTTCCTCTATAAACATACAAAGTTGAATATTTTTCACTTTTTCCACTAATGATTTTAGATTTTGGTGTCAGTTTATTCGCCGTAGGTACCATAGGCGCTGTTCTATCTATCACTCTTACTGTGATAACTTTACTTTTATTATTATATTTATTTTTGGTGAATATTTGAATATTAGTTCCAGCGCTTTGCTTAGGTATCTTCATAAAATACTTTCCATCAATAACTTCTGCTTTTCCTATTTGTTTGTTATTCACATAAGCGTAGATTGTCATATTTGATGTTGCTTTGCCTCTAATTTCTTTTGAAAAGTCAGCTACTGAATCCGCTGTGAATTTTTCTATATTTTCTGTTCTTTCAACTCTAAATAATTTTTTTTCAAAATCATAATCAATCTTATTATCATTACCCAAATTATCTGAAGAAAGTAGGTCATCCAGAATGATGTCTCCTGTTTTGATATATGAAGGTATTTCGAACTCAATAATTGCTTGCCAATTACCATTACTTAATTGGTTTACGTTTCTAGTGAAATTTGCAAAATTCATTGGAATATATTTTTGGGAACCATCTTTATAATCATTAGGCTCCAAAGTTTTTAACTTTGCTTGTACATATGCTATATCATTTTCATCTTGCATTTCTATCGTTATTTTCACAATATCTTTGGGATTATAAATCTTTTTATCTGTAGTATACTTAATAAATTTGGGACCTTCATGTTCTTCTTTACTTATAGTACTTTGATCAAACGCTTCAACTTTATATCCTCCCAAAGTCGAAGTTGTACTATCATTCATCACTTTTATAATGAGATCATTATATAAACCACCAAATGATTGAGTATATTTATCTTGACTGTCGTTCCAACTATTAACTGTTATATTAAAAGCATCGTCTACCATATTCTTAGGTAATTGAATACTAATAATAGATTCCCAATTACCATTTGGTTTTTTATAAAATGAAGTCGTCCTACCAACCAAGGATGTTTGCTCAAAAAGATAAGGTGGATCATCAATAAACCAACCACTAGATCTATGTGAATATATTATCGCCTCACTATATACAGGTTTAACAAAATTTTTATTATACTCTGTATATATTTTAACCGTATCACCTGGTTTATAATTTGTACGATCTGTTTCAATGCTTAATATTCCTACATATTGTTGATCACGGTATGTTTCTTTAAATGAATTATTACCTTTGATATTTTTAAGTTTACTATCGTTTCGTTGCTTTTGCTCTTTCACTAATTTTTCTACTTCTGTGTTTGTACTTATATTTTCTTTTTCGTATTTATTGATTGCCTGCATTTTACTCGTACTTGTCGGTATTACACTATTTTTATTAGCTAAAGTATTTGGATTTATTGATGATGATTCTGAATTACCTACATTATCCTTAACTTTAGAATTAGTTGTCATAGTATTAATAGTGGTTGAATGTTCATTCTGTGCTGAAATGTTTTTACTGTCTATTTTTTGTTGCTTAACTTTTTCACCACTACTCGAAACATTATCTTTCAATCCTATGTTACTTATCTCAGCATTCTGTGTACTATTTTTTACTTGTTTATATTGACTATCATTTAAGCTTTTTTCCGAAGGTGACTGTTCATTTTCTGTAACTCTTTCTACTCTATTACTAGCCGTTTGTTTTTCTAAATCAACTTCTTTATTTTGCTCATTTTCTGAAGCGATAGCATTATACTTATTGGTAAACACAAACATAAACAGTATAAGCATAAAACATTGTATTAAAACATTCTTTTTTCCAAACAAACTAAATTCAATTAATTTTTCTTTCATTTATTTTCCCCTTTATTTTAAATTCACTTTTTGTTCGTCAATTTTTTCATCCATCGTTCCATTATAAATTGAAACTGTGCCATCTTGATTTACAATAAATGTATAAGCGCCCACGCCTGATTTATTATTTGCAGCTATATTCCAAAGTCCATTACCCTGTGCTGAGAATTCTGGTTGTTGAAATTTGATTAATGATGCATCTCCACCATCACTCTGATTAACTGCTGCAATAACATAATCAAATACATTATCTCTATTCACTCTTAAATCTGAAAACTCTTCCTTATTCGCAACTCTTTCTGAACTGCCCTCATGAACTATGACTGTATCACTTCCATCTTTAGCTTCTTCTTGAGCAGCAGTTTGAGTTTCATTTGAATCACTTACATTGTTCGTCACATCACTATTTAATCTTGAATCACTATTACTATCTTTTTGTTAATCCTGTAGCTTATTCTTCTCCAATTCTACTTCTTGATATTTGTTATATCCAAAGAATCCAACAGCTGCTAAAATGCCCAAAATGGCAATTATGTTATTGTACTTAATATACTTTTCATCATTCACTAATCCTTTGTTTTAATAATTTCAAATTACTCGTTAAATTTTTTGAACCACTCTTTAGTTGCCAGCATACTTGTCAGAAACACTAGGTCCCCCAACATCTCCAGCAGGTCTTCCATTTATTGTTTCTGGTTTACCATCACCATTTTCATCAGTGTATTCATTAACTTCTATTTCAGGTAATGGCTTTCCATCACCATCAAGTTCTTGCGAATTTTCTTTTTGAGAATTAGTAGAGTCATTTTGTGCACTTTGTACAGTATTATTACTATCATTTATTTGTTGATTATCATTCACTGTTTGTTCACTTTGAGGAATTTTACTTTCTACTTCACTTTGCTGATTGATTTCATTTTCAACATCTATTTGTTTTTCATTTTTCTTACTAGTTTTTGTTTTGTCTTCTTGTTTAGCATTCATTTTTACTTTTTCTTTTTTGAGTTCTAAATCTTTGTAACTCCCATATGCAAATACAACTGCCACTCCCAATATTGCGATTAATAAAATAACACCTAAACTAGCTAAAATTTTTTCAAATTCATCCACCATTCCCTTGAAATTCACTTTATATTATTATATTAATTTATTTTGTTCCGCTTTTCTAGATATTTTTTAAATTACTTATTAAAAAAGACACATCTTTAATATAGATGTGCCTTCAAAAGTTAGGCTGTACACTTTTAACGGTTGGTGAGTAAAATCATCAATCGTTTTTTTTATGTTTGAATACAAAAAAAGCACAAATATCTCTATAATTATAAGCGACGAAACCATAATTAAGGAGAGATATCTGTGCCGTATACTT
>NZ_FMPG01000018.1 GCF_900097965.1 Staphylococcus caeli
CCCCCATTAAATGATATTTTAAGGGAAATTTTCAGCACAAAGGACTCCCGGCTGCGAATCCCCCAAAAAATCAAAAAGAAAAATCTCGCTAAATCTTGCTAAATCTCGCTAAATCTCGCTAAATCTCGCTAAATCTCAAATAAAAAGGAAATTATATGGCTATATGCTAATATTTTGGCTCGTATGAGCGTGTTTATATCATTACGATATAATTTAAGTCTAATTAACTTAACGCTCACAGGAACGAAAATATAGGCTTTAAACGATATAACCACATTTAAAAGAAAGGATAATATGCAAACACAAAAAGGTGGCAGACCCACAATTTTACCTAAGATGTATGAAGAACCGCTTTTTAGCCAAATCATTGATAAAATTGAATCAGGCTGTAATGACAGAGAAATCTACACCAGTTTGCATTGTTCGGCTAAAACTTTTAGAAAGTGGCGAGATGACAATATAAAGGCGTATGACGAAGCTAAAAGCATTGCTAGGGGAAATCTATTAGAACTAGCCGAAAGTGCCTTAGCGAGCAAACTGACAGTCAGAACGCTAAAAGAAACAGAAACAATATATGACGCTGACGGAAACGTTGAAAAAGTAAAGGTTAAAGAGAAAGAACTTGATAAAGATAGCTTGGTAGCAATGATGGTTGCTAAGGCTGGAAACCCTGAACTTTATAACCCTACTGAATGGCGGAGATTGCAACAGGAAGAATCAAGTGCTCATGACCTTAAAGCTAAAATTGAAGAACTTGACGACTATAAGCTAAGTAAGTATAAAACGCCAGAAATCAAAGTCCCAGAGGGGTTTGAATGAAAAAATATTGGGTAGTTGAAGACCATTTGGGCGGAGGACTTTATCTGATGTCAGAAAATACTTCAGAAAAAGAATTAGAAGAAGTTGAAGATTATTGTGAGACGTGTGGAGACAACGATTCTATTATTGGTCAGTTTTCAAACTGGAAACAACTTAAAAAAGAAATGACTGATGACGAAGGTTGGTGTCCATATTCAGATGAATATTTGCAATCAGTATTTGAATAGAAAGGGAATGAATGTATTATTTAAATAAAATGTTGGAATACAACAAAGAAAACGGCATTATTATTAATAAGTACATTCGCAAGACTATTCAGAAGCAAATACGTATTCATAACAAATATATTTATCGCTATGACCGTGTTACGCAAGCTATTGAATGGATAGAAGACAACTTCTACCTGACTACTGGTAACCTGATGAAAATTGAGCTACTTCCAACACAAAAATGGTGGTATGAGTTAATGTTAGGCTATGATATGGTTGATGAAAAAGGTGTTCAAGTCAACCTAATTAATGAGATTTTTCTTAATTTAGGCCGTGGATCAGGTAAGTCTAGTTTAATGGCTACGCGCGTGCTTAACTGGATGATTTTAGGCGGACAATATGGCGGAGAAAGTCTAGTTATTGCATACGATAATACACAGGCTAGACACGTATTTGACCAAGTTAGGAATCAAACGGAAGCAAGTGATACATTAAGAGTGTACAATGAAAACAAGATTTTCAAGAGTACAAAACAAGGGCTAGAATTTACGTCTTTCAAAACCACTTTTAAAAAGCAAACAAATGATACTTTACGAGCGCAAGGTGGTAACAGTTCCCTTAATATATTTGATGAAGTCCATACCTATGGCGAGGATATAACAGAGTCAGTTAATAAAGGTTCACGTCAAAAACAAGATAACTGGCAAAGTATTTACATCACTTCTGGCGGACTTAAACGCGACGGACTTTATGATAAACTTGTTGAACGATTCAAATCAGAAGAAGAATTTTACAATGATAGGTCATTCGGCTTGCTTTACATGCTAGAAAATCATGAGCAGGTCAAAGATAAAAAGAATTGGACTATGGCTTTACCACTTATTGGCAATGTTCCTAAGTGGTCAGGAGTTATTGAGGAGTACGAGCTTGCGCAAGGAGACCCAGCGTTACAGAATAAGTTCTTAGCGTTTAATATGGGCTTACCTATGCAGGATACAGCTTACTACTTCACTCCGCAAGACACTAAACTAACAGACTTTAATTTATCTGTATTTAATAAAAATAGAACTTATGTCGGAATTGACCTATCCTTAATTGGCGATTTAACCGCTGTATCGTTCGTTTGTGAGTTAGAGGGTAAAACTTACAGCCATACGCTAACTTTCTCTGTACGGTCTCAATATGAGCAACTGGACACAGAACAACAAGAGTTATGGACTGAATTCGTTGACAGAGGCGAACTAATCTTACTTGATACGGAATACATCAATGTGAACGACTTAATACCGCATATTAATGACTTTAGAACCAAAACAGGGTGCAGACTTAGAAAAGTCGGATACGACCCAGCTCGCTATGAAATTTTAAAAGGGCTGATTGAGCGTTATTTCTTTGACAAAGATGGAGACAACCAAAGAGCAATTCGACAAGGTTTCTCAATGAGTGACTATATCAAGCTATTAAAATCTAAGTTAGCGGAAAATAAACTTATCCATAACCAAAAAGTCATGCAGTGGGCTTTAAATAATACTGCTGTTAAAATCGGACAAAATGGGGACTATATGTATACTAAAAAACTTGAAAAAGATAAAATTGACCCTACTGTTGCTTTGACAATGGCTTTAGAAATGGCGGTGTCAGATGAAGTATAATGTTGACACAGTTCGAGAAAGTGGTTGGTATAATAAAAAAGAATGGTTGGCTGTCCGTGATTATGTAAGACAACGTGATAAGATGACTTGCGTAAGATGTGGCGCATTCGGTGCTAAAAAATACGAAGTAGACCATATTATAGAACTAACTTGGGAAAATCTTGATGATTGGAAAATAGCGCTGAACCCTGATAACCTACAACTCCTTTGTAAGTCTTGCCATAACAAGAAGACAAGCGAGTATAAACGTGGGAAAGGTGTGAGTTTATGGTAGAAAGGGGAAAAATTGAACTTATTCGGAAAAGTGGTATCATTTTCACGTGGAAAGCTAAACAATGATACTCAAAGAGTTACAGCGTGGCAAAACGAAGCGGTAGAATATACAAGTGCCTTTGTGACTAACATTCATAATAAAATCGCTAATGAAATAACAAAAGTAGAATTTAATCATGTTAAATATAAAAAGTCTGATGTTGGTTCTGATACTTTGATTAGTATGGCAGGTTCTGACTTAGACGAGGTTCTAAACTGGAGTTCTAAGGGCGAACACAATAGCATGGAGTTTTGGCAGAAAGTAATTAAAAAGTTGCTATGCACGCGCTATGTTGACCTGTACCCTATATTTGATAGTGAAACAGGAGATCTATTAGACCTACTATTTGCTAACGATAAAAAAGAATATAAACCTGAAGAATTAGTAAGGCTTATCAGTCCTTTTTATATCAATGAGGATACAAGTATTTTAGATAATGCTCTAGCTAGTATTCAAACTAAGCTGGAACAAGGTAAATTGCGTGGCTTGTTGAAAATTAATGCCTTTCTTGATATTGATAATACGCAAGAGTATCGAGAAAAAGCCTTAACAACAATAAAGAACATGCAAGAGGGTTCGAGTTACAATGGTTTGACACCAGTTGATAACAAGACGGAAATTGTAGAACTTAAAAAAGATTATTCCGTTTTAAACAAAGATGAAATTGACCTTATTAAATCGGAACTTTTGACAGGCTACTTTATGAATGAAAATATTTTGCTTGGTACTGCTACGCAAGAACAACAAATTTATTTTTATAACTCTACTATCATTCCTTTACTGATTCAACTTGAAAAGGAACTGACTTATAAACTGATTTCAACAAACCGCAGACGAGTAGTTAAGGATAATTTATATTATGAACGCATAATCGTAGATAACCAGCTATTCAAGTTTGCAACTTTGAAAGAATTAATTGACTTGTATCACGAAAATATCAACGCTCCTATTTTTACACAGAATCAACTTCTTGTTAAAATGGGCGAGCAACCAATCGAGGGCGGAGATATTTATGTCACAAACCTTAACGCAGTTGCTGTTAAAAACCTAAGTGATTTACAAGGCAATAGAAAGGACGTAACAAGCACAGATGAAACTAATAACCAATAGTGCTGAAATTAAAGTAACTGAAAACGAGGACGGTTCTAAGTCGTTCCAAGGCATTGGTTCAGAAGTTGGCGTAGAGAATCGTAACGGTATTATCTTGACCCCTAACTGCATTGAGTTTGCTAGAGAACGATATCCATTGCTATATGAACACGGAGCTGGATCTAGTGAAGTAATTGGGGACGCGAAAGTTTATTATGACTTAGCTTCTAATAAATACCTGACTGACTTTACGCTTTACGACAATGCACCAAACATTAACAAAGCTGTGGAAAATGGAGCGTTTGATTCACTATCAATTGCCTATTACATTACAGATTATGAGTTTAATGAAAATGATGCTCTAGTTGTAAATAAAGCACAGTTTAAAGAGATTTCTCTTGTTTCAGTACCAGCTGACCCTAACGCAAAGTTTATTCAAAATGCATTGGGCGAAGAACTCACAGAAGAACGTAACAAAATTATTGAAAGCCGTAACGCTTTGAAAGAAATTGAGGATATTAAAAAGAAATATGAATAAACCTGATTTAATCGAAAAACAGAACCGCTTGGCAGAACTTAAAGAAAATAACGTATCTTTAAAATCTCAAATTAGTGGCTTTGAAGTAAAAAATGCAATTGAAGACTTGCCAAAAGTACAAGAATTGGAAAAAACACTTTCAGAAAATTCAATTGAAATTATCAAAATTGAGAATGAACTTAACGCACAGGAAGAAAAACCAAAAGGAAAAGATAAAATGACAAACTTTATTGAATCACAAAACGCTGTAACAGAATTTTTTGATGTATTGAAAAAGAACTCTGGAAAATCAGAAATTAAAAACGCTTGGAGCGCAAAACTTGCTGAAAATGGTGTAACTATCACAGATAAAACTTTTGAGCTTCCACGTAAATTGGTTGATTCAATCAACACAGTTTTGTTAAATACTAACCCAGTGTTCAAAGTATTCCGTGTTACAAATGTCGGCGCTTTGCTCGTATCACGCTCATTTGATTCAGCTAATGAAGCAAATCTCCACAAAGACGGACAACAAAAAGTAGAACAGGCTGCAGCTCTCACTATTGATACTCTTGAACCTGTAATGGTTTATAAATTGCAATCACTTGCTGAACGTGTTAAACGACTTCAAATGTCATATTCTGAACTTTACAACTTGATTGTAGCGGAACTTACACAAGCTATTGTTAATAAAATTGTTGACCTTGCGCTTATTGAGGGTGACGGAACAAACGGTTTTAAATCAATTGAAAAAGAAGCAGACGTCAAAAAAATCAAAAAGATTACTACAAAAGCCAAATCAGCTGGCAAAACTCCATTTGCTGACGCTATTGAAGAAGCGGTTGACTTTGTTCGCCCTACTGCTGGACGTCGTTATTTGATTGTTAAAGCAGAAGACCGTAAAGCCTTGTTAGATGAGTTACGTCAAGCAACTGCAAATGCTCACGTTCGTATTAAAAATGATGACGCTGAAATTGCCTCTGAAGTTGGAGTAGATGAAATTATTGTCTATACAGGTTCAAAAGCACTCAAACCTACTGTATTGGTAGACCAAAAGTATCACATTGACATGCAAGACCTTACAAAAGTTGATGCCTTTGAATGGAAAACTAACAGCAACATGATTTTGGTAGAAACACTAACAAGCGGTCATGTTGAAACTTATAACGCTGGTGCAGTAATTACAGTAGCATAAGAATAAAATGGAGGAAGTAAATGATAGATTATATTAAGGTCTATTGTGGTATTCCGATTTTAGTAACAGCTTATGATAGTAAACTTATCTTATTCCGTTCAATAGCTATTAAATTGCTAGAAAAAAATGGTATTAAAGCTGACGAAACAAGCGTATTAGTTAAAGACTTTATTTCTTGTTATTGTCGGCTTAATATTGTTGATGAACCAGCAGAACAATGGCGAAATGCTGAAATGAAACGTTTGGCTTCTTTGCAAGAGTTAATGTATTATGGAGGTATTTAATGATATTCTCACAAGTTACATTACAGGTAGAAACGACTGTTAAGAAGAAGAACGGTGCAGAAGCTAATGTTATAAAGCCTATCGTTTTACCAGCAGTTAAACAGAGAATTAGTCAGACAAGGCTTGATGAGTTTTCTATGATTGGGCTAGGTAAAAACGTAAGATACGAGCTTAACGGAATCGGAGAAATGGAAGACTTGATTTTCAACTATTTCTTGGACGAAAAAGGCGAAACTTTCAAGCGTACAACATGGGAAAGAAACCCTAAGAATAACAAGATGATTTTAGAGGGGGTAGTAAGCAATGGAATTTGATTCTTATATAGATTGGTACAACAATTTGCTTACAATGCCTCTAAATGACGTTATTTTAGGTGTTAAGGACACGATAGAAGACAAGACGGTATATTTATCACTTAGTGACTCAAAGGTCATTAAAATGGATAATACGAGCTTTGTCATGGGTTACTATTATCAAGTTGTTTTATCTGTTAAAGATGTTGACGATGAACTTGTAGAACTAGTCGGAAATGTTTTACAAAACGGTTGGAATATGACGAACTGGTCAGAGAATAGCCATTTGTACAATTATACTGGTACTGTTTATTTGCCTTGTGGTGCAGGTGGTCAAGCATGGCAATGAATTTACTTAATACAGCAAGCATAGCTAAAGAAATGCAAACTAAAGTAACAGAACGCATGGGCGACTGGTTTGAAGCAGAATTTAAAGCTAAAGCGAATAGTGCAAGCCGAAGAACTAGATTAATTAGAAGTCATGGTCACACCTATACTTATGCTAGATACCAAAATACTGGTCAATTATCAAGTAACTTAAAACAAGTTAAAAAAGGCGATAAAATAGTTATTGACGCAGGTACTAGAGCTAATTATACTAGCGGTTATCATGGTATGTACTTTTTAAGAAATAAAAAAGGTATGCAAGACGTTAAAACAACATTGAAAAAAGGCGCTATTTATGCTAATTCAATGAAATTATAAAAGTAGAAAGTGGTTTAATTACATTTGATTGAAATTAACAATAATGGTATTTTTTAATGAGTTTAGATAATTTTAAAAATAGAGCGATTGTATGGGATACGGTCAATAAAGGCTTCCCACAACCAATTCAAATAATGCAAGGCGACGTCAACGCTAGAACATTGTCAATTAAAATACTTGATAATGGAGGCGAAATTGATTTGACTGGCCATTCATTAAAACTTACATATCAATATACTAATAGCAGTAATTCAGGTTTTGTTATGATTCCTCCTGAAAACTTAACTAAGGGAGAGTTTATTTTAGTAATTCCTACCGAAATGACAGAAACTGGAGTTATTGAAGCGAACTTAATACTTCTCAATGAAGATAAAGAGCAGGTTATCGTCAGCAAGAACCTTACGTTTATATCAGATAATTCTACGGTTACAGATTTAGCTCAAGAAGTAAATAATAAGATTGATGATTTTACAAAATTATTATTGGAAAATATGCCACAAGTAATGCGTAGTGAGTTGAATGACTTACATGCTCAAACTGAATCAAACAAGAGCAATATTGAGCTTAAAGCCAATCAAACAGACTTGAACAACTTACAAGCTGATGTCAGCAGGCAAGGGATTGCAATTTCAACAAAAGCTGAACAATCAGATTTATTAATCACAAATCAAAATGTAACAACTGCTCAAGAAACAGCAAAACAAGCTGAAAGTGAAGCCAAAAATGCAATGGCAAAGGCTACCGAAGCACAAGCGAACAGTTTAACACCAACAACTTTAAATGTTGCTTGGGAAGTTGGTAAATATAATGATAATAATGGCGAAACAGTTATTAATGAGTCTATGAATAGAACTGTAAAGTTTGATATTAGCGGTACTGTTGAATTAAATATTAAAAATCCAACTAATTATACACTTTATAAATATTTTTTATATGATAAAAATGGTGCTTTTTTACGCTATGGCGAAGTAAAAAATGGAATGAGTATAAAGCATATTGGCAAAATTGCTTTTCAAACTGCCAAAACTGGTTTTGGAAAAATGGGAGAAGATGTTGCAACGACAAAATCAAATTTTATTTTTACATCATATATTTCAACTACAGACAAAATAGACATTATTGAAGATGAATTAAAATTTCTCAAAGATAGAATGTTAGTTGATATTGACTTGACTGTAACATATGGAAAATATAGTGTTGGTAGTGCTTCAAAAGATATTAACAAGACATACTTTTCAACTCAAAAAATGACATTAAATAAGGGTTCTATTTTAAAATATACTAACTCAAAATATTTAAGATTAGAATTAGTTAAATTTAATAGCAATACTTTGAAATGTGAGAGTGTTACTGTTACAAACGAAAAAAATATAAACGCAAATGGAATATATGCTATTCAAGGGTATGTTAGATTAAAACCTCTTACACAATCTGATATTGACATGATATTAGCAGACATGCAAGTTTTAAATTACACTTCATCCACTAACAACGTACCGAGTAATTTAGATAGTTTTCAAAAAATGGTAAATTATACCCCGTCAGTAAGTAATGACACTGTTACAACAACTACTACTGCGTTTGATTATTACAAATATCCAGTTACACCTATTTGGGGACATGAATATTTAGAGCATTGGTATGAGAAAATTTATGACGGTGTAAATAATATATCAATAGCATTAGACGGAGATAGTATAACTGCTGGTTACGCTCCACTATCATCGGTTCAAGATACTTTTTTTGGCATGAAAGATTATGCACTTAAAAAAATAATGAAGGCAGGGAATTATGATTTAAAAAAATTATCAATACTAAACAATGGTTTTGGTGGTAGAAATACGAATGAATGGGTAGGAAACCCAACTTATGCTTTGCCTTACTATTTACAAAAATACCCTAATGGTTTTTTACAAACATCGATGGAACATAACCCAGACCTTTTAATAATTGGATGGGGAATGAATGACGCTGATAAAAACCATACGAAGTTCGCTGGGTTAACACTAGAACAAAGATTAAACTTATTTAAAACAAATATGGAAGAAGGATTGAAAAGAATAAGAGGAAATACAAGTGTTAATGGTAGACCAGCTTATAATAAAACCGTAAAAGATTTGGCTATTATCATCACTTTGCCAACAGTTGGAACAGTTTATAATACTGGGAGAACCTATGTAGAGTGGTTTCAAAATGTTAGACCTATAATACAAGAATTATGTCGTAAATACGAGTGTGCGTTTGCTGATTTTACAGCGAGAACTTACGCACATAATGATATGTCTATAAAAACATGGTCAGCTTTAAATTCAGATGGCGTTACTTATGGATCGATACACCCTAACAAATACTCAATGGCTCAAATTATGTCACAGTTACAAGATTTAATATATCCTGTTTGCATGTGGAATATTGATATTGATTAATATATATTTAGGATTGCATGGGAAAATATCGGTTCAGCAGTAATTGGTTCAACGACAATATATTATTGGAAACGTACTGCATAAAAAAATAAAAAGGAAAATAAAAAATGAAATTAGATTATAACTCACGTGAGATTTTCTTTGGTAATGAAGCTCTAATCGTAGCTGATATGGCCAAGGGAAGTAACGGAAAACCAGAGTTTACTAACCATAAAATTGTAACTGGTTTAGTATCAGTTGGCGCAATGGAAGACCAAGCGGAGACTAACAGCTATCCAGCTGATGACGTGCCAGACCATGGAGTGAAAAAAGGTGCTACCTTACTTCAAGGCGAAATGGTATTCATTCAAACAGACCAATCGCTTAAAGAAGACATTTTAGGTCAACAAAGAACAGAAAATGGCTTGGGTTGGTCTCCTACTGGTAATTGGAAAACGAAATGTGTTCAATACCTTATTAAAGGGCGTAAGCGTGATAAAGTTACAGGGGAATTTGTTGACGGTTATCGCGTAGTCGTTTATCCAAATTTGAGACCAACAGCAGAAGCAACAAAAGAATCAGAAACAGATTCAGTTGACGGTGTAGACCCTATCCAATGGACTTTGGCAGTACAAGCGACTGAGTCAGATATTTATTTGAATGGCGGTAAAAAAGTCCCTGCTATTGAGTACGAAATTTGGGGAGAACAAGCAAAAGATTTCGTCAAGAAAATGGAAAGTGGTTTATTCATTATGCAACCTGATACAGTTCTAGCTGGTGGAATTACACTCGTAGCTCCTGTTATTCCTAATGTGACTACTGCTACAAAGGGTCATAATGACGGAAGAATCGTAGTGCCTGCCACTTTGAAAGATTCTAATGGTGGAACTGTAAAAGTAACATCAGTGATTAATGACGCAAATGGAAAAGTAGCAACAAACGGACAACTTGCTCCAGGTGCCTATAACGTAAAGTTCTCCGCTGAGGGTTATAAAGATGTTACCGCAGGAGTTTCAGTAACTGACCATTCATAAGACTAAAAATAGATTAAGTAAAGGAATATAAAATAAAATGGCAAAACAATTGAGTACAGCACGTAAATTTAAAATGATTACAGGTAAAGACCTTTTCCAACAACAAAAGGCAATGGATACAGAACTTAAAAAAGAAGACGGAGAAATTACTGACCTAATGGAGTTCGTTCAATATGGTCTATACTTGGCTCTTTTTCAAGATAACATTGTAAAAGCTAAAAGTGACTTCTCTGACTTCCGTTCTAGCTTCGAGTTCGATACTGACGGTAAAGGGCTTAAAGAACTTGTCGAATTATGGCAGAAAGAAATTTAATGAGCTGAAAGGACTGTAAATGATTTTAAAACATGCAATTAGATACTTAGAACTAACTGGTTCAGACTTTATTACAGATTTAAAAGACTTTGCAGACCTACAAAATTCTTTTGTCGCTGGATATATTCCTGATGACTTTACAGAGCAAATGGAGAGCTTTACAGACAAGTTATTGATACTTTGGGTAGATTGTAACGGAGGAATGCAAAACGCCTTAGATGATAAAACAGAGCTTCCTACAACTAACGAGTTAATCAATATCTTCTGTAAAACTGTTTTTATTAAAGAAAAAGAGGAAACGGAAGACGATACAGTCTTCTTTTCTTCTAGTTCATTGATTAAGAAAAAGAAAGATACTGTAAGGGAAAATAAAACTTTAGAACTTTTGACTGTTTTGGGCAATAATGAAATTGATATAACACAGTTCATGGAAATGGAACTAGAACTTGTTTATAAAATAATCGAACTTATTGCAGAGAAAAAGAAAGAGGAAAAAGAAAAAGAGAAAAGGCGTAAAAGAAAGGGTATGTAATGGCAAGTAATGCAACATTTGAGGTCGAGATATACGGTAATACAACGAAATTCGAGAACTCACTTAAAGGCGTTAATACCGCAATGTCAGGGCTTAGAGGAGAAGCTAAAAACTTACGTGAAGCTCTAAAACTTGACCCCACAAATACCGGGAAAATGGCGCAATTGCAGAAGAACTTACAAACGCAGTTGGGCTTATCACGTGACAAAGCAACAAAATTAAAAGAAGAACTTTCTACGGTTGACAAAGGGACGTCAGCAGGTCAAAAGAAATGGCTACAACTTACTAGAGATTTAGGTACAGTAGAAACACAAGCTAATAGGCTAGAGGGCGAAATTAAGCAAGTCGAGGGTGCTATTAGTTCAGGCTCTTGGAACATTGACGCTAAAATGGATACTAAAGGCGTTAATAGCGGAATTGAGGGCATGAAGTCACGCTTTAGCGGTCTTAGAGAGATTGCTGTTGGTGCATTCAGACAAATCGGTGCAAGTGCTGTTAGTGCTGTCGGTAACGGCTTAAAAGACTGGGTATCTAACGCAATGGATACTCAAAAAGCCATGATTTCATTGCAAAATACAATGAAGTTCAAAGGCAATGGAAAAGACTTTGACTATGTAAGCAAATCTATGCAGAATCTTGCTAAAGATACAAATGCAAATACCGAAGATACTTTAAAACTTTCAACAACGTTCATTGGTTTAGGCGATAGCGCTAAAAAAGCGGTCAGTAAAACAGAAGCATTAGTAAAAGCTAACCAAGCATTTGGTGGTACTGGCGAAAACCTTAAAGGTGTAGTTCAGTCTTACGGTCAAATGTCGGCAGCTGGTAAAGTTACGGCTGAAAATATTGGACAATTAACCGATAACAACACAGCTCTTGGTTCTTCTTTAAAAGACACTGTTATGAAAATGAACCCCTCATTACAGCAATACGGTTCTTTTAATGACGCTGTTTCAAAAGGCGCTGTTTCGATGGATATGCTCAACAAGGCTATGGAAAAAATGGCTAAAGGTTCGGGCGGTGGAATCAAAACTATTGGGGACGCGTGGGACAGCTTCAACGAAACAATGTCAATTGCTTTAGTGCCTACTTTGAACGCTTTAACACCTATCATTAGTGGCTTAATAGACCAGATGTCTGACTGGGGCGAAAGTGCTGGTAAAGCTGTAACAAATGTAGTTAAGTATTTCCAAGACTTGTTTCAAAAACTGCAAGAAAATGCAGCCACTTTAGCATTTTTAGAGGCTTGGGATAGCATAAAAAGTGCATTTGGTTCCATAGTTTCTATTATAGGGAATGTCATAAATTCATTTATTGGAATAAATACAGAAACAACAAAAAACGCAACAAGTATAGATAACGTAGCAAAAAGCATAGCTGTATTTGCTGGTAAATTTTCAGAAGTCACGAAAAAAATAGCTGATTTTCTGCAAAAAATTAGTGAAAGTAAAAGCGCAATAGATACTTTAAAAGTAGCTTTAGCTGCTTTGGCTAGTGTATTCGTTGCTTTGAAAGTTATTGATGGAATCATTAAGGCTGTCGAGATATATAATAAGGTTGTTGAAGCTGGTACAATTATACAAGGAGCTTTCAATGCTGTAATGGCTATGAATCCATTCGTGGCTCTTGGCATAGCAATCGCAGCCATTGTTGCTGGTTTAGTTTACTTCTTCACTCAAACCGAAACAGGTAAAAAGGTTTGGGGTAGTTTCGTAGACTTCTTAAAGAGTGCATGGGACGGAATAGTTTCATTCTTTAGCGGTATTGGTCAATGGTTTGCTGATATATGGAACGGAGCAGTTGACGGAGCTAAAGGCATTTGGCAAGGCTTAGTCGATTGGTTCAGTGGAATTGTACAAGGTGTTCAAAATATTTGGAACGGAATAACAACATTCTTTACTACTTTATGGACAACTGTTGTTACTGGTATTCAAACAGCATGGGCAGGAGTTACAGGGTTCTTCACAGGGCTATGGGACGGAATAGTAAATGTTGTTACAACTGTATTTACAACCATTGCTTCTTTAGTGACAGGTGCTTATAACTGGTTTGTTACAACTTTCCAACCTTTAATTAGTTTCTTTCAATCTATATTTGGGTTAGTTGGATCAGTAATTAATTTAGCATTCCAACTTATATTGGCTATTATTCGCGGTGCTTACCAATTAGTTATCGGAGCGTGGAACGGCATATCAGGTTTCTTTGGTGTAATATTTAACGCAGTTAGTTCAATAGTTTCAACAGTATTTAGCGCCATAGGTAGCTTTGCTGGTTCAGCTTGGGATATACTGGTTGGCGTATGGAATGCAGTTTCAGGCTTCTTTGGCGGTATATTTAACGCTGTAAAATCAGTAGTTTCAACAGTATTTAGTGCAATCGGAAGTTTTGCTTCTAGCGCTTGGGGAGTAGTTTCATCAATATGGAATGCAGTTTCAGGCTTCTTTAGTGGCATATTCAATTCTGTTCGCAGTGTCGTTAGCGGAGTGTTTAGCGCTCTTGGTGGCTTTGCTTCAAAAGCTTGGGATGCAATTTCAGGTGTATTTAACGGAGTAGCTGATTTCTTTAAGGGAGCGTTTGACGGTGCTAAAGATATAGTTAGCGGAGTATTCGAGGCTTTTGGTAAATTTGCTTCAAATGCTTGGGATGCAATAACAGGAGTATTTAAGGGCATTGGCGACTTCTTTAGCGGAATATTTGGAGGAGTCAAAGATACAATAGACAGCGTTCTTGGAGGTGTAACAGATACAATTAAAAATATCAAAGGTTCAATTGATTGGGTTGCAAGTAAAGTTGGCGGACTATTCAAAGGTTCTATGGTAGTAGGCTTAACAGATGTCAATTTATCTTCTAGCGGTTACGGTTTAAGCACTAACAGTGTATCAAGCGACAATAGAACATATAACACATTTAACGTGCAAGGCGGTGCTGGTCAAGATGTTTCTAACTTAGCGCGTGCAATCAGACGAGAATTTGAACTAGGGAGGGCTTAATGGTAAGACAGTATAAAATACATACTAACTTAGACGGAACAGACGACAAAGTTTGGGACGTTACAAATGGAAAAGTTAGATTTTACCAGCCCTCTAATTTAGGGTTACAATCAACTAATAACATCTGGCAAAGTAATGGTATTGGAATAATGGGAAAACGCTCAATTACTCAACCACAAATAGAGTTTAAGCTAGAAACGTTTGGAGAAAGTTTAGAAGAAAATTATCAATTAATGAAAGACTTCGTAAACGATATTCTTAGCAAAAAATTCGTTACACTTGAATATCAAACAGAAATTTTTCAGGTGTATGCTGATTTAGCTTTAGCAGATGTCACAAAGACAGAGGGTTACGGTAAGAACGGAACTTTCAGCGAAAAGATAACTTTCGATGTAGTTACAAAGTGGTATACTTACGAAAATTTAACTTTTGACATGATTGAAAATGGTAAAGTTCTTTCTGGTAAGTCTAAAATTTATGGAGGAACCGCACCAGGAGACTATAAGTATATCGAAGGAACCTCTTACACTTATTATGGGGAAAGTGACATAGGCCGTTTAAGCCGTTGGGAAATAAAAGAAAAAATATTTAGTTTTATGGGGGTATTATATCCGAAACTTCCTAAAACACCTGCTGGAGTTAGATTTTTAGACGATGTTGGAAACGAATATACTGCAATTGTGTTTAAGACGGAACAGGTACAAGATTATATTTTAATTAATACAGATGTAAATGACGAATTTTATCAAGGCTGGAAGGGTACAACTGTACTAAACTTATTCCCTGTAATGAACTTTGAGCGATACAGAACTCGTATAATTGAAAAAGGTCAAATGGAGCTAGTTAATTTAAGTAAGGCAGAGCTTAAAATCAAGAGAAAGGCGGACTTTATTTAATGTTAGAAGCTAACGTTTATGATAACTTTAACCCTAACTATTACAATATATCTGATTTCAGAATGCCTAATGGTAAAAAAGAAAAAAGAGGCCTTCCAATACCAAAGGCAAGATGTCAAGTTATTGATTACGAACTGTGGGAAACAGGCTATCTTTACACTTCATCAGCTACATTGACCGTTTCGGTAGAAGTTGGCGATATTGTTCAAGTACTTTTTCCTGAAGTTGTTCCAATTGAAGAAGCTCTAGGTAAGAGGAAAAAACTGAATTTAGATATGGTTTACCTTGTGACCGATGTAGACGAAAGTAATAAAGCTACGTTAAAAAACTACTTTTGGGCAATGATTGAAAGTCTTGACGTTCCAAACGCAATAGCCAAAAAGACAAACTCTGGTATAATTAATTATTTAATTGACCCTAATAAAAATAATTTAATGAGTTATGGTTATTTCTTTGATTCAAGTATCTTTGCTGGAAAGGCTACGATTAATCGTAAAGCGGAAACTTCATCAGCTCATGATGTAGCAAAAAGGATATTTTCCAAGGTTCAATTTCAACCAACTACAACCATTCAACACGCTCCATCTGAAACAGACCCTAGAAACTTGTTATTCATTAACTTTGCTTCAAGAAACTGGAATAGAAAAAGAATCACGACAAGGGTAGATATTAAGCAAAGTGTGACAATGGACACGGAAACAATAGTAGAACGTTCAGCTTATAATTTTGCTGTTGTGTTCGTTAAAAATAAAGCAACAGATGACTACACAGACCCTCCTAAAATGTACACAGCAAAAAATAACGGAGATGTCATTGATTATAGCACTTATCATGGAGACGGAACAGACTTGCCAGATGTAAGGACAACCAAAACATTGTTTTATGATAGAGATGACCACGGAAACCCTCCTGAGTTGTCTACTATTAAGGTTGAAATTTCTCCCTCTACAATCGTCACAAGGTTATTCTTTAATCAAAATGAACTTTTTCCTTTGTATGTTAATGACTTAGTAGATATTTGGTACGAGGGCAAGCTATATTCAGGATATATAGCAGATAGAGTTAAAACAGAGTTCAATGATAGACTTATTTTTGTAGGAAGTGGAGACAAACCGAATGTTATATGAGTATGTAGCTACTTATGGCGACAAATATAGAATAGATAGCTTTAAAGGGCATAGAGAGCTTCGTAAAGACCACTTAGAACTATTGCAAGGTAAAGTGTACTATAATAGTAAAAACACGCTTAGAATCGAGACCACGCTCTTGTATGAAGTCGGACAATTTGTATCAATTGGTGGTTATCCTTATGGCGGTAGAAAATTTAGATTGTTAGAGCTATCAATTACTGATAACCCAGTTTTAGATAAAGCGGAAATAATTTCAAGAAAGGTTAAAAATGACAATTAAAAACTTCACGTTTTTCAGTCCAAATGGTACAGAGTTTCCAGTCGGTTCTAATAATGACGGAAAACTATACATGATGTTGACTGGAATGGGCTATAGAACAATTAGGCGCAAAGATTGGAAAAGTCCATTAAATACAGCCCTTAACGTGCAATATGTTAACACATCAATCGTTGCAGGCGGGAGGTATTTTGAACTATTGAATGAAACTGTTGCCTTAAAAGGTAATGCAGTTAATTATATCCATGCAAATATTGACTTAACGCAAACAGCAAACCCTGTAAGTTTATCAGCAGAAACATCAAATAATAGTAACGGTGTTGATATAAACAACGGTTCTGGCGTTTTGAAAGTTTGTTTTGATGTTGTTACGACTTCAGGAACTGGTGTAACAAGCATTAAGCCAATTCTTCAGGCTAGTACTTTAGATAGTATTTCTGCAAACGATTTATCACTTAAAGATTCAATCAATGCAAATAATTTATCGCTTAAAGGTTCAATCAACGCAAACGATTTATCACTTAAAGATTCAATCAATGCAAATAATTTATCACTTAAAGGTTCAATCAACGCAAATAATTTATCGCTTAAAGGTTCAATCAATGCAAATGATTTATCGCTTAAAGGTTCAATCAATGCAAATGATATATCACTTAGAGGTACAATCGATGTTCCAACTCAAATGTTGACAATTCAAACTGGAAATGGTATGCAGTTGCAATTCACTAAAAAGAACGATGATTTAGTAATTGTTAGACTCTTTGGTAGTGTATCAACTACAAAAGCTGGCATTAAAATGTCTGGACCATGGGTAGATAAAGAATTTCGTCCAGCTGTTGTTCAAAGTATTGTTGGTCATTTTGCTGGACATGAGACTTCTTTCCATATTGACATAGACACAAACGGTAGTATTACTTGGTGGGGACCAGATATTGGTAAAACACCTATTGCAACACGTGGTAACGGAAGTTACTTCATTAAATAACAAAATAGAAAGCGAAACAAAATGGTAACTAGAATGATTTTAATAACTATCTTAATTTTAGCGATTCTTTTCGCTACATGGGTAAAAGATAGAGAAGCAATGAACCCACCTTTCAAACGTAGACTTGTGATTGACTTAACGGTTATTTTATCCCTGTGGGTTTTATATGCGGTCTTCTTCTTTACACAAACTCCCTCAACTTCTGATATTGCCAAAACTGTGATTGACGTAGGTTTATTGTACTTTGTAGGGCAATTTATTTATTTGGTCGCAAAAATCAGTCCTATGTTCGACGGTTTGGTTAAACTTATGAAAAAGAACGGTGTAAGTGTTCCAGAAGTAGAAGAAGAACAAACGGAGGATAAAAAAGAATGAATATAACTAATGCTGGTGTACGTGGTTATAACCCTACTGGGGTTGTAATTCACAATGACGCTGGTTCGAATGGTGCTAACGCTGGCTTCTACAACAACTGGTTACCTAATCATAACCCTGAAAATGGCTTTGCTCATGTCTACATTGCTTCTGACGGAAGATTACAAGCTTCTGATTTCTCTAATATGGCATGGCATTGTGCCAACTCGTACGGTAATGCTAACTATGCAAGCTGGGAAGTATGCCAATCAGAGGGCGATTTAAACCAGTTCTTGAGAAATGAGCAAGCGGTACTAGATGACGTGGCTAAGTACATGAAACAATGGGGGTTAACTCCTAATCGTGATACTGTTAAACTACATCAAGAACTTTCAGCAACTTCATGCCCTAGACGTTCAGTAGAAGTACACGGAGGCACGTTAGAGAGTTGTCGCTCATACTTTATCACAGAACTAAACAAGCGCCTTACAGGACAAACTAGTGGCACAGTCGCAGTAAACAATACACAAACAAATACAGAATTAGAGGACGACGATTTAATGAAATTTACATATACAAATGGCGATAAAACAACTTACTACTTTAATGGCGAAAAAGTTATCGCTCTATCACACCCAGACCAATTGGCAATTGTTCGTAAAACTTATAAAGAAACAACTGGCAAAGACCTTAAAAACTTCGATTGGAAAGGTTCGCCTATTGATATTCGTTTCATGCAAGCTAACGGAATCGACAAACCAATCATTGCTAAAAAATAATACGAAAAAGGCCCTCACTTAATTGTGGGGCTTTCTTTGTTCGGTATCATTTCATCTTTTTCACTAACATGTTGACTTCCTCTATTATTAGATCGTTAAGTTTCCTCATCGTGTTCTCTTGCGATTCTGTCAACTTAGGCTTGTTTTTCAGCTTCAACTCTTCGTTGATTTTTTTCACTAATTCGTTGTTCTTCAAGTGATTTCTCCTTAGCTTGCCTTATATGCTCATATTTTGCTTTCTCTTGCGTTTTAAGCTCTTGTTCATATAATTGTGCCACAATATCATTAAAGCCCTTATCTGCCCTTTTATGAGCCTTTTGAATCAATACGATACTTCTAGTTGTGTCGTCTGTTAAAATAAAGATAATTGCTCTCCTTTTTGCGCATCAATTGCTTACCTGATTGATAGCTTCAATAATATTATTGCCGACATTTATTAGAATTTCATCACTTACAATTACATTCTTTCTTGAAAATAGTTCGTTCTCAATCTTCATAAAGTGCATTGCTTTAGCTAAAAATTGAGCAGATGATTCATAATATAATGTTTCTAGCTCATCATCTGAAAGCTGTGTTAAATCATCATTAGCAAAAGTTGTAAGTTTTCGCTTAATCTCTTTGCCATTGTCGTCTTCCTCTACGTAAAAACGTTTCATCTATTCATACCTCTAATTTCAAATTTTTCAATAATATACCTTTTAGAGCCAAGCTCAAGGCTCACTAGATAATTATTAAAAGGGTCATTCTTGTTCAAGTCATTAGCGATCTTTCTAGCTGTTGACCGTGGATATTTTGAACTATTAATCTTCCTTGTGTACTTGTGTAATATTATCTCATTGCCTCCCTTTGCATTTTACGCTTCAATCGTTGCTTATATAGATATTCTTTGCTTGGTTCTAAACTAGACAATATCTCATCTAGTAAGTCAAACGCTTCTCCGTTATCTCCTACGCTATCAATTTTTTTAAGTGTAAGCTCGTGCATTTCATCATCATTTAAAAACATAGTAAGATAAGGGAATGCTACGGTATTTGGCAAGCTCAAGCGTGATTTAGTTATTCTTAGGTTAGGATATTTACCTGTTTCAGATTTAACTTTTAACTCAAATTGATTCATTGCGATACCTTGTTCCTCTAGTACGCTAGTAATTCTTTCATATAATTCTTCATTTGTCATTTTATTTATCTACTTTCTTAACCATTAGTTGCTCATAACCTGAACTTGTTCCGTTCATTACAATTGTTTGAATATCTCCCACACGTTCAAAACCTTTATTTTCTAAAGCACTAATTTGTTTACCTAAACCTTTCAAACTAAAAGCTACAGCTCTCTTATATTTATCTTTAGGCTTCTTGTTAAATAATTTAATCATCTTAATTCTCCTTAATTTTTTATATATACTATTATATTAAACTTCTTTTAAATTGTCAAGCGATAACTTCAGTAATTTCAGTTATTTTTTTAACTAAACAATTAGAAGCTATATCAGATTTTTCTACAAAATACTTAAAATCAAACGCTTCTCTCTTTGTATAATATTTTTTATTTTTAACGTTGTAAAAACCTGTTATATCTTTTTCTAACCATTCTACTTTATAATATGTAAATTCATTATTCATTATCCAATTACTCCTGTCTTAATATTTAGTCTTTGCTGACTTGATAAGTGATATGAATTGCACCACTTGCAGTAATAAGCTCTTACTGGTATCTTATCAGCTTTCTTTTTATTATGCTGTGCATTTGCTATTGAATATAAAGCACCCATTTTTGTGTATTTGCGTTTCTTACACATAATCTAACCACTCCTTAATCGTAAATAATTCAAAGCCATTTAGTTTGCTTTGTTTTTCAATTTCTACTTGATTTCTATCTAGGTCTATCAGCAGTTCAATTACAGGTCTACCATTATCAAGCCACCTGATGACTGTATTAGTTTTAAGACCAAAATACTTAGCACATTGAGCCTTACAGCTGAAGTGTAGTTCTTCTTCCGTTGTAGGGTTATAAGCTACGACCTTTATAGCTTTTTGTGTTGCCATTGTTTAATCCCCTTTCTATAAAACAATATTATCAAATTACTTTATATTTGTCAAGAATTAACTTTAGACCTCTTCAATAAATTCCAAGTATCTTTCATCAATCGCTTTTATCTCTTCTTTCGTGAACTCTGATTTAAAGTTATTTCTTTCTTCTTTAAACCCTAGGAAGAGAAACTTATTCCCTAGCTCGTTTTTAAAAGAGTTTAAATATCCTTTTTTGTTGTTCATCAATTTAACATTGTATTTTTCATTTGTATCTCCTTAATTTCTATAAGACTATAATATCAAAAAAAGTTCACACTGTCAAGCATAAACTTTATTTTCAATTATTCTTCGCCTTTCCATTGTTTGAAATCATCAGCTATATCTTGTGCAAAGCTCATAATGTCGTCAGCAGTGTATTCTGTAAGCTTATTCTCGTTACTTAAGTTAGCAAGTTCTCCTGCATAGTCTAAAGCCTTGTTACGGTCTTTGTCGTAGCTTTCACCCTCTTTCTTGCCAGCTCTCACTAGATACTTTAATACCTGCATTGTATACCAGCCTGCAAGCTCTTCATAGTTAAAATGATGTTTAAAGTATTCGTTAAGTTCCATACCGTATTCATTGGCATAGTGCTTATTTGTACCATAATTCATTAGATGTTACCCCCAATCCATGCAATAAGCAACGTCGCAAGCATACCTATCCAAGTGATAGCGATAAGTGTAAAGCCGACACCTGCAACCATCATTAAAGTTTTTACTGTATCTTTCATTTTGTTCTCCTCTATTTATAACTCTATTCTATCAAATTGCTTTTACTTTATCAAATATTAACTGTTTTTAACCATAAATAATTTCTCATTTTCTTTTTTGCTTCTTCCACTTTGGAGAGTGCTGCGCGCTTTGTCAAAAGAATATACAGCTTCAAAGCGTTCATCTGAAATTGAATAACTTGAAATTATCACGATGTTATTTTTAGCCATTACAAATGCCCAGTCATAAAATTCTTGACTATCGAATTGATTAATATAACCTTTTTGGTGACTTTCTTCATAAGGTGGGTCAAGATATAGAATAGCTCCAGAAACATCACTAAAAGCGTGATAACTTTTGCTTGTAGCTTTTATTTTATTTAATTTTTGAAGTTGTTGAATTCGTTGAAGTTGTTCAAGTCGTTCAAGTTGTTGAAGTCGTTGAATTTGTTGAAATTGTTTGTACTTTTCAATCGATCTCTTATATGTTTTGGTCTGTTTATAACCACTAAAAACGTCATGCTTTTCAATTATTTCTTTAGCTAGATTATATTTTAAATCTGAAATTTCTTTAGAATATAAATAATCTCTCTTTTTATTACCGAAAGAGTTAATCAGCAACTTCAAAAAGTCATCTGTTGTCTTGTTTTCTTTCTCCTTAATCTCGGTAAACTCTGTACGTGAAACAATAAGGCTTTTAATCCACTCACGGTCTTGAGAGATAACTCGTTCAAAAGCGTTGGTTATATCCTTGTCTAAGTCGTTATAATATACTTCTAAGCCATTTAAAATACATTCGGATGTAATTGCTCCGCCTCCTCCGAAGATGTCGTATATCGGCTTGTCTGTGCCAAAGTTCTGTTTGATAATCTCAACTATTTTCTTGCTTATCTTTTTCTTGCTTCCTTGGTATGGTAATCCAATAGGTTTACCTTTTCTGATTTTCTTCTCGTCTAAACTAAGCATTATTTATTGTCTTTCTAGTTTGGTAAAATTTATTCCAGTTTTCTATAAGTTCCAGCAACTTAGGTTCATCATATTCGGTAAATAGTTCAACCTGTGATGTAAACCAGCAGTGTAGACAGCGATCGCAACTATAACAGATGTTCACGTATCCTCTACAATCTTTGCAAACTCCTAAACCATTACTCATTGGTATATCGAAGCAGTGGCAATATCTTTTGTCATTAAAGTATTTTTGTTTCATTGTTACCTTTCTAGTTTATTCTATACCTTATTATAAGCTATTTCTTTTTATTTATCAAGCGATAAGTCCCATAGACTACTAATAAAATAATTGTTATTATAAATAGCGGTGGAATGAATACAGTTATCGCAAACCAAACAATAGATATTAAAGTATAGATCATGATTTTTAGTATTAATTTACCAGCAGGAGTTTCTTGAAAGGTTATATCCTCATCTAATGATGAATCATCTTCTTTCGAATTGCCGTAAAATATTTTGTCTTCATTTACTTCGTACTTGTTACCGCAATAATCACATTTACCATTAGTGAAACTTGAAGACCCACAGGTTACGCATTGTATTAAAATCATTTTATTACCTCCTTTCTTTAACTATATGTATTATTATATCAAAAAAGCTCTAAGCTGTCAAGCCTAAAGTTTTTATTCTTAATATTATTGTTCTTTCAATTTATTCTTGAACCAAATGATTCGTTCTTTGAACCAAGCGTCAACTCCTTCAGGACGTAGCCATTTACCTTGTTTAACTCCATTCTTTTCCATGAACTCAATCACTTTAGTTGGAGTTTCTGGTTCGTCCCACATATTATATTTTGCTGAATGGTATTTACTAAACATTTCAAGCGTTTCGATGTAGCTATCTTTCAGAAGTTCCGTGTCAAGCAATTTTTGGGCTTTCTCAGCACGTTTAGCAAGTCGTTCGTTAACTTGTTCCAGTTGTTCCTTTTGTCGCTGTAAGCTCAAATTATGGTTAATATAAGCAATTTGCTGTGCATGTCGTCCAAGTTTGCCTTGTGTATTAAGCTCGATCAGTTTAGCCATTCCCTCGCCAAGAATTTCATCAGCCACAAAGTTATGTTTATATTTTTTATTTGTGTTGCGTACATAGTTGTCAAGCGTTTGTTTAATTTTAAGTTTTTTGTGTAGCTCTCTTAATGTTGTCAATTTAATACTCCCTCATATATTTTACCAAACTTTAAAGCGTTAATTTTAACTAACTGCTTCAATTCTGATATAAATTGCTGTTCTCCGTCAAAGTCAAATGGCATTGATACGTTTTCCTTGATCCAAGCGAAAGCTCCGTCAAAGTCTTGTCTTAATAAGCTCATTTTATCCACGATGTCGATAATTTGCTCTCTCTCTTCTTCTGTGTACATGTAACCACCTTTCTAGAAAGGAAGTTCTGATTCATCAACTTCAACAGGTTCAGAACCACCAAATAAGTCTTGTTTAGCTTGTGATTGACTACTATTATCATTAGTGATAAATACTTTTTCAACCGTAGGGAAAACAAAGTTATAATTTACGTATTCTCCTGATTCCTTGGCTTGTACACGACCGCTGACCGTTACTGTGTCACCTAATTGAATGAAATCAGGCAAGAAAGCCGAACCGTACGCAACTTTTACGTTAGATCCCTTTTCTTTTTCAAATAATGGGACTGAAATAATTTTCTTATCGCCTTTTGCTGTACTTACTGTACGTGTATTTTTTTCATTCGCTTGTGCTGTTACTGTGATGATTGCCATTTAATTATTCCCCTTTTTCTGTTTCTTGCTGTGCTAACCAAATCTTCATGATGTCGGTAATTTCTTTTTTAGTCTTATTTTTCAAGCTGTCAATATTTTGGTATCCTAGTTGTTCAGCTCGTTTTATAAGTGGCTGAATCTCTCTAAGTCGTTGTTTTTCTGCTTCAAGCTCTTTTTGTTCTTCTGTTAGAACTGGTAAATCTTCATTTGCATAAATATATAGCCCTAAACCATGACGAGCAATTGCCTTAACTAGTCCACGCTGAATGGCTTTATTTACGTCCATAGAAGTCAGTTTTTCAACTGGGATAGATTGGTTACGATAGTCCATTACAGGCAAGTATTCAATGTGCTCCAAGCCCTCAATAGTCATACCAACCTTAACCCATGCTGTGCGACCGTCTGTGTGATAATTTAACCCTTGTTCATTTTCATAAACTTTACTGTTAGCTTCAGGATATACTTTTTTAACTTCAGACCATGCATATGCCCAACTAAGATAATCTAAATTATTCTTTTTGCTTTTCTTATCATTTACATTAATAACGCTTAGTTCTTCAAATACACTCATTCGATAACCTCTTCTCTCCAACCTTGGCTTTTAAGCTCTGAGGCTTTTGTCAAATCAGATTCACTAGATAAATAAAACTCCGAAGCATACTTTTTTGACAAAGTGTGAAAAGCATGCCCAAAGTAAAGTTTACCTTTCTCGCTTGCATGATTTGCTTCATTAAATTCTAAATACATTACTGACACTTTTTCCTTTGCTGTATCTGAATCTTTCTCTTTTTTAAGTTTTTCAGTAACTTTTTTCACAACTTCTTCTAGCTGTTTTTCATCAAATTTAATATTAATTGTTTCCATTTACTCCTCTTTCTACAATGAAGACGTCGCCTTGTCTTGTAATTTCAATATTATATTTAAGCATAGGCAGGATCCAACCTTTACCCCAATAGCTCCATAATTCGCTTATCAAGCCATATAAGCACTCGTTAGGCTCTGCCCTATACTTTGTTTCGTTCATTTCCTCAAGCTCTTTAGATAGCTTTCTGACACCTCTAGCGTAATGTTTACTAGCTTTTTCTTCTGCCCTTAAACTTTTGTAGTTGCTTTTCATATATGAACTTTCTAATATCGTCTTTCTGCTGTTTTTCCTCTTTATCAGACCAACTAACTTTTTGGCCTTTTCGCTTGCCACTTTGATAAACTCGTCTGTTATCATCAGGAAAGCCATTTTTTTCAAAGTACATTCTAGCATATTCAAAGTAATTTAAGCTGTTGATGTACTGCTGACTATCCTTTTTGTGATAATTAAGAGTTATCAATCGTCTTTCAGCTAGTGATTCAAAAGATGTTATCATACTTCTTCTTCAACGAAACCTAAAGCTAACAAAGCTTTATATTCCTCGCTCCCCTCTTTAACTTCAAGAGCATCTTGCTCGAATTTTGTTAATTGTTTAGACTGTCCAGCATAATATAATGCAGTTCCTCCGCTACTATCAGAAAAGTTATAAAACTTAAATTTAGGTTCAATAACTTCATAACCGTTAATGACAGCTTCAACCATTTTCAATTGCTCGTAACACTCAAAAGCACTACTTGGACATTTATCGCCGCCTATCCAATTGTATCCATAACCAAAACGAGTGATGTGACAAAGCGCTCGTTTTTTGTTTATTTCATCTTCAAGGTTTCCAAAAGTTTCAAGATAATCAGCTTGTTTTTGCGTTAATTTGACTACCATTTGTTAGTTCTCCTTTATTTCTATATATACTATTATACCAAAATTAATTATCGTTGTCAAATATTAGATGATATTTTTTTATTTATTTCTACTTTTAATTGTAATGCCCTAATCAATGCACGCTTAGAATAATCATTTTCGCAAGCTGCATGCAATTTTTTCGACTGTCTGACTAGAAATTCAGCACGTCCAAGCCATACTTTGAAAAGTTCGTCATTATGCCATTCTGCTTTTACCATTTCATCTAATGCACGATATAACCAACCGTACACTTCAGCGTGTAAAATAATAGCTTTGTTCTTGTAGTCGTTCATTGAGTTCATTTTTTGCTCTCTCTATTAATTTAAAGTCATCACTGTATAAAACAGGTTTTGAATATTGTTCATTCATGTTAAACCTTGAATAATAGTCATAGAAGTATTCATTTACTTTTTCATGGTAATAAACAACGTATTTTTTATCACTCATTTTCTGTTACTTTTCCTTTCTCTTTAGCTAAGTCTAAGAAAGCCTGTGCCGATTCTTTCGTCGTTTCGATTGGAGTTTCAGCCTTTACTTTTTCCACTAGTTCGCTATCTGGTTCTTTTTTTGATTTATTGACGCAAGTGAATACTGAATCAACGTATGAAAAGTTTAAATCATCGTCAAACTGATATCCACGCGCTTTGACTGATAACTTAGAGAAGTCGTTATGCTTGCCACGTTTAGGGCTTAACATTAACATAAATTCTGCCCATGCTGTTAGAGTAGAACCACCCAAGGCGTCACTAGGCTTTACCATATATGCTTTATCGTCCATTGAGTTTGCATAAGCTGATTTGTTTGCATGAGCTACTAACAAGAAAGTAACGTCTTGGAAAAGTAACTTTAAGCGTGTAATTCTCCTAAGCATTGGTTCAAAGTCTTTACCGTAGATAATGTCTCCATTTCTTAGCATTGTCATTAAATTATCCAAGATCACGAATTTTATATCATTTTCTTTAATGTATTCATATAATAAGTTCATGTGGTGCGAATCATCAAGCATAAACTCTCCACCTGTCAAAAAATGTAAGTCTTCTGGTGCATTATCTTTATTTCTAAGCCTTTTGTTTAACTCTCTGTCAGTATCTTCATTGTCTATGTATAGTGTCTTGCTTCGCTTTGTATCATAACCAAAAAAAGGTAACCCTTGCGATACCATTAAAGCCATGTGCATTGCTAGAGAGCTTTTAAATGACTTAAATGGAGCTACAAGTATTCCAGCTTGTGAACTTGGCATTAACGTATCAATAAGCCAGTCATCTTTTAAATTTATTAAGTCTTCACGCTCTTTTAAGTGCTTGGCTGTCTGTACTTTTTCAAATATATTGGTCACTTTTTAATTCTCCCCTTTTGGTTTATAGTTTTCAATACATATATTCCGTGTAATGTATTTTCTTGGCTAGTACACCATTCTAGGTTATTTAAATCGTTATTTTGCTTGTTTCCGTCAATATGGTTTACTATTTTTTTATTTTCTGGGTTAGGAATAAAAGCGAATGCTAATAATCTATGTTTTTTCACTTTCAAAGTTCTATTATCAAAACTTGCTGAAAATTGATAATAACCGTCTTTATCTTTGCTCTCTTTTTTTTGTTTACCGTTTTTAGAAAATAGTTTTCCGTCTTTTGTTAATGTGTATCTTTCTAACACTTTTTTATATAATTCATCATTAAACTTCATTTCTTTCTCCTTTAGTATATAATAACAAAAAAGACTTGAAAAGTCAAGCCTTAAACCTATTAAGCTCCTTAGCTGTACTTACTTTATCAAATAAATTCAACTTTCATGCCTCTCAATTTATAACCTTTTTTAATCCTACGACTAATGCCACCTGGTTTTTTCTCAATTTAGTCACTAGTTACCTCCATTGGCTCTGATTCTACGCAATAAACTTTGAACGGCTTTTCTTCTTTTGCTCCATTTCCGAAAAATAGCTCCCATTGATAATTTAATAAAACACAAGTCTTAATAGCTTCGTGTTTTTTTGTATAAAGAGATAATCGTTTTCCGCTATAATTTTTAGCCACTGTGTCTTTATCAGTTGTTAGTGCCACATAGTAAATTTTCATTTATTTCTCCTTTTCTTATATCATGATATCAAATTATTTTATATTTGTCAATACTTAATTCCATTTTTTTCTTTTATGAATTTGTTTATACTATCTTGATTTAATCGTTTAGATATTATTTGAACCAAGATAAATCAATTTCATTAGCTAAATCAGCAATTTCTTTCAAGGCTTCTTCGTCTGTCATGCTTTTTAAATCACATTCTTTAAGTTTGCGTTCGATTTCATTAGCTGTTACAATCGCTTCTTCTAATGATTGAGTTCTAATAATATTTTTAGAAACTTGTTCTTGTTTAAGACGAAGTTTTTCTATTTCATCCGTTGTTTTGGGTTGTTCGTTATTTAATTTTTCTCTTATAGCGTCATCTTTTTTGCCATAAGTTTTTCTATAAATGATTTTTTCATATTCATCAGATGCCATTTTATTTGTTTTTGTGTTAAAGTTTTTCATATTTTTTCCATATTTTCTTCTAGCCCAACTTGCCAGTGATTTTTGATTAATGTTGTTTAAATATCTTTCGAAAGAATAAACTGTATGAAACTTTTGTTCATACTCAACTTTATTTGTTTCTTTGTTTATTGAGTATTTAAATGCTCTATCATACATAAAATTTAAGTAATCTGTGTGTAAATCTCCCAGAAGCGAATCATAATTGTCTCTTTTTTCTATTGTTTCTTTTGAAATTGCCTTACCTTTAGCTTTGCCTTTAGCTTTACCAACACGACATTTACGACCAGACTCTTTATATTTACATTTTGGGTTTTCTCCGTTACAATTAGAACAAAATTCTTGTTTAGGTCTAGCCATTTTTTTACCTCCTTTCTTGATGATAAATTAATTATATACTTTTATTTTAGACTTGTCAAGAATAAAAATATTGTTCGGAAATAACTATTGTTTTTATGCTTGTACATATTTATTGACATTTATTGTTCGGTTTTAGCTATTTTTTAATGTGCAAAAAAAACGTAGTAGAATATATTAACATTTAATTTGGTACACTAATAATTATTTTTCCGTACATTTTATTTTTCTTGTGTATTTAACATCTTTAACTTTAATGTGCAAAAAAAACGTAGTAGAATATATTAATCTTTAATTTCGGACACTAATAATTATTTTTTTACGAGTTGGAAAGCTCTAAGTTATAAATCACCTAATCAATCAAACAATAAGCTAATTGTGCTTACTGATACCATACTTTACAAACAGGACACACAATGCACTTACTTTCTGCCACTTCTAGTCAAATTGCGGTTAAGCGTAAAACAAAAGCCACTAAGGTGGCAATTATTTTTTTAATATAATTTATTTATTTTTCCCTAAATCAAAATGTATTGCTGGCTGACTATTCCATAGTTCTAATGTTTCCTTGTCTACTTCTGGTTGATTCATGTATTCTCTGTTCATTCTAGCTCTTGTATTAACTACTTTAATTTTAATACGTTTCTTGTATTCCTGTTGTCGTAAGTACATCAGATATTTATCTCTAGCCATAGTTACCTCCTATAAATAGTATAACACAAAATGCCTACAAAGTCAATCATAGCTTACATAACAGAGGATAAACCAAACCTGAAAAGTGCATTTGATATAATATATATATCAAGTTGAGAGAGGAAAGCAAATGACAGAGGAACAGCTACTATTTAAGCAAGAGACATTGTCAGAAGTTGACTTTAACGAGTTCTTACTTAACGCTGTTGAATGTGGTTTGATTAATCTTGATACAGCTTTAATTTTTAAGGGAGAATAAAGAAATGAATAAAGAGCATATTTTAGCACAAAAAGAAGTATTGACTCCGATTGAATATGAACACTATGTTAAGCACTTATTTGATATTGGAGAAATTACTAAAGAGCTTTATATTGAATTGAGTTCTGATTTATGAGCAAAGCCTTAGCTATTGACTTTAGCACCTCTAATACTGGTTACGCATTTCGTAATCCTTTGACAAATGAGTATGTAGTCGGTTCAATTGCAGGTGGTAAAAGTAAAGATCCTTTGGAACGTGCCAAGCTTATTGCTGACGGTATAACAGAAATTATTGAGCATTACAATTTATTTGACTACTTTATTTATATTGAAGAACCTATTATCACGTTCAAGTCTAAGGGAAACATCTCATTGATTAGAGCTAACGGTTCATTCTTGGGTGTCATGCGTAACCGTCATAACATTGGCTATGTTGATGTACCAAACAGTAAATGGTGTGGGTATCATCTAATTAAAGGTAAGAGTGCATTGCGAAAAGTACAAAGCATTGAGATACTCAAGAGCTATAACATAGTACCTGATAATGATATCAACGACGACATGGCAGACGCGTTCTGTATCTTACTCTATGTAGAAAGTCAGGAGAATGAATGATTGTAATTAATATTGCCTTGATTATTCTTGGCATTTTATATGGTGTAGGTTCGGTTACCAACTTTAAGGAGTGGTATTATCGCCATGACTATCTAGCTATTATGCTAAGTGTATTTACATCTATCTTATTGGTAGTGGCTGGAGTATTAAACGTTTTGAATTAAAAGAATAGGTGTACTGATTGACGGTACTTAAATGTCATAGAGTTGACAGCCAAGCATAGGGTGCAAACTGTAAAGCATACTGTTTGATTAAATGAGTACTAGCAACTAACAGCCCTTTGTATCTAGCGAACATAGTATAATGGTAATGCTACAGATTCCAAACCTGTAAACGTGGGTTCGATTCCTACTGTTCGTGTTCTCCTTTATTTTATTATATGTTATAAGTTATAGTTCTAGGTATTGAGCGTATTATGGCATATAGTAACAGGATATAGTGTTAATGGTAGCATGCGTGTTTTGGGAACATGTAGTGTTGGTTCGAGTCCAGCTATCCTGATGAGTGGTGTATAGTCCATAGACGAAGTGTTAAGCTATGGCACAACTATACAGATAACTGGTGCACGGTTATATCAGCTAACGAAAGTCCTAGTGTATTAAAGTGTCACAGGCATAACTAAGTGACAGCTGGTTAGAGTAATAAGGTGTACTAACGTGGTGTAGGGTTCGATTCCCTACTGCTCTATAATAAGATGCCAGCTACTGATAGTTAGTCATAGTTAGCAGTATAGTCTAATGGTAAACGTAGGTTCGATTCCTACTACTGCTATAAGACAAGGGGAGAAGCAAATGATTATATTATCTTTATTTATTATTATGTTGTTCATTAGTCCAAGTATAGCATTGTTGTTATTGCTATTGGTTATTAACCCAGTGTTCACGTTGCTATGGCTATTAGTGTGGCTTGCTATTAAACTATAAAGTAATTAGTAAAAGAAAATATTTTTTTATATATACTCCCCCCCATTAATCGCTATGTTAAGGGAAATTTTCAG
>NZ_FMPG01000007.1 GCF_900097965.1 Staphylococcus caeli
GATAAATTAGAAGCAACCTATCGAATTGGCCATCAAATTTTAAATGCATTAAGAATGAACGATATAAAGAATTTTGAAGAAGCTTTAAGTAAAGCAGAAAATGAAGAACTCTTTGAAGGACTTAAACGTATTATAAAAACTTTCAAAGACTATTTACCTTTTATAGAAAACACTATGCAGCATCCAAAATTAACTAACGGTCCAATTGAAGGAATCATTAATAAAATCAAATTAATAAAGAGAAATGCCTACGGCTATCGCAATTTTATTAATTTTAGAAATAGAATACTTATAATTTCTAGATTATTTGTCTCTGAACATAAAAAACACATCAAGCAACATTCAAAAGTTGCTTGATGCATCAAATATATTCATTTTTTATAGACCAACCGTTATTGACAAAGAGCCTAAAAGAATTATATAAACTAAAATAACACTATTTTATGACAGTTATATACACTCAAAAAAAGCCAACGAAAACAATTGCTTTCGTTGGCTTTTGCATTAAACATTTTCACCTTTTATTTATGTTAAGGTTTTTCCGATTAATCCTTAATTTCTAAATCAACATCATTAATATCAATACCTAGTGCTTTAGCTACACCTTTACCATATTCGCTATCCGCTTTATAGCAATGACGAATATGACGATGTTGTACTTCTAATGTCGTTCCTTGCATTTCATTAGCTGTATTTTGGAAAATACGTTCTTGTTGCTCTTTAGATTGTAATCTAAATAAACGTCCCGGTTGTTCAAAGTAGTTGTCATCATCTTGGCGATAGTCATATTCATAAGCTTCACCTTCTACTTTTAACCCAGGTTTTTTAAATTCTGGTTGATCTTCAAACGCACCTTCACTATTTGGATAATAATGTGGTCCACCGCCTTGATTATTATCAAGAATTCTCATTTGACCGTCCCTACTAAACGGACAAATATTTTCAACACCTACACCTTTAGGTTGATTTACTGGAATTTGCCAATGGTTAACACCTAATCTATAACGTTGTGCATCTCCATATGAAAAGATACGACCTTGTAACATTTTATCTGGAGAGAAATCAATACCAGGTACAATGTTTGTTGGAGCAAACGCTGCTTGTTCTACATCTTGGAAGTAGTTGTCAGGGTTACGATTAAGTTCCCATTCACCAACTTCGATTAATGGATAATCCCCTTTATACCAAACTTTAGTTAAGTCAAATGGATTGTCTTTGTGATTTCTTGCTTGTTCTTCTGTCATAACTTGAATGTACATTTTCCATTTTGGATAGTCTTTATTTTCAATTGCTTCGAACAAATCACGTTGCGATGATTCTCTATCTTCCGCAATAACTTTTGCTGCTTCATCAGGCTGTAAATTTTCAATACCTTGTTGTGTTCTGTGATGGAATTTAACCCAAACACGTTCACCTTTATCATTATACATTGAATAAGTATGTGATCCAAAACCATGCATGTTTCTGAAACCTTTCGGTATACCACGATCTGACATCAAGATAGTAACTTGGTGCAATGCTTCTGGTAACGATGTCCAAAAGTCCCAATTATTTTGTGCACTACGCATGTTTGTTCTTGGGTCACGTTTAACTGCGTGATTTAAACTTGCGAATAATTTAGGATCTCTAAAGAAGAACACAGGGGTATTATTACCCACTAAATCCCAGTTTCCTTCATCAGTATAAAATTTTAATGCGAAACCACGAATATCACGTTCTGCATCTGCTGCACCACGTTCACCAGCTACTGTTGAAAAACGTGCAAACATTTCTGTTTGTTTACCAACTTCAGAAAATATACTTGCTGATGTATATTGTGTAATATCATTAGTTACTGTGAAAGTTCCAAACGCACCTGAACCTTTAGCATGCATACGGCGTTCTGGAATAACCTCTCTATCAAAATGAGCCATTTGCTCTAAAAAGTACCAATCTTGCATTAATAACGGACCTCTAGGACCTGCTGTCATACTATTTTCTCTATCTGAGACAGGAGCACCAAATAGGCTTGTTAATTTTTTGTTATTAGTCATTATATTTCCCCCTAACGTAGTCTAAATAATAATTATTATTATCTAACATTTATTTTAATGTATAATTATTGTAAAAGCAACTTATGCCCCATTAATTTTATAGACAATTTTCGAAATATTTAAACATTTTATGACAATTGCCTAATAAAAGCATTGATTGTCCTATATAAAAGCATTAGAATGGAGTGTATATAAATTTTTAATCAATTACAGGAGACTTTTTTATGGCACAAAATAATATGAATCGTGGTCTTAACTCTCGTCATATTTCAATGATTGCAATTGGTGGCGCAATTGGTACAGGCCTATTTGTTGCAACAGGAAATGTGATTTCACAAGCAGGACCTGGGGGTGCTATACTCGCCTATTTAATAATCGGATTAATGTTATATTTCTTAATGTCATCCATTGGCGAATTAGCTACATTCTATCCAGTTTCAGGTTCTTTTAGTTCTTATTCTACACGTTTTGTAGATAAATCTTTAGGTTTTACAATGGGATGGTTATATTGGGCAATTTGGTTACTTGTAACAAGTGTTGATATCATCATCGCTTCAAGCGTACTTTACTATTGGGATGCTTTTCAATTTTTCAGCCCAGTAACATGGAGTATTATCTTTTTAGTGATACTATTCTTGCTAAACATTTTTTCCGTCAAAGCGTTTGGTGAAACTGAATTTTGGTTATCGCTAATCAAAGTTATCACTATTATCGCTTTCATTGTTATAGGTATATTGACTATTGCTGGTATTCTCGGTGGAAAAACATATGGTTTAACAAACTATACAACAGGTGAAGCTCCTTTTGTAGGCGGTATTTCTGGATTCCTAGCTGTATTACTTGTAGCCGGTTTCTCAGTTGGTGGCACAGAAGTAGTTGCGGTTACAGCAGGCGAATCATCAAATCCTGATAAATCGATGCCAAAAGCAATTAAACAAGTTTTTTGGAGAATACTGCTATTCTACGTGCTATCTATAGCCGTTATTTCAGCTATTATTCCGTATACAGATCCAATGTTATTGAACAAGGACGAATCTGTTTCACAAAGTCCTTTTACAATCGTATTTGACCGTGTAGGTATTGCTTTCGCGGCTTCAGTTATCAATGCAGTTATATTAACTTCATTGTTATCTGCCGCAAATTCCGGTATTTATACAACAAGTCGCATGTTATTTTCAATGGCAGAAGATAAGCAAGCACCCAAATTCTTAGCAAAGTTGAACAAGGCAACTAGATTACCAATCGTTGCACTTATAGCAACTTTTGTAATCGTCTTAAGTATCATTGTATTAGCACAATTTAAATCAGATATCGTGTTTACATTACTTAACATTATCGGATCACTCATTATTGTGATTTGGGGAGCAAGTATATTAGCTCAAATAAGACTTCGCTCAGCAATCAAAAAGCAAAATAAAGATCCAAATCTTGTATTACCATACAAAGCACCATTTTATCCACTAGGTCCAATTATTGTTATTGTAGCCCTATTATTCTTATTTGTCGGTAATTCACTAGGATCGATTATGTCTGGTGATTTTGCAGCATTATTTAGAAACTTAGCGCCTATGTTTATCTTATTAATTATTTATTTAACACATAAATGGATAAAGAAAACTAAAATTGTTAAACTTGAAAAAATAGATTTAAAACGACATGATTATAATTAGTAATTAGCATTGAAGCAGTGTACTTTTAACAACTGCTTCAATGCTTTTTTCTTAACGTAAAACCAACATCAAAATTAAAAATGATTATTTTTTGCCTTATAGTTTTAGAATTGTATATAAGTTCAATCACTAATATTTTCAGGCCGACAGAAATATAGTATAATACATATAAATAATGAACTTACCTAGAGGTGGAAATTATGATTGGACAAACGAATTTATTCGATGACATATTAGAAACAGAAGAACGTTTCGTTATAGTTGTACAATCACTTGAAGATCGTAACCAACGCTTAATTAAACGTACTTTAAGGGAATATAGTAGTTTAGATCATGCTCAAATGGAGCGCTTATTTGATCATCTCAAGGATTTATTTTTAAAAGAAGCTTTTGAAGAGAATCAATCTGCCTTTTCAATCACAGTTTATACAAATCTAGATTATGCTGCCGACAATGTTTATGCACACGTAAAAAGACATCGTGGTAAAAACGAGTGGACACACACAGCTAAATAACTTGTATGCAAAAATGAGCCTGGGACATAATGATATGCTCCCTTCAAAGTAGACATTTAAAAAATGAAAACTTTGAAGGGAGCATATCAGTTTTCTCATGAGGCTGCTTTTTTAATTTATAGTAATAATCAATAATGTGGTTATCATAATGTCGCTGACCCCGAATGATATTCATTACAACCCAAAACAATAGCTTTCGAGCATTTTTATTTCCTCGTTTGTTAATTGTATCTCTATACTGTGTACTTCCTGATTGATATCGTTTGATATCAATTCCTACATAAGCATTTAATTGTTTATTTGATTTAAATTGAGTGATATCTCCTATTTCTCCAATGATCAAAGCTGTTGTAAGAGCACCAATTCCGGGGATAGCATAAATTGCTTCAAAACAATCAAGTTGTTTAGCTAATTGAATCATCTCTTCATCTAATTGCTTCATTTGTAATATAGAACGCTTCAGTTGTTGGATTAATATTCTCACCTTTTTTACTAGAAACGAATGTATATCTACATATGGATTACTTTCATTTTCGAGTGTTATTAATTTTTTCGCATATTTTTCTGCTTTTTCTATAGATAAACCTTTGTCAGTGGAATTAAAAACACTCTCAATAAGAGCTTCTAAATCTTGTTTTTCACAATTTCAGGATGTGGGAATTGTTCAGCTATATTAAGCGCAATGATTGAATAACGATTCTTAAATAGCTTTTCTAGTCCAGGAAAAGTTTGGTGTAATGCTTCAACAATTTCTACTTTTAATCGTGTTTGTTCGCTTTGCATTTCTAGATGAAACCGAGCACGTTCTCTTAATTCAAAATAAATATCGTCAGATATATTTGAAGATCGATGATTCTCAATATTTGTAGCTAACATTGCAAGTTTATGTGCATCTGATTTATCTGTTTTCCATGATTGTAATGAACTTGTTTTAAACTTAGCTTCTAATGGGTTAATTTCAACGAAATTAACCTTGTTTGTCTGACAAAATCTAACCATACTTCTTGAATAAATACCGGTCTACTCAAATATCAGGAACCTATTCGATAATGTATTCAAATATTTAAGTAAATAATTAAACCCATTTTGGTGATTTTGTATTATAAATTCATTTACAAAATCACCGTCACAATAATGTGCAATGACACTTTCCTTTTTACTAAAATCAACACCTAAATGATTGATATAAATAACCTCCTAAAATAATAAGTTGAGAAGTTTTGAAAACTTTACTTAACCTTTCTCATTTCACTTTCCTATACACGGTTTCAAGAACACAACATACTACAATCGAATTTCAAAAGGTGAGAGTAAAGCTGATCAGTTTTTTATACGGATTTATAATCCAAGGGATCGCACGATCTACTTTTCTCTATAACTATAAAAAATAGCTATGAAAAAATCTATCGTCATAGATTTCTTCATAGCTAATCTTACGTATGTTTTTAGTTTTGTTATAATATTTGTTTTAACATATATGGAATGCCATTATCACCGTTACTTAATGTAACTTCATCTGCAACAGCTTTCACTTTATCATTAGCATTCCCCATTGCGACTGCATAGCCAACTACACTTAACATTGAAATGTCATTGGAGCTGTCACCAAATGCAATAACTTCTGACAATTTAATATCAAGTTCTTCACATAATGCTGTAACCGCATTTCCTTTTGAAACACCTTTTGCCATAAATTCTAGGAAAAAGGGTTTACTTGTTGTCACATCAACCGTTTCATTGAACTGCCCATCTAATTCTGTTTGTAATTTGGATATGGTTGCGACATAATCAACACCCATAACTTTTGGTACATCATTTTGAATATATGCTTTAATATCGTCTACACGTTTCATCGGTAATCCAGTTAGTTCAGACTCAATATTCATATATTCATGATCGCCCTCAAATATAATTTGACCTTCATGATATGTTAATACAAATAATTGATGCTCTCTACAAAAATCTACGATTGCATCAAAATCTGCTTTACTAATGCCGCGGCTTTTTTCCACCATCTCTGTTGCAACATTGACTGTTTTTCCACCATTGTAGCTAATTACATAACTTTGAAAACCGTCTAAATTTAATAATTTAGCAGTTGGTAACATACCTTCTGTAGGCCGACCCGATGCTAGCACAACTCTATATCCTTTTTCTTGAACTTCTAATAAATAGGATTCTGTTTCTGGACTCATTTGATTTTCTTCATTCATCAATGTATCGTCCATATCCATTACAATCATTTTATACTTACTCATGCAGTCCTTCTCCCTTCAACATCTTCACTTTATATTACAACAAATTAAAGAGATTCGTACAACACTTTGGCCGAAACACCACTTTCATTAATTGTTACTAGTTCAGAACGACATTGCTCAAATTCTGTTTTTAGTTTGCGCACTAATTCTCCACTTCGTTCAGGAGCAATCATTGTAAGTACGGATGGACCTGCTCCACTAATCACCGTTGCGTAAGCTGCATAATCTTTTGCAATATGCTTAATTTTCTTAAATTCTGGAATTAAATGTTGTCGGTAAGGCTCATGAAACCCGTCTTGTTCCATCATTTTACCTGCTAGTTTATAATTATGTTGAATTAAAGCACTAATCATCGTATTACTTATCGCACTATTTTGAACAGCTTGTGTATGTGAAAATGTATCAGGTAACGCTTGTCTCGAATCACTCGTCTTTAATTTATAAGGCGGCACTGTAATAATAATATCTACTTTTGGTGTATCAATATATGAAATATCTGTTACTTTCGTCTCTGAATTATAATAACCTAATACTAAGCCACCATAAATGGTCGGAGCAACATTGTCAGGGTGGCCTTCAAATTCTGTCGCAAGTTGCAATAATTCATATTTTGATAATTCAATATCACCAAAATAATTGGCGATATACAATGCACCAACTAAAGCAGATGCAGAAGATCCTAAACCGCGTGCTAAGGGTATTTCACTTCGCATTTCTATTTTTAAGTTTGGCAAAACAATATTATGTTTTCTGGCTACTTTTTGTGCTATTTGAAAAATATAGTGACTTTCATCTGCTGGTAATCCATCAACATTGGGTCCGATATGGTGAAATAACCACTTATTTTCTTCACTTATAGTAACAGTTAAATATAAAAATTTGTTTAAAGCCATACCAATTGAATCAAAACCGACACCTAAATTTGCAGTAGATGCCGGTATTTTTAAGTATAAACCTTCTTTCATGCTATAGAGCCCCTTTAATATAATCCAAAATACTTTGTCTATCATTTGGTAATGGTTTAATTGGATTGTCTAGTAGTGAAATTGCTGTATCAGGGTCTTTAAGTCCATTTCCTGTTAATACGGAGACTACTTTTTTGCCCTGAGGTAATTTACCAGCACGATGTAACTTAATGAGCCCTGCTATAGAAGCATTACTTGCTGGCTCACTAAAGATACCTTCTTTTCGTGCCATCAATTGATAAGCTTCTAAAATTTCATCATCTGTCACACTATCGATATATCCATTTGATTCTTCAAGAGCACGTGTAGCTTTATCCCAACTTGCAGGATTCCCAATTCTAATTGCTGTCGCTACTGTTTCAGGTTGTTCTACAACTTTGTTTTGAACGATAGGCGATGCGCCTTCAGCTTGAAAACCATACATATTTGGCAACTGTGTATTATTTTTTTCATGAAATTCTTTAAAACCTTTCCAATATGCAGAGATATTACCAGCATTTCCTACTGGAATAGATAAAATATCTGGCGCAGTGCCTCCTAATTGCTCGATAACTTCGAAGGCTCCTGTTTTTTGTCCTTCAATACGATAAGGATTTACAGAGTTAACCAATGCAATTTCGCCATTTTTTGCCACTTCTTGAACAATTTCCAAAGCTTCATCAAAGTTCCCTTCAATGGATACAATTTCTGCACCATACATTACAGCTTGAGATAATTTACCTAAAGCTATTTTCCCTTCTGGAATAACAACTATAGCTTTCAAACCAGCACGTGCAGCATATGCAGCAGCAGACGCTGAAGTGTTACCTGTTGAAGCACAAATAACTATTTTCTTTCCTTCTTCTTTTGCTTTTGCCATCGCCATAACCATGCCTCTATCTTTAAATGAACCTGTAGGATTAGCACCTTCATATTTAACATGCAATTCAATACCGAGCATTTTAGACATTGCTTCACAGTATATTAGAGGTGTATGTCCCTCATTCAGTGATAAAAGTGGTGTTGCTTCATTTACCGGTAAATATGACTTAAATTCTTCAACTAAACCTTGCCAATTTTTCATAATAATTAAACCCCTTCAACTGGATAAATTTTCTTAACAATATATCCTGATTCTGTGATTGCTGGTTCAGGATCTTCATCAATACCAATAATAACAACGCCAGCAGTATGTGCATCACGTTCTGTAATATTTAATGATTTATGGAATGGTAAATGACCTTTTATTACAGTTTCAACTTTGTTAGCATCTTCTCCATCCGTTTGAACAACTAAGTAGTAACTTGCTTTATCTTTCAATGAAACTGTATCCGCATCTTCCATGATGGCTTTGGTTTTCTCTGTTTTTAATTCAAAATGCGGTGGCAATGTGTGTAAGTTAGATTCGAAATGTAAAGTTACGTTTAATAAGTCACTAACAACAGCACTTCCCGTTGCTAAGCTTCCCGCACCTTTACCGTAAAACATCGTTTCGCCAACTGCATCACCGATTACATAAATTGCGTTAAATTCATCTTCTACTGCAGCAAGTTGGTGTGATTTATTTATTAATGTAGGTGCAACCGACGCTTGGACTTGCCCATTTTCATAAGTACCTTTACCAATTAATTTAATCTTATAGCCTAATTTATCTGCAACCTGTATATCTGATGGTTCTACATCACTTATACCATGTCTATCTACATCATTTAAATTAATCACTTGGTTAAATGATAAATATGAAGTAATCACAACTTTTCTCGCAGCATCGATACCTTCTACATCATCTGTAGGGTCTGCTTCTGCAAAACCTAATGCTTTAGCTTCGTCTAATGCATCTTCAAAAGATGATGATTCTCTCGTCATTTTACTGAGGATAAAGTTTGATGTTCCATTTAGAATTCCCATAAATTTACTTATATTATTTGCATTTAAACCATTATTAATTGCGTTAACAATAGGAATCCCACCAGCAACACTTGCTTCGTATTTTAGCGCTACATCATTTTTTTGTGCTAAATCTTCTAATACGTTAAGATGCACTGCCAACAAGTCTTTATTTGCTGTTACAACATGTTTCTTTTGACTCAATGCACGTTTCAACCAATCTACTGTTGGTTCAATACCGCCCATTACTTCAATGATGATATCAATGCTCTCGTCATTTAAAATCTCATCGATATCTTCAGTCAAATGATAATTCGACACATTTATTGAGCGTTTTCTTGATTTGTCTCTGACTAAAATGTGTCGAATATTAATATCTTTATTCATTGTTTCTTTAATCTGTGCTCGATTTTCTTCTATAATTTTGACTACACCAGACCCTACAGTTCCTAAGCCAAGTAATGCGACATTTAATTCTTTCATGTTTTCATTCCTCCGATTGTTCTTCTTAAAAATACAATTGTACAGTTGAAAAATACTTGAATATGGTATAGTATAAGTTCATTCATTCTTTTTGTAAAGTTCGAAACTACTAATCTTATATCTATCCTATCACTCCAGTGATAAAAACTAAACAAAATTTTCTGATTTTTTAGAAAGGTTGGTATCTACTATGAAAGTTGCCAAATTTGGAGGAAGTTCTGTATCAAATGCAGAACAAATAAAAAAAGTTCTCAATATTGTAAATTCGGACGACAACAGAAAGATCATTATCGTATCTGCACCAGGAAAAAGGCATGCTGAAGATATCAAAACAACAGATTTACTTATAAGGTTATATGAAAAAGTAATTCAAAACTTAGACTATTTGTCTAAAAAACAAGAAATCGTTCAGAGATATGCCGACATTATTGATGCGTTACATATGCATGATGGTTTACTATCAAAGATTGATCAAACATTAGACTATTACATTTTTACTTTAAAGGACAAACCCAATCGTTTATTAGATGCATTATTATCATGTGGTGAAAATTTTAATGCCCAATTAATTGCTGAATATAATAACAGTCAAGGCGTGCCTACTCGATACATTTCTCCAGGAGAAGCAGGTATCCAAGTTACAGATTTACCTCAAAACGCACAAATCTTAGATCAATCCTATGAAGCATTATATAAATTAAGAAACTACAAAGAGAAGTTGATTATCCCAGGTTTCTTTGGTGTTTCCAGACAGAATCATATCGTTACATTTCCTCGTGGAGGATCAGATATTACTGGTGCCATCGTTGCACGCGGTGTAAGAGCTGATTTATATGAAAATTTTACTGATGTATCCGGCATTTTTAGGGCAAACCCAACTATTGTTAAAAATCCCGAAGTGATTGATGAAATTACTTATAGAGAAATGCGTGAATTATCGTACGCAGGATTTGGTGTCTTTCACGACGAAGCACTACAACCACTTCATAAGGATAGAATTCCTGTCGTCATTAAAAATACAAATAAACCAGATGATATCGGTACATTTATACGTCATGATAGAGAAATCAATTCTAATAATGTTATTAGCGGAATTAGTTGCGATAAGGGCTTTACAGTATTAAACATCAAAAAATATCTAATGAACCGACAAGTTGGTTTTACTAGAAAAATTCTTGCTATCTTAGAGGATTACAATATTTCTTTTGATCATATGCCTTCTGGAATTGATAACATCAGTATTATCATGCGGTCAAAAGAAATACAAAATAAAGAAGAAAGAGTTTTAAATGACATACGTGAAAAATGTGATGTAGATGAATTGAGCGTTGAGCACGATTTAGCAATTTTGATGATTGTAGGCGAAGGTATGCATCGCATCATTGGTACTGCTAATACAATCACGCATGCTTTAGCTGAGTCTAAGATAAATTTAAAAATGATGAACCAAGGTGCATCTGAAATATCTATCATGTTTGGTATAGATGTTGCAGATGCTGATAAAGCAGTTAAATCAACTTATGAGTATTGTTATAATGGTAAGTGCCTAAAGATTTAAATAGAATTCTATTCAACGTAATATATTTCCTTAAACAAAAAGAAAAATCCTTCAAATACATTGTTTCTGTTTATACAAACATTTCAATGATTTGAAGGATTTTAAATTGCTTTTTTCTCTGAAATAAGTGCTTGATTAATTCTTTCATCACCCACAACTAATCTCAAAATAACAAATTGATAGTAACTTAACGAATCAATAACACTTCTATAATTAGGTAATTGATGATAATCAATCGGATCTAAAAGTTCATACATTAATACAATTTCTGGTTTAATATAATCAACATCCCATTTTATCGAATGAAAATAAATATTCTTTTCTGGTAATCTGATATTATGATTCCATCTAAACATCCATTCTTCATTTTCGACATCATATACAATGATTGTCATAATCAATTTTTCATCATCAAAAATTTCGGCATGTGTTACCTTAGAAAAATCTAACTCTTCGTATTGGGATGAAGCACGCTCAGTATCATGTAAAATGATTCGATGTATGTTAGGAATGTGTTTTAATACTTCACCTAAGAATTTTCTTTCAACGCTTATATCGACTTTACCATTTAAATTGAATTCATCTTTTAAAAATAATTGTTTGGCAACTTCACCATTAAATTTAATTAAGTTAGGTACTTGTTCATTTAATGTCTTTACAATATTTTTCACATTATCAATACTTTTGTTATTCAAATAAGCACCCCCTAAATAAAGTAAGCGTTTCCAATAATTCATATTATATAATTTGTAGGTGCTTTTTTCAATGCATTAATTACAAAAATGTGAAACAAAACACAAAACACGTTAAAAACAACCAATTTCACTATAATTATGTTGTAAATCTAATGATATTATTTCTGGCCTATTCATTAAAAGTATCTGTTCAGCGCGTTCATTTAATGCACTCTGTATATGAGCAATCGTCATATTATCTTGATATAATTTTTCCTCATTCATATGTGTTGCAGTAACAAAATAATATCGAATTTGATATTTAGCAAACGTTTGTTTCACATCTTCACCAATAATATGGTGGTTTGCACTGTTAACTATACCGTTAGGAATAATAATATTAAAATCAGTATATTTTGATACATACCTAATAATATCTGTCGAATAACTAATAACGGATATTTTGATATTCTTTTTATATAAGTCGTCTATAACTCTATATGCAAATGGGTGATTATCAAATGCAATAATGTCATCCCATTGAATTGTATTAATAATTTCTTTAAAGTAAGATTTTATAGCACTCAAAATGTATTACCACCTTCTCGTATCTTTTATATAACATATAAATATTATATCCATATCTCGCACTAAGTTAAACCAATAAAAAGTTAGACACTCAATATATGTACATCTACATTTTTTCTAAGTGTAAAATCACATAATTTTAACAATCATTTTATAGTACATATAATCATATTTCTTAAAGAATTCCGAATTATATAATTTGTACAATGTTAAATAAAGTCGTAGAATAAGATATGTATAAAATTTTAATAAGACTAGGATGATAACCAATGTTTTTCCCACTTATATTAATAATCATAATAATTCTTTTAGTAGTTGTAATGATTATCAATCATCGCGTGATGCAACATAAATTGGAAACTGAAACATACGCTAAAGATCAATTAGTTACAAAAATCAGTACAATCACGCGTGAGAATACGTATTTAAAAAACCAGATGTTAGATAAACATTCGAGCAATGACACACATCATCATGGTTTAAGAAAGGCTAAACATGACCTAAATAGTATCTTAACTCAATATAAAAATGAGGGTCATATACAAAATTTCGAAATCATTGCTACAGGTAATCTTGCAGTGAAGCATCCACTTTTTGAATATGCTAGAACTTTTGATTATATAGCTATCACTGATAAAGGTATTTTTAATATCAATGTTAAAAATTGGAAACAAAAAACTTTTTATCACTTTACTGCTAACGATGCTGAAACCGAAAGTCATATTAATAGTGATTCACTCAATCAAACGATTGGGCGCTACATCGTCAATCAATTTCATAGCCAATTTCAATCTACACGTTCAACGACTTATACGTTTATTGAACGGATTAAGAATAATTCAGTAATATACGATTTTTATAATCATGATCCATTTGAACAATCATCAATTAATACTCAAGCATTAGAAGCAAAAATTCACGAAAAATTAAACCAACATATTAAGAATGTAGGGCTTGTTTACTTTACTGATGGTAGTGTAAATATTATTGATGGACCAGCGACAAGAAGTAAATACGTTGAAACTGTATCTTCAAAATCATCATTGCAACAAATTATTGGTGAAACGATTGCAGCGACAAATCAAACTTTAACTAAAGCACAATATGATCAGCTCATAGATCGTTTTAATTAAAAACTAAACATCATATGTAAAACAGTATAAAAAAGGAATCCGCTAACGTAACGGATTCCTTTTTTTATTCACAACTTAACTCCAAATATTAAGTTTATTATTTTTTGCATTTTGTTCTGCTTTCTTAAATACTTCTCTGTATTTTCCATTTGGAGAAAAATACTTCTCTCTAGCTAAACCATTTTTTACTAATTGTTCGTTAAACATCGTCTTATCATCAAGCCACACATAGGCTAATGTCCTACCATATCTATCTTCTTTTTCTTTATCATATTCTAAATATACATCTCTATTGGAAAGATGTTTTTTAGAGTAATCAGAAGCTTCTTTTCCATATGGTTGTACAGGTGTGTTTGGTTTCACCGTTTCAGGTGTATCTACACCTATAAGCCTTACTTTAAGTTGTTCATTCTGCTCATTTTTAGCAACCAATGTATCACCATCTACAACACGCTCGACATGTACTTTTTCTGCATCTTCTGGACCAGATGAAGTATCTGAAGTGCTATTTTGAAAAGGACCACTATGATTGATAAATTGAAAAGCTAATACGCCTAATACAACAACGATGACGACAATACTAGTCATTGTTTTCTTTGATTGCACAGTTGCACCTACTTCTTTATATTGTCCAAATCATCATATAGAAGATTAAAGTTACCGTCAAGACAACATTATACACATTACTTTGCAATATCTTAAAAGCCTTCTCTTTGAATCTATTTATTTAAAGAATTAAGTCATGATATAATATGAAATGAATAGGAGTGAACAATTTGAGTACTTTTAAAGAAAACATGGTTACAATTATTGCAGTTATCATTGCGATTATCATAGGTCTTACACTACAATATCAATTCGATTTACCACTCATAGTCTCTGCCGTGGTAGCAATTTTCTTAGGACTTTTCATTGGATTCATCGTTTTTATTATCCAAACAATAATCACTAAAAATAAACGTAAATAATATGTTTAATCAAAAAACTTCTCACCGTTATACTTGCGAGAAGTTTTTTATTTATGCTTTAGCTTCTTCGTATTCACAACACGAAGTACAAGTATATCTACAACCATCCTTTATGTTCAGCAATATTCCATGCTTCAAAGCGATTTTCAGCTTCAAGTTTATCAATAATATTGGATGTATAATTTCTAATCGTTCCATCAGATAAGAACAGATTTTTTGCAATTTCTTTACTTGTAAGCCCTTTTCCAATTTCTCTTAACACGAGTTGCTCTTTAGGTGTTAGCGGATTTTTCTCTGTAAATAATGAAGTCATCAATGATTTGCTGTATTCTTTCTCATTATTGAGAACTTTTTCTATAGTGCCTACCAATTCATCGATTGAACGCTCTTTTAATACGTATGCATCAACATCATTAGCTACAGCAGATTCAAAGTATCCAGGTCGCTTAAATGTTGTCACAATAATCACTTTGACATTGAATTGACCTTCCCTAACCTCACGTAATATTTCTAAACCAGTCATTCCAGGCATTTCAATATCTAATATAGCTACTTGAGGCTGCTCTGATTTAATCAAAGCCAATGCTTCTTTACCATCACCCGTACTTGCTACAACGTCCAAATTTTCATTTAAATTAAGTAGCTGTACCATAGCTTCTCTTAACATCGTTTGGTCTTCTGCTAAAGCAATTGTTATCATTGCGTTTCACCTCTTGGAATTTTTACTGTAAGACATAAGCCGTTGACTGATTTCACATCTAATGAGCCATGCATTAATGCCACTCGTGTTTTAATACTTTTTAAATCATCTGTCTGGAGATTGTCGATACCCACACCATTATCCTCAATGACGAGTATAATATCTTCTGGTGATTCTGTTAAATAACCTTCCACAGATGTCGCTTGCGCATGTTTTAATATATTGTTGATTGCTTCTCTTAAGAGCATTGCTAACAAGGACTGTTTAGAAGGATTTATGCCATTCGCAAGTTCAACATTATGAAATTTAAAATTTAAATTTGCATTGTTTAATAAGGCGTGCATAGATTTCACTTCGTCTTCGAAAGATTGTATTTTTAAATCATTCACAATTGCACGCACTTTATTTAATGCTTCTTTTGACATGGTATTAACTTCTAACATTTGCGCTTTTGCTTTTCCAGGATCATTCTCGAGCAATTTGATAGCAAGTTCAGACTTTAAACTCATACTTGCAAACACATGACCAAGCGTATCATGTAAATCTTGGCCAATTCGATTACGTTCTTGTTCTGCAATCAATACATTAATACGTTTATTTTTTTCTTCTAAAGCTTGTCTAATTTTTATATTTTCTCGCTGTTTAAAATTACCAATCGTAATTAATAGTATCGCTAGGTACATGATAGCTAAGTAACCTAAGCTCATTGGATCGACCAAATACGTTATCAATAAATTCACTAATAACACGGTAAGGAACATGACAAATGCTACAGATTTCATTGTTACTTTCAATATAAATGGCAATAAAAATGAACTGAAAAATAAATATAAACTTGTAGCTGGACCTATTGAATAAATAAAATACATAATGCCTAGATAATGGATAACTAGACATAAATAAATTATTTTCATTGAAAGATATTTTGAAAATAATGCTAAAGAAACATAGGAAATTGTGAATATTATAAATACAGCTACGTATCCCCAATAGCTCCCTTTGATATCAAATGTAAATAAAGGAATTACTATAAAAATTAAATATACTAAACTTGATACATCTATTACATTTAAGTTTAGTTTTTTTATCATATATCCACATCTCTTCTTTTTTGAATAATTAGTGCAGCAATTAAAAACAGTATACTATAAATCAGCAAGACAAACAGTGAGACGCAGTTCAATACGTCACCTTTCCCTATATCATATGCAATTTGTTTTAAATGATATGTTGGTGTGATATACGCAATTTTACGCATCCATTCTGGAAATTGACTCACAGGGAACCACAAGCCACCTAAAATAGCTAATCCTAAATACAAAATATTGCCAATACTACTCGCCTTTTGAATTTCATTAAGTTGAGATAATAGGACTCCGACTGTTAAAAATGTACTTGCCCCTATCCACAAAACAAATCCTGAAAGTATCCAATCATACGTTGACATTGTAACACCTTTCATTACATGCGCTACTATAAAAATAAGTACAATTGCTAAGATAAATTGAAACATCATTTTAAATATTTTCACCATATAATATTGATATGCTTGTAACGGTGTACGCATCAGATTCTTATACCACCCTGTTGTTTTATCATTAATCAAATCTATAGGGAATTGCATTAAGCAAAAACTTGTTAAACTAAATGCTGTCATACTATACATATATTCTTTATAAAATGGCTTTTTAGCTGCTTCAGGTAAATCAAGTATGGAAGTAAATAGTAAATAAAATGCAAGCGGTAATAATATAGAAAGTACCAAATACACTTTTTTTCGAAATAATAGTTTAATTTCTGTTTTTAAATAATAATTCATCAAACTACTTCATCCCTTCCGTATTGTTATTAGTAAAAATTGTTTCTAACAGACTTGCCTTAGTTATTTCAATTTCGTTTAAATCTATTTGCTGTGCTATAAATCTTTCTATCACTGCATGGACATTATCTGTTGATATACGCAATTTATTATTTTCACGTGTATATGCTAACGTTTCTACTGAATCAACTACCGACTGATACTTTGAAGGTAAGTATATAATTGAGGTTTGTTGACGATCTTTGATTGATTCAGGTTTATCATTTAATATCACTTTTCCTTTTTCTAATACAATCACATGATCAGCCATGCGTTCTACTTCTTCAATGTAATGCGAAGTATAAAATAGCGTAACACCTTCATTTTTAAGTTCTGTAACAATATTCCAAAAGTGTGTTCTCATCTGAACATCCATTGCGCTTGTTGGTTCATCTAAGAAGACACATTTCGGTTTGCCAATTAGAGATAATGCAAAATCTAGTATACGTTTTTGACCTCCTGATAATTTATTGGCATATTGATTTAATTGATTGTCATCGAATCGCGTAATCATACAAAATCTTTCTATTGAAATCGTATCTTTATATAAATTTGCAAATAGATAATACAGCTCTTTTACTTTTATCAAATCCGGAAAATTTGTTTTTTGAAACATAATTCCTAAATTTTGTGATTGCAACAATCCTTGTTCGTCATCAATATTGCCAGAAGATGGATGGCGATCTCCTATAATCATATCGATGAGCGTTGACTTCCCTGCTCCATTAGGTCCAATTAATGCGGTACATTTTCCTTCTAAAATACTAAACGTTGCATTATCAACAACTCGCTTACTGTTATACGTTTTAGTTAAATGATTGATTTTAATCATATAATCACTCCCTTAATAGCTTAATTTCATTATGACTGTACTGTATTCATTGATGTAGTGCTTTATGTCATAGATTACTTATGACAAATGTCATTATTTTAAGAGATATGTATTATTTAACTTTACATAATAAAACTATGGTTTTGTAGAATGCAAAAAAAATACCGTGAAGCAAAATGCCTCACAGTATACTTAAATCAATTGGTTATACTTCTTTTATAAATGTTAGGAATGCATGGAATTCTTGCTCATTTGCTGAAAACGTTCGTTCTTCAACTTCACGTACTGTTGAATTTAACAGCTTATAATTTGATACTTCATCATTCTTCAAATAGTCGTTAATACTTGCTTCTAATTCATTTAATGATTCAGCTTTTAATGTTTTTATTTTTACTTCTTGCATCATTCTATCCCCTTATAAAGATTATTTTATTAGCGTTATTATACTATGTGTTTATGTTGTAGACAAATAATTTTGCTATTTATTATTGTAATATTCATATTAAATCGAAAACATAGGTCTGAGTTGAATTTCAGATAATAATATTTTACTATTAATATTCACTCTAAAATAGTGAGGTGATTATCTTCTTAAAGTCAAAAGAATTGCGTGCGTTTATTATTTACTTTTTAGTTAGCATTACATTAATAGTCTTATATTTAATACCATTTTCGCACGCAATATTCGGATAAATCATTCCGACAACAATTAGATAGTAATCGTTTAGAGATTGGAACGTATCGATGTTCTAATCTCTTTCTTTATCCTTTTGGTTATTTGAATATTTGTTCTCTTTTACAAGGTATTTGAACTCATGCAATATTTTAAAAGTTTCTGCACCAAATTTTTCTCCAAAAGATATTTATAAATAAATGTTGCTACAAAAAACAACCCGAATCATTACATTAGAATGACTCGGATTGCTTATATACCTAGTGTTTAACCCCTTTGTTCAGCACCTAGTATTGTTTAATATATTGTTCTCTTTCCCATTCAGAAACTTGTGTTCTGTAGTAATCCCACTCAATGGATTTTGAGTTTATAAATTGATTATAAATGTGATTACCTAAGGCTTTCTTGATTGGTTCATTATCTTTCATTGCTTTGATTGCAGTATATAATGTTGAAGGAAGATCTTCGATACCTACCGCTTCACGTTCTTCACGATTCATTTCATAGATATTTTGGTTAACTGGCTCAGGAACTTCTAATTTGTTCTTAATACCATCTAATCCAGCTTGTAAAATAGCCGCTAAAGCTAAGTAAGGATTAGCTGCTGGGTCAACTGAACGTACTTCAACACGTGTAGATAATCCACGAGAAGATGGTACACGGATTAATGGAGAACGGTTTTTACCACTCCACGCGATATAACATGGTGCTTCATAACCAGGAACTAAACGTTTATAAGAGTTTACAAGTGGGTTACATACGCCTGTGAATCCACGTGCATTTTTCAAGACACCTGCGATAAAGTGATAAGCATCTTTAGTCATTTGCATATCGCCATCTGGATCAAAGAATGCATTTTCTTTACCTTTGAAAAGCGACATATTAAAGTGCATTCCGCTACCATTTACTCCGAATAGTGGTTTTGGCATAAACGTTGCATGTAAATTATGTTGACGTGCAATTGTTTTAACAACTAGCTTGAATGTTTGAATATTGTCACAAGCAGTAATTGCATCTGCATATTTGAAATCAATTTCATGTTGACCAGGTGCTACTTCGTGGTGACTTGCTTCAATGTCGAAGCCCATATCCTCTAATTCTAATACGATGTCACGACGACAATTTTCACCTAAATCTGTTGGTGCAAGGTCAAAGTAACCACCATCATCATTTAATTCTAGTGTAGGTTCGCCTTTTTCGTCTAATTTGAATAAGAAGAATTCTGGCTCAGGCCCTAAATTTAAATCAGAAAATCCAAGTTCTTGCATGTCATTTAAAACACGTTTTAAGTTTGCACGTGGGTCACCTTCGAATGGTGTACCATCTGTTTTATAAATATCACAAATCAAACGTGCAACTTTACCTTGTCCAGCTGTCCATGGGAATATTACCCATGTATCTAAATCAGGATATAGATACATATCAGATTCTTCAATACGTACGAAACCTTCGATAGATGATCCATCGAACATCATTTCGTTGTCTAATACTTTTTCTAGTTGGCTTACTGGTACTTCAACGTTTTTAATAACACCTAATATATCTGTAAATTGTAATCTTAAATATCTAACATTTTCTTCTTTAGCAAACTTATGAATATCTTCTTTTGTAAATGAACGTTTTGGCATAATATAGGTCCCCCGTATTTTTATTTAATAAATCGTGATAAATCGCCACGGTTTATTGGTATTGCTTCTCGTTGTGGTTTCTGAGTAGCTTCAACTATCATTTGTTTTCTAGTTTCTTGTTCATCATCAGTAAGGTGATCTTGTTCATTTCTAATAATTTGTTTAATACCTTTAATATTAAAGCCCTTCTCAATTAATTTCTTAATTTCAAGCAAGCGTTCCAAATCATTTAATGAAAATAATCGTTTATTACCTTCTGACCGTTGTGGTTTAATGAGTTCATGTGTTTCATAATAACGAATCTGTCTTGCAGTTAATTCGCTTAATTTAGTGACAACACTCATAGGGAAAACGGGCATACTTCGTCGTAATGTATCATTTGACTGCACTCCGATCACCTCTACTTTTGAACTTGATATAAATTTAGCATAAACTTTGATGAATTACAAAAATATGTCAGGTTTTCTAACATGGAACCTGAACACATTGATATCACTGGGATTAATTGACTTGCAAAGTTTCTAAGTTTTAATTTTCTGAAATTTCTTTCAAAAAAATCTAAAAACTTTCGCGACATACTCATATGCAGCGAAAGTTTTGAGAGATCTTTCATATTATTAATTAAAATAAAGATTATGCAAATTATATTTGTAAACGTTGTGCTGCTCTCGTCACAGCTAACTTAATATGTTCATAAGTTAAACCGCCTTGAACATAAGCTTCAAATGGTGGACGAATTGGCCCATCCGCAGTTAACTCTATCGAAGATCCTTGTACAAACGTACCAGCAGCCATAATAACATCGTCTTCATATCCAGGCATATATGCTGGTTCCGGACTAAAATGTGCATTAATTGGAGACGCTTGCTGAATACTTTGACAGAATTGTATCATTTGTTCTTTAGTGTCAAAAGCAACTGTTTGAATTAAGTCTGTTCTAGGTTCATCATAACGTGGAAATGTACGCATGTTCATTTTCTCTAACAGTAAACTCGTAAATAATGCACCTTTTAAACTTTGGCTCACTACATGAGGTGCTAAAAAGAACCCTTGATACATTTCTTGTAGCGAATTTAACGATGCTCCAGCTTCTTTACCGATACCTGGAGCTGTCAAACGGTAACCGCAACGGGCTATTAGATCAGCTTTGCCTGCAATATAACCACCTATTTTTGCTAAACCTCCGCCTGGATTCTTAATTAATGAACCTGCTATTAAATCCGCACCACATTCAATGGGTTCTCGACTTTCCACAAATTCACCATAACAATTATCGACAAATACAATAATATTTGGATGTTTTTCTTTAATTTGCTGAATTGCTTTTTCAATTAAATTTAAGTCGAGTGATGGACGTTGATCGTACCCTTTAGACCGTTGAATGGCGATGACCTTTGTTTGCGGATTGATTTGGCACATTACTTCTTCAATATCAATATCACCATCTTTTAAATCCACTTTATTATAACTCACACCATGCTCTTTAAGACTTTCAATGCCATTCCCATTAATACCAATGACTTCAAGCAAAGTGTCGTAAGGGTCTCCAGTAATATAGAGTAACTCATCACCATATTTCAATGTGCTTTGTAAAGCTAACGTGATTGCATGTGTACCAGAAATAATTTGTGGCCTTACGATTGCATCTTCTGCTTTAAATGTATGCGCATAGACTGACTCTAAATGATCTCTTCCAAAATCATCATACCCATATCCAGTAGTTCCCTGCAAATCACTTTCAGATACTTTTACTGCATGAAACGCATCCAATACCTTTTCCTGATTGATATATGCAATTTCTTCTATTTTCTTAAAAAATGGTGCTAATGTCGCTTCTGTTTCTGCAACACGTTGTTTCATCGTTTCCATATTTCATTACTTCCTTTAATCTTTTTTATAACCTTTAACTTCATACGTTGCAGCTGTTTCATCAAAATTCAAATCTGAAACGAGTGTATGTTGCTTTAGAAAGTATAGTCGATCCGCATCGGAACTAGGTACTGTTTCTTCATAATATGTCAGTACTTGTTTCACTTGATCGAATAATAAATCTTTCACTTTAATAATATCATTTTCATTTTTACTTGAGACAAACACATGTGGTTTATTCGTTGCTGGTAAACTGCCCTTTTGCAAATCTTTTTTATTAAAAATGATTGCTTGTGGTATATGCGCCATATCTAAATCGTTAATAATTTGATTTACAGTATCGTATTGCGCTCTGTATTCGGGATGACTACTATCTACGACATGTAATAATAAATCTGCATTTTTCGCTTCTTCCAATGTCGACTTAAATGCAGCAATTAATGTCGTCGGTAATTTTTGAATAAACCCTACTGTATCTGAAATAATTAGATTGAAGCCGTCATTGATTTGAATTTGTCTCGTTTTCGGGTCTAGCGTTGCAAATAACAAATTCTTTTCATATGTCGTTTCTTTTGCTAAAGTATTAAACCATGATGATTTTCCAGCATTCGTATAGCCAACTAATGCTACTTGAAAAACATGATTCTGCTCACGTTTATTTCGATATCTTTCTCTATGTTCGACCACTGTTTCTAATTGATGTTTGATTTCATTCATTCTCGTTCTAATATGACGACGATCCATCTCTAATTTCGTTTCACCTGGACCTCTTGTCCCTATGCCACCACCTAAACGTGATAAGCTCCGTCCATGACCTTGTAACCTTGGCATTAAATAGTCTAATTGCGCTAATTCTACTTGCAACTTACCTTCTTTACTACGTGCACGCAAAGCAAATATTTCTAATATTAACTGCGTTCGGTCAATAATTTTCACATTTAAATTACCATTTAGCGTTTTAGATTGTGCTGTTGTCAATTCATCATTTGCTACAACAACATCAATGTCATGAAACTCTATATAATCTTTAATTTCATCTAATTTACCCTTACCAACATAATACTTATTATCAAAGCGCGTCCTATTTTGAGTAAATTGTTCTTGCACATTTAACTGACACGTGGCAGACAATGATGCGAGCTCTTCCATTGTAGACTCAAAATTAAAGTCATCATCTGACTGAGCATTTACTCCGATGAGGACAGCTCTCTCTAATTGTTGCTCAGTTGTATGTGTTTCGTGTTGTGTCATAACATGCACCTCTTTTCAAAGTTTTCTTTGCCATTCTATCATAGTGCCAATATAAAGACTATATCCTTCATTTATGTTAAATTATTAACAAGAGGTGACTTATAATGAACATATATGATATTGAAGTACAGAAGCCGAATGGTGACGCATATAAATTAGAACAATATAAAAATAAAGTCATGTTAATCGTAAATACTGCGAGTGAGTGTGGGTTCACACCACAATTTGAGGGATTACAGGCATTATATGAATCCTATAAAGACCAAGATTTTGTAGTGTTAGGTTTCCCTTGTAATCAATTTGGAGGTCAAGAACCTGGAACAGGTGAGGAAGCAACGCAAAATTGTAAGATCAATTATGGTGTTTCGTTCCCAATGCATGAAAAAGTCAATGTCAAAGGTGACAATCAACACCCATTATTCAAGTTTTTAACAGAAGCACAAAGTGGTTTCTTAAATGAAAAAATCAAGTGGAACTTCACTAAGTTTTTAGTCGATAAACAAGGTAATGTTGTCCAACGTTTTTCACCACAAAAGAAACCAAATCAAATCGAAACTGCAATTGAATCGCTATTAAAATAAGCTTTAATTATATTATTTTATGCTAATTTGATGCGCAATGATTAAGTGGTCATTGTTACAGTTCAAAATTCAAATAAAACGCCAATTCCTCAAGTTTTTGAACTTAATGGGAAATGGCGTTTTTCTAGTATTGATATTCTTACAAATGACACATAACACTACGTTAATATACTAAATATAAATTATAAATGATAATAATGTCACTTATAACTTACGTATGTAGAAATTTGTGTTACTCTTCGTCATTAGAAACTGAATCATCGATTGTAAACGTACTGATTGCATGTTTATAAATTAAATGCTGTTTACCTTGTGATAATAAGCAAACGATGTACTTGTCATAATCTTCAATGATTCCTTTCATTTGAAAACCATTCACTAAAAATACAATGATTTTAGTTTGATCAGCCTTAAATTGTCCTAGGAATTTGTCTTGGATGTTTTCTGGTGTATTCATGTTATGTTCTCCTTTTCTGTATTTGGACTGAAACTTCATCTAACATCAATGAAAGTGACTTGTTCTCTCTATCTAACCACAACACGTCTAATTTGTTTTTAAACCAAGTCATTTGGCGCTTCGCATAATTTCTAGAATGTTGCTTTAATTTATTTGATGCTTCTTCTAAATTCATATTTTGCTCAACGACAGGTACCATTTCTTTATATCCAATAGCCTGCATACTTTGACTCGAAGCATATCCACGTTCAACGAGTTGCTGCACTTCACTTAGTAATCCGCGTTCCAACATTATATCTACGCGTTTATTAATTTTTTGATATAATGTGTCCCGCGACATTTCTATCCCTATTAATAATGTATCATAATTTTCTGTGAATTGTTGCATTTTCTTTCTTGAACTTAAAAGTTTTTTCGTTTTTAAATAATATTGTATCGCTCTTCGTACTCTTTTTCTATTATTGGGATGAATGTCTTCTGCAGAAACTTCATCAAATGTAGCTAAATACTGATGTAATTCTTCATTTGATAATTGATCTAGTCTAGCTAATTCTGCTTCTACTCTTTGTTCATGTGCTTCAGAAATCGTTTCATCTTCAAATGCATAATCGTGGATTAATGATTGAATATAGAGACCTGTTCCTCCTACAACAATTGGTACATGTCCTCTTTCAGTAATTTCTGTTATCAACTGTTGCGCTCTATTTTTAAAATCATATGCTGAAAAATTTTCATCGGGTTCTAAAATATCTATCATATGATGTGGAACGCCTGACATCTCTTCATGAGTAATTTTAGCTGTTCCTATATCCATATATTTATACACTTGCATGGAGTCCCCACTAATAATCTCACCATTATATTTTTTGGCCAGTTCAATACTAAATTCTGTTTTCCCTACTGCAGTAGGCCCTACTATTACAATAATAAATGGTTTATCGTTATGCACTTTTATCAACTCTCTTTATGTTTGTCTTCATGTTTTTGTTTATTTAAAATTTGTTTTTTTATCCACTCATACATATGATCCCAAGTTTCATGAAAACCTTGTTCAAATAATACTTCATGCCTTTTATTTTTATATAAATGTACAGTGATATGATGAATACCTGCTTTTTTATATAATTTACCGAGTTTTCTTATACCTTTGCCATATTCTCCTAAAGGATCGTCTTTACCAGAAATCAGTAAAATTGGTAAATATGGATTCATTTTTTTGATATTTTGTGCGCGACTCGTTTGTATCATATGTTTTACTGTTTGATAAATTAATTGGTTGGATACTAAAAACCCAGTATATGGATCTTTGATAAATTGTTCTACTTCATGAGCATCATTGGATAACCAATCACTCGATGTTTTTTGGTGATCAATATTTTTATTAAAAGAGCGATACATGATACGATTCAGCCAAGTCATACGACGATGTTTTCCGAAAAATAGCGTAATTACTTTTAATATGATAGTCATCGGAACACCTAAATATCTAGGATATTGCATAGTTCCCGATAAAATAACCCCTTGTGCAGCTGATGGGTATTTTTGGATGAAAATCCGAGCAACAATTGACCCCATCGAATGGCCAATAACAATATATGGAATATGACTATAATGTGCACACATCGTTTGCGCAATTTCGTATGTATCTTCCGCAACTTGTGACAAATCATCTATCTGACCACGTGTGTGCTCATCGATGTCTTTACCGTGACCTCTATGATTATGGCGTAAAACATCATAGCCTTGTTGATTAAGTGATTCAACAAGTCTGTCATATCTATCCATATGTTCTGCCATACCATGAAGTAAATGAACGACACCAATGGTTTCTTTTTTAGCTTTATTTAATTTAGCCTCTAACATTGTGCCATCTGCAACAGTGATTTTAAATTCATATTTACTCATGTCATAGCCTCCATACTCAACGTCTTTCATTCTATACATTATACAATATACCTTCAAATTTAACTGTTATCAAATCGTACGCAAAGTCATAGATAAAAGCATACACTTACAGCTTCAATGTTTGTAACTTTATGTGAACAATTTTATAGAAATTTACTTCTTATTAAAAATAGCTACCAACAAATTAATGTTGATAGCTAAGATTTGTGCTTATATTTTATAACCTGTCAAATAATATTAAATTATTCTTTGACAGCTGGTTGAGCATTACCAGTTTGTGCTTCATTAATCGCAACTTGTAATTCTTTTGTATATGCTTCTTTTTGGATATCTGTATAACCTAAAAGACTAGCCATAACGTCAATTACTTGATCTTTATAATTTAAGACATCATCAATCTTGAAGTAAAGTTTACCAGTACGACGAATAAAGAAATCTGTTGGGCGATAAACCATTTCATTTTGAATAGAATATACTAATTCAGTATAAATATCTAATGGTAAACCAGTTTCTTGGTATTGCGCAGTTTGAGCAATTTTGAATAATTCTTCAGCATTTGAACCATATTTTGAAGCAAAGTGACGTGCTGTCGCTTCATCGATTTGATAAGATTTTGCTTCTTCAACTTTTTGCTCGATAAATTTATCGAAGTTTTTACTACCGCCGACATCTCCGCCAGAAATAGTTAAGTGTTTGGTAGCACATTTATCAAATTTAAGGTTGTATTCTGATTTTAAGCGTTTTGATAATAAATCAACAATTTCTAACGCCATGTGACGATAACCTGTTAATTTACCACCAGCAATTGTTAATAGACCAGATTTACCTTCCCAAACTTCATCTTTACGTGAAATTTCAGATGGATCTTTACCTTCTTCTAAAATAAGTGGTCTAATACCTGCCCATGACGATTCAATATCTTCATCAGATACATTTACATCTGGGAACATATAGTTGATAGCATCAACTAAGTAATCTCTATCTTCTTGTGTTGCTAATGGTGTTGTTTTGTCATTGTCATAGAACGTATCAGTTGTACCAACATACGCTTTCCCTTCACGTGGAATAGCGAAAATCATACGTCCATCTTTTTCAGTATCAAAGTATACTGCTTGACCTAATGGGAATTTAGATTGGTCAATTACGATATGAACACCTTTAGTTAAACGTAATTGTTTATTATTACGTGCATAGTCGCCACTACGTACTTCATCTACCCATGGACCACTTGCATTGATTACTTTTTTAGCTTTAATTGGGTACGTTTCTTTTGAAATTTGGTCTTCAACATGAATACCATTTACTTTTTCATTTGAATCGTATGTGAAATGTACTGATTTTGTATGGTTGATAATTGTTGCGCCTTTTTCTTCGGCACGTTTCATAACTTCAATAGTTAAACGAGCATCGTCAGTACGGTATTCAACATAAGAACCGCCACCTTTAAGACCTGCTTTTTTAACAAGTGGTTCTTTTTCTAATGTTTCTTTCGCATTTAACATCGTTTTACGTTCTGCTTTTTTAACGCCTGCTAATCTATCATACATTGCTAAACCAATTGACGTCGTGAATTTACCCATTGATCCGCCTTTGTGCATTGGTAATAACATACGTTCTGGTGTAGTTACGTGTGGTCCATTTTCATACACAATCGCACGTTCACGACCAGTTTCAGCTACAACACCAACTTGTAATTGTTTCAAGTAACGAAGTCCACCATGTACTAATTTAGTAGAACGTGAACTCGTACCTTGTGCAAAGTCTTGCATTTCAACAAGAGCAACTTTCATGCCTCTTTCACTTGCATCTAAAGCTATCCCTGCACCAGTGATACCTCCACCGATAATTACAACATCAAATTCATTATTCTTTAAATCTTTTTTGACTTGTTCTCTTTTCAACGTTGATAAACTCATAATAAACTAGCGCCTCCTAAAATATTAAAAAACGAGAGATTCATCCCATACATATATTATTGTACGAACTGAATCTCTCGTTTCTCATCTCGATATTATTAACTTACCCGTATTGTATCATATATAACAACTTTTAGTCTAATTTTTTATTCTTCTTCTAATTTAAAAACTTGAGTTGCTTCTACAGCTTTCTTCCAGCCTTTATATAATCTCTCTCTATCTTTATCAATCATGTCTGGTTCAAATGATTTTTCAAGTTTCCAACGATTAGCAATTTCATCTTTGCTATCCCAGAATCCAACCGCAAGACCAGCTAGGTATGCTGCACCTAAAGCTGTTGTTTCATTAATTTCTGGACGTTCTACACCTACGTTTAACAAGTCTGATTGGAATTGCATGATGAAATTATTCTTAACTGCACCACCATCGACACGTAAATTATTTACTTTAATACCAGAATCTTTTTCCATCGCTTCTAGCACGTCACGTGTTTGATAGCATAGTGATTCTAATGTCGCACGGATGAAATGCTCTTTTTCTGTACCACGCGTTAAGCCGAAGATAGCACCACGTGCATCTGCATCCCAATATGGTGTACCTAAACCTACAAATGCTGGTACAACGTATACACCTTCCGTAGATTCAACACGTTCTGCATAATTTTCTGATTGCGGTGCTGAATTAATCATTCTTAATCCATCTCTTAACCATTGAATAGCAGAACCTGATACGAAGATAGAACCTTCTAATGCATAGTTAACTTTTCCATCAAGACCATATGCAATCGTAGTTAATAATCCACTCTTCGAAGTAACCGCTTCTTCACCAGTGTTCATTAACATGAAACCACCTGTACCATATGTGTTTTTCACGTCTCCACGGTTGAAACAAGCTTGACCAAATAAAGCTGCTTGTTGGTCACCAGCAATACCAGAAATTGGTACTTCTTTACCAAAGAAATGATAATCAATTGTGTTTGCATATACTTCACTGGATGGTTTTACTTCTGGAAGTAATGATTCAGGAATATCTAAAATGTCCAATAATTCTTTATCCCACTCTAAATCATGGATATTATAAATTAATGTACGACTCGCATTCGTATAATCTGTAATATGCGCTTTACCGCCAGATAATTTCCATACTAACCAAGAATCAATTGTACCGAAGCGTAAATCACCATTTTCTGCTTTTTCTCTCGCACCGTCAACATTGTCTAAAATCCATTTGACTTTTGTACCAGCAAAGTATGGATCTAATAATAAACCAGTTTTCTCACGGAACTTATCTTCTAAACCTTGTTCTTTTAATTGTTGACAAATACCTTGTGTTTGACGCGATTGCCATACAATTGCGTGATAGATTGGGCGCGATGTATTTTTATCCCATACAACAGTTGTTTCACGTTGGTTTGTGATACCAATACTTGCAATTTGATCCGCACCGACATTACTTTCATTTAACACTTCTGCCATAACAGCTAGAACAGAAGTCCAAATTTCGTTGGCATCATGTTCTACCCAACCTGATTTAGGAAAGAATTGTTTGAATTCACGTTGAGCGACACCTTTTATTTCGCCGTCTTTATCAAATAAGATTGCCCTTGAACTTGTCGTACCTTGGTCAATAGATAAAATATATTTTTCCATAATTATAATCTCCCTTTTATCACTTTGTCGTATATATCGTATGTAAGTAAATTATAAGACTCAAATCCTACTACACTCATTACCTATAATTTAGCTTAACAAACATGGTTAAATCATTTAAATTTATATATTACAAATCCTGCTTATAGTTTAACGTATAAACAGGATAGTTGTAACTTAATTAGTATACAGCTTCGATACCTTTTGCACTTTTCGCTTTATTTAATGCAACACCAAGTACCATCGTTACAATCAATAATACAATTGCGACTACTGATAAAGTGTCAAACGCACCTTTATAAAATAATCTATAAATAACAGCACCCATCATACCACCTGTAATAGGTCCTAAAACAGGGACGATTGCATAACTCCAATTTGATTTACCTTTACCTGCAATTGGTAAAATTGCATGCGCAATACGTGGACCTAAGTCACGTGCAGGGTTAATTGCATAACCTGTTGGTCCACCTAAACTTAAACCAATTGCAACAATTAAACCGCCGACGATTAATGGGTTTAAGCCGTCTGCAATTTTATTCATACCGATAAACATTAAACCTAAAGTTAAAGTTGCAGTACCAATAATTTCACTTAAAAAGTTAGCAAAATAATTTTTGATTGCAGGTGCAGTTGAGAACACACCTAATTTTGCGCCTTGATCTTCCGTTTGTTTCCAGTGTGCTAAGTACATTAGCCAAACTAAGGCACCACCAAAAGTACCACCAAGAATTTGGCAAATAATATAACCAGGTACCATGCTCCAATTTATAGCACCATCCATCGCAAATGCTAAAGTAACGGCAGGGTTTAAATGCGCACCAGAAATGTTTCCTACTGCATACACACCCATAGAAACTGCAAGTCCCCAACCTAATGCAATTACAATCCAGTCTGCACCGTTACCGGCACTTTTTTTCAAATTAACGTTGGCGCAAACGCCACCCCCGAATAAAATTAGTATTGCTGTTCCCAAAAATTCAGCAAAATACACATTCATAGAGACTCCTCCTAATAAAAGACAAAGAGATTCCTACAATATAGCCAGTTTCGAACCACCGGTTTAAGTACTGTAGAAATCTCCCATCTCTGTTCTATTTATTAACTTGTGTCCATCTTACAACGCTTCTGTAAGCGTTGTCAATAATTTTCGTAAAAAATTTGTCACAATTTAAATTGATACAACTCCATTTTCTAATATTCTAAATTGTTGTGTATCACTATTTATTTCACCTTTAACACCATAGGGAATTATAAATTTCGGTTCATTATGTCCAAAAGATGTATTATATAAAATGGGTTTGTCTTGCAATTGATGACGTTTCATCACTTTCAAAATAATTGCTTTATATGCTTCATAGTAGACATTATTGAAAGGCTTGCCAAATATTAATCCATTGCAATTTGTAATAATGTCATATTGAATTAAAATTTCTAATTGATTTTGCAATTCTCTTGGTGCAGGCATATCTTCAGATGTTTCTATAAAAAGTATAGCACCATCACTTTCATATTTATTTAGAAATAATGAAGTAGCTTGTAAACTGACTAATGTTTCAATATTCCCACCAACTAAATGACCTTGAACAACGCCATTACCCTGAAGTAATTCATATCCATGTTGTTCTACTACAGGTCTAGCAATATTTTTATTTTCAATATTCCAACTCAATCCATATGGTCGAATATACTCCGATGCTGATATATTACCGATTGGCTCACTACAAAATAGACTTTTTTCAATATTATTAATCGTATATGTATCCATTGCTATATTTTCTGCAAAATCAGTTAAAAGTGCCGGTCCATAAAAGCTAACGATGCCCATACAATAAAACATCATATGCACCGTAGTTGAATCAGAATAGCCAATAAAAATTTTAGGATGCTTGCGAATTGCTTCAAGATCGACATAAGGTAATATGCGTATCGCATCATCACCACCTATACAACTTATAATGCCGTTAATGTCATCATCTTTAATAGCTGCATTCAAATCTGCTGCACGAAGCTCAGGATGATTATGTACAAACTGACGTCCTTTTAATGCATGGGGCATCACTTTCACTTTTAAACCGAACACTGATTTTAGACGTTCTATCCCTTGATAAGTACGCCATAATATTGACGATTCGCCTGCAAGACCAGAAGATAAAGACACGATAGCTACTGTATCACCACGTTGAAGTTTTCGAGGTTAAATCATTGCTTTGTTCATAATTTGCTTCCTCCTTTATTAAAGGTAACTCACATCATTTCCAACACACAAGCAATTCTCAACTAATTTGAATTTCACTATATACAAAAGGAGTAGCCCTGAAGTTTAATACATTTTAACATTCAACACTACTCCGATTATTAATTATTTAATATATTGCCTTTAGAATTTACCACAACTGTCGATCACTTGTAGTAATGTATTTCGCACCATTTTCAACAGCAATATCTACTTCATTCACAGTATTAATAAGTCCACCAGCAATGACTGATGTATTCGTCTGCTCATTGATAATTTGAATTGCTTTTGTTGCAATACCTGGCAATACTTCAACGTAATCAGGTTCAACACGCTTTATCAGTTCGATACTTCTAGCTAAAGCGTGACTATCTAATATAAACACACGAAAGACAGTCGTTGTATTTAATGCTTTTGCCTTATTGATGACTTTCGTTTTAGTTGATACTATGCCTTTAGGATGATAATTCTGTATGATATATTCACAAGCAAATTCATCATGACTCATACCTTTAATTAAATCGATATGCATATATGTTTCAATTTGATTTTTCTTTAATAGATCCATAATACTTTTAATATGACCAATATGCGTATCTAATAACACACATTCTTTATAATCTGTTTGCGTCATTTTTTCTAAGTCTTTCATTGAGCGAATAGCTGGTAAAATATGTGGTTTCATCCACTAACCTCCTAGATAATCCGTTTAAACAGTCTTTCTAATTCGTAATTTGAAAAGTTAATCATAATTGGTCTACCATGTGGGCAGGTAAATGGATCTTCTGTTTCTCTTAATTGGTTAACTAAATCCGCCATTTCCTCATTCTTTAAAAAGTGATTTGCCTTAATTGATTTTTTACAACTCATCATAATCGCGGCATCTTCACGTATCTTTTTAACATTTACTTTCTTATGCTCTAAGACATATTCAATCATATCTTTGATAATTTCTTCCGCTTCAGATGATGGAAACCAAACAGGATAACTGTCTACGATATAATCGTTACCTCCAAATGGTTCTAAATGTACACCTACTTTATCTAATTCATCTTTGTGTTGATTGATAATCATTAACTCATCCGTTGAAAAGTGGAAGGTAAGCGGTATCAATAAATTTTGAAGTTCGTTTGATACTTCCCCAATTTTTTCTCTGAAATATTCATATTTGATGCGTTCTTGTGCAGCATGTTGGTCAATCATAAACATACCGTTTTCATTTTGTGCAATGATATAGGTCCCATGAACTTGGCCAACCACTTCCATGTACGGTACTCTGCGTGTTGGGTCTTCACTGACGCTACCCTTAATATCATCATCTGAATTCGCCTGTAGTTCAGGTTCGTTTGTAAATTCATCTTGAGACTTAGAGATATCATTCGCTGTCATATCTTGCAAGAGCTCACGTTGCGCATTTAAATATGCTTGGTCATTATTTGTATTGTCACGCACGGTTTCAGCATGCTCATCTACATACGATGGATATGACACACTGTTCGTTTCGTCTGACGCTTGGTGCATACTATGGTCTTTATTATCTGATTCTGTTTGTTTCGATTCAAATAAGTTACCTCGTTGCTTCTGCTCAAAATCTAATTTCTGTTGTTTAAATTGATCTAATACTTTGTTCTTTTTCGTAAGTTTATCCATATCATTTTGAGGTATAAGGATACGATCTTTAAAGGCCTCACGAATTTTTTCGACAATTAAGCTAAACAATTGATCTTCTTTCGATAATCTAACTTCTAATTTGGTTGGATGCACATTAACATCAACTAAAATTGGATCCATTTCAATATTGATGTAGCAAATAGGGAAACGTCCTATCATTAATAGCGTATGATACCCTTCTAAGATTGCTTTATTTAATAAAAAGTTCTTTATATATCTTCCATTTATAAACACTGAAATGTAATGATTATTACTTCTTGAATGTTCTGGCTTCGCAACATACCCTTCTAAATGATAGTCGCTTGTATCACCTGAAATATGGACTAAATCTTTAGCCACTTTCATGCCATAAATTTCTGCCATTACTTCGTTCGTACGACCAGACCCATTCGTTTTTAGAATTGTCTTGCCGTCAGAAACAAGTGATATACGGATATCAGGATGACTCATTGCCATACGATTCACAATGTCAGTAATTTTACCCAATTCTGTATATAAACTCTTAATATATTTCAACCTTGCTGGCGTATTATAAAAAAGCGATTCAACTAATATGTCTGTGCCTCTTTTTGCTTTCGCTGGTTTTTGATCAAGTATTTCACCATTCTCTACATATATCTGTTGTCCTTCTTCATTATCGGTACATGTTTTCAACGTAACTTTCGAAACAGAAGAGATACTAGCTAATGCCTCACCACGAAATCCAAGTGTCCGAATATGGAACAAATCATCGTCCGCATCTAACTTACTTGTTGCATGTCTATGGAATACAAGACCTAAATCATCTATGTGTATGCCTGTGCCATTATCTACGACACGAATAGATGCTACACCGGATTGTTCCACTTCAATATTGATTTCAGTCGCTTGGGCATCAATCGCATTCTCTAATAATTCTTTAACTACTGAGCCTGGACGTTCTACAACTTCTCCGGCTGCTATTTTATTGGCTAATGAGGTCTGTAATTCTTTAATTTTACCCATGTGACATCACCTCTATTTCAATTGATTTTGTAATTCACTCAGCTTTACAAGTGCTTCGATTGGGGTCATATTAGATAAATTTAACGTTTTGATTTCATTCTCAACTTCGCTTTGTGTCTCTGCTGAATCGAACAAATCAAATGTTGGTTGTTCAAACTGCTTCTGATTTTTACTATTTGTATGTTCCTGTGGATATGCAACAGTTTGGACGTCCTCATTGTTTATATTATATGACGCTTCATCATGCTGTTCAGCTATTTGTTGCTCATTTTCACTTGATGTCATCAAATTACGGTCAGTTTCTACTGCGTTTATCGTTACTTGTGGGCTTTGTTTATCTTTTTGTTCAAATGCATTCAATATCACTTGCGCTCTTTGAATAACTTCGTCTGGTAAATGGGCTAATTTCGCTACTTGAATACCATAACTATCATCAACCGCGCCATTTTTTACTTTGTGTAAGAAAATAAGTTCACCCTTATATTCATTTGCAGCAACATGAACATTTTTCAAACAAGGCAGTGACTGATCTAATGTAGTTAATTCATGATAGTGTGTTGAAAATAATGTCTTAGCGTGCGAAGTGTTTGCTACATATTCAATCATAGCTTGAGCTAATGCCAATCCATCATATGTGGATGTACCTCTACCAATTTCATCAAATATAATTAAACTGTCTTCTGTTGCATGAGCTAATGCTTTTTGCGCTTCGAGCATTTCCACCATAAATGTACTTTTTCCAGAAACTAAATCATCTGCTGCCCCAATACGTGTAAATATTTGGTCAAAAATAGGTAAAGTTGCGGATTCACACGGAACATAAGCACCCATTTGCGCCATAATACTTATAATTGCAACTTGTCTCATATATGTCGATTTACCTGACATATTTGGACCTGTAATTAAATAAATGAACGTGTCATTATCTAGCGCACAGTCATTCGGTACATAATCATTATGATCCATCACACGCTCAACAACCGGATGTCTAGAATTCGTCAATTCTAATGTCTTATCGTCGCTAAACATAGGTCTCGCATAATTATATTTTTGTGCAATTTCAGCAAAACTTTGTAAACAATCGATTTCAGAGATGACCTTAGCTTGTTGCTGTAAACGTGTCGTATAGGTCTTAATTTGTTCTCTAAGTTGGACAAATAATTGGTATTCTAATTCGATTGCTTTATCTTCTGCACCTAAAATTATATCTTCTTTTTCTTTCAACTCATCTGTAATAAAACGTTCTGCATTTGAAAGTGTTTGTTTTCTGTGATAACCAAATTCAGTAGGATCGAAGCCTTGCAAATTCGCACGCGTAATTTCAATAAAATAACCGAACACTTTGTTAAAACTTATTTTTAATGACTTTATACCTGTACGTTGACGTTCTTTTGTTTGTAGTTCTGCCAACCAACTTTTACCATTTTTAGAAGCTTCTAAATAACCATCTAGTGTCTCATTAAATCCAGATTTAAATAATCCACCTTCTTTGACTGAAATTGGCGGCTCTTCTTTTAAACTTTCTTCCAATAAAGTCAACAACTCATCTAACGGCTCTAACGCATCAAACTGCGCAGTCATTTGTTCATCAAAATTTGATAATAGGTTTTTAATATTAGGTATTTCTGAAATTGAATGTTTTAACTGAATTAAGTCTCGTGCATTCACATTACCATAACTCACACGTCCAACTAATCGTTCGATATCGTATACTTGATTTAAATAATTACGTAATGTGTCTCGCTCTATAAAATGATTTATAAATTGATCCACTGTGTCCAAACGTGATTCTATGTGTTGTTTTTGAATGAGTGGTCTATCAATCCATTGTTTTAACCGTCTTGCTCCCATAGGTGTTTTCGTTTCATCCATAAGCCAAAGCAGCGTACCTTTTTTCGTTTTTAAACGAATACTTTCAGTTAACTCTAGATTACGTTTAGCATAGAAATCCATTTTCATAAAATCTACTGCCTCATATTTGATGACAGATTCTATATGTGAAAGGTCACGTTTTTGCGTATGATAAATGTAGTCTAATAGTAATTGTGTTGCATTAAATAAATGTGGCTCACGAACAGTATTCACTTCATATGATGCCTCTGATATTTCGGGGGAAACTGTAATCGTTTCAGTAGTTAGACTGATTTGACGCTTTAATGTTTCCCCTATCTCTTCTTTTACAACAATTTCATTTGGGTTAATCGTTGTAATTTCGTTAATTAGCGTCGCCTCATCTTCAAATTGCGTCACTTTTAACTCACCAGTCGATACGTCACAATAACTGAGCGCATACATCGATGATCCTTGGATAAAACTTAATATATAATTATTTTGTTTTTCATCCACGCCACCTTTATCCATAACCGTACCTGGCGTCACAATGCGCACGACTTCTCGATGAACCATTCCTTTAGTTTGTTTTGGATCCTCCATTTGTTCACAAATAGCCACTTTATAACCGTTATTAATTAATGTTTCTATGTAGCCATCTGCAGAATGATAAGGCACCCCACACATAGGAATTGGATTCTCTTTCTTAGCGTCTCGCTTAGTTAGTGTGATTTCTAAAACTCTAGATGCCGTTTTAGCATCTTCAAAAAACATTTCATAAAAATCACCTAATCTAAAAAATAATAAACAATCTTGATATTGTGATTTTATTTTTAAATATTGCTGCATCATTGGCGTTTGATTTGTCATAAATTCATTTCACAATCCTTTTTAATTTTTCTTATGTTCTAGTAACACTGATGTTAAATTTTTATAAATAGTATAATATGCGCTTGTTTAACGTATTAAAACTTTGTGGCTTTTCTTTCATTTTATACATTAGTAGATTAATAGATTAACCTTGCATTTGAATATATTTTAAAATCTAGGACACAAGTCCAAGACATCACGTTCATTTTTTAATTAATTTAGTTTTTAACTCTTAAATTTTAACATATGTTTTTATATTTCGCCTATTCATTCCATTTGTAAATGTCCAATTAATATTTCTAAAATTTTGTATGTATACAATTCCATTTTTAACCAAAAAATGAGATTAAGTCATATAAAATTCAAAACAACTGTGATAAATTATTTTGTTAACTAACTTTAATTAACAACTTAAAATCACAATTTGCTTCAACCTATATGTCCCAATCTCATTTCCCAATTTTTATATATAACGTTTTAAAATGCCTTTTCGCTTCAACACCATTAAAATAATATAACTTATGATTGCACCAATCATACTTGATACGATAAACGCCGTCATTAATGGCTTAATCGCAAGGTCTGATAAACCTAATATCCAAGCCAATGGTACACACATGATACTACCGATAATACCAGTACCAATCACTTCACCCACTGCCGCCATAAATAAATGTTTTCTATAATAATAGAAACCACTTGCGAGTAGCACACCTATCATACTGCCAGGAAAGGCGAAGAAACTTCCAGTACCAAAAATCATACGCAATATTGATGAAATAAATGCTTGAGCCAATCCAAACCATGGACCAACAAATACTGCACACAAAACATTAATCAGATGTTGAATTGGTGCTGCTTTAATCGGTCCCAATGGAATCACAATAATACTACTCAATACAACATTTAATGCAATAAATATTGCTGTTAAAGTTAATTTTTTAGTTTTCATAGTATTCATCTCCTTTCCTCTAGTACTATATATCAGCTAATCTTTGTGATTATTTAATCTATCTGACATCGTGTGAATCATCATTTGTAATAAATCATTCGCTTCAGCTTGTGAAGCTCTAAACTCATCTACAATTGGCAGTACATTGATATCTTGTTCAATGTGTTCAATCTTATCTTCAGATGCTTGTAATGCCTGGGTTTTGCCATAATTTTGTAAATTTACGGATTGCTTTTGATTTTTCTTCAATTCTTTCATACGTTGTTCAAGATTTTTATTATTATGAATTTGCGACTCTACTTGATGGTATTCTTTAACAGTATCTAAAGCTTTTATTCGTTCACTTAACCGCTCTGCTTCAGCTAATATTTCATCGCTTTCATACATTATTGCGTCACCATCTCTTGTTCTGTCTCACGTAAAAATGTGCCGTTTAATGAATATTGTTTCGCTTCATCAACTTGAACATCTACAATTTTACCTATCATTGATTTTGGTGCTTTAAAATTCACTAATTTATTCTTAGCTGTATAACCTGCTAATACGGTATCATCTTTTTTACTTGCACCCTCACATAAGACTTGTACCACTTGACCTTCATATTGTTGCATCGCGCGTTCTGAATAGTGCGATACTTTTTTGTTCAACTGTTGCAAGCGTGCTTTCTTCACATCTAAAGGTACATTATCTTTCATTTTAGCAGCTGGTGTACCATCTCTTTGCGAATAAATATATGTGTAGGCATGTTCAAATTCAACTTCGTCATAAAGTGAAAGTGTTTCTTGGAACTGTTCATCCGTTTCATTTGGATAACCTACGATAATATCCGTTGTCAATGCAACATTTGGAATTTTAGTTTTAATACGTTCAACTAAATCTAAATAACTTTCTCTCGTATATTTACGGCCCATAATTTTCAAAACAGCATTATTACCAGATTGTACCGGTAAATGCACATGTGGCACGATATTACCACCTTTAGCGATGACATCAATCATGCTGTCTGTAAAATCCCAAGGGTGACTTGTCGTAAATCTGACACGTGGAATATCAATTCGAGAAATATCCTCTAATAATTCACCTAATCCATAATCTAAACCTTCAATATCTTTACCATATGAATTAACATTTTGACCTAATAAAGTAATTTCCTGATACCCTTGACGTGCTAAATCTCGAACTTCTTCAATGATATCTTCCGGACGTCTACTACGCTCTTTACCTCTTGTAAATGGAACGATACAGTATGTACAGAATTTATCACAGCCGTACATAATATTTACCCACGCTTTAATATTGCCTTCCCTAACTTTAGGAAGATTCTCAATAACATCGCCTTCTTTAGACCATACTTCAACAACCATTGCTTTTGACAAGTATGCTTCTTCTAAAATTTCAGGTAAACGATGTATATTATGCGTACCAAATATCATATCTACGTTTTGATAAGATTTTAATATTTTATTAACAACGGACTCTTCTTGTGACATACATCCACAAACACCTATGACTGTTTCTGGTTTTTCTTTTTTCAAATGCTTTAAATTTCCAATTTCACTAAACACTTTATTTTCAGCATTTTCACGAATTGCACAAGTATTAATTAGAATCACATCTGCTTGATTCATTTCTTCTGTTGGCGTATAGCCTAATGCACCTAAAATACCTGCCATGACTTCTGTATCATGTGCATTCATTTGGCAACCATATGTCTTGATGAGGAACGTCTTGCCTTGCCCCATATTTCTATATTTCTCGTCAATTTGAAAATCACGATTGTAGTTAATTTCTTCTTTCCCACGTTTACGTGCTTCTTTTAGACTTGGTGGCTGATAAACATGTTCAAAATATTTACTGTAGTCTTTCGTTTTTTTATCTCGTTCGGCTAGAACATCTATAGAAGTACGCTTTCTTTGTTCTTCATTCACTTTACAAAATCCTTTCTATATCATAACAACTTAGAACCTGCTTATTTATATCGCGTATCATCTGCTGATAACCTTAACGTTCAAAGTTCTATAACTTTATCCATAATCATTATTACATTATATTAAATTTGCGTACAAAGTGCAAAAAGACTTATACAAAAAGCGGCGCTCTGACATCAAACATATACTGTTTGACTTCAAAGCGCCCTTTTATATTTATATATCTTCACTTATTATTGTTTCACGATTTGTCACAAGTATTACTGTGCGTCGTATTTTCCAGTCAATGTTTCAATCGTGATACCTTCCGGTGCATGATAAAATTTAACTTGGCTTATTATACTTGGAATTTCAAGTTCTACCATACGATCATTTAATTTCTGAATTAAGATCAAACATTCATTCATTTCACCTTGAACTGTAGTTTCAAGTGCACCCACTCTATATGTCATGCCTGATTCGTCGATAAATTTAATAGCTTCGTCTACGTATGGAATGACATCTTCTCCGTTAGGCGTTTTAGGTATAATTTGAATACTCATCAATGTATCATTCATATTGCTTCAACTCCTTAATTTAATCTTATAGACATTTTACCAAAATAATAAGCGTGATTTATGTCAAATCGCTTAAAGTTTTTTGACGTAAGATATTAATAAGCGCTTGTTCCGCTTCATCCATCACTAATTTTATAGGGCATTGTTTATCATGATTAAAACTATCTTCAAGCAAGTTTTGACTGCCTTCAATTATTGTAATTACTTCGTAAACTGAATAATTTTGCCATCCTTTTTTTAATTGATAACCACCTTTAGCACCACTGTTAGCACTAATAATACCTGCTTTAGCTAGACGTGTCAGTATCTTTGATAAGTAGGTTGTTGAAATATTGAGTGCTGAAGCAAGTGATTGCACAGGAATTTTTTTAGATTCACCCTCATTTTTAATCATATATAATAATACATGTAACGCATAATCTGTTGCTTTTGAATACTTCATATATCCTCAACTTTCTATTATAGATATTATGAATCTATAATAGACTAACGTTGTCAGTTTTTCAAACATTGTTTAGCGTTCTGGATGGCATTAACCATCGCATCAGTAAAGTCATCCATGAACTGACTGCGATTCGATTCATTTTCACGACTTTTTTTATTATATTTGTGATTTTCAAAACACATTTTTCTTAATTCAGCAGTTAATTCTAACTGTACGCCTGCCCCTGTTTGGCAACAATTAATAATATTGTCATCATGTGCACCTGAAATACGTTCTGGGGCTTGATCAACTTTAATATCTAGTTGTTCAAATTGATGGGTCATTTCTTGTATGAGTTGTTGATCTTTGCCACCAATATATACAATTGGAGTTTCTCCTACGCAACCATGTAATGCAACTGCTTTGCTTTTTGGTTTGATCATTTCCATTAAAACTGGTTCATCATAATGGCGTGACGTTACATGGAGTTCCTCATTTCCTTTAGATCTCATCCCTTTAAAAGTAAAATAATCAAAATTTCCTTTTTGTGCAGTCCAATCAGCAAGTTCGGTTGTACCCGGTTCAATACCACCACCATGAATTGCTGTGATTATGACGTCACCTTCCAAATCACGTGTTTCAATCTCCCAATCATCATTTTCATTTGTATTTGCTTCTAACTCGGTCATTGATTTATATTTATCTGCCATACCAAAGCTCCTCTCAAAGGTTATACGTAACACATTCCCTTTGAGAAATTGTATTAACTTAAGATTATGTAAAAGTGAACTTAACATATTATTTCATTATTTCTCGCTCATTTCTTCTTGTAATGCTGTATTAATTGCTGTTGTAAAATCAAACATAAACTGCGACCAATTTTCTCGATTTTCTCTATCATGTAAGTTGTATTTATTATTTTTGAAGCATTTTCTTCTGAGCGCAACCGTTAATTCTAATTGGACACCTTGCAATCTTGTACCTTCATTTACAAAATTATCTGCATGCATACCCGAAATATGAGCTGGTGCTGGTTTTACAGTAACTCCGATTGCTTCAAGATACTGTTGTATCCTTTTGGCAAGCGCCATATCTCTCCCACCTATATAGACCTCTGCTTGGTTACCCATACATCCATGAAAAGAAATAATATATGCATGCTGTTTGACCATTGATTTAAGTATTGGTTCATCAAAATGTCTGGAGGTTACATGCAATTCATTATTTTTATTCTTTCTTGTTCCTTTAAAAGTGTAAAAACTTAAACCGTCATATTCGCTGGTTAATTGCGCAATTTCTGAAGTACCACGTTCGATTGCACCACCGTGAACTGCTGTAACAAGTGCAGTTGTTTGGTTATCTTGTGAAATTATTTCCCAATCTTTGTTAGCGGATGTTTGTGCTATGAGCTCTGTCATAGAGCAATAGTGATCGACCAAGATGATATCCTCCAATTTTTGATAATAAAATTATGTATTCATTTCTATAATAAAAAGCTGCCACATTATCGATTACAATGATACGGCGACGTTGCCTTATCAGTCAATAATGTAACAGCTTTGAAACGCAATAGTTTTTATCCGAATTACACAAATTGCTTCGTTAAAGCTTCAAATTGCGTTTCATCAATATGAATATCTTGTTTTGCTAGAGGTGTACCATTCATCTCATCGATTTGTGATTCAAACGATGGTGTTTCTGTATCTTGATACACAATACCTTTGAGTAGTGAATTGTATTCTAACACTTTTTGTGTTGCTTTTTGTTTATCTGCAACATCATAATCTTCAATATCATCAATACTCGTTAAATTTTCTTTAAACCAATCATACGTATTCACTTTATTGTATGTGACACAGGGTGAGAACACATTAACAAATGAGAAGCCATCATGGTTAATTGCGTCTTCTATCATTTTCGTTAAGCCTTTTATATCACTTGAGAAGCCTTGTGCTACAAACGTCGCACCTGACGATAATGCTAATTCTAAAGGAGCCACATTTTGTTCGATATTACCTTTAGGTGTTGATTTAGTCACAAATCCTTGTGCCGAAGATGGAGATGTTTGACCTTTAGTTAGTCCGTAAATTTGGTTGTCCATAACAATGTAAGTCATATTCATATTTCGACGTAATGCATGTATCGTATGCCCCATACCTATAGCATAACCATCACCGTCACCACCAGAAGCAATAACCGTTAAATCTTTATTCGCCATTTTCACGCCTTGTGCTAAAGGTAATGAACGACCATGTATACCATGGACACCATAAGAGTTAACATAACCTGACAAGCGACCTGAGCATCCGATTCCTGTTATGATTGCCACTTCTTCTGGTTCTAAACCAACGTTTGCTGCTGCTTTTTGGATAGCTGCTTGAACAGAGAAGTCACCACAACCTGGACACCAGTTAGGTTTAACATTATTTCTAAAATCTTTAAATGTTGCCATTTACACCAACTCCTTTAATTCTTTTGCGATTTCAATACCTTTAGTTTCAATCTCGTGTGGTAAAAATGGTGTGCCATCATATTTCGTTTGTTTCACTAGTTTATCGCCTAAATTGACATTCATTTTTATAATACTTGCAAGTTGTCCTTGATAATTGTGCTCCACAACTACGACTTTGGATGCATTATCTATAGCTTGTTGAATCGTTTCACTTGGGAACGGATGTAGTTGTCTAATTTGTAAATGATTCACTTTCACACCTTGCGCTTCTAATCTTGATTTACCTTCTTGTATTGCACCTTTAGTTGAAATAAAGCCAAGATATAAAATATCAGCTGTTTCATGAGTTAAATCTGCTTCCACAGGATTCTGAATTAATAGATGTTCTATTTTACGCATACGTTTATCCATTTGTTGCTGTCTATTATTTGCAACCTCACTTGGTTTACCTTCTTCGTTATGTTCGACACCTGTGACATGATGTATGCCACCTTTTACACCTGGAATAGGTCTTGGTGAAATACCGCTATCTGTTAATGCATAACGTTTAAAGTAAGCTTTATCGTCTTCCTCGCGTGAAATATCTGATTGAATCATTTCGCCGCGATTAATGTCAATTTTACGGAAATCTAACTGGTCAACGGTTTGTTTACCTAGTGATAATTGTAAATCACTTAAAATAATGACCGGACATTGATACATTTCTGCCAAGTTAAAAGCTTCCATCGTTAAATAGAAAGCATCTTCTGCATCTGTTGGTGCAACAACAATTTTTGGAATATCACCATGTGTTCCATAAATCATTTGCATTAAATCAGATTGCTCTTGCTTTGTTGGTAAACCTGTCGAAGGTCCACCACGTTGAGTATTGATAACTACAAAAGGTGTTTCTGTCATTCCCGACAAACCAATTGCTTCCATCATTAGTGATAGACCTGGACCCGCACTCGCAGTAAATGCACGTACACCAGCGTAATTGGAACCAATCGCCATATTTGCAGCAGCTATCTCATCTTCAGTTTGTACAACAGTACCGCCGACCTTAGGCAGATTTTCAATCATATATTCCATGATTTCAGATGCTGGTGTTATTGGGTAAGCAGCCATAAAACGTGAACCTGCAGATAATGCACCTAAACCAATCGCATCATTACCAATCATGTATAGATGTGGTGTACTTTCTGTATCTTCTAAAACAAAATCACTATCAACAGAATCAAGTTGTGCTTTCATTAAACGATAACCTTCATTTAATGCTTCTATATTTAAGCTAACAACTTTTTCACCCTTTTTAGTAAACATATTAGTAATTAATGTCTCAAAATCAGATTTATCCAAATCCATCACGGCACATGTTGCACCAATTGCCACCATGTTTTTCATAAGTGCAGTGCCTAGTTCTTTAGCAGTTGCAGTAAATGGTAAGTCTATCAACTGTGCACGACATTTTTCAGGTTTTTCTGGTTTCGCTTTGCTATCCGCGATAATAATACTATCTTCACGCATTTCATGATGATTGAGTTCAATTGTTTCTTGATCAAATGCGATTAAAATATCTAAATCGTCGCTAATTGCATGTACAGGTGTAGTAGACACTCTTATTTTATTGTTTGTATGTCCGCCCATAATTCTACTTGAAAAATGACGATATCCGTATAAGTAATACCCTTTACGATTCATAGCAGTAGCGAAGATTTCACCCGTAGATTCTATACCTTCACCTTGTTGTCCGCCCACTTTCCATGATACTTGTGATTTCATATCATCTTTCCTCCTAGTGGTTATAATAATTCATTATTTATCATATCAAAATAAACCACTCTATTACTATGTAAAGAGTGGTAGTTTTTTAAATTCATACTAATGGACGATACTTTTAAAATGGGTGATCATCATTAATTAATACACGTTCAATATGCGTCGTTTTACCTTCTTTGTTAATATCAATAATAACACCAGACAATACGCTACGTCCTTCATCTGGGACTACATGTCGTTGTGGCAAACTCGTAATAAATCGTGTAATCACTTCATTTCTATTTATCCCTAAAATTCCATCATAAAAACCAGTCATGCCAACATCTGTGATATATCCAGTACCACCCGGCAATATGCGTTCATCTGATGTTTGAATATGTGTGTGTGTACCTACAACTGCACTTACTCTTCCATCTAAATACCAACCCATTGCATTTTTTTCTGAAGTCGTTTCTGCGTGGAAATCTACAAAAATATAATCTGTCTCTTTTTGCGCTTCTTCAATTAGTGCATCTGCTTTTTTAAATGGATCATCAATGTCTTGCATAAAAGCACGACCTTGTAAATTAATAATCGCTAATTTCGTTTCATTTATTTGGATAAATCGCATACCAACACCTGGTGCACCTTCTGGAAAATTCGCCGGACGCACCATACGATTTGCAGAATCTATAAAATCATAAATTTGGCGTTGTCCATATGTGTGGTTGCCCATTGTCATAAAGTCTACGCCTTCTCTTAATAAATCTTTATATATTTTTTCAGTTAATCCTTTACCATGTGCAGCATTTTCAGCATTAACAATAGTAACTGTTGGGCGATATGTTTGTTTCAGTCTTGATAAATATGTAGTTATTGCCTCTCGACCTACTTTACCTACAATATCACCGATAAAAAGTAATCTCATTGATATGTTCATCCTCTCATAGTCTTAGTTTAATGCAATTCAATAAGGTTGAAAAGACTCTAGACTAAAATTTTAGCAAATCAACAAAGTTTTAAATGAATTATTAGTGGTATAAGTAATATTAGAAATGTAATAATCCAAAAATATAGGAGTTGGAAAGTATACATGTCAATCAATATTGATCCACAACATTTTGCTGACTTAGTTCTTACAGCAAATCCATCAAAAAGTGAAGATCCAGAAGATATCGCTAAAGAAAGTTTAGAATTGTATATCAATGCTTATCGCTTAGCTGAAAGATATGCAAATATCTCAACAAATTGTTATGATACGGCTGAAATTATTAAAGAAGTTAATCAGGCCGATTTAGAACTCACTTAAATTATTATTTTAACAGTTAATAAGCAAGTATAATTATATTATATAAGACTTACTAGAGGTTGGGGCATTTTCATGTTCCAACCTCTATTTTTGTAAAATTTGTATTTAACTGAATGCATTCCTTCAAATGTAAAACTTTATCTTTGTATACAACTCACCTTATACATTTTTCTGAGTCGGACAACGAAAATTTTTAGAAACAAATCGATTTTTGATGTACTTATTTTTTTATCAGGCCCCAGTAATAATTCCAATACCTTACCCAATAATAAAACTCATATCCGAGAACTTTTAAGTTTTCTACTTTTCATATATAAAAAAACAAACTAAGCGATATTTAGCTTAGTTTGTTGAAAATTCAATATTAAATGTTTAATAATTCATTTTTATTTTGCATATTCAATTGCTCTAGTCTCACGAACAACTGTCACTTTTATATGGCCAGGATATTGAAGTTCATCTTCAATTTGGCGTTTAATATCTCTTGCTAAGCGATGTGATTTTAAGTCGTCGATAGTTTCTGGAGATACAATTACTCGTATTTCTCTACCAGCTTGAATGGCAAATGCTTTTTCAACACCTTCATAACCTTCGGATAACGTTTCTAATCTTTCCAATCTTCTAATATAATTTTCTAAAGTCTCTTTACGCGCACCAGGTCTTGCAGCGGATAATGCATCTGCTGCTGCTACGAGTATGGAAATAATTGAAGTTGGTTCAACGTCACCATGATGAGAATGAATGGCATTTATTACAGTATCATTTTCAGCGTATTTTTTAGCTAGTTCAACACCAATTTCAACATGGCTACCTTCAACTTCATGGTCAATGGCTTTACCAACGTCATGAAGTAAGCCAGCACGTTTAGCTAAGGTTATATCTTCCCCTAATTCTGCTGCTAACATACCACTTAAGTGCGCAACTTCAATGGAATGTTTTAATACATTTTGCCCATAACTAGTACGATATTTTAAACGACCTAAGATTTTCACTAAATCTGGATGCATGTTATGCACATTTATTTCAAATGTAGCTTGTTCACCAGCATCACGAATAATGTCGTCTACTTCTTTACGAGCTTTATCTACCATATCTTCTATACGTCCAGGATGGATTCTACCATCCGAAACAAGATTTACTAATGCAGTTCTTGCAATTTCACGTCTAATCGGGTCAAAACCAGAAAGTATAACTGCTTCTGGCGTATCATCTATAATTAAGTCGATACCAGTTAACGTTTCTAACGTTCTGATATTTCTTCCTTCTCTACCAATGATTCGACCTTTCATTTCGTCATTCGGTAAATTAACAACGGATACTGTTGATTCAGAAGTATGTTCTGCCGCTAACCTTTGAACAGTAGTTGCTAATAACTCTTTTGCATTTTTATCGACTGCTTCTTTTGCTTCTTTCTCTTTTTCCTTAACAAGTATTGCAATATCTTGTGACAATTCATCTTCAACTCTTTGAAGTTGCTCTTGAGCAGCTTCTTCTTGAGTAAGACCAGAGATGCGTTCTAATTCTTGTTCATGCTTATTTATTAACGTTTGAACACTACTCTCTTTTGCATCTACTTGTTGTTGTCGTTCTTCAAGTTTAGACTCTTTTTGCTCTAAAATCTCATCTTTTTTGTCTAACAGATCAGATTTTCGCTCTAAGTTTTCTTCTTTTTGTAGAAGTCTCGCTTCCTGTCTTTGAAGTTCACCACGTCTTTCACGAAGTTCATTTTCACTTTGTTCTTTGATGATTTGGTTTTCTTCTTTTGCTTCTAGGAGCTTTTCCTTCTTAATATTCTCTGCTTCTTTATTACCTTGTTCGATAATATCTTTAGCAGTTTGTCTTGCTTGTATTTGCTTTTGATGCAACAAATTTCGGGCAATTAGATACCCTACAACAACTCCGAGAATAATACCTAGCAAAATGAGTAGGAGGCTTAATAAATTCACACAAACACCCCCTTTTATCTAGGATTTTGCTCTGTATATCAAATTCAATATGATTATATGAAGTTATATAAGAATCATACAATGTAATTGTACGGTTTTAAACTAAGTGGTGTCAAGGTTTCCATATACATTAATTCAATATTTGAAACAACTCTTTCACACTAAATACACTTTAGCTATTGTTAATGCTTAATTATCAACATTTTTAGAATGAAAAAACTTTTCATATAATATTTTAGAATTCTTATGTAAAAACAAAAATAAGTGCACATTTTTTATAATGCACACTTATTTTATAATTTATCTCTATAAAGTTACTTCCGATTATTCTTCGTCAAATAATGTTGTTGGTTGCTCAGCTTCATTTTCTTCAATATCACCATCAAAAATACCTAGTTTCTCACGTAATTTCTGATCGATTTCATTTTTGATGGCTGGATTTTCTTTCAGGTAAGATTTAACGTTTTCTTTACCTTGTCCCATACGCTCGCCGTTATAAGAGTACCAAGCACCGGACTTATCAACAATTTCATGTTCAGCACCAAGGTCTATTAATTCTCCTTCTTTAGAGATACCTTTACCGTACATAATATCAACTTCTGCAATTCTAAATGGCGGCGCTACTTTGTTTTTTACGACTTTGATTTTCGTTCTGTTACCTACAATTTCTTGACCTTGTTTCAATTGCTCAGCACGACGTACTTCTAAACGGACTGAACTATAGAATTTTAAGGCACGTCCACCTGGCGTCACTTCTGGGTTACCAAACATAACCCCTACTTTTTCACGAATTTGGTTAATGAATATTGCTGTCGTATTTGATTTTGAAATTGCACCAGATAATTTTCTAAGTGCTTGTGACATCAAACGTGCTTGTAAACCGACATGCGTATCTCCCATTTCACCTTCAATTTCAGCTTTAGGTGTTAAAGCAGCAACTGAGTCAACTACCACGATATCTACAGCACCACTTCTAACAAATGCTTCTGCAATTTCTAAACCTTGCTCACCATGGTCTGGTTGTGATAAATAAAGATTCTGTATATCTACACCTAATGCTTCTGCATAAACAGGATCAAGTGCGTGCTCAGCATCAATAAATGCTGCTACGCCACCATTTTTTTGAACTTCCGCGATTGCGTGAAGTGCGACGGTTGTTTTCCCTGAACTTTCAGGACCATAAATTTCAATAATTCTACCTTTAGGGTAACCACCTACACCTAATGCATTATCTAAAGTTACTGAACCACTTGATACACTTGATACACGACGACCTTTATTATCGCCTAATTTCATAACTGCACCTTTACCAAATGATTTCTCCATATTTTTAATTACCGTATCTAAAGCTTTCTGACGATCGTTATCCAATGCTGGACCTCCTAAATGAGTTTTATCTCTGAAAAATATCTTATACATACTATACCGTGATTCGAATATTTCCGCAAGCATTTTGCGAATATTTGTTCGCTAAACTTAAAAATAGAACAAACAAAAATAGAACACATGTACTAAAATTATAAATTTTTGAAGGATGTTCGTATCTATTTTAGCCAATTCAGTAATCTCATTAGTACATAATTTGGTGTTCTGTATTTAATTAAATTTCTTCTTTGGGGCATTTTGAATGACTGGATGGTTAATTGCTTATGCTTTAAAATACCTAAATAAACTGAATCATTTTCATGTAAAATTGATATTCCAATATCTGTTTTAAACAAATCTTTAATAATATTAGCCGTAATAGAAAGTTGTGCTTCAATCGTATCATGCGTTGATACAAATTGCTCATTATGAGACAACATACCTTTAAGCGCATTATCTGTATCAAAGTCTTTCATTCTAGAAAACACTATGCCTTCTGTTACTCCGTCATATAATGCTATCGATTGGTTTACGTTTTCCATGACTGCTTGTTCTAAAGATGTATCATCTGAGCCATAGTAAAATTGGCCAATACGTTGTAAAATTTGTGCTTTAATGGGTCCTATCAGTGCTTTACAAGCTTGTTCTGTCTCTGCGTTCGCTGTTAATCTCACATTTACCTCATGGGTACCCGCCAATGGGGCAATCGTTGGGTTTGATTGGTTATCAATTAAATCTAATAATTCTGTTTCGACTTTTGATTCTCCAATGCCTGCAAAACGTAGTGACTCGGAGAATATGGTACGTTCTCCATTTAAAAAGTATGGCAGTAGTGCTTCCTTAGCCATAGGTTTCATTTCTTTAGGTGGCCCTGGCAACAATGCAATGTGCTTGCCATCTTGTTCAACTAACATACCTGGTGCCATACCATGCTTATTTTCCAGTACATGTGATTGTGAAATCACAAGTGCTTGTTGACGGTTATTTGGTGTCATTTCTGTGCCTTGCTCTTTAAAATATTGTTCAATATAGTCTAACGCATGCTGATCAATGACTAATTCCCTGCCTAATAATTTAGCTACTGTATGTTTCGTCAAATCATCTTTTGTTGGACCTAAACCACCAGTTAGTATCACTGAATCGTATTTAGAGATTGCATGTTTAAGGACGTTCTCTAAGCGTTCTGGATTATCACCAATAACTGTATGTTCTACAACATTGTGTCCCGCTTCATTAAATAGTTTGGATAAATATTGGCCATTGGTATTTGCGATTTGACCTAATAATAATTCTGAACCTACTGCAATAATAGAGATATTCACAAAACATCCTCCTAGTATCGAATGCATCCTTTTTCACAAATTAAATAGGTATGCATTTATTAACAATATATGTCTATTTCCCCTTATTATAAAATGAGAAACTACAAAAGACGAAAAATTAACTTTCAACTTTTCAAACTGCAATATCACTTATTTAAATTAAATAAAAAAAGAAGCATGAGTTCTGCTACACTTGTTTCTATTTCTTTAATTATTTGCCTCATTGATTTAATACCAAATAATCTTCGTATGAGTAATATCTTTACTAAAATAACAATGTCTATAAATGGTCTACCATTAGACAGAATATGTCTTCGACAAGTTCATATACAAAGTTTAAATCTAATATCACATCGACTTTACGTAATAAATGATTATTAAGGACTAATTCAAAGATGACTGAATTGAAAATATAAAGTCTCATTGCTTTAATTTATTAAGTTAGTGAAACTTATGCATGAGCTTCAGCTCAGGTAAACATTTCAACCCTAGTCATCCTTGCCTGGGTGGGACTACGAAATCTTTATTAGAGAAATGGATTTCTGTCCCTCTCCATTTATCAATTGATTTATTTAGCATAATAAACACCATCAATATTTAATTTACATAAATTATAATATTGATGGTGTAATATTGTCAGTAATTTATGCCGACTCCTGCGGGAATAGCACTAGCCGAAGACTACAGGTTAAGGCAGTGCCCGCGGAAAGCGTGCATAAAAAGACTGTCAACAAAGTCAGAGACTTTGTCGACAGTCTGATAAGCATGAACACATGCTCCTTAAGATATTATTATTTTGCTTTAAAAACGTCGCGCCCTTTATAGAAATATTCTATTCCAGATAAGATAGTAAATAATACGCCAATATATAATAATACTTGGCCTAATTGGAAACCAATCCAAGTCGCTAATGGGTCACCAAGTAAAATCCAGACAATTGCTACCATTGTAACTGCAGTTTTAATTTTACCTAATTGACCTGCAGCACTTACAAAGCCTTGTTCTATTTGTAAAAGACGTAAACCTGTCACTGCAAATTCACGTGCGATAATAATAATTGCAACTATGGAATTCGTTAAATCAACTTGAACCAATGCAATTAAAGCACTAGAAACGAGTAATTTATCTGCTAATGGGTCTAAGAATTTACCCATATTCGTTACAAGATTCCATTTTCGTGCTAAATAGCCATCCACAAAGTCACTTAATGATGCAACAATAAAAACAATTCCACTAATAAGTAATTCTATTCTAATTTCATTCCCACCTAGAAATGAAATATTACCAAAACCAAAATCTACAAGTGCAAATAGAAGAAATATTGGAATTAGTATAACTCTGAATACAGTTATCCAATTCGGTAAATTCATAAAAAGTCCTCTTTTCTATTTATATCTAATATATTAATAATTAATATTCTAAAAAATCAATACTGAAAAAAACCATAATAATGCTGAAATAACGACTGCTAAGCTTACAACAACTGCTAGCTGTAAAGGCTCTTTATTCTTAGTACGATACGTAGGTTTATCTTCTTGTGAGAAAGCGTTAATTATTTCTTGCATGGATTTGTCATTATTTGGAATTTCATCTCTATGAGCGTCAATCAATTGCACGGAATCAATGTTGACAGCTTGTGCATATTTTCTGATAAAACCTTCAGCATAATTTACATTATTTAATGATTCAAAATCATTATTTTCTATTATTGTTAATGTTTGACGTTTAATTTGTGTTCGCGACTCTAATTCAGTGAGCGTCATTCCTATACGTTCTCGTCGTCCTTTTAACGTTTGACCAACTAAATTCAAGGGTTAGTCCTCCTCACTTATCATTCATCATTTATTCAAAAAATCCAAAACCGCCACCAAATGTATCATTACCAAAATCTAGATTATTCTTACTTTTAACGGTTTGTTTCTTCATTTCTTCATATTGAATCTCTTGATTTTTATTTTCTCGTAGTTCAATAATATAATCAAAATCACTCATTTCATAGTCACTCGTTTCTACAAAAAGGTCTGGATGTTCCACAACTTTAATTGCAGGCAAGCTCATCACTTCTTTAACTAATTCTTGGTGCTTTTGATTAGATTCTCTTGCAGTCACAGCCCCATCAATAATGTAAACATGGTCTGAATCATATTCTCCTTTAATTAAAGAACTTCGAACTGTTTGTTTGATTAAGGTAGAACTAATAAACAACCATCGCTTATGTGCACAAACACTACCGGCTACTATAGACTCTGTCTTGCCTACTCTAGGCATACCTCTAATTCCTATAAGTTTATGCCCTTTTTCCTTAAATAATTCCGCCATAAAATCAACGAGTAAACCTAAATCATCTCTTTCAAAACGGAAAGTCTTCTTATCATCAGCATCTTGCTCTATGTATCGGCCATGTCTAACGGCTAAACGATCACGTAATTCTGGCTGTCTCAGTTTCGTAATTGAAATATCATCTATTTCTGTAACGATATTTTCAAAACGATGTACTTTATCAAGACTATCTGATTTGATTAAAAGTCCTCTTCGACCTTCATCTATACCATTAATCGTAACAATACTGATGCCCATCATACCTAGCAAACTTGATATGTCACCTAAAAGACCTGCACGGTTCATTGTTATCTCATATTCTAAATACCATTCTTTTTTTGTAGCCACTGCCATGAAATAAACACCCCTTTGTTTAAAGAACGCATGCTATAGACCTAAATCATATGCCTAAAAGCATTTAAATAACGCTTTGCTTAATTATTATGTGTTGGATTTGTCACATAAAATGTTAAAATATTGTACACATATTATATCATTGAATGTTTCGGAGTTGGTTTATTTTCTTAATATTATTTAAAATTTTATAAATACCAAGCACCATTTACTTTTTGAATAGTACCCGTGATGCTTTTTGCTAAGGGATGACACAAATAACTACAAGTATGTGCAATTTCAACCGGATCAATCATTCTTTGCTGTGGTAAAGATGACTTTATTTCAAACAGTTCATCATCACTCCACACATTCGCCATGTTACCTTTTACAAAACCCGGTGTAATCGCATTAACGGTAACTGATGTCATTGCTAACTCTTGACTTAGTGCTTTAACAAAGGCGATTTGTGCTCCCTTCATCGCAGAGTAAACCGACTCCATGCTCGCACCTGTTTCCCCCCAGATTGATGAAATGACGACTATGCGCCCAGCATTGCTTTGTCTTAATTGGTCCGTAAAATATCGACAAATTCTAATTAATTGTCTCACATGTATTTGATAACACGTATCTATCATGGAATCAGACATATCTTGCAATTGACCATATAATGCAGTACCTGACGCATAAACTAGACAATCGAGATGCTTAATGAATTGTAACTGTGCTTCTAAATGTACATCTTGTGTTAAATCAATCTGTATGAATTGAACTGGTTGTTCACGATAACGTTGTTGCAAAGCATCTATATCGGCACTATGATAATGTACAATCACTTCATAACCATCAGTTAGCAAACGATCTACTATTGCTGAGCCGATTGTACCTGAACCACCCACTACTAATGCTTTCATGCTATTTCATCTCCAAGCGACTATCGACAACTTGTGCTAAATTCAAACATGCTCTTGATGTTTCATTGACACTTTCTAATGTAATACTTTCTACAATATCTAACAGGTCAAATAAACTTACACCTTCAAAATAAAGTTTCGTATATTGATTGGCAATGTATTCTGGAGAATTCAAACCTGATATAAATTCACCAATAAATTGTTTTTTCAATAAATCAAATGCTTCAACATCAGTTAAATTGCCTTGATATTTTTCGATTTCAGATAAAAGTACTTCTTTTAATTTATCAGGATATTGTGTCGCACTTGTAATTACAGAGAAACTGTATGTCGGCTCTAACACAAATTGGTATCCAAATGTCTCGTCAATCAGGTCTTCATTTAGTAATGATTGATAAAAATCTGTTTCTTCTCCAAATAACATTTCATAAAAAAGTGTCATTTCTAAGTCGCGTTTTACGAAAGTTGCATTTGGCTCATCAGTTAACGGTTTATTTTTAAATCCTAGCATAAGTCTTGGTGATTGAAGCTTCATTGTTTCAGAAACTTTCGCTTCATTAACTGTTTCTTTTTCAACAAGTGGATCTCTAACAATTTGCGGTTGTGCTTCTTTATCACGTTGTGCCTCATGTGTAGCAATTACATCGTAAATATGGGCCACATCGACGTCTCCAACTACAAAAAGAACCATATTTGACGGATGATAAAATGTTTCATAGCATAAATATAAATCGTCTTTCGTAATTTCATAAATACTTTCCACACTACCAGCAATGTCTACACGTATCGGATGTGTATCATACATGGCTTTCAATGTGTTAAACATTAATTTATAACCCGGTTGTTCTTGATACATTTTAATTTCTTCAGCAATAATACCTTTTTCTTTATCTACTGTTTCTTGTGTAAAGTAAGGTGACTCTACCATAGTTAACAGACGTATAATATTGCGTTCTACATGATCTGTCGCACTAAAAAGATAACTTGTACGATCAAAGCTAGTAAAAGCATTGACCTGTGCATTATCTTCGGCAAATGCTGTAAACAAATCTTCTCCAGTATCGTCATTCTCAAACAATTTATGCTCTAAAAAATGAGCAACACCATCAGGTACTGTAACAAACGTATCGCTACCATACGGCTTGAATTTATTATCTAACGAGCCAAACTTTGTAGTATACGTTACAAACGTTTTTTGGAAGCCTTTTTTGGGAATAATGAATAATTTGAGACCATTATTTAATTCTGTTTCGAAAACACGTTCATCTATTTGCTCATAATATGTTTCTCGCATTAATCATTACCTCCTTTTGTCAAAATATAAATTGTATCTAATATAACTTTCTGTGCCAATTGTTGAACATCTTCTTTAGTCACATGCTGTATACCAGATAAATATGCTTCTTCACTCATGGGTGTGTCCAATAAAATATTATTATTTAAAATTTCAATAATACTCTTAGGTCTGTCATGTGATTCTTGTCTTTGTGATAATATTACTTTTTTAGCTAACGCTAATTTCTCTTCCTCAAACTGTCCTTTTTGAAATTTTTCAAATTCGGCAATTATAGTATCTCTGGCAATTTTATATTTATCTGCTGAGACGCCACTAAGTACAAACATATAACCATTTTTAGCATCAATCTGAGAATGGATAGAATATGCTAAACTTTGTTTTTCTCGTACTTCATTAAATAACACCGAAGATGGATCTCCGCCAAACATGACATTAAATACTACCATCGCAAAGTATTCTGCATCACCATATTGTGCCGGTAGTCTAAAGCCCATATTTAATTTAGCTTGATCTACAACATCTTCTTCAATAATTTCAAGTGGCATTTGCGTTTTTGGTAAAGGTTTAGCAGTTTGTGTTAATGCAAACTGAAACGGGTTGATATTAAAATAACTTTGCAACTGCTGTTTTACTTGTGCTTCATCCACATTTCCTACTACATATACAGCACAATAGTCATTTTGTAACATAGATTGATATGTATGATATAAAGTTTCTGGTGTAATGCTAGGTATGTATTCAACTTGACCCGTAGCTAAGTGTCGATAAGGTTGTTCACCAAACATATTTTTAAGTAAATTTAAAAATGAAATTTGCGATTTATTATCGACCATCGCTTCTAACTTTTTAGTTAGCAAAGATTTTTCTTGGGCAACAAATATTTCATCAAAACGGCCATCTGTAATAAGCGGATTCCAAATTATTTCTTTTAGTAAGTTCAACCCTTTTTCAAATAACGGAGTTTGATCTTTTAAATATCGCTCATTCACAAGTTCTAATGAAATTGTTATTACATGCTTATCTTTGAATTTAGTTACAAAGCTATTGACATATGCCCCATACAAATGAGAAAGATGTCTATTAAAAGCTTTATCTGTTGGCCACTGTTTCGTAGCACGTACCAACAATTTACTTAATATTGAACGAGCAGTTGTTGTTTCACTATCCAATGGTGCCATGAATTTCAATGTAATTGTTGTTGTTTTAAATTTTGTAGTTGGTAATACATTAATATGTATATCATCTTGTAAATGCTCAGTTTTCAAAATATCATGCCTCACTTCCATAAAATTATTATTATAATCTGTTTTTAACCGTTTTAAATTTTACTAAACTACTTTTGAAATAATTAAAAGAATAAAGTACTGGTTGGTTATCTTTATCATAGTGTACTAATTTCAAAAGCATTAACCCTTCATGTGGCGAAGCCCCAAGTACATTCGAAATATGGGGCTCATAACTAATTGCTTCCATTTCTGTATCAGCAAAAGCAACCTTTTTATTAGTATATGCTTCTATTGCATCTAATAATGATTCATCACTATTTTGATATTCTGCGCAAGTTAAAGATTCAGTAGGTAATTTATCTAAGCAGTAGACAACTGGATTGTTATCAGCTGTACGCACACGTTCAATGATTGTCACATAGGCTTTATCTGCAATATTTAATCGCATAGCGTCTAATGACGTAGCTGGTTTTTCATCAAAACTAATATATTCCGTACCTGCCTTATAACCTTGATCCTCTATCATTTTACTAATACTAACAACCTCACCTAAAGGATAGTAGAATGGATGCAGTGATTTAACACTTGCACCTTCTTCTAAATTATTCGATAGGACTTGTTCCGTAATTAATTCATCTACTGCGTCATAGACATCGTCTGTTTTGACATTTAATGTTCTCGCAATAGCTAAATTGCTAGGCAGTGGTTCTCCGTGTTGTAATATACCTGCTTTAATCTGTTGAATCATCCACTCTTTTACTTTATAAACAGAAGTCAGTTCCATTTTTACACCTCATCACTATCTAAATCCACTAATATTTGTCTAGGTTTACTACCTTTTTGTGGTCCAATTACTTGGTTACGTTCTAAATCATCCATTAAACGTGATGCACGATTATAGCCAATTCTAAACTGTCTTTGTAATAATGACGTACTTGCCTTTTGTTGTTCAAGGACAAATAAATATGCTTCATCATATAACGCATCTTCACTCTTCATTTCTGATTTTTCAACGGGAGCATCTGGTTCCATTTCTTTTACATAATTTGCCTTTTGCTGTTCAACGACATAATTAACTACATCTTGCACTTCTTGATCACTTAAAAATGCCCCTTGCACTCGTGTTCTCGTAGAACCGCCATTTGCTACGTAAAGCATATCACCTTTTCCTAACAATTTATCAGCACCACTACTATCAATTATTGTTCTAGAATCAATTTGTGAACTTACCGCGAACGCAATTCTACTAGGGATATTGTTTTTAATTAATCCAGTAATAACGTCTACAGAAGGTCTTTGTGTTGCAATTATCAAGTGAATACCCGCAGCACGTGCCATCTGTGTAATACGTTGAATTGCATTTTCAACTTCTTTACCTGCCACCATCATTAAATCAGCTAATTCATCTACAATAACAACAATATAAGGCAATTCTGATTGTTTTTCTTCTAGTTCCATATTTTGACGTCTAATTGCTTCATTATATCCTTCAATATTTCTCGTTGAAGAATGTTGGAATAAATCGTAACGGCGTTCCATCTCAGCAACAACTTTCTCCAAGGCTTGCGATGCTTTGTGAGGATTCGTTACCACTGGAATAAGTAAGTGCGGAATGCCATTATATACGTTCAATTCTACCATTTTCGGGTCTATTAACATAAGTTTTACTTCGTGTGGCTTTGCATTCAACAATATACTTGTAATAATACCATTAATACAAACAGACTTACCGCTACCTGTCGAGCCAGCTACTAATAAATGCGGCATTTTATTTAATTCTACCGTTATTGGATCACCTGAAATATCTCTCCCCAAACCTACTTCCAACTTGTTTTTAGCTGGGAATTTTTCATCTAATACTTCTTTCAACGATACTAGTGAAATTTTATCATTCGGAACTTCAATTCCAACTGCTGAACGCCCGGGAATTGGCGCTTCTATTCTTATATCTTTCGCTGCTAGCGCTAAAGCAATATCATTATGCAAGTTTACTATCTTACTTACTTTAACACCTTGTGCAGGCTGTATTTCATATTGTGTAACTGCAGGTCCAATTTTAATTTGCGTTACTCTTGCATCCACTCCGAAATTTTTAAGCGTTGTCTCTAAAAGTTGTCCCTTCTTCTGAACTTCAGCTTTGGACGTTGCCTTTTGTTTAGCCGGTTGGTTTAATAATGACAACGGTGGTACAGTGTACGCTTCATTTTCAACTTCACCTGCTTCTGAAATTGAATTTACCGCTTCTCCTTGTGCGGAATTTTCATCTTGATTATTATCCATGGCTTGATCTAAAGACGTTAAATCGGCATCTGACATTTGTTGTGCAGTATTGCGATCAGCGGTATCCTCATGATCAAACATACGTTTACGATTTGAACGTTTACTTTTTGGAGAAGTGTTCGTTTGTGCTGCATCTTCTTCATTGTCACTATGACCATAAATTGGAATTGATGACTGCATCTCAGTATTAGGGTTAGAAACCTCTTGTAAATCACTAACATCTTTTAATGTATCATCACTAGCATTTGCACTAGTTGCTTCTAAATGCTGTGCTTTTTCAGCTTTTTTCTCTGCTTTCACGCGTGCCTTGGCATCTTTCTTGACTTTGTTTTGTTGTCTCTTCTCTTTATAATTTGCTGAAGCATCTTGGCTTTTTATTTTTAGCTTTTCAAAAAATAATTTAGAAACATCACGATGTTTTTGCTTTAACAATAAAATAACACTTGATGCAATCAGTAAGATAGTCACAATAATGATACCCACGATTGAAATGAGTGGGATGAATAAGGCTAGTAAGTAATGTCCTATTAATCCACCACCAAAATTAGGAAAATGCGTATGTTCATATGATCTATAAACAAAAGACAACACCGGTTCACGTTGTGCTTGTACCTTATTTGTAAAATAAAATACGATTTGTGTTACTAATAATAGTGAAATTTGTAATACAAATGCTCCTAGCGTACGTCTAGTCTTCGGTAATGCCTTGTAATATGTAATAAAAACGGTACCAATTAAAATGAGGATATATGTTAAAAATCTGCTTGAACCAAATAAATAGTTAAAGAAACTATCAATCATTGTGCCTACAATACCCAATTGAAAAGCACCTAATACAACAAGTATAAATACAGCAATTGCTATGATATACCTTAGTGGGCTATCGCCTTGTTGTTTCTTTTTATTCGTTGTTTTCTTTCTTGTAGTGGTAGGCTTCCGTTTAGTAGTTGTTCTCTTTTTTGCCTGTGCCAATCTTTACACCTTCTTCTCGACTCTGTTTTCTCGATTTATCTCATGTACATATGATTCAATTCCCTTTAGTTAGAATTGGATTGTACTATTAAGTCAATTATAATTTAGCATAATGATATACAAATATTATATATAAACTAACAATTATAACTCATACATAATAACACAAAAGAGGTAAGACAATTACCGCTCTCAGTGAATTTAAAGGTTACATCTCTCGTTCAACATGTACAACATGTTAATGTAATCAACTTTTAAATATAATTAACCTTAGCGTTTGTCTTAACCTCTTTGTTTAGTACAGAAATAATTATATTTCTGATATAACTGGAATGATCATTGGACGACGTTTCGTATTCTCAAATAACAATTTACTTATTTGATCACGCATACTTTGTTTGATTTCTGACCATTCAATACGTTTTTCTTGTAATCCTAATTCTACGATTTCACGTACTTTTTCTTCGGCTTCGTTTAATAATGCTTCACTTTCTCTCACATATACGAAACCTCTTGATTGTATTTCCGGTCCTGCAGCAATCCTTCTATTTTTAGGATCAAGTGTCACTACAGCAATGAAAATACCATCTTCAGCTAACAAATGACGATCTCTAAGGACGATATTTCCTACGTCTCCTACACCGATACCGTCGATAAGTATATTTCCAGAATTGACTTTTTCATTTAAAATCATTTCTTCGCCGTCGTAGTTAACAACATCGCCTTTTTCTACTAAAAAGATTTTTTCAGGTTGTACGCCTGATTCATTTGCTAATTTAGCATGTGCAATCTGCATTTTAAATTCACCATTTACAGGAATAAAGTATTCTGGTTTCATGATATTAATCATCATCTTCAACTCTTCCATACAACCATGGCTTGAAGCATGAATTTTTTTGCTGTTTGGAATAATTTCTGCACCAGCACGTACGAGTTCATTTAACGTATTGCCAACAATAACTTCCATATTCGCAGAAGCTGTAATGGCTAAAAATACTGAATCTCCTGGTTCAATATTCATTATTTTGTGTTTCTGTTGAGCCATTTGATTCAATGCCTCTACAGGTTCGCCTTGCATACCTGTTGCAATAATAATCACTTCATTTTTAGGATAATTTTCAACTTCATTAATTGGAATTAACAAATCTTTTGAAATATCAAAATACCCCATTTTTCTAGCAATATTAAACGAACTTTCTAATGAACGTCCTAAGAATGACACTTTACGGTTCAATCTTTGTGCTAAATTTAAAACTTGCTGAATACGTATAAAATTCGATGCATAGCAAGATACAATCAATCTGCCTTTAACTTTTGTAAATGCATCATACATATGTGATTCAATCACATTTTCCGGTGTATTATAGCCTGGTTTTTCAGCCTCAGTAGAATCACTGATTAATGCAAACACGCCTTCTTCGCCAATTTCAGTCATTTTCTTCAAATCTGGTGCATAATGACCATGTAAGCTTTGATCGAATTTGAATTCACCTGTGTAAACAATTGCACCGTAAGAAGTATGAATACAAACACCTAAGCTATCTGGAATACTATGTGTCGTGTTAAAGAATGTGATATTAACACCTTTGAATCGCATAACAGATTCATTATTAACTGTATAATATCTCACTTTTTTATTCACATTACGTGCTTTCATATTTTCTTTAATTAACGCAATTGTTAATTTAGAACCATAAACTGGTGCATCCACTTGTTCTAATACATACGTAACTGCACCAATCGCGTGTTCATGACCATGTGTTAAAAAGATACCTTTTAATTTTTCTTTGTTTTCAATGACATATTGGATATCTGGAATTACAATATCTACCCCAAGCATTTCATCTTCAGGAAACATCAAGCCAGCATCTAGCATGAACATTTCATCGTCTACTTCAACGATATACATATTTTTCGCAATTTCTCCTACTCCGCCGAGTGGTATGATGCGAATATTTTTATTTTTTTTCTTTATTAAACTCAAAATGTTACCTCCTATTAAATTTCCCCGTCCATATATAAACTCATAATTTATTATAAGTTAAAATAGGCTTTATGTACACTATTAAAGTAATGTGATATAACCTTTAGAAGCGTTTTTATGTATAAACTCATATTTCATAGTGATTCAATTATATTCATTAGGACATATATTTTCATCGTATTTTCATATGTAAAAAAAGAAACTAGTTATTCTGAAATACACGCATATCAACAAATGCACTTATTTCATGCATTTGCTGATTGCAAGCATTCATTTAGCTAGTCTCTTCATATATAAATCACTATAAATTAATTATTAGCGCTAAACTATAGCAATGCTTTATGTGACGCATTAACGCGACCTTGTTTATCAATTTCAGTCACTTTGATTTTAAATGTGTCGCCCACTTTTAACACATCTTCTACTTTTTCAATACGTTCATTAGCAATTTGAGAAATATGAACAAGTGCATCTTTACCAGGGAATAATTCTACAAACGCACCATATTTTTCAATACGTTTAACTTTTCCTTCATAAACTTGTCCTACTTCAGCTTCTCTAGTGAGATCTTCAATGATTGAACGTGCACGTGCAATGGCATCTTTGTCAACAGCACCAATAAAGATTGTACCATCTTGTTCAATATCTAATTTAACACCTGTTTCATCAATAATTTCATTGATCTTCTTACCACCAGGTCCAATGACATCTCTAATTTTTTCAGGTTTAATCGTCATTGTAACTACTTTAGGTGCAAAGGCACTTAACTCGCTACGAGGTGTATCGATTGTTTGTAACATGTGATCTAAAATAGCAAGTCTACCTTCACGTGCTTGCTCTAGCGCTTCTTTGATAATTTCTTTTGTCAGTCCATCAATTTTAATATCCATTTGAATTGCAGTAATACCTTCTGATGTACCTGCAACTTTGAAATCCATATCGCCAAGCGCATCTTCCATACCTTGGATATCAGTTAATATCGTATAGCTATCATCACGTGTAACAAGGCCCATAGCAATACCTGCAACGGGTGCTTTAATTGGCACACCTGCATCCATTAATGCTAAAGTAGACCCACAAATTGAAGCTTGGGATGAAGAACCATTTGATTCTAATACTTCACTGACAATTCTTACAGTATATGGGAAGTCTTTTAAATCTGGAATGATATAACTAAGTGCGCGTTCACCAAGTGCCCCATGTCCAATTTCACGACGTCCTGGAGAACGAACAGGACCAGTTTCACCTACTGAATAATTAGGGAAGTTATAATGATGCATGAAACGTTTTTGCTCTTCTTCAGCTAAACCATCAAGTATTTGATATTCGCTCATCGAACCTAATGTTAATACTGACAGCGCTTGTGTCTGTCCACGCGTGAATAAACCAGAACCATGAACTCTTGGAAGAATACCCACTTCAGATTCAAGTGGACGAATTTCATCAGTTTTACGCCCATCTGGTCTAATTTTTTCTTCAGCAATAAGTCGTCTAACTTCTTCTTTGACCAAATCATTTAGAATGCCATTCACTTCTTTAATAAGTGTTTCGTTATCTGCATCTTCCTCATCGATAAATTCAGCAGCAACTTTTTCTTTCAAAGCATCTAAATTAATATCACGTTGTTGCTTATCAAAAGTTAAGACAGCATTTTTTAAACCATGTTCTTCAGTCAATTGCTTGACTCTCGCTTCAAGCGTTTCATCTTTTTCAACTGGAATAAACTCTTTTTTCACAGGTTTAATATAATCAACAATTTCTTGTTGGAAGTTTACTAAACGTTGAATTTCACTATGACCAAAGAAAATTGCATCTAGCATCTCAGTCTCAGTTATTTCGCTCGCACCTGCTTCAACCATGTTCACTGCATCTTTGTGACCTGCAACCTCTAGGTCAAGACGTGATACTTCTTTTTGAGCGACAGTTGGATTAATTACATATTCGCCATCTACATATCCAACATTTACACCTGCGATAGGTCCTTGGAATGGTATATCAGACACACTCAAAGCCATTGATGAACCGATCATCGCTGCCATTTCTGGCGAACAATCAGGATCTGCACTTAAAACTGTATTCATTATTTGTACATCATATTTATAACCTTTAGGGAATAATGGACGGATAGGTCTGTCAATTAAACGTGCTGTTAATGTTGCTTCATCGCTTGGACGCCCTTCACGTTTTTTAAATCCACCAGGAATTTTACCTGCTGCATACATTTTTTCTTCATAATTAACCATCAATGGGAAAAAGTCACCGTCGCGTGGTTCTTTTGATGCAACCGCAGTAGATAATACGACTGTATCACCATAACGAACTAATACTGCACCATTTGCTTGTTTAGCAAGCTGGCCCGTTTCAATCGTTAGTGAACGGTTTGCCCATTCCGTTTTAAAAACCTTTTTTTCTTGAGACATTTCGAATCTCCTCTCATATATCTAATAAGTACTATCATATCATTTCTTAGAATATTTTTATATTAGTATATTACTTTTTAAAAATTGACTTGTCTAAATTTATAAAAAGAAGTGGGAAGAAATCTATAAATCAATAAGACTTCATTGTCCACTCCGACAAAATGATATTAATTGAACAGATACTTAATTAAGTGTTTGTGTTATTCATAATAATAGTTAAGGCTGAGACATGTAATATGCCTCAGCCTCATCTATATACGTCTTAAAAATTAACGACGGATACCTAATGATTTAATTAATTCACGGTAACGTTGAACATCTTTATCACGTAAGTAGTTAAGTAAGTGTCTACGACGGCCTACCATTTTTAATAATCCACGACGTGAATGGTGATCTTTCTTGTGCTCACGTAAGTGTTCGTTTAATGCAGTGATTTCTGCAGTTAAAACAGCGATTTGAACTTCTGGAGATCCAGTGTCCGCTTCGTGTGTACGATATTCTTTAATTAGTTCATTTTTACGTTCTTGTGAAATTGCCATTGTCAATTTCCTCCTTTAAATTTTATTCGCCTTTATCCGAGCAAATCGTCGGAGTCTCGAACTGCCAAGGTAAAGGTGCTAAAATGTGCATTACACATTCTACTTAAATATTATATGATACTTCGTCACCAAAATCAATAGATAATAGGTATTTCGCTTTTTCTTTATCTTTAATCATTTGTTCAACTAAAGGGTCTATCCCATCAAATTTAATTTCTGGTCTCAAGTAATGATGCCAAAATACAGTTACACGTTCACCATAAATATTTTCACTAAAATCAAACAAATTTACTTCAATCACAATTTGCGCTTTAGTTGGGTCATGAAAAGTCGGTTTGACACCTACATTAGCAACACCACGATAAATTTCTTTATTTGCACCTATTTCCATGCTTACGGCATAAACACCTTTTTTAGGTAACACATAGTCTCCATTTGGTTGCACATTTGCAGTAGGAAAACCTATAGTTCTACCGCGCTTCTCGCCTTGAACAACTGTACCTTTAATACGATAACGGTAGCCTAATTCCTCATTAGCTTTTTGCAAATCACCAATTTTTAGTGATTTTCTAATGTCTGTAGTAGAAATTTTTTCTGATTCTATCTCTTGTTTACTAACAACAGTTGTATTAAAGTCAGTCATTTCATCAAGTATCATCATATTTCCTTTGCCAAATTTACCAAAAGTAAAGTCAAATCCTGCAATGACTTCTTTCACGCGATTTTTGATAATATACTCTTGAATAAATTCTTCTGCTGTTACATTAGCAAACTTCGAAGAGAAATTAATGATAATACAATAATCAATGCCATAAGATTCCAAAATTTCTACTTTATCTTGAATTGGCGTTAAATAATCTGTACGTTTTAGTTTAGGATTGAGTACCACGGAAGGATGCGGGTCAAACGTCATGACTGCTTTCTTAAGATTTGTATCCTTGGCTTTTTGTTCTAAAGTTTCAAATACCTTCGCATGACCTTTATGCATACCATCAAAAAATCCAAATGCCATGGCTACATCTTCCGTAATATATTGTTCTGGTTGAATTGGGTGCGCTATTTCTATTACTTTCATGCGTAAGACTCCTTTAGTTAAATACCTTTTTAGGTTTAATTTCATGATTTTTTTCGGGATGTGGTTCATAGATTGCTAACACTTTTTGTGTTGCATCATCTACCATTATAACGATTTCTTCAATGTTTTGCTCGAACTGAGCTTTATTAAACTTCTGACCGTTCAATATTTTCCCTTTAACCATGTCATCAGTTATGGTGATTTTCTTTAAACCTTTCAAACCATATTCTATAGGAAACAATTTTTCTTGTAACGTGTCTTGCTCATGCAACATTTTTATGTCTTCTAAAGTCAAACTTGCATCCAAATCAAAGCCACCACTCTGCGTGCGTGTTAGCTTAGACATATGTGCAGGTAAACCCAATGCTTTTCCAATATCTGTTGCTAACGTTCTAATATATGTTCCTTTGCCACAAGAAACAATCATGTCAAATTCACAATTGTTATGCTCAAAACGTAAATCAGAAGTACGAGAAATCTGCTTAATCTTTACTTGCCTTTTCGGTCGTTCAACAACTTGATTATTCCTTGCATACTCGTATAATTTTTTACCGTTAACTTTCACTGAAGAATACATCGGTGGAATTTGTGTGATTACACCTTGAAACTGTGTTAACACATGATCAATTTGCGCTTTGGTAATAGTGTTTTCACCAATAGTCAAACGTTCTATTACATCACCTGTTTGGTCTTCAGTCGTCGTAGTAGTTCCTAAGCTAACTGTAGCTTCATAAACTTTACCCATGTTCATGATATAATCACTTACTTTAGTTGCATCGCCAATACAAATAGGGAGTACGCCAGACACTTCTGGGTCTAAAGTACCGGTATGACCAACTTTTTTAGTTTTTAAAATTTTTCTCAATTTAAATACTACATCATGACTCGTTAATCCACGTTCTTTATAAACGGGCAATATACCATTATACATTTCACGTTCACCTTCAACTGTTCTATTTTTCACCTTTTAATCATATGACAAAGCAATGACAAATATGAAATTATGTAAAAAGGAGCGGCACAGAAACCAAATCTTATAATTTGATTTCATATTCCACTCCTCACAATATCAACAACAAGTTAACAATCTCTCATTGTTTACGCTACTTAATACCTAACTACTAACAAGACATTGTGTACTTTCTTAGCCCACAAACAATTAGTCTTTCTTATGCAAATCCTGAATCATACGTTCAATTTTATTACCATAATCAATTGACTCATCATATTCGAAGTTTAGTTCTGGAATAATACGTAATCTCATTCTTGAACCTAGTTCAGATTTTATAAAGCCTTTAGCTTTTTCTAACCCTTTAAAAGTATCTGCTTTTTCTTTATCATTACCTAAAACAGTTAAATAAACTGTTGCAATTGATAAGTCATTTGTTAATTGTACATCTGTAATAGTTAAAAATCCGATTCTTGGATCTTTTACTTTATTGTTAGCGATGTCCATGATTTCTTGCTTCATTTGTTCGCCTACACGTTCTGCTCTCATATTCATATTCTTTCACCTCGCATATTTAATTTTTCGACTTTAATCCTTACTAAAAGATTATATGACAGTTTATTTCCTATCGTCAAACATATATTGTTACGTTTATTGATTACTTTATAAAAATTAGCAATTCATTAACACTTCTCAATAATTCTAACACTTAAGCACACTTATATTTCCTAGCTGTCCTAATCTTGAAACAAAATTTCAAAAAATAAGTTATAAAATTACTTTTAAATTGCCTAAATGTTTAAAAACCATGCCTAGGTGAAAATATTTACTGATTTTAAATTGCATTTTTATTTTGTATTTAAATCTTTCTAATAAGTTATACATATATTATATTAAAATGTTATACTGTAGTACGATCCAAAAATTGCATGTCATATTTAAAATTTAGGAGCGTAAGTTATTGGAAAAACCAGAACGCCTTTTATACATTTACACAAGACTTTTAAATGGAAAAACCTTAAGCAAAGATATTCTTGCACAACAACTTAATGTTAATGCGCGATCGATTCAACGAGATATTAGTGATATAAATAATTTTATTTACGAAGATCATGAATGGCGTGGTCTAGATGGTAAAATTATTTATGATACCTCAATTGAACGACATCGTTTAAAAATAGATAGATATAAATTTAAAAATAATAGACTGTTAAACTTAATATTTCGTATGAAAAATTTCACACCGATGATTCATGAGGATACTTATAATCTTATAAGAGGTTTAAATGCAAATTCAAATTTAGCTGAAAAATTATTATCAAATAAACTTCTAAGCCAGTTTAAGGTTCATAAAGAGTTAAATGAATCTAGCCTAATATATAAAATTCAATTAGCTATTGAAAATAGTAACGAAATTTTAATTAAATATGAAAACCACGCTGACACAAATGTTATCCCACTATATACAAGATATTTCGCAAATAAATATTGGTTTACTTACTTACAAAAAAATAAAATTCTCACTCTTGAATTATCATCAATTTCTGATATTGAACAATTGACTACAGTTTTTGATAGAACTGTATTTAATGAAATTCAATATGTCGTTATGTTAGTAACAGAACAATTTTGGTCAGAAATCAAACGTCAATTTATTATACTTGATACACAAAAAACTAAGACTGGTTATAAGGTTAAAATGATTATCTCCAAGCAAGAAACTATGCAATTAGCATATGAATATCCAGTCGATATAACATTATTATATCCCGAAAAATATGTTGAAAGTTTTAAACATAAAATCAAGTCTCTTTTTGATAAATATAATGTTTAAAATACTATCACATAGGCAATCATTCTCATCACATTGCTAATCGTATTTGCAAAACAGCTGTTTATATCTATAAATTATCAAAAAAGCTGAGGTAGAGACAAAATAGTTGTTGTCATTACCTCAGCTTTTAACGATTAATTTTGGTGCGATATCTCATAACGCATATCATTCATTTTCCTATGAAAATCTGAGTCACCATTTTCACGTGCTATTTTTTGTGCTTGGTTCCATTTATAATACTCAGTTTTAGATAATTCTAATTTCTTTTTCAATCGTCTACGATGCTCTTTATAACTCAAGACATTACACATCGTTAAATGTCTATTTTGTTTAGAGGAAAGTACAAACAATTGGTCAATTAAGTATTCACAAATTTCATTTTCCGCAAAATTTTTGAAAATGGAGATATACAATTCTTCTTCACTAACAATATAAATACGTTCTTTATCATCTTTTAACATTTTAATCAGTAATTCAAAGTTCATACATTGGGATGGCAAGTTATATTTAAATGACAGAAAATCTCTAGGAATACCTGCAGAATGACCTGTTTGATAAGGAAAAAAGTTTATTACCATTAAACGGTTCGGATCTATATTAAAATGTCTTAGTGTAGAAGCGTTACTATATAGATATTTTACAAACCATCTGTGTCGATCAATGTATGGTAGAAATCGTTTTTCCCCTTCAAAAGTAAGTTTACCTTGAATGTCTAAGAGTATTCTCTTCCTAAATTCAATCGCATCTGTTTCAGGCAATTCATCACCATATGTTTTAAAATCATTTTCTGGCTGTTTCTTTAAAATAACAATATCTGCAATTTCAGGGTTACCAAAATAAGGTCTTGCAATTGCAGGGTTAATGTCTGCATTTTCAAATGTGATTTTTTGTCTGTTTTTATTAACTCTAACTTTACCATTAGCAAAATCGATCATTTTTTAAAACGTGGTATTTCTTTAAAATTTTCACCAAAATGTGTTTCAATATATTCTAAATCTTTTGGATGTAGAAACGCAGTTGTATCATTATTTTCAACCATTGTTTTTAATGTTGTTTCATCATAAATAGAGTTATATTGATTTAAGTATTGCTGCCAAAATTCATTTATCTCTTTTAAATATTCACCCATCATTTATACGCCCCCTACTTAATTTCATTTTAATTTAGCACATAGACAATCACTGTCCACCAATATCTCAAAGAGTAAATTTACGATAATTTTTAAATCAAATTTAAGGCTATAAAAAAATATTATATTTATATAAAATTATATAATAAAATATACATAACTTATGTTTTCAACTTGAAAATTTTTGAGAAATACTATTAATTCAAATTGCGCAATTAAATTAGACCACCACTACTTAACGTATATTTTTGCGTATATATTGTATTATATTGAATTGTTAAAAATCAAATTTTTTATATTTAACATTTCATTTATTTTTTTGTTTTAAAAAGTTTATAACAAATAAAAACACGCATTTTCAAAATTGAAAATGCGTGTTTTTATTAATTTTTCTTATCTATCTTTTAATTTCAACCATTTCGAATGCTTCAATAATGTCGCCTTCTTTTAAGTCATTGTATTTTTCGATTGTAATACCACACTCATAACCTTGTGCAACTTCTTTAGCATCATCTTTAAAACGTTTCAATGTATCAAGTTCACCTTCGAATTGAACGATACCGTCTCTAATAACACGAACACCTGCATTACGTGTGATTTTACCTTCAATCACATAACTACCTGCAATAGTTCCCACTTTAGAAACTTTGAATGTTTGACGAACTTCAGCTTGTCCAATAACTTTTTCTTCAAACTCAGGATCAAGCATACCTTTCATTGCTGATTCAATTTCTTCTATAACATTATAGATTACTCTGTGTAAACGCATATCTACGCCTTCTGTGTCAGCAGCACGTTTAGCACCTGTATCTGGACGTACATTGAAACCAATTATAATACCGTTTGAAGCATTAGCTAATGTAACATCTGATTCATTGATTGCTCCTACGGCAGTATGAATGATACGTACATTTACACCTTCAACATCAATTTTCATTAATGATGCTGCAAGTGCCTCTACAGAACCTTGAACATCACCTTTAATAATCACATTAAGGTCTTTCATTTCACCTTGTTTCATTTGTTCAAACAAGTTATCTAATGAAACACTCTTACTTTCTTGACGTTGTTGCATAACACTTGCTTCATGACGCGCTTCACCTATACGTCTTGCTTGTTTTTCATCTTTAAATACAACAAATCTATCACCAGCTTGAGGCACATCATTAATACCTGTAATTTCTACAGGTGTAGAAGGACCAGCTGTTTTAATACGTTGACCTAAATCATTGACCATAGCACGAATTCTACCATAAGTATTACCGACTACGATTGAGTCACCAACATTCAATGTACCATTTTGTACTAATAATGATGCTGATGGCCCACGTGATTTATCTAATTCTGCTTCAATTACTGTACCAACAGCGTTTTTCTCAGGATTTGCTTTTAATTCTTGAACTTCTGAAGTCAACACAATCATTTCTAATAAATCTTCAATTCCATCACCACTTAATGCTGAAAGTGGAACAAAGATTGTGTCGCCGCCCCAATCTTCAGGAATCAGACCATATTCTGTTAATTCTTGCATCACACGATCTGGATTCGCTGTAGGTTTATCAATTTTGTTTACAGCTACAATTGTAGGTACTTCTGCTTCTTTAGCATGGTTAATCGCTTCAATTGTTTGTGGCATTACACCGTCATCCGCTGCAACTACTAATATTGTAATATCAGTTACTTGTGCACCACGCGCACGCATTGTCGTGAATGCAGCATGTCCTGGTGTATCTAAGAAAGTTATTTTTTTGCCATCATTTTCAATTTGATATGCACCAATATGCTGTGTGATACCACCTGCTTCTCCAGCAGTAACTTTAGTGTGGCGAATTGAGTCTAATAATGTTGTTTTACCATGGTCAACGTGTCCCATAATTGTTACAACAGCTGGACGCTCAATCGCATCTTCATCTTCAGTTTCATTATCAAAATAAATCGCTAAGTCTTCTTCGTCAATAACGACTTCTTTTTCTAATTCTACACCGTAGTCATCTACGATTAATTCTAAAGACTCTTCATCTAATGATTGATTAATATTTGCCATAATACCTAAAAGGAATAATTTTTTTATGATACCTGAAGAATCAATATTTAATTTTTCAGCAAGTTCGCCTACTGTAATGCCCTCTTGATATGTGATTTTTGATGGCATTTCTTTTGGTTCTTCTTGTTTAGGTTGACTGTTATTTTTGTTATTGTTCTTGTTTTGTTTATTATTCTTTTTATTGTTCGGCTTGTTGTTTTGTTTGCCTTTGTTACCTTGATTGTTATTGTTTGGCTTATTATTTTGACTACCTTTTTGGTTTGTAGACTTTTGTTTATTTTGAGCAGCTTTTTGTGGTGCTTTCTCTACTTTTTGCTCTTTTTGCGCTTTTTCAGGCTTATAGATTTTGTCTAAAGCTTTAATTTGGTCGTCTTCTAACGTTTGCATGTGACTCGTTACCTCGACGTCCATTTTGTTTAATTCATCTATAATTTCTTTACTTTTAATTTTCAAATCTTTGGCGTATTCATAAATTCTTTGTTTACTCATATAGTCACTCCTTACGATATTCATCAATCATTGACAATAACTTTTTAGCAAAGCCTTGATCAGTGATTCCAATGTTTACACGTTCTGCTTTACCCAAAGCCTGTCCTAATTCAGCTCTCGTTCCAAATATACGTAATGATATATGGTAACTCTCACATTTGTTCTGTATCACTTTAGTTGTGTTTTCAGAAGCATCTGTTGCAATGATGACGAGCTTTAACTTGTTCTTTTTTAAGTCATTTAAAATGACTGATTCACCTGTTTTCACTTTACCAGCACGCATTGCCAATCCTAAAAAGTTTACAATTTTTTCTTTTGTCATTTAGGAATCTCTTCACGATAAATCAGTCTTATAATTTCTTTATAAACAGGGTCTAATGTTTCCGCATCTGCTTTAAAATATTTTTCTAATGTTCCTTTTTCTTGCGCTGCTTCTACTAATTTCACATCTTTTGAAACGTATGCGCCACGACCTTGTTGTTTACCCGTTGCATCAGCAAAAATTTGATTTTCTTTATTGATAACAACTCTAATCATGTCATTTTTAGGACGCATTTCATTTGAAAGTATACATTTACGCATTGGAATTTTTTTCTTTTTCATAAAGTAATCACTCCAATTTATTTTTCAGCGTCTACTTCATCTTCTTCAACAGTTTCTGTTTCTAAAGGTTCAGTAGTAGTTGCTTCCATATCTTTATCTTCAAATTCTATTTCATCGTCTGAAGTTAATTCTACCTCATCAGTTTCTGCTACTGGATATACACCAGCTGCTCTTGCGTCAGTTTCTGATTTTATATCAATCTTCCAACCTGTTAATTTTGCTGCTAAACGCGCATTTTGGCCACGTTTACCGATTGCTAATGAAAGTTGGTAATCAGGTACAACTACAACAGTTGATTGATTTGCTTCATCTACAATAACTTGTAAAACTTGAGAAGGACTTAAAGCATTTTTTACAAATACTTTTGGATCTTCATTCCATTGTACGATGTCGATTTTTTCGCCGCCAAGTTCTTCAACAACTGCTTCAACACGTGCACCTTTCGCACCTACACATGCGCCAACTGCATCGATATCAGGATTATCTGAATGTACACTTATTTTTGAACGATCTCCCGCTTCACGAGCAACAGATTTAACGATCACTGTACCATCAAAAATTTCAGGTACTTCTTGTTCAAATAAACGTTTTAACAAGCCTGGATGACTTCTTGAAACATAAATTTGAGGCCCTTTCGTTGTTTGCTCAACTTTGTTTACATAGACTCTGATTCTTTCGTTCGGAACATAGCTTTCGTTCGGACTTCTCTCAGCTTCAGATAATACTGCTTCAGTACGGCCTAAATTCACATAAACATAACGGTGATCCACTCTGTCTATTAAACCAGTAACAATATCGTCCTCTTTATCAATAAATTCATCGTAAAGAATTTCACGTTCAGCATCACGTAAACGTTGCATAACAGCTTGTTTAGCTGCTTGTGCACCTACACGACCAAAGTCACTTGGTGTCACATCTTCTTCGTAAATATCTCCAATTTCATATGCTGGATTTTTAACTAGTGCAGTATCTAAGCTAATTTCTTCTCTATCATCCATAGATTCTTCAACCACTTCTTTACGAGCGATTACTTTAAAACTACCTTGATCCATGTTTAACTCAACACGAACTGTTCTTGCACTATCATAATTCTTTTTATATGCAGTGATTAATGCTGCTTCAATTGCATCAATTAATACTTCTCTAGGAATTTTCTTTTCTTTTTCTAAGTACTCAGTAGCTAATAATAATTCATTACTTGACACGACTTATCATCCTCCTCAACACGTTATATCATTACAGCATGGCGTGCTTTTGCGATTTTATCTCTTGGAATTTCAATTTGCTTTGTTTTGGCTTTTTCTTTTACTTCCATAGTAATCTTTTCATCATCAACAGATTGTAAAATACCTAACCATTCTTTAGCGCCTTCTATAGGTGCATATAAAGACACAAATATAGGTTTTGTTATTGCATTTTGGAAATCTTTTTCTTTTTTAATTGGTCTTTCTGCACCTGGAGATGCTACATCTAAATAATACATTTCTTGAATTGGATCTTCTGCATCCATGACTTCACTAATCTTTTCAGATGCCAACGCGCAATCGTTCAAATCGACGCCGCCTTCTTTATCAATAGATACTCTTAAAAAATGGTCTTTACCTTCTTTTGTAAACTCAACTTCTACTAATTCAAAATTCAAGTCGTTAAGGACAGGTTGAATGATTGTTTCAACTTGCTCAGTTATTTTACTCATGCTGACCTCCTTTTTTGGCAAATAGAAAAGAGCGGGTAATATGCCCACTCTTTCTGCCTGAGTCTAATTTTTTAAGCACTATTATTATACCATAGGTTCATTTTCTATACAAATAACTATATTTCTGTATCCCTTCGATGACACGCAATCACAGATTTATTATTTAATTATTAAAAAATTAAGTCGTAACTTCACTAATGATAACTTTACAAGCGATAACTAAATCCTATGAAAATATTGTAAAATTTATATAAAAAACTGCCAACGAAGTTAGCAACTTCGCCGACAGCCTACACATTTATAATGATTAATAATCTTTCCCATTCTTTAATTATTAAAAAGATTACATGTCAAATATCGATAACTGCGCTTTATCTGGTAAGTTTGGTAAGGAACCCAATTCATCAAGATATTCGATTACTTTTTGAGAAAGGCCAGCTTTTTTATTTAAATCTTCTTTAGATAAAAATGGACCTTCATCGCGTGCATCAACAATTCTTTGTGCAACGTTTTCACCTAAACCTGGCACAGAAATAAATGGCGGTATTAAACTATCGCCTTCAATTACGAATTCAAATGCTTTACTCTTCTCTAAACTAATTGGTTGCATACGGTAACCACGTTGCGCCATTTCATTCATAATTTCAAGTACTGTTAATGTGTCTTTTTCTTTTTTAGCTAAATCCATATATCTACTGTACATTTCACTTACAGTATTACGTATACTTTCTTTGTCTTTAATCATCGTGATTAAATCAAAGTCGGATGCACGTACCGTGAAATAACTTGCATAATAATATAATGGATAATGGACTTTAAAGTAAGCGATACGTACTGCCATTAATACATAGGCAGCGGCATGGGCTTTAGGGAACATGTATTTTATTTTTCTACATGAATCTAAATACCAATCTGGTACTTCATTATCAACCATTGCCTCAACCATATCATCAGTTAACCCTTTACCTTTACGCACAAACTCCATAGTTTTAAAGGCTAGCGAAGGCTCTAAACCGTTATACATCAAATAAACCATAATATCGTCACGACAACATATAACACTTGATAAATCACATTTTCCTGAACGAATTAAGTCTTGTGCATTACCTAACCACACATCCGTACCATGAGATAGTCCGGAAATTCTTACTAATTCTGAAAATGTTGTTGGTTTCGTATCTTCTAACATTTGTCTAACGAAGCCTGTACCAAATTCTGGTACACCAAACGTTCCTGTTTTACATAAAATGGCTTCTGCTGTTACACTTAAAGGATCAGGTGAACTGAAAATACCCATCGTATCTTTATCGTCGACTGGAATCGTCTTCGGATCAATGCCAGATAAATCTTGGAGCATACGAATCATTGTTGGATCATCGTGACCAAGAATATCAAGTTTCAACACGTTATCATGTATTGAATGGAAATCAAAATGCGTGGTCATCCATGAAGACCCTTGATCATCAGCTGGGAATTGTACAGGTGTAAAGTCATAGATATCCATATAATCAGGTACAACAATGATACCACCTGGATGCTGACCTGTAGTACGTTTCACACCAGTACAACCTTTTACTAAGCGATCAATTTCTGCGCCTCTTTTATGTATCCCTTGATCATTTAAAAAGCCTTTCACATATCCAAATGCTGTTTTTTCTGCTACCGTACCAATCGTACCTGCACGGAATACTTTATCTTCGCCAAATAATTCTTTCGTGTAATTATGCGCTTCTGGTTGGTATTCACCACTAAAGTTCAAGTCAATATCGGGAACTTTATCTCCTTTAAATCCTAAGAACGTTTCGAAAGGAATATCTTGTCCTTCTTTAATCAAATCACAACCACATGCGTCACATTTTTTATCCGGCAAATCAAAACCTGAACCTACTGACCCATCATCAAAGAATTCACTATTTTTACATTCTGGACAAATGTAATGTGGTGGCAGTGGATTAACTTCTGTGATTTCTGTCATAGTGGCAACAAAACTGGAACCTACAGAACCACGAGAACCAACTAAATAACCATCATTTAGTGATTTTTTAACTAGTCTTTGCGAAATTAAATAGATAACGGAGAAACCATTACCAATGATACTCGCTAATTCTTTTTCTAATCGATCAATTACAATTTGTGGCAAATCATCACCATAAAGTGCTTTAGCATTGTCATAGCTCATTTGACGAATTTCATCATTGGCGCCTTCCATTCTCGGTGTATATAATTCATCTTTAATCGGTACAACACGTTCAATGCGGTCTGCTAATTCATTCGTATTTTTAATAACTAATTCGTAAGCTTTTTCTTCACCTAGAAAATGTAATTCATCCAACATTTCGTCCGTCGTTCTAAAATGTGCTTGCGGCAAAGTTGAACGATTAAGTGGATTACCAGGTTGTGAAGCAATTAAGATTTTACGAGCAATTGCATCATGTTCATTTAAATAGTGTGCATTGCCTGTAGCAATGACAGGCAGGTTATTAACTTCAGCGGCACGAATCAATCGATTATATATTTCATGTAATGTTTCGTTATCTCTAATTAATTCTCTATCAATCAAATCTTGATATAACGCTGGTGGTTGAACTTCAATAAAATCATAATACTTAGCGATGCGTTCGACTTGTGATTGGTCTTTTTGCATAACTGCCGTAAATACTTCACCTTCATCACATGCTGAACCAACTAAGATACCTTCACGATACTCATCCAATAGCGAGCGAGGAATTCTTGGTGTTCGATAATAGTATTGAACAAGTGAGGCACTTACAATTTTAAACAGATTTTTTAGACCTTGTTGATTCTGTACAATAAGTGTAACGTGATTCGGTCTAGCACGTTTATATGCATCTTCATTTGATAGCGATGTATTAATATCTTTATGATTATGTACATCTAATTCTTCTAATTGCTTAAGCATTTTTATAAACATATACGCAGTAGCTTCAGTGTCATAAATCGCTCTATGGTGCTGTGTTAATTCGACGCCATATTTTTTAGCTAAGAAATTCAGTCCATGTTTACCATATTCGGTATTAATCGTTCTAGACAATTCCAATGTATCAATAACACCGTTTGTAGATGCACCAATACCAACATGCTCGTATCCAGTATCTATGAAGCCCATATCAAATGAAGCATTATGGGCAACAAAGATTGCATCTCCAACCCATTCTTTAAACTCAGTTAATACTTCTTCTATTTCTGGGGCATCGACAAGCATATCATCGGATATATGCGTTAAGTTTTTAATCGTTTCTGATAACCGTTCATGTGGATTACTGAAACGTTCAAATTTATCAACAATCTCCCCATCTACGACTTTTACAGCTGCAAGTTCAATAATTTTATCATATTGGTTTGACAATCCTGTTGTCTCAACGTCAAATACAACATATGTTGCTGTCTTTAAATTTCTGTCTTGAGGCTTGTATGCAATCGGTACACCATCATCAACTAGCATGCCTTCCATGCCATAAATCATCTTGATGCCATGCTTTTCTGCTGCGCTATGTGCATCTGGGAATGCTTGCACAACATTATGATCTGTTACAGCAATTGCTTTATGTCCCCATTTAGCAGCTTGATCTACGTATGATGCAATGTTAGGGATACCATCCATCTGACTCATGGATGTATGCAAATGAAATTCAACACGTTTCTCTTCAGCCTTGTCTTGTTTTGTCGCCTTTTTAATTTCTTCGATATCAGACATCATCATCACTAAATCACGAACGAAAGTATCTTCTTCGATTCGGCCTTGTGCACGCACCCATTTTCCAACACTTAACGCTTTAAAATGAGCTAAATCATCTTTATTTTTACGCGTGAACATTTTTAATACGAGCGAGTCCGTATAGTCAGTTACTTTTAATTCAACGATATGTCGGCCACTCTTCAGTTCTTTTAGATTAATATCAAAAATAACACCTTCAACAGCAACCTTGAACTCTTCTTCAATAATAGAATCGATTGGACGTACATTTTCAACTTGAATAGGCTTACCAATCTGACATTTTGATACTGAACTTTCGTTGTTATCTTGTTGTTTAGCTTTTTCAGCTTTCATTTTTTCTAATTTTTCTGTTGCTTCACGCGCACTTTTTTCATCTTCTTCTTGGATATGCGCTTCTAGAGATGCAAGATCTCCTTCGTTGTCGGCACTGTCTGTTTCAAATACCACTTTATTCAAATCAAAGCCACATTGTTTAAATGCCGCAATTAAGCTCCCATTACAAGCTTTATCAAAATGATTACGTTCAACGTCATTTTGACACATTACTTTTAGTACATCACCTGACATAATTAATTTTTTTTGCTTTAGTTGTCCTTTTACTTTTGGAGATAATTTAGTCTGTTCGATACAATGACTAAAATATTTTAACGCAAACTCATCTTGATTTGCTTTATTTTTAACAGTGATATTACATTGCACATCAGCAATTGTTTTAAATTCTTCTGTAATCGCTCCTGTAAAAAGTAAATAATCTTCTATGGATAAAAAATGTGGAAACGTGATTTGAAACACCCAAGAACGGTCTGATGTTTTGACGTCAACTCGTGTTAATTCACTTTGTGCTAATATATCTGGATCCAAATGATCTGTGATTTTTATTTGGTCTGCTAGGATTTTAAATTTTTCCTCGTTTGTCATTGTCATGACGATAACCACCTTACTTTTCATTACACTGCTTTTCTTTTATACCTATTACTGGATTGACGGTGTATGTATTTTTCTACATATTTAATAATACAATGAAAACTAGTTAAAATTCTATTAGAAAATCTTAAGACTTATTATTTGAACATATCAGTAAACATAAATAAAAGAGAGCGGGAAAGTAATCAAAAATACTATTTTGATTTCTATTCCTCGCCCTCCACATTCATTAGTAGAGTACTCAAATAATTAATAATATGTAGTCTATATCTGGGACAAAATATAGAAGTATCAAATTTTATTTCTATTCCATTCCCTAAATCTTTAGTTTTAAATTACAGTTTTGTATATAGTTCATTTACATAATTACCTAAATCGTCAACATGTACATCTTCACTATCACCTGTATCACGACGTTTCACTTCAACAATACCTTCTGAAGCATTTTTACCAACTACTACACGAATTGGTAACCCTATTAAATCAGCATCATTAAATTTAACTCCAGCGCGTTCTTTACGATCATCATACAATACATCGAAACTTTCTTTAAGTTGTGCATATAACTGATCTGCTAGTTCACGTTGATCATCTTTTTTAGGATTAATTGTAATTAAGTGTAAATCGAATGGTGTTACTGATTTAGGCCAAATAATACCATTTTCGTCATTGTTCTGTTCAACAATCGCACTTAATGTTCTTGATACTCCGATACCATAACAACCCATCAATAATGGTTGTGCTTTACCTTGATTATCTAAAAATGTTGCATTCATAGATTCAGAGTATTTCGTACCTAATTTAAATACTTGTCCAACTTCAATACCTTCAGCAAATCTTGCAACACCAGAACCATCTGCTAATGGCTCACCTTCTAATATAAATCTAAAATCTCCAAATGCTTCTACGTCAAAATCGCGACCAATATTAGCATTGAGTAAGTGATATCCATCTTCATTGGCACCTACTACAATGTTATTTAAATCTTGGATATAATTATCGGCATATACTTTAATATCTTTGTCGAAAACAGGGCCTAATGAACCTGGCTTCGCCCCCAATAAATTAACGACTTCATCTTCTGTTGCTAGTTCAATATTATCCGTTTCAAAGTATGCTTTTAATTTAATATCATTGAGTTCATGGTGACCACGCACAAGTACCATGATAAATTCTCCATCAACTTTAAAGACCATAGATTTTGTGATTTCATCTAAAGGTTTTTCTAAAAATGTGGCTAATTCTTGTGCCGTATGGATGTTTGGTGTTTCGATTTTAGTTAATGATTGTAGTTCACTATGTTTTTCGTTTGGTTGATATACGACTTCTGCTTTTTCAATATTAGCGGCATAGTCACTTTGTTCACTATAAACGATTGTATCCTCACCAATTTCACTCAAAGCCATAAATTCATGTGTATGGCTACCTCCAATTGCACCAGAATCAGCAACAACTGGACGTGCATTAATACCTACACGTTTAAAAATACGACCATATGCGTTATACATATCTTGGTATGATTCATCTAAAGATGCTTCATCTGCGTGGAATGAATACGCATCTTTCATAATAAATTCTCTTCCACGTAATAAACCAAATCGTGGACGCTTTTCATCTCTAAATTTAGATTGGATTTGGAATAATGTCATCGGTAATTGTTTATATGATTTTAGTTCATCACGTACGATTGATGTTACAACTTCTTCATGTGTTGGGCCCAAAGCAAATTCACGACCATTGCGATCTTTCAAACGCATAAGTTCTGGACCATATGCATTCCAACGACCTGATTCTTCCCATAATTCTGCTTGTTGTAATGCTGGCATTAAAATTTCAACAGCATCAATGCGTTCCATTTCTTCTCGTACAATGGCTTCAATGTTGTTGAGCACGCGTGCTGCTAATGGTAAATAACTGTAAATGCCACTCGTGCTTTGTTTAATTAATCCCGCTTTAAGTAAAAGGCGATGACTAAGCGCTTCTGCACCCGCTGGTACTTCTTTCATAGTTGGTATAAATACTTTTGATTGTTTCATTGAACTACCTCTCTCCCATTTATAAGAAATAACGTTGTATATCGTTCCACGTTACTAAGACCATAATGATTAATACAAATACTGCTCCGATTGCTACAATCGTTGTTTCTGCTTTTTTATTTACTGGTTTTCTAAAAATCGCTTCGTAAATTACAAATAAAATACGTCCGCCATCTAATGCTGGTATAGGTAATAGATTCATTAAACCTAAGTTGACACTTAATAATGCCGTCCATGAAATTAAGTTAATAATGCCCGTTTTGACGACTGAATCTACAGTATGGTATATACCAACTGGTCCATTCAACATATCAAATGAGAAATGACCTGTGAATATACTTGCAATCATACTTACAATTGCAGTAAATATAAGTTTACCTGCAACTAATGTACGTTCAATACCAGAGGCAATCGGTTTAAACAGTGTATGCTCTGTACTTGATTCATAACCTAATATGTAGCGTGTTTGAGTTTTAGTTTTTGTTACTTTTTGTTCTACTTTTTTAGGTTTGATATTCATAGTTTGTTTTTTGCCATCACGCTCAACTGTAATCTTCGTAGATTTATTGGCAATTTTTTCTACTGCATCGTCAATGTCTTTTCGACTAGAGATATTATTATTATCAATCTTTACGATTGTGTCTCCAGCTTTAAGCCCTGCATGAGCTGCTGGTGAATCTTTCATAACTTTTTCTATTGAATTCGTTGGGGTACCTTGATAATATGCAAGCCCAATAAACAATACAAGTGTAAGTAAAAAGTTGAATAACGGTCCCGCAAACAAAGTTAAAAACTTTTGATACGGTTTTTTATACGTAAATTGTCTATCTCTAGGTGCAATTTGAATTAAACTTCCATTTTCAACAAAATAAGACTCTTTTGCAATTGTGTATCTATGGCGTTCTTGATCATAAGGTGTAACACCTTCTATAAACAATCCATCTTTAAAATCACATTGTTTTACTTCAATTGCTTCAATTTGTTGGAATTTGTGTTGATCATCTAATATTATATGCGTAATTTCTTCTTGTTCATTTAATTTGATTTTCACATGCATGCCTGGTTGTACAGGGGGTTCTTCTAAGCCGTCTCCAGCCATTCGCACGTACCCGCCAACAGGTAATAAACGAATCGTATATAGGGTTTCATTTTTTCTGAAGCTAAAAATTTTCGGTCCCATACCAATTGCAAATTCGGGACACATGATTCCTGCTCGTTTTGCAAAAAACATATGACCATACTCATGCACGGTTACGAGGACACCAAAGACAATAATAAAAGAAATAATTGTTACTAGAAAACTCAATTTGATACACCTCATATTTTCTAAATAAATTGACTGCGATTGCCACATAAAAATAGCATGTTAATTTATCGCACTTTAGGTTATAAAAGTATAACATACCTCTACGCTATGACACACGTAACTTTAATAATTAGCCTTATCATTAAACTAAAATGAACTTAGTTACTACAAAACACACGCAGCTCAATATATGCTCACCTTGTCAAAAGGAGTTAAGAACTGCAGAACTGCTATACACACAGTGACTACATTCATTAACTCCTTACAATTTTATATCCAATTGTTTAATACTTCGCTATGTTTTTTAAATTTGTATTAACAAGATATTTAATAATGGTAATACAAACATAAAACTATCGAATCGATCCAGTATACCACCATGTCCTGGCAATATTCTACCTGAATCTTTAACACCGAAATGACGTTTGAAGCCTGACTCAACTAAGTCTCCTAATTGACCAAACATACTCAATATAATGGTAATGATGAGTAATAGCCACATTGCTGTATTAAAGTCCACAAACAACATCATAACAAGTGGGACAATAAGACTACAAATCAATCCACCGACAAAGCCCTCAACCGTTTTATTAGGGCTAATAACTGGCCAAAGTTTGTGTTTACCCATTAATCTACCAAAGATATAAGCACCTGTATCCGTTAACCATACGACTAGAAAAGCAAATAATATGTAATGTAAACCTTCTGAACGTGTTTCATACAAATACATAAAGCCAATACCGACATACGCGATAGACATGAGACAGAATGCTGCATCCATAAAACTAAATCTATTTTTCGAAAGTACGGTATAACTTAATAATATAAAACTCATTGCTATTAAAGATTTCAACTGAAGATCATTTACCCAGCTACCCGCATCTTGAGGTAACATTATAATTAAAATACCTAATGCACTTATTAATCCTGGAATGGATAAGAACTTAATCATATTCATATTGAGCAATTCTTTTAAAGCTATGAACGCTAATAAATATGAAAATAGCATTAGTATAAAGCCGCCCTTTAATAATACTGGGAGGAACACGATAAGTGCTATAATTGCCGTTAAAGTTCTAACTTTCATACTATTCTCCTAACTATTATAATCCACCGAATCGACGTTGTCGTGATTGATAAATTTTAATACAATTTATTAATTCTTCTTTATCGAAATCTGGCCATAATTTATCGTTGAAAATAAATTCACTATACGATACTTGCCAAATTAGGAAATTACTTATTCTTTGTTCACCAGAAGTTCTTATCAGTAAATCCGGGTCTGGATAAGCATGAGTCATCAGATGATCATCAATCATTTGTTCTGTAATTTCATCACTCGTCAGACCTTCAGCAGTTAATTGGTCATAGATTGACTTCACACTGTTTACAATTTCTGCGCGGCCACCATAATTAATTGCAAAAATTAATTTTAAACCTGTATTATCTTTTGTGTCTTCTTTCGCTTTAGCAATTGCATTAAGTGTAGAAGTTGGTAAATTTTCCATAAATCCTATTGTCTCAACTTTTACGTTATTTTCTATCAACTCTGGTAGAAATGTTTTTAAAAAGTTAACTGGTAAGTTCATGATATAATTGACTTCACTTTCAGGTCGCGTCCAATTTTCTGTAGAAAATGCATATAATGTTAAATATTTTATTCCTAAATCACTGGCAACTTTAGTGATTTTTTTTACGGTTTGCATACCTTGATAGTGACCTTTAATTCTAGGCAGTTTTCTTTGTTTAGCCCAACGACCATTACCGTCCATAATGATAGCCACATGTTCAGGTATGTTATGTAATTCCAATTCGAAGTTGGATATGGTTGGTAGATTTTTTTTCTTCTTCATTAACTTTTTAAACATGGTATTTCCTCCGAGCGTGATCATCTATGTTTATTATAATTGGTTCTAGATGCAATTATCTACCATTTTATCATAATAGATAGATGCATTGAATAAACAAATAAAAAAACTGTACCAAAGTCTGATTTGATACAGTTCAGATAAAATATGATGAGCTTCTTTTAGGACAATATATAGTTTAGCGCTTTCGAAGTCACTATATTGAAGCTTATCATTATTACCATGATTATACTGACATTATATCTTGTTCTTTTTCTTCTAACAATTTATCAATTTCTTTAATTGAATCGTCAGTTAATTTTTGTACATCATCTGTTTGAGATCTTAAGTCATCTTCAGTGATGTCGCCATTTTTTTGTTGTTTTTTAAGTTCATCGTTTGTGTCACGACGTACATTTCTAACTGCAACTTTCGCATCTTCACCTGTTTTTTTAACTTCTTTAACTAGCTCTTTACGACGTTCTTCAGTCAAAGCAGGAACACTAATACGAATAACTTCGCCATCACTTGAAGGATTAACACCTAAGTTCGCAGCATTGATAGCTTTTTCAATATTTCCAAGTGATGTTTTATCATATGGAGAAATAACTAGTAAACGTGCTTCTGGTACATTGATACTTGCAAGTTGTTGAACTGGTGTTGGTGCACCATAATAATCAACATTAACACCATTCAGTAAGTTAGAGTTTGCTCTACCAGCACTGATGTTAGCTAATTCTCTTGAAAGGTTATCTATAGATTTTTGCATTTTTGATTTTGTTACATTAATAATGTCACTCATAGTCATACACCTCTAATTATTTTGTAATTAATGTTCCTATTTTTTCTCCCATAACAGCACGTTTAATATTTCCTTCTTCTGTTATAGAGAAGACATTCAATGGGATATTATTATCCATACAGAATGATGAAGCTGTTGAATCCATGACTTGTAAACCTTCTTGCAACATTTGAATATGCGTTAAGTGTTCATATTTAATCGCATTAGAATCGACTTTAGGATCTGCTGAATAAACACCATCAACATTATTTTTACCCATTAGAATGACATCGGCTTCTACCTCAGCAGCACGTAAAGCTGCAGTAGTATCTGTAGAGAAGTAAGGGTTACCTATACCAGCTGCAAAAATAACAACACGTTTTTTTTCTAAATGTCTAATTGCACGACGGCGAATGTAAGGTTCTGCTACTTGTTTCATTTCTATTGAAGTTAAAACACGTGTATCGCATTCTAATTGTTCAAGGCTATCTTGTAATGCCAAAGCATTCATAACCGTAGCAAGCATACCCATATAGTCTGCAGTACCACGATCCATACCTAAGTCACTACCTGTTTTACCTCTCCAAATGTTACCTCCACCAACAATAACAGCAATTTCGCAATCCATTTTTGCTACTTCAGCAACTTGTTCTGCAACACTTTTTATTATAATTGGGTTGATTCCAAATCCATCTTCACCTGCGAGTGCTTCGCCACTTAATTTTAATACAACACGTTCGTATTTAGAAGTTTGAGCCATTGTCTTATCCTCTCTATTGTAAAAATATGTGAATTATACAAGTAAAGAAGACACAATAGGTCTTCCAATACAAAAGTGAATCTTTCATACGGAGCACAAAAGGTGTCTTCTTACTTGTCTAAACTATGAAAAATTATTTCATTTGTCCTTTAACTTCGTCAGCAAAGTTTTCTTCACGTTTTTCCATACCTTCGCCTACTTCATAACGTACGAAGTCAACTAGTTTACCACCTTTAGATTTTAAGAAAGCTTCAACTGTTTGATCAGGATCTTTTACAAAGTTTTGGTCAACTGCACAAATTTCTTGTAAATATTTACGTAAACGACCTTCTACCATCTTTTCTACGATGTTTTCTGGTTTACCTTCATTAAGTGCTTGTTGTTTTAATACTTCTCTTTCATGTGCAATTTCTTCTTCGCTTACTTGTTCAGAAGAAACATATTTAGGGTTAATCGCTGCAATGTGCATTGCTACATCTTTAGCTGCTTCACCATCAGTTGAACCTTCAACGACAGTTAATACACCGATACGACCGCCCATGTGTAAGTAAGCACCGAACGCATCATTGTCAGTTTTAGTTCTGATAGCAAAACGACGAATGCTTAATTTTTCTCCAATTGTTGAAATTGCTTCTTTTACGCGTTGATCCACTGTTTTACCATCTGGTAAGTTAGTTTCCAATAACGCTTCAACTGTGTCTACTTTAGTGTCTAATACTTGAATAGCAATTTCTTTCACTAATTGTTGGAAACCTTCGTTACGTGCTACGAAGTCAGTTTCAGAATTGATTTCTACAATTGCTGCTTCGTTGCCTCTTTCTTCAACATGTACTAAACCTTCTGCCGCAATACGGTCAGATTTTTTAGCAGCTTTAGCGATACCTTTTTCACGTAAGAAATCAATTGCTTTGTCGATGTCACCATCAGTTTCTGTTAACGCTTTTTTACAATCCATCATACCAGCGCCAGTTTTTTCACGTAATTCTTTTACAAGTTTAGCTGAAATTGCCATTTCAAATTCCTCCATTATTTAATGAATTTTATTATATTTATTTTAAAAAAAGGTGATAAGCTTAAATATCTTATCACCCATTTTACATTATTCTTAGTTTGATTCAACAGAAGTGTTTTCTTCAGTTGTTTCTGCTTCAGTAGCTTCTTTTGATTCGTTTAAATCAATGTTTTGTTCAGCTGCTACTTCTTCATTTGATACACCTTGTTGACCTTCTAAGATTGCATCTGCCATTTTACCAGTTAATAATTTAACGGCACGGATAGCATCATCGTTTGCAGGGATAACGTAATCAATTTCATCTGGGTCGCAGTTTGTATCTACAATACCTACGATTGGGATGTGTAATTTACGTGCTTCAGCAATTGCGTTGCGCTCTTTACGAGGATCAACAACAAATAATGCTTGAGGCATAGATTTCATATCACGAATTCCGCCTAAGAATTTAATTAAACGGTCATATTCTTTTTTAAGTTCTACAACTTCTTTTTTAGGTAATACTTCGAATAAGCCATCTTCTTCCATTTTTTCAATTTCAGAAATACGTTTGATACGTTTAGAAATTGTTTTATAGTTAGTTAAAATTCCACCTAACCATCTTTGGTTTACGTAGAATTGACCAGCACGTTCTGCTTCAGCTTTAACTGATTCTTGTGCTTGTTTTTTAGTACCAACGAATAAAACTTTTCCGCCATCTTCTGATACTTGTTTGATGAAGTTATATGCTTCTTCTACTTTTTTCACTGTTTTTTGTAAATCGATAATATAGATACCGTTTCTTTCAGTGAAAATATATCTCTTCATTTTTGGGTTCCAACGGCGTGTTTGGTGACCGAAGTGAACACCTGCTTCTAGCAATTGTTTCATTGAAATTACTGCCATAATAAAAATCCTCCTATTGGTTTATTACCTCCATAAAAAGCTCATATAAACACGACAATTAAATGTCGCACCCTTTATACTTTCACTTTTTATGTGTGTATTGGCTTCATAGCCGACAATAAATATATCATATTTGTAGTTAGAAATCAACACTTTCAAATCAGTAATTTATACATTTATTTTGTCTTATAGAGATTACTATATGAAAGTATTTAAAGTGAAAATAAACACATTTGTAACTGAGTTGATTTTTGATATTTTTCAGAGATTAAGCCCAAGATACAGGCGTATCCTAGGTTCAACTTTTAACTGTATATGAAATTCATCCGTCTCTTATTTAATTCTTTCTAATTCATCTAAGAATTTTTCTTTTTTAACTTTAATAAAAGTACCTTTCATACCAAGTGAACGTGATTCGATTACACCAGCACTTTCAAGTTTACGTAAAGCGTTTACGATAACAGAACGCGTAATACCAACTCTATCAGCTACTTTAGATGCGATTAATAAGCCTTCTTTCCCACCTAATTCTTCAAAAATGTGTTCGATTGCTTCGCTTTCAGAGTAAGATAATGAATTAATTGCCATACTTATCGCTGCTTTGTCTCTTGCTTCTTGCTCAACTTCATTATGTTTTTCACGTAATATTTCCATACCAATGACTGTTGCTGCATATTCACCAAGAACTAAATCATTTTCTGAAAAATCTTCAGTCACACGGCCCAGTACCAAAGTACCTAATCTTTCACCGCCACCTAAAATAGGAAAAATTGTCGTTCTACTGTCTTTAAATAAATCTTTGTTCTCAGGCGGGAATACTGTAAGTACATTATCAATATCGATATTAGATTGTGTTTCTCTAACATCCATTAATTGATCCGTATACGCTACAGGAATATGTCTATTTTCAAGCATTTGAATAATACGTTCATTTTTCAATAATTCATTCAAATTAGAACCTAAAATTTTCCCTTTTCTAGATACGATAAATACATTTGTAACTGTTACATTACTGATTGTTTGTGCAACATCTTTAAAATCTACAGCAATACCTTTATGTTTTTGCAAAAGTGTATTTAATTCTCTCGTTTTCGATAATAAGCTCATATTTCTGCTCCTTTATATTTATATTATAAAATAAATGCACTTAAATCTTTATTTATTGAAATTGACTTCAACTTATCATCAACATACTGTGGTGTAATATCTACAACCGCATTAGGCATATTAGGTGCTTCAAATGATAAATCTTCCAGCATTTTTTCTAGTATAGTATGCAGTCTTCGTGCACCAATGTCATCTGTATCTTGGTTTACTTTGAAAGCAATTTCTGCTAATCGCTTAATTGATTCATCAGTGAAATTGACTGTGACATGTTCTGTATCAAGTAACGCCTCGTATTGCTTGATAAGTGATAACTTAGGCTCAGTTAAAATGCGAACAAAATCTTCCACTGAAAGACTCTCCAATTCTACACGAATTGGGAAACGCCCTTGTAATTCAGGAATTAAATCACTTGGTTTAGATACGTGAAATGCACCCGCACCAATAAACAGCATATGTTCAGTATTAACAGTACCATACTTTGTTTGGACCATGCTACCTTCTAGAATTGGTAAGATATCTCTTTGAACACCTTGTCGTGAAACATCTTGACCAGAGTTTTGATTGTTAGTTGCAACTTTATCTATTTCATCAATAAAAATAATACCCATTTGCTCTGCAAGTTCAATTGCTTCTTGATTTGCTGTCTCTTGATCAATTAATTCATCCGCATATTCATCTGTTAATATTTTGCGAGCTGTTTTAACCGGCAATTCTCGTTCAACTTTTTTCTTCGGCATAAGTTGATTCATCATATCTTGCATCTGTTGGTTTTGATTTGTACCTAACATTCCCATTGCAGCAGGGTCTTGTTCAACTTTTAATCTCACTTTTTCTTCTTCAAGTGCGCCATTTAATAATTGTTGTTTAATTTCAGAACGTTTTGTTTTCACTTCTTCAGTTGGCGCTTCATCTTCCTCTTCATTGTTTTGACCAAAATTAGGAATCGCACCTCCAAAAAGTGATTCAAGCGGATTATTCGTATTGCTATTATTATTTGCTTTTTTCTTCATGCTAGGCACAAGTAGTTTTACTAATTTTTCATTAGCTTTAGCTTCTGCTTCATCTTTAACAAGCGCTTTTTTCTGTTCTTTTACAAGCCTTACCGCAACATCTACAAGATCTCTGACCATACTTTCTACGTCACGACCTACATAACCTACTTCAGTAAATTTGGTAGCTTCAACTTTTATAAAAGGTGCACCGACAACTTTCGCCATACGTCTCGCAATTTCTGTTTTACCTACACCTGTTGGTCCAATCATTAATATATTTTTAGGTGCAATTTCTTGTTTCTCTTCATCAGTTAATAAACTTCTTCTATAACGATTTCTTAATGCAATCGCAACTTTTCTTTTAGCATCATCTTGACCGACGATATACTCATTCAATTTCGAAACAATATCTTTAGGCGTAAGCTTTATACCATTTGTCTCCATGCGTTGCTATACCTCCATTATTTTGAATTCTTAAAATTTTCATCTTAATTTTATTTTTCAGTGAATAGTTCATATAATTTAGCGGTCCTCAATCAAATAGGATGACACATAGTAACCTGCCTCATTTTATAATTTTCACTATAACTTTTCAACGATGATTTGATCATTTGTAAATACACATATATCGGAAGCTACTTTTAAACTTTCGTATGCCATTTCACTGGCTGATAAATGCGTTGCGTTACGCTTTAACGCTCTACCTGCGCTTAAAGCATAATTTCCACCTGAACCAATAGCAATAAGATTGTCATCTGGGGCAATAACTTCACCTGTACCGCTTACTACTAGTAAAGACGATTCATCCATAACAATTAGCATGGCTTCTAATTGCCTTAGTTGTTTGTCGCCACGCCATTCTTGTGCTAACTCCACTGCAGCACGCTCTAAATTTCCACCAAATTGCTGTAGCTTAGTTTCGAATTTTTCAAATAAAGTAAATGCATCTGCCACACTCCCTGCAAATCCAGCTAAGACTTTGTCATTATATAATCGTCTCACTTTTCTTGCAGTTTGTTTCATGATGACTTGTTCACCTAAAGTTACTTGTCCATCACCCGCCATCGCTGCGTGGCCATTATGTTGTACTGCAAAAATTGTTGTTGCATGAATAGATGTACTCATTAATCAATTCTCCTTTTTTGCACGTGGATGTGCATTTAAATATACTTTTCTTAATTGCTCATTTGTTACATGTGTATAGCGACCAGTTGTAGATAAATTAACATGACCTAATAAAGATTGCACAGTTCTTAAATCTGCACCTTGATTTAGCATATGTGTTGCAAACGTATGCCTTAATTTATGTGGGTGGATTTCCGTGACACCAGCTGTACGTTTAACAACATCATTTAATACATAACGTATTCCACGTTCAGTAATAGGTTCACCTTTCATATTAACCAATAAAAATTCATGGTTAGCATTCAATTTAGGCTTAAAAGTCGTCACATACCTTTCAATACTTTGTTTACAAAATTCTCCAAAAGGAATGAAACGTTCTTTGCCACCTTTCCCCAGCACTTTTACACCTGGAGCATTCATATCAATATCTAATGTTTTTATATGAACTAATTCGGACACTCTTATACCAGTAGCATAAAGTAATTCCAAAATCACTCTATCTCTCAACCCTTTTTTCAAATCATTTTCAACTGTATTGAATAAAGCTTCCATTTCTTCTTCGTAAAAAAAGTGAGGTAAGTAATGTTCTTTTTTTGGATGTACGAGTTGTATAAAAGGATTAATAACACTTTCATCTTGCGTCATCCAATACTCATAAAAACTTCTTAGCGTTGAAATTTTACGGGATACTGATGTTCTTTTCAAGTTTTTTGAATATAGATAACTTAGGTAGTTTCTAGCATCTTTATATTCAAAACCTTCCAATGATAAATGTTCTTGTGCCAAAAAAGTATTGAATTGTGCTAAATCATCATGATACGACTTCAAGGTATGCTCTGAAAACTGTCGTTCTACTTTCAACATAAACAAATAAGCCTCTTGGATTTTTTCCAATAAAAACCCCTCCATCAATATGAATTGTAGCATATTGATAGAGGGGACTGCGAAAAATATCTATTAAATTAAGGCGAACTTTCGAAATTTTCGGAAAGTATTGCCATCGAATACAATTTTACAATGTCTGTTTATAATTACCTAAATATGTTAGTGCACGATTTGCTAATGTTTCATAACGCTCTTTTTTATCTTTAATTCTATTTTCCAATGTTGGTAATAAACCAAAGTTGGCATTCATTGGTTGGAAATTCTTCTCATTTTTAGCATGCGAAATATAATATGCCATACTTCCAATCATTGTTTCTCGTGGGAAAATAACTTCACCCTTATTTAACACTTTATGTGCAACATTGATACCTGCAACTAAACCACTTGCTGCACTTTCAACATATCCCTCAACACCCGTCATTTGACCTGCAAAGTATAATGTCTCTCTACCTTTTAGTTCATATGTTTCAGATAAAACATCCGGTGAGTTGATAAAAGTATTTCTATGCATCACACCATATCTTACGATTTCTACATTTTCTAAACCTGGAATAAGACGAATAACATCTTTTTGTGCGCCCCATTTTAAATGTGTTTGAAACCCAACAATGTTATACAGTGTACCAGCAGCATCGTCTTGACGTAACTGTACAACTGCATATGGTCTTTTACCAGTCTTAGGATCTTCTAACCCTACAGGTTTCATAGGTCCGAATAACAATGTTTTTCTACCACGTTCAGCCATAACTTCAAATGGCATACACCCTTCAAAGTATTTTTCTTTTTCAAATTCATTGACAGGTGCTACTTCTGCTTCCATCAATGCATCATAAAAAGTATTAAATTCCTCTTCTGTCATTGGACAATTTAAATAGGCTGCTTCACCTTTATCGTAACGTGATTTTAAATATACTTTATTCATATCGATACTATCTTTTTCTACAATTGGTGCAGCTGCATCATAAAAATACAATTGATCTTTACCAGTAGCTTCGACTATCTCATTCGCAAGGTTATCTGTCGTTAACGGACCAGTTGCGATAATGGTATAGCCTTCTGGTATTGAATGGATTTCTTCATTTAACACTGTGACATTGGGGTGATTTTTAAGTGTATCAGTGATATAACCGGCAAAATCATGGCGATCTACAGCTAACGCACCACCTGCAGGTACGCGTGCTTTATCAGCCGCACGTATGATTAATGAATCTAATCGTCTCATCTCTTCTTTTAAAACACCGACTGCGTTTGTTAACGCATTACCTCTTAATGAATTTGAACATACAAGTTCTGCAAATTTATCTGTATGGTGCGCTGGCGTTTGTTTTACAGGCCTCATTTCAATTAAATTCACTTTTATTCCTCTTTGTGCCAATTGATATGCCGCTTCAGAACCTGCTAACCCAGCCCCAACTACATTTACAACTTGAGCCATATTATTTCCTCCTATACAAAAACGCAACTTAGACATCGTATCATAATTATAAATACAATTTTATTATAAATATGTGTCATAAGTTGCGCTTATTTATTACTAACGTAATTGTTAATCATTTAAATCTCAGTTTAAAGTTACTTGCTTATTTCTGTTCTGCTTCTTTATAATCACAATTTGAACATACTACCTGGCTCTTACGACCTTGTTTTTTCTCAACTAGGTAGTCTTCACATTTAGGACATGCACGACCTATTGGTTTATCCCAACTAACAAAATCACATTCTGGGTATTTTGAACAACCATAGAATATGCGATTTTTCTTAGATTTACGCTCTACTACATCGCCCTCTTTACATTTAGGACAAGTAACGCCAATTGTTTTAACAATTGCTTTAGTATTTCGACAATCTGGGAAATTAGAACAAGCCATAAATTTACCATAACGTCCCATTTTAATAACCATTGGTGAACCACATAACTCGCAGTCCTCTCCGGCCGGTTCGTCTTTAATTTCGATTTTTTCCATTTCTTCCTCAGCACGTTCAACATCTTGTTTAAAACTGCTATAAAAATCAGAGATTACTTTTTTCCATCCAATTTCTCCATCAGCAACTTTATCCAACAATGTTTCCATGTTTACAGTAAAATCGACATCAATAATTTCAGGGAAGTAATCTTTTACCTGCTCATGCACAATTTCGCCTAATTCAGTAGGTACAAATCGTTTACTTTCATTCTTAACATAATTTCGTTTCTGGATTGTATCAATAGTTGGTGCATATGTTGATGGCCGACCAATTTTCAGCTCTTCCATTGTTTTTACCAGTCGTGCTTCAGTATAACGTGGTGGTGGCTGAGTAAAGTGTTGCGAAGGTTCAATTTTAGTAGCAGTTACCATTTCGCCTTCATTAATATTAGGTAATTTATTATCCTTACCGTCTTCACTATCATCTTTTGTTTCAACATATAAAGTCATAAATCCTTTAAATTTAATTGTTTGGCCATTAGCACGGAATTTTATGTCATTTTGAGTTAAATCCATTGCTACTGTGTCCAAAATCGCTGGCGCCATTTGACTTGCTACAAATCTTTCCCATATTAATTTATACAATCTATGTTGATCACGCGTTAGATATGGTTTCATATCACTCGGTGTACGTAATGTACTTGATGGTCTGATTGCTTCATGGGCATCTTGATCCCCTTGACCTTTTGCTTTACGCTTCGAAGTATAATTTTTACCATATGTTTCTTCGATATAGTTTTGAGCCTCAGATTTCGCTTGCTCAGAAATTCTAGTTGAGTCTGTACGCATATATGTGATTAAACCTACAGTCCCCTGTCTTTTCAAGTCAATACCTTCATACAGTTGCTGAGCCAACATCATTGTTTTACGTGCTTTAAAATTCAATTTTCTTGCTGCTTCTTGTTGTAATGTTGATGTTGTAAAAGGATTAGCAGGATAACGAGTCTTTTCCTTTTTCGTCACTTTAGTAACTTCAAATTGATCGCCATCCAATTGCGTAGTCACTTTTTCAACATCTGCTTTTTCAGTAAGTTTAAATGGTTTATCTTTTAAATGTAAAAATTTAGCTGTGAATTTTGATTTTTTATATCTAAACTCACCTTCTATTTTCCAATATTCTTCAGGTTTAAAGTTTCTAATCTCATTTTCACGATCAATGACTAATCTTAATGCAACGGATTGCACACGACCTGCAGAAAGACCTTTTTTAACTTTTTTCCAAAGTACTGGTGAAATATTGTAACCAACAAGACGATCGAGAATACGTCGTGCTTGTTGCGCGTCAACTAGTTCCATTTCAATACCGCGTGGATGTTTAAAGCTATCTTTTACAGCATCTTTTGTTATTTCATTGAATACTACTCTATTTTCATTTGAGTCTTCTAAATCTAATATATTTGCTAAATGCCAAGCAATCGCTTCACCTTCACGGTCAGGGTCACTCGCTAAGAATATTTTTTTTGCTTTCTTAGCATGTTTTTTTAACTCTTTAACAACTGGCCCTTTACCACGTATCGTAATATATTTGGGTTCATAATCATTCTCAGCATCTACGCCCATTTGACTACGAGGCAAATCTCTAACGTGCCCCATAGATGCTACGACTTTGTATTTTTTCCCTAAATATTTTTCAATGGTTTTTGCTTTTGCAGGCGATTCAACTATGACTAAATTCTCTGCCAAAGTAGTTACCCCCTTGCATTTTCTAATTACAAAGATAAATGATAAACGGTGTATTTTGTTTTTGTCAATGTTTTTAATTTTAAGTCGAATTAATTTGAAGCCGCTTATCACATAATATTTATAAATATTGACAGTTTCTGCACAGTTTTAACAACTAAATTTTTCACTCTTTCGCATTTTATTAAATATTATTATTAATGAATGCACTAAATATAATCTTCTAATATATCTTCGACTGATCTAATAATTTTGGCTCCTTCCTGTGCGCTACGTAAATTCCCTTCAGTCATTTTATTAAAAATTGGTCCAGGTAAAACATAAACTTCTCTATTTTGTTCAAGTGCACAATTCGTCGTAATACATGTACCACTTTTTTCTGTTGCTTCTGTTATAAACACCCCTCTAGATAAACCACTTATAATTCGATTACGCTCAGGAAAATGATATTTATATGGCTTTGCATTTGGGATGTATTCACTAATTACAATACCCGTTGCCTCAATTTTATTTCTTACGTTCTGCGTAGATTGTGGGTAATGATTTAAATGCCCAAATCCTAAAACAGCAATTGTCGGCATTTTATAAAATAAAGCAAATTGATGTGCCATTTTATCAGCACCATATGCTAAACCTGATACGATTGTTAGATTATGCTTTTTAAATGAAGGAAAAAATTGTTGAAGTGTATGCCAAGTGTAATCGGTAGCTTTTCTTGAGCCAATAATAGCAAGTGTTTGAGGTGATTTTATTACATTTAAATTCCCTCTGTAAAATAGTATAAAGGGAGGATTATGAATTTCTCGTAATAATGGAGGATAAGTATGTTGGTCTATAGTTATATAATTGATATGCCACGCTTGCAATTGTTGCTGCAATTGCACCAAATCAAATTTTTCAAATAATTGGTAAATGTTCTCTTTGTTTTTAGATTTTAAAGTAGTTAAAAATTGTTGAAGTATAGAGCGTTGTTCTAATTCATTGGCCAACATAAAGGTGGGAGCAAAATTGAGTAGTTGATAAATTTGTGTTGTAGAAAGTCCTGAAAATCGAAGTCTTAAATAGTGTTTGTCATTCATTAACATTGCACTCCTTTATAAGCATTATTATAAAGGAAATCACACTAAATTCACTTTACAATTCAACATCAATTCACGTTAAAAAGTAATGGTCTTTTAAAGAGTAATTTCATAAAATCATTTTCTAATCACTTTATTGTTATTTTAATAAAAGGCTGTACACTTTTAACGGTTGGTGAGTAAAATCATCAATCGTTTTTTTTATGTTTGAATACAAAAAAAGCACAAATATCTCTATAATTATAAGCGACGAAACCATAATTAAGGAGAGATATCTGTGCCGTATACTTATAATAAAAC
>NZ_FMPG01000012.1 GCF_900097965.1 Staphylococcus caeli
TACTTATAATTTCTAGATTATTTGTCTCTGAACATAAAAAACACATCAAGCAACATTCAAAAGTTGCTTGATGCATCAAATATATTCATTTTTTATAGACCAACCGTTATTGACAAAGAGCCTTAATTGTTCATCTTTTACTATGAAACTGATATAATTAAAGATGCAAATTATAGAAGGAGCTTTAACCAATGATGGAAGCAAAACCTAAATCTAGAGAAATAAAGACAGCACATTTAATTGCATATAGTTCAGTCATTATTGTGATTCTTTCAGCGATACATCTTTTCTTAGTATTAGATGACAGTGTCATTAAACAAATGCTGATGAACAGTGGGCAACAAGCATCTGAGAACGCTGTTGGTACAATTAAGAGCAGTTTCCAATTTACAGGCATTATGTATCTCCTAGCCAATCTTGCGGGTGTATTAGCTATATGGAACCGTCATACATACCTATGGTGGTTTATGTTTGCAGTATTCGCATCACAAATTTTATATAACTTAATCAATATCGGCGCAGTATTTAATGCAGTGTTAGATGTGAAATCAGGAATAAATTTAGTTCCATTGACAGTCGTTTTAGTGATGTCATTCATATTAGCTGTATACATGTTAATTGTTTCACTAAAACGTAAAAGCACGTTCAATCGATAGAAGTTTGCTAAAGACGACGAACCTATGATATAATGCGTTTCGTATATAATGAATGGAGGACAAATTTCATGCATACATTAATAATAGTACTATTGATTTTAGATTGTATTGCATTAGTAACTGTGGTGTTACTCCAAGAAGGTAAAAGTAATGGACTATCAGGCGCAATTAGCGGTGGTGCCGAACAGTTATTTGGTAAGCAAAAGCAACGCGGTATTGATTTATTCTTGCATAGACTAACAATTATATTGGCTATCATTTTCTTTGTGTTAATGCTAGGCATTAGTTATTTTGGTTTATAAGGTCCGACAATGTTAAAGTCGGGCTTTTTTATTTATAATAGTAATATAGACCTTAATCGTTATTAAAATATATTTGAAACGACTTATATAGAGGACAATGTATGCGAAAGGAATGAAACATAATGCAGATTAAACTTCCAGAGCCTTTCTTTTTTGAAGAAGGTAATAGAGCAGTGTTATTGTTACACGGTTTTACGGGGAATTCTTCAGATGTTAGGCAACTTGGTCGCTTTTTACAGAAAAAAGGCTACACATCTTATGCGCCACAATATGAAGGACATGCGGCACCACCCGAAGAAATACTCCAATCTAGTCCATTTGTATGGTTTAAAGATGCACTAGATGGCTATGATTTCCTAGTTGAAAAGGGCTATGATGAAATTGTCGTTGCCGGTTTATCCTTAGGTGGTTGTTATGCATTAAAATTAAGCTTAACTAGAGATGTAAAGGGTATTGTAACAATGTGCTCGCCAATGTATATCAAGACAGAAGGCGCAATGTTTGATGGTGTGCTCGAATATGCGCGTAATTTTAAAAAATATGAAGGTAAAGATCAAGCAACCATTGATAAAGAGATGGACAATTTCAAACCCACAGACACATTAAAAGAGTTACAAGGACAAATTCAAGATGTCAGAGAACATATTGATGAAGTCATGGATCCATTATTGGTTATTCAAGCAGAGCAAGACCAAATGATTAATACAGATTCTGCAAACGTTATATACAATGAGAGCGAATCTGATGATAAAGATATTAAATGGTATGCCAATTCGGGACATGTCATTACAATTGATAAAGAAAAAGAAGCTGTATTCGAAGATATATACAATTTCTTAGAATCATTAGATTGGTCTCACTAAAAAGTAAAGTATTTAAAAATAGAAAGGAGGGGCATAATGAATTTAAAACAATCCATTGAAGAAATTATAAAACAACCAGATTATGAACCAATGTCAGTATCTGATTTTCAAGATGCATTAGGTTTAAATAGTGCCGACTCATTTAGAGATTTAATAAAGGTGCTTGTCGAACTTGAACAATCAGGTTTGATTGAGCGTACTAAGACAGACAGATATCAACGTAAAGGTACGAAGCAGTCCAAACAATCGAAGTTAATCAAAGGAAAACTGAGTCAGAATAAAAAGGGATTTGCATTCTTACGTCCAGAAGAAGAGGATATGGATGATATCTTTATCCCACCAACAAAAATTAATAGAGCGATGGATGGCGATACTGTCCTTGTAGAAGTCCATCAGTCTAAAGGTGAACACAAAGGTAAATTAGAAGGCGAAGTTAAGACGATTGAAACACATTCCGTTACACAAGTTGTAGGAACTTATAGTGAAGCGCGTCACTTCGGATTTGTATTGCCAGATGACAAGCGTATTATGCAGGATATTTTTATTCCAAAAGGTCAGAATCTTGGTGCTGTTGATGGACATAAAGTGCTCGTACAAATTACAAAATACGCAGATGGTACAGATAACCCAGAAGGTATCGTGTCAGCGATTTTAGGTCATAAGAATGATCCAGGTGTAGATATTCTATCTATCATCTATCAACATGGTATCGAAATCGAATTTCCAGATAATGTACTCTCAGCAGCAGAGGCAGTACCGGAAACAATTGAGCCATCCCAAATCAAAGGACGTCGCGATTTACGTGATGAATTAACGATTACGATTGATGGTGCAGATGCCAAAGACTTAGATGATGCGATTAGCGTTAAAAAATTAGGCAATGGTCACACACAATTAACGGTAAGTATCGCAGATGTGAGCTATTATGTAACAGAGGACTCAGCGCTTGATAAAGAGGCGTATAGCCGTGCGACAAGTGTGTATCTCGTCGATCGAGTGATTCCAATGATTCCTCACCGTTTAAGTAATGGTATTTGTTCATTAAATCCACACGTGGACCGCTTAACTTTAAGTTGTCAGATGGAAATTGATGAGCGTGGTGATGTCGTATCACATGAAATCTTTGATAGTGTTATTCACTCTAATTATCGTATGACTTACGATGAAGTTAATGAAATCATTACGGATCAAAATGCAGCAACACGTAATCAATATAGTGAAGTTACACCAATGCTTGATTTAGCACAGGATTTATCGCAACGCCTCATCAATATGAGAAGACGTCGTGGTGAAATCGACTTTGACATTAACGAAGCAAAAGTACTCGTTAACGAAGAAGGTATTCCTACTGATGTTGAAATGAGAAAACGTGGCGAAGGTGAACGTTTAATCGAGTCATTCATGTTAGCAGCCAATGAAACAATTGCTGAACACTTTGACCGTTTAGAAGTACCATTTATCTATCGTGTCCATGAACAACCGAAATCAGAACGTTTACGTCAGTTCTTTGATTTTGTGACGAATTTTGGATTAATGATTAAAGGTACAGGCGAAGATATTCATCCTTCTACATTGCAAAAAATCCAACAAGAAGTTGAAGGACAACCAGAACAAATGGTCATCTCAACGATGATGTTACGTTCAATGCAACAAGCACGCTATGATGATGTGAACTTAGGACACTTTGGTTTATCAGCAGAGTACTATACACACTTCACGTCACCAATTCGTAGATATCCCGATCTTATTGTGCATCGCTTGATTCGCAAATATATTGTCGAACAATCTATGGATAAAAAAGAACAACGTAAATGGGAAGACATGTTGCCAGAAATCGCAGAACATACGTCACAAAGAGAGCGTAGAGCGATTGAAGCAGAACGTGATACAGACGAATTGAAGAAAGCAGAATATATGGTTCAACATATTGGCGAAGAATTCGAAGGTATTATTAGTTCAGTTGCAAACTTTGGTATGTTTATCGAATTACCAAATACGATTGAAGGCATGGTCCATGTGTCTAACCTTACAGATGACTACTACCATTTTGATGAACGTCAAATGGCAATGATTGGTGAACGCCAAGCTAAAGTTTTCCGTATCGGTGACCCTGTGACAATTAAAGTCATCAATGTAGATGTAGATGAACGCATGATTGATTTCCAAATTGTGGGTATGCCATTACCGAAAAATGAACGCAGCCAAAGACCATCACGTGGTAAGACGATTCAAGCTAAGACACGTGGTAAATCATCAGACAAATCTAAAGATGATAGAAATGGCAAAGGCGGCCGTACGAAGCAGAAGCAACGTAAAGGTAAGAACAAACGCCATAATGATAAAAATAAAAATGGTAACACGAAACATAAACCATTTTACAAAGATAAAAACGTGAAGAATAAAGCACGTAAGAAGAAAAAATAACTCAACAAAGAGGTGAAACTCAATGCCAAAGAAAAAATTACCAGGTACATTAGCGGAAAATCGTAAAGCGAGACATGATTATAATATTGAAGATACGATTGAAGCGGGCATTGTGTTGCAAGGGACAGAAATTAAATCTATTCGTCGTGGTAGTGCAAACCTTAAAGATAGTTATGCACAAGTCAATCGTGGCGAAATGTTTCTAAACAACATGCACATTGCACCATATGAAGAAGGGAATCGCTTTAACCATGATCCACGACGTTCACGTAAGCTATTATTGCATAAACGCGAAATCACAAAACTGGGCGAACGTACACGTGAAGTAGGTTATTCAATCATTCCTTTGAAACTCTATCTTAAACACGGACACTGCAAAGTTTTACTTGGCGTGGCACGCGGTAAGAAAAAATACGATAAACGTCAAGCACTGAAAGAAAAAGCAGTTCAACGTGATGTAGCTAGAGAGATGAAAGCCCGTTACTAAGCGGATATATTGCCAAAGGTCTCAATCTTTGGTAATATTGTATGTGCTTTCTGAAAAAACTCTGAGATGTCAGAGTGACTAGAAAGTACATTTAATATTATTCAGGGGGCGTTTTTGGATTCGACAGGGGTTCCATGAGCTAGTTAAGCGTGTCGGAGGGTTGTCTCCGTCACCAACACACACAGTTATAATAACTGGCAAAGAAAACAATAATTTCGCAGTAGCTGCGTAATAGCACTCTGCATCGCCTAACAGCATCTCCTATGTGCTGTTAACGCGATTCAACCTTTAGTAGGATACGCTAGGCACTGCCGCTTGAAGTCTGCCTAGAAGAGAACAATCAAACTAGCATAATGACGGATGTCTATCACCTCCCATTATGCGAATTCCAATGATAGACTACGCACGTAGAAGTGCTAGTATCAGAACCTCTGGACGCGGGTTCGAATCCCGCCGTCTCCACTATGTAGCTCTCAACCATTGCGGTTGGGAGTTTTTTTGTATATTTATTATCTATTATTAAAGTATAAGAAAAGTAAAATTTATATGTTTATTTATGTTAGAATATTCAGTGAATTAGGTGTTTTAAATAATTTATGAATCGATGTGTGAGAAAATGAAGAGTAGTATACATCATATAGAATTATATGTTCAAAATATTAATGAAACTAGAGAATTTTATGAATGGTTATTACCTGAGTTAGGTTATAAACTTTACCAAGATTGGAAAAATGGTTTTAGTTTCAAATTAGGAAAAACTTATATTGTTTTTGTAGAAGTCGAAGAAGAGTATAAAAAGTATGGCTTCCATAGGAAAAGAATTGGATTAAATCACCTAGCTTTCAGTGTTTCAAATAGAAATAGAGTAGACTACATAAGTAATATTTTATTAGATAATGGCATGAATATTTTATTAGATAATGGCATGAATATTTTGTACGAAGATAAACACCCATATGCTGGTGGTGAAAATCATTATGCTGTTTACTTTTAAGATCCAAATAGAATAAAGTTAGAAATTGTAAGCGAGGAGTGACTATTTCATGATTCAATCTATAAACCACGTAACGTATTCTGTATCAGATATTAAGACATCTATTACCTTCTATAAAGACATTTTAAAAGCTAATATTTTAGTAGAGAGTGATAAAACAGCGTATTTTACTGTAGGTGATTTATGGTTAGCGCTAAATGAAGAAAAAGATATACCTAGAAATGAAATTCAATACTCATATACACATACGGCATTTTCAATTGAGGAAAGTGAATTTGATGAATGGTATCAATGGTTAAAAGATAACAACGTGAATATATTAGAGGGACGTAATAGAGATATAAGAGATAAACAATCAATATATTTCACTGATCCAGACGGCCACAAATTAGAATTACATACAGGTACATTACAAGATAGGTTAAATTATTATAAAGAAGAAAAGCCACATATGAAATTTTATGAACAGGATGATGAAGATGAAGGAGATAATGTTAGTAAATGAAAATATAAAGTTAAGAGATGCGATTGATGATGATGTGAAAGAATATCTTAAAATTCCATTCAATAAAGAATTATTGGAAATGTATGGTTCTAATATGAAGCCAAACACAGAAAAGTCATTAGATAAAGCACGATTATTAGTGCATGAGATAAAAGCAGCCCCTTATGAATGGGCTATTGAATATGAAGGAAAGTTTATTGGACAAGTTAGATTAACCATAGACAATGAAAATAACAAAGCGAAGTTTGCGATAGGTATATTTAACTCTCAGAATTGGAATAAAGGAATTGGAACAAAGGTTTCAAATGCAGTATTGAACTTTGGTTTTACCGAATTAAATCTTCACAGAATTTATTTAAAGGTTCTTGCTTATAATAAAAGAGCTATTAAATCGTATGAAAATGTAGGGTTTAAAATTGAAGGTGAAGAGAGAGAAGGAACTTTTATTAATGGGAAGTATGAAACGGATATTCACATGAGTATTTTAAAAAGTGAATATGAGCAATCAAACGAATAAGTTATACGCTTATTCATTTCTCGAATCATCAGAGAACGAATGTTAGAGAGAATACTTAAAGGAGGGATTTTTTGGTTAACTTTGCGCATATAATCAATGATGAAAATCAAAAAGAAATTGTGAGAGGTCGTGAATTAACTGATAGAGATAGAATTAGTAAAGAATATTTTTGTCCTAATGAAAATTGTGAAACAAAATTAGCTTTGAATATAAAATCAAATGGTGAAAATTATTTTAGTGCAAGTTATGATGATTTTGACCACATAAAATACTGTTGGGCAAAGAGTAAATACGCTAATCAAGTGATTTTGCCCCCAAAAGATAAAAATATAAATGATTTCTTAAATAGTTTAAGTAAGTCAGAATCCAGAAAAAGTGAAAAAAGCAAAAGTGAAAAAAATGATATGGATGATAATGTTACACATCGTAGAATGTCCACATTAAAAGATATTTTTTATTATTGTAAAAGTCATAATAAAGAAAATAATTTTGGTGATACTAAAATTAAATATATGTTTTTAGATAGTAGAACTAAAAACATGTATACAAAATTTATATACGAAGGAACTAAAGTGGTTATTGGAGATAGCATATTACCATTTAATCCTAAAGATGAAATGTTTAAAATTAAATATAACAATAAATTTTACTTCAAGATAAATTTCATTAATAGTTCTGTTTTTAATAAATGCTATAAAAAGTTAAATTTAAAAGGCCGTAATTTAAAAGATGTTAACGTTATGGTATTAGGTGATTGGAAAAGAAGTGGTAATAATACTTTGGTAACATGTATTAAGAACTCAAAACAATTTTTAGATATTTCCTCCTTTATAAGTGATTAATGTATTTAAGAAATTATTCATCTGTTTTAATTTTATATTTACCTCTGAAAGGTGGGAATTATCTGAATAGACCAGATTTTAAAAAAGGACTTATTGTTTTAGTTTTTTGTATACTTATAATCGGATACATATTAAGTAATATCGGTCACGAAAACAAATTAGAAGGATATTCAGTGGCTATTAACTTTTTTGGAATATTCGCTACATTTGGTGGTGCATATGTTGGGGCTAAAATAGCAGGGGATAATGCTAGAAAACTTTACGAAAAACAAAAGAAGGAACAGGATGATAATACATATAAAAAAATCGACTTAATTGTTAACGTAAAGTTGATAAAAGTATATGATCATGCAGCAAAATTCCAAAAATCAATAGAAGAAAATTACGAATATGATAAAGATAATGATACATTAATAGATATTAAAGATGCGATTACTGGATATGTTGAACCAATAATAGAATTATTAGAAGATAGAGAAGTGCATAATGGTTCAAATAAAATGAAGGAAAAATTATTGGAAATGTATAATGAATGTAATAGATTAATTAATTATATTTTAATGGTTGATATAGAGCAATCTGGATTACATACAGATGATAATTTTATGTTTTTAACCAAAGAAGAAAATGATAAAAGGATTAGCCTTGCACATACATATAAATCTGTGAAATTTGCTGAATATGTATTTGTAAAAGAAGTACTTGATGAAAAGCTAGATAATATACTGAATTCAATTACAAAAGAGAACGTACTTATAAATAATTTAGATATTAAAAATGGTGCAGAACGTAAATTTACTATAGATTTGTAATTGCTCTTTAAAATAGTAGGATATACAATAATAATAATAAAAAGGTAGTACTACTAATTAAAGAAATCTCGTGTATACGAGAATGAATACGTTCAAAGTGCACAATTTTATGCTGTTTTTTAATTTTAACATTTTATACCGATGTACTAATCAAATTTAAACGTTGATATGACAATGTTTATAGAGGTTATTAAAGATATAGATAAACGGTATAATGAACTCCCGTCGTCTCCATACATATTAAGCTCTCAACCATTGCGGTTGAGTTTTTTGTTGCCATAGTATTGCCAACTAACAACTATATTAAGGTACTTCAAAGATTAAACTAAAAATCTAATTTTAAAAATTGGAAAATACCAATATGCGATTATTACTAATGACTTTTTTTGCTTGGAACATAAATAAGTTGAAGTCGTAAACAACAACGTTATATCATAAATAGTAAGTTTTTTACTGTGATTTAAATACATAGAGATATTATTATGTGTGCTTATGTGAATAAATTATAGAATAATTTGCCTAGAAATTGCTTATAGAGTTAAAACGGTATATAACCATTAATAATATATGATTTGTTAGCAATTAACATTATCTTTAATTTAATATTATGTAAATAAGTGTTTGTGATTGAGTGATATAAAAAAATATAAACGCTGATTATGATTTTAGACATTTACTGATAAAAGTTCATCAAAGTGCTCATTGATTTTGAATTTTTTAATAAATTAATATGCCTTAGTAACAGTATTTGAGATATAATATTTTAAAAGTAGGTGCAAAAATGAAAATATCAGTTCAGATTAAGCAATATTTTGCAAAGGAAAAATCATTTTCTAGTTTTATAACTATCTCGTTGGTTTTAGTAGTAATAGGTAGTATAGTTTATAATGTATATAAAAATGGCGAAACATTGCTTGATGAAAGTGTAGTTTCTTTGGCTGCATTTACTATGCTAATTTATACATCATATCTTCAAAATAAAGATTTACAACTAACTAGAAAAGAATTAGAGATGACAAGAGAAGAATTAAAAGGAACAAAGGAAGTACAAGAAAAACAAAAAAATCAAATGATTAAGAGTAATGAAATGATGAAAGAAACAATTGTACAATCTAGGTACTTTGAATTACTGAAAGTTAAAGAAGATACTTATAAAATGGTTGAAGAAGAAGAATATAATAAATTATCTATGTATATTCAAGAATATAAATTAACGATAATAAATAAATTAATAAAATCAGCTAAAGAAGAAGTTATGAGTGAAATAATAGAAGACTATATAAATAATAACAATTTAGTTGGAATGTCAGTATCTGATTATAAAAAAGGAAGGTTTCCAATTTCACCATATGATTTAAATTTAATTCTACAAAAAAGAGAAAATGGAAATGAATTAAATCAAATTTTAAAAAGCACTTATAAAATTGTAAAACCAAGTTGTAACATAAAATTGAGTAGAAACCAGGAAAAATTATATAAAACAAATAAAACAATTGTAGATTTAATAAAGTACATAGATGAGAAAGATAGACCGAAAGGATTTTTAAAGTCATTTGAATCAAAAACGCAAAGTATGAGTAATATGGGGGTATTGAGTTCAAAGTTTGTCATATTTGGAGATTCTGTAGTTAAAATAGATTATACTTTGTATGAATTATATAAATTAACGTTATTAAATGAAGAAAAACTATTTTATAAATGTGTGAATAATACACTGACTTATGATGAGTTAATCGGTTAAATAAAGCAATAGTTGGCAAATAAGAGAGAACAAATTTATATTGTTTTTACAATTTTAACATTTTATACGGAATTAGTAAGGTAACGTAAACGTTAATATGACAATACTTATAGCGATTTTTAATTGCATAGACAAAAGGTATATCAACTCCGTCGTCTCCATAAATATGAAACTCTCAACCATTGTGGTTGGGAGCTTTTGTTTGATGTTCTACTGCAATTTCTTTTATAAGTAATTTAAATATAATTGTGATCTAATTTAAGTTATAAAATAACGCCCAAATTAAGTTTTGGCGCGTTAATTATATAATAGGTGTGATTTTGCAGATTATTTGCGTGCTTTATAGATATTAATTTTCTATTTTATCAGAAGTACCAATTTCTATTCTTTTATCTTTTAAAGTTATAAATCTCTAATTATTATATCCTTCACCTGGTACTACATCACCATGAGGATTGTAATTTTCATTTGGATCTAAAACAGGCACACCATTTTCGTCAACTTCACCAGTATAACCATATTTGTCATATTCTGGATCATAATGATAGGTGTGACCATCATTTGATTGTTGAGATTGGGAATTTTGTTGCTCTTGTGATTGTACTGGAGCTTGTGTACTAGGTTGTTCCTGAGACTGTACTGGTTCTTGTGTACTTTGCGGTTCTTGAGGTTGTACAGGCTGCTCTGTACTTTGTTGTTCTTGTGTGTTTACAGGTTGTTCAGTACTTGCATTTTCGTTTGAATTTTGTCCGTTGCTTTTGTCTTCTTTAGATTTTTTGTCTTTCTTATCATCTTTAGATTGCTTGTCATCGTTAGACTTTTTATCTTTTTTCTCAGATGATTTAGTATCATTTTTATCATCTAAACGACTTTCCTCTTTATTGCCACATGCTGCTAATACTAAGAAGCTTGATAATAATAAAATTAAAACTTTTTCATTTGAACATCCCATTAAATTAATTTTATAAGTTAATTGTACTATACCTAAAAAATAATTGGGCTATAATGGCAAAATAAAAACCTCAAACTTTATCATTACAATAAAATTTGAGGTAAGAGGAAATTATAAAATTTAAATATGTTAGAATATTCTGTGAACAACAAGCTTTTAAATCTAAGGATGTGAATTATCATAGAATATAGATTAACAAATTTCCACTCACACTATTTGGATCAAATTAATGAATTAAATGAACAAGAAGGATGGGACAATCTTGTAGCAGAAAAAGAAAACTATTTGAAAGCATTAGAAAATTCTATCACTATTGTTGCAGTTGATAACAATGATAATGTTTTAGGCTATATTAGAGCTTTAACAGATGGTTATGTAACTTTGTTTGTCTGTGAATTATTAATAATAAAACAGAAAAGAGGTGAGGGTATAGGTAAGTTATTGATAAACGATTTACATATAAAATATCCTCATACAAGAATTGATTTATTAGCGACAAAACAATCCTCTAAATTTCATGAAAAACAAAATTTCAGAACGTTTTATGGTTATAGAAAAAATTTAAAATATTAAGGTAAATCTTGAATTTAAATAAAGTGAAAATTTTTTTACTTATTCATTGTATTCAATATCATCATAGGCATTAGTCCAATGAAATGGTTGTAGTTCATTTAGTAACTTATACTGTGGTTGATTATTTTGAGTAGTTACAGCTACCTTGATTTGATTTCCCCAATATAATAGTCTTTCTTGGCAAGTACCACAAGGTGTCAGTATTTTAAACTTACTATGTTCATCATCTCTAACGACGCATATAGTATGTGTAATAATATCTTGATGTTTATGTGCTTCTAAGATGGCACCTGTTTCTATACATAGAGCACTCGATGCATTTATTATTTCAGGTGCTACTGAAGTATAAATGTTTCCAGACTTTGAATACATTGCAGCAGCGCCACCCCAACCATGAGGGTATCTTTTATTAATTAATGCTTTAGCAGAGTCAAAAAGTTTTTGTTCTATTTGCATATAAATCACTCCTTAAATTAGCTATATAAATGTATTTTACTAAACTTTAGAATAATATTTAACTAAGTATCAAAGATATTTAAATAAATATTAAGAGCGGAGGGTGTTAAATGATTGAATATGAATGGCTTCATTTAAATAGAGATGCTAGAGAAAAAGGTAAAGTGAAAGAGGTTTTACACCCTGACTTTAAAGAGTTCGGTAAGTCAGGCAAAGTATATGATAAAACAGATATAAGTGATATTAAGTTAGATGGAGATGAGTATGAAATACATGAATTTTTAGAGTATAGTCTATCTGATGATTGTAAGTTATGTACATATACACTGTATAGTATTACTAAAAATAGTGTTACAAATCGGAGTTCAATTTGGAAGTATTATGAAGATGATTGGAAGTTATTGTTTCATCAAGGTACAGAGAAAGCAATTTAATAATCTATGTGGAAATATTTTGACTACCTAACCTAATTTTATATTAGATAAATTTTATTGGAGTGACAATTATGAGGTCAGAATCTGAAATAATAAGTACTATCATAGAAATAGCAAGAAATAATGAAAATATTAAAGCGGTATGTTTGAATGGTTCTAGAGCTGATAAAACAATTAAAAAGGATAAATACCAAGACTTTGATATTGTATATATTGTTGAAAACATGGGTATACAAGTTTCAAATTTGGAATGGATAAATCAATTTGGCAAAAGAACCATAACACAATATCCGGCATTAGAAGATTTATATCAATATACGTCCAAAGAAAAATCCCCAATTTTAATGTTGTTCGACGACTTTAATAGAATTGACTTAACTATTATTTCAAAAAGCAATATAAAACAATACTTACAGGAAGAAAAAATAACACAAGTATTATTAGATAAAGAGAGTTTGTTTTCATCCCAAGATATTTATATAAATAAAAATTCTGATTTTGATATTCCGTATCAAAAAGTTTTCGATGAATGTGTCACAGAGTTTTATTGGATTTCAACAAATGTTATGAAAGGTTTATGGAGAGAGGAATTGATATATTCAATGACTCATTTAAATATAGTAAGAGAAATGCTATTTCTTATATTGTCTTGGAAAATCAATTTAGAAGCTGGAAGCAGCATTGATTTAGGTAAGCATTATAAATATATAGTTAAACATTTAAACTCTTATGAATATAACTATATTCATTCGTCATATCCTAATCTGAATAAAAAAGAAATTGTTAACTCATTATATACTATGATAAAACTATTTGATGAAACTGCACTTAAAGTAAGTCATCAAAGTAATGTGAATTATACTTCTAATATGTATAATGAGGTGAAAAAATATATAGGTTATATTGATACTGTATAAAAAGATATCTTGGTTAATGTTTCTATATCCTTATAAATTGGGTATGATGTAAATATCATAAACAAGGGAGTTTTATAAAAATGGAAAAATTAAATCAAGTCATGTTATATGTAGATGATCAAGCTAAAGCTGTTGAATTTTGGAAAGATACAATGGGATTTGTTGTTATTTCTGAAGAAGAAATGGCAGAAGGTTTTAAAGCGGTAGAAGTTGCACCAAATGAATCAGTAGAAACGTCATTATCAATTATTGAAAAAGAATTTATGAATAAATACAGCCCAGAAGTAAGTCTTGGTACGCCATCATTAATGTTTAAAGAAAAAGATTTTGATGCATTATATGAAAAATTAAAAGAAAAAGGGTTAACTGGACATGATATTGTAGAAATGTCTGGATTACGTGTATTTAATTTCCAAGATGGACAAGGGAATTACTTTGCAGTAAGTGACTAATTCATTTGAAATTTTAATAGTTTACTAAGATATAAAGAAACACTTTATTTGAGTTGCTAGAACTTTAATAAAGTGTTTTTTGTTTTAATCTTTAATTTCTAAAATGTTTAGTCCCTCAGAAGCTTGTGGTTCTTCAAAAAAACTACTTACATAATTGAATGTGGCTTCTGTATCATAATCTGCTCTTTCGGGATTAGTTTGGCTACGAATTTTTAGTTGTTGTAAGCATGTTGCGTCATCAATATTCAAATAAATGAGTTGATGATCTGCTTGAATTTCTGAAACAATATCTAAAAACCATTGTCTTTGATTGATTGTGTTTCCTGGAAAATCCATTACCACATCTACGCCAATTTTAAGTAATTGTTGTACATGACTATGGACAAATGGTTTCATGCGGGAAGAAAAAGTTAAATAATCATCAAACGATTGAATCTGATTTGGATAAAGTTGGGATAAAATATCATCTTCGGATAAAAGTATTGCATTTTTTGATTCTGCAATTGCTTTAGCTTTTGTCGATTTACCAGCACCCATTTTACCAGCAAAGCAATATAATGTACCTTTTGTAGCCATAACATAACCTCCAACTTTAAATATTAAATATAAGTTTAACACAAACTACGGTACTTAAACTTTAGTTCATGTATAATATATGCAATATTATTATTTGAAGAGGTGCGATATGATTCAGACAATAATTACAGCTACAATATTATATACTGCAACAGCCGTAGATTTATTAGTGATTTTATTAATATTTTTTGCCAAAGCATCTACAAAAAAGGAATATCGAAATATCTATATTGGACAATATTTAGGTTCACTTATATTAATTTTAGTAAGTCTATTTTTTGCATTCGTCTTACATTATGTTCCTGAAAAATGGATGTTAGGTTTATTAGGACTCATACCAATTTATTTAGGTATCAAAGTAGCAGTTTCAGGAGATTGTGAAGGGGAGGCCCGTGCTAAACGTGAATTAAATGAAAAAGGATTAACTAAGCTCATAGGTATTGTAGCATTAGTGACAGTAGCAAGCTGTGGTGCAGATAACGTTGGATTGTTTGTACCTTATTTCGTTACACTCAATTTAGTAGAATTAATAACGACGCTCATTGTTTTTGTCATTTTAATATTTATCTTAGTATTCACAGCACAAAATCTATCGAATGTATCAGGTGTTGGCGAAGTTATAGAAACGTATAACCGTTGGATTATGGCAATCATTTATATTGGTTTAGGCGTATTTATTGTAATTGAAAACGAGACTATTACAACTATTTTAGAGATTTTATTCAAATAGCAATGCAATATTTAAAATTAGAGTAAATATAGTTTCTTGGTTTTTAATTTTGCTTCATTTTGAGGTATAATATTCAAATGGAAAAAAATTCATGAAAAGATTGTTTTCTGAAAGGAGTATTATGCCTTATTTATATTATTAATCACAATTGTAACGGAGATTACAGGTACCGTTTCTCTGAAATTATCGGCGGGATTTAGTAAATTATATCCTAGCATAGGCGCGATTATTTCTTTTATTATATGTTTTTACTTTTTTAGTTAAGTTATGAAGGATTTACCACTAAGTCTAAGTTATGCGATTTGGGCTGGATTAGGTTTGGTATTAAGTACAGTATTATCTGTAGTCATATTTAAAGAATCTTTGAATTTGATTGGTATTATTTCAATAATATTTATTACGCTTGGTATTGTTCTACTTAATACGGTAGGAACAACTTAATAAGTTAGATAACACAGTGCCTATTTTAATGAATAGTTGCTATTTTTATAATTGCAAAAAAAAATAAACTAAACAATTATATTGAATAGTTTAAAATATCTGACCAAGTCTATATTTAACTCTATGGATTCATAAGTATTATACTTTTTGTTTATCCAAATTCGTTGATATTAAAGTTAAGTAACGTTCTACGTTTGTAGAAGGTGTATCTTTTGGTAATGCGTGCGTGAAGATATGTCCTTTTATAGTTTCGACAGTATAACTAATATCAATCGAACCAATTTCATAATTAATAATTTTCATAAATATCCCCTTAATTTGCATTAATGTATTAATCGCCCGTGCTCAACATATATTCCCATCATTTTAGTATATAAACTATATATCGGATAGAAATAATAAGATTTGTTCAATTGTACTATACATAAGTATATTTGTAACTAAAAAGGGGACAATATTTAATTTTTATTTGTTATATCGATCATTAAAATCACAAAATATCGACAAAGCAATAAACTTTGCCGATACTGTTATAATTCATATCTAACTCTAAGTGAATTAAAGCCATTTATTTTTTGAATTTATCAATAAAATCGTTCACTTTGTCTTTAGCATTTTCAGTTATTTCTTTAGCTTTTCCTGCATTTTTTTCGTCTTGGCCTTCTTTTTCTAATTCTTTGTTATCCATAACATTGCCCACTGTTTCTTTTAAATTTCCTTTTACTTGATCGAATTTACTTTCATCTGCCATGTTATTCACCTCTAAAGTTTATTTTTAAAATTTCTTATATACTTAATATACAAAATTATAAAATTTGAGGCAATTAAAAGATATGACTATTAAAATTTAAGAACAAGTTCTGAATTTTTAGGATTATAATAAAAGGAAATATACAAGATTCTCATTATTTTTCCAACAATTGCTTAAGTAACTGTTGATCTGTTTCAAGAGAAAGGTCTATGAAATAATCTGTTTGCCATTTTTGAGATTTTTTGGCTGTTTGGTTCAGCTCTGTTTCCCATGTAGGATAGACTCTTATTGCCATTTTGCCTTTTGAATGTTCGGTTTGTAATAACTTTTGTGCTTTTAGTATAGATTTAGAAAAAATAAATAAACCTTTATGTCGGTCGTCGATAATAGATACGATGAGTTTGTCTGGGCACTCTTCATAAGTGAATGGTCGGTTTTTATTATTTTCATCTTTAGTCCAAAATACAACAAAATATCCTTTTTTGTTAGGCGTTTTTTTAGCGAGGCGACTTCTGAATGTTATGTCATTAATTTGAAAACAAGCACTTTCGTATTCAGAATTATAAGTTTCGTATTTTACGTTTTTTAAGTCGCTTGTGTTCTGGAATTGTAAAATTGATTTTATAAACGCGAGTGATTGGCACATAGTTGAGTCCTTTTAAAGTGTTTTTTAATCTGATTCATTATAACATGCTTATTTTATTAAAATGTACAAAACGAATGAAACTAAAATTGTGTGTAAAGTAAAATAAGGGGTATTTATCGTGTATACACATAATTAAATTGTCACTAACTTTAAGCAGAATATTAAATTCGTTTAGTTTGAATTGAAAATAACTGACCTTTAAAATGAAATTTATAAAAGGAGTGGGTACGATGATGATTAAAACATTGCATATGGAATATGATGAAAGTTTTCGTGCTTTTGATGAACGTGTGAATGAATTTTTACAATATGTCGATGAAAAACAACATTGGGAACTCGTTAGTGTTACGCCATTAGTGACGAATAGCGTTGAAGGAATAGATTATATGGTTACAGTGGTGTTTAAAAAATAATTATGATGCATTGTAATAAATAGAAGTTACCTATGTGTGTTGAACAGAAAAGATAAAACGGCAAATAAAGGAGATTAATAATGAAAATTATAGCAATGAGCATTTTCGTAGATAATCAAGATAAAGCGCAACAATTTTACACTGAAAAACTAGGATTCAAAACCAAACACAATATTGAAATTGGTGGAGGATTTAGATGGGTTACAGTGACAGAGAATGACTCAAATAATCCAGTTGAAATCGTATTAGAACCAAATGAAAGTCCAATAGCTAAGAATTATCAAGAAGGACTATACCAAGCGGGTATCCCAGTAACTATGTTTGGTGTTGATAATCTTGAAAAAGAACATGCTAATTTAGTAGAAAAAGGTATTACTTTCCATACTGAACCAAAAGAAGTTGAAGGTGTTAAGTATGCAATATTTGATGATACGTGTGGTAACTTGATCCAAATTGTAGAACAATAGATGTATATCCGGAACCCATCATGGTTGCTTAAAAATTAAAAAGAACTTATAAAAGCTAGGTGTATGCTATGAATCACGAGAATAGGTGTTGTAGTTTATACCTAGCTTTTTCTATAAAAGGAGATGAATAGCTATGGAATTACAAATTAAACAAACTTCAGAAATGACACCGCTTGAATTAGTTAAAGTATTTCAGGCGCGAGTACGTGTATTCGTAATAGAACAAAATTGCTTATATGAGGAAGTGGACGATGCAGATTTAGCAGCATCACATGTAATGTTAAAAGATGGAGATGAAATCGTCGCATATACTCGGATTATTGAACACGATGCATATATTAGTTTTGGTAGAGTACTTGTTGCTGAAAACTACAGAAAAGCAGGATATGGACGTAAAATTGTCCAATTAACTATTGATGCAATTAAAGAAAATTATCAACCACAGACGATTAAAATTTCTGGACAGGCACATCTCAAATCGTTTTATGAATCTTTCGGCTTTCAAAGTGTTTCTGATATCTATTTAGAAGATAACATCCCACATATTACGCTTGAACTCTATGCCACTGAATAATTGAAGTATAACTTCAAAAATACGAGCTATCGTGTGAATTTTTATAAATACGGTAGCTAGCATGCATGTTATTAACTTTTGAATTACAAGCTCCCGAATATAGTTAATCTCAAAATTTATAATTTATTTTTCATTTTATCTATATCTTGTGATACGAGTGTTAATAAGGATTCCGTTTCTGCCTCAGTCAAATCGTCTGAGCCTTTAATGCGTATTACGGAACCTTTATCGGTTTTTACGTGGTAAATGGGTTCATCGTCCTTATAGACCTTGCGGAGTACTTTCATATTATCACCCTTTGTTTTATTGAAGCGTCAAACGAGATATTAAACGCAATCTGTCATATTGCTTTAACTATAGAATAACTTTTTATTAAATTATTTTCCAATAGTATGATTTGAAATATCTATTTATTTTTACCGACAGATTATAAAATATATTATTAACATAGGAATATTTTCCTGTATTAAATTAAATAAAAAGATTGTTTTTTGAATAGTGTAAGTTAATTACATAGATTTAATACAAATAAAAAAGGACTCAAGACGGCAATATGTCTCGAACCCTTGTAACATTAATCAATACTTTCTAAAACTGTTCATTTGCTCTGTCTTCATCGACAGTACCTTCATCCAATTCAACTTCAATAACGACGGATAATACTGATTTAATTATTAAACTAATACCAACTATCCCCAACAATGTTAAGAAAATTTTCTTCAAAATTGACAACTCCCATATAATGATTATTTATATTAAAAATGAAACATTACCCTTTGGAACAATTTTATAACAAAATTGGATATTTTACGATAGCTATTAATTAAAATAAAAAGTTTGGTTGTCTTACGTTCAATAAAATGATTAAAGTATTCGCCATTGTGACGGATTTATGATAGGAATTTGCTGACTATTTTATTAATTTAGGAATGAGTTTAATGTAGATGATCTCGCCCATTAATTCTATAAGTGTCTGAGTAATAATGACAGTGGTAGCGATTGTTACCCAATTATCAGGAAGTGCTAAAGCCAATGGTAACACTACGAGTGCATTTCTAGTGCTAGAGCTGAAAGCAATGGTTCTTATCAATTGAATATCTAAACGGAACAATTTGCCTGTTAAATAGCCAACGATAGGTGCAATAATTATAAATGTAATATAAATTGGCACCACAGTTATCACTATATTTATATCATTCGTTATCTTATTAATTTGTGATGCAACAATCGTAAAGAGGACAAGTGCCATAAAAAGTTCTGGTAACCAACTTGTTGTTTTAAGTGTACGTTGCATAACAATAGATTTTTTACTTAATAATTGAAGTAAAATTGCTAAAATTACAGGAATGATAATAAAGGTTACAAATGAACGGACAAACGGTGTAATTTCTATCGTCGTTATGATGTCTTTATTTAAAAAGAGAGTCATATACACGGGTAAAAGTAACATTTGTAAGATGAAAAGAATGGGCGTCGAAATTAGTAAGTAATGTGCATTCCCTTTGCCTAAAGCGGTGAAAACAATAACGTAGTCTATGCAAGGTGTTAGTAATACTAAACAAAGCCCAATTAAAATTGCAGAAGATGAAATATTGAATGCATGAATTAATCCAAATACAAGTAATGGTATGAATAGAAAATTTGATAGGATTAAGGCTAATGTGAATTTTATATTCAGAAAATTTTTACTTAAATTTAAAAACGGAATTTGTGCAAACATACTAAACATAAGGACAGCTATGCAGATGCCAATGAATGGCTCTAAATGTGAAGCAGAAGTAGGGAAGATTAACCCTACAATGATTGCGCATAATAAGGCGCTAAGATAAAGATATATTTGGAAATGTTCAATGGTGTTTTTGAAATTTTGCACAGCTAAGCTCCTTTCTTAAAATTCAAGCAAGCCATTTCATGTATATTTAAGAATTTATAGGCACAATATTGGCTAATTCACAATGATTGCAAAGTTTTTAAAGTCATCGTTAAATTTATTCATCTAGTGTTTATAGATCTTGGATTAATATTTGAGATTTAGAAGCATTAATTTCTACTTTAAGTGATTTACTGTTATTTTCAATTTGCGTCTGTATGACTTTGCCCTGATCTATTGTGAAAAATACTTGGCTCAAAATCCCCATAGCATAATCATTGATAGGGCTAACTAGTGAAATGGACGTTTCGTCTTCTTGAATAGCGAAAGACTGTTTACTTTGATTGATGATTTGCCATTCTGGTAAATATGTAAGTTTCATTACTCAATCTCCTTTAATATGTGTATGTTTATAGTCATTATAATATATTTCTGCAAATGTGAATCTCCATATTTATATTGAATCAAAATAAAAAACGTTGATCTAGCACTGAGCTATAACAACGAATTTTTTATGACTAACTAAATATGAGTGAAAATAGAATACCAACGACACCAAAAATAATTAGCATTACAGTAACACCGAGTAAAGACTCTTTTGCTTGTTGAGATCCTCTAATTTTGTAAGTAATAAGTGAAGCTATGCCACAGATTAAGAAAAACAAAGATAACCAGAAGACAATCATGAAATGTAGGCTCACAACACTACACCTCCTTTTTTAAAATATGTTCTATTTATAAACAATTATAATGTTGTCATTTTTGATATTATAGTAGTATCATCTTATCACTAAATAGCGAACAGACATAGGTTAATCATTAAATTTTTCGATTTAACATTTATCTAAATGTTGTACTATTGCAAGCATAATAAAAATGTGACAACGAATAATTTGTGAATTGCATGATGTATTACTTTAGGAAATTAATTCATTTGATGTATAATATATGTAAAATATCATAGATGGGAGAGAGTGCAGTGAACGAAGTTAATAAAGTGATTTATATCGTGTTAGCAGTGTTTTTAGGTAGTTTCGGTGTGCATAAATTTTATGCAAGAAAAACTGGAATGGGGCTACTATTCTTAGTATTTTGTTGGACTGGTATTCCACAAATTCTGGCTATAATTGGTGCAATCATCGTTTTATTCAAACCATCTGACGAACAAGGCAATGTATTAGTATAACAATTTAAATATTAACTTAAAGCAATTCAGACATGAGATATGTTTGATTTGCTTTTTTATGAGTCGATTTAAGATAAGAAAAAACAAACCTATATTGTTTTAATTTAAACAATACAAGTTTGCCTCAATATAATAGTACATGTTTTTATAATTAAGCTAGCAATGCCTAAAATATTACAAAATTATAAATTTTTAAGCTGAAATAAACATCTTAATAAAATTTACAATTCTAAAATAAATATTGTTATGACAGTAAAGTATTAAAAAACATTTAAATTTTAAAATGTATCGTGATAGACAAATCACTATTATTTGTTATGATTAACACAAGATTCAAAAACGATAAGACAGTGTAACGATTAAAATTGAGATAATCGAGGTAACGCTTATGACATTTTATGATTTTATATTAGGATTTTTAGAAGATGATACACCTTTTGGTCAATTAGCGCATAATATCATGGGCGATAAGAATTTTCCAAAGTATGAAACAAGTTCCATCGCATTAAATACTTACTTTTATAGCAATTACTTTGATCATGAAATATTAGCTTCTGCCAAAAGAGCTTTGAGTTTATATATTAATAGCACTGAATTGTCATAATAATGTCTACGTTTAATCTTCAAAGTACCAATTCTGTTTACGTAAAGCGTCTCGAATATCTTTCGTCTTAAAATTAAGTTCATTATTTCTTATTGAAAAGGGTTCGATGATATCTTGAGCCATCCATGAATTAATGAGTTCTTCCGGTAATCCATCTAATTCCATGTCACTCTTACTTACTACAAAGCATTCCCAATCGAGTGATACTTTTGAAGGATTAATGTAATTACAGTCATTAAGTTTATTCATAAAAACACTCCTTAATATTGTAAATCCAACGGTTAGTTTTACCCAGGTAAACTTAAAACAAAACGAGATTGTTAGAATAATTTCAACTTTACCAAAAAATTAATTTAAATATAAAAAGTGCGTCTCCACAGTTGTGGAAGCGCACTTTTTTAATATTGTTCTGTATTTTAAAATTCAAGAAATTACCAAGGTATGATACCGAGAATACAGGCTACCAATATCATGAATAGACTGGACCCAATTGCCCATTTAATTACTATTCGTTGGTTCTGACCATATTCAATATCAAGCATACCAACAAGTAAGTAACCAGCAGCATATAATGGACTTAGCACATGTAACGGTTGTCCTAATACGGACGCTCTTGCCATAGCTACTTTAGAAATACCAAATTGTTGCGCTGATTCTGCAAGAATTGGTAACACGCCATAGTAGAACGGATCATTCGCCATAAAATATGTGAATGGACCACTTAATATAGCAGTAATTAACGCAAAATGATTACCCATTGCATCTGGTATGATGTGAACAAGTGCAGTTGCCATCTCATTCACCATTTTTGTACCATTCATGACACCTGTGAATACGCCTGATGCGAATACAAGGCTAATAACTGAAAGTACGTCACCAGCATGTTTTTTGACGACTGAATTTTGAATACTGAGATTTGGATAATTTATTAAAATAGCTACCCCAAACCACAGCATAAACATAACTGGTATTGGTAAAATACCGATTACAAGGCAAACAATTAATGAAATTGTGAGTATCGCATTCGGTATAAGCATTTTCGGTCTTTTCAATAATGATTCTTCTTTTGTATCTGTAGGTCTAATATCATCTAAATCAATATCAGTATATGATGTAATATATTTTCTAGCACGTTTACCTAATATGTATGCGACACCAAAGGCAAATACAATGCCCGCAACCATTGCTGGAATGATTGGCACAAATACTTCTTCTGTAGTTACTTGTAATGATGAAATTGCGCGTGCAGTTGGACCACCCCAAGGTAACATGTTCATTACACCGATTGATAATAGTGCCAAAGTTGAAAGTGTATATAAACTCATACCTATTTTTTTATAAAGTGGCATCATTGCTGTCACAGTAATAATAAATGTGGTCGTACCATCTCCGTCTAAAGCCACCATCGAAGCTAAAATTACAGTACCAATCGCAATTTTAACTGGATCCCCTTTAACGACTTTAATAATTTGATTGATGACTGGTTCGAATAAACCGGCGTCTATCATGACTCCAAAATATAATATTGCAAAGGTAAGCATAATACCAGTTGGTGCAACTGTTTCAATACCTTCAAGCATGAATTTGCCGAGTCCTGCGTAAAAGCCCCCAATCAATGCAAAAATCGTCGGTATAACGATTAATGCAGTTAATGCTGACATTTTTCGCGTCATAATTAAAATCATGAAGATGATAATCATGATAAAACCGAGTATTGCTAAATTCATTTGAAATCCCCCCTTATTTTTTTCATTATAGCGCTTTCAGAAGATTTGTAAAATTAAAATATGCAAAAATTTTTATAATAATTAGTTGAGAATAATTTTTAAAAATAAAAATATCTCTATAATTTACCAATTTACTTTGGTAACTATAGAGATATAATTTGAATCATATAGATATGCTATTTAGGCGATAAATCCTGCAAGATATGTATTCCAAATAGGATAACATAGTAAAATCAAAGAAAATATCGATACACACAATGCAAAAATATTAGCGATACGATCACCGCGGAGCAATGCATAAATGTTAATTAATAAAGCGCCTAAAATAAATAAACTGCCAGCAATTATAGGTAAATTGCCTTCTAAAATCTTGCTAACTGCAAGTAGTGGCGTTGCCAACGTGATCAATGATAGGAATAAAGATAATAATGTAGTGGCGTATTTCAAAGTATTCAATCCTTTCATGAATATGATAGTGCATTTCTAAAATTTACAAAGTTCATTCGTGCTTAATAAAAATCATATTGTCTTATTAATAGGAATGCAAGTTATTTTGAAGATTTGTTGGGAAGTCATATGTTTTTGGCGTCTAAATTATGTATTTAGTCTAAATGCACATTATCATATCAGTAGAATAGGTTAAATGGATTGCTATAAAGTGCAACACTAAGATTATGTCTACGTATTAAATATGTCATTAGCATTCTCGCTAAAATTATATATAAACCAATGCTCATCGACATAATTATCTTCATACTTACGCGCATGTTGTTCTATGACAAACATTTCGAAATTTAAATTACTAAAAAATACTTTGCCGCTTATGTTATTTGAAACCAACGAAGCCATTAGAATTTCAATATTTCGTTTGCGACAAACATCGAAAACGTTTTGCATTAATAATTTAAGCACGTGTTCTCTGGCAAGTGCATCGTCTTTGTTTACGCACAAATTTTCCACCATTGCTTTATGTGCGAGACTGTAGTTTTGATTATGAATAAGCGTTACGGCACCAATCAATTCGTCACCTTCAAAGGCACCGAAAGTTAAATAATTTGGGGTGTCTTTAGATAAAAGTAATGTCAAATTTGTCTCGTTTAAACATCTAGGAGTTTGAAATTTCCAAGCCATTACTTCAATTTTCTTATGAATACCTTGTTTCAACAAGGATTGATATGCTAACACATCTACTGTTGTTAAAAAACGTATATTCGTCATGTCATGCCTCCTTTTCTGAGAAAAGATGTGATAATTGCCAAAACAAGTTCTGATTTAGCTATAATTTTAAAGTGAAAAAAATATTTGAGCAATGTCTTTTTTTGGTTTTGTAAAAAAGATGTTTAAAGTTTGAATTTCATTTATAAAAAAAAGGTTTTTTATTCATTTTAAAATTGAGCTTAATTTGTTTATTAAGTAACGTAAACAAATATGATAATCATGGTATAATATAGTGAGTTATATAATTTAAGACGGAGGCATACATTGTGGGAGCTTTAATAACGATTGTAGTTTCTCTAATCGTGCTTATCCTGATTTCTTTTTCAATATTAATTGTTTACTTTTTGAATCATTGCAAAGATGATGAAAACAATTAATTCTTCACAGAAAAATAAGACTTCAAGATCAGGCAACTAGGATTAAAATTAAATAAAGACAAAACAAACCCCCAAGTCCATCAGTGGACTTGGGGGCTTAAACATATATCATTAGTCTACAACAGATACATTTAAATCAACATCTATATTACCGCGCGTTGCTTTGGAATATGGACAAAATTCGTGTGCATCTTGTAAATATTTTTCAGCATCTGCTTGAGATAAGACGTTTTTGACTTTTGCATCAATTGAAACACTTAATTTTGGACTTTCAGCATCTGGGTCGTCTTCAAGGCGTACAGTTAAAGTTACTTCAGGTTCTGCACCTCTAACTTTATTTTGTTTTAGGATTAAATCAAATGCGCCATTAAAACATGAAGCGTAACCTGCTGCAAATAATTGCTCAGGGTTTGTACCTTTTTCAGCATCTGCTTGAGCTGGTGGTACTACTGCTACATCAATTGCTTTATCATCTGTTTGAACGTGACCATTACGTCCACCTGTATTTGTCGCTTTTGTTTCATAATTTACTGCCATTATATGACCTCCTTAAAAACTTCGTATTATATGGATACCCGAGAATTAAATTTTAAATCATGATATGTATTTAAAATTATTGATACTACGATAACTAACTTTCTGAATGCATTGTATTGAAACACGATTATGTTATACAATTAGCGCAATATCATAATAATAGAAGGGGACGATGGCATGTCTAATGTTAATATTGCTGTAACGATTGCACCTGAAAATGAATTATCTCAATCAACGATGACTGCGTTAGTTCAATACCAAGATGCCATAGATATCATAGAACTGAGAATTGATCAGTGGGACAAATGCGACGTTTCACATGTTGCTAAAGTAGTTCAAAATATACACAAATTAAATTTAAATAAGCGAATGCTTGTTACTTATCGTACACATGAGCAAGGGGGAGAAGGACGATTCGACGAAAAGGCATATCTCCATGTTTTGACAGAAATTGCTAAACTTGAGGGGATAGATATGTTGGATATCGAATTTGAACCAACACGATCAACGGATGCGATACAAACACTTATTGATGTTGCACAAGCGCATCATAAACAAGTTGTGTTGTCGCATCATAATTTTAAAGAAACACCTAAACTTGAGGCTTTAAAGCACCTTTATTATAAAATGAATCAACTAGCGCCAGATTATTTAAAAGTTGCGGTTATGCCTCATGATAAGCAAGATGTATTAAATTTACTGCATGCAATGTCAGATGCAGCTGATGAAGTACCACAGCAAGTTGTAGGCATTGCTATGTCTAAAATCGGACTGGTTTCCAGAACCGCACAAGGTTTATTTGGTGGGACAATCACATATGGTTGTTTAGATGAACCAAAAGCACCGGGACAAATTCATGTTGCAGAATTAAAAAAACAACTAGAATTGTACGCGTGATTTGAAAATACAATACCCCTGGCTTATAATTGAAAATAGTTATCAATAAAGAAAGGGCGATATTATTATGGAACTACAAGAAGCTATCGCTAACCGTAGAAGTATAAAAAAATTCAAAAGAGATATGCGTATAGATGATACCGCTTTATATCAAGCGATTAAACAAGCTGCGGACGCGCCTAATCATGGTATGAGAGAGCCTTGGAGAGTGGTCCATATTGCTAAAGATAGATTAGGAACGATGAGTAAGCAATTATCAGAAATTGCCTTTCATAATCTACCTAAAAAACAAGAAAGTCACTATGAAGCAGTGACGAATCTTGGAGGTATGCTTGCTTTAATAGTGAAAGAAGATCCAAGACAAAAAGAAAATTTAGAAAACCATATGGCTTTTGGCGCATATGCACAGAACCTAATGTTACTTTTACATGAAGCGGGCATCGGCACATGTTGGAAATCACCAGCGTATATCTTTATGCCAGAGATACGCGACATGTTTGGTGTTAAAGATAATGAAAAATTGGTAGGCTTCTTATATCTGACGGATTTAGAAGATAAAGTGTTGCACAGATCACGTCACGTTGATCAAATCATTGAAACATTTTAATTTTAAGGTTTTGTGATGAGGCTTTAATTATATTTTTAAATTTTATATAAATTGGATTACAATATGCACATAAAACAATAAACCGCGCTGAGCAATGATAGCTTAGCGCGGTTTGTTACTTTTTCATAAAAGTAAAAGTTATTTAAATGTTTCAGTTAAAAATGACTCGACTTGTTCAGGTGATTTTGCATTTGCTGAGTGTAAGTGTGCTAATTTTTCACCATTTTTAAATACAAGCAGGCTTGGAATGCCCATAACATCGTTGTCTGCTGCTACGTCTTCAAGTTCATCACGATTTACTGTGAACCATTCGTAGTCATTATATTTTTCTTTGATAGGATCAATCCACATGTCCATGGCTTTACAATCTGGGCACCATCCAGCTTCAAACTTAACGATGACTGGGTTGTCACTTTGTACTGTTTCTTTAAAAGCTTGATTTGTATTAATTGATTTCATTAAAAATTCTCCTTTGTATCAATATTAGTAAAACCATTATAACGGACAATCATTAGTTAATAAAAAAATTAGCTTATTAATTAGAGCGTTTTCGTGTCAAATTTGATATATTAGTGTTAACTAGTCAGAGGAGGTACAGCAAATGATAAAATTTTACCAATATCCTAATTGTACTACTTGTAAAAAGGCAGCTAAATTTTTACAAGAACATGGTGTGAGTTTTGAACCAATTGATATTGTTCAACATACACCGACGAAAAATGAATTTAAAGAAATTCTAGAAATGACAGATATTGATATCAACAAACTTTTCAATACACATGGCGCGAAATATCGTGAGCTAGGTCTTAAAGACAAATTAGCAACGATGTCAGATGATGAAAAGTTAGACCTACTTTCAGAAAATGGAATGCTTGTAAAACGTCCATTAGCGATTTCAGGTGAAAAGGTAACAGTCGGATTTAAAGAAGACCAGTATAAGGAAACATGGCTATCGTAAAATAGATTGTTATTCAATCACATGTAAAATGTACATAATAAAAGTTTTGGTGTGAAAACGCTTCACCAATGTTAACGAAACATTTATAATGAATTAAAGATGCCAATAAATAGTTGATTGTATAGTATTCGTGTGGCATCATTAATATGTAAAATCATTTAGGAGGGGATTCTCGTGGCAGTACCGAGTGAATTAAAATATTCTAAAGAACATGAATGGGTAAAAGTTGAAGGCAACACAGTAACAATTGGTATTACTGAATATGCGCAAGGCGAATTAGGTGATATCGTATTTGTTGAATTACCAGAAGTTGATGATGAAATCAATGAAGGCGACACATTTGGTAGTGTTGAATCTGTAAAAACAGTTTCAGAACTTTATGCGCCAGTTTCAGGTAAAGTTGTAGAAGCTAACGAAGAATTAGAAGATAGCCCAGAATTCGTAAATGAATCACCTTACGAAAAAGCTTGGATGGTTAAAGTAGAGCTAAGCGATGAAAGCCAATTAGACGAATTATTATCTGCAGAGCAATACTCTGAAATGATTGGTGAATAAGAAGATATTGAACTCCATGATATAACTATCTTGGAGTTTTCTTTTATCCATTTTTAAACCCCTAATATTTATAAAATGTAAAAAATATGTAAAGTGCAATGATGCTAATTATTGAACTATAGACGTCTATAGATGACAAAAAATAGAAACAATAATAAGATAAAATGAGAAGTCTGTAAATCATGTTTATGATCGCTAAGTATTGTGAAGAATGAAGTAGAGTAATTTACTATCAACATTTAGAAGGTGGATGTCATGGCGATACTAAACCAAGTAATTATTGTAGAAGGAAAGTCAGACAAGAAGCGAGTAAAACAAGTGATTGATCAACCTATAGAAATTATTTGTACAAATGGTACTATGGGCGTCGATAAATTAGACGAAATGATTGAGTCACTTTACGATAAACAAGTTTATATACTTGTTGATTCTGATGATGAAGGTGAAAAAATCCGTAAATGGTTCAAACGATATTTAAGTGAAAGCAGACATATTAGAATTGATAAACAATATTGCGAAGTTGCGCGTTGTCCAAAACCTTACTTATCTAGAGTATTGGAAAAGCATGGGTTTAGCGTAAAGGACGAAGAAAAAGTAGCTAAAGCAAGATTAGATTATATCGCTGAAAGGGTAAGTTTATTAACATGAATGTAACAAGTGAACAACGTGTGGACATCAATGAATATATACACGAAGATAAATACCTTATATTTGGGTACACACCGACGTGTGGTACATGTAAGGTCTCTGAACGGATGTTGGATATTGCTAACGAGATTTTGAAATTACCCATTACAAAGATTGATTTGAATTTTCATCCAGATTTTAGTCAACAATATGAAATACAATCTGTGCCTGTATTGATGGTCATGTCCAAGGGTGAGGAACAAAAAAGAATCTATGCATTTCAGTCCGTTCCTTATTTGTTAGAAAATTTAAAATAATCATTGACGAAACATTAGTGCAATGGTAGGATTAAAAATAATTAAATAACGAAACTCTTATCACGAGAGGTGGAGGGATGTGCCCTTTGAAGCCCGGCAACCGTCTGTAACAGAAATGGTGCCAATTCACATAAAGTTCATAGTAACTTTAGAAGATGAGAGAAGCGCAATTTGCTTTCTCTATTCTTCGAACATAGGGAAGGCATTTTTTATTTAATTGAAAAGCAACGCAATACAAGGAGGCAACAGGATGATTGAGTTAAATCAAGTAGTCAAAAAGTACAACACGAAAAAACAAGACGTACTGGCTGTAGATCATGTTGATTTAAACATTCAATCAGGCTCGATTTTTGGTGTGATTGGTTTTTCAGGTGCGGGAAAAAGTACGTTAATTAGACTTTTAAATAACCTTGAACAACCAACTTCAGGAGACGTCATTATTGATGGAGATACAATTGGTAAATTATCCAAAAGTGACTTAAGAAAAAAACGTCAAAAAGTGAGTATGATTTTTCAACATTTTAATCTATTATGGTCACGTACTGTATTAAATAATATTACTTTTCCATTAGAGATTGCTGGTGTTTCGAGAAGAGAAGCCAAGCAACGTGCTACAGAATTAGTGGAATTGGTTGGACTGAAAGGGAGAGAGCACGCGTATCCTTCTGAATTGTCAGGTGGACAAAAACAACGTGTCGGTATTGCGAGAGCACTTGCCAATGAACCTTCAGTACTCTTGTGCGATGAAGCTACAAGCGCATTAGATCCACAAACGACTGATGAAATTCTAGAATTGTTATTGAAAATTAAAGATGAACGCAATTTAACGATTGTGATTATTACACATGAAATGCATGTCATTCGACGTATATGCGATGAAGTTGCAGTGATGGAAAATGGCCGTGTGATTGAACAAGGACAGGTATCTCAAGTGTTTGAAAATCCACAACATAGCGTAACGAAACGTTTTGTCAAAGATGACTTGAATGATGATTTCGATGAAACTATCAGTGATTTAGTCACATTGAATGAAAATGATTACGTCGTGAGATTGAATTTTACAGGCAATAATGCCACGGAACCTTTAGTGTCATACATAACGAAGACGCATAGCATTGATGTGAACATCTTAGAAGCGAATATTAAACATACAAAAGATGGTTCGCTCGGCTTCTTAGTGATTCAACTTTCCGATATAAATTCAGAAAAATTCGACAAATTCAAGCAAGATCTAGAAGCACAACATGTAACAGTGGAGGTGTTGAGACATGGGTAATTCATTGAGTGATATCCTCCGTGAAATGTTTACGATGCCAAACGTAAGTTGGGACGAAGTTTGGCTAGCAACATATGAAACGATATACATGACATTGATTTCAACGATATTCGCCTTTATTTTAGGTTCAATCTTAGGTGTGCTACTCTTTTTATCAGCTAAAAGTAAATCACCGGTTGCGAGAGTATTCTATAGTATCGTGTCATTTATTGTGAATCTGTTCAGAGCGATTCCATTTATTATATTAATCTTGTTATTAATACCATTTACAAGTTTAGTACTAGGCACAATCAGTGGACCAACAGGTGCGCTGCCAGCTTTAATTATTAGTGCAGCTCCTTTCTATGCCAGATTAGTAGAAATTGCATTTAAAGAAATTGATAAAGGCGTAATTGAAGCGGCTTGGTCAATGGGCGCGAACACATGGACTGTGGTGCGTAAGGTACTGTTACCAGAAGCAATGCCTGCTTTAATTTCAGGTATTACAGTGACTGCTATTGCATTAGTAGGTTCTACAGCTGTTGCTGGTGTTATTGGTGCAGGTGGTCTTGGTAACTTAGCATATCTAACAGGTTTCACACGAAATCAGAATGACGTTATTTTTGTATCAACCATTTTAATCTTAGTAATTGTGTTCATTGTTCAATTTATTGGAGATTGGGCTACAAATAAAATTGATAAAAGATAAATTTTTAGGGGGATTTTTATATGAAAAAACTTGTGAGTTTAGTATCGGTCATCGTTCTAGCGCTAGTACTAGCGGCTTGTGGTAACGGCGGTGGCGGAAAAGATAAGACGATTACAGTAGGTGCATCACCAGCGCCTCACGCAGAAATTCTTGAAAAAGCAAAACCATTATTGAAAGATAAAGGTTATGACTTAAAAATTAAAACAATTAACGACTATACAACACCAAACAAATTGTTAGATAAAGGTGAAGTAGATGCCAACTTCTTCCAACATACACCTTATTTAAATACTGAGAAGAAAGACAAAGGCTACAAGATTGAATCTGCAGGTAACGTTCATTTAGAACCAATGGCTGTTTATTCTAAGAAATATAAGAGCCTTAAAGACTTACCAAAAGGCGCTACAGTTTACGTTTCAAATAACCCAGCTGAAGAAGGACGTTTCTTAAAATTCTTCCAAGATGCTGGCCTCATTAAAATTAAAAAAGGCGTTAAAATTGAAGACGCTAAATTTGACGACATCGTTGAAAACAAAAAAGACATCAAATTCAATAACAAACAATCTGCAGAATACTTACCAAAAATTTACCAAAATGAAGATGCAGATGCAGTAATCATTAACTCTAACTTTGCAATCGATCAAAAATTAAGCCCGAAAGATGATTCAATCGTCTTAGAAAAAGCGAAAGACAACCCTTACGCAAACTTAATTGCTGTGAAAGATGGCCACAAAGACGACAAGAAAATCAAAGCATTGATGGAAGTCTTACAATCTAAAGATATTAAAGATTACATCAACAAGCAATATGATGGTGCGGTCGTACCAGCAAAATAATAGTGTATTTATACTAAAACCCTTTAACTTCAATAGTTAAGGGGTTGTTTTTGTACTGTTAAAAATAGAAAAAGGGCACAAAAAGGGCAGTGTGTGCAAATTTTCGAATTTAAAGCATAAAAAATACGCTCAGATTTGAGCGCATTATCCAAGTTTTACCTGTTCAAGTTTGTTCATCATTTCTTTATCCATCTGTTCAGTAACGTGTGAATAAATGGATAGGGTTGTACGGTGGTCTGAGTGGCCTACACGATCCATAATAGCTTTAAGTGATACACCTTGTTGAGAGAGTAATGATATGTGGCTATGTCTTAATATATGTGAAGAAATTTCTTTCTTGATACCAACATCTTTAGCTGATTCCCTAAGTATCTTATTGAATCTTTCAGTCTGCATTGGATTACCTTTGTGATTAGTAAATACAAAGTTTCTGTTTAGATAGCCATCATTCCATTTTGAATCTTTTTTGTTCTCCAGTATTGCTTTCTTTAATATCTCACAACTTCTACTGCTTAATCCTATTGTTCTGTAACTTGATTCTGTTTTAGTGGTATCTTTTACACCGAATCCACCAGATTCATCGTGAAACCAATGGATTGTTCCATTGATGTTTAAACTCTTATTATCAAAGTCTATATCTTCATTTTGAATGGCCAACATTTCGCCAATACGCATACCATTTAACGCTTGGAATTCAGTCATGAGTGCAACGAATGAATAAAATCGTTTATGGATACCTGAGTGCATCTTCTTCGCCTTCATATTAATGTCTTTGATGATAGATTCAATTTCATTTAACTCGAGGTATTTATTACGTTTAGTTTTCACTTCATCGTAGGTCTTAATTCTTTTATTTAGTGTTATATCTTTCAAAAATTCTAAATCTTGTAGTTTATAGATACGTCTAGCGTATTCAAATACATTTTTGAATATGCTTAACGCTTCTTTATTTACTTGATATACATAACCTTTACCGTCAATGTCATCGAAAACTTGTTGAGCGTATGAGAGTGTTATTTTATTGATTAAAATATCTTCATCTACAAATTTCTTTAAAGTGTTTAACTTACTCAATTTTGTTTTAATAGTTGTTCGTTTTGATCCAGACGTTTTAACATAATTTTGGAACCACTCATCGCTTGCTTGATGGAAGGTAAGTGTCTTTAGATCTGTTGGCGTCTTATCATTTAATTTGCTCTCTATACGCTCATTTAAGAGCTTCTGAGCTTCTTTCTGTGATTGCTTCCCATTCTTATTTAGAACAACACTCACACGTTTCCATTTGTCTGTGTATGGGTCTTTGTACTTCTCGTAGAAACGGTACTGTGTTTGATTATGCTTATTAGTGAATTGTTCATGCCACATTTGTTATCCCTCCTTGTCATTGCTTTTGTTGAATTTTCATAGTTTTTTTATGCCATTCATTAGGAAAGCCATAAGATAATAATATTTTTTCCATACTACTGACCTTTAATTTTTTGCTCATGTTATTAGCTCTTTTCAATATTGAATTATGTAATAGAGCATAGTCATCTTTTGGCAAAAAGCATTTTAGAGCTATAAAAACATGGAATGGTGATTGACGAGACTTTTTAGCATCTATTTCAATTGAATTGTATAGTTCGGGAATGTATTTTATATTATTATTGCATTTGAAATCTAACAATTTGTTATTATGAGCAACGCAGTTACGTATACTGAGGACATTTTCTAATATTTTATCTAAATAGTTAGGTTCTAGTTGTATCACAGTGTTAATATTAGTACTAAGTATAGTAGAGAGTTCTTTAGCAATATTGTTTCTTGTTTTATTATCTATAAATTTATAAAGTTTAACTATAATACCAAGAGTTAAATCATTTACTATTACCCAAATTGGCACGTCATTGTGTATTCTAAAGTGATGTTTAACAGAGTTATCTTTTTTACTTCTTATTAACTCGTTTACTTTTTTGGATATAAAAGACAAAGTTTGTGTTAAAGATAGTGGATTGTCAGTTGCGTAATTTGATGTATCTAGGTATGCAAATGGCTTATGATGAAAGTTTTTAGCAAAATGATATGCAAATATAGATTTAAAATGTTTCTCTGAAATTAATATGAATTTCATTAGTAAATTTTTGATTTCTGTATCAAAGATATGTAAGGCTTTAATCTCATCGAATGTTGTTCCTGAAATGTACTGATTCTCTTTTTCTTGAAATAACTTGCTATACATATTCACTACGTTATAGTAATTATTTTGAATCAAGTATGTTTTTACATTATCATAATCGTTTATTTGCAATCCTCTATCCATTAAAATATTGATTTGTTCATCTAAAGTTTTAAAAGGTCTCATAATTATCAATTCTCCCTATATATAACAAAAACGCCCCTTATCTACTGATTACGTAGAATAAGAGGCGTTTTGCGCTAATAAGTCCTCCCAACAAAAAATGTTGAGTCAGATACTTATTGCTTTGCTTGAAACTTATTCTATAATTACTTTGCACTAATGTCAAATTTAAATGTGTGATCTTATTACATTTTATAATCCTATGAAGTTTGTAAAAATTTATTTCTTCTTATAATCATCTATAGTAACGCCATCTCTTTCAACTTTCTTTCTGTTTGCTCTGATTAATAAAGCAGCATTAATAGTAATGATCAATGCCAATATTATAGAAACTGCCAAATTACTAATGTTGAAGTAATTCAATGCTACTAACCCCATTACTAAAACTAAATTGATTGTATGATGTATCGTCACTGCTTTGCTCATTTGAATCTCTCCTTTTATATAATAAGCTGCTTAATTCACATATTATTATGTATCTCACAACCTTAAAATAGGGCGTACGTGTGCAAAGACACGTAGTTGGCACTGCTATTTATTATCGTTGTTTTTCAACTCATCTATAAGTGAATCATAAAGTTTTGGGTTGTCATTTAATAATCCATTCAGAAATTTTTCTGCGTTACTATTAATAGCAACTCTTCGGTCTTCATCGTCTTTAGGTTCATCAATTTCGAAAGAATATTTTGCCAACATTTTTAGTGGATCAATAGTAAATGCCTCTACTTCTAATTCCTTTTGAGGTTTTTGATCTGGGTATTTATTTGTTAAAGTATCAAGCTCATCGAAAGTTCTTTCAAGTAAAAGGTCTAGTTCTCTAAGCAAGTTCATATTTACACCTTTTTCTTTTTCTGTGAACATAATAGCAACATCTTTAAATAGATTATTTTCGGACAGTTCTAATTTAAAATCGTTGTATTGATATTCTGAAGTTTCATTATAAATTTTAGATATTTTGTCTCTAACATAGGCAATAATATTACTGTTCGATTTGAAATTGTTTATGTAATATTCTAAAAATAGCTCTTCTATATAGTAATAAATTTTTGCATCTAAAATATCTTTTGGATGTTTTAGCTTTGATTGGTATATAGGAACAGATAAAGTTCTTTCAATACCATTTTTTAATAACTGTTCTCTTTTTTTATTGTTTGGAAAACGTAATGCTTTTCCAACATGGGAATCTTCTCCATTATTTTTTAACATGTTTTCATAGAGTTCATTCATAACTAGCATATATTTTTCATCATAACCAAAAAGTATCTCGTTAACTGTAGTATTACCTAATTCAGCTATCTTTTTGAGGCGTTCATTATTAGGTTGAGATAATCCTTTTTCCCATTTAGATACTAATGATTTATGGGCAACTGTATCAAATACTTTTCCGAATTCTTCCATAGACATTCCTAAAGATTGACGAATTTTTTTTATGTTTTTTGCTAATTCAGTTTGTTTTGTAATGATAATCACCTCTGGTATTTTAATATTTATTAATTTGATTTTACCACTAGTAAACTAACAAAAAAAGGTTAAGTTTCAAAAAGTAGCAATAAAAGTATTGCAACTAGAAAGTAGGTATAGTAATATTGTAGCATAAAGTAGCAAAGAGGGTGATTAAATGACTAATAGAGCGCAAAGTTATCGTAAGTTTATGGGATATACCCAAATCCAGATGGCTAAACTTCTTAATATCTCAGTTCAAGCATATCGAAATAAAGAAAAAGGAAAGACGCCGTTTAAAGATATTGAAAAAGTTAAAATTAAAAAGGAAGTTCAAAAAAATGGTTTTGAAGATATTACTATCGATGAAATTTTTTTTGGTAACAAAGTAGCAAAAAGTTTCCAAGAAAATAATGAGGAGGTCAAATAATGGGAGTTAATAAATTGCAAGAAGAGCCAACAAAAGAAAATACGATATTAGAGCCAGAGCAAGTTGTAACACATCCAATTTACTGTGCACCTAAGAGCATTGGAGAGTTATTTGGTTTCAGTAGATCAACGACATCAAGGTTGTTGAATGAGTACAAAGAGAATGATAGAGGTGTCAAAGATATGTACCTGAGTCTCAGCAGTACATTAGTAGTAATAAAGATAGAAAAGTTTGAGAAGTGGCTTAAATTGAAGAATGGAGAGTGGTTATGATGGGTTTATATTCAATACTAATGACACTCATCACTACGATAGCAATTTTAATTGCACTCATCTTTGAAGATATTTACGTATCGTTAGTGGTTTTCGGAATATCAAGTATTATTGCGATTCCAGTATCAGACCAATACACAATAAAAAAGGAGAATTAAAATGGATAATAAGAAACTTTTTGACCTATACCAAAAACACTGGGAAATTGTGGGTCACATACAAGCAAATGCAGATAATTTGGAAGTGTTAGAGGAAGTCAGAGAAATGTTTACTGGTGTCATGAAAGATAGCGCAGCTTTGCAATTGGTTGAAAATAAGCTGATTAATAAAATGAAAGATCACATAAAAGAACAAGGTAAGTTATCTAAACAATTAGAGTTAATGTTAGATCACAGTAAAGCAACGGGTAATGTATTAGATTTAAAAAACATATGATGATAAGAAAGTAGGGAGAATGATGAATTTTGAAATTAGGAATATGATATGTGACTTAGAGGTTTTAAAAGAAAAACTTGAAGATATTAAAATGACGTATGGTTGGTTTGATGATGAGTACTTCACTCATGAACCTAATCACGTATTAAACAGAAATGAAGTTATGATGCATGGAGTGAAGTATCACGAACATCGGATTCATAATACGCAAACACTTGATTTGATGACGATGTATTTAGAACAATTTGATAGATTAATTAAAAAGTTTCATGAAATAGAAAAAGCGTCTTGTGAGAACTTTGGCGAGGAATCACAAAACGCACAACTTTAGAATGATTGTGTAAATCAATACACATACATTCTACCAAATTTAAGCAATTATTTACAGAGGTAGGTGGAAATTATTGGGATTTGAGAAGATTCAACTTGAACATGATACTGATGTGTCAGTTATTGAGTATGAAAATTTAGACGCAGGATCATTCACGCAATTTACTGAATGTACGTGGAATGAATTAATAAATAGGTATCAAACGGCAAAGATAAACCAGAATAAGTATAGTCGTAATACTGCGATATATGGTGACGTTTCAGATGGTGTAGATAAATATGGTAATCATAAGCAGAAGTATCGTGAAGATAAAAATATTTTGTATAGAAATGTCATTGTCTTAGATTATGATGAAGTACCCAATTTAAAAACATTGCACAACTCATTTAGAGAGCGTTTAAGCGATGTTTCATGGTTTTGGCATACAACTTTCAGTCATGCTACAGATTCACCTAGAATACGCTTGTTATTGCCATTGAATGAGCCTATAAGTGGAGATGAATACAGAAGTTATTCTAAAGTGATTGCTAATAAAATTGGTCATAAAGTAGATGAGGGTAGTTTCCAACCATCACGTTGTATGGCATTACCAGTTAAGAGAACTAAAGATTCTGTCTATCTTTATCGTTACAACGATGCGCCTATTATGGATAAATCGACATTAGAAAAATGGTATCAAGAAATAGGTAATATATCTAAAAATAAAGATATTAAGCTAACTTTTAATAGACGTGATGATGAGTATTGGAAAGAAATTTGTGGTGGAGTATCTACAGGATCTAGAAATAACGCTTTAACGTCAATTCTTGGCCATTTATTTAATAAAGGTGTGAATGACCATCTTATATATGGACTGGCTTATAATTACGGAAAAATGTGTAAACCACCCTTATCAGATAGAGAAATAAATACAACATTTCAGTCTATCTTTAATAAACACTATAAATTGTGATTGGAGGTATTCAATGAGTGATGAAAATATGCTTGATTGGATTGATGAAAGACAAGCAGATGTTACAGAAAAAGAAACTGATTTAATTCCTAGAAATTATAAAATCGAGCAACGCAACGGAATATCTCACTTGTACAAAATTATTTCTAGTGAAAGTGATAACAAGCCAGATAAGAAAGTATTTGTTACAAGTACAATACCAAACGTAAATGAACGTTATGAAGATATTGAAAGTAATGTAGTTAGTTATAATCTTAAATTTCAAGATAACAATCATGAAGTGAATTTAAATGTTGATGCAGAACAAATTACTGATGCAAGAAATCTAATTAAGTTAGCCAAAAACAAACTAGATGTGACATCTACAACTTCATCAAGGTTAGTAGATTTTATCAATGCATCTATGCGTGAGAAACCACCTATTAATATATCAGTAGCTAATAGATTAGGACATATAAAAAATTACTTTATTTATCCATACAAAGAAGAATTAGAGATAAGTAACATTAAATTATTTAATAATGACAGTGGATATAAATCGTTGATTAAAGCGTTTGAAACAAAAGGTACATTAAGTAACTATTCGAAAAAGGTATTTAATAAAATTAAATCGCTTCCGATGGTTATGATGATGGTATACGCATCATTAGGGTCAGTATTATTGCATGAATTTAAAATTAATCCTTTCATAGTTGAAATATCTGGACGTACTTCAACAGGTAAGACATTCACATTAAAAATTGCAGCAAGTGTTTGGGGTAATGACGGATTAATTACAGAATGGAATTCCACTAAAAATAGTATTGAAGCACAAGCAGTATTTTTTAACTCATTCCCGTTGCTTAAAGATGACACGCGCAACGCATACTCTAGATTTGTTTCAGATATGGTTTACAACTTCTCTGGTGGAAAGACTAAATCAAGAAGTAATACAAACCGTACATTAGATGAAGTGAAGACATGGAAGAATATTTTATTATCAACGGGTGAAGTATCAATGCCAGATCTGGCTGGTGAAAAAGGTGGCGTTTCTGGTCGTGTAATTACTTTGCAAGATGACCCATACCCGAAAGATTTTGATTTTGCTAGTTTAGCTGAATCTATAGAAGAATCTCATGGCTTATTAGGAAAAGCATTCATTAAACAATTTCAGGCCAATAAAGATGAGTATCATAGTTCATTTAAAGGGGCACAACAATATTTCATTAAGAAGGCCGAAGATAATGAAGTCATGGCTAGATTAGGACGTTCATTCGCGTTGATGCAAGTTACTGGGGAGATCCTTAATGATATTGAGGGATTTGAACATGATCATTACGCAATAGTTAATGAAGCATATAAAAGCATGATTAAAAATAATGGAAATATTGATAAACCGAAGCAGTTGTTAGAAGAGTTACTCCAATATTTAGATGCAAATAGAAATCACATTGAAGGTGAAGGGTACCATGATGTTAAAAACGGTGATGTTAAAGCCATATATAAGCGTGACTATTTATGTATATTAGGTGAAACGGTCAAAGATTTTCTAGGGCATGAAACGCATACTATAACTGGTGAGTGGCTTGAAAGAGATTATCTAATAAACGATAAAGATGATAGACGAACAAAACGTATTAGTCATAATAATAAAAAACCAAGAGGATATGTAATTAAAAAGGAAATAATTGAAAAATTAGGATTTGACTTTAGCAATTCAAATAATCCTTACTCTGATTTTTAAATAGTTCCCAAAGTTCCCAATTAGTTCCCATATCAATAAACTAACTGGGAACCAAGCAAAGTTTATTATATCAACGGTTACAGTGATTAGTTCCCGAAGTTCCCGAAATATAGAGATATAAGTTTTAGAATAATATTATTTATTGTCACTATATATAAATATACATTTCTTGGTTTTATTAATTAGTGGGAACTTCGGGAACTTTTGCTGCTAATCTCTTGTGAGAGTAATGTTCATTGGGTTCCCGATTTAGAATTTGATTGTGGAACTTTATGGGAACTGAGTGGGACTTAGCTAATATAAGTTATGGTTTCTGAAAAGCAAGTAATCAAAGTAACACAATTACAAGGAGGATATGCAATGCCGACAATTACAGATATTGGAAAGAAACAATTTGAATTATTAAGTAAAAATATAACTTTCAAAGCAAAAGTTAAAAATAATCAAGAAGAAATGAAGCAAGGTTTAGTTGCTAGTCTATTATTCTATCCGCATGATCCTCAAAGGTCATTTATACAATTAATATTGAAGCTGACTGATAAGTTTTTACTCTATAACTTTGATGGAGATATATTTTTAATCACACATGATTTTAAAGGAATGATTAAGTTTAATATTAGAAAGCCCAACGTACTGCATAAGAAACATTTCAATGATGGTTGGATGATAGAAATTGATAATTTGAACTCTATTAAAAAAGGTTATGGGAAGCTACTACTGAATACAATAATCGCAGTGTCAGAAGAAATAAAGCTTGATTTATGCTTATGGACTGAAACAGATAAAAATACACAGTACTTTGTGAGATATGGCTTTGAAAGTAAAGGTAAAGTAGGGCAAAATAAAGAAAATTTGATGATTAGATATGTTGAAAGATAGACATATCAAAAACCGGTATTGGACTATATTCTGTAAGTTTTCGTAATGTTTTCTTGTGAGGGGGTACCTACATAGGTGCTCCCTTTTTGATAGCAGTTATCTATTACTAATAATAAATTACTACAATTTACTACATTTAACATGCACGAGATTAAATTAATCCCCTAGCATAACCTAGCATTTACTAAAAAATACTAAAATTCTAAGTGTATAAGGGGGCATTTTACGATTCCTATTGCTAATAAAAGCTAATATACAGAAGTTTCATAAGGGGGACGTGAAACACGACGTCATAAAATGACGGAACAAATTGATCCCCCATATATATATTGAAAAACCCAAAGGTATGTAGATTCCAAAAGGGCGAGATAAGGGCGAGGTGGCTGATTTTTAAGGCGTCTAAAATACAAAGGTATAGAGAATTATTGATGCCATAAATAGGAAAGGTTTAGGGAAGGTATGGAGAATTTTTCGCTTTATAAAAATGATAAGGTTATGTCAAGGTAAGTGGAATTTTTTGGATTTGATAATATGCACCAAAAACGAACATTAGTTCTTTTATGGTTATCTATGACAATGTATGATTTCAGGTATTAAATGCTGTTATTAAAGGGTTTTATAGAATGTTAAGCTCTTGTTAAAAAACACAAAATAGCGAACGTTAGTTTGTTAAAAATGCACGAAAATGGTATAATTACTGTATAAAGTAAAATGAATTGAGGTGAAAAACAATGACAAAAGTTGCAGAAAAAAAGAAGCAAACCTTACCCGATGACCACTTGCAGGTACTCAACGTGATAAGAAATGCTTCAGATAAATATATTACTAAAATTAAGATACTAAATCAATTGGGTTATGAATATAACTCTACCAATGAACGATGGATTAGATTAGTGATCAGTAACTTAATTGAACGACATGAATACCCTATTGGTTGTAGTTATAAGAAGGGGCAACGTGGCTATTACATGATTAGTAACAAAGATGAACAACAACAAGCCATGCACAGTATAAAAAGACTTATAGATGGTAATGTGAGACGTTATGAAGCTATTAAGAAACTAGAGGTGTAGTAGATGGCTATTACTATTGATAATCTACCAGTGCTCGAAAAAGGCACAAATGAGCCTCCAGTGGCATATGAGATGAGAGAAGAAGTTAGCGATTATGAATTGTTAACTAGATATAATTCACGATATATTTCAGATAAGATAGATGCAGTTGAAGCTGATATTGAATTGATGTACGAACGCACCTATCCTCGTTTAGCGAGTGATGAGTTCTTACAACAAATATATTATGAGAGTTTCCCATTGGAGACGCTAGCTATAGAGATAATTGAACAAAAACAAAAGTTGAATGCTTTTATACGTAAAAGTAGAAAGGCTTTAACGCTATTCTATACAGTGACTAAACGATACACCATTAATGAGCAGAATGATATTAAACGTTACATGAGGTCAAAAGGTACATACAAACCAGATATTATAGACACATTAAAGCGAGAATTATTCAAAGCATCTCAAAGTGAACGTAACCAGAGAAACAAAATTAGTGAATCTGAACGCACAAAGCATATAGAAATGAAAGCTACATTATTAAGAAAACAAAGAGAAAAAGAAAGAGGTAATTGATTATGACAACACAAACAACAAGTGCATGGGATGTATTCTTTAATGACAAACGATATAAGGATTTATTAGATGAATTAAATAAGCATTTCTCTGAGACAAGGTTATTACTTAAACAAGGCTATCGCCAAGATATTGTAAGAGAGAAAATGAATGATAAAGTGTTCGGAATGCAAATGAAGTTTAAAGAGCTCGGACAAAAAATGATTGATGAACATGAAACAAAGCTACAGAAGTTAGAACAAGATAACAAAGTGGTTACATTTGATGACCCTCAAGCAGAGCTACTCAAACGACAAGATTTAGAGGCTAAAGTTTCATTGATTGATAACAATGAGTTAGTTCATCTTATTCAAAATATTGACCCTGACGATGTAGGTGTATATGAAATCAGTGTATATGCGAAAGCTATTGAAAAAAGATTGACTGAAAATCAACAACAACGTGTTAGAGATTTTCATGTTGTTAAGGAAAAAGTCCTATACCCATTTAGAAACAATGAGGAATATCAACAGTTAGAACATGATTTAGCAGTGTTATATCAATTTGGTATGCAAGTAAAAGGACAACCAGTTGATAGAGATGAAGAGGGTAACATCAAAATTATGAATATTGCAGATCAATATAATGAGATTTTTAAATAATATTCTGAATAGGGAGTAAATAAATGAACAACAAATATTTGATGAATAGTAAAGAATACCAAGAAATTTTAAGTAAATATAAACAAATGATAAAGGCTATTAAAGATAGTCGGTTAAATCGAATTGAATCTAGTTATGTATTAGAGAAAGTTCAACCTAAAATTGATGAGTTGAAACAAGACATTAGAATATTTGTCACTAATATTCAAGATGATTTGGAAGTTGATAAAGAAAAAGTAAAAGAGAAATACTCTGCAAACAATACTGATATAAATGCAGAACGATACAGAAATGAAACAGAACAAGCAAAAATTAAACTCATGAACAAGAAAGAACTTATTAGTTACACTAAAGAACTGCATGAACAAAATGTGACGCCTCAAGTGTTAAGTTCAGTACAAGAGCAATACAATCATTTGAACTTCAATGATGTGCTATTAGAAATGAAAATTGATGAACTAAAACCATTTGCTTTAAATCCATATATGAGAGATAAGCGATACTTAGAATTAGTGGAAGCTGAAAGATATATCGAGAATATAGAAAATGATCTATTGAATGGTGTATTACATTTTGAAGATGGTACGTCATCAAACATTCAAAGTGACATGCATCAATGGGCTACTAAAGACCATCATAGCGACCCTAAATCAGAATTTAAAACTAAAGAATCATGGGAAGTATTTATTTAAATTAACTGCCTATCCTTAATTGGGTAGGCTCATTTTATATACAAGGAGTGAATATATGGGATTACCGTCGGCAAGTAGTAGAAAGCCTAGAGCTAGTGAAGTAGAAGCGTGGGCTAGGGGGCAAATAGGCAAGAGAATAAATATAGATGGAAGGTACGGAGCACAGTGTTAAATCTAGCACCTTTAACGAGCGATCGTTATAGCAAACTCCTTTAATTCATGGGAAACCTAAACAAGTAATGTTGTAGGCAATCATGAGCGAAGCCTAATCATAGGAACGTGCAACGACTAGCTGAAAAGCGTACGCTCAAGCGAGTGGAAACAGGGAGCAACCTATTAGGTTGATGATATAGTCTGAACATTCATAGAAATATGAAGAAGGTAACGGTTAGCGCTCGTTATCGTAACAAAATTGTGGGATTTACCTAATTTTTTATTCCAGAAGTATTGGGGATTTAGAACATGGGGTAACGCCGTTGATATGGCCAATAATAAATATCCTAAAGGATTTTTGAAGATATCTAATAAAAAGGATACTGTACCTAAGCCAGGAGATATTGCAGTATGGCATCCGAGTCCTGGAACAATTGGTTGGGCAGGACATACGGCAGTTGTGGTGGGACCTTCAACTAAAAGTTATTTCTATTCGGTAGATCAAAACTGGAAAAATTCAAATAATTGGAGTGGTAGTCCTGGAAGTTTAGAAAAACATAGTTATGTAGGGGTAACATGTTTTATAAGACCGGCATACTACCCAGAAAAAGTAACATCAGATAATTCCGATGTAAGCAAACCAGACCCTAAACCGGATGAAACACCACAAGTTAAAAAGCCTAAATATATAAACAAAGAGATAACTAAAGTTAAATACACGACTTTTAGTGAAAATGACCAAGATTATCAAGAAATTGTACATTATATGTATGACGAAAACAGTCAAGACCGTATCAAGCCACCAAAAGGTATATATGTACGTGAAAGTAACTTCTTTAGAGGAGTTACTGGTATATATAAACAACGTAATAAATATATGAAACCGGAGGAGTTTCCTCACGCATACGTTGATAGAGAAATGGCGTGGCACTGTAGACATACAAACAGTATGTATCCAGGTTATGAAGATTATTTAGTATTAGAGGTATGTGGTGCAGAAACAGCCAATAAACGCGAGTATTTACTCAACCAACTAACTGCTATTCTGTATGGATTAAAACTACTAGAATGGCAAAATGTTAAATTGAGTAAAGATGCGTTGAAGCTATCGCCTACAATATGGCGTAGCATGAAAGATTTAACTGGTTTTGACATGATTGTTGAAGGTTTTCCGGAAGATGCAAAATACGACGAGGTAAAATTAAAGTTACTTGAAAATTATAAGAATATAAAAAAACTTATGACAGAAACTGCTACAACTACTACCTTGAAAACAACAATTAAAGTTAAAAATCCAAATGCGAATCAAAGTAGTGTAACTGTTTCTAAACCTGGAACTAAACAATCGGATAAAGTAACATCAACGAGTAACAAACCTAAGATTAGTGTCGAAACATCTAAATATACATTTGCGAATGCTTTAAATAGGCAGATGGGTACTAATCCACCACCACAAGTTAATAAAGGGTGGGGTTGGTATAGTGCTAGTCGTTCTGAAACAAGTAAAGCTATGAGCCCATCAGCTATATGGAAAAGTGGTGTACAGAAGTATCAGATGCTTGATTTAGGTAAGTATCAGGGTGTTCCTGTTGCTAAATTGAACGCCATTCTTAAAGGTAAAGGCAAATTACACAATCAAGGTAAAGCCTTCGCTAGTGCTTGTAAGAAGCACAATGTAAACGAGATATACTTGATCTCACACGCATTTTTAGAAAGTGGAAATGGTACTAGTAATTTTGCTAGTGGTCGATATGGCATATACAACTTCTTTGGTATTGCAGCATATGACTATAATCCAAACTATTCTATTAATTTTGCACGTAGACAAGGGTGGACAACTCCGGCGAAAGCGATTGAAGGTGGCGCCAAATTCGTTAGGAATGATTTCTTTAACAAAGGTAAAAATACTTTGTATCGTATGCGTTGGAATCCAAGAAACCCAGCTACTATGCAATATGCAACAGATATACGTTGGGCTAGTCACCAAGCTACGAGTATTTATAACATATACAAAAAGGTTGGTTTAAAAGGTATGTATTACATTAGAGATAAATATAAATAGGAAGTGATTAAATGAGTGAATTAAATCCAAGACAAGAGAAATTTGTACATGAATACATTAAGACGTTAAATGTCACACAATCGGCTATAAAGGCTGGCTACAGTCCTCAGAGCGCTCATGTACAGGGCAGTAGGCTATTAAAGAATGAAAAGGTATCTAAATACATTAAAGAGCAAAAAGAAGAGTATATGGATGAAAGTGTATTAACTGCTAAAGAGTTATTGCACATACTTACTAATGCAGCTACTGGTGATGAAACAGAAACTAAAGAAGTAATTGTTAAGCAAGGTGATTTTGTTGAGAATCCAGATACAGGACGTAAGATTTTAGTGTATAGTGAACGTGTAGAGATGGTAGAAGTACCAATAAAAGCAAGTGATCATTTGAAAGCTAGAGATTTATTAGGTAAGTATCACAAGATATTTACAGATAAAGTTGATATAAATGCACCAGTGCCACTATTCATTGATGTTACAGGTAGTAGCTATGAAGAACAACAAGAAGCGTTTAAGGAAATTGATGAAAAGTATCCAAATAGTTTGAGGATTATTGATGATATAGGGAGATTTGAGGAGTAAAATAAGCCAAACTATATAATTAATTAGGCTTATTTTTCAAGTGTTTGTTAGGAATTATTAGCTAGAAATAAATTTAATGAAATCGCACAATACGATAATAAATATTAAAAACAAAAGAGAAATATTTAAAAATGTAAAATAGAAAGAATTAAAATCTGATTTACCATTCTTACTTTTATAAAGCTTATATAAACAATTAGCCAAAGAATACTGGATTTTTATAACAAGCGAAAAAAATATAATTATGATAATAATTAAACAAGTTATTACTAACCAATTTGTGTTAATTACTTTTAATATTAAAAGTAACAATATAGATGAATATAGTATCATCGAAACCATAACTTCGAATATTTTTTCCTTTTTTTTATGTAATTTTGAAAAGTTAGAAAGAGTAAAATCAAGTGAAATGTTGTATATTTTGTGTATTTGTAAAACTCCACCATTTAAAATTATACTAATAATATTGCTTATCAAATTATTTGAATTTTTCTCTTCTTTATATATAAACCCCTTATTATCTGTAAAATCTATATCTGAACAGTAGAAATAAGTAGTTATGGCAAAAGAAACTATTGTTACTATTAGTAAAATGGTACATATAATATCGTATTTACGCATTTTTTCCTTTTCTGTCTTAATAATTTGTTGCATGTTTCAACCCCTCCTTAATAATATAATTATGAGTTACTATAACATATAAATAAAAAAAATATGAAATTAAATTATTGTATAAAAAGAAATGTTGTATAACATTGTGTAATACTAAGAAACATCCTGTGATGCATCGAGTTTTATTCTCGCATAACTATGTGTTTAAAGCTATTGACAAATGATTTGTAATATTTTAAACATCAATTTATGCAACAATTCAGTAGTTTTTAAAAGTGTCGGAAGTAAGGTGTATCAAGTGTTTGAAGTAGATTAAGTAATTTAAAAATTGATGTTAAGAATATACTGTATTTTACTACAAAGCTAAATGTAGAAGTTGTAAAAACAAATTCACAAGACTCAATTTTGAGCTTTGTAAATGATTATTATTGAAATATTATATTTCAGGGCAAAAAAAGGGCACAATTTTGATAATAAGGGCAAAGGTATGAACAATATATTATCTTAAAATGCTTATAAATGCCTATATAACAACATTTTGATTGTTCATGAACTTCCTTGATAAACTACTTAATTATTCCAGCAAAATAATAGTGGATAAATGAACGAACCCTCTAGCCATAATGGTTAGAGGGTTGTTTTTATGAATGATAGAAACCTAACTTAAATAAAATTGTAGTAGATTACTGAAGTATGAGAATAGAGATAAATACATCCCTCACCTCTGGTAAAACGAAGATTATTGATGACAACGTCCTATCTGCGAATGAGATACTGAAACTATTGTATACTGACGTAGTGTAGGGGGAGAAACTGAATTAAACGAAGGCGTCACAAAACGTGGTATATATATTAAGAATCCAGACACAGGCAAATATAACATTATATGCAATAAAAGTGCGGCAATGATGAAGAATTAGATAATGAAATAGAACAAGCTACTGATAATCACAGAGACAGACTAGTAATTGCTGATGATGTTCCGTTTGAGGATTAGGAATGAAAGAAATGTTGGAATGTACGAGCTGCAATGCTAAAATAATTATCAATAATTACTTTATTGCTATATAATTTTAAAGGTGTGTGCATTATGGAAGAAAGTAAAAAGCTTGGAACTATTCAGAAAAGATTTGATATGATTTCTATTGCTCTTTTTAGCATATCTATTTTCATGTTTATAGTTATGATGATTATATCTTTATCAATAGATGTGATGCCTAGTGAAATGCCTTTAGTAGGTGTGATAGGTAAACTTCTTATTTATATGGCTGTTATAATACAAATAGTTCCAATGATTATTAAGAAAAAATTTTTGAAAGCGCTAGTTCTTGCATTAATAATAGTTATATGGATTATATTATTTGAAGTATTATAGTGTTAAATATACAAATTATCCTCGCCCATCATCAGAAGTGTTGGTGGGTGTTTTTATATGTAGCTGTTACACGATACAGACACTTAAGTATTTATAACTAACAAGTAGGCAATATAATTTTTTCATGATTTATGATAGTGTGAATTTATATTTTGAATAATAATATGGTGGTTTTTATGAATTTAAGGGGGTACCTATGAAAATAATAACTAAAATCTTAGATGTATTAGCAGCTATATGCGTTGTTTTATTATTTAGCAAGTATGCAGTTAATTTTGCGAATATGATGTTTGATTGGAATTTAAGATGGTACTTTTTAGAGGATATTCCTCACTTATCTATCATCCTATTTATATTATTATTTGTATTTGCAATACCTTCTGAAATGATTAAAGACAAACAAAGAGAAAGTGAATAAAATTTCTAATTTTAAGAGGTGTTTTAAGATGGTTTTTGTATACATAATTGTTTCTTCAATCTTACTTTATTATGCTATTAAATATGGTATTAGAGATGGATTGATTGATCGTGATGCTAATAAAGAAAAATTAATATATTTACAAAAAAGTACTAATTTATTTGAAGAAATAGGAGATATAAATAGAGCAATAAGCAAAGAGAACAAAGCTGAAGCTAAGAGAATATATGATGAGTCACTAAATGTATTATTGTCTGAAATGGAATCAAAGGAGAAGTATGATACTTTAATACAATATAAACAGAAAATAGAGCATTTTAATAACAAATAATGAATAGCGTTATATGAGTTTACTATTTAGCTTAATAATGAGTTGTACGCTTTTAGACATTTATGAATATGCCTTCTAATGAAGTATAAGTTTTTAAAAAGGAGTGGTTTTTTGAACATTAATCCAGAGTTTGATAAAGGGTATTTTATAGCGACTATTTTAAACGTTTTCTTTTTAATTGGGTTATTTTTTATTAATAGTTGGGGAAATATATATATATTAATTCCATATGTTATTGTGATGGGATTAAATGCTGTTTATTTAGTTGTAAAAGCAATTAAAATTAATGAAAACAAGTCCAAAATTTAAAAGAACTTTGAAACATTTTTTTCATACATTGATACATATTTAACCACCCACACATGTCACTGGGTGGTTATTTTTTATGCTTTCTAGTAGATTTCTAGTAATTTGCGAGTGGTAAAAACTTTGTTAGAGATTCCTGGAGACTTTCTAGAGAAAATCATTAATAAAATCTCTAGAAAATATGCAAAAAGCCAAAATAAATGTATCAAAAAGGCTTGTTTCGTACGGTATAACATGCTGTAATAAGGTATACTAGCTAGGAGGGAGTGAAAAAAGTGTTAGATAACATCAAGCAGATAGCAGAAATCGCCTTTTATGTAGCATCGACAACGGCCATTGTCACATAACTACTAAAAGACGATAAGAAAAAGTAATAAGGTTAAGCCCTACGAGGCTTGCCTATTTATAAGTATATTCTAACACTTAAATATTATGAAAACAATTTATATCATATTAATCGTGCTTGCATGGGTAAACGTGTTACTTGGAAATGATATCTCAAAAAGCATTGTCGCATTAATCACTACATTGTTAATAACCAAACTATATAAAAACAAACGAGGTGCAGATAATGGACGCGATAAAGGAAATCAATCAGAAAACAAATAAGGTGTTTGAATTAGAAACTGCTTATAGCATTTCAAAAAACTCTGGATTACCACGTCAAACTGTAACTGATCTAATGACTGGGAAATCAGATATTAAAAAGCAAAATTCGTTACAATAGAAAAACTATACGAATACGCAAAAGCCCACCTAAATGAAGTAACCCTCTAGCCATAATGGTTAGAGGATTGTTTTTTTGTTTGGGCTTCAAATATTCAACTTGAATCTTATTTTAATGCATTGTCTAATGCGTAATCAGCCAATGTTTGAGTAGTATCCACTAATGGTAAGTCAGTTGTGTTTTCGTCGATAATGATAGGCAATTCCGTGCATCGTAAAATAACACTGTCTATATTTTCGGTTTCTTGATATTTCTTAATGAGTGTTTTGAAAAATTCTGTTGATTCATTTGTAACATTATCTTTAATAAGTTCATCGCTAATAATGTTGTTTATAAGTTCTATTTCATTCTTATCAGGCTTAATTAAAGTGATTGGATCATTTTAAAAAAAAGGTTCAAAGGTATTACTAATCATCGTTTCTTTTAGTAACGCTTTCCAAGTTACTTCCATATCATCTTTACCTTTAGCAGCACTATACTGAGCATAATTGATACTATGTAAAGTGATATTTGGATGTCCGTACCTCTTATAATTAGTATGGTTACATATTACCATTGTTGTAAGTGGAGTGACAGTTTTAGGTATTGCTAATTAAACTATGTGGCATGATTATATATTGAAAAACATGGTATTTATATAGTAAAGGAGAATGCGATATGGATATTATTGGGAAAATTATAAGCTTTGTAATGAGCACAATTTCTAATTTTACAGGTAGTGGTTCATTGATAGAAGATATTAAAAATGCATTTAATGAAAATTTTAAGAAGGATAATTAACTTATTTGTGACTAAGTTTCAAAAAGCATAAGGTTTATATAATACTACGCTCCATATCATTTCGATATGGGGTTATTTTTTATAGTATCGTATTCATTAAAATACGCTTTTATTATCAATGGAAGTCAGTATATAATAAGTTAAACATCATATTTCAATATATAATCAATAAGGTTGATATTTATGGAATATAAATCACTAAAAACGCTTTTTCATATGCATGGTATAACAACGATGGAAGCAGAATATGAACTTAGGAAGCATAGTCATAGTGCTTTTCTTACAGACATTGAAATATATCCTATTCAAGGTGAAGTTCAACAACGAGAAACGCGGTATCCATTATTTTTCCAAATTACGAAAGAATTAGTAATCAAACTTGAACGGGTTTTGAAAAATAGTGCGAAGATTCAGCAGTTATCATCGAGCCAACCAGAAATTGCCAATAAAGCTTATATCAAATATCTATTAATTAACGAATTGCAGAGTACAAATGAAGCAGAAAATATTAAAAGTACAAAAAAAGAAATCGCAGCAGCATTAAATAATACGAAAAATACAAATAAACGATTTGATGGTCTTGTAAACTTGTATCTAATGTTAAAAAATAAAGAAATTGAGATAAATACAATTGGAGACATTCGCCGAATTTTCGATACATTGGTTTCAAATGAAGTGAAAGTACAGGATTTGCCTGATGGTGATATGTTCAGAAATAAGGCAATCGGTATTTATGATCAATCAAAAGCAAAGTGGATTCATAGAAATGAATTTAATGAACGTGAAATTGTTGAATATTTGATTTTATTATTAGAGTTTATTAAATATGATCCAGCCCCAGAATTATACAAAGTGATGGCAAGTCATTTTATATTCGAGTATATTCATCCATTTTATGATGGTAACGGGAGAGTGGGTCGATTTATACTTGCTAAATTATTAAATAATGAACTTGACTCATACACGGCGTTGACTTTTTCCTATATTGTAAATCAAAAAAAGCATAAGTATTACAAGGCTTTCGAAAATGCCTCTAATGCCTATAATAAAGGTGAGTTAACACATTTTATCGAAACAATGCTAGATATAGTTCTAGAAGGACAAGAGAGTGTTATCGTCGCATTAGAAAAAAATATCAAAATGATAACAAGGCTTAAACAAGCGTTAGAATTATATGATTTTAATAAATATGAATACAGTGTGTTATTTGTGCTATTACAAGATAAAGTGTTTGGAAGTAGATATTCACGCATAACGTTGAAAGAGCTTAAAAATGTTGTCGGATTTTCAAGAAATAAAATAAATGAAGTGGTGGCATTACATCGAGACAAATTGATAAAGTTGAATAGTAATCCAGTGGTTTATGAAATCAAAAATGAATATATCGATGTATTACTGTCTCAAGAACTGAGTTAAAGCCATAATATGTCTCGCATTTTCTATCAATCAATCTGATAAAAATTACATTTGCTTGAGAATTATAAAGTGTGGGTATATTATCAAAGAGGATTTTAATTAATATATTATATTGAATTGGTGATGCTTGCATTGAACCATTAATGAGTTTAAGCAAGCAGACTGAGTCATATACAAATTATTAATTATTATTATCGTGGGAGAACTTACGTTAATATTAGGTTTTTGTGTGATGCATCACCAAATGCCTGATATCCTTATAGGCATTGTTTGTGTTGCTTTTCGCTAATGTAATACATACAATGGCGGGCTTGGCTGTGTGATGAATAGATATGTTTTGAGAAAATTGAAGTATATTTAATCGTGACAAAGCCGAGTTTTACATATTTAAAGCGCAAGTACGAAATGTCTGATAGAGACACAACGTGCTTGCGCTTATTTTTATAAATATTAGTGTTGATCGTGTTCGTCTTTGATATCACCGACAATATTTTCTAAGATATTTTCCATAGTAATGATGCCGATAGGTGTATGTTCTGTGTCTTCTACGAGTGCAATATGAATGTGTTGTTGCTTCATTTGCTCTAAGACTTGGTGGTATTTTGTATTTAGACTTACTTTAAGAATATCGTGTGTTATGGCATCTATTGCGTCAATATCATCATTTAATAAATCTTTCGCGTGCACATAACCGATTACGTGTGTTGAATCTTCATTGATGACGGGGTATCTTGTGAAATGTGATTGATTCACAAATGCTTTCGTTTCTGCAACGCTACTATTGATGTCGACGACTGAAACTTTATTTAATGGCAAATAACCGTCTTTGACTCTCATCTCATCAAAAGCGAATGCACGATTGATATGTGTTAATTCGTTTTCTGAGATTTCTCCGCCTTCATGACTTTCTTTAATTAACATTTTCAATTCTTCTTCAGAATGATAAAGTTCGCTTTCTTTTGCGGGTTGCATACCAAATAATTTTAAAATGAATCTTGCTGAACCGTTAAGAATAAATATAAATGGATAAAATAATTTGTAAAACATGATAATAGGTTTAGCAATCATCAGTGTTATTTGTTCTGCTTTTTGAATTGCAATTGTTTTAGGTGCCATTTCTCCAATGACAACGTGTAGATAAGTTGCAATAACGAATGCACTGATTAAAGTAAAGACGTGAATCATTGTTTCAGATAAGCCGAAACTGCTGAATAATGGATGTAATAAGAACTCGAACGTTGATTCACCAACCATACCAATACCAAGTGCAGTAATGGTAATACCCAATTGACATGCTGCCAAGTATTCATCTAGGTGAGAAACGACTTTTTTAGCGGCAATGGCTTGTTTATTAGAGCCAGTTGCAAGTGAGTTGATTCGTGATGTTCGCACTTTAACGATGGCGAATTCAGTGGCCACGAAGAATGCGGTTAATGCGAGTAAAAAGATAAATGTAATTAAACTAATAAAGGTTCCCAAATATTAATTAATTCCTCCGATATATTTTTAGTCAATCAATACTGATTGATATACTATTATATAAAAATTTGAATAAGTGCGCTAGTGTAACGAATTACAATTTTAAGTTTTTAAATAAATGATTTAGTTTTACGTCTTAAATTAATCTGCTGTTTCATCGGAAGTAATGTGGCCCAACTTATAACTAATTATGAAACCTAATACGAGTGTAATTATTGAAATAATCCAAATACCCCATGAATTTGGCAAGCCAGGAAAGACTGCATACAGTGAACCGACGACGAAACCAATGATGACTGCGTACATAAGGTAAGTGTAATGTGTTAATAAGTATTGGATGAGTTTGCTTGAGAATAAGAATCCGCAAACGACCCCTAAACCGACTGTGATTAAAACGGGTATTGCAGCAAAATTGAATGAAATAAATTCAGAAATAGCATACATAACTGTGCCATAAACACCAAATACAAGTAGCATGAATGAACCAGAAATGCCTGGTAAGAGCATAGCACTAGAGGCACAAACACCAGCAATAAAGTATTTGATAATATGACCGGTTGAAAGTGATAGTGACTCGCCAGCATGTTTATCGCCACTATTCAATAATGTGATAATTACTATAATAGCAATGCCTAAAATGACTAAACCATAATGTGCTGCGCCAAATGTTGTACGATAACGCGATGTTTTTAATAAATAGGGGATGATACCACCAATTAATCCTACAAAGAAGAACATGGTTGGCACAGTGTGCGCACTGAGCAAGTAGTTAATGACTTTACTTAATAAGCCGATTGCGATTCCCATACCCAATCCAATCGGCATTAAAAATTTTAAACTTTCCCAAAATCGTTTTGAAAAAAGGCCACTTACAGAACGAATGAAATCATCATATATACCTAAGAGTAGGGCGATTGTTCCACCGCTGACACCAGGTACTAAATCTGTAGTACCCATTGCAAATCCTTTCCAAAGATTTGACCATCTAATGTTTGACATATCAGTTTCCTTTCTTTAATGAAATGTATTAACGATATTAGCATAGATTTGCATTTTACAGTAACAAAAATATGGATATCAACCCTAAGTATGAGGTGTTGTAAGATCGATGACTCAATAAGAGAGCAGTAAATGCATATTAAATCTGGAAAATAAAAATATTAGGGAAATAATTCAAAGTTTATACAGAAATGAGTATTGAGAACAACAGGGATATTTTTATCAGTTATAGAAATCTTACTATTATTATCGAAAATCATTGTGATATGATAACGATTTTAATTTAGCACTAGAAAAGGTTTATATTCATATATAACTACGTTATAATTAGATGATGTAACAAGGGTTCAGTCTTTTGACTGTAGATTAAAATTATTATAAACTAGATAGGAAAAACATATCATATAATACGGAGGGAATATGTATGCCATCAACATTAGAAATTAAAGACCTACATGTGTCTATAGAAGATAAAGAAATTCTAAAAGGTGTTAACTTAACAATTAATACTGGTGAAATACACGCAATCATGGGACCAAATGGTACTGGTAAATCAACATTATCATCAGCGATTATGGGACACCCAAGCTATGAAGTGACAAAGGGAGAAGTGTTATTAGACGGCGTTAACATTCTAGAATTAGAAGTTGATGAACGTGCGAAAGCAGGTCTATTCTTAGCGATGCAATATCCATCAGAAATCACTGGTGTAACAAATGCAGATTTCATGCGTTCAGCAATCAATGCGAAACGTGAAGAAGGCGAAGAAATTAATTTAATGCAGTTTATCAAAAAACTTGATAAAGAAATGGATTATTTAGATATAGATCAAGATATGGCACAACGTTACTTAAATGAAGGTTTCTCTGGCGGTGAGAAAAAACGTAATGAAATTCTTCAATTAATGATGCTAGAGCCAAAATTTGCCATCCTAGATGAAATTGACTCTGGTCTAGATATCGATGCCTTAAAAGTTGTTTCTAAAGGTATTAACCAAATGCGTGGCGATGAATTTGGTTCATTAATTATTACGCATTATCAACGTTTATTAAACTACATCACACCAGATCATGTGCATGTTATGTTCGGCGGTAAAGTAGTTACTTCAGGCGGTCCAGAATTAGCTAAACGCCTTGAAGAAGAAGGTTACGAATGGGTTAAAGAAGAGTTCGGTGCTGCAGAATAAGTCTCAACTCATATTAAATAAATGAATTTAGATGAAGATTTAAGGTCTTGATTTATACCGATGAATTAAATCATACAATCATCAAATGGGAGGAAAAAAGTATGACGACTGAAACTTTGAACATTTCTGAAGCGCAACTTGTTGAATATTCAAAAGCCCATAATGAACCGACTTGGCTAACAGAATTACGTAAAGAAGCGTTGAAATTAACTGAAACTTTAGAAATGCCAAAACCAGACAAAACAAAAATTAATAGATGGGATTTCGACTCATTTAAACAACATGAAACGACAGGTAACGTATATAGTTCACTAGAAGAACTACCAGAAGCGGTTAAAGAAATTATCGATGTAGATAATTCTGAGAACTTAGTCATCCAACATAATAATACACTTGCATTCACTAAAGTATCTGATTCAGCAATCAATGATGGTGTTATCGTAGAAGGCTTAGCAGAAGCATTGGTAAACCATCCAGATTTAGTACAACAATATTTCATGAATGAAGCTGTAACGGTTGATGAACATAGATTAACAGCGTTACACACGGCATTATTAAATGGCGGAATGTTCGTTTACGTGCCTAAAAATGTAGTTGTAGAGCATCCAATTCAATATGTTGTATTACATGATGATGACCAAGCAAGTTTTTATAATCATGTGATTATTGCTACAGAAGAAAGTGCGGAAGTAACGTACGTAGAGAACTATTTATCAAATGCTAACGGTGAAGGTAATCAGTTGAATATCATCTCAGAAGTAATTGCAGGTGCGAATTCAAAAATCACTTACGGTTCAGTAGATTATTTAAATAAAGGATTTACTGGTCACATTATTCGTCGTGGTACGGCTGCAACAGATGCAACAATTAATTGGGCATTAGGCCTAATGAACGAAGGTAGCCAAATCATCGATAATACGACAAATCTTATTGGTGATCGTTCAGAAAGTGAATTAAAATCTGTAGTCGTAGGTACAGGTGATCAGAAAATCAACCTAACATCTAAGATTGTGCAATATGGTAAAGAAACAATGGGTTATATCTTAAAACATGGTGTAATGTTAGAAAATGCATCATCTGTATTTAATGGTATTGGCTACATCAAGCATGGTGGCACGAAATCAAATGCTAACCAAGAATCACGTGTCTTAATGTTATCTGAAAATGCACGTGGAGATGCCAACCCAATTCTATTAATCGATGAAGACGATGTTGAAGCAGGACATGCGGCGTCAGTTGGTCGTGTGGATCCAGAACAACTTTACTACCTTATGAGTCGTGGTATTTCACGTCAAGAAGCAGAACGTTTAGTCATTCATGGTTTCTTAGATCCAGTGGTACGTGAGTTACCAATTGAAGATGTGAAACGTCAATTACGTGAAGTCATCGAGCATAAAGTAAATAAATAAAGATTAAGTTAAAGACAATAGTAAATAAAAGGCGCTTCTTCGAGTATGACGTGCTTAGCATAGGGAGATATACCCTTTTTAATCGCATGAATCTCAAGCATAAGATGACGCCTTTACTAAGGTCTGATAATTAATTTTTAATTAAGAAAGGCCTGTGAATAATTTGACGCATACATTTAATGTTACTGAAATTATAAAAGATTTTCCGATTCTCGATCAGCAAGTGAATGGTAAACGATTAGCGTATTTAGACTCAACTGCAACGAGTCAAACACCAGTACAAGTGATTGATGTTATGGCAGATTATTACAAACGTTATAATTCAAATGTGCATCGTGGCGTGCATACACTCGGCTCACTGGCAACAGATGGCTATGAAAATGCACGTGAGACTGTTAGACGTTTCATCAATGCAAAATATTTTGAAGAAGTGATTTTTACGAGAGGTACAACTGCTTCTATCAATATTGTTGCGCATAGTTATGGAGATGCAAATGTTTCTGAAGGTGATGAAATTGTCGTAACCGAAATGGAACATCATGCGAATATCGTGCCTTGGCAACAATTAGCCAAACGTAAAAATGCGTCGTTGAAATTTATTCCTATGACTGATGACGGAGAATTAGCAATAGAAGATATCAAAGCAACAATTAACGATAAGACAAAAATTGTTGCGATTGCACATGTATCTAATGTTCTAGGTACGATTAATGATGTGAAAACAATCGCTGAAATAGCACATGAGCATGGCGCAATCATCAGTGTTGATGGCGCACAAGCTGCACCACATATGGCATTAGACATGCAAGATTTAGACGTTGATTTTTATAGCTTTAGTGGTCATAAAATGCTAGGACCAACTGGTATTGGTGTGCTATTTGGTAAACGCGCATTGCTTAAAAAGATGGAGCCTACTGAATTCGGTGGCGACATGATTGATTTTGTAAGCAAATACGATGCTTCATGGGCAGATTTACCAACTAAATTTGAAGCAGGCACACCTTTGATTGCGCAAGCGATTGGCTTAGCAGAAGCAATCAGATATCTGCAAAATATTGGCTTCGAAGCCATTCATGAACATGAAACAACATTAACGCAATATGCATATGACAAAATGTCAGAAATTGAGGGTATCGAAATCTATGGTCCAGCTAAAGATAAACGTGCTGGTGTTATCACATTCAATATGATTGACGTACATGCACATGATGTTGCAACTGCGGTAGATACAGAAGGTGTTGCAGTCAGAGCAGGGCACCATTGTGCGCAACCTCTTATGAAATGGTTAAACCAATCTTCAACAGCGCGTGCAAGTTTCTATATTTATAATACGCAAGAAGATATCGACCAATTCATTGAGGCACTGAAACAAACGAAGGAGTTTTTCTCATATGAATTTTAATAACTTAAATCAGTTGTATCGTTCAGTAATCATGGATCATTACAAAAGTCCTCGTAATAAAGGTACTTTAGATAATGGTTCTATGACAGTTGATATGAACAATCCAACGTGTGGGGATCGTATTCACTTAACGTTTGATATAGAGGATGGATTTATCAAAGATGCTAAATTTGATGGAGAAGGTTGCTCAATTTCTATGTCTAGTGCTTCCATGATGACAGAAGCTGTCAAAGGTCATTCATTAGCAGAAGCTATGAAAATGAGTCAAGAATTTTCAAAAATGATGCTTGGTGAAGATTATGAAATCACGGAAGACATGGGTGATATTGAAGCATTGCAAGGTGTTGCACAATTCCCTGCAAGAATTAAATGTGCGACGTTAGCATGGAAAGCCTTAGAAAAGGGTACAGTTGAAAAAGAAGGTACTGATGAAGACTAAGTGTTAGTCGAAGTCGATGCCATTGACAATGTGTAAATTTCCATTCAAACTAGTAGGCACATCAAGATATATAACGTTGTATATAATGAACAGCGTTGAGTCTTTAAATAGTAACGTTGATAATGCAAATCGCACATAAATAATTTCGCACGTAAGTCGTTTTTAATATATAAAAGGAGTGATTGAAATGGCTAAAAAAGCACCTGATGTTGGGAATTATCAATATGGTTTCCACGATGAAGATGTTTCCATTTTTAGATCAGAACGTGGTTTGACGGAAAATATCGTCCGTGAAATTTCGAATATGAAAGAAGAACCAGAATGGATGCTTAACTATAGATTGAAATCATTGAAACAATTCTATAAAATGCCTATGCCGCAATGGGGTGGCGATTTATCAGAATTAAACTTTGATGATATTACGTACTATGTTAAACCATCAGAAAATACAGAACGCTCATGGGATGAAGTGCCTGAAGAAATCAAACGTACATTTGATAAATTAGGTATTCCAGAAGCAGAACAAAAATACCTTGCTGGTGTATCAGCACAATATGAATCTGAAGTTGTTTACCATAATATGGAAAAAGAACTTGAAGAAAAAGGTATCATTTTCAAAGATACGGATAGTGCATTAAGAGAAAACGAAGAACTATTCAAACAGTATTTCTCAACAGTTGTACCAGCTGCAGATAATAAATTCTCAGCATTAAATTCAGCTGTATGGTCAGGTGGTTCTTTCATCTATGTGCCTAAGAACATCAAGTTAGATACACCATTACAAGCATATTTCCGCATTAACTCAGAAAACATGGGACAATTTGAACGTACACTAATCATTGCAGATGAAGGTGCTTCAGTAAACTATGTTGAGGGTTGTACAGCACCAGTTTACACAACAAGCTCACTACACTCAGCAGTTGTTGAAATCATTGTGCATAAAGACGCGCATGTACGTTACACAACAATTCAAAACTGGGCAAACAATGTTTATAACTTAGTAACGAAACGTACTTTAGTTTATGAAAATGGTAACATGGAATGGGTCGATGGTAACCTTGGCTCTAAATTAACGATGAAATATCCTAACTGTGTACTAATGGGTGAAGGTGCTAAAGGTAGCACGCTTTCTATCGCATTTGCAGGTAAAGGACAAGTTCAAGATGCCGGCGCTAAAATGATTCACAAGGCACCTAACACATCATCAACAATAGTTTCTAAATCTATCTCAAAAGATGGCGGTAAAGTAATTTATCGTGGTATCGTTCACTTTGGCCGCAAAGCGAAAGGTGCACGTTCAAACATCGAATGTGATACGTTGATTTTAGATAACGAATCAACATCAGATACAATTCCGTATAACGAAGTATTCAATGATAATATTTCTTTAGAACATGAAGCGAAAGTTTCTAAAGTGTCTGAAGAACAATTATTCTACTTGATGAGTCGTGGTATTTCTGAAGAAGAAGCGACAGAAATGATTGTTATGGGCTTCATCGAGCCATTTACGAAGGAACTTCCAATGGAATATGCAGTTGAGATGAACCGTTTAATCAAATTCGAAATGGAAGGTTCAATCGGCTAAATTTAACCATTGAAATCACCATTTGATAATATTAAAAGCACGAAGTGATACTAAATTGATAGCATTTATCTTTAAATGTTGTTAAAATTACATATCATTTCGTGTTTTTTATTTTGAAAAATAATATTTATTGGGGGAGTTTAATGGTAAATAATAAAGGCTGTACACTTTTAACGGTTGGTGAGTAAAATCATCAATCGTTTTTTTATGTTTGAATACAAAAAAAGCACAAATATCTCTATAATTATAAGCGACGAAACCATAATTAAGGAGAGATATCTGTGCCGTATACTTATAATAAAACAAATTACCTTGGTTTGAAAGTAGATAATATTTATTTTT
>NZ_FMPG01000009.1 GCF_900097965.1 Staphylococcus caeli
ATACGGCACAGATATCTCTCCTTAATTATGGTTTCGTCGCTTATAATTATAGAGATATTTGTGCTTTTTTTGTATTCAAACATAAAAAAAACGATTGATGATTTTACTCACCAACCGTTAAAAGTGTACAGCCCACTTTTTTAGCTACTGATTCAAATAATTATAAAATCGGCAGTGAGTAAGTTAATTCTTGATTGTTTTAGTGGAAACAAATTATGAAATACCATTAATTAATATGACATCACTGGCTCAATATTCCTTGTTCAGTACGATTAAGTAAGCACAAGGATTTCTGATTTCCACTGGTATTAAGTTGTTTGAGTTAAATGAGTTATATGAACCAAGTGTACTATTTCTATAATGGTAATGTTTGGTTAATCATAGAAGATACTCTGTGTCACAGTAATATTTTTGGAAATGAAAATTTCGATTGTGCATAATTAAAAGCAAATTTTAAGTATAGTTTGAATTCAGCATAATATATTATTTGTAGCCATATCAGTATTATATTTAAAAATAAGCTGGTTTATTTGTGTTACATGTTTATGATATGTGTTAACTTTAGATAGAGTTGATAAGCATTAAAGAAGTTCAAATACTTTGGGAAAATAATTGCGATAGAGAAATACTAAACACTAACGTAATTATTAAAATCTGAGTGACAAGATAAAAGGGGATTCTAGAAATGGAAAATGAGAAATTATTATCAATTATTGTTCCAGTTTACAATAAGGAATTATTTTTAGAGGCTTGTATTGAATCGATTCAAAAGCTAAATATTGATAAAGAAAAAATAGAAGCGATTTTTGTAGATGATCGCTCAACTGATAAGTCATTAGAAATTACGGAAGCTTTTGCCGAAAAATATAGTTTTATCAAAAGTATACAGCTAGAAGAAAATTCTGGAAGTCCGTCAACGCCGAGGAATGTTGGCATCAAAGAGGCAAAAGGCACTTATGTAACATTTTTAGATGCTGATGATTGGTTAGATGCAGAGGGATTACCAATGTTAGTAAATCAGGCTGCAGAACATCGAGCTGATGTAGCTTTTGGACAAAGTGTTAAACATACTGAAAAAATTCAAAAAAAACTTGGTCGCTTTAGTTCATATAAAGTTGCAAATAATCTCGTGCCATATGAAATCGAAAGGATATTTAGAGCTGTTGGACCACCAGGTAAAATTATCAAAAGAGCGATTATAATAGATAATGAAATTGAATTTAAACATATGAAATATGGAGAAGACAAATTGTTTTTTATTGATGCGATATCAAAATGCAAAACAGCATCAATGAACTCAGTACCTGTATATCATGTTAATCGCTACACATACAATCAATCACTCGTTGGACAAACCAGTATTTTAGAAAAAACTAGACTTAATTTAAAAATATTAGAAGAAATTTTAAAATTGAACTTGCCAGCGTATGCAGAATTTCAAGCTATTAGTCGTATTATAGAAGTAGATTTTATGGCTCGTCTTTTTAACAATAATCGCTTTTTAAATGCAGAAAACAAGGCATCATTTTATGATTTATTTCATCAAATGACACAGGAAATTAAGAGATACGGTAAAAATGTAGAAGACTATTTGCTTGAGAATAAATTCAGAAATATTTATCAATTTTTAAAAAATGAAGAATATCAAAAGTTAAACGATTTTATAACAATACTTATACAAGCTGGGAAAGCCAAAAAATATGTTAAAGACAATCAAGTTTACTTTTTAATGCCCAAACATTTGCAAGAAGCCCTTCCAGTGAAAGAACCAATATTTGCAGTTTATGAAGGAACACAATGGATTGATCAAAATTTAAAAGAAGCTATTCGTGTATATAAAGACAATGATAAACAAGTGAACAAAGTATTACTATCAGAAATTAACAATGAATTGAATTATAAATCACTTAATTTTATAGAAAAAGAAAATTACATTTATATCAACACAGAAGATTTAGAGCAATGTGATTATAATTTTAATTTAGGCATCATATATGATGATTATAAATTTATAACAGTGAATATGAACTTGCCAAATGCAAACGACACAGTAAATTTAAGAAGACAAAATTTTAAAACTGAGTTTGAAGGTACTGGAGGAGCAAACGAAAATCCAGATGCTACCAACAAATATTTATCAGAAAATGTTAAAACAGTTATCGTTATCAAAAAAGCGCATCAATATCTAGATGTTGAGTTTAATCAACTGACAGAAGAAGATATTGAAGTAGGTGAACTGATAGAAATTAAAGAAATTGTACGAACACATAAAGGGACGCCAAGATTAAAAACAGCCAATGGTTACTTTATAACTGCAAATAAGCAATTCGTGAATCGTATAGTTAAAGCGACTTCAGACAAATATATCTATGATTTACCTCAAAGTGTTACTATCTTAAAAAAATGTAAGGAGTATCAAAATAGAAAGTTTGAAGGTGAAGCAATTAATATTTTAAATAACGGAGATCAAATTGAAATTAAAAAAATTGTCTTATCACCTAAAGGTACACCGAGATTAAAAACATTGAATAATACTTTCATTACAGCCAATCGTGATTTTGTGAAAGAAGTTTAAAATCCCAAATGAAATTGTTTATATCTAATGTGGATATTGAAAGAGAGCATTCAAAAAATGAATGCTCTCAGACTGTCGACAAAGTCTCCGACTTTGTTGGCAGTTTTTTTATGCACGCTTTCCGAGGGCACTGCCTTAGCCTGTAGTCTTCGGCTAGTGCTATTCCCGCAGGAGTCGGCATAAATCACTGCCAATATTTCACAAAAAATATTATAATATATGTAAATTAAACAGTGGTGGTGTTTATTGTGTTGAATAAATCAATTGATAAAAGAGATCAATATGAAATGATTTCTATCTCTGAATTAGTCCCTAATAATCATTTATTACGTAAAGTCGATGCGATATTAGATTTAAATTTTGTGTATGAACTTGTCGAAGACAAATATTGTCTTGATAATGGTAGACCATCTATAGATCCTGTGATTTTAGTGAAAATATTACTCATACAAAGATTGTTTGGCATTAAATCAATGAGACAAACAATTAAAGAAATAGAAACAAATGTAGCTTACCGTTGGTATTTAGGATATAGCTTTTTAGATAAAGTACCTCATTATGGAACTTTTAGTAAGAACTATACACGTCGTTTTCATGATACAGATTTATTTGAACAAATATTTGAGAAGATACTAGAAATAGCTATCAAAAATAACTTAATAGATCACTCATCTTTATTCATTGATTCTACACATATTAAAGCAAATGCAAATAAGAATAAATACATCAAAAAGATTGTAAAAAAGATGCACTTCACTTCCAAGAAGACTTGGATAATGAAATAAATGAATAAAGGCGAGCACAAGGAAAAAAGCCAATAAAAAATAAAAGCAAGGAGGAATATAAAACCAAATAGATAAGTACGACGGATCCAGAAGCCGGATACTACGTTAAAGGCGAACGAGAAAAGCAATTTGCTTATAGTTTACACGCATGTGTAGATAAAAATGGTTATATTATTGATAAGCATGTGACACCTGGTAATATTCACGATAGTACACAACTCAAACCAATGATTGAAAGATTAGAGATCAAGCAGATGTTACCTATCACATTAGCAATTGATTCAGGATATAAAACACCTTTTAATGCCCACTTTTTACTTGAAAAAGCAACAGTACCAGCAATGCCATATACGAGACCTAAAGGAAAACCTGGTTTTTTCAGAACAAAAGATTTCATCTACGATGAACATTATGATACTTATATTTGCCCTAATGATGAAACGCTATTATATAAAAGAACAATGCCAACAGGACACAGATTATATGTATCAGATGGTTCAATATGTCGAGATTGCCCACTACTAAGTAAATGTACTGAAAGTAAAGATGCCATAAAACAAATTAGAAGACATGTTTGGCAAGATGATTTAGATATAGTTGAAGATTTAAGATTTGTGGATACAATTAAAAAACAATATAAAATGCGAAGTCAAACAATAGAGAGAAGATTTGGCGATGCAAAAGAGCAGCATGGTATGCGATGGACGAGATATAGAGGACATGACAAAGTTTCCATGGATACCACGCTAATTTGTGCTGCCATGAATCTTAAAAAAATCGCAATGTTGCTAATAAAAGGCCCAGTAATGGTCTGAAAGACCACAACTATTTTTGAAAAAACTATATAAATGGAAAATAAACAAACCCTTCGCGTTTATTTGCGAAGGGTTTGTCAACGTTCTGAGAGCATTCAAAAAATGAATGCTCTCTTTTTTTATCTATTAATATTAATAAGTGAACAATTGATAGAGGTTAAATTCGAAACTAATTTAACCTTAACAAAAGAAATAGATGTAGAAAATTTGTGATATTCAGTTAATTGCATATAATTTAATTGCGTATTATACAGTTAAGCATTCAAAACTGTTGTAAAAGTTAGATTATTTAACAGTTAAAGCATTTTTAAGGCTGAGTAAGAAAAATCACACAATTAAATGACATATTATCTTATAGTAAATGTATCGAACGATAGCTAAACAAAAAACAACTTTTGAAATGCATCGTTTGCAACGAAGATACAGTCATAACAAACTAATTTTAACGAGGAGTGTTTATAGTGGAAGGTTTATTCGAAGCAATTAAAAACACAGTTCAAGCAGGCATTGCTGGAGACGGCGCAAAATTAGGAACAAGTATTGTAAGTATCGTAGAAAATGGCGTTGGAGCATTATCTAAATTATTCGGATTCTAGTATTAAAATATATAAATATAAAACAAAGAGGAGAATTTAATTATGACTAAATTAGCAGAAGCAATCGCAAATACAGTAAAAGCAGCAAAATCAGGTAATGGTGCAGACTTAGGTTCAAGCATCGTAGATATCGTATCAAGCGGTGTAGGTTTATTAGGCAAAGTTTTCGGACTTTAATTCAAATATAAATAATACAAAAATATAAAATAAAGGAGCAAATAAAAATGGCAGATTTATTTAACGCAATCAAAGAAACAGTACAAGCAGGTATTGCTGGAGACGGCGCGAAATTAGGAACAAGCATCGTAAGCATTGTAGAAAACGGTGTGGGCGTATTATCTAAATTATTCGGATTCTAGTATTAAATTATATATAAAATAAACTTATAGAGGAGAATTTAATTATGGCTAAATTAGCAGAAGCAATCGCAAATACAGTAAAAGCAGCAAAATCAGGTAACGGTTCAGACTTAGGTTCAAGCATCGTAGATATCGTATCAAGTGGTGTAGGTTTATTAGGTAAAGTTTTCGGACTTTAATTCAAATATAAATAATACAAAAATATAAAATAAAGGGGTAATTTAAAATGGCAGATTTATTTAACGCAATCAAAGAAACAGTACAAGCAGGTATTGCTGGAGACGGCGCGAAATTAGGAACAAGCATCGTAAGCATCGTAGAAAACGGTGTAGGCGTATTATCTAAATTATTCGGATTCTAGTATTCGGATGTATAAACAATGGTCAGGGTGATAACCTTGGCCATTTTTTTGTGCCATAAAATCATGTATACTACTACAAAAGCATATATTTAATTATTATAAGATTTGAATGTAAAAGAGGGTACCCATAATGAAGAGAAAGAGTTTACTTTTAGATTTTGATGATACAATAGTTGATTTTAAAAGTGCAGAAGCATATGCATTTTATAAATTAGCAGAGCATTACAACTTAGAAGTTAATAATGAAGATTTACAAAATTTTATGTTGGTCAATGAAGCACACTGGAATGCTTTCCAAAAAAATGAACTAACAAAAACTGAAGTTTTGAGTCAAAGATTTGAAGTTTATTTTGAGTCGCATCAATTAACTGTCGATGGTAATGAGGCGGATCAAATTTTTAGAAATGAATTAGCAAACGCGCCAATTAAATATTTTAGGAACACTAAAGATACGCTAGCACAATTAAAAACACAGCATGATTTATATATTGTGACGAATGGTGTGTTAGAAACACAAGAAAGACGTATTGCAAAGACAGAAATAGAGCAGTGGTTTAAAGATATATTTGTTTCTGAACAAACAGGTTACCAAAAGCCAATGCCAGAATTCTTTGATTTTGTATTTAATGTTATAGGTGAAGATAAACGCGAAAATGCAATAATAATAGGAGATTCATTGTCTTCTGATATATTAGGCGGCAAAAATGCGGGTATCAAAACATGTTGGTTCAATCCAAGAAAGAAAATTAATGAGTCAAGTATCATTCCTGACCACACTATTAATTCGTTAGACCAAATATTAACACTTATAAAATAAAAAAGAGATTGCACGCATGCAATCTCTTTTAATTATGGCTTCCAAACTAATACGTCGTGACCATCTCTATTAACTGCTTCTAAATCAGTGAAACCATGCTTAATAAAAAATGGTTTAGACTGATTTCGAGCGATAACTTTAATAGGGAGTCCTTGTTCTTTGGCAAAGTCTAAAAGTGCCTTGCCGTAACCACGGTCTTGAAAATCGCGTAAAACTTCTAATTTCCATAATACGTTATAATCATCGAAGTCTGGGAAGTATGTTTCTTCTACTTCTCCTTTACGGTATAACGCCATTCTTGCCCCTAAACGGTCGCCGACATAAATACCGTAGAATGGTGAATCTGAACTTGCATCAATCATCTCTCCACGAAGTTCGTCAACTAAATATAAATCTTCGTTTCCGAAGTTACGGAAATCTTCGAAAAGTTCGTCTGTTTTGTAATTGATATCGAGACGCTTAACATTACTCATAGCATCTTCCCCCTTTGCATTATTACATACTATTATACCTTATTTTAATTGTTTTTTCACAAAAATAGCGGTTTAAATCTTTAACCATTTATGGATAAGTTTTTATCTCAATAAATTAGTTGAAATATGTATTTGAATTAGTAGATTGTTGTGTAACTTACATACGTAACTTTATTTAGCAATAAATAATATAAAAATATAGGCCGTAAAATTGTCAATATTGAATATAAACTTTATACTAATTAGGAATAGAGTAACATAAGGAGAATTACGCATGGATTGTATGATTACGAAACTAAACGAAAAAGATCAATTTATATCGAAAATAAAAAATAGTGATTCAACGCTAGGGCAGTTTTATCAATTTGATGCAATGGACGAAAACAGTTACCATACGCAACTCACAGCTACTAATAATGGTAGAGAAGAAGCTCTTTCGGAAGTTATAGCACATTATATGAGTGATTTAACATTATCTGAACAGCAGTCTGAAAATTTAAGATTATTAAGTGAAGGCGCTAAAGTAATTATAGGTGGTCAGCAAGCAGGATTGTTTGGCGGTCCTTTATACACGTTTCATAAGATATTTTCAATCATTACCTTGAGTGAAAAACTTTCGAAGGATTATGATACAAATGTGTTACCAGTATTTTGGATTGCAGGAGAAGATCATGATTTTGATGAAGTCAATCATACTTATGCTTACAATGCGCAACAAGCAAATTTACAAAAAGTAAAATATCATACGATGACACCACCAGAAGCAAGCGTATCAACATATTATCCAGATAAAGAACAACTAAAAGAGACACTTGGACAGTTTTTCCAACAATTGAATGAAACAGTACATACGAAGCAACTATTAAAGATGTGTACTTCTATTATTGAACAATATGATTGTTGGACAGATATGTTCAAAGCGTTATTACATGAAGTGTTCAAATCGTATGGATTATTAATGATTGATGCAAATGATCCGGAATTGAGAAAAATAGAACGACCATTTATTAAACAAATTATCGAACAACATGAAGCAGTAGATACCGCTTTTAGATCTGGTCAAAAAAATACAATCGATAACGGCTTGGATCAAATGATACAAACAGAAACTAATGTGCATTTGTTTTTACAAGAAGACAACATGCGACAATTGTTAACGTTTAAAGATGATCACTTCTATCTTAATAAATCAGACAAATATATTACTAAAGAAGAATTACTTAATATATTAGAAGTAGAACCAGAACGCTTTTCTAATAATGTGGTAACACGTCCAATTATGGAAGAATGGTTATTTAATACAGTGGCATTTGTCGGTGGCCCAAGTGAGATTAAATATTGGGCTGAATTAAAAGAGGTATTTCATACCTTGGATGTAGAGATGCCAATTGTGTTACCAAGATTGAGAATCAGTTATATGTATACACGGACTCAAAAGTTACTTGCGCAATATAATTTGGAAGCACGATCTATTATTAAAAATGGTATCGCAGAAAGTAAAGAAAGCTTCGTACGAGCGCAAGCTTCACAATCATTAATAGATAAAGTAGAAGCGTTGAAAATACAGCAAGAAAAGTTATACGAAACATTAAAAGATGAAGTTTTTGATAGTAACGATAACCAATTATTATTAGAGAAGAATAATGAAATTCATCAGAATCAGTTTGATTACTTAATTAACAGATACCTTTTAAATATAGAAAGAGAAAACGCAATTAGTATGAAGCATTTTAATGAGTTAAGCGCGTCATTACATCCGATGGGAGGATTGCAAGAAAGAATTTGGAATCCACTACAAATTATGAATGATTTTGGGATAGATGTGTTCAGTCCCTCCACCTATCCACCACTTTCTTACACTTTTGATCATATTATCATTAAACCTTAGATACACAAGGGTTTCACCCGATTCATCAACTTGATGAATCGGGTGTTTTTTTATGTATTTTAAGAAAAATTGGTGAAATTTGTATAATTAGTGGAGGATAGTGGTGAGATGTGGTAAATTATATATATAAGAAGGTGAGGTGATTATAAATGTTCATGGGAGAATACGAACATCAGTTGGATACCAAAGGACGTATGATAGTTCCATCTAAGTTTCGTTATGATTTAAATGAACGTTTTATAATCACTCGAGGCCTTGATAAATGTTTGTTTGGCTATACTTTGGAAGAATGGCAAATCATTGAAGAAAAAATGAAGACATTACCTATGACTAAGAAGGATGCACGTAAATTTATGCGTATGTTCTTCTCAGGAGCAGTTGAAGTAGAGTTAGATAAGCAAGGGCGTATCAACATTCCACAGAATTTACGCCAATATGCAAACTTAAGTAAGGAATGTACAGTAATTGGTGTTTCAAATCGTATTGAGATTTGGGATAGAGAAACTTGGAGCAGCTTCTATGATGAATCTGAAGAAAGTTTCGAAGACATTGCTGAAGACTTAATAGATTTTGATTTCTAAATGGAGGTGTTAACTTGTTTCATCATGTCAGCGTAATGCTTAAAGAGACCATTGATTATTTAAATATTAAAGAAGATGGCGTGTATGTCGACTGTACATTAGGTGGGGCAGGTCATGCGCTCTATTTATTAAATCAACTCGGAGACGAAGGTAGACTAATTGCAATTGATCAAGATACGACAGCTATAGAAAATGCTAAATCAGTATTGAAAGATCATCTGCATAAAGTAACCTTCGTACACAGCAACTTTAGAAATATAACTGAAATTTTAAATGACTTAAATATTGAAAAAGTAGATGGTATTTATTACGATCTAGGCGTTTCTAGTCCACAACTAGATGTGCCAGAGCGTGGTTTTAGTTATCATCATGATGCAAAATTAGACATGCGAATGGACCAAACACAGGCATTATCGGCTTATGAAGTTGTTAATGATTGGGAGTTTGAAAAACTTGTTAGAATTTTCCATCGCTATGGCGAAGAAAAATTTTCTAAACAAGTTGCTAGACGTATAGAACAAAATAGAGCACAGAAGCCAATAGAAACAACTTTAGAGCTAGTAGACATCATTAAAGAAGGGATACCGGCTAAAGCACGACGAACGGGCGGACATCCAGCGAAAAGAATTTTCCAAGCGATTCGCATCGCAGTTAATGATGAACTATCCTCATTTGAACAATCGTTAGAACAAGCAATCGAAGCAGTAAAAGTAGAGGGTAGGATTTCAGTTATAACGTTTCATTCATTAGAAGATCGTTTATGTAAGCAAATGTTTCAAGAATACGAAAAAGGGCCTGATGTACCAAGGGGATTGCCAGTCATACCTGAAGCATACACACCTAAATTGAAACGCGTTAACCGTAAACCTTTCACCGCTAGTGATGATGATCTTGAAGTAAACAATAGAGCGCGTAGTGCAAAGTTACGTGTAGCAGAAATTTTAAAATAAGGAGTGAATGATGAGTGGCAGTTGAAAAGATATATCAACCTTATAACGATATAGAAACACAAATTCCTGAGTCGCAACCAAGGACAGAGCCGAAAACCGTAAAACGTAAAGTCGTAGTTCAACTTACAAAGTTTGAGAAGATGTTATACATAGGACTTATAACAGTTATTGCTTTAATCAGTATTTATATGCTATCTTTAAAAATGGATGCGTATGATACACGAGGAAAAATTGCAGATTTGGACACAAAAATCGAAAAACAATCAAGTGAAAACAGCGCAATAGAATCTGAAATTAAAAAGAACTCTTCATATGAACGCATTTACGATAAGGCTAAGAACGAAGGAATGAGCCTTAAGAACGACAATGTAAAGGTAGTGCGTAATAATGGCGAAGCGAAAAATTAGATTAAAAAAACCTAAATTTCAAATTAAACAAAGCAAAATAGGGGCAGTCCTACTCATCCTTGGATTCGGACTGCTCTTTTTTACGTTGGTTTTAAGATATTCATATATTATGTTGACCGGTCACTCATCCGGTGAAGATTTAATCATGAAAGCAAACGAGAAATATTTAGTGCATAGTCAAGAGCAACCAGAAAGAGGTAAAATCTATGACAGAAATGGCAAAATTCTGGCTGAAGATGTTGAACGATATAAACTTGTGGCCATTGTAGATAAAAAAGCAAGTGAAGGCAGTGACAAACCTAAACACGTTACTGACAAAAAAGAGACTGCTAAAAAATTAGCAACAGTAGTTGATATGTCAGCTAAAGAAATTGAAGAAAAGCTAAACAATAAAAAGGCCTTTCAAGTCGAGTTTGGGCAAAAAGGCACAGATTTAACATATCAAGAAAAAGAAAAAATAGAAAAAATGAAGCTACCAGGTGTGACATTATATCCAGAGACTGAAAGATTTTATCCTAATGGAAACTTTGCATCTCACCTTATCGGTATGGCTCAAAAAGATCCAGAAAATGGTGATCTTAAAGGCGCAATGGGTGTAGAAAAAATCTTTGATAGTTATTTATCAGGCCAAAAAGGTGCGCTCTCATATATACATGATATTTGGGGTTATATCGCACCAAATACTAAACAAGAAAAAGCACCAAAACGTGGTGATGATGTTCATTTAACGATTGACTCTAATATTCAAGTTTTTGTAGAAGAAGCATTGGACGGCATGGTTGAACATTATAAACCTAAAGACTTATTTGCTGTGGTGATGGATGCACACACAGGTGAAATATTAGCATTCAGTCAAAGACCAACATTCAACCCAGAAACTGGTAAAGATTTCGGGAAGAAATGGGCCAATGATTTATATCAAAACACGTATGAACCAGGATCAACATTTAAATCTTATGGATTAGCAGCCGCAATTCAAGAAGGAAAATTTGATCCAAAAGAAAAATATACTGCTGAGCCTCGTGAAGTTATGGGTTCAAAAATCTCTGACTGGAATAAAGTAGGTTGGGGTAAAATTCCAATGTCACTAGGATTCACATATTCTTCCAACACGTTAATGATGCATTTGCAAGACTTAGTTGGTGCAGATAAAATGAAAGATTGGTATGAGAAATTTGGTTTTGGTAAGTCTACTAACGGCTTGTTTGATGGTGAAGCCACTGGTGGTATCGCTTGGGATAACGAAGCGCAACAAAAAACATCTTCATTCGGACAATCTACTACAGTTACACCAGTTCAAATGCTTAGAGCGCAATCAGCATTTTTCAACGATGGAAATATGCTGAACCCATGGTTTGTAGACAGTATTTCAAACCCAGTCAGCAAAGATACTTTTTATAAAGGTAAAAAGGAAGTTGCTGGAAAACCAATTACAAAAGATACGGCTAAAAAAGTGCGCACTGAACTAGATAAAGTCGTAAATAGTAAAGATAGTCATGCCCAAAATTATAAAATCGATGGATATGACGTAGCTGGTAAAACAGGTACTGCGCAAGTAGCTGATTCGGATAATGGCGGCTATGTCAATGGTGCAAACCCATACTTTGTTAGTTTCATAGGTGATGCACCCAAAGATGATCCAGAAGTAATTGTTTATGCAGGTATGAGTTTGGCCCAAAAAAATGACCAAGAAGCTTATGAAATGGGTGTAAGTAAGGCATTTAAACCTATTATGGAAAATACGTTGAAATATCTTAATGTAGGAGATAAAAATTCAAAAGATAGTTCCGACGTTAAATATAGCAAAATTCCAAATGTAGAAGGTCAAGCTACTCAAAAAGCACAAGACAAATTAAATGGTAAATCGATAGAGCCAGTGGTAATCGGTAGCGGAGAAAAGGTTACGAAACAATCAGTTACGCCAGATAAAGAAGTACTACCGAATAGTAAGGTTCTGTTATTAACAGATGGAGATCTTACTATACCTGATATGACAGGATGGACAAAAGAAGAAGTAGTCGCTTTTGAAAAACTTACTAACACTAAGGTTACAACTAAGGGTAGTGGTTTTGTATCTAACCAATCAGTAACAAAAGGTCAAAAATTAAGCAAAAATGACAAAATTGAAGTTACGCTATCGTCAGAAGATATAAATGGACAATCATCGGAACAAGATTCGAGTGATAGTCAATCATCAAGCGATCAATCCAAGGACAAAGATTCGAAAGATAAACAAAATTAATTGAAGAAACAGGATTTTTGTATACTATTCTCGATTGAAAGATAGAATGATTTAGAACATTAAGGTGTAGCAATTGCAAAACGGTGATCTGTCAATAAACGATCAATCAACGTTTATGCAATTGTTACCTTATTACATAGTAATTAACTACTGAGCATCACGACATAATCCAATTAAAGAAATAAAGGAGCATTATATGGTTTATTTACTCGCAATTATTGCACTTCTAATCACATTTATATTAGTCCCAGTATTAATTCCAACGCTTAAACGAATGAAGTTTGGTCAAAGTATTAGAGAAGAAGGCCCACAAAGCCACATGAAGAAAACAGGCACACCAACAATGGGCGGTCTTACTTTTCTTATCAGTATCATTATCACATCAGTATTAGCAATTATCTTTATGGATAATTCGAATCCCATAATCTTATTATTATTTGTGACGATTGGTTTTGGACTTATAGGATTTATTGACGATTACATTATTGTTGTTAAGAAAAATAACCAAGGTTTGACAAGTAAGCAAAAATTCTTAGCACAAATTGCAATTGCAGTTATATTTTTCATTTTAAGCCAAGTATTCAATTTAACTGATTTTTCAACTGGTATACATATACCATTCGTTAACATTGAAATTCCATTATCTATTGCATACGTAATATTTATTGTCTTCTGGCAAGTAGGTTTTTCAAATGCGGTTAATTTAACAGATGGCTTGGATGGACTAGCAACTGGTTTGTCTATCATTGGTTTTGTGATGTATGCAATTATGGCTTACTTCCAAGGCGCAACATCTATTGGTATATTTTGTGTCATCATGATATTTGCATTGCTTGGATTCTTGCCATTTAATTTAAATCCAGCAAAAGTCTTCATGGGGGATACAGGTAGTTTAGCACTAGGTGGCATTTTTGCTACGATATCCATCATGTTAAACCAAGAGTTATCGCTTATATTCATAGGCTTTGTATTTGTGGCTGAAACGTTATCTGTAATGATGCAAGTAACATCATTTAAGCTAACGGGTAAAAGAATTTTTAAAATGTCACCGTTACATCATCACTTTGAACTTGTAGGTTGGAACGAGAAAAAAGTTGTTACCGTATTTTGGACAGTAGGCTTGATTTCAGGACTAATCGGCTTATGGATTGGAGTGAACTAAATTGCTTAAATATACAGGCTTAGAAGGAAAAAATGTACTGGTCATTGGATTAGCAAAAAGTGGTTATGAAGCAGCGAAGTTATTAAATAAACTTGGTGCACATGTGATTGTTAATGACGGTAAAGATTTAAGTCAAGATGCACATGCAATAGATTTGGAAAATATGGGTATTAAAGTTATCGGGGGCGAACATCCTTTATCGTTGCTCGATAGCAATCCTATTATTGTAAAAAACCCTGGTATTCCATACTCAGTGCCATTGATTGAAGCGGCAATAGCTAAAGGATTAACAATTTTAACCGAAGTTGAATTGAGTTATTTGATTTCCGAAGCGCCTATTATTGCTGTCACTGGAACAAATGGTAAAACTACAGTTACATCATTAATTGGAGATATGTTTCAAAAAAGTAGAGTAATTGGTAAGTTGTCAGGGAATATTGGATATGTTGCTTCCAAAGTTGCTCAAGAAGTGTCTTCAGAGGATTATTTAATTACAGAGTTATCGTCATTTCAATTATTAGGTATTGACAAATATAAACCGCATATCGCAATTATTACGAATATCTATTCAGCACATTTAGATTATCACGAGACATTAGACAATTATCAAAATGCTAAAAAACAAATTTATAAAAATCAAACCGAAGATGACTATTTAATATGTAATTTTCATCAACGTCATTTAATTGAGTCTGAATCATTAAAAGCAAAGACGTATTATTTCTCAACACAACAAGAAGTAGATGGCATATATGTTCAAGATGGATACATCGTTTTTAAAGGCTTTAGAATCATTCATAAAGATGATTTAGTGTTGCCAGGTGAACATAATTTGGAAAATATACTTGCTGCAGTACTGGCTGCATTACTTTCAGGTGTATCAGTTAGAGCTATTATAGATAGTCTTACTACGTTTTCTGGAATTGAACACCGCTTACAGTATGTTGGTACGAACAAGACGAATAAATATTATAATGATTCAAAAGCCACTAATACACTTGCAACGCAATTTGCACTAAATTCATTTGATCAACCAATCATTTGGTTATGTGGCGGCTTAGATCGAGGCAATGATTTTGATGAATTAATTCCACATATGGACAATGTTCGTGTGATGGTTGCATTCGGTGAGACTAAAGAAAAATTTGTGAAATTAGGCGAAAGTCAAGGTAAATACGTATTAACTGCGAATGACGTTCAAGATGCAGTGGATAAAATACAATCTGTTATAGAACCTAATGACGTTGTTTTACTGTCTCCAGCGTGTGCAAGTTGGGATCAATATAATACATTTGAAGAGCGTGGGAATAAATTTATTAAAAGTTTCCAAGCAAACTTACCTTCTTTTTAAAGGGTGTGAAAATACATGTCTGATAAAGTGAAAACCTTTGATTCTGAATACTTAAAAGAAAAAAGAGAAAAGCGACGAAAAAGACAAAAACAAATTCAATATACCGTTTTTGGCGTATTGTTGTTTATTATTGTATTAATATTAATTTATATGTTTACACCATTAAGTAAGGTAAATAATGTGAAAATTACAGGCAATGATAATGTTTCGAAGAACGAAATTAATAAAGCTATAAATGTAAAAGATAATTCTAGAATGTATACATTTAGTACATCTAAGGCTCAAAGCAATTTGGAGAACAATAATTTAATAAAAAGTGCTGAAGTAAAAAAACAATTTCCTAATCAATTATCTGTTAAAATATCTGAAAAACAGATTGTCGCTTTGATTAAGCAAAAAGACAATTATGTACCGATTTTAGAAGATGGTTCAGAACTAAAAGGTTATGATGGGAACGCGATGGATGATGGACCTATTTTAGAAGGATTCGAAAAAGATAAAAAAGAAAAAATTATCCAAGAATTATCTAAAATGCCAGCTAAGGTTAGAAGTGTTATTGCAGAAATAAAATATGATCCACAAGAAAATGCGCAAAACCAAGTTAAATTATTTACAGCAGATGAAATCCAAATCGTTGGCAATCTAAATACAATTGCAAATAAAATGCAGTATTATCCACAAATGTCACAATCATTAGAACGAGACGAATCTGGGAACCTTAAGAAATCTGGATACATTGATTTATCAGTAGGTGCGTCGTTCATTCCTTATGATGGAGGTAGCAATACAAAATCTACAAGTGACCAAAATGTTGAAAAAGGCTCAGCAGAAGAAAATAAAGCAAAAGATGAGTTGCAAAATGCTTTAAATAAGATTGCAGATAAAACAAAGAAAAATAATTAAAAAATTTAGACAAATACATGTGTTTATAGTTCACAAGCGTCGAAACGTATTGTAAACTGTAAATAGTGTGAACTTGAATAAGTGATTGTCAGGAGGTGCCTATCTATGGAAGAGCATTATTATGTAAGTATAGATATCGGTTCATCAAGTGTTAAAGCAATAGTGGGCGAAAAATTTCACAATGGTATAAATGTGATAGGTACAGGACAGACCTACACAAGTGGGATAAAAAATGGTTTAATTGATGATTTTGATATTGCGAAACAAGCAATTAAAGATACTATCAAAAAAGCCTCTATAGCTTCAGGCGTTGATATAAAGGAAGTATTTTTAAAACTTCCAATTATCGGAACAGAAGTATTTGATGAATCTAATGAAATAGAATTTTATGAAGATACAGAACTAGATGGTACACATATTGAAAGTGTACTTGAAAGTATTAGAGAGAAAAATGATGTACCAGAAACTGAAATTATTAATGCATTTCCGATTAAATTTGTAGTTGATGGAGATAATGAAGTCTCTGATCCAAAAGAGCTTGTTGCAAGACATAGCTTAAAAGTTGATGCTGGTGTCATTGCCATTCAAAAATCAATTCTTATCAATATGATTAAATGTGTTGAATCATGTGGAGTAGATGTCTTGGATGTATACTCTGACGCATATAATTACGGATCAGTACTTTCAGCTACTGAAAAAGAATTAGGTGCTTGTGTGATTGATATTGGTGAAGATATTACACAACTTGCTTTTTATGAACGTGGTGAACTTGTCGATGCCGATGCACTTGAAATGGCAGGACGAGATATTACTGAAGACATAGCTAAAGGGTTGAATACTTCATTCGAAACAGCAGAGAAGATTAAGCACCAATATGGTCACGCTTTCTTTGATTCAGCATCTGACCAAGATGTATTCAGTGTTGACCAAGTAGATAGTGAAGAAGATGCACAATTTACACAAAAAGATTTAGCAGATATTATTGAAGCACGTGTAGAAGATATTTTCTTTAACGTTTTCGAAGTCTTACAAGAACTTGGTCTTACTAAAGTTAATGGTGGTTTCGTTGTTACAGGCGGTTCAGCCAATTTGCTAGGTGTTAAAGAATTGCTTCAAGACATGGTTAGTGAAAAAGTAAGAATTCATACACCATCTCAAATGGGAATTAGAAAACCAGAGTTCTCTTCAGCGATTTCTACAATTTCTAGTAGCATTACTTTCGATGAATTGCTAGATTATGTTACAATAAGTAATCATGACAATGAAGAATTTGAAGAAGAAGTTATCGAATCCGAAGAAAGAGAACAAAGTACGAAATCAAGTGGATTTGATTGGTTCAAGAAGAAGTCGAACAAACAAGATAATGCACTTCAATCGTCAAATTCTGATTCAAGAGTGACAGACGAACCTGTTGAAACGGAAGAGCCAGAGGTATACGATGACACTTATGAAGAACAAGGTAAACCTCAGGACAAAGAAGAAGGTAAATTTAAAAAACTTATGAAATCTCTATTCGATTGATTGGCCATTAAAACTAGGAGGAAATATAAATGTTAGAATTTGAACAAGGATTTAATCATTTAGCGACGTTAAAAGTCATCGGTGTAGGGGGCGGCGGTAATAACGCTGTAAACCGTATGATTGACCACGGTATGAATAATGTTGAATTTATTTCAATTAATACGGATGGACAAGCTTTAAACTTATCTAAAGCTGAGTCTAAAATCCAAATTGGTGAAAAATTAACACGTGGTTTAGGTGCTGGTGCAAACCCTGAAATTGGTAAAAAAGCAGCAGAAGAGTCACGTGAACAAATCGAAGATGCAATCCAGGGTGCAGATATGGTATTCGTTACTGCAGGTATGGGTGGCGGAACTGGTACTGGTGCAGCACCAGTCGTAGCCAAAATTGCAAAAGAAATGGGTGCGCTAACTGTTGGTGTTGTAACGCGTCCATTTGGTTTTGAAGGCCGTAAACGTCAAACTCAAGCTGCTGCAGGTGTTGAAGCAATGAAAGCAGCTGTAGATACGTTAATCGTGATTCCTAATGATCGTTTATTAGATATCGTTGATAAATCTACACCAATGATGGAAGCATTCAAAGAAGCAGATAACGTGCTACGCCAAGGTGTACAAGGTATCTCTGATTTAATCGCTGTATCAGGTGAAGTTAACCTTGACTTTGCAGATGTTAAGACAATCATGTCTAACCAAGGTTCTGCATTAATGGGTATTGGTGTTTCATCAGGTGAAAATCGTGCGGTTGAAGCAGCTAAAAAAGCAATTTCATCTCCATTATTAGAAACTTCAATTGTCGGTGCACAAGGTGTGCTTATGAATATTACTGGTGGCGAATCATTATCACTTTTTGAAGCACAAGAAGCAGCTGATATCGTTCAAGATGCTGCAGATGAAGACGTGAATATGATTTTCGGTACAGTTATTAACCCAGAATTACAAGATGAGATTGTTGTAACTGTTATTGCAACAGGTTTTGAAGACAAACCGTCATCACAAGGACGTAAAGCATCAAACACTGGTTTCGGAAGCAGTGCTATAAGCAACCATACTTCTAAAGAAGATACTTTTACATCAAGTTCAGCAAGTACGTCTCAATCATCAGACAATGCAAGTGAAGGTAGAACACATACTACTAAAGAAGATGATATTCCAAGTTTCATCAGAAACAGAGAAGAAAGACGTTCAAGAAGAACAAGACGTTAATATAAACATTATTACGATGTAACATTAATATCGTGTGAGGCTGGGACATAGTGGTGTCTCAGCCTCTAATTGTAGTATGTGTTGATTATGAAACTATGTAAAAATAGATCTGTTATATTTTTATGAACTAGGTTTGATATTATATTTTTTGGAGGTCTACCGTCATGTCAGAAAAATTTATTAAACATAAGCATATTCTGCAGTATGAAGATGCACAATTAAAAAATGTGAAATTGGGTATTACAACTAGAGAAGCAGGATTTAGTCCATTCCCGCATGACGCCTTCAATATGGCGAGGTATATTGATGATGTTCAACAAAATATCACAAAGCATCAACAAGCACTTGCTAAAGTTATTCAAATACCTAGGGAACAATGGGTTTTCCCAATTCAAACACATGAGAATAAAGTGGTTGAAATTACAGCAGATGATAAAGGTACTAATATCGATATATTGACGGATCGTTTACATGGCATTGATGCAATGTTTACTTATGAATCTGATATTTTATTGACAATGTGTTATGCAGATTGTGTACCCATCTATTTCTTTAGTGAAAAGCATCATTTTATTGCTCTAGCACATGCGGGTTGGAGAGGTACAGTAGGACAAATTGTTAATGAAGTCATTGCAAAGATAGATTTTGATTTAGGAGATTTAAATATAGTAATTGGTCCTGCCACATCACCTACTTACGAAATTAATGATGATATTAAATCTAAATTCGAATCGCTTCCCATTGAAAGTGATCGATATGTATTTACACGTGATCAAGACAGACATGGAATTGATTTGAAAATTGCGAATGCGCTATTGCTAGAATATGCAGGTGTACCTTCGGAAAATATTTATATTACTGACTATGCAACATCAGAAGACTTGTCTTTATTTTTCTCTTATAGAGTAGAAAAGGGAAATACTGGAAGAATGTTGGCATATATAGGTCAATGATAAAGAGGTGTCTAAAATTTGAATGTAAAAAATAATTTAGAACAAATTAATACACAAATTGAAACTTCAAGTGAAAAGGGTCATACTTCAACATTGCCAAACGTGATTGCAGTGACAAAGTATGTTACAATAGACCGTGCTAATGATGCATATGATGCAGGAATTAGACACTTTGGTGAAAACCGTATTGAAGGTTTTCAAGAAAAGAAAGATGCATTACCGAGTGATGCTATTATGCATTTTATAGGGTCATTACAAACGAGAAAAGTAAAAGAAGTTATTAATGATATTGACTATTTTCATGCTTTAGATCGTTTGAAATTAGCCAAAGAAATCAATAAAAGAGCAGATCATCAAGTGAAATGTTTTGTGCAAGTCAATGTTTCAGGTGAAGCATCGAAGCAAGGCGTTTCATTGTCTGAAGTAAACGGTTTTATTGAAGCACTGAAAGATTTCGAAAACATAGAAGTTATAGGACTTATGACAATGGCTCCACTAACAGAAGATGAGTCATACATAAAAGACCTATTTCAATTATTAAAATCAAAAAGAGATGAGATTAAAGCGCTCAATTTAAATTATGCACCTTGTACTGAATTATCGATGGGAATGAGTAATGATTTCCATATAGCAGCAGAGGTTGGTGCAACATTTGTGAGAATTGGGACTAAACTTGTAGGAAAAGAGGAGTGAGCCCCGTGGCTTTAAAAGATTTATTTAGTGGATTTTTCGTGGTTGAAGAGGAAGATGACCAATTAGAAGCGCCACCAGAAGAAGAACAAGGTAGACAACAACATAAACAACAAGCGCAGTCTCAAAATCAATATACAGAACAATCTAGTAATGTAAATACTGAAAGACAGAGAGCTATACAATCCGTGCCCAAAAAACAATCAACAAGATTACAACAATCAACGGGTGAAAGGAAGTATCAAATGAATAACACTTCATCAAAAAATAATGCTAGGAACGTTGTGAATATGAATAATCAAGAACAAGATCATTTTGAGTTTACACAAGAAAGTTCTAAAATGTGTTTATTTGAACCACGTGTTTTTTCAGATACACAAGATATTGCGGATGAGTTGAAAAATCGCCGCGCAACTTTAGTGAATTTACAACGCATTGATAAAGTCTCAGCGAAACGTATCATTGATTTCTTAAGTGGTACAGTTTATGCAATTGGTGGCGATATTCAACGTGTTGGATCAGACATATTCCTATGCACGCCAGATAATGTAGAAGTTGCTGGTAGCATCACAGATCAGATAGAGAATATGGAATACCAAGGTGAATAGAGGTTAGAAATAAATGGATATAGGTTTATTAGCAAGTATATTTAAATTTATTTTATTCTTGGTTCAAATTTATTATTACGGTATGATTGTCTATTTCTTTATGTCATGGATACCAAATGCACGTGATAATAAATTTGGTCAGTTTTTAGCAAAAATTTATGAACCATTTTTACAACAGTTTCGTAAAATTATTCCACCAATCGGAATGATTGATATATCGTCTATTGTTGCAATTATTGTTTTGGTATTATTCCAACAAGGTTTGGCTAGCATTTTTAATTTGATTTTAAACAATTTAATTTAGAACGAATATTTGAAATTGAAGATTGGGGTCAAACATTAGTTCATAATGTTTAAAATAAAGCATGAGCACCTAACGTTAGTAAACGCGAGGTGCTTTGTGTTGTATTTGGAGTGATATATATCGATATTTATCAGCATTTTAGAAAAGAAGAACATGCATTAATTGATCAACTGCTGGATAAGTGTCATCGTGCTAATGATCAATATGCACCTGTATTAACCCCGTTTTTAGATCCGCGTGGACAATATATTATGGAAGTCATTGTCGGAAGTTTTGGAGATTTAGAAGTATCACTTTATGGTGGACCTAATGCCGAACGCAAGAGAGCCATCATCGCACCGAGCTATTTTGAACCTGAAATTTCAGAATTTGAAATCGTACTAATGGAAATTGATTATCCTCAAAAATTTGTGACGCTACAACATCAACACATATTAGGCACCATAATGTCGTTGGGTATTGAAAGAGAGCAACTTGGAGACATCTTGATTGACAATCAAATCCAATTTACTTTGACAAAACAATTAGAATCTTATATTATGTTGGAATTAAATAAAATCAAAGGTGCAACAGTTAAACTTAATTCTATTCCGCTAGAAGATATGATACAATCAAAAGAGCATTGGCAATCATTTGATACGACAGTGAGTGGTTTGCGTTTAGATGTTGTACTTAAAGAAATGATTCGAAAATCACGAACGATAGCCAAACAACTTATTGATAAAAAGCGAGTTAAAGTGAACCATACAATAATTGATTCAGCAGACTTTCAGTTAGATCGTGGAGATTTGTTGTCGATACAAGGCTACGGTCGAGCAATGTTGGTAGACATTGGTGGAAAGACAAAAAAAGATAAAGTACGCATTACTTATCAAACACTATTTAAGTAAATGTAATGTCATTCAAGACATGAAAGCTTTGCATAATGTATTAAATAAGATATTATAATAACATATTGTTGATTAAACACTATTTCACATATTTAATCGAATAAGAAATTAGTGTATTATAGAAGGAGGATAACACATGCCTTTTACACCAAGTGAAATTAAAAATAAAACTTTTACTCAAGTGAAAAATGGTTTTGAACCGTCAGAAGTTGAAAGTTATTTAACACAACTTAGTAATGAAATCGAACGTTTAAAAGAAGATAAAAAACAATTAGAAAAAGTTATCGAGGACAAAGATACTAACATCCAATCATATAAAGATGTACATCAATCTGTAAGTGACGCTTTAATTCAAGCGAAACAAGCTGGTGAAGAAACGAAAGCAGCGGCAACAAAAGAAGCAGATGCAACAATTGCAAAAGCAAAAGCAGAAGCAGATAAAATTGTTAATGATGGTGTTGAAAAAGCACGTCGTTTATCATTCCAAACTGAAGATATGAAGCGCCAATCTAAAATATTTAGATCACGATTCCGTATGCTTGTTGAAGCACAATTGGACTTGCTTAAGAATGAAGATTGGGATTATTTGTTAAACTATGATCTTGATTCTGAACAAGTGACGCAAGAAAACATCAATCATTTACACGAAAATGATTTGACTGAGGAAGAAAAGGCGATGAAGGCGAAAGCAGAAGCCGAGCAAGCTACAAAAGCAAACGAAAATAATAATAAAGCATAATGAGTAAATAGCAGACAAGTTAGAAACGGTACGCATATGACAGCGAGTAAGGGATGGTGTGAGCCTTATATATGTTCGTTTTTGATATCACTGTTGTTATAAAATGAATAGTTGCAATGAGAGAACTCTAAGTTGAGTTAATCAGGGTGGTAACGCGGTTAATGTCGTCCCTGTTAATTGAACTTAGGGTTCTTTTTATTAATTGAACTAATACTGAAAATGGATGAAGGAGTGTAAAATATGGATTATAAAGATACGTTATTAATGCCGAAAACGGACTTCCCAATGCGTGGTGGTTTACCGAATAAGGAGCCGAAAATACAAGAAGATTGGGAAACAAACAATATTTACCAAAAAGTTCTAGAAAAAAATGAAGGTAATCCATCATTTATTTTACATGATGGCCCGCCATATGCGAATGGTAACTTACACATGGGGCACGCATTAAATAAAATCTTGAAAGATATCATTACAAGATACAAATCAATGAGTGGTTTTTATGCACCGTATGTTCCTGGCTGGGATACGCATGGTTTACCGATAGAGCAAGCTTTGACGAAAAAAGGTGTAAAACGTAAAGAATTATCTATTGCAGAATTTAGAAAAAAATGTGAAGCATTTGCATTAGATCAAATTGAAAATCAGAAAAAAGATTTCAAACGTTTAGGTATTAAAGGTGACTTTAATGATCCATATATCACGTTGAAACCGGAATATGAAGCTGCACAAATTCGTCTATTCGGTGAAATGGCAGATAAAGGATTAATCTATAAAGGTAAGAAACCTGTATATTGGTCTCCTTCAAGTGAATCTTCTTTAGCTGAAGCAGAAATTGAATATCAAGATAAGCGTTCACCATCCATTTATGTAGCATTTGATGTTAAAGATGGTAAAGGTATTGTCGATGAAGACGCTAAATTTATTATCTGGACTACAACACCTTGGACGTTACCATCTAATGTTGCAATTACTGTTCACCCTGATTTAACTTATGGTCAATATAATGTAAATGGTGAAAAATATATCATTGGTAAAGACTTAGCAAGTGATGTTGTCGAAGCATTAGGTTGGGATGAAGATACTTTAGTTCTTGAAAAAGAATTTAAAGGTAAAGACTTAGAATATGTTCAAGCGCAACACCCATTCTTTGAGCGTGAGTCATTAGTGATTAATGGTTTACATGTTACGACTGATGCTGGTACGGGTTGTGTGCATACAGCACCTGGTCATGGTGAAGATGACTATATCGTTGGTCAAAAATATAAATTACCTGTTATTAGCCCTGTAGATGATAAAGGTGTTTTCACAGAAGAAGCTGGACAATTCGAAGGTATGTTTTATGATAAAGCGAATAAAGAAATCACTGATTTATTAAAAGAAGACGGCTCATTACTTAAATTAGAATTTATCACACATAGCTATCCACATGACTGGCGTACTAAGAAACCGGTTATCTTTAGAGCAACACCACAATGGTTTGCCTCAATTGATAAAGTGCGTGAAGATATTTTAGCTGCGATAGATGAAACTACATTTAAAGTAGACTGGGGTAAAACTCGTATCTACAATATGATTCGTGATCGTGGCGAATGGGTTATTTCTCGTCAACGTGTATGGGGTGTACCGTTACCTGTATTTTATGCTGAAAATGGTGACATTATCATGACAAACGAAACGGTGAATCATGTGGCTGACTTATTTGAAGCACACGGTTCAAATATTTGGTTCGAACGTGAAGCTAAAGACTTATTACCTGAAGGCTTTACACACCCAGCTAGCCCTAATGGCACATTTACGAAAGAAACTGACATCATGGATGTTTGGTTTGATTCAGGTTCATCTCATCGTGCTGTATTAGAAACACGTCCAGAATTATCATATCCAGCAGATTTATATCTTGAAGGAAGTGACCAATATCGTGGTTGGTTTAATTCTTCAATTACTACATCTGTTGCAACAAGAGGTCAATCACCATATAAAATGTTATTATCTCATGGTTTCGTTATGGATGGCGAAGGTAAGAAAATGAGTAAATCATTAGGCAATGTCATTGTGCCAGATCAAATCGTAAAACAAAAAGGTGCAGATATTGCTCGTTTATGGGTTAGTAGTGTAGATTATCTTTCAGATGTGCGTATTTCAGATGAAATCTTAAAACAAAGCTCTGATGTTTATCGTAAAATTAGAAACACATTACGATTCATGTTAGGTAATGTGAGCGATTATAATCCTGCTACAGATGCCATTGCAGAATCAGATTTATTAGAAGTTGATAAATATTTATTAAATAGATTGCGTGAATTTACATCAAATACGTTAGACCATTATGATAACTACGACTATTTAGATATTTACCAAGAAGTTCAAAACTTTATAAATGTCGAATTAAGTAATTTCTATTTAGATTACGGTAAAGACATTTTATATATTGAAGAACGCGATTCACACAAACGTCGTAGTATGCAAACAGTACTTTATCAAATCGTGGTAGATATGACGAAATTACTGGCACCTATCTTAGTTCATACTGCTGAAGAAGTGTGGTCTCATATTCCACACGTCGAAGAAGAAAGTGTTCATTTAACAAATATGCCAGAGCGAGTAGAAATTGATCGCGAATTTGTTGATAGATGGAACATGTTTATGAAATTACGCGATGATGTTAACCGTGCATTAGAGGTAGCACGTAGTGAAAAAGTTATCGGTAAATCTTTAGAAGCAAAAGTAATCATCGGTAGTAATTCACAATTTGATGCAACTACATTCTTAAAACAATTTGATGATTTACAACAATTATTTATCACATCACAAGCAGAAGTTGTTGATCAAGTTGAAGATGGTGTGTCTTATCAATATGGTGATATTCGTATTGAACATGCACATGGTGAGAAATGTGAGCGTTGTTGGAATTACAGCGAAGCGTTAGGTTCAGTTGGCGAACTTGATAACTTATGCCCACGTTGCCAAGCAGTCGTAAAAACACTTGTATAATTGTAAGTGATAGATTCAAATAATTTCGAAGAGGTTAGGACATATTATTATTATGTCCTAGCCTCTTTTTTGAATTTAGTATTGTGAAGGGCTATAGTAAAATGTACAATGATAAGAATATACAAATATTGCTGATATCAATTTGAAAATTATATGAAAGTGATGTCAAAGATAATTTTAATAGACAATATAAATTTCACAGCATTTAAATATAAGTTAAGTATAATGCTGGTTGTTATAAAGAAAGGTGTTTATCATGTTCCATAATCAAGGTGCGCATTTTGTAAATGGTATAACATTAAATGTGAGAGATAAAGCAACATTGAAACATTTTTACCAGGATGTATTAGGATTGAATGTGGTGAATGAATCCTATTCAGTCGTACATTATGAGATTGGAAATCTTAATCATTTTTTAACACTTAATGAGGTGCAAAGGGGACGCGTACCGTTGACATCTGAAGCTGGTTTATATCACCTCGCAATCAGGTTACCTTCAATGACGGATTTAGCAGACTTACTTTTACAATTAAGTGAATATACAATTCCTGTAACAGGGGGTGAACACGATATAACAACCTCACTATTTGTAGAGGATCCTGAAGGCAATGGACTCGAGTTCTATGTTGATCATCCGATTGAAGACTGGGCGTTTGAAGACGGCAAAGTAGTATTAGAGACGAAGCCTATAAATGTGCCACATTTATTAACATATGTATCTGATAACAAATGGCAAGGTATCCCTGATGAAAGCATGATAGGCTACATTAATATCAAGACAATTAATCTGAAGCAAGTATCAACTTACTATAAAAATTTCTTTGGACTGGAGTCATCGTCTATAGAAACGAATCATGCATTGTATTTGTCATCGAATGGTTACCACCAACACATTGTAGTGAATAATTGGTATTCCAGTATTAAACGTATAGAAAATGAAACAACCTATGGGCTAGCATGTATTGACTACCATTATCCAGAAACCACGCACAAGCAGTTAACTGGTCCTGATGGTATAGTGTTTCGCTTTAATTTTTATAAGGTGACTTAACGATGTGCATTTAATGAATTATTTTAATAAAAGAGGAAATAGCGATTTTTCATCATATATTCGAACTGTAACTTTTTTTATAAGTTTGATTAGGATATAATGAAAGTTGTTGCTAAAGCGACTGAACGTAGAATAGGAGGTACAGACATGAAACGTCAGTACTATATAGGTATTTCTTTATTCATAACAATTGTTATATTATTGTTAGATCAAATCACAAAATTTATGATAGCTAGTTCGATGAAAATTGGAGATTCGTTTAATGTCATCCCGAATTTCTTAAATATAACGTCACATCGTAATGATGGTGCTGCTTGGGGAATATTAAGTGGTAAAATGGGCTTCTTTTACATTATTACAATTGTCATTCTTGTTGTATTAATCGTGTTTTTTATTAAAGAAGCGAAAAACAATTTGTTGATGCAAGTTGCGATAAGTTTATTGTTTGCTGGTGCATTAGGTAACTTTATTGATCGTGTATTTCATGGAGAAGTCGTAGATTTTGTTGATACATATATTTTTGGATATAATTTTCCAATATTTAATGTAGCTGATTCTAGTTTAACGATAGGTGTATTGTTGATTGTTTTCGCTTTATTAAAAGATATGAAGAAAGAAGAATAGGAGAGATAGTTAATGGATACACATGAATTTAAAATAGAACAACAAGACGACGTAGGTCAACGAATCGATAAATTGCTACCTGAATATCAGTCAGAATGGTCACGTACACAAATTCAAGACTGGATAAAGGAAGGTCTTGTAAAAGTGAATGACAAGGTCATTAAATCAAACTACAAGACAAAAATGAATGATTCTATTGTTGTAACTGAAAAAGAAATTGTCGATGCAGATATTCAACCTGAAAATTTAAATTTAGATATTTATTATGAAGATGATGATGTTGCAATAGTCTACAAACCTAAAGGTATGGTAGTACATCCATCTGCTGGACATTACACAGGGACTTTAGTCAATGGTTTGATGTATCAAATGAAGAATTTATCTGGTATTAATGGGGAGATTCGTCCAGGTATTGTACATCGTATTGATAAAGATACATCTGGATTGTTGATGGTTGCGAAGAATGATGTTGCGCATCGTAGTTTAGTTGATCAATTGGTAAATAAGACTGTTACACGTAAATATATAGCATTAGTACATGGCAATATTCCGCATGATTATGGGACTGTTGATGCACCAATTGGCAGAAATAAAAATGACCGTCAATCAATGGATGTTGTAGATGATGGTAAGGGTGCTGTTACACATTTCAATGTGTTAGAACATTTTAATAAATATACACTGATTGAATGTCAGTTAGAAACTGGTCGTACTCACCAAATTCGTGTTCATATGAAATATATTGGTTATCCATTAGTTGGTGATCCAAAATACGGTCCGAAAAAAACAATGGACATTGGTGGACAAGCATTGCATGCAGGTGTTATTGGATTTGAGCACCCGGTGACACATGAATATATTGAAAAATCAACGGCATTACCAGATGACTTTGAACAGTTGTTAAAAGAATTGCGTAGAAGTGAGCAATAAGTGAGTTTATGCTAAACTACCAGCGATAGTGATAGTTAAAAATTAGCATTATAATACATGTTTTAATCTTCGTTATATTGCAAAGTGACTTGCAAGGGTTGGATATTCATGATAATATAATGACAGTTTAATAAAGAACGAACGTCTTTAAATGTAAGTCCAGAGAGGCTTCGAAGACATGGAATAATTAAAGTTATACAAACGAGCGTTTACTGTAAACACAATAAACGCTGTTGTAGTTCATAAAATGGAACGCAATGTAAAGTCATTAGCATAAACTGAATATGCAAATCAATGCGATTTGTATTGATAGTAGCACCCTAATGATAGAGCAAGAATCTCTTTATAGTGAGATTAAGCTCTCAAACGTTTGGAATAACAATTAGTTAACCTCATGTCTTCATAAAGACATGGGGTTTTTTATATTTTAAAAAGGTAGGTGCTGAAAATGGCAGAGCGCGTTATTATGGATGAGGCAGCAATTCAACGTACAGTGACACGTATTGCGCACGAGATTTTAGAATATAATAAAGGTACTGACCAATTAGTCTTACTTGGTATTAAGACGAGAGGCGCATTTTTAGCGAGACGCATTCAACAAAAAATAGAACAAATTGATGAAGTGACCGTTCCTACAGGTACGATTGATATTACACAATTTAGAGATGATTTAGAACAAAGCACCGATCAAATAGATGAAAAGTCATATGAAATAGATGTCAATATCACAAATCAAGTCGTAATAATTATTGATGATGTATTATATACAGGACGTACAGTGAGAGCGTCACTAGATGCAGTATTACAATATGCACGTCCTCAAAAAATTGGATTAGCGACGCTAGTAGATAGAGGGCACAGAGAATTACCAATCAGAGCAGATTTTGTAGGGAAAAATATTCCAACTGCGAAAGAAGAGGCTGTTTCGGTATTTCTTAATGAAATAGATGATAGAAATGCAGTAGTAATTGAATAGAACCTTTTAATTCGGTACGAGAGACTGAAAAAGGGAAGAGGCAGACACATTATCAGCACCAGTATGGATAGCGCATGAAACGGGTGTAAGCTTTTTGCAGTAGTAGTGTACTGTACCTCTTCAAATTATCTAACCTAACTTGGCGAGAACGGACAGTCGTTATATGTAAAGCATATAACAATGTCACTTTCCAATTCAGTGATAGATAATCCCACTTTTTAGTCTCTTTACATGAATACAATGTAAAGAGATTTTTTTATGAGAGGAAGCACATAAATGGAGAATGAAACGATGTTTGAACGTACAGCCAAACCTGTATTAGATGTACAAGATAAACCTAAGCTAGGACAATGGGCATTCTTAAGTACGCAGCACTTATTTGCGATGTTTGGTTCAACAGTACTTGTCCCATTTTTAACAGGATTACCCATATCCTCAGCCCTATTAGCATCTGGGATAGGAACACTACTATATATTTTAATTACAAAAGCAAAAATCCCAGCCTATCTGGGTTCAAGTTTCGCTTTTATTACACCAATTATTACGGGATTAAATAACCATAGTTTAGGGGATATGCTCGTTGCACTGTTCATGAGTGGTGTGATGTATGTATTGATTGGCTTAGCCATACGACTTAGTGGTACGGGGTGGCTCATGCATTTATTACCTCCTGTCGTTGTTGGTCCAGTTATCATGGTGATTGGATTGAGTTTAGCGCCAACAGCAGTCAATATGGCAATGTTTGAAAATTCAGCGGATATGAAAGGTTATAACCTAAGTTATTTAATCGTGGCGATGGTGACCTTATTAGTGACCATCATTGTTCAGGGCTATTTTAAAGGCTTTTTATCATTAATTCCTGTACTTATTGGAATTATTACAGGTTACATTGTTTCCGCATTTATGGGACTGGTTCAGTTTGAAGCTATTGCAAAGGCGAAATGGTTACAATTTCCAGAAGTATATATTCCATTTAAAGATTACACACCGTCATTTCATTTAGGATTGGTGCTCGTACTGATACCGATTGTCTTTGTAACAGTAAGTGAACATATTGGTCATCAGATGGTTATTAATAAAATTGTAGGACGTAATTTCTTTAAAGATCCTGGTCTAGATAAGTCAATTATTGGCGATGGTGTATCTACAATGTTTGCAAGTATTATTGGTGGCCCACCAAGTACGACATACGGTGAAAATATTGGTGTCCTTGCGATTACAAAAATTTACAGTGTTTATGTCATAGGTGGTGCAGCAGTGATAGCTATTGTACTTGGCTTTGTTGGTAAATTTACAGCACTTGTGTCATCAATACCAACACCTGTAATGGGTGGTGTATCCATACTTCTCTTCGGTATTATTGCGGCAAGTGGATTAAGAATGTTAGTGGAGAGCGAAGTTGATTTCGCAAGCAATCGTAACTTAGTTATAGCTTCGGTCATACTGGTAATCGGTATTGGTAATTTGGTGTTTAATTTAAAAGGGATTGGTATCAATTTAGAAATAGAAGGTATGGCTTTAGCTGCATTAGCAGGCATCATATTGAATTTAATTTTACCGAAAGAAAAATCAGTGGAAAATTAGTTTGAATCTTTTCATAGGAGCTGAAACAAATGGACAACTTACTATCAATGGAACACTTAACGACAAGTGAAATTTATGAATTGGTACAACGTGCAAGTGCATTCAAACATGGCACGCAAAATGCGAATAGTTATGAGGATACATTCGTCGCCAACTTATTCTTTGAAAATTCAACACGAACGAAAAGTAGCTTTTTAGTTGCAGAGCAAAAACTCGGTTTAAAACTTATCGATTTTGAGACCAATACATCTTCAGTTCAAAAAGGTGAATCTTTATATGATACATGCAAGACTTTAGAACAAGTTGGTGCAGACGTGCTCGTCATTCGTCACACACAAACAAACTATTATGAGGAATTGCAGACTTTAAACATTCCAGTTATTAATGCTGGTGATGGCAGTGGTCAACACCCAACGCAGAGTTTGCTCGATATTATGACAATTTACGAAGAATATGAAACATTCGAAGGCTTGAATATTTTAATTTGTGGTGATATTAAAAATTCACGTGTAGCTAAAAGTAATTATCAAAGCTTAACAGCATTAGGTGCAAACGTTATGTTTTCTAGTCCAGAAAATTGGAAAGACGACACATTAGATGCACCTTATGTCGATATTGATGAAGTGTTACCAACAATTGATATTGTCATGTTGCTCAGAGTTCAGCACGAAAGACATGGTGAAAGTGAAACGTCACAATTTGAAGTACAGCAATACCATGAGCAATTTGGTCTAACTCAGACGAGATATGAACAGTTAAAAGATCAAGCTATTATCATGCATCCAGCTCCAGTAAATAGAGGCGTAGAGATTGAAGATACATTGGTTGAGGCACCTAAGTCACGGATTTTTAAACAAATGGAAAATGGCATGTACATGCGCATGGCAGTTATAGATAATATCTTACAAACGAGAGGGGAAACAACAAAATGAAATTATTAACAAATGCTAAAATCTTACAAAATGGTGAACTAGAGACTGCATCAATCTTAATAGAAGGTCAACACATTAAAAAAATTGCACCACAAATTGAAGTGGATGCTGAAACAGAAGTCATCGATGTACAAGGTCAATTTGTTTCACCAGGATTCGTTGACGTTCATGTACATTTACGTGAACCAGGTGGTGAACACAAAGAAACAATCGCTACAGGAACACAAGCCGCTGCAAGAGGAGGATTTACAACGGTATGTCCAATGCCTAATACACGTCCAGTACCTGATTCAGAGGACAATTTAAAACGTCTAAATACGTTAATCGAAGAAAATGCTCAAGTGAGAGTATTGCCTTATGCAGCAATTACAGTGAGACAGGCAGGTAACGAGCATGTTGACTTTGAAACACTTGCCCAAAATGGCGCATTTGCATTTACAGACGACGGTGTTGGCGTGCAACAAGCGAGCATGATGTATGAAGCGATGCAAGCTGCAGCTAAAGTTAATAAAGCAGTTGTTGCACATTGTGAAGATAATAGTCTAATTTATGGTGGCGCAATGCATGAAGGAAAACGTAGCAAAGAATTAGGCATTCCAGGCATTCCAAATATCTGTGAAGCGGTTCAAATAGCGAGAGATGTCTTGCTTGCTGAAGCTGCAGGCGCACATTATCACGTGTGCCATGTTTCTACAAAAGAAAGCGTTAGAGCAATTCGTGATGCTAAGAAAGCAGGTATTCATGTTACGGCTGAAGTGACACCACACCATTTATTGCTTACTGAAGATGATGTGCCTGGAGATGATGCAATTTATAAAATGAATCCACCACTTAGAAGTAAAGCAGATAGAGATGCGCTACTTGAAGGATTACTTGACGGTACGATTGACTGTATAGCAACAGACCATGCACCACATGCTGCAGAAGAGAAAGACCAACCTATGGTCAAAGCACCATTTGGTATTGTAGGTAGCGAAACGGCGTTCCCATTATTATATACTCACTTTGTTAAAAATGGAGATTGGACGTTACAACAACTTGTAGATTACTTAACGATTAAGCCAGCGCAAACTTTCGATTTACCATATGGCAAATTAGAAGAAGGTAGTCTTGCAGATTTAACAGTTATTAACTTAGAAGACGAAAGCGAAATTAAAGCCGAAGACTTTGCATCAAAAGGTACGAATACACCATTTTTAGGATATAAAGTATATGGTACGCCAGTCTTAACATTGGTTGAAGGTGAAGTTAAATTTAAGGAGGAAAAATAATGTTGCAGAAACGTTATCTCGTATTAGAAGATGGTTCATATTATGAAGGATATCCGCTAGGTTCCGATAATTTAACACTAGGTGAAATTGTATTTAATACAGCAATGACAGGCTACCAAGAGACTATTTCTGATCCGTCTTATACTGGACAAATTATCACGTTCACATATCCGTTGATTGGAAATTATGGTGTGAATAGAGATGACTTTGAGTCACTCGTACCAACTTTAAGTGGTGTAGTTGTCAAAGAAGCAAGCCTACAACCGAGCAATTTTAGAATGAAAAAGACATTCCATGAAGTATTAGTTGAATATGATATTCCTGGTATTTCAGGTGTCGATACACGTAGTATTACTCGAAAAATAAGAAATTATGGTGTATTAAAGGCAACATTTACAGATAATAAAGATGACATTGAAGCATGTATAGAACGCCTAAAAACAGAAACATTACCACGCAATGAAGTAACAACTGTATCTACGAAAACACCATATGTTTCAACAGGTTATGGATTAAGTGTTGTACTTGTCGATTTTGGTAAAAAGCAAAACATCGTCAGAGAATTAAATGCGCGTGGGTGTAACGTAACCGTTGTACCATACGATACGACTGCTGAAGCAATTATTAGGATGTCTCCGGATGGCGTTATGTTGTCCAATGGCCCAGGAGACCCAGAAGAAGTACAAGTAGCTGTTGAAATGATTAAAGGCATTTTAGGTAAAATTCCATTCTTTGGTATTTGTTTAGGCCATCAGTTATTTGCACTATCACAAGGCGCAACTTCATTTAAAATGAAATTTGGCCATAGAGGTGCGAATCATCCAGTTAAAGATTTAACGACAGGAAAAATTGCATTAACAAGTCAAAATCATGGTTATGCCATTGATAAAGATTCACTAGCTAATACCGAATTAGAAATTACTCACATTGCGATCAACGACGGTACCGTTGAAGGTTTACGTCACAAATCATTACCAGCATTTTCAGTGCAATATCATCCAGAAGCATGTCCTGGACCTTCTGATTCTAACTATTTGTTTGATGAATTTATAGACATGATCAATGAATACAAAGCAAAGGAGCGTATAACAAATGCCTAAACGTCAAGATATCGAAACGATTTTAGTAATTGGATCAGGACCTATTATTATTGGTCAAGCAGCTGAATTTGACTATGCTGGTACACAAGCATGTCTGGCACTTAAAGAAGAGGGCTATCGTGTTATTTTAGTAAACTCAAACCCTGCTACAATTATGACTGATAATGAAATTGCAGATAAAGTCTATATTGAACCATTAACGCATGATTTTATCGCTCGTATCATCCGTAAAGAACAACCAGATGCATTATTACCGACGCTTGGTGGACAAACTGGTTTAAATATGGCGATTCAGTTACACGATAGTGGCGAACTTGAGGCAAATAATGTGCAACTTCTAGGGACAAAATTAGAATCGATTCAACAAGCTGAGGATAGAGAATTATTTAGATCTTTAATGAATGAATTAGATGTACCTGTACCAGAGAGTGACATTGTTAATACGGTGGAACAAGCATTCGCGTTTAAAGAAGAAGTGGGTTATCCACTGATTGTTAGACCAGCATTTACGATGGGTGGTACTGGTGGCGGTATTTGCCATAACGATGAAGAATTCAAAGAAATTGTGACAAATGGTTTGCATTACAGTCCTGCGACTCAATGTTTAATTGAAAAATCTATTGCTGGTTTTAAAGAAATAGAATATGAAGTTATGCGTGATAAAAATGATAATGCCATAGTTGTTTGTAATATGGAAAATATTGATCCGGTCGGCATTCATACAGGCGATTCCATTGTTGTTGCACCAAGCCAAACTTTATCAGATGTGGAATATCAAATGTTACGCGATGTGTCTTTAAAAGTTATCCGTGCATTAGAAATTGAAGGTGGCTGTAACGTACAACTTGCCTTAGATCCACACTCTATGGATTATTATATTATCGAAGTGAATCCACGTGTATCGCGTTCATCAGCATTGGCCTCAAAAGCAACGGGTTATCCAATTGCTAAATTAGCTGCCAAAATTGCGATTGGTTTAACATTAGATGAAATGCTAAATCCAATCACAGAAACATCATATGCAGCATTTGAACCTACATTGGACTATGTCATCTCTAAAATACCACGTTTCCCGTTCGATAAATTTGAAAAAGGAGAACGTGTATTAGGTACGCAAATGAAAGCGACAGGCGAGGTCATGGCGATTGGTAGAACATATGAAGAATCACTACTTAAAGCCATTCGTTCTTTAGAATATGGGGTACACCATCTAGGTTTGCCTAATGGTGAAACGTTTGACTTAGACTATATTAAAACACGTATCAAAGACCAAGATGACGAACGCTTATTCTTTATTGGTGAGGCTATTCGTAGAGGTACGACATTAGAAGAGATACATGAAATGACCAAGATTGATTATTTCTTTTTAAATAAATTCCAACATATTATCAACATTGAGCACGATTTGAAAGCCAACAAAGGTGATATTGACTACCTCAAATTTGCTAAAAACTACGGTTTCAGCGATAGAGTTATAGCGCATCGTTTCGACATGACAGAACAAGAAGTATATGAATTAAGACAACAACATGGCATTACACCAGTATTCAAAATGGTAGATACTTGTGCAGCAGAATTTGAATCTGCAACGCCATATTATTATGGTACGTATGAATTTGAAAATGAATCTACTGTGACAGATAAAGAAAAAATATTAGTGCTTGGTTCAGGACCAATCAGAATTGGACAAGGTGTAGAGTTTGACTATGCCACGGTACATGCCGTTTGGGCAATTCAACAAGCAGGATATGAAGCAATCATCGTTAATAATAATCCAGAAACAGTTTCAACTGACTTCTCTATTTCAGACAAATTATACTTCGAACCATTGACTGAAGAAGATGTCATGAACATCGTTGATTTAGAACAACCTAAAGGGGTAGTTGTTCAGTTTGGTGGACAAACAGCGATTAACTTAGCTGATAAATTAGCACAACGTGATGTGAAAATATTAGGAACGTCACTTGAAGACTTAAATAGAGCAGAAGATCGTAAGGAATTTGAGGCTTTACTACACACAATTGATGTGCCACAACCAAAAGGTAAAACAGCAACTTCCCCACAAGAAGCACTTGAAAATGCTAGAAATATTGGCTACCCAGTCGTGGTAAGACCGTCATATGTATTAGGTGGTCGTGCGATGGAAATTGTGAATAGCGATGCAGAATTAGAAGATTATATGAATCAAGCAGTTAAAGCGAGCCCAGATCACCCAGTATTAGTCGATAGGTATTTAACTGGGAAAGAAATTGAAGTGGATGCAATATGTGACGGTGAAACAGTCATTATACCAGGTATTATGGAGCACATTGAACGTGCAGGTGTTCACTCTGGTGACTCAATTGCTGTGTATCCACCACAAACGCTAACTCAAGAAGAAATGAAGACGTTAGAAGATTTCACTATTCGTTTAGCTAAAGGTTTAAATATTGTAGGATTAATCAACATTCAATTTGTTATTGCGCACGATGGGGTATATGTACTTGAAGTGAATCCTCGTTCAAGTCGTACAGTGCCGTTCTTGAGTAAGATTACAAATATTCAAATGGCGCAATTAGCAATGCGTGCAATTATTGGTGATAAATTGACAGACCTAGGTTATGAACCTGGTATTCAACCTTATACAGATGGTGTATTCGTTAAGGCACCAGTGTTCAGTTTCAATAAACTTAAAAATGTAGATATCACACTCGGACCTGAGATGAAATCAACTGGTGAAGTAATGGGTAAAGATGCAACTATGGAAAAAGCGCTATACAAAGGGTTAACTGCAAGTGGTATGGAAGTTAAAGATCACGGAACAGTATTGATGACTGTCAGTGATAAAGATAAAGAAGAAATTGTGAATATTGCCCACCGTTTAAATGAAGTAGGCTATAAGATTTTAGCAACGAAAGGAACTGCAAACAAACTTGCTGAGCATCAAATACCAGCAGAGATTGTCGGCAAAATTGGCGGCGAAGATGATTTACTCAATCGCATTCAGAATGGTGAAGTTCAAATCGTTGTGAATACAATGACGAAAGGTAAAGAATTTGAGCGCGATGGTTTCCAAATTAGACGTGCTTCCGTTGAAAACGGTGTACCTTGTCTGACTTCATTAGACACAGTTGTAGCATTAACACGCGTGCTTGAAAGCATGACATTTACGATGAAAAATATGTAATTTTTGATAGAGCGTGTAGGAGTGGGACTGGAAGCAGATGCTCTAATGGTGATTTTGTAGTTAGAACTCGGCAAGGATGACTAGGATTGATATATTAACTTGAGCGAAAGCTCATGCATAAGTCTCACTAACTTAATATATTAATCAGTGAGACAATACAATTTCAATGCAGTCATCTATTGCCTAATTATTAATGTATCCGTAGATTTATTTTTCATCACAGTCTCAAGCTTAATCATAAGAGTACCAGGAAATATAAAAGTGAGGGAGTCGTACGCAAATGAACAATTTACCAATTATTGCATTGGATTTTGATTCTAAAGAAGCTGTAGATCAGTTTTTGGATCAATTCGATGAACCACTATTTGTAAAAGTAGGAATGGAACTGTTTTATCAGACGGGGCCACAATTAATTTCAGCTATTAAAGCACGTGGACATGATATCTTTCTAGATTTAAAATTGCATGATATACCGAATACGGTAGGTAAAGCAATGGAAGGACTAAGCAAACTAAATATAGACCTTGTCAATGTCCATGCTGCTGGTGGGTCTGAAATGATGGGACGTGCGCTCGCAGGACTTAGAAAACATAATGCAGATATCAAATTAATTGCAGTGACTCAACTTACATCAACGACTGAAGCGATGTTACGAGATGAACAAAACATTCAAACTACAATTGAAGATGCTGTGCTTAATTACGCACAATTAGCAAAAGATTCGGACCTAGATGGTGTCGTGTGTTCGCCTCTAGAAGCAGAGTTACTAAAAAAAGAACTAGGCACCGATTTTTTAAAAGTGACACCAGGTATTAGACCAATCGATAGTAATACGGATGATCAAAAACGTATCACAACACCAGAAGATGCCAAAAAATTAGGCGCAACACATATCGTAGTAGGAAGACCTATTACGCAAAGTGACAACCCAGTTGCAAGTTATCATAAAATTAAAGAAAGTTGGTTAGGTTAAATGGCTAAAGCAATCGCTCAATCACTCTTAGAAATCGAAGCAGTTTCACTGTCACCTAATGATCCTTTTACATGGAGTTCAGGGATTAAATCACCAATATACTGTGACAATCGCGTGACGCTAGGTTATCCAAACGTACGTCAGCACATTCGTGATGGTTTATGTGAATTAATCAAAACGCACTTTTCAGATGCAGAAATCATTTCAGGTACTGCAACTGCTGGTATCCCACATGCTGCATTCGTTTCGGAAGTCTTAGATTTACCAATGAATTATGTACGTTCTAAAAGTAAAAGTCATGGTAAACAAAACCAAATTGAAGGTGCGTTAAGTCAAGGCAAGAAAGTTGTAGTTATTGAAGATTTGATTTCAACAGGCGGTTCATCTATTACAGCAGTTGAAGCATTAAGAGAAGCAGGCGCAGAGGTCATAGGTGTTGTCGCAATATTTACTTATGGACTTAAAAAAGCAGATGAACAATTCAAGCAAGCTGATATTCCATTCTACACGTTAAGTGATTACAATGAATTACTTGAGGTTGCTAAAGAGAATGGAGATATTTCTGAAGATGATATTCGTACATTAGTTGATTGGAGAGACAACTTGTCATAATATACTAAATGGAGGGGATATTATGACAAAAGACCCGCAAGATGCGTATAATCATTTTTCGCATTTAAACAATTTTTTAAAAAAAGATGAAGACTATCGCCCACAAAGTACAACAGAGACAGATAATGAATTATTATCAAGCACAACAGAGAAAAATATATATAAGAAATCAAAATCAAACATGAAACAAAAAGGTCGTATTCAACCTTAAAAGGTGATATGACATAAAATGAGGCGCACGTGCAATGCAATTGACACGTACGCCTTTTTTATGCGCTCACTGAAAAATTAGCGAATCATAATTTTTATAATGATATAGCCTACGAGTAATACTAAGGCTGCAATTAATAATGGAATAATATAAAAAGACATAAAATAACCTCCAATAGATTTATTTATAGTTTAACTGTGAATTGTTAAAAGACAAAGTAAAAACTATTTTAATCTGATTAACATGAGATGTTTAGCGTAGTTAATATATTAAATTAGATTTTTTGTTATTTATCCTTTATGCTTGAATGTGAGTAGCATAAAGGAGGTAGAATCATGGCAATACCTAAGATAACAACTTTTTTAATGTTTAATGGCAACGCAGAAGAGGCCATTAATTTATATGTAAATACATTTGAAGATGCAGAAATTTTAGCATTGGTTAGATATACTGAAAGTGATGCTGAACCTACTGGAGCAGTGCAACATGCAATCTTCAGATTGAAAGATCAAGTATTTATGGCAATCGACAATATGAATGGTGTAGATATTGAAATGAATCCAGCTATGTCATTATACGTTACGGTAGATTCCCCCCTTGAAATGGAACGCTTGTTTAGTAAATTGAAGCGTGATGGGGCGATATTGATGCCTAAAACAGAAATGCCGCCATTTAGAGAATTTACATGGATTCAAGACAAATTCGGTGTGAATTTCCAACTTGCTTTACCTGCAGATAATAAGTAATTGTTTGTTATACTAACTGAAAACGCTAGATGTATGTTTTACCACTATCAAAAACACCCAATCTCTAAATATAACGATTGGGTGTTTTCATTAGTTTTGATTTATTAGTTTAAGTTGATTTCATTTTTTGAATATGATTGTAGTCAGGTGTTGTATAAAGTGTTTTTTGATTATCATACGTTACGAAACCTGGCTTAGCACCTGAAGGCTTGTGTACATGTTTAATTTCAGTATAGTCAACTGGAATTTGTGCAGAGTTACCAGCTTTTGAATAATAGCCTGATAACATAGCCGCTTCCATAATCGTTGCTTCACTTGGCTCATCACTTAGTATGACTACATGTGAGCCAGGGATATCTTTCGTATGGAACCAAAGATGATGCTTTTTGGCTTTTTTATTCGTGAGAAAATCATTCTGTTTATTATTTTTACCAACTAGAATCGTATCGCCATCTGTGGATGTATATGATTGGATTTGCATTGCTGGTTTTTTAGTTTTCTTACTTTGTTTGCGTTGTTTCATATATCCTTGTTCTGCAAGTTCATCACGAATATCGTCTATATCATCAACCGTGATGTGCGCGAGCTGTTGTTCAATACTTTCGAAATAGTTGATATTCTCTTTAGTTAATTCGATTTGATGATGCAATTCATGTTCGCGTGTTTTAAGCTTGTTATATTTTTTATAATAAATTTGTGCATTCACTGCAGGTGCTTTTGTAGGATTCAGTGGAATCGTTACATCTTCACCAGTATAATAATTAAGTGCTTCTAATGACTTATCGCCTTGCTGAATACGATAAATATTCGCAGTGATTAATTCACCATATAATTGTTGGGTTTCTTTGTCTTTCGTACCTTCTTGCTCATCAATCAATTTATTTAATTTATTTTGATATTTATGCAATTGTTGCTGTACAAATTTAACTAAATCATTTGCACGCTGTTTGACACGTTCTCGTTCACCACGGGCATCATAATAACGATCTAATAATTCATGCAATGATTCGTATTCATCTATATCATCATAAAATAGATTTAATTTCATAAAATAGAAATCTTCTTTGCCTGTTTCGTGATTTTTATGAAAAACCGGTGTTGGCGGTGCATTGATTTCATCAATGATTGTGTCATATGCAGCGGGTAATGTTTCATTTGTCATAAATTGTTTGCGATTTACAATCTCATTGGTTATTAAAGGACTAAATCCTTCAAAATTTTCAAGTAATTGGCGCGCAATTTTGCCACTATTAAAATCAATATATTTCAAAACTTCATGTCCGGTTAACTCAAAAGGATTGATTTTATTTTGTGTTGGCGGAGCTTCATATTGAAATCCAGGCATAACAGTACGATATTGGTTCGTATTAGGTGTAAGATGCTTAAAACCTTCAATAATTTTACGTTGTTCATCTACTAAAATTAAATTACTGTGTTTACCCATAATTTCTAATATAACTGTTCTATAAATTGTATCGCCAATTTCATCTTTACTTTGCACATCAATTTCTACACGTCTATCATTTCCAATTTGTCTTACTGCTTTAACGATACCACCCTCGATATGTTTACGAAATACACGCGCAAACATTGGTGGCTCAAATGGGTTATCATATTTTTTAGTTGTTAAATGCATTCTCGCAAAACTAGGATGGATAGAAAGTAGAAGCTGATGATTTTTACGATTTTGTCTAACGACGATGATTAATGTGTCGTTCTCAGGTTGATTAATTTTATGGATTCTTCCATCTACTAAAAATTGAAGAGAATCTACCATCTTTCTTGTAAATAAACCATCATATGCCATTACTATCAGCCACCTTATTTTTAATCATTCATCATATTGTAACATGGCATAGAGAAATGGTCATGACCAAAGTTTGTACAATTGTAAGCTATACAATTAAACGAGAATTATGGTATCATAGTTTAATAATAGAAGAATAGTTTAGAGAGGTAGTAAGTCATGGATAATGAGAAAGGTTTGCTGATTGTCTTATCTGGACCTTCTGGTGTTGGGAAAGGTACAGTTAGAAAAAAAATATTTGATGATCCATCCACATCTTATAAATATTCTATTTCGATGACGACACGTGGTAAACGTGAAGGTGAAGTCGATGGTGTTGATTATTTCTTTAAAGCAAAGTCAGAATTTGAAGAATTAATAAAACAAGATCAATTTATAGAATATGCAGAGTACGTTGGAAATTATTATGGGACACCTGTGCAATACGTTAAAGACACGATGGATCAAGGGCACGATGTATTTTTAGAAATTGAGGTTGAGGGTGCTAAGCAAGTGCGTAAAAAATTCCCTGACGCACTGTTTATTTTTCTTGCGCCACCAAGTTTAGACCATTTGCGTGAACGATTAGTCGGGCGTGGTACTGAATCCAGTGAGAAGATACAAAGTCGTGTAAATGAAGCACGTAAAGAAGTGGAAATGATGAATCTATATGATTATGTTGTTGTAAATGATGAAGTCGAATTAGCCAAACAACGTATCCAATCCATTGTTGAAGCGGAACATTTGAAAAGAGAACGTATTGAAGCAAAATATAGAAAAATGATACTGGAGGCAAAAAAATAATGTTACAACCACCATTAAACCAATTAACAGCAAAAATTAATTCTAAATATTTAATTGCAACAACTGCTGCAAAACGTGCGCGTGAAATAGATGAAAAGCCTGAAACTGAATTATTGAACAGATATATTTCAGAAAAACCTGTAGGTAAAGCCTTAGAAGAAATTGCTGACGGTGAAGTTTATCCTGACGAACTATTCTTAAAAACATATTAAGTTCGAATCAATCTTACACATTCTTTGATTAAAGCAATGGATTAAATTGAAATGACACTCAAGAGCCTGGGACATTAATAGATGTCTCGGGCTCATTCCTACGATTAGTCAAGTGCTTATATAATAAATTAAGCGTACTTAAATAAATCGCTCAATTTTAATTTTTTAAATAAGGTGTTAAATTATATTTGTAAATATGATTATTTTAATGTGGGGACATTTGATAGTCATATTGTTTATTGTTGGTAACTAAGTAGTGAATTGTTTTCAATAAACGATTCATACAAGCTACCACGGCAGTCTTATGAGGTTTCTCATGAGGCTGCTTTTTTAATTTATAGTAATAATCAATAATGTGATTATCATAATGTCGCTGGCCACGAATGATATTCATTACAACCCAAAACAATAGCTTTCGAGCATTTTTATTTCCTCGTTTTCAATTAAATAGTAGATAATTGAATTGAAAATACAAAGTCTCACTGCTTAATTCATTATGTTAGTGAGACTTATGCATGAGCTTCAGCTCAGATAAACATATCAAGCTTAGTCAAGCTTGCCGTGATGAGACTACGAAATCTTTATTAGAAAATTTGTTTTCTGTCCAATTCCCTTTTTTTAATTTGGTTACCAATTTGTGTATAATAGAGAGTAATCAAACAAAACATGTTTTAAGATATGAACATCGCGTTTAATTTTCATAGAAATTGAAAGTTATAAGTCACATATAATGCATATTGAAGGAGAATAACAATACGATGAAACGAATATTACTAGCTGTGACGGGCGGCATAGCAGCATATAAAGCAATTGATTTAACTAGTAAATTAACACAAGTAGGATATGATGTGCGAGTCATGCTTACTGATCATGCACAAGAATTTATTACACCTTTAGCATTTCAAGCAATTGGTAGAAATACAGTGTATACGAGTACCTTTGTCGAAGAAAATCCTAAAGAAATACAACATGTTGCATTAGGCGATTGGGCAGATGCCATTATAGTTGCTCCTGCTACAGCTAATACAATTGCAAAACTTGCAAATGGAATTGCAGATGATATGGTTACATCTACTTTATTGGCGACAGAAACAACGAAATTTATAGCGCCAGCCATGAATGTACATATGTATGAGAATAATAGAACGCAACACAATATGGCAACATTACGTTCAGATGGTTATTTGTTTTTAGAACCTGGTGAAGGTTTTTTAGCATGTGGCTACGTTGCTAAGGGACGTATGGAAGAGCCCTTACAAATCGTTGAACGCCTAAATCAATATTTCAATGAAATTAAGCAATTACCACAGTACAAAGATAGTAGTTTTGCTGGAAAACGTGCTTTAATCACGGCAGGACCAACTGTTGAAGAATTAGATCCAGTACGTTTTCTGTCGAATCGTTCTTCAGGAAAAATTGGTTACGCATTAGCAGAATCACTAGCTCAACGTGGCGCTGATGTTACACTAGTTTCAGGTCCTACTCATCTCACGCCACCTAAAAATGTATCAGTTGTACAAGTGCAAAGTGCAGACGATATGTTTGAAGCGGTAAAGTCACGTTTTACAGAACAAGATATCATATTTAAAGCTGCGGCTGTATCGGATTATGCGCCGGTTGAAATGTTAGAACATAAGTTAAAAAAGCAAGATGGAGACCTGTCAGTTGCATTTAGACGTACGCCAGATATTTTAAAATACTTAGGTGAGCACAAAGCAACACAATATCTCGTAGGCTTTGCGGCAGAAACTCAAGAAATTGAAACTTATGCTCGTAAAAAACTACAACATAAAAATGCAGATGTGATTATTGCGAATAACGTAGGAGACCGTACGATTGGTTTCAGTTCTGACGATAATGATTACACGATGTATTATAAAAATGGAGATACAATGCCCTTAGGTAAACATAAAAAGGTCGAACTTGCGGAGCATATTTTGAATAGTCTAGAAACAAGGTGGCAATAAAATGATAGCTAAAGTAATTGTTGATATACCTTCCAAGAGTGTTGATTATACTTTTGATTACATCATTCCTACGAGGTTACAATCAATGATTCAAGTAGGGGTGCGTGTTATTGTTCCGTTTGGGCCAAGGACCATTCAAGGTTATGTGATGCACATTACCAATCAACCAGATAGTGATATAGATACTGCCAAGTTAAAAGAAATAAAAGAAATTCAAGATATCAAGCCTGAGTTAACAGAGGAATTGATACAGTTAACAGAGTGGTACAATAATTACTTTGTTACGAAGCGTATTTCTATGCTAGAAGTCATGTTACCCAGTGCAATTAAGGCGAAATACACTAAGGTTTTTGCTATTGAAGATGCAGAAAATATTCCCCAAACTCTGTTACAGAGATTTGATGGCGAAGGTCACTATCCATATAAAACAGCGCAATACAATGATGATTTAAATCAATTACTACCGTTATTAAAACAAGGTACAGTTGCTGAAGTAACATTGTTGTCACAAAATGTTGGTAAGAAAAAGCAACGTGCAGTTGCTGTTGTAGAAGGCTTTGATGAGGAACAAATACTCGGTAGTTTGGAAAAGTCGAAAAAGCAGTATGAACTGTATGCATATTTGTTAGATGAACGACATCGTACTGTACTTCTAAAAGATATTGAAGCAATGGAATTTTCCAAATCTAGTGTTGATACGTTGGTGCGCAAAGGATATGTCGAAAAATATGATGCCATTGTAGAACGAGATCCTTTTGAAACGAGAGTATTTGAGCAAGATGCTAAACAACAATTAACAACTGATCAACAACAAGCGTTTGATGCTATTTTAGAAAAAATACAAGCACACGAGCAACGAACATTTTTACTCCATGGTGTTACAGGATCTGGAAAAACAGAAGTTTATCTGCAAACAATTGAAGAAGCATTAAAACTTGATCGACAAGCGATGATGCTCGTTCCTGAAATTGCTTTAACACCACAAATGGTCTTACGTTTTAAACGCCGCTTTGGTGATGAGGTTGCAGTATTGCATTCTGGTCTATCTAAAGGTGAACGTTACGATGAATGGCAAAAAATTAGAGACGGCAAGGCTCGTGTAAGTGTTGGCGCACGTTCAAGCGTATTCGCGCCATTTAAAAATTTAGGCATGATCATTATCGACGAAGAACACGAGTCAACATATAAACAAGAAGATTATCCTAGGTATCACGCAAGAGATATTGCACAATGGCGCAGTCAGTATCATCAATGTCCATTGATTTTAGGAAGTGCGACACCAAGCTTGGAAACATATGCTAGAGCTGAAAAAGGGGTCTATGAGTTGTTGGCTTTGCCCCATAGAGTAAATCAACAAGCTTTACCTGAAGTTGAAATTGTAGATATGCGCGAAGAATTGAGTTCAGGAAACCGATCGATGTTTTCGAATCAATTGCGCGATGCAATTCAACAGCGCTTAGACAAAAAAGAGCAGATTGTGCTGTTTTTAAATCGCCGAGGTTATGCTTCATTTATGTTGTGCAGAGATTGTGGTCACGTGCCACAATGTCCAAATTGCGATATTTCATTGACCTATCATAAAACTACAGATCAATTGAAGTGTCATTATTGTGGTCACCAAGAAGTACCACCTAATCGATGTCCAAATTGTGAGAGTGAACATATACGACAAGTAGGAACAGGTACACAACGAGTTGAAGAATTATTACAAGAAGTATTTCAAGATGCACGTATTATTCGAATGGATGTTGATACAACATCTAGAAAAGGTGCACATGAAAAGTTATTAAATGACTTTGGCGAAAGGAAAGGTGACATTTTACTGGGCACTCAAATGATTGCTAAAGGCTTAGATTTCCCGAATATTACTTTAGTAGGTGTGCTTAATGCGGATACAATGTTGAATTTGCCTGATTTTAGAGCCAGTGAACGCACGTATCAATTACTGACACAGGTTGCTGGGCGAGCAGGCCGACACGAAAAAGAAGGCCAAGTCATAATTCAAACATACAATCCGGATCATTATGCGATTAAAGATGTGCAGCAAAATGATTATATTGCATTTTTTGAAAAAGAGATGAGCTACCGTAAAATTGGAAAATATCCGCCGTATTTCTTTTTAATGAACTTCACGATTTCACACAAAGAAATGAAAAAGGTTATGGAAGCTTCGAAGCATATTCATAAAGTGTTGTTGCAGCATTTATCAGACAAGGCATTAGTACTAGGACCTACTCCAGCTGCTTTGGCACGCATTAACAATGAATTTCGTTTCCAAATTTTAGTGAAATATAAAAGTGAACCAGCGCTACATGAAGCATTGAAATATTTAGATGACTATTATCATGATCAATACTTGAAAGAGAAGTTAGCATTAAAAATTGATATCAATCCTCAAATGATGATGTAAAACAGGTGTTGAAACATTTTAGAATCAGTATTTACAAGGGTTTATATAACCTGTTCAAACTTAATAAGCGCAGAAAAAGGGCAGATAGTATAGCTAGGAATGTTTTCTAATTCCTCAGTTAGCTATTTGTCCTTTTTATTAATATACCATTTTCATGTATATTAAGATTTATAATGAGTATTAGTAAATAATCTAAGGGGGTTATATTTAATGAGATATAATGAATTTAACCAACCTATCGGGGAAATAGTTTCAAATTTTACCAAACTTGAAGCGCCATCTGTAAAAGTGATAGAAGGTCAATATTGCCGATTGGAAAAATTATCAAATGTACATACAGAGGATTTATATCAATATTTTATAGCAGAGGAAGACGCATCGAATTGGACGTATCTCCCTGACAATCAACCGCAAGATTATAATGCATTTGAATCATATATAGCGCCAATGGTTATATCAAAGGATCCATACTTTTTTGCTATTATCGACAAATCAACTTCACAAGCGGTAGGACTTTTATCTTTTTTAAGAATTGACCAAGACAATGGCGTCATTGAAGTAGGACATATTCATTACGCAAATATTTTAAAACGTTCTCGAATTGCAACGGAGGCACAGTATTTATTAGCAAAATATGTCTTTGATACATTAGGTTACAGAAGATATGAATGGAAATGTGATGCATTAAATGAACCTTCTATCAGAGCGGCTAAACGGTTAGGGTTTAAACTTGAGGGCATTTTCCACCAACATAAAATATATAAAAATCGCAATAGAGATACATGCTGGTTGGCAATGACCGACCATGAATGGTACAACAATAAACCAAAATTTGAAAAGTGGCTATCTCCCCAGAATTTCAATGAAAAAGGAGAGCAATTGAGCCATTTATCAATATAGTACAATATGGAATAGTTGATGCAATTTCCACAAAAATAAGTTATAATGATATGATGAATTTTTATGAGGAGATATCACTATGACGATTAAATCGCTTGTAACAGCTAAACACCCGACACTAAATCAAACGATTTCAGACGTGACGCAATTTGATAAACAATTAGAACAATTATTATTAGATTTAGAAGACACAATGTATGATGTTGAAGCATCTGCAATTTGTGCACCGCAAATCGGAATAGCGCAGAAAGTTGCTATTATCGATATGGAAATAGATGGATTACTTCAATTGATTAATCCACAATTGTTGCGAGAATCTGATGAAAAAGTAACTGATTTAGAAGGCTCGATTAGTTTGCCTGGTGTATATGGTGAAGTGACAAGAAGTACAATGATCGTAGTGAAAAGCAACGATAAACATGGTAATGAAGTAGAAATGACCGCTTATGATGACATTGCGAGAATGATTTTACATATGATTGATCATTTTGAAGGTAAATTGTTTACAGAACGTGTAGAACGCTATTTAGATGATGCAGAAATGGAGGCGTATTTTGAAAATGAGTAAAATAATTTTTATGGGAACACCTGATTTTTCAACGAAAATACTAGAAATGTTAATTGCTGAACATGAGGTGATTGCAGTTGTGACACAACCAGATCGACCAGTTGGCAGAAAGCGTAAACTTACGCCACCACCAGTTAAAGAAGTTGCTGTGGCACATGATATACCAGTGTTCCAGCCTGAAAAATTAGCACACTCAGAAGAATTAGAACAACTCATTGCTTTAGATGCTGATTTAATAGTTACGGCTGCTTTTGGTCAAATATTACCAGAATCATTATTAAATGCTCCGAAATTTGGTGCGGTTAACGTACATGCATCACTATTACCGAAATATAGAGGCGGTGCACCAATACATCAAGCAATTATGGATGGGCAATTAGAAACAGGTATTACAATCATGTATATGGTCAAAAAATTAGATGCTGGAGATATTATCTCTCAAAGCGCAATTGCCATAGAACAACAAGATGATGTAGGTACAATGCATGATAAATTAAGTGTATTAGGTGCAGATCTATTAAAAGCAACATTACCGAGCATATTAGATGGGACAAACCAACGTGTGCCACAACAAGAAGATGAGGCAACATTTGCGTCAAACATCTCGCGTGATCAGGAAAAAATTGATTGGACGCAATCTGCGGAAGATATATATAACCATATTAGAGGCTTATCACCATGGCCTGTTGCATACACAATCATGGATGATGGAAACATGAAATTATATGCTTCTCAAATAGTAAAAAATCAAGCAGGTGAACCTGGTACAATTATTGAAACAACTAAAAAAGCTATCATTGTAGCAACTGGATCAGAGGATGCCATCGCGTTAACTGATATCCAAGTTGCAGGTAAAAAACGTATGTTAGCAGCAAATTATTTAAGTGGTGTACAAACATCACTAGTTGGGAAGGTATTATCATGACAAATGAGACCAATGTGAGAGTATTAGCTTTTGAAACAATTAAAGATATCATTCATGACAAGGCCTATAGTAATATCATCATTAATGAGGTACTTTCTAATAATGACTTAAACCGTGCAGACAAAGGTTTATTTACAGAGTTAGTATATGGGACGCTAAAAAGAAAATATACGTTAGACTATATATTGAAACCGTTCGTGCAAACTAAACTCAAGGGTTGGGTTAGACAATTATTATGGATGAGTATATATCAATATGTCTATTTAGATAAAATACCTGAGCATGCCATCATTAATGAAGCAGTTGAAATTGCGAAATATAAAGGTGGTCCGCACAACGGTAATGTAGTAAATGGTATTTTAAGAAATATTATGAGAAGTGATTTACCAGATTTTACTGAAATTACAGATGACAAGAAAAGAATTGCAATCGAATATAGTTTGCCAAAATGGTTAGTGGATCATTGGACAACACATTTTGGTATTGAAACAACAGAAGCGATTGCACAATCATTTTTAGATAAAGTTTCGACAACTGTGCGTGTAAATGCAACACGTATTTCAGTAGATGATGCGATTCGAAGACTTGTTGATGATGACTATATCGTCGAACAAGATAAGGATATTGAGGCTTGTTTGCATATTAGCGGTAAACCGATAATAGAATCACGTATGTTTAAAGATGGTCTAGTTTCTATTCAAGATAAGAGTTCGATGTTTGTAGGAGAATTGATAGGACTCAATCCTGGTGATCAAGTGCTAGATGCGTGTAGCGCGCCAGGTGGTAAAGCCTGTCATATTGCTGAATTATTAGATGGAAGAGGTCATGTAGACGCAACTGATATTCATGAACATAAAATCGAATTGATTGATTTTAATATTAAAAAATTACGTTTGTCTAACATTTCTGCATTTGAACACGATGCAACAGAAAAATATGATAAAGTGTATGATAAGATTTTAGTTGATGCACCTTGTAGTGGTTTAGGTGTTTTAAGACACAAACCTGAAATTAAATATGAACAATCTCAAGAATCTATTCAATCATTAGTTGAAATTCAATTAGAGATCTTAAATAATGTGAAATATAATGTAAAAAAAGGTGGCACGATTGTTTATTCAACGTGTACGATTGAGCAAATGGAAAATGAAAATGTTATTTATACATTTTTAAAAGAAAATAAAGATTTTGAATTCGATACATTTGAACATCCGGTAACTGGAGAAAAAGTAAAAACGATGCAAATACTACCTCAAGATTTTAACTCTGATGGCTTTTTCATAACAAGGATTAAAAGAAAGGAAAATTAAAATATGATTACTCCAGAAAAAAAGAAGAAGAATAAATTCCTTCCAAATTTTGAAAAGCAATCTATATATTCATTAAGATATGATGAAATGCAAGATTGGTTGGTTGAACACGGGCAACAAAAATTCAGAGCGAAACAAATTTTTGAGTGGCTTTATGAAAAACGCGTAGATAGCATCGAGGAAATGACAAATTTATCTAAAGAACTTAGAAGTGTTTTAGAAGAAAACTTTACAATGACAACAATGACGACGGTTGTGAAACAAGAGAGTCGTGATGGTACGATTAAGTTTTTATTTGAATTACAAGATGGCTATACGATAGAAACAGTTCTTATGCGCCACGAATATGGTAATTCTGTATGTGTAACGACACAAGTGGGTTGCCGTATTGGTTGTACATTCTGTGCCTCTACATTAGGTGGATTAAAACGTAATCTAGAAGCTGGAGAAATTGTTTCGCAAGTATTAACTGTACAAAAAGCATTAGATGAAACAGAAGAACGTGTATCACAAATCGTTATCATGGGTATTGGCGAACCGTTTGAGAACTATGATGAAATGATGGATTTCTTAAAAATAGTTAATGATGATAATGGTCTGAATATTGGCGCCCGTCATATTACAGTATCAACATCTGGGATTATCCCTCGTATATATGATTTTGCTGATGAAGATATACAAATTAACTTTGCAGTGAGCTTACACGGTGCAAAGGATGAAATTCGTTCACGTTTAATGCCGATTAACAGAGCATATAATGTTGAAAAATTAATGGAAGCTATTCATTATTATCAAGAAAAAACAAATAGACGTATCACGTTTGAATATGGTTTATTTGGTGGCGTTAATGATCAAATCGAACATGCGAGAGAATTAGCACATTTAATTCAAAAATTGAATTGTCATGTTAACTTAATTCCTGTGAATCACGTGCCTGAAAGAAATTATGTAAAAACACCAAAAGAAGATATCTTTAAGTTTGAAAAAGAATTAAAACGCTTAGGTATTAATGCAACAATCAGACGTGAACAAGGTGCAGATATCGATGCTGCATGTGGACAATTAAGAGCGAAGGAACGAAAAGTAGAAACGAGGTAGGGACATGCTGAAAGCACATTTTTTTACTGACACGGGACAACACCGTGATAAAAACGAAGATGCAGGTGGCGTATTTTATAATCGTACAGAACAACAATTATTAGTGCTCTGTGATGGTATGGGTGGTCACTTAGCAGGTGAGGTAGCGAGCCAGTTTGTAACCGATGAACTACAACGTCGATTTGAAGAAGAAAATTTAATCGAGGCAGATCAAGCAGAAACTTGGTTGAGAACAACTTTAAAAGCTATAAACCGTAATTTGTATGAAATGTCAGTAGAAAACCCTGAATATCAAGGCATGGGTACGACTTGTGTCTGTGCTTTAGTATTTGATAACTATGTGGTAGTTGCCAATATCGGCGATTCTCGTGCCTATTTAGTAAATCGAAGAGAAATAGAACAAATTACAAATGATCATTCTTTTGTAAATCATCTGATAATGATAGGTCAAATTACTCCAGAACAAGCGTTTACACATCCTCAACGGAACATTATCACTAAAGTGATGGGTACGGACAAACTAGTAACGCCTGATGTTTTTGTGAAAAAAACAAAGTTTTATGACTATCTATTATTAAATTCTGATGGTTTAACTGATTTTGTGCGCGATCATCATATTCAAGATTTATTGATGCAAGCACATGACTTAGAAACAAACGGTCAAAATCTCATTGACCTTGCATTGGCTGAAGATACAAATGACAATGTAAGTTTGATATTGGCTGAGATTGAAGGTGACAGAGTATGATTGGCAAGATGATAAGTGAACGTTATGAAGTTGCGAAGAAACTTGGCGGGGGTGGCATGAGTACGGTCTACCTCGCAGAAGATACAATCTTAAATCGTAAAGTAGCTATTAAAGCGATTAGCATTCCAAGTGGTGAAAAAGAGGAAACGATTAAACGCTTCGAACGTGAAGTGCATAATCTGACACAGCTGTCGCATAATAATATTGTTAATGTATTTGACGTAACTGAAGATGATGAAAATTTCTATTTGGTTATGGAATACATAGAAGGTCCTACACTATCTGAATATATTCAAAAACATCAACCGATGGCGCCAGAAACTGCGTTGAATTTTACAAATCAAATCATCGATGGGATTAAGCACGCGCATGATACAAAAATTGTACACCGTGATATTAAACCTCAAAATATATTAGTAGATAAGAACAAAACCTTAAAAATATTAGATTTTGGTATTGCTAAAGCGCTAAGTGAAACGACGATGACGCAAACCAATCATGTCTTAGGCACGGTTCAATACCTGTCACCCGAACAAGCACGTGGAGAATCAACAGATAATGGCACAGATATATATTCTATTGGTGTTGTGTTGTTTGAGATGCTCACGGGCAAGCCACCATTTTCAGGAGAAACGGCAGTTAGCATTGCTATTAAACATATTCAAGACCCAATGCCTAATATTACCGATGAGCGTTCCGATGTCCCACAAGCCATGAGTAATATTGTACTCAAAGCTACTGAAAAAGATAAGTCAGAACGCTATCAATCAGTAAGAGAAATGCAGAAAGATTTGGAAACGGTATTGTTATCAAATCGTGCGAATGAATCACGTTACCAATCGATAGATGCAAACACTAAAACTGTACCAATAAATAAAACAGAAATTGCAAATCAAACGAGAGGTTTAGATAACGGAAAAAACATCAATGAAACAATGCAAATTCCAATCGTTAATCAGCAGCAATTTCAATCGAGTGAAGAACATATATATGCTGTGCCTAAAAAGAAACGCAGTAAGAAAAAGAAGTTTTTCTATTCTGTAATTATAGTTTTATTATTACTTGGTTTATTTGGCTTTATAGCAATGGGCATGTTTGGAAACAAATATTTAGAAACACCAGATTTATCTGGGAAAACTGAAAAAGAAGCTGAACGAATTTTAGCTGACCATAAATTACAAATGGGTAATGTATCAAGAGCATACAGCGATAAGTATCCAGAAAATAAAATCATTAAAACAACCCCTAATAAAGGTGAACGTTTAGAGCAGGAAAGTAAAGTTGATATTGTACTTTCAAAAGGTCCTGAATTAGCAGAAATGCCGAATCTTTACGGTATGTCGAAATCAGATGCGTTAGATAAATTGAAAGCAATCGGTATTAATGATGTTAAAGTAAAACAGGCATATTCTAAACAAAATGTTGCTAAAGGTTTAATCGAATCACAAAGTGTTTCTCCAGGTGATAAAGTCAAATTGAATGATGGAAACGTTGAATTGACGGAATCATTAGGAACGAAACAAGTATACGTTGATGATTATGAAAATAAAGCATTTAAAACTGCAAAATCAGAGCTTGAAGCCAAAGGATTTAAAGTTGTAGTCAACAAAGAAACAGAAGACGACAAAGTTAAAAAAGATAATGTAATTAGCCAGTCACCTAAAGGTAAAGAAGTTGATGAAGGTTCTACTATTACATTTACTGTATCCAAAGGTGCACCAAAAGCTGATGAATCAGACAAAGATAAGTCTGATGATAAATCTAAAGATGATGAACCTGAAACGAAATCATATACAGAAACTTATCAGGTGAAATATACTGGTGAGGATGATGAAAGTCAGGAAGTAAAAGTATATATTAGAGATAAAGATAACGATGGAACATCAGAAGCACAAACTTTCAAGATTAAAAATGATAAAACAATTAAAATACCAATGACAATCGAAAAAGGTAAAACAGCAGGTTACACGGTTCGTGTAGACGATAAGATTGTGGCAGATAAAGATATTCCTTACTAACGTTATTATTTATAGTGTTATGAATAAAGCATCCTTTCAATTGAGAACATCAAGTGAGAGGATGCTTTTAGTGTAACTATAAGTACTATATAAATGAATGATGGTATTTAAGCAAATTGAGTAAAGGTGACGTTTGGTATGATGCTGATGCAATTTATTTTGATATTTTCATATCGTTGTATATGATTTTTAAGCGAAATCGTTTCAAATGATATTTAAATTAAAAATGCTTTGCTATAATATAAAGAGTAAAAGTATTTCAAAGAGAGGTGCCTAAGTGAAAACAGGACGCATCATAAAATCATTAAGTGGCGTTTATCGTGTTGATGTAAACGGTGAAATGTATGATACGAAACCACGTGGATTATTTAGAAAAAATAAATTTTCACCTATTGTTGGTGATGTAGTTGATTTTGAAGTTGAAAATGTAACAGAAGGTTATATTCATCATGTACATGACAGAAAAAATGAAATCAAACGACCACCTGTAAGTAATGTTGATCATCTTATATTAGTGATGAGTGCAGTAGAACCAGATTTCTCTACACAATTATTAGACCGTTTCTTAGTTATTGCACATTCATATCATATGCGCCCGCGTATTCTTGTAACTAAAAAAGATTTGACATCAGCTGAAAATCAAGAAAATATTGAAGCATTATTAAATGTTTATAAAAAAATGGGATATCAAACGCAATTCATTGGTATGAATGATGATGTTGAAAAAGTATTTTCGAATTGGGGAGAAGGTCTAGCAGTATTAAGTGGGCAGTCTGGCGTAGGGAAATCCACATTACTAAATAAATATTTTCCAAATTTAAATATAGAAACACAACACATTTCAAAGGCGTTAAATAGAGGTAGACATACGACACGTCATGTAGAACTTTTTGAACGCGCAGAAGGTTACATTGCGGATACTCCTGGTTTTAGTGCGTTAGATTTTGATCATATTCAAAAAGATGAAATAAAAAACTATTTCATGGAACTACATGAATATGGGGAATTATGTAAATTTAGAGATTGCAATCATATTAATGAACCGAAATGTAATATAAAAATAGAGCTTGAGAAAGGGAATATTGCTCAATTTAGATATGACCACTATCTACAATTATTTAATGAGATTGCAAACAGAAGGGAAAGATATTAAGTGACAAAAGTTTATCCATCATTATTATCTGCAGATTTTTTGAATTTAGACAAAGAATTAAAAGCATTAGAGACAGCTGGCGTCGATGGCGTTCACTTTGATGTTATGGATGGTCAATTTGTACCCAATATATCAGTTGGTATACCCATCCTTGATGCAGTACGTAAAGGGACTACATTACCGATAGATGTTCATTTAATGATTGAAACACCTGAAAAATATGTTGGATTATTTGCAGAGCATGGCGCGGATATGATTTCCGTACATGTTGAAGCGACGCCACATATTCACAGAGTTATTGAGCAAATTAAAAATGCTAATGTCAAAGCAGGTGTAGTCATCAATCCAGGCACTCCTGTGGATGCCATAAGACCTATATTAAATATGATTGACTATGTTTTAGTGATGACGGTTAATCCAGGCTTTGGTGGTCAAACATTTATTGAAAGTTGTGTGGAAAAATTGGACCAATTGTACGCACTAAAACAAAGATTGGGACTAGATTTTGAAATTGAGGTAGATGGCGGGATTAATGACCAAACGGTAAAAACGGTTGTAAATCATGGTGCAACGATGTTGGTAGCAGGATCATACTTTTTCAAACAAGATGATTATCAACAAGCAACGCGAATATTGAAAGGTTGACATTTATGAAAGCCAATTTATTATGTGGAAATAGAAATTTACCTGAAGATGTGTTGATCAACAATAAAGATGCACATTGGATAGGGATAGATAGAGGTACCTTAATTCTATTAGAGGCAGGTATTCGCCCTCAATTTGCAGTGGGTGATTTTGATTCTATAACAACATCAGAAAAATCTTATATAGAACAACACATTGAGATTAACCCATTTCAATCAGAGAAGGATGATACTGATTTAGCGTTAGGTGTAGAGCAAGCAGTGAAAAGTGGTTACAAGACAATTGATGTCTATGGTGCCACAGGTGGTCGATTAGATCATTTCATGGGTGCTCTGCAAGTATTAGAGAAGCCAGATTATGCAAAGTTAAATGTTGAAATCAGGCTCATCGATACATCTAATGAAATTAGTTTTTTAACTAAAGGAAGCCATTTTATCAATAATAACTCAACGTTACCGTATATTTCGTTTATACCAGTTGTTTACCCAACGACTATTTCTTTAATTGATTTTAAATACAATCTTCAAAATGAAACTCTGAAACAAGGATCAACATTAACAATTTCTAATGAACTTAATGAATCACAAGGAACAGTAGAAATCAAAGAAGGAAGCATACTAATGATTCGCAGTAAAGATAGTTAAACATAAAAAAGACCAGTCCTCCACATAAGGACTGGTCTTTTCGTGCATTATATTTATTAAACTCTAGTTACTTTACCAGATTTTAAAGCACGTGCGGAAACCCAAACTTTTTTAGGTTTTCCGTCTACAAGAATTCTAACTTTTTGAAGGTTAGCATTCCATCTTCTTTTAGAAGAATTTAAAGCGTGTGAACGATTGTTTCCAGTTGAAGCTTTACGACCTGTTACGAAACATTGTTTGCCCATGAAAGTACCTCCTTTAATAAATATAAATACACGTATCTACTACATACTTAAATAATGTACCACAAATTAAAAGTGATAGCAATAAAATGGTGGAAATTTTCTAGTTATTAAGGGTTTTCCTTTTGTTAATATAAAATTATGGTATAATTGTAAACTGTGGATAAATATAGTATTTTTTTATTAAGGCAATTGTAAGTAATTGTTTGTTAAACATGGTTTATAATAAAACCATAATTTTAGGAGGCCCATTTTATGACATTAGAAATCACAAATGATTATGGTAGTATTGATATTTCCAACGAGGTAATCGCATCAGTTGTGGGTAGTAAAGCAGTAGAATGTTATGGAATTGTAGGTATGGCTTCTAGACAGCAAGTAAGAGATGGTATCGCTGAAATACTAGGGCATGAAAATTATGCTAAAGGTATCATTGTACGAGAAAATAATGGAGTCATAGATGTAGATATGTACATAATTGTAAGTTTTGGAACTAAAATTTCTGAAGTTGCAAGTAATGTACAATCAACTGTGAAATATACATTAGAGCAAACATTAAAAATTAAAGTAAATTCAATCAATATATTTGTACAAGGTGTGCGCATTCATAATGGCACGAAAAACTAGGAGGACATAACGCAATGGTAAGCAAAATAGATGGTAAATTATTTGCCGAGATGATTATACAAGGGGCACAAAATTTATCAAATCATGCAGACTTGGTGGATTCATTAAACGTATATCCAGTACCAGACGGTGACACTGGGACGAACATGAATTTGACAATGACATCTGGGAGAGAAGCAGTAGAAAATAACTTATCTCAACATATTGGTGAACTTGGTAAAACATATTCTAAAGGTTTATTAATGGGCGCTAGAGGAAATTCTGGTGTGATTTTATCACAATTATTTAGAGGTTTTTGTAAAAACTTAGAAGAATATGATGTAATCGATGCAAAGCAATTTGCTGAAAGTTTTAAAGCGGGTGTTGACACAGCATATAAAGCAATCATGAAGCCAGTTGAAGGGACAATATTAACTGTGGCTCGTGATGCAGCAGATGCGGCGATGCGTAAAGCTGAGGAAACAGATGATTGTATTACATTGATGGCTGATATTCTTGAAGCAGCAGAAATCTCACTTGAAAATACACCAAATCTATTACCTGTATTAAAAGAAGTTGGTGTTGTTGATAGTGGTGGTAAAGGTTTAGCTATTGTTTATGAAGGTTTCTTGAAAGCTTTAAAAGGAGAAACAGTATCTGATAAAGCACCAAAATTAAATAAAGATTCATTAGTCAATGAAGAGCATGACTTCCATGGTGTTATTAACACTGAAGATATTGTCTATGGATACTGTACTGAGATGATGGTTCGATTCGGCAAAAATAAAAAATCATTTGACGAACACAATTTTAGAGAAGATATGAGCGCTTTTGGTGATTCTTTACTAGTTATCAATGATGATGAAATAGTAAAAGTCCATGTACACACTGAAAAACCAGGTGACGTATTTAATTATGGTCAACAATATGGTGAACTAATTAAATTGAAAGTTGAAAATATGCGTGAACAACACCGTGAAGTTGTGAAAAAAGCTAGTGATAGCCATAGTGCAAAACAAGCTGAAGAACCTACCACAGTTGAAACTGCAGTGATTGCTATTTCTATGGGTGGGGGCATAACAGACTTGTTCAAATCTATGGGTGCAACGCATATGATTAGTGGCGGTCAAACAATGAATCCATCAACAGAAGATATTGTGAAAGTCATTGATCAATCGCAATGTAAACGTGCCATTATACTTCCGAACAACAAAAATATATTGATGGCGAGTGAGCAGGCCGCTGATATCGTTGAAGCAGAAACTGTTGTAATTCCAACGAAGTCAATACCTCAAGGCATTGCTGCACTATTTAATTATGATGAGTCTGACTCACTGGATGCCAATAAATCACGCATGGTGGAATCATTACAAGCCGTACGTTCTGGTTCAGTGACGTATGCTGTACGTGATACAAAAATTGATGGCGTTGAAATTAAAAAAGACGCTTTTATGGGCTTAGTTGAAGATAAGATTGTAACGAGCAATGCTGACCAATTTGAAACTACAAAAGGTCTACTCGCAGAAATGATTCATGAAGACAGTGAAATCATAACGATGATTGTTGGTGAAGACGCCGATGATGCAGTGACTTCAAATATTGAAGCATGGTTGGAAGAAACTTATCCTGAGGTTGAGTTAGATCAACACGACGGGCAACAACCAGTTTATCAATATCTATTTTCAGTAGAATAATTGTACAATTTAGATTAGAAAGTGATACAGGTTGGGACATATATATTGTCTCAGCCTTTTTTGTTGTGCTATAAGTTATGTTATTAAATACATTGATAATAAATTTTTATTTTTATCGTTGCAAATTACTAGAAAATAGGGGGTTAAAGATTGTTGGCAACATTATTTTACGTTAAATCAAAGTAAGCCAACCAGTTTGGGTTTATAATGTTTCGTGAACTTGTTATAATAAACGAGATGTTTAAATAATGTAAGCGCAACACTTTAGAAACATTAAAAATAAGAGTGGGGTATAATTATGAAATATAAAACAGTCTTCGATATTATCGGTCCTACAATGGTAGGTCCATCGTCTTCTCATACTGCGGGGGCAGTGAGAATTGGTTTAGTCGCAAGAGACTTATTTAATCAGTTACCAAAACAAGTTGATATATATCTTTATGGATCATTTATGGAAACATATAAAGGACATGGTACGGATGTTGCACTCGTAGGCGGTTTGCTTGGCTATGATACAGACGACGACCGTATTCAAACAAGTTTAGAAACAGCAGAAGAAGTTGGCATGAAGGTTAATTTTATAGAAATGGCAGAAGAGCGTTCACATCCTAATACAGCTATAATTAATATGCGTGATGGGGATAAAGAAATATCTGTAGAAGGTGTGTCAATCGGAGGTGGCAAGATAGAAGTTGTTGCAATAAATGGATTTAATATAGCTATTAGTGGCAATTATCCAGCATTACTTGTCTTCCACAAAGATACTTTCGGAACGATTGGCCGCGTAGCAAATATTCTTGGAGACTCTAGTATTAATGTAGGTAGTATGCAAGTTTCAAGAAAAGAAAAAGGCGACCAAGCTTTAATGACTTGTGAATTAGATGACGCTGTGAATGATGAAATTATAGAGAAAATTAAAAATGTCGATGGTGTAGTGACAGTTTCACTCATGGGAGACGCCTAATGGAGGTATTGCATGTTTAAAAGTGTGAAAGAATTAATAGAAATGTGTGAAGCACAAGATAAAAAAATTCATGAAATTATGTTAGAACAAGAAATGGAAGTTACTGGTTTATCAGAAGCTGAAGTTTATGCACATATGGATAAGAATTTGCAAACAATGGAAAATGCGTTAGATGAAGGATTAGCAGGCGTTACTTCAACGACAGGTTTAACAGGTGGAGATGCTGTGTTAATCAAAGAATATTTAAAAACAGGTAAATCACTTGCCGGTCCAACATTATTGGATGCAGTAAGCAAAGCGGTTGCGACAAATGAAGTGAATGCTGCTATGGGTAAAATTTGTGCAACGCCTACTGCCGGATCTGCTGGCGTAGTACCAGGTGTATTATTCGGATTGAAACCCCGTTTAGAGCCAACACGTAAAGACATGTTGAACTTCTTATTAACTTCAGGTGCATTTGGCTTTGTCGTTGCAAATAATGCTTCGATTTCCGGTGCAGCTGGTGGTTGTCAAGCTGAAGTGGGTTCAGCTGCAGCAATGGCAGCGGGTGCTACTGTTGAATTAGCAGGTGGCACACCACAACAATCGGCTGAAGCTTTTGCAATTTGCTTAAAAAATATGCTAGGTTTAGTTTGTGATCCAGTAGCTGGTTTAGTAGAAGTACCTTGTGTTAAGAGAAATGCAGCAGGTGCTTCAAATGCAATCGTGTCTGCAGATATGGCATTGGCTGGAGTTACATCTAGAATTCCAACAGATGAAGTTATCGAAGCGATGTATAAAATTGGTCAAACGATGCCATCAGCATTACGCGAAACGGGTCGTGGAGGTTTAGCAGGTACACCTACAGGCCAGCGTCTAAAACAAGAAATATTTGGTGATTAATTATGTCAAAAGTCAATTTAATTGAAAGTCCATTTCCTTTATCACAAATTAAGGGATTAGGGCCAAAGCGCTTAGCAGTATTAAATGAATTGAATATATTCACAGTTGAAGACTTAATCTTATATTTGCCAACGCGTTACGAAGATAATACTGTAATTGACTTAAATGAAGCCGAAGATCAAGCAATAGTGACAGTGGTGGGTGAAGTGTATTCAACACCTACTGTCGCTTTTTTTGGTAGAAATAAATCGAAATTAACAGTACATATCATGGTGAACCAAATTGCGGTCAAGTGTACCTTTTTCAATCAACCTTATTTGAAAAAGAAAATTGAACCTCACCAAACAGTAACAATTAAAGGTAAATGGAATAGAAGTAAGCAAGAAATAAATGGGAACCGAATGTTTTTCAATCAACAAGTGACTGAAGATGCACAATTCGAACCTGTTTATCGTATTAAAGAAGGTCTCAAGCAGAAGCCCTTAAGAGATATGATTCGTCAAATGCTAGAACATGTAACCATTCATGAGTGGCTATCAGAAGATCTGCGTAAAAAATATAAATTAGAATCTCTAGAGGACACAATTAAAGCATTACATTTTGCAACAGATAAAACAGCGTTACTTAAGGCACGTAGAACCTATGCTTTTACAGAATTATTTATGTTTGAATTAAGAATGCAGTGGTTAAATCGACTTGAAAAAACCTCTGATGAAGCGATAGAAGTGGATTATGACATAGAGTTGGTCAAACAATTTATAGATAGTTTGCCTTTTGAATTAACAGATGCACAAAAACATAGTGTGAATGAAATTTTTAGAGATTTAAAAGCGCCTATCCGTATGCATCGTCTATTACAAGGAGATGTTGGTTCAGGCAAAACAGTAGTAGCTGCAATTTGCATGTATGCACTAAAAACGGCTGGATATCAATCTGCATTAATGGTGCCTACTGAAATACTAGCTGAACAACATGCAGAAAGTTTAGTAGATATCTTTGGTGAGCGTATGAATGTCGCGTTACTCACAGGTTCGGTGAAGGGTAAAAAACGCAAATTACTTTTGGAGCAACTCAATAATAATGAAATTGATTGTCTCATAGGGACACATGCACTGATTCAAGATGACGTAAAATTCAATAATGTTGGGCTTGTTATTACCGATGAACAACATCGATTTGGTGTGAATCAGAGACAGTTATTGAGGGAAAAAGGTGCTATGACTAATGTTCTATTTATGACGGCAACACCAATCCCAAGAACGTTAGCAATATCTGTATTTGGTGAAATGGATGTATCATCGATTAAGCAATTGCCAAAAGGGCGAAAACCTATCATTACGTCTTGGTCTAAACATGAAGCTTATGAAAGTGTACTGAATCAAATGACTTCAGAATTGAGAAAAGGTCGACAAGCTTATGTAATATGTCCGCTCATTGAAAGCTCTGAACATCTTGAAGACGTACAAAATGTCGTTGAACTTTATGAATCCTTACAGGCACATTATGGTGTGGACAAAGTTGGCTTATTGCACGGTAAACTACATGCAGAGGAAAAAGATCAAGTCATGCAACAATTTAGTAATCATGAAATTGATATATTAGTGTCGACAACTGTCGTAGAAGTGGGCGTGAATGTACCTAATGCAACATTCATGATGATTTACGATGCGGATCGTTTCGGACTATCTACTTTGCATCAGTTACGTGGTCGTGTAGGTAGAAGTGAGCATCAAAGCTATTGTGTCTTAATTGCATCACCTAAGACAGAAACAGGTATTGAACGTATGAATATCATGACTCAAACGACAGATGGTTTTGAATTAAGTGAACGAGATTTGGAAATGCGTGGACCAGGTGACTTTTTTGGTGTAAAACAAAGCGGATTACCGGATTTCTTAGTGGCTAATATTGTAGAGGATTATAAAATGTTAGAAGTTGCAAGAGATGAAGCAGCTGAACTGATTCAATCAGGTGAATTCTTCGAACAACAATATAATACATTGAGAAACTTCATTGAAACAAATTTATTATATATGAGTTTTGATTAAGATTTTAAAAATTGTTTTTCTTTTGAATTCATTGTATACTCTTTAATATATTCTAAATAAAATGAGGCCGGACATCTGCAAATGTCTCAGCCTCTATTGCATAATTGCAAATTAGGAATATATTGTTATGAAAGTCTGTTAGATATTTATTTATTTATCTAATGGGCTTTTTAATTTACACCTACATCTGACCAAGCTTTATCAATAATTTTTACTTCAGAACTGTTTGCACCATAAAGTTCTTTTGCTGCTTCTTTAAGTGCAACCTTCGCATCTGAAAATTGTGAATTTTGAGTTAGATACTGTGTTAATGCGAGATAATAAATTTGTTCCGCTTTAGCTTCTCCCATTTTAGAAATCGTGAGATAAGCAGCTTTATTCGGAATACCGCTGTTTGTATGCACACCGCCATTATCATCGCTACCATGCTGATATTGATCCATATGTGCTGGTTGATTGAACTGTTCTGGGTCTTTCATACTTCTGAGAGCATCACCACTTCTGCCAGGAGTGTAAACATCTTCACCCATCAACCAATCCTCTGAGTCTACAAAGTAACCAAATACATCTGAAAATGATTCATTTAATGCACCAGGTTGATCTTGATAGACTAGATTGGCTGTACGTTCAGTGACTGCATGTGTTAATTCATGGGCAATAATATCATTGGCACCTGAAAGTGATTGGAATGATTGTCCGTCACCATCACCATAAATCATATATTGTCCTGTCCAAGCAGCATTATTATAGTTGTTATCATAATGTACTACTGATTCAATTTGAGCGCCGGCATTATCATAACTATCGCGACCATGGTGATTTAAATAATAATTGTATACTTCATTTGCATAGTAATGTGCATCTACGCCAGCTTTTTGTGAAGATTTATTAAAGTAGTTATTATTATTTGTAATTTCTGAAAATTGAGATTTTGTATTATTAGCTGTGAAGGTTTGCATTTCGGCATTTTGAGTCGTATCTTTTAAAGTGTACACGCCATTTGTTTCAGTTAAATTTAACGGTGATTTAACGTCATTATTTACACCAATGCCTTTACCAGTTGCGGCAGCATTATTAATAACGTTATCTTTTTTTAATACTTCTCCAGTACTTGCATCTACTTGAATCTTCCAATGTGCTGCGTTTGGCGAAATATAGTTTATTTCTACATCATATACATATTTTTTACTATCACTATTAATGTTTAATTTATTTTTACTGACAATCTCATACCCCTCGAGGTTTTTTACATCCTTTTTAGTTTTATCTATTGCTTTGAAAGCATGTTTTTCAGCATCAGCTTTAGATATTTTTGTCTGATTTTTAACTTCGATGTTAGGTTTGTCAATATCACCATTGATTAAAGTCACATTGCCACTTTCATTAACATGCACTTTAACAGCGCTGTCTTCTGCTATAACGCCATTGACTTTTGGTTTCAAAGTATAGTGGGTAATACCAGTTGCATCCTGTTTTTTATCTGTGATTTCATATTGTTTAAAAGCATGGTCTTCACTAGTGATACTTTTTGATTCATTAACATGACTTACTAATTTTCTAGCATTATTCTGTAAATACGCTTTAACGTCGTTGTCATTGTTAATTTTTGATTTAATAGGTTGTTTAAGACTTTCTGGTTTAATGCTGTTATGCTTTTCTTCTGCCTGTACTTCAAATGAAGATAACGATAAGAGTGCACATGCTGCGAGTGTTGTACTAAGTGCTTTTTTCAAATTATTATTCCTCCTAAAATTTAATCCATTGGCAAGTGTGACTATAACAAATTATCTATAAGCTTTTTTTACATAAAATATCATGCCCCCTTTAAATCATTTAAAATTATACGATTTTAAAAAAATTTATTCAATACTAAAATACAAAAAATTCTGAAATTGTTAGATTCGTAATAATATGGTAATACCAATAGAATATTTAAAACACTATATAAAAATGATTTTAATTTATTGAGCTATCGCTTTAGTGATAGAATTTACTGACTTAATATGTTTTTTGTTGAGCAAATGAAATAGAAAGTGTTATGATATGTTAGGAATGTTTAAGACTTGGTACTAAAAACATGGGAGTTCGATTGTGATGAAATTGAAAAAGCAAGAACGACGTAATGAAATAAAAAAAGAAATAGAAAAAAATCCGTTTATCACAGATTCAGATTTAAGCGTTTTATTTTCCGTGAGTATTCAGACGATTCGTTTAGATCGAACGCACTTAAATATTCCAGAATTAAGAACACGAATTAAATCTGTAGCTAAGGAAAATTACGAAAGTATTCGTTCAATTGAAGGCAATGAGATTATCGGAGATGTCATTAATGTACAACCTGATAAAACGGCAACGTCCATCATTCGAATTGACGAAGAGTCTGTATTTACCAAAAATAAAATTGCTAGAGGTCATGTGTTATTTGCACAAGCCAATTCATTATGCGTGGCTCTTATACATAAACCAGTTGTATTAACACGTGAAAGCAATGTAGCATTTATAAAAACAGTTAAATTAAATGACACGGTACGTGCTGAGGCGCAAGCCATTGAAATTACAGATAAATATTATACGATTAAAGTGGCATCATATGTGAAAGATACACTCGTATTTAACGGCACTTTTAAAATGTATTATATAAGTGAGGATGAACAAAATGGTTAAATTAGCGATTGATATGATGGGTGGAGATGACGCACCTGGTATCGTATTGGAAGCTGTTGAAAAAGCAGTTAATGATTTTGAAGATTTAGAGATAATTTTATTTGGCGATGCAGCGCAATGTAAGCTCAGCCATGAACGTGTTGAAGTAAGGCATTGTACAGAAGCAATAACAATGCATGATGAACCGGTCAGAGCAATTAAGCGTAAAAAAGATAGCTCAATGGTACGTATGGCAGAAGCTGTTAAGTCAGGTGAAGCAAACGGATGCGTATCTGCAGGGAATACTGGTGCATTGATGTCTGCTGGATTATTTATTGTTGGTCGTATCAAAGGCGTTGAACGTCCAGCGCTAGTTGTAACGCTACCTACAGTTTCAGGTAAAGGCTTTGTATTTATGGATGTTGGTGCGAATGCAGATGCAAAAGCTGAGCATTTATTACAATATGCACAACTTGGTAATATTTATGCGCAAAAAATTAGAAACATTGAAAACCCAACGGTCAGTCTGTTAAATATAGGTACTGAAGCGGCAAAAGGGAATGCGTTGACTAAAAAGGCGTACCAATTAATGGCAGAGCAAAGTGATTTTAATTTCACTGGTAATGTTGAGGCTAAAGGTTTGATGAATGATGCCGCAGATGTCGTTGTAACAGATGGTTATACTGGGAACATGATTCTCAAAAACTTAGAAGGCGTTGCAAAAGCAATGGGTAAAATGTTTAAAGCTACTCTTCTCAGTAGTTTTAAAAATAAAATGGCCGCTTTGGTATTACGCAAAGACTTAAATGGGCTAATGACGAAGATGGATTATGCTGAATATGGCGGTTCAGTGCTATTAGGATTGAATGGTACAGTAGTTAAAGCACATGGTAGTTCTAGTGCTAAAGCATTTTATTCAGCAATTCGTCAGGCTAAAATTGCAGGCGAACAAAAAATTGTCGAAACTATGACAGAAACGGTGGGGTCGAATAATGAGTAAAACAGCAATCATTTTTCCAGGACAAGGTTCACAAAAAGTAGGCATGGCAAGCGATTTATATGAACACAATGAAGCTGCAACTACGATTTTAAATCAAGCACAAGAAGCAGTGGACTTTGATATCCTAGAAACAATGTTCACAGATAGTGAAGCAAAATTAGGACAAACAGAACATACACAGCCCGCATTATTATCGCATAGTGCGGCGCTATTAAATGCATTAAACGACTTAAATGCTGATTATACTATGGGACATAGTTTAGGAGAGTATGCGAGTTTAGTGGCAAGCGGCGTATTAAATTTTGAAGACGCTGTTAAAATCGTTAGAAAACGTGGTCAACTCATGGCAGAAGCCTTTCCAAATGGTGTAGGAAGCATGGCTGCAGTATTAGGTTTAGATTATGCTGAAGTAGATGCAATTTGTAAAAAATTATCGACAGATAACGAAATTATTGAACCAGCAAATATTAATTCTCCAGGGCAAATTGTTGTATCTGGTCATAAATCATTAATAGATCAACTTGTTGCAGAAGGTAAAGCTTTAGGTGCAAAACGTGTATTACCATTAGCTGTTTCAGGGCCATTTCATTCATCAATGATGCAAGTAATTAAGGATGATTTTGCAAGTTATATTGATCAATTTGAATGGCATGATGCGCAATTTCCTGTGGTACAAAATGTGCATGCACAAGGAGAAACAGATGCGCAAGTGATTAAAAAGCATATGATTGAACAATTATATTCACCAGTGCAATTCATTGATTCTACTGAATGGCTTATTGACCAAGGTGTAGATCATTTTATTGAAATTGGGCCTGGTAAAGTACTTTCGGGGTTAATCAAAAAAATAAATAGAGATGTCAAAGTAACATCTATTCAAACATTAGAAGATGTGAAAGGTTGGAATGAAAATGACTAAAAGTGCATTAGTAACAGGAGCTTCAAGAGGTATTGGACGTAGTATAGCGATTCAACTTGCCGAGGAAGGTTATAATGTAGCAGTAAACTATGCAGGTAATAAAGAAAAAGCCGAGGCAGTAGTAGATGAAATTAAAGCAAAAGGCGTAGAAAGTTTTGCAATTCAAGCCAATGTAGCTAATGGTGACGAAGTTAAAGCAATGATTAAAGAAGTTGTAAGTCAATTTGGCTCAGTGGATGTATTAGTGAACAATGCAGGTATCACGCGTGACAACTTGCTAATGCGCATGAAAGAGCAAGAATGGGACGATGTTATCGATACAAACTTAAAAGGTGTCTTTAACTGTATTCAAAAAGTGACGCCACAAATGCTCAGACAAAAGAGTGGCTCTATCATTAATTTATCTAGTGTTGTTGGTGCAGTAGGTAACCCAGGTCAAGCTAACTATGTTGCAACTAAAGCTGGTGTTATTGGATTGACGAAATCTGTAGCAAAAGAACTAGCTTCAAGAAATATTACAGTGAATGCTGTTGCACCAGGCTTTATCGTTTCTGACATGACTGATGCGTTAAGCGATGAGTTAAAAGATAAGATGTTGGAACAAATTCCATTAGCAAAATTCGGTGAAGATGCTGACATAGCAAACACAGTTGCGTTTTTAGCTTCAGAAAAAGCAAAATATATTACGGGTCAAACAATCCACGTTAACGGTGGCATGCACATGTAATCATTGTGTGATTGTGTTTGAATTATGTTGATAAGTTTATATGCTTTAAATTAAAAATATCAGTTAAATTGTGGAGTATAATGTAATTTTGACCACTTAAGTAAAATAAATGCATTTCTATTTACATCAAAATGAATTACTACTTGTATTTCATTTGATATAATGGGAAAATATAAAAGTCTATAAGTAGACTTTTAAAGGAGGTGAATCGACGTGGAAAACTTCGACAAAGTAAAAGATATCATCGTTGACCGTTTAGGTGTTGACGCTGAAAAAGTAACTGAAGATGCATCTTTTAAAGATGATTTAGGCGCTGACTCACTTGATATCGCTGAATTAGTTATGGAATTAGAAGATGAATTTGGTACTGAAATTCCTGATGAGGAAGCTGAAAAAATCAACACAGTTGGTGACGCAGTTAAATTTATCAATAGTATTGAAAAATAATAAACACATATCTGAGTCGTTTTGATTACGGCTCAGATTTTTTATTGTGTTTATAAATAATAGCAATAAAGAAAAATTGATAATCAACTCAAATATGCAATGTGTTTCAACGTTAAATAGGCAACAGTTATTTCTTTAGTTTTATAGTGATTTCACGTAAAATATAAGGGTATATCATCATTAGAATTGTATTAGAGGAGGAACAAGGTTGACCAATCAAAAAAAGAAAGAAATGGTTCAAATATTTCAAACCAATTTTGCTCAGAAAATGCGCGAACTTAATTTGAAATTTAATAATGTAGAGTTATATCAACAAGCGTTTTCACATTCAAGTTTTATTAATGATTTCAATATGAATCGGTTAGATCATAATGAACGTTTAGAATTTTTAGGAGATGCGGTATTAGAATTGACGGTTTCACGCTATTTATTTGATAAGTTTCCAGAATTACCAGAAGGAAATTTAACAAAAATGCGTGCAACAATTGTTTGTGAGCCTTCACTTGTAATATTTGCGAAAAAAATTCAACTCAATGATTTAATTTTACTAGGTAAGGGTGAAGAAAAAACGGGCGGCAGAACGCGTCCATCATTGGTTTCCGATGCTTTTGAAGCATTTGTTGGTGCATTATACTTGGATCAAGGATTAGATGCAGTTTGGCAATTTGCTGAACAAATTATTTTCCCATTTGTCGAGGACGATGAGTTGGACGGGGTTGTCGATTTTAAAACACAATTTCAAGAATTTGTACATAGACAAAATAAAGGTGATGTCACATATCGTTTGATTAATGAAGAAGGTCCGGCACATCATCGCTTGTTTACGTCGGAAGTTATTTTAGAAAATGAAGCGGTCGCAATAGGAAAAGGAAAAACTAAAAAAGAATCCGAACAAAAAGCGGCTGAACAGGCCTATAAAATTTTAAAAAACAAGGCATTGTAAAATTGTTTGTGTATTGATGAAATAATGCGGTATGCAAGATGGAATGCCACTTATTTAGTACTATGCATGTTAATTTAGATGTTATTGATTTTCTAACATGGTTTAATACGATATAACGCAGTAAACCTCTATTAGATGAGTGGATTAATTTAAACATTGAAGTATGACCATGACTAAGTTAGGTAAGGTAAGGAACAATTTAAAGGAGAATAACATGGTTTATTTAAAATCTATAGACGCCTTTGGTTTTAAATCTTTTGCTGAACACACAAATGTCCAATTTGATGAAGGTGTGACAGCAATCGTTGGACCTAATGGTAGTGGGAAAAGTAATATTACAGATGCAATAAAATGGGTGTTAGGTGAACAATCAGCCAAGTCTTTGCGTGGTGCTAAGATGGAAGATATTATTTTTTCAGGGGCAGAACATAGAAAAGCCCAAAACTACGCAGAGGTTAAGCTTAAACTAGATAATAGTTTAGGAAAATTACAAGTAGATACAACAGAAGTTACAGTGACTCGTCGCTTGTATAGAAGCGGGGATAGTGAATATTATCTTAATAATGATAGAGCTCGATTAAAAGATATTATTGACTTATTTTTAGATTCAGGTTTAGGTAAAGAAGCATTTAGCATTATTTCACAAGGGCGCGTTGATGAAATTTTAAATGCTAAGCCGGTGGATCGTAGACAAATTTTAGAAGAATCTGCGGGTGTTTTAAAATATAAAAAGAGAAAAGCTACATCTGTTCAAAAACTAGATCAAACTGAAGATAATTTATCACGAGTAGAAGATATTTTGTATGATTTAGAAGGTCGTGTAGAACCTTTACGAGAAGAGGCAGCAATTGCAAAAGAGTATCAACATTTAGCAAAAGAAATGGAAAAAAGTGACGTGCTCGTAACGGTTCATGATATTAAACAATACAGTGAAGACATCAATGAGTTAGATGATAATTTGAATTACTTGAAAGGTCAACAAGCGACAAAAGATGCTGAAAAAGTACAACATACACAGTCTTTAAATAAATTTAAGGCTGAAAGGCAACAGCTAGATGAACGCATAGAGTCCTTGAATTATCAACTTGTAAAAGCTACAGAAGATGTTGAAAAATATACTGGGCAACTTAATGTATTAGAAGAACGTAAGAAAAACCAATCTGAAACGAATGCACGATTTGAAGAAGAACAAGAAAGTCTACTTAATCAAGCGGAAGTACTTAAACGAGAAAAAAACGAAGTACAGGCAGAAATAGATCGATTAAAACAACAACAAAAAGATTTAAATGAACAAGTGCAACACTTTGAGTCACAATTATATGTATCAGATGAGCAACATGACGAGAAATTAGAAACGATTAAAGATGAATACTATCAACTAATGTCGGAACAATCTGATGTGAATAATGACATTCGATTTTTAGAACATACAATACAAGAAAATGAAACTAAGCAGTCACGTCTTGATTCAAGACTGGGTGAAGCATTTAAGCAATTGAAACAAATACAGCATGAAATTAATGAAGTAGAAAAGCAAAATGCGACTGCACAAAAAGATTTGAAAAAGGCAGAGAAACAGCTCAATGACTACGAGCATAAGTTAACCCAATTAAAGCAACAACGTAGTGAATATGAAGAAAAGTTACACCAAGCATATCGTTATAATGAAAAGTTAAAGTCACGTATCGATAGTGCGGCAACGCAGCAGGAGGAGTATAGTTATTTCTTCAATGGTGTTAAGCACATCTTGAAAGCAAAAGGTAGTAAGTTGTCAGGTATCAGAGGTGCTGTTGCAGAAGTCATTCAAGTGCCAACAGATTTAACAAAGGCAATTGAAACTGCACTTGGTGCTTCGCTACAACATGTTATTGTTGATTCGGAGAAAGATGGAAGACAGGCGATTCAATATCTTAAACAACACGGTTTGGGTAGAGCGACTTTCTTACCACTCAATGTGATTCAACCTAGACATGTGGCAAATGATATTCTAATAACTGCACAGTCAGCACAAGGATTTCTAAACATTGCCTCAGAAGCTATTCAAGTTGATTCAGACTATCGTAATGTGATTCAAAACCTTTTAGGCAATACAATTATTGTTGATGAACTGAGAAATGCTAATGAACTAGCACGTAATATTCGATATCGTACGCGTATCGTAACTTTAGATGGCGATATTGTTAACCCAGGTGGTTCAATGACTGGTGGCGGTGAGCGTAAGACGAAAAGTATTTTAGCTCAAAAAGATGAACTAACACAAATGCGTGCACAATTGGAAGATTACCAGAAACAAACGATTAATTTTGAAAAACAGTATCAGGCTATCAAGGAAGAAGCAGATCAAATCAGTGGACAATACTTTGATACAAGTCAAAATTATAATGTTCTTAAACAAAAGGTGCATGATTTTGAACTAGAATTGGATAGGCTCAAAAAAAATGAAACGCATTTAAAAGATGAGCACGAAGAATTTGAATTTGAGAAAAATGATGGTTATCAGAGTGAAACAAGCAAACAAACGTTAAATGATAAACAACAACGATTGCAACAAATCAAACAGCAGTTACAAAAATTGGAAGAAGATATTAATCTCTATACTAAATTATCTAAAGAAGGTAAAGAGAGCACGACCCAAATCCAACAACAATTGCATCAAAAGCAGTCAGATCTCGCTGTGGTTAAAGAACGTTTAAACGCTCAAAAGCAATCATTGTCAAAAACGACGAAACAAATTGCGCATGTAGAAGATCAACAAGATAGATTAGATGAACAAATCAAACTCTTTAATTCAGACGAAGTGACTGGTGAAAAGGCATTTGAGACTATCCAAAATCACATTACCCAAAGTAAAACGAATAAGGCAAAGTTAACGACTGAAAATGAAGAACTTAAATCGCGTAGACTCGATTTGAATGATACAATTGAGGAGACTGATCAGAAACTTCAAGAAGCAAATCAAGATATATTATCTATAGAAAATAGATACCAAGATATTAAGTCAGAACAATCACGATTAGATGTTTTAATTAATCATGCAATGAATCACTTGAGTGAGGATTATCACTTAACATTTGAACGTGCAAGTGAACAATATGAACTTGACGAAGACATTGATGCTTTGCGGAAAAAAGTAAAATTAACAAAAATGTCAATTGAAGAATTGGGTCCTGTAAATTTAAATGCAATTGAACAATTCGAAGAAATCAATACACGTTATACATTTTTAGACGAACAACGTACAGATTTACGCGCAGCAAAATCGACTTTAGAGCAATTGATTGAAGAGATGGATCAAGAGGTTAAAGATCGTTTCAAAGAGACATTTCATGCAGTACAAGGGCACTTCACTGCAGTTTTCAAGTCATTATTTGGTGGTGGACAAGCAGAATTACGCTTAACAGATGATGATTATCTATCAGCTGGTGTCGATATTATAGTTCAACCACCAGGGAAAAAACTGCAACATTTATCATTATTAAGTGGTGGAGAACGTGCACTTAGTGCAATTGCATTATTATTTGCAATCTTAAAAGTTAGGTCAGCACCATTTGTTATTCTGGATGAAGTAGAAGCCGCGTTAGATGAGGCGAATGTCATTCGATATGCACAATACCTGAAAGAACTATCGGATCAAACACAATTTATTGTAATCACGCACCGTAAAGGGACAATGGAATTTTCCGATAGATTGTATGGTGTTACAATGCAAGAATCAGGTGTTTCTAAGTTAGTAAGTGTTAATCTAAATACGATCGATGAAGTCATTAAGGAGGAACAGGTATGAGTTTTTTCAAACGATTAAAAGATAAATTTTCCACGCAAAATGATGCGGAGAAACAAGAAAATGAACTTGAACCATTATCTGATGACATAGAACAAGAAGAAGGTTCAGAACAATCAGAGGTTGAACAGCCAGAAAAGAAAAAACCTAAGAAATTAAAAGAAGCTGATTTTGATGACGATGGTTTAATTTCTATTGAAGACTTTGAAGAAATTGAAGCACAACAGCTTGGCGCGAAATTTAGAGCAGGATTAGAAAAATCACGTGAGAATTTCCAAGCGCAGTTGAATAATCTAATAGCACGTTATCGTAAAGTCGACGAAGAGTTTTTTGAAGCTTTAGAAGAGATGTTAATTACTGCAGACGTCGGTTTTAACACAGTGATGCAGTTGGTAGAAGAATTACGTGAAGAAGCGCAAAGACGTAACATTTCAGAGACTGAAGACTTACGTGAGGTTATTGTTGAAAAAATAGTTGAAATTTATCATCAAGACGATACAAATTCAGAAGTCATGAATATTGAAAATGACGGACTGAATGTTATCTTAATGGTTGGTGTAAATGGTGTAGGTAAGACAACGACAATTGGTAAACTTGCACATCGTTATCAAGCAGAAGGTAAAAAAGTGATGCTCGCAGCTGGTGACACATTTAGAGCCGGTGCGATTCAACAATTAAAAGTATGGGGCGAACGTGTAGGCGTTGATGTAATGAGTCAAAGTGAAGGTTCAGACCCTGCAGCAGTTATGTATGATGCGATTAATGCTGCTAAAAGTAAAGGTGTAGATATTTTAATTTGTGATACAGCAGGACGTTTACAAAATAAATCTAATTTAATGAATGAATTGGAAAAAGTGAAGCGTGTCATTGGTCGTTCAGTACCAGAAGCACCACACGAAGTGTTGTTATGTTTAGACGCAACAACAGGCCAAAATGCATTGTCACAAGCGAAATCATTTAAAGAAGTGACGAATGTTACAGGGATTGTTTTAACCAAATTAGATGGTACAGCCAAAGGTGGTATTGTACTTGCGATTAGAAATGAATTACACATTCCAGTTAAGTATGTTGGTTTAGGTGAAAAAATAGACGATTTACAACCATTCAATCCTGAAAGTTATGTTTATGGATTATTTGCTGATATGATAGAACAAAATGTTGATGAAGTTGAATCATCAGCAGAAAATCAAGAAATAGTAGAAAATGAAGGTCAATCGAATGAGTCAAAATGATTTAATTAAAACAATTCGAATGAACTATCTTTTCGATTTCTATCAAGCATTACTTACCGAAAAACAACGTAATTATTTAGAATTGTTCTACTTACAAGACTATTCCTTAAGTGAGATAGCTGATACATTTGATGTGAGTCGACAAGCAGTGTATGATAACATAAGAAGAACTGGCGATTTAGTAGAAGACTATGAAGAAAAACTGGGATTATATCGGAATTTCGAGCAAAGACAACAAATATATGAACAAATCAAGCAACATATAAATGATCCAGAACAAATTAAACAAGATATTCAATCACTAGAAGACTTAGAGTGAATAGAGAAAAAGGAGGGTATTTGATATGGCATTTGAAGGATTGTCCGATCGTTTACAAGGAACGATGCAAAAAATCCGAGGCAAAGGTAAAGTAACTGAAGCTGATATTAAATTAATGATGCGTGAAGTAAGATTAGCGTTATTAGAAGCCGACGTTAACTTTAAAGTTGTTAAGGACTTTGTCAAAACTGTATCAGATAGAGCTTTAGGTTCAGATGTAATGAAGTCATTAACGCCTGGACAACAAGTAATAAAAATTGTACAAGAAGAATTGACCCAATTAATGGGTGGCGAAAATGCTACGATTAAAATGGCTAATAAACCCCCAACAGTTGTAATGATGGTTGGTTTACAAGGTGCAGGTAAAACGACGACTGCCGGTAAACTAGCACTTTTAATGCGTAAAAAATATAATAAAAAACCGATGCTTGTGGCTGCTGATATTTATCGTCCAGCTGCAATTGATCAGTTACAAACTGTAGGTAAACAAATTGATATTCCAGTATATAGTGAGGGAGATCAAGTCAAACCGCAACAAATCGTTGACAATGCAATTAAGCATGCTAAAGAAGAACATTTAGACTTTGTGATTATTGATACTGCAGGTCGTTTACATGTTGACGAAGCATTGATGCAAGAATTAAGTGATGTTAAAGAAATTACGAAACCAGATGAAATTATGCTGGTTGTAGATGCAATGACTGGTCAAGATGCAGTTAATGTTGCGCAATCATTTGATGAACAACTTGAGGTTTCGGGTGTCACACTGACAAAATTAGATGGTGACACACGTGGTGGTGCAGCGCTATCAATAAGATCGGTGACACAAAAACCAATTAAATTTGTGGGTATGAGTGAGAAACTTGATGGCCTAGAACCATTCCACCCAGAACGTATGGCGTCACGTATACTAGGCATGGGAGATGTTCTGAGTTTAATAGAGAAAGCCCAACAAGATGTAGATGAGGACAAAGCTAAAGATTTAGAGAAAAAAATGCGTACTTCTTCATTTACTTTGGATGACTTTTTAGAACAACTAGATCAAGTTAAAAATCTTGGCCCATTAGATGACATTATGAAAATGATACCTGGTATGAACAAAATGAAAGGTATGGATAAGCTAAATATGAGTGAAAAACAAATTGATCATATTAAAGCGATTATCCAATCTATGACACCAAGTGAACGTGATAATCCAGATACATTAAATGTTTCTCGTAAAAAGCGTATTGCTAAAGGCTCTGGTCGTACAGTGCAAGAAGTCAATCGTTTAATGAAACAATTTAATGATATGAAGAAAATGATGAAGCAGTTTACTGGTGGCGGTAAAGGCAAAAAAGGTAAACGTAAGCAAATGGAAAATATGATGAATGGTATGAATTTACCGTTCTAATATAAAATTGAAAAAGATAGACATTTAAATGAAAAATGTCTGTCTTTTTCTTTGATTCAACGTCATGTGAAGCCGATTGTTTATATGAAATCTTATATAAAAGTTGAATAATTACCTGATATAACGCAAGGTTTCAAATTTTTGAAATTGGTAAAGAAGAAAGTCTTTACAAAGTCTTGGAATACTGTTATCATTATTTCTTGTAGAAAATAAAAATTATAAAACATAAAGGAGCGAATATAAATGGCAGTTAAATTACGTTTAACACGTTTAGGTTCAAAAAGAAATCCGTTCTATCGTATCGTAGCAGCTGATGCACGTGCGCCACGTGACGGTCGTAACATCGAACAAATCGGTACTTACAATCCAAACAATGTGAATGCAGCAGAAGTTAAGATTGACGAAGAATTAGCACTTAAATGGTTAAGAAATGGTGCGAAACCTACAGATACAGTTCACAATATCTTATCAAGAGAAGGTATCTTGAAGAAATTTGATGAGCAAAAATAAGGTTTAACCTAATATACAAATGAATGTTTGTAAGAGTACCTAAAGAGGTGCTCTTTTTTTATGTTATTGATTATAAATTCAATGAATGATGTAAAATAGTTGAAAACGAAGTTCTTGTCATAGGTTTTATGCTTTTAGTAGATTTGCTTTTGTTGAAAAGGTAACTGTGGTTGTTGTTACATGTTATAATATTAAAATAAGTAATGGAAAAATATACATAATAAAATAAATGAATAGTCAAAGTATAGTGGAGGAACATATCATGAAAGTTGAAGTAGGAAAAATTGTTAATACACATGGTATTAAAGGCGAAATAAAAGTGAAATCAAATTCTGATTTTACAGATACACGTTTTCAACCTGGAGAAACAGTTGTTATAGAACGTAAAGCACAAGAGCCACTCTCGTTTACTATTAAATCATATCGTATGCATAAAGGGCTTCATATGCTAACATTTGAAGGGATTAATAATATTAATGATATTGAGTATTTAAAAGGAGAAACGTTATTACAAGAACGTGACCATGAAGAAATAGAATTGGGTGAACATGAATTCTATTATTCTGATATCATTGGTTGTACTGTATTTGATGAATCAGATACACCTATAGGACGTGTGACAGAAATTTTTGAGACAGGTGCTAATGATGTTTGGGTGGTTAAAGGTAATAAAGAATACTTAATCCCATATATTGCAGATGTTGTTAAAGAAATAGATGTAGAGGGTAGACGTATTCAAATCACGCCTATGGAAGGATTGTTAGATTAATGAAAATCGATTACTTAACTTTATTTCCAGAAATGTTTAACGGCGTATTAAACCAGTCAATCCTAAAGCGTGCTCAAGATAAGGGATTATTACAAGTAAATACAGTTGATTTTAGACATTTTGCTGAAAATAAGCATAATCAAGTAGACGATTATCCATTCGGTGGTGGTCAAGGTATGGTGTTGAAACCTGAACCCGTTTTTAATGCGATGGCGAGTATTGAAAAAACAGCAGATACTCGAGTGGTATTAATGTGTCCACAGGGACGACCATTTGATCAGTCGCTTGCTAATGAATTGAGTGAAGTGGAACATCTTGTATTTATATGTGGTCACTATGAAGGTTATGATGAAAGAATTCGCCAACATCTAGTTACAGATGAAATTTCTATGGGTGATTATGTGTTAACGGGTGGAGAACTACCTGCAATGGTCATGACCGATGCTATAGTAAGATTGTTACCTGGTGTACTTGGTAATAACCAATCACATGTAGATGATTCTTTTCAAGATGGGTTATTAGAATTTCCACAATATACTAGACCGCGTGAATATCAATCAATGACTGTTCCTGATGTTTTATTGTCAGGTAATCACGCTAATATTGAAAAATGGCGGCATGAACAAAAAATCATTCGCACATTTGAAAAACGTCCAGACTTAATAGAACTTTATAATTTATCAGATGAGGACAAAGATATTATAGAAAGATACAAAAAGCAATTGAAAAATGATTAGCAGTATGCTAATATATTTTAAGTGTGCGACACACGAAAAATCACTATGATCCGCTGCTATATTTTGTCTAGGCAAGAACATAGGTTGAAGGAGAGAAAAAATAATGAGTAATCACAAATTAATCGAAGCAGTAACTCAATCGCAATTACGCACAGACTTACCTTCATTCCGTCCAGGTGACACTTTAAAAGTGCACGTACGTATTGTTGAAGGTACACGTGAACGTATCCAAGTATTCGAAGGTGTAGTAATCAAACGCCGTGGTGGAGGAATCTCTGAAACTTTCACAGTTCGTAAGATTTCTTCTGGTGTAGGTGTGGAACGTACATTCCCATTACACACACCAAAAATCGAAACAATTGAAGTTAAACGTCGTGGTAAAGTACGTCGTGCTAAATTATACTACCTACGTGAATTACGTGGTAAAGCTGCTAGAATTAAAGAAATTCGTTAATCAGCATAATAAGTATATTAAAAGCGATTCTCTATATGAGAGTCGCTTTTTGTGTTTTAAGGCTTAAATATTGTTATGTAGTGTGAATGGAGAGATATGATAGTCTAACAATTACAATTGTTAGGATAGGAGCTGGCTGCGTTAAAAAGACTTTAAATAATAATTTTTAAATTTTAGTTATAATTGGCGAGCTGAAACAACGAGTCCTAAATGGAAACATTAGATTGCTTTATCAGTATTTATGAATTAATTAGGCAGGAGAATGTAAATAGTAAAAGACCGCAACGTTTCAAAAGTGAACGTAGCGGTCTTATTTGTGATTGAAGCATTTAATTTTAGGTCTTATTTTTACGTTTCAACCAAAATGTAAAAACAACGCTTGCTAATATACCAATAATAGTTAGGGTGATTAGTATCCCAAGATGTGGTGGTGTATATTTGAGTTTAATCTTTTCTTGGCCTTTTTCTACTGGAATGACGGTCATAATACCATTGCCTTGTTGAACAGGTATTGTTTCATGATCTACATATGCAGTCATACCTTCACGATAGGCCATGGGTAAAACCACGTAGCCCGAAGCTCCTTTATCCTTTGTAATAGTATATCCATCACGTTGCTGTGACACTTTTACAGGATGTAATGATTTTGAAGCTTTACGCAGTGTTTGATAATCTTCACCATAAATACCTTTCATTTTAAATCGATATGTGCCTTTAGACAGTTTAATATTGAGATCTTTATTGGCTTTCACGCGCATTGTAACTGGAGAAACAAATCGTCTATATTTATAAGTAAGTGGGTTACGTTGCTGACTATATTCATTTACACCAACATCATGTGCTTTATCTGGTGTTAACAACTCAACATCCATTTCAACATACATATCCTTGTATTTCTGTGCTACTGCTTCAGGTAAATGATAGCTGATGCCACCTTTATCTTTCGAAACTATTATTTCATTGTTCTTATTTTGATGGGCATCATGTAGGGTAGGTGTTGCATTTTTTAATAAATTTTTATTATTTGAAAAATGCTGATTCGCTGAATGACTGTCATCATTAAAAACAACACCTTGCAACATGGCTTGCTCTCTATCTAGTGGAGATTTAAGGTCGCGCGCATCAAAAACTTTTTTAGTAATATGTGCACTCGGATAATGAATTTGATTTTTCGAATGTATAAAAGGTTCATCTTTAGAATGATGAACAATATCTTTTTCCTTAAAACCATATGGCATGTTAAGGTCATCAGGACGACGAATTCGATCAGTAACATTCCATAACGCCATTAAATTTGCACGATTTGATAAAAGTCTATAAGTACTATTTTTATCCGTATGCATATTAATCTGTAATGTTTTATCATAATATTTAAGAATATCTCCATCAAAAATGCTTGAGTATAAAGCTATTCCATTAAAATGATAGATCATTGGCGAATTCAAGCCATACTGTGACATATAATCAATGCGCTGCAAAGGATTGGTTGACTGCTGTTGGATTGTATCAATTTTTTTCGTTAATGCAGGACTTTTATAGGCAGAATCTGACATGGCCTGCTGCGTAGATTCATATTTTTTTACATTATTAAAGTGGTCATTTGATAATATCAGACCTTGTTGAATTATGAATAGACATAATATCGCTGTCATCACCCATTTTTTGTTCAATAGATGTTTTTTATTCAAAAGCATACCAATGGTTATCATTAATAGTAAGCAAATTGACATCCAAGACATTTTTTGATCTTTCACAATCATCGTCATTACTAACATAATTAAAGTTGTTGGGATACACGCATAAACATATTTTTTGAACGATAACTCTGCAAGATGTTGAATAAATAATGCAATCAGACCAGCAGTAGTAAATGCAAATATGTATACCCATCGACGTTCAGGCGTTGAAAAACCATTAAACATGCTATCAAAGTGTGGTGTAATTGAACCAATTAACATGACCCATGTTGCAATAGCAAAAAGTCTATAATAATAATGTTTGTACAATTGAAATGAAAGTAATGCAACAATACCAATGATGGATACAGTAATATAGAATCCGTTAGTGAAAAAATGTTTTTGACGTGCAAAGTCAGTAAACATTGGTATATTAAAATGTGGATTACTAATCCTATCATTATTTAGAAATGAACTTACACCTGTATAAAATCCCCATATTCCAATGAGTGTACTTAACAATACTGCTGTAGGAATTAGCCATAGTTGCTGTTTTCTGGTAACTACATCTTCTGGATGTGGCCATATAAAGCGATAAATTGCATACGCTAATATGACAATAGCTTCATAGTAACTAAAATAAAAATTTGAAAATAAGGTCAAAGCAATAGAGAAAATAAATAATCCAATTTTCTTTTCTCTATAAAACCGTTCGATCCCTAATAAAGATAAAGGTAGAAAAATCAATAAATCTCCATAATAGGACCAAGTAAAGTTAAAATAAATAACAGTTGTTGATGCTGCATATAACATTGCATCAAGAAATAGTGTATAACCTTTGACTTTAATATATTTAAAAAAGTAAAAAGCAAAAACAAATGTAGCTATACCTTTAACAAAAGCTACAATGAGCTGGTTACTTGCCCAAAAAGTAATGTTTTGTGGATTACTTTGAAATATATGTTCGGACAACCAGACAAATACGAAATTGACTAACGTAAAAGGGGATGTAGCATAGTAATACGCTAAATCTTTTACGTAATCGCCGCCCAATCCAAATGAATGATCGTAAAAACTTTTAAAATGACTAAAATGGTCATACAAATACATTTGAAACGGCATCATTTGTCTATAACCGTCTCCAGAACCACTAAAAACAATACCTTGAGTAAGATAACGATAAATGTATGGTGTAAAGGTAAGTAAGGCGACAAATATCCCCATTGTAACGACACAGATAAATTTAGTTACTTTGTGTGTCCAAAGTTTATGAAACATGGTCATACCTCATATCTAATAAACTCCTTTTTTAATTTATAAGTTCTTCTTTTTAATTTTTTGTCGACCTATCCAAACAGTGCTAATGAACATACTAACGATTGAAAGACAGATCATTGTATACCAATATTTAGGTCGATACTTAATAGTGATTTCATAATCATCTTTATCGACAGGAACACCAGTCATCATGTAGTTAACTTTGAAAGGCTTAACTTTTTTATTGCCGACATAAGCATGCATGCCTTCGCGATATGGGATGTTAATCGACGCAATGCCTGATTGATGTTTAGTTAGTTTAACTTTCACCCCATTTTTGATGTCTTTATAATGGCCTTTGTTTGTATGAGAGTCATGTGCGGATTTTAATTTTTTATAATCTTCACCATGTAAACGTTGTATTTCTAGATAGTAAGGGCCGGTTGGACTTAAAGACACATTAATATCCCCATTTGCATCAGGTTGTGTTCTATAAAGTTGCGTATCTACACCAGTTCGATACGTTGAATTATTAAACAATCTATCATTTTTGTATTTATTGATATTTATTGAATAATTACTGTCAGGTTGACCACGTTTCACCTTAATTGTTAGATAAAAATCTTTATAACGTTGTCTTAATGATTGTGGAATATGAATTTGTACATGACTATTTGCTTTTGAAATATAGACTTGATTATCGGAATGGCGCTTGATGCCATGATAACGTACATTCACTTTATCTAATAGATTCTGTGCTTTATCTTGGTAGGGTTGCCCCTGATTATTTAAAATGACACCATCCAACATGGCATGTTCTCGATCAATGGGTTCAGATAGTTGTTGCGCATTATACGTATTATTAGATACACGAACTGATGGTAAATTTAATTTGTTTTCAAAGATATGATACTGACCTTCAGACTTTGTTTCTTTAAAATATGTAGGCAAGTTTTGTTGGTAGTCTTTGCGCATCAGATATTTGATTGAAAATAGGCTGTTAATATTCTGACGTTCATTCGTCGATTGGTAACGACTGACAGATTCCGATTGCATGTTGATTTTCAATTGATCGTAATAGAAATCCAAGATGGAATGATCGAAAATACTAGAGTAAATACTCAACCCTTTGAAATGTTGATACATAGGCGTATTATCTTGTTCGTTAACACGCCAATCAATACGTTCATCTTCAGATTTATCATGAGTCATTTCTGATACCAATTGACGTTGTAATGGTGTATTGAAAAGGCTAGCATTCACGTAATATTTACTAGCACGTTCTACATGATCTTCAAAGTAAATTTGATTGCGAATGAAGACTGCACTTACAAGGAAGCCTAGTATTGCAACAGATAGTAGGAATCCATGAGTTAGTGTTACACGCGTACGTGCATCTGAGATTAGTAAAATTAAAAAGCCGATAAGACTTACGATTGGTGTGAACCATACCCAAGCTACGACATCATCATAATACCACGCACATGCTATGATAAAACCTAATGCGATAATTGAAGGGAATATATACTGTTTGAATGACAATGTTCGAAAAAATTTTACGTATAAAGCAATTAATATTGCAGCACTAAATGCAATGAGATAATGCCAACGTTTTTGAGGTGCTGAAAACCCATTGAAAACTTGGTCAATGAATGGGAAAAAGCTAGCTATGATTAACACTATAGTTCCAATAGCAAATAATCTGAAATAATAATGTTTATATAATTTAAAGGATAATAGCGCTTGTATTGTAATGAACAGAATAACGATTAAATAATTATCGTAAAATATATTTGTGTTTTGATTAAAAGGCTCAAGCAAATCAACATGTCCATCAAAAGGTACACGTCTATTATTAAAGTAACCTTGGATAGCAGGAAAAAAGAAAAACAAACTACAACCCAATGCTAAAATAGATGCAACCGATAATGTGATAATTGCTTTAAACCTTGGAATAATATCTTGTTGATGTTTGAAGCATAATCTTATAGCGAAATAGAATGTGCCTGTAAGTAATTGATAATATGCAAAATAAAAATTGTTAATTAATGATATAACGGCAATTACAATGAAAAGCCCAATTTTACCTTGTTTTAAGTAACGTTCTATTGCCAATAACAATAGTGGTAGCCAAATAAAAATATCACTGAAAAAAGGCCAATATACTGTAAATCTAAAATATAATGGCGAAATAACAAATAAAAAAGCAGCTAACATTGAAATATAGCGATTAATTGATATGTAGCGAACGAATGCAAATGTAGCACACATTGCAATTGCAGATTTAATTACAGAAATGATGAGAGCATTATTCATCCAAAACATAATATCTGAAGTAGCTAATGGTATGAACATCTTCAAAATGATAATGACAAGTACATTGATGATAAAAATGAGATTTGTCGAAAAGTAATAGGCAAGATCGGTAAAGAAATCTCCTCCTAATCCAAAATCAGTGGCGTAAAAAAATTGTCCGTTACGCCAGTTATCAAATAAATACATTTGAATAGGGACCATTTGTTCCATACCATCATTTGGCCCTGTAAAAAGTACACCATCAAATACATATCTATAAATAACGTAACTATGACCTATGATAGCTAATAATATAAATAAGCAGACATATAAAAATTTGCGTTTCATAAGACAATCTCCTAAATATGTAATCTATTTACTTCATTGTAACTACTTTTTGAACTTTTAGATAAAAATAACTATTATTTTCTACTAAAAAAATAATTTTGAAAGTAGCTGTTAATTTTCCCAAAGAAAAAATATGAAATCAAGTACAATTGTGTATAAAATTCTCAATAAAAGAATGGCTATTTTCAATTGTTAGTTGAATTCCAAAAAATAAGTATGGAGAATTTTAAAAATCGTTAAAATGATTAACTTTAGTATTTTAATGTTAGACATATAGAAGCATCAAATGATGCAATATAAATTTTCTGAAGTTAAAAAATAAGGTAGAATATGTATGGGACTGTATATAGGACATAATTATGTTTATAACAAAACGTTGGCATGTTATGATTTTAAAGTTGATAATGCATAAGGAGTGGGACAGAAATTAAATGTTTTAATAGAAATTTTGGGGTCCTATCTCTCAGTATGGATAATTTGGTTTGAAATGTTTGCCGAGCTAAAGATCAGGCATAAAGCTCACTAACTTAATGAATTAAGCTGTGAGACCCTACAATTTCAATTCAGTCATCTATTACTTAAAAGAAAAATCTGAGACTTCAAATTTGTCTCAGTTACGTTTGTAATCTTATAAATTAATGAATGATAAAACAAAAATGAAAAGGTGATATAAATGGTTATTCAATGGTATCCCGGGCATATGGCCAAGGCGAAAAGAGAAGTCTCTGAGCAATTAAAAAAGGTTGATGTTGTATTTGAATTAGTTGACGCAAGAATTCCTTATAGTTCAAGAAATCCAATGATTGATGAAGTAATTCAACAGAAACCCCGTGTCGTTATATTAAATAAAAAAGATATGGCAAATTTAAAAGAACTAGAAAAATGGGAATCATTTTTTAAAGAAAAAGGGTTTTATCCGGTGGCAATCGATGCCAAACACGGTAAAGGCTTAAAGCAAGTCGAACAAACAGCAATACGAGCAACAAAAGAAAAATTTGAAAAAGAAAAATTAAAAGGTTTGAAACCACGTGCAATTAGAGCAATGATTGTGGGGATTCCTAATGTAGGAAAATCAACGTTAATTAATAAATTAGCAAATAAATCTATAGCAAAAACTGGAAATACACCTGGTGTAACGAAGCAACAACAATGGATTAAAGTAGGCAATGCGTTACAACTTTTAGATACACCTGGTATTTTATGGCCAAAGTTCGAAGATCAACTTGTCGGTAAAAAACTAAGTGTAACGGGTGCAATCAAAGATAGTATTGTGCATTTAGATGAAGTAGCCATTTATGCATTAGATTTCTTGAAAGCGCATGACTATGAAGGACTAAAACAACATTATAAAATTGATGTTTCAAAAGATGCGGAAAATATTGAATGGTTTGATGCCATTGGACGCAAACGTGGATTACTACGTCGAGGCAATGAAATTGATTATGAAGCGGTCATTGAGTTAATCATTCATGAAGTAAGAAATGCAAAAATAGGCACGTACACGTTTGACTTAATTAATGAAATGGACGTGTGATTAACATGAAAGAAACTATTCAATCAATCAAATTAGCGCTTCAAGATATTACTTCAATCAAGGATTTAGAAGAAAGTGCATATCTACAAGACACACGTAAAGGCGTGCAAAATGCCATCGTCCAGCGTCGCAAACAGTTAGAAAAGGAACAACAGTTGTTAGATAATTATTTAACAATGACCGAATTTGAAGCTGCCATTTTAGCAGAAGATGAACATGCACTAATTTGTGGCATTGACGAAGTAGGTCGTGGTCCGCTAGCTGGTCCAGTTGTGGCAAGCGCAGTGATTTTAAATGAAAACCATCAATACAAAGGTTTAAATGATTCAAAAAAGTTATCTTCAAAACAAAGAAATTTACTTGAATCACAACTGTTAAAAAAAGCACATGCGTATGGTTATGGTCAAGCAACGGTGGAGGAAATTGATCATTACAATATATATGAAGCGACAAAAATAGCAATGCTCAGAGCAATTGAAGCTTTACCTGTGAAACCGACGCATCTTCTTGTTGATGCAATGACATTAGATATTGATATACCGCAAACGTCTCTCATTAAAGGAGATGCCAGAAGTGTTTCTATTGCTGCAGCAAGTGTCCTAGCTAAGGAATATAGGGATAAATATATGCGTGAACTTGGGGAAAGATATCCAGGTTACGGCTTTGATAAAAATGCAGGTTACGGCACACAACAACATTTAGAAGGGATTAAAAATTATGGCATATTAAATGAACATAGAAAAACATTTGAGCCAATTAAATCTCTCTTAAATTAATAGTTAAAATAAAATAATTGAATTAAGTAGGCTAAATCAGTTTACAATAGCGCTTTCATTTCTTATAATTAGTTATGAACTTAACCTAAGAAACAGGAGGATGGAGAATGAATATCCACGAGTATCAAGGTAAAGCAATATTTCGTTCTATGGGCGTTGCTGTCCCAGAAGGACGCGTAGCATATACTGCTGAAGAAGCAGTTGAAAAGGCAAAAGAATTAGATTCAAAAGTTTATGTAGTAAAAGCACAAATTCACGCAGGTGGCCGAGGTAAAGCAGGCGGTGTTAAAATCGCAAAATCGCTTTCTGAAGTTGAAACTTATGCTAATGAATTATTAGGTAAGACGCTTGTTACACATCAAACTGGTCCGGAAGGTAAAGAAGTTAAACGCCTTTACATAGAAGAGGGCTGCGATATTCAAAAAGAATATTATGTTGGTTTTGTAATTGATCGCGCAACAGACAGAGTTACTTTGATGGCTTCTGAAGAAGGCGGTACTGAAATTGAAGAAGTTGCTGCTAAAACACCTGAAAAAATATTCAAAGAAACAATTGATCCGGTTGTAGGATTGGCACCATACCAAGCTAGAAGAATTGCTTTTAACATTAATATTCCTAAAGAATCTATTAATAAAGCGGCTAAATTTTTAGTTTCACTTTATAATGTATTCATCGAAAAAGATTGCTCAATCGTTGAAATTAACCCACTTGTTACTACAGGTGAAGGTGAAGTTTTAGCTCTAGATGCAAAAGTTAACTTCGATGACAATGCATTATTTAAACATAAAGATATCCAAGAATTACGTGATTTAGAAGAAGAAGATCCAAAAGAAATCGAAGCATCAAAATATGACTTATCTTATATCGCATTAGATGGAGATATCGGTTGTATGGTTAACGGTGCTGGTTTAGCGATGGCAACAATGGATACAATCAATCACTTTGGCGGAAATCCGGCTAACTTCCTTGACGTAGGGGGCGGCGCAACGAAAGAAAAAGTTACTGAAGCATTCAAAATCATCTTAGGTGATGAACATGTTAAAGGTATTTTCGTAAATATCTTTGGTGGCATCATGAAGTGTGACATTATTGCTGAAGGTATTGTCGCTGCAGTTAAAGAAGTTGAACTTACTTTACCATTAGTTGTACGTTTAGAAGGTACGAATGTTGAAAGAGGTAAAGAGATTCTTGAACAATCAGGATTAGCAATTGAACCAGCAGCTACTATGGCTGAAGGCGCACAAAAAATCGTAAAACTTGTTAAAGAAGCATAAGGAAAGGATGGGAGCACGAAGATGAGCGTATTTATTGATAAGAATACAAAAGTAATTGTACAAGGTATCACAGGGTCAACTGCCCTTTTCCATACAAAACAAATGCTTGAATATGGTACACAAATTGTTGCTGGTGTAACTCCAGGTAAAGGCGGACAAGTTGTAGAAGGCGTACCAGTTTTCAATACAGTTGAAGAAGCACAAAAAGAAACAGGTGCTACAGTTTCAGTAATCTATGTACCAGCACCATTTGCAGCTGACGCAATTTTAGAATGTATCGAAGCTGAATTAGAATTGGCAATCTGTATCACTGAGCATATTCCAGTTATTGATATGATTAAAGTAAAACGTTTCTCAGAAGGTAAGAAAACACGTGTCGTAGGGCCAAACTGTCCAGGTGTTATTACTGCTGATGAATGTAAAATTGGTATCATGCCAGGCTATATTCACAAAAAAGGTCACGTAGGTGTTGTATCACGTTCTGGTACATTAACTTATGAAGCCGTACACCAATTAACTGAAGAAGGTATCGGTCAAACGACTGCTGTCGGTATTGGCGGAGACCCAGTCAATGGAACAAACTTTATCGATGTATTAAAAGCATTCAATGAAGATGAAGAAACAAAAGCTGTTGTTATGATTGGTGAAATCGGTGGTACTGCTGAAGAAGAAGCAGCTGAATGGATTAAAGCCAACATGACTAAACCAGTTGTAGGCTTCGTAGGCGGTCAAACTGCACCTCCAGGTAAACGTATGGGCCATGCTGGTGCAATTATCTCAGGTGGTAAAGGTACTGCTGCAGAAAAAATCAAAACACTCAACAGTTGTGGCGTAAAAACTGCAGACACACCATCAGAAATTGGTACAACATTAATTGATGCTGCTAAAGAAGCTGGCATTTATGAACAATTATTAACTGTAAAATAAGTATTATTGTTTATAATCAGCACAAATTCCGAGAATATGTCGGAGTTTGTGCTTTTTTGGGTTGTATCTGTTTAAATGAGCTTTTTATTAGGCTCTTTGTCAATAACGGTTGGTCTATAAAAAATGAATATATTTGATGCATCAAGCAACTTTTGAATGTTGCTTGATGTGTTTTTTATGTTCAGAGACAAATAATCTA
>NZ_FMPG01000003.1 GCF_900097965.1 Staphylococcus caeli
GCTCATAAAATACTAATTTGTGTTATCTCTAACACTTGTTTTGAACCAACAATTTAATGTTGCGTTCGGAATTAACGTTGACATATTGCAATTCAGTTTTCAATGTTCATTTTTATAGTTGCTTTAATATTTTATCATTTCGTTAATCTACTGTCAACAAAAACTTAATATATTTAATTAGCAATTAATACTACCTTAATAATATTAAATTATTATTTATATTATTTCAAGTATATTTTTTACACTTTTCAAAATTAATTTCGAATTGTGCTGCCGCCGTTTTTGACGACTTTTATATACTATCAATTCTGCGAAAGAATGTCAATATTTAATTTGATTTCTTTTTTTACTTTGTTAAAAAACTTTATTTCAAATGTTTGCCACAAGAAACTATTCTAACATCATTCTTGAAAATTGCAATAAAAAAATGGATAGAAATTGAATTTATTTCTACCCATTAAAGTTATGATTCTATTTTGTTGTTTTAGCAATGATTTGTTGTGCCATGTTTTGATATATTTCACCTAATCGATCATCTGCCTGATATATAGAAGGTGCAAAATCTTTAGGATTCCATGAAGGCTGCTCAAGTGGTAATTGACCTAATAAATCAGTTTGGAGTTCTTCAGCAAGTTTTTCTCCTCCACCTGTGCCAAATACATATTCTTTATTTCCAGTTTCTTTACTTTGGAAATAAGACATATTTTCAATAACACCTAAAATCGTATGTTCTGTATGTTTAGCCATCGCACCAGCACGTGCTGCAACAAATGCTGCTGTCGGATGAGGCGTTGTAACTATAATTTCTTTACTTGAAGGTAACATTGTATGAACATCTAACGCTATATCCCCTGTACCTGGAGGTAAATCTAAGATTAAGTAATCTAAGTCTCCCCATCTCACTTCTACAAAGAAATTCGTTAACATTTTACCCAGCATAGGGCCTCTCCATATAACTGGCGCATTTTCCTCTACGAAAAATGCCATTGATATAACTTTTACGCCATGACGTTCTACTGGTATGATTTCCTTGCCTTGTACGCCTGGTTTTTCATCGATGCCCATCATATCTGGAACACTAAACCCATATATATCTGCATCAACAAGCCCTACTTTTTTTCCTTCTCTAGCCAAAGAAACTGCAAGATTTACTGCTACCGTGGATTTTCCTACGCCACCTTTACCTGAGGCAATTGCAATAAACTCAACCGGATTATCTTTAGATAATAAACCTTCAATCGTTTGATTTTCATTATCGCTTACGCCACGATATTGTTCTACCACTTCACTAGGTAATTCCTCAAAGCGAATACCTACAGTGTTAGCTCCATTTTCTTTAAGTACTTCTACAATTGCCATTTGTAAATCTAACTGTGGTTGTCCACCTAATTGGGCCATAGCAACTTTAACACTAACATGTTCTTTCTCTTCTTTAATTGAAACTTCAACAATTCCATCCGTTTCTTTTAATGGTACATCTATAATTGGATCTTTTAATTCTCCAACTAGCGCTTTTACTTGCTCTTTCGTTAACACAAAGCGTCCCCCTCTTATTTAAATATCAATATCATTCTAACAAACAAATTTGAAGTTTGCTTTAAATCTTTGTCTATAGTATAAGTTTAATTCTTATAATAAAAAAGCAGTTAGCTCAATTTATTCCCCAAATAGAATAAATGATTAACTGCTTTATTTGACATGCAATTTATATAACTAACTTTTATATTATGAAATTCTGTCATCATCTGTTTTTCTGATTCAAATTTTTGCTATCTGGATAAAAGACTTCTTTGCATATAAATAGCAATCCTATAATTAGTACGATGACCCAAAAATCAATGTTTATATATGCATAATGGATATGCACGATAAAATAAAAAAGCAATGTAGTTACTGTGAATGTTATAAGTTGATATGTTAGCCCTTTAAAATATGGGTTTTCAGGTAGTTTTTTTCTGAAATAATCCATAAGATTTTCAATTATAAATAAATTGAAATATCCCAACACAATATAACTACCATAATAGATGAGATTGTCGTAAAAACTTTTGTTGTAACCAAAGTAAGCTAGGTGAAAGTATATCAATATCCTGCTTAAACCATATAAGCCAAATCCCAAAAAGGTTAAAAATATTGCGCCAGAAATGATAAATACAGAAAGTACAATAAGCGTTGTAAGTAAATATTTTAAATATTTCATTGCTTACTGTCCTCCCTCTTTTTTGGTATTCCACTTTTCACTAATCTCTACCATAATCTAATAGGCATTTTTTATTTTACCATTATAACAACTTACTACCAAATACAGACAATTGATTTGTAAAATTTACATAACAACTATTAAAACTTCACAATATTTAATTTAATGCGAATGTTTTGTTTTATTCTTGAACGCCGAAAACCACAAAATCATTAACAATAGTAAAATGAAAATACTTCCTATAATAACATTATGAATATGCAAATTTGTAAATGTGAAAGTTATAGCATAGATATATCCCATTATAGTCGCACCAATAGAATTACCAAGACTCTTTGTCAAAGTATAAAGTGACATCATGCGTTTCATATTTTTTGGTGAGGTTTCTTCTTGTGTAATCACACTATCTTTTGTATAAACTGTTCCAAAACTAATCCCTGCAAGTAATAAACTAAATGCGATAAACAACGGCGATTGAGTACCTAACATAACTAAAATACCACATAACATTAACGACGCAAACGCACTTATGTATAGCATTTTCCTTGAAAGTTTCGCCTCAATTTTATCTAAAGAAAAGTTAAGTACAAGCCATGCAATTGATATCGGGAAAATTACAAATCCACTTTGTAGCGGAGATAAACCTATGTTTTCTTGTAGGTATATGGGCATATATAAATTATATCCCATTAATATAATTGCATATGCAAAGTCCGTAAAAAATATTAGCACTATAGTTTTATTGAATTCTTCTATTGGAATAAAAGGCGTTTTTAGTTTTTGTTCATATTTAACTAAAAAGACACTTAAAACAATCACCACTAAAATTGCGAATATATTTAAGTATATATGCGTTTTATTCATAACAGCAAAGATCAAACTAAAGACAATACAATAGAATAACGTTAGTCCTTTTACATCTAGTTTTTTAGATGTCGTGGTCTGTTCATGTTCAAAATGGAATGTAAGTATAACGAGTATCACCGCCAAAATCACAATCGGAATATTTACAAAAAATAGCCAATGCCAAGTTGCAAACTCTAAAATACCCCCACCTAATACTGGACCAATAATACTTGAAATACCCCAAACACTTCCTACAACTCCCATTATTTTATATCTAAATGGGATTTCAAAAGCTAGCTTCGGAACAATTTGACTTAATGCCATCATTACACCTGCACCAAGTCCTTGTACAAATCTGGAAATCACAAGCATCGTAAAGGTATTACTAAGCCCTGAAAATAAACTGCCTAACATAAATAACATTAGACCAAATAGCGTAATGTAAATTATTTTAGTACGATCTAACATTTCACCTACGATTGGATTGGCAATCACAATAGCCATAAAATAAACTGCGAAGATGAGTGAAATAGACGTAGTTACATTTAAATTCTCTTTAATTGTCGGCATTGCTAACGACACTATTGACGTTTCTATGGCTGACATAAACATGATTAATATCAGTGCAATGACGATACCTAATGATTTTAAATTCATATCACTTTTCCTACCTTTAATTTTTTCATATCGAATCAATAATAACTTAACCATTATTTTTCTTTAAGTTCAATCATATATCCAAAAATACGACTACTGACCTATTAGTTTTTATAAAAAAACAAAAAATACCGTCAACAAAGTCGATTGACTTTACTGACAGCATTTTCTTTATTACATAAAATACATTATAGCTATGAAATGAAATACTGAAGCAATGACAATGAAGAAATGCCATATCATATGAAAATATGGACGGTTCTTTTGTGCATAAAACCATGCGCCAACAGTATATGAAATTCCACCAAATAATATAAACAACATAAATGTTAGCGAGGAATCAAAGACAATGGTTGGTAAAAACAGAACACCTATCCAACCCATTACTAAGTACATAATTAAACTAAGTTTATGATTCACATTTTTAGCTAATGATTTATATAAAATCCCCCATATCGTAATGCCCCATAATATCACCATTGCAGACCAGCCTAACCATCCACCTACTAGCGTTAGACAAATTGGTGTATATGTACCTGCAATCGCAACATAAATCATACTATGATCTATAATTCTCAAAATAAATTTATGGGAGGAATGGTTTGGCATTGAATGATATACCGTTGAAGAAATAAACATCAAAAATATACTTATCACGTAAATTGATACACTGAATGCGCCTATGACACTAAAGTTCAAGAAACTATGTATCGCTGCATAAGGTAATACGCATAATGCTATAAATGCAGCAACACCATGTGACACTGCATTTCCAATCTCTTCACCAAAAGTTAGTGGAATAATATCTTTAAATGTTTTAGCTACTTTATTATTCTCAGTTTGTACTGAATCAGCCATTCGTGCATCCACCTTCTTATATCATTTTCATTCGTTTCAAATCAGCTGTGGCTGTTTCAACACTATCTTTACCTTCTTTGTTCTTAAGTGGAGAAAATTCCTCATCTCTTAGAACTTGTAATGTCGTAAAGCTATGAGCATATTGGAAAATATCAAAATAAAATAGTTCGAATTTTAACGTAGGTCGCTCTATCACACCAAAATCATCATCCAATTGCTTCAATTGTTTAATTGCCAAATGATATGGTAAGGCGTTATCGACAACATTATTAATAAAAGAAAGTTTAAATGAATGCACGCCTATATTAGCATTGTTAAATTCATTAGCAATTTCCGGCTCTAATTCTGAGTATTCTAACACAGTATCTTTCTGATTCGTATTAACTAATCTACCGACACTTTCTCCAGGCTTAGGTTGTATTGATTTCGTAGTAACATCCACATCATTCTGATATGTGTATCCAGCAAATAATGGATCTAGTACTTTAACAAGTACATTATCGATATTATTTAAAAATATAAATGATACGCCATTATCGGTCATCTCTTTTAAATAACCTGCTTTTTCAAGTGACTTAAATACCCCACCATTACCATTTGGTGTTTCTAAAATATTTCCATCTGTATCTAACACTAATTTACCTTCTTCAGATAATGCCACTATATTATCTTGCATAAAGAAGTGTACACGTTCCTTATCATAGCCAAAGTAATTTTTTGACTCAAAGAAAAGTTGTGTCTCTTTATCATTAATCTTGCTTGTCATAATGTACCAATCGACATATTGTCCAGTTTGTTCTTTAAGTGATAATAACTGTCTCGCTTGAATTTCAAATAAACTTACATCCTCAATTTCAAATGAACCTTTTGGTCCTTTATAACCTAATCTTGTCCCTTGTCCACCAGCCATCAATAGTACTGCGAACTTTCCTTGACGAATTGCATCAAGACCAATTTCTTCATACTGTTCAATAGCTTCGTCTGATAAGGACGCCTTCACATCGTACTTCACTTCATTTACTGAAGAAATATCATCAATCATTTTCTTATTTACATATAAATCATTATATAATTTTTCAATTTCAGCTAAATTCAATTTCGCTAATTTCTCAGATAACTGTTCTTTTTCATTTGTACTCATTAATTTTTCAAATTCAATAAGATGTTCTTGATTAAATTTTTCTAATGTTTTCTTATCTAACATAAACTCTCTCCTCAATATCGCAATGATTAAATAAAAATTATATCTTATTTGAATCTCGGATATATAATTTCACTATATGTACTCTAAATGATTATACTACTTTGTACAACCATGAATGATAACCAATGTGTGAATAATTGATTAAAATATGGTTGAAATAATACATATATAGCACCTATAGATAATGCGCTAGCTAGTGAAATATCCACAAGTCCACCAGTTTTAAAAGTCATAGGAAACCTAACACTGATTGGTATTGGATAAAACAGTTTAACCCCTTTAGGTGTTAACATGTCTAGTATAACATGTGATAGCAAACCAAGAATCATAGTTATTAAATAATGATATGGTGTTTGTATGATATAGAGTAAACATGTAATGATACAAATAAATAACAATGAATGCGTAAATGTCCTGTGTCCAAATAATAATCTGATAAAAAAGCTAATAAGTTTAAATCTTCTACCAATTTTACTATGTGTATGGCAAATATCAGGAAATAAACTTGATATGACTGCCAATGTAATAATTGTAACTGAGGTAAATAAATCAGTATTAAAATATTCAATCGTTAATGAACCGACTAATAAGCCGCATGATGAATGGGTTTTTCCTGTCATTTCTATTTCTCCTTAATCATAAAAATATTTTAGCATATTACCTCACGTTATGCGAACATACTTTCGTAAAACGATTAAGTATGACATATTTTCAAAAAGTATCACATAATTACTTGAAAACGGTTGCAACATGTTGTATGATATAGCTACAAATTATTTAAAGGATGTGTTCTAGTAATGGCAATGACAGTAAAAAAAGATAACAATGAAGTTAGAATTCAATGGAGAGTAGCAGATATTAAGATACCTACAAATGAAATTAAAAACATTACACAAGATCAAAATATCCATGAAGTTCCAAAATTAGATAGAGAAAAAGTTTCAAGAATCGGCTCTACTTTCGGTAAAACAAACCGTGTTATCATCGATACTAATGACCATGAATACATTATCTATACACAAAATGATCAAAAAGTTTATAACGAATTAACTAAATAAATTATCATAAATTTTGACTTTATAGAGCGATAAAGTACACTTACGTACTTTATCGTTTTCTTTTTTTTAATAATAGCTGCATAATTACAAAACACTAATAATTAATAATGGTTATCAATTACTTTTCTTCATTATAGGTGCTATACTAAAATCATAATATAGAAAGTAGGTGTTCCGCATGTACGTTGTGACGAATAGAATAGATGTCAAAAAAGGATTTGCAGAGAAAATGGCACCTAAGTTTACACAAGGTGGCAAAATTCAAGAATTACAAGGCTTTCATAAAATTGAAGTTTGGCTCATTGATGATGAAGAAGATTATGATCAAATGTATATAAATACTTGGTGGCAAACAAAAGAAGACTTTAATGGATGGTTGAATAGCGAGGCATTTAAAGAAGCACATGCTGGTCGCTCTAATTCAAAAAATGAAGAATCACCTGTATTAGGAAATAAAGTAGTAAAAGCAAATATCTTATCAGAACTTTCAAATTAAGTTACTGAATGAACTACAAATCATATTAATTTTTTATAATGCATAATAATAAACCAGAGGTAATTGCGTAAATGCACATTATCTCTGGTTTTAATATTATCTATGAAAAGTTCAACTCATAACAAATTTAAAATTGTATACACACTTTCAACTATAATCTTTAATTATGCATGCTAATTAAAATAAAGATGCGCCATTAAAGCAATAATTGGTAGCGCAATAATAGTTCTGATTAAAAAGATCATAAAGAGTCTAAAAATACTAACCGGTATTTTTGAACCTAAGATTACGCCGCCTACTTCAGATAAGTATATTAATTGCGTAATACTTAATGCTCCAACAACAAATAATGTAATATTGTTACCCACACCTTCTATTAAAATAGATGGTAAGAACATATCAGCAAAACCAATTAAAATTGTTTCAGATGCTTGAGCTGCTTCTGGGATTTGTAATAATTCTAAATATGGAACAAACGGTTTTCCTATGATTGCGAAAAGTGGTGTATAAGTAGCAATGATTGTCGCAAGTGTCCCCACACTCATGACTACCGGTAAAATAACAAACCACATATCGATTACTGTCTTGAATCCAGCTCCAAAAAACGATTTGAATCCAGGTGCTTTGATACCAGTTTCAGTTGCCATATCAAAACCATGCGCCAAAGCTGTTTTATTTTCTGGTAATTTCTCAGTTCTCATTTCTTCTGAAACTTCTTTTGAATATTCATCTTTAATTGACTTTAATGGCCAAATTCTAGGCAATATAAATGCACAAACTAAACATGCAATAATAACCGTTAAGTAAAAATAGAAGAAATGTTTTTGCATATGAACCGTATCTGCAACTACTATCGCAAATGTTAATGAAACAACGCTAAAAGTTGTTGCTATTACAGTAGCTTCACGTCTAGAATAAAACCCTTCCTCATATTGTCTACTGGTAATTAATACACCTACCGTACCATCTCCTATAAATGAAGCGAGGTTATCAACTGTAGATCGACCTGGCAATGTAAATAGCGGTCTCATTATAGGTCTAAATATTGGCCCCAATAATTCCAATAACCCATATTCCATTAACAACGGTAAAAATAATGCTGCAAAGAAAAACACTGTCACTAATGTTGGTAATAAACTTTCAAAGACGAGTCCACCTGTATCTTCAGAATAAATGACTTCTGTTCCCATTTTCAAATACGTCATCCATACAAAGACAACTGCAAGAACCCTTAAGATTAGCCATACCAATTTCACATTAAATGCATTGTACATTAATCCATCAGGTTTTAATTTATTTTTGAAAACTGTAGAACACAAAACAGATAACATACCTGATATTGTAATAATTAAAACGATAATCAGTGGCATTGCATTCCCAATTAAATCTTTTAATAATCCAGCCAAATATGCTACCGGTAAAGAAGTTTGCTTCTCACCGTTTTCAGTCACAGAAATAGGCACTAAAAATAAAATAATACCAATCAAAGACATAATTATAAATTTGAGACGTCCACGCATAATTTGGGATTTGCTATATTTGTTCACAATATTCCCCCCTTAAATATCTAATTTATCAGCACTTTTAAAAATAACAGATATAATTATACCTTAGAGTGTATAATTATGTAAATAAATAATTTACAATTTCCCCCTATGTTTTATTGTAAAAAAAGTAGAATCAATTCCCTTTGCATAGAATTAATTCTACTTTATATGAAAGCGTTTACTTTTGCAATTTTTTTCTGAATTTTCTTTACTTTAATTAAAATAATTTAAATTTTCCGCAATAAAAACAAGAAATATGGTACGCCTATGATTGCTACAATAACACCTACAGGAATATCTATTGGAGGATGAATACCTCGAGCTAAAGCGTCACTGATAGATAGTAGGAGTGCACCAATTAAACCTGACATCATTGTTATATGGATATGTTTATGACCAACAATTCTTCTAGCTATATGTGGTGCAATTAAACCAAGAAAACTTAACCCACCTACTACAGAAATTGAAGCACCAGCCAATATAACTGCCAATAATAATAAAACCATTTTTATTTTTTTAACTTTGGTACCAAGTGCAGTGGCAATATCATCACCAAGCGTTAAAATATCTAGCTGATGACAATAATAATAAATAATTGGTAAAGCAATTATAAACCACGGTAAAATAACCCATACGTGAGACATGCTATGCCCGTAAAGGCTACCAGTTAACCAAACAAGCGCAGTATTCGCATCCATAGGATTACGAATAAGTAAATATTGCACAATCGCTGTACAAATCGCACCAATCGCTAAACCTATTAAAGCTAATTTCGAACCTTTCACATTAAATTTCGAAATGAATATACTTAAGATTACGCTAATAGATAAGGCACCAATAAATGACCCAAACGGTAGCACAAATAATGGTGCTGAAGGGAATAACATGATAATCGTTACTGCCGACAAACTTGCACCTTTAGTAATACCAATCACATCGGGAGAAGCAAGCGCATTGCGAACGACACCTTGTATGAGTGCACCAGATATGGCTAAGCTACTACCAACAATAATTGCCAATATCATCCTTGGAATCCGATATTCATTTAATATGAAATTATCTTGAAATACTAAACTTTTTACCACTTCAATAGGATTCATCCAAACTGCACCAACAGACAGTGAACCAATTGCGGAAATGAGTAATAATATTACAACGATACTATAACGTACTGCTAACCGACGATTCACAGTCTATCTACTCCTTTCACCGTAATGTATAAGAAGTACAGTGCACCAATAAATGATGTGACAATACCTACTGGTGATTCAAATGGAAATGCAATTAAGCGGCTTAAAACATCTGACAACAATAGTAAATCTGCACCTATAATCATTGTTAATGGAATCATTAACTTATAGTCAGCCCGAATATAATGTTTCACAATATGTGGCACAATTAGTCCTACAAAACCTATAGGACCCGCGATAGATACAGATGTCCCAGCAAGCACAATAACTAATAATCCTGTTAAAATTCTAACTAGTTTAACGTTTTGGCCAAGTGATGTTGCTAAATCTTCCCCTAGTTCCATGATAGTCAATTGTTTAGCTATCATGATGACACCTATGAATGCTAGAACAATCCAAGGCATAATGCCAATGACTTGTGGCCATGTTATCGACGATAATGATCCTACTAACCAGAACATTACTGTCGTCGTGGCATCTTCATTCAAGAGTATAATACCTTGAGTCATACTTGAGAAGAATAAATGGATTGCCATACCAGCTAATGCTAATTTAACAGGCGTCATCCCTTTTGTTGAACCTGATAAAGTATAAACAGTTAGTCCTCCAATAAATGCACCTATAAATGCCAGGATAGTCGCATATTCAGTGAGTACAGGTGCAAGCATAGTGATGAATACAATGACAAATGAAGCACCAGCATTCACTCCGAAAATTTGTGGTGATGCTAGCGGATTACGTGTCATTGCCTGCATTAACAGACCTGCAACACCTAAAGCTGCCCCTATAAATAAGGCAGCTAACATTCTAGGCATTCTGACGTTATGTATTAAAAATGTTTGTTTTGTTTGTTCGTGAAACCATGCATAATCTAAAAAATCTTTAAATGTAATGTGAGATGCACCCACACTTAAATTAAAGTATATAATGACAAAAAGCGCACACACACTCACGATAAATGTGAGTGCTGTGCGTTTTTGTATTTGTTTTTCTACTAATTTGGTTGGGTTAATGCTATTTGATTTAGTCATTTACCTGTCACCCTACTTTTGTTGTTGGTCGTTTTTCTCTTTTTTAGAAATTTCTACTAGTCCTTTTGCGATTTCTTCAGAAGAAATAATACCACGCGCGCGTGCCCATGTATTTCTATCCACGACAGATACATGATCTTTTTTCACTGCGTCTAAATCTTTCCATACAGGATTACTTTCTTCTTTTTTAAGGTTTGGATCATTCTCACCTTTATCTGCCATAATAATCATACGACCAGGATTAATTTCAGATAGTACTTCTGAATTCAATTGTAAGTAAGGTCCTTTCAAATATTTAGAAAGATGATCAGTTTTCGTTTTATTTAACGCATTATTAAACCCTAACTCTTTTAATAACTCGCCGACATACGTATTTTCTGGATGAGCTAATAAACCTGACTTAGCTACTACAGCTGGTAAGACTTCTTGAGATTTATCAATTGTAATTTCTTTGCTATATTTATCCATTAAATCGTCATGTTCTTTTAAACGTTCTTTACCTTTATCTTCTTTGCCTACTGCTTTAGCAATTGTTTTAAAAGCTTCTATATTATCGTTATAGTCACTATCAAAACTTGGCAACATGATTGTTGGTGCAATCTTCTCTAAATCTTTTTGAATGCCTTTATGTCTATTACTATCTGCAATAATTAGATCTGGCTTTTGATTACTGATTTCTTCTAAGTTCGGTTGTTTACGTGCACCTACAGATTTATAGTCACCGATTTCTTTACGAATAGGCTCTAAAATTCTATTCTTATCTCCATCATCAGCCACGCCAACTGGTTTTACGTTTAGTGCAGCCAACGCATCAACAAATGAGAACTCTAATGCTACCACACGCTTTGGATTTTTAGCAACTTTCGTTGTACCACCATCATGTTTGATTGATACACCGTCTTTAGCATCACTATCTTTATTTGATTTACTTGAATCTGTATCACTAACACTACCACAAGCTGCTAATAATACCATTGTTAAAGTTAAAAACAGGATACCCATAATTTTGTAACTATGTTTCATCGTTTTCACTCCTTAGATATGTATAAGTACATATCTAATTCTATTGATAATGATTCTCATTGTCAATATTATTTTTAATTATTTTATTAAAATTTATATGCGATTTGTTTTCTTGATATTTATATTGTTAGATAGTTGTTCAATTGCTTCATCATATATGTAGTGTTTTTCTATATTATTCATATACATACTTTGCGCTAATGCTTTATAACCTAAGCTAAATTGAATTCTATCTCCAATTTGATAGTGCTCCTGATTCCATAAATCAATCATGACGTGATCACTTGTAGCACCAATAATTTTAATTCGATGATGTAGTGGAACGATATCTTCAACATGTGTATCCAAATTACCAATATCTACGATTGCTTGTAAATATGGTCGTCCAGTAGTGAGGTCCATACGTGGTTTAATCTCAACTATTTCAGCTTCTAACGTTATTACATTTTGATAAAGTGAGGCAATCGACTGATTTGACGTTGTTTCTACACCTCTAAATAATGTTTCACCCACTCTTAATTCATTTATCTTACCAAAATCACGATATAACATTTGTGGCAACATACTAGAATTTCCACCTGAAATAATTTGAAAACGCATATTTGTTTCATTTTCTACAGAATCTACAAACTGATTAATCAACGTGACGTCTTCCTCAGTCGGAATAATAGATTGAAAACACATGAAATTAAATGATAAACCAATAATGTGTATGTGATGCATGTACAAGATTTCATTAATATAATGAATCACATCATATGTAAGTACACCTTCTCTGCCATCTTTCCAATCAACCATTAACATCACTGAGTGTTTAACACCTAGTCGTCCTGCAATATCATTTAATTCGCGAATTGTTTCTAACTCTGTTTGAATACTGACGTTCGTATGACGAACAACTGACTCAAGTTCGTTTTTACCAGTATTCCTAATCATCGTAAATGATAAATCTTCATCGTTACTTTTCGTCATATTTTCTATACGTGCATCTGCAAAATGTGTAATACCTATGTCTTTTAATATTTCAACGATACGACGGTCTCCACCGACACATTTAATAACAGGTGTAAAGCGCATTTGATGTTGTTGAAATAATAATGACAAAATTTGCGCATTATATTTAATTTTAGATAAATTGATATTTACGTGTGCCATAGCCTACACCTCTTTATATAATGGATTGCTCAAATCAATCGTGACATACTGCTTCACTTTACCTTCCATTCTCATTCTTAACAGTGCTTTAACAGTGAGTTTCTCTCCAAAAAGAACTTTTCTTAATGTCATAGCATGCGCTTTTTCTGAATCAATTGCGTGTTCAACAATCTCACGTACCACATTAAACAATTCATCCTCCGTTATACATTCATATTGCGTAAAATGATGAATGAGTTCAGCAAGTTGATTTTGTATCACTGCATGTTGGAATTTTGCAATAACCGCTTCAATATTTTCAGCAATTAAACTTGTATTCGTAACATTTAAGTTTGGTCGTTGACGCTGCAACGTCTCTAAATCAATTCGAGATCCTCCTAAGTCTCTAACGATAAAACGCATTTGATAATTCGGACCTAAATTAACAATCGTATTCTGCATATGCGCTTCCAATGCCACACCATAGTCTTGTATATAAGCGATTAATGGTTTAATCAATGTTTGGGCATAAACACTTAAAAACCTCACAATATTCTCTTTTGAAACACCATCACTTACCCAATTCAAATAACTATCTACGGTCACCTGATCATCTACAGGATTCTTATTAACTAAACTAGCAGTTACTAACGTAATACCATTATCTGCAATATAAGGTTGATGTCTTACAATACAAGCTAAATGACGCGCATCATCCGCATTTGTATTAGCATGTATACCAAAAGGTTCCATCGCTACTTGTAATTCTGGATAAACATCTAACATATCTTGCAACTCATAACTTAACGTCGGCCCATCGACTGTCGTAACACTGGATACGGTTCTAATGGCACTTGTGGCTTGAACGTTGACTGGCAACTTAATATGAAAAGGTTTATCTATAAGTTGCATTGTTCTAAACGATAATGTTGCTTTAGATTCCACTTCAAAAGGTGTTGGTATTAATCGTTTATCTGCAATCCATTGTGCAAATTTAGTTGGAATAATATGTTCATATTGCCAAGGGTGTACCAATATCAATCGATAGTCTTTCAATTCAAGTTCATGTGGTGCCAAATAAGCCTTTAATTTATATCTATATTCTGGTAATACAGTATCTAACATATAATTTTCATCGGCTTCCATAGATGTCACTACACAATCCTTCTTATGAATAAGCATCAGTTGCAGACTAATAATTTTTTCAAATTCTGGTGCATATCTTTTCACTTCATCTGTGGTTAACGGTAACTTCGTTTTAGACAGTGGATGTGTCGGATGCCCCTCGATGACAAGACTTTCAGAATAACTCAAGTCATTAATATGTTCGCTATCTTCCATATGTTGAAGCCACGAGAAGAAATTAATGGTATCTGGCATTTTCGAAAATTTCAACGTTGCATGAATCAATGCTTGTCTATGTTTAAAATGTTCGTATGTCAACGCAAAGCCTTCCCTACTTGAATTCAATTCATCCGTTAACCTTTGACTTATAGTAATCGCAAATTGTGTATCTAATAACTTAAGTAATAATTCTAATGACGTAACCTCTTCATAGAGGTTCCCTTTGCTATAAATAATAGGTCCGTTAAATGTATACCGTTCCATGGCACTTTTTCTAGTTTTATGAATGGATAGTACTTGACCCTGATACTGCAATTCAACAGAATGATTATTTTCATTAATGTGCATATCTTCTGGAAATATTTGCTCTTTGATGATTGCGTTGAAAATACGATACTGCATATTTCTATCTGCCAATTGCCAAATTGTTTGATTCATATAGTACTGCCTCCACTTTTTCTTTGTTTCATAATTACACTAAATACTAATGCAATCACCAACGTACTTAATCCTATTATAATAAATGTCTCAACTATACCTATCCATTCGGTCAGAAAGCTCATCAGTATAGCGCCTAATGGAATCATTCCTCTATCCATCATAACCACACTAAGTATCTTCCCCCTATGCGCTTCATCTACTCTATGTTGAAAATAAATTCGATTCGCCGTACGTGCCCATTGGCTAAATAATCCTATAAAGAACAGGGTTATAAAGAAAATAATCGTATGGTTCATAACAGTAAATAAGAGTGATACACCAAATAATACTGAACTCAAGTAATACATATGTATCGTTGATATTTTTTCTAAAATATTTGGTAAAATTAACGTAGCTATAATACCACCTATTGCGCAACACGTCATGGCGCTACCAAAGATTGCAACTTGGTTGGGAAAGTTTTCATTTGTCAATACTGGTAATAATGTTGTATATGTAAAACCTGTTGCCATAATTAGTAATGATGTTAAAAATATTCTGCCGCCTGTTTGATTATCTTTAAAATAGTTAATGACATATTTTAAACTGAGCTCCGAATTTTCATTTGTTATTCTATTCCTGTGAAAATGTAATGGTAAACACAGAAGTAGTGCTAATAAATAACATACAGACTGTGCTGCAAAGCTCACTTCGGAGTTGTATACTGCCATGATTAAACCAGCAATTGCCGGTCCTATCGAACGACAGATATTTATTATAAAGGAATGATAGGATACCGCTTGTGTCGTCGTTAACCTATCTGAAATATCTGGTAATACAGCTTGACGTACTGGTGTTTCAATTGCACTTAAAATACCTCTTCCGAGCGCATAAAATAGAAACACAATTATAGGTAACTTTGTACTTTGAAATGTTAAAATACAAAGTAGTGTTGTTAAAATAAATGAACTAAACACGGTTAATTTTAATAATTTTCCCTTTTCGCAACGATCTGCTAAATTTCCTGCCCAGACACTTATGAGTAAAATGGGTACGAGTCGGAAAAAATTGATTAATCCGAGATAAATTGCGTTATGATAAAGACTAAATACATACCAATTTAACGCAATATGTCCAATCCAATTCCCTAAAAACAGTAGGAATGAGCTAGGAAAAAAGTACTTTGCCATGAAATTCCTCCTGTGTTTTTTAATTGATAATAATTATCATTATCGATATTATGGATTATACAAATAACTTATATATTTGTAAAATAATTTTTTTAGAGGTGCATTATGAATTCTATAAAAAAAGATATAGCATTAATTGAAAATCTAACAAATGATGAATCTCAAGCTTTGTCATATTTAAATACACACAACCCTAAGTGGGCGCATTATTTTAAATCTATCTTACTCCAAAGTCGAGACAAGATTACACAACGCCTTATCACCTCTTTACATAGAGAAAATCTAGTGAATCGTCGTGATTATAGCGAGGTTATTGATGCACAAACACTTCCTTTTACGATTGAATCGGATCACACTGAAATTCTTAAAATAGCTTTCCCACAATCACAGAAGACGCTATATGCACCAATTTCTGGTCACCATGCTTTCGATAGAATTGATGTTGAAGGACCATTTTATTTTGAAAATCACAATAAAATACAACGCATATTGCATCCAAATGAAGTATTAGATTGTATTCTTACTGAAGCACCCCATCTTGATAATGCTGCCAGCGCCCAATTTAAAGAAGATATGAATAACAGTTCCGCAAATATGGCAATTGCATTAAGTTATCAAACACTGACACTAGAAGCACAAGACGCACCTATTTTTGATTTGAGTGCCTCTGCATCTGATAGCTACTTAGCTTCAGAACAAAGCGTTGTAGAGGGGCATCCGCTTCATCCCGGGGCAAAATTACGTAAAGGTATGACTCCAGAAACATCTATTGCATACTCATCCGAATTTGCTAATACTGTTAAAATGAAATTTATACTGATTCATGAAAATATTGCTAAAGTTCAAGCAATCGATAAAAGCTATAATGCATTAGTTTATGACCAATTTGAAGGATTATATGATATTGCACAACAAACCGTTGGACATGAGCAAATCAACAACTACTATGTAATGGCAGTACATCCTTGGCAATTTCAAGCAGTTTTATTTCAGGACTATGGCACTGAACTCGAGACACAACAAATCGTTCCTCTCAATTATGAAATAGATTATTTTGCAGGGCTATCATTCAGAACACTAATGCCTATTTATCCAGAACGTTTGCCACATATTAAATTATCTACAAATGTACATATTACTGGTGAAATTCGCACCCTTTCTGAACAAACAACGATTAATGGCCCACAGGTCACTCAAATTTTAAATGACATCCAAGAAAAAGATGCGCTTTTTAAAAATATTAATGCAGCAACGATAGATGAAATGGCAGGCATTCATTTTTATAACCCTGAAGACACAGCGAGCCTTCAACCTAAAAAAAGTGCACAATTAGGTACACTGTTCAGAGAAAACATCTATAATTTCATTGCGCCAAATACAATACCTATGATCCCATCTAGTCTTGTGTCACGTTATTCCAATAATCTTGAGGCACCTATTGTGACATTAATTAAAAAATATGCAGCAACGCAACAAATAGACTGTTATGAAACGGCAACATTAACATGGATTAAATCATATAGCCAAGCTTTAATTGACATCGTCCTACCACTATATACTAAATATGGCATTGCATTAGAAGCACATTTGCAAAATTCTATTGCTACATTTAACGAATCTGGATTAATTCATACATTATATATTCGTGATTTTGAAGGATTGCGCATTGATAACGCTTATTTAAATAAAATGGGCTATCAAACGACTACGTTTCATGAAAAGTCACTTATCCTAACAGACAGCGCACAAACCGTTTTTAACAAAGTATTCTATTCAAGCATTCAAAATCATTTAGGTGAACTCATCGCAACAATTGCAGAATCATCTGAACAAGAATCTTTAGAAACACAAATTTGGACAATGATCCGTGAACTATTAGTTGAAAAATTAGATGAAATTGCCGCTACGATGGATGATAGCGATAGAATTCAACAGATTGCAAATACACTGTTTGCTGCAAAAATAGATTATAAGTGTGTTACTACGATGCGTTTAGAAGATGAGGCAGATTATTATACTTATATTCAAGTAGATAATCCTTTATATCTAGACTCAAATCATTAAACACAAAAATACCGATAAGGCAGATGCCCTATCGGTATTTTTAATTGGTCAGTTAATAATTATTGTAAACCTTTGTTCTCGTTACCTGAGTTTTGGTTTTTTTCATTTTTTTGTGACCATTCTTTTTTAGTCATTACGTCTTCAACGCGCATGTTAACTTCTACAACATCAAGGCCAGTGATGTATTTCACTTGTTCTTTAACTAAGTCAGTAACTTTACGGAAGATTTTCGGTGCAGATTCACCATATTCTAATACAACTTTCAAATCAACAGCTGCTTGTTTTTCACCAACTTCAACGCTAACACCTTGTGTTACGTTGTTGCTGCTTCCGAATGAGTTAGAAATGTTATCAACGAAACCGCCTTTCATTTCTAAAATGCCGTTTACTTCGCGTGCTGCGATTCCAGCGATTTTTTCAATAACTTCATCTGAAAATGATAATGTGTTTGAGAATTGAGGTTCTTGATTTTGTTGTTCTTGTCTTCTTTCTTGTTCTTTCTCATTTACACCTGTTTGGTTGTCATAAGCTTGTTTCGCTTTGTTGTTATCTACTGCCATAATACATTCTCCTTTACTGTATAAAATTTATATTTTTTTAATTTTAATCAAAAATCTTGTCTCCTAATCAACTAACTCCATCGATTAAGGAAATTTAAAAAGTCTTGCTTACGGTCTTTAGTATACCCAATTCCAACTCCAATGAAACATAATACTAAAATTAAAATTGTGCTCCAAAAACCTAATGTTAAGAACAATATTGCAATGATTAAGAATGCTAAGAAACCGATAATTCTCCATTTAAATGTCTTGAAAAATTCAATCACTTCTTGCGTAGAATCTTGTCCATTTTGGTTATTATTGTTAGCCATGATAACCCTCCCTTACAACACACGTTTGCCTGAGGTTTTTTGATCTCTAACATTTACCTCTAATTTAGATACAGGCAATTCTGTAAAATGTTCTACATTCTGCTTGATGTCATTTCTAATTTCTTCCGTTAAAGATTTAACTTGAACATCTCCAGGAACAAAGAAATCTGCTTTTAAAGCAATATGCGATTTCTTTTTCTTGTTATAAAGTTTTGCAATTACGTTCGGTTGACGTATTTGATCATATTTAGTCAATGTATCGTAAGCTGATTTTTCAACCGCTTTTCTCGAAACATAAATATGACCATCTTCAAAATCTTTATAAAGTCCAGGTTTTCTATACGTAGGTTTAAACAAGCTGAATACTAATATAAGACCTATTACAATGAGTAATGCTGCCAAACCAATTAGTGTTGGTTCGAACCAATTAAATTGCGTAAAATAATCTTGGTACTGGCTAATTCTTGAATCTTGTATATACATAAAGAGTAAAAAGCCAACGATTACTACAATTAAAAGGCCAAGGATAAAATTCTTAAGTCGTTTCACCTCGTATGACACCTCCTATGCTTTGATAATATGTACTTGTCATATAGGATTAATACCCCAAAAAAAATTCTTAGAAACATTTTTATTGAATTTTATTTTTAACTTTTTTGGACATACAGATGCCAAGTACTTTTAATTTGATAAATCCTTATTATTCGTGTGAGCACCTTCTTGATGCGATTTGCGATATTGTAAAAATTTGTCATCAGAAACGAATAATTTATTACTAGGTCTGGGCTTCTCTATCGCTAAAGATTTAAAGAGTGACCAAATCATTAAAATAATGACAACAGAGAACGGTAACGCAGCAATGATTAATAAGTTCTGAATCGATTGAGTTCCGCCAGTATAAATCATAATCATTGCAAATAATGCCAAGATAATGCCCCAACTTACTTTTACAATACCTTTAGGATTAATACTTCCTTTAGAACTTAGCATTCCAAGTACATAAGTCGCTGAGTCTGCAGATGTTACAAAGAAAATCATAATAACCACTAGCGTAATGATACTTAATAGAAAACCTAATGGAAAGTGCTCTAAGGTTGCAAATGTTGCTGTTTCTGTCGCTTGTTTTGCAATATTTGCAATTCCGTTTTGCTGTAAGTAAATGGCTGAAGCACCGAATACAGCAAAGAATAAGAAACAAACAACTGCTGGTACAAATAATACGCCAAGGATAAATTCTTTAATCGTTCTACCTCTTGATACACGAGCAATAAAGATACCTACAAATGGCGCCCATGAAATCCACCAAGCCCAATAGAAAATCGTCCACTGTTGTAACCATTGGAATTTTTCACCACCAGATTGTGGAATACGTAAACTCATATTAAAGAAATTAGCAATATAATCACCAAACGAGTTTGTGAACGTATTTAAAATATTCAAAGTTGGTCCAACACAAAATAGCACAATTAATACTACAAAGGCTAAAATCATATTAATATTACTCAAATTTTTAATACCTTTATCAATACCTGACCAAGCTGACCACGTGAATAATATCGTTGCAATCACAATAATAATCACTTGCGTCCCAAAATTCGAAGGTACATTAAATAGGAAATTCAGACCTTCGTTTATTTGAAGTGCACCAAATCCTAGTGTTGCTGCTACACCTGTTACAGTAGCTATTATCGCTAACACGTCAATTGAGCCACCTATTGGACCACGCATCATTTTAGTGCCGAGAATTGGCGTTAATGTTGCACTGACTAAACCTGGATAACCTTTATGGAAATTGAAATAGGCAAATACAAGTCCAACAATGCCATAGACTGCCCAAGCATGAACACCCCAATGGAAAAATGAAAACTGCATCGCTTCATTAATCGCCGTTTGCGTTCCTGCTTTATGTAATGGCGTTAATGTAAATGCATGACTTATCGGTTCAGCAGTTGTCCAAAATACTAAACCAATACCCATACCTGCACTAAATAACATTGCAAACCACGATTTTAATGAGAATTCAGGATCTTCTCCTTCTTCACCTAATGTAATTGACGCGTATCTTGAGAATAAGAGATACACACAAACAATTAAAATAAATAGTACAAGCAATAAATAATACCAGCCAAAATTGACTGCAATAAAATTAGTGATGTTTTGAGTTACAGTTTCTAACTGTTTTGGCAAAATCGCTCCATAAATGACAAATAATGTACAGATTGATAATGCTACCCAAAATACGACTGTTAACTTATTTAATCGCATAACAAATATACACTCTCCCTTAGTTTATGTAACACACATACCCTATCTTAATGTTATTAAGCGTTTCACCAGCATATGAGCTCAGTCTGTTATATTTCAAGCAACTTTTTACAGCCTAATATAAACTAAAACACCTTCTAACTACCTAGGATTATACTAGCGTTAGAAGATGTTTTTCGTGTTTTTTTATTTATAGTTATGTTAAGCAATTGTGCTTATAGTTTAATCACTAATTTACCAATCATACTTTGATTTTCTAATTTAACATGCGCTTCGTATAAATGGTCAACAGTAAGACCATTAACAACTTCAGTGACCGTGGGTTTATAAATACCTGCTTCAACCTTTTCTGTCATATCTGTTAAATAGTCCCTGTGTATGTGCATATCTTCAGTTTCGTGCAGTGGACGTACCGACATAAACTCATGTGTAAAGGTGATACTTTTTGGTTTTAATAAATTGAGATCCTGTTTCTCTTTAAACGCCACAATGGTAGCAATCGTTCCTCTTGGTTTAACGAGCTCAATCATTTTTTCATAATACATATCCGTATCAAATGTACAAAAGACATAATCGACTTCACTTATTTCATACTTTTTGAATTCCTCTGCTAAATCATTTTTATGATTAAGTACAATTTCTGCCCCCATCTTTTTAGACCATTCTAACGTTTCTTCACGACCAGCAGTTGTAATTACATGTAATCCATAATGCTTAGCAATTTGTGTCGCAATACTACCGACTCCACCAGCACCATTGATAATTAATATTGATTTACCAGTATTATCTTCAGGATTTTTTGAAATTTTGAATACATCAAATAGTGTTTCATAGGCAGTCAATCCTGTTAACGGCAAGCTTACCGCTTCAACATCTGTCAAATTATGTGGTTTTTTAGCAACTAATCGTTCATCAACCATTTGTATTTCTTGATTAGAACCTTGATATTTGGGAGAGCCAGAATAATAGACTTCATCACCAATGTTAAAGTGACTCACGTCTGGGCCAACAGCTTCAACAACACCCACACCGTCATAGCCAAGTACACGTGGCGCTTGTTCAACGGGCGTTTTCCTTATTTTGGTGTCAACTGGATTAACGCTAATTGCATGTACTCGAATACGTAACTCGTGTGCTTTCGGCTCTTGTATAGCTGTTTCAAATTCATAAAATAAATTTCCATCATCTAGATTAAAATTGCTATCTGCACCAATCGCTTTCATGGTATGCATCTCCTTTAGTTATCACACATTATCTGACACTTTTACAACTTGTTTTCCAAAATTATCACCAGTAAATAAATTACTAAATGCGTTTGGCAGTCGTTCAAAACCTTCCTCAACAGAAGTTTTAGTCTTAATCTTACCTTCTTGAACCCATTGAGCCAGCATTTGACTTGCATTCGCAAAATCATCGGCATAATTTGCCACAATAAATCCTTGCATTAACGCTTGTGCCTTTATTATGGTAGGTTGAATACGTGGACCATATTCGATTTCAGTATCATTATAGTTAGAAATTGTGCCACATACCGGAATACGTGCAAATTGATTTAAGTGTTGCATCACTTCATCCGCAATATCTCCACCTACATTTTCAAAGTAAACATCTACACCGTTAGGCACTGCTTCAGCCAATAGTTCTGAAAAATCTTCCGCTTTATAATCAACGCCTACATCAAATCCAAGCGTCTCAGTTAAATATTGCGTCTTCGTTGGGCCACCAGCAATACCAACAACGTATGCACCTTTTAATTTGGCGATTTGCCCTACCACTGATCCTACTGCACCTGAGGCAGCTGATACCACAACTGTTTCACCAGCTTGTGGTTGACCAATTTTCAATAAACCATGATAAGCTGTTTGGCCAGTCATACCTAATACACTGAGATATAGATATAGTGGAATATCCGTTTGAGTCACTTTAATTGCATGTTTTGCTTCAATATTCACGACTTTTTGCCATGGAAACATCCCTGTGACAATATCGCCTTGTTCAAATCCATTTGCCTTAGATTCTGTAACACGTGCAACTACATGCCCTACGAGTGGTTCGTCAATTTGGAATGGCGTAACATACGATTTGGAATCACTCATACGTCCACGCATATACGGATCGACCGATATATATAACGCTTCTACTTGAATTTCATTCTCTTCTGGATGTGTCACTGCTACATCTTCATATCTGAATATATCTGCTGTTGGCATACCTTCAGGTCTCTTTGCTAATACGACACGTTCTGTTTTCATTATATTACCTCCATTCACTCTTTGTTATCATTCTATATCTATCCATATGTGCAAGCAATCAAATCGCTTATATAATGATAAACCTCCGTGTTATGCTATATTTATAAATTTTGAAAATGTTTACCGTAAGATTGGGGATAGTTACGTGAAATTAAGTATATTAGATTATGTACCTATATTTGAAGGGCGTGATGCAACACAGGCCTTAAACCACTCTATAGAATTAGCTCAATTAGCAGAACGCTTAAACTATTATCGTTACTGGGTCGCTGAACACCATCAAGTATTTTCCGTGGCATCTAGTGCTCCTGAAATGGTCATGATGTCACTTTTAGAGAATACCAATAATATACAAATCGGTAGTGGTGGCGTGATGTTGCCGCATTATAGTGCCTATAAAGTGGCCGAAATGTTTAAAATTATGGAAGCACGTCACCCTCATCGTGTTAATCTTGGTACAGGTCACTCTCCAAGTTTTAAAAATGTGAATCAAGCTTTAAACGAATATAAAACGGAAAAAGTAGATTATCCTACCCAAATAAATGATTTAATACATTACTTTAATGATACTGGACACATGCACCACCGACACAAAGACTTGCATGCTACACCACGTATAGATACTAAGCCAAATATGTTTATATTAGGGACAAGTAAATCCAGTGCATCTCTGGCAGCGGAACAAGGGTTACCATTTGTTATTGCAAATATGGGGCAAAGCAAATCGCACCTTCAATCGGTAATTTCACATTATCGCAATGCATTTAGTCAACAACATCCTGAGTTACAATCATATGTGATAATGAGTACGTTTGTTATTACAGCGGATAATGATGAGCAACTAAAAGGTTTATCCCGTGCCTTTCATTTATGGCTATTGCGCATTGGCTACTTAAATCAACCTAAATACTATCCATCCATTGATTATTCAGCACACAGAGACTATTCAACACGTGAATTAGAAAAAATAAAGCAACAACATAACCGTGTCATCATTGGTGCTCCTAATGCTGTATTAAAAGATTTGAAATCAATGGTGACAATGTATGAAGTCGATGAAATTATGATTCAACCACATGTCTATGGTGAGTACAATCGGAAACAATTATTAACATTAGTAGCCCAAGCAAATTCATAAGTGACTAATAAAAAACCAGTGTCACTCATTCAAATAGAACGGTGAACACTGGTTTGTTTGTTGTATTTAATTATTTTTCAGTTCCCCATAAAAATGAATTAATTTTATTTATAACAACTGGATTATCATGCAGTTCGCTATGCTCCGCCTTTGGACCTGTCACCTTATATGTTTCGTAACTCGCAATGTTGTCACCTAATAAATACTCAAGTGATCTAGATGAGACATTCGTCACGCGACCATCTGAATACGTACCATCTTTTAAATCACCATATATATTCAAGACTTGTGCAGTGTTCGGATAATGCGATTTCATGTCTAATAATCCACGATAGTCACTTAGCATTTCGCTCGGTTTACCTTCATTATCTAATGCAATATCCAAATCAAGACCATTGATACTTACTTCCCCATTGAAATTCCCTGCCAGACTTACTTGCTTATTCAAAAGTGGCAAATGCGAATCTAAACCATACTTTAGCATATAATAACTAAATGATTGATTTCCCATTGAATGTGCAACAATATTAAACTTATCAAAATGATACTCCGCCATCGTAGCAACAATGACATTTCGAATCCATTGTCCATTTTTTTCCAAATCTTTATTTGAATTGTCTTCAAGTATAATATCAACGACTGGATGTTTAGAGTGTGTATCTAACTGACCATCCAATGTCACCATTCCGTTCTTATCAACCTTTGCCTTTACAACTTGATCAGCCGATTTCGTATCAAGTGCAGACTCCACCATAGATTTCATGGAGTTTTCCGTGCCTACAAAACCATGTAGGTAAAAAGTCGGAATCGAAACATCATTCGTTTGCGTCAACTTTGCTTTATTATTTGCAATTAAAAATGCAAAGGTGACAGTCAGTATTGCAATAGCGATAAATAGTACCAAAGTTAGATAACGCTTCCCAATTTTCCGTTTCATAATCACATTCCCCAATTTTATAATTACGTATACTTATTATATGTTAAATGTGTAAGATTGCCACCTTTAAGTACTTTTTAAATTAGCTGTGGTGTTAAATAAACAAAAAAACGCCCCAGCCAATGCTGGAGCGTTGAAACGTTATTTCGATTAAACACAAATCTGAAAGCGAAAGAATTTCGCAACAGTTTGATAATATTAACGTTTTGAAAAATAACCTTGTTCAATTTCATGTAATTTCAATACTTTATAATACAGATAAATACATAAAATTATATGATTTATAAGTATTTAATTCCTTTTTAAGTTATTGATATGTATGTGTATTACTACTTTTTACACCAAAACACTTGTTTTATTAGAATCTATATGATATATTCATATTTTATAACGTAGTCAATCATTACGACAAAAAGGTAGGGCTTAATTATGAGAGATTATATAAATGTCAGATTATCATATGAAACAAAATATTTTATAGAATCTATTCAATTTCAACTTCAAGAATCATTACAATCAACTATCTCAGAAAGTGAAATACCATTAATTGAGAAAAATATTAAGTCTTTTATAAATCATGAATTTAAGGAATATGATCCAAAAACTATTGATGCAATTTCAATTACTACAATTTTGAAAATTTCATCTTCCAGTATTATAGAGGGAGCATTTAAATACTCTTCAAATTTTTCATTAGATGAATGGAAAAAGATCGAACACGAAATGAATACTTTCAAAATTGATAGAAATATAGAAGTTGGATCATTAACACCTAAACTATATTTAGAAAGGGATGTTATCACCGGATTAAATCAATACCAAAAAAATTTTATGAAAGAATCTATGGTCAGAGTTGTAAGATTATCATATGTAATAGGCATTGTTGTTTTTGCTTATTACAAATATATTTTTGAAATTGAGAGTTAATCTCTCAATATTTTTTCAACTATTTGTCGTAAAGAGTTAGACAATTAAACAAAAAACATTGAAAGGAAAATTATATGAATTATTCTCGTCCCCCTCCATTTAAAAAGGCCTACTAAACAAAACAATAATCGGAGGTAAGAAATGAATACATTAAATATAGGATGTTGGAATAACAATCAACGAGCTGGATCAAGAAATACTCTTATCCCTAGTTTAGTATTTGAAGAAATCATGAAAAAAGAACTACATGTATTAGCATTTACAGAATTCTATGAAACAACTAATTCAAAAGAATTAGTTTCCAATCTAAATAATGCTGGTTATACAGTAAAAATGTCTGAATACGAATTAAATTCAAACCAAATTTTAGTAGCTATTAAAAATGAACTGGTAAATACCGACATAGATTTTCATTGCTTCAATAAGAATGATACTCTACCAAATCTATTACATTTAAGAATAAATGATTTGAATATCATAGGTACCCGTATAAAAATTGGTCCCTATTCTAACAACCAAGAAATAGTTAATCACGACTTTATGGACCGTAGGAATCAGTTATATAAATTAATTGATTATGCTTCAAATTTGGAGGGTCAAATAATAATTCTTGGAGATTTTAATAATGGTAAACACTGTGATAAAGATATTGATAAAAATTTTAAAGGTCTTGCTAGAGAATACTTTAATTACTATTTAATGAAAGATGACTTTGAGGTTAATGAATTTTTAATCCATATACCAACAGATAAAGAATCTTATTCTTGGAGAGGAAATTCAAATAAAAATAAGTGTAAATTAGATCATATTATTACTAAAAATATCTCTGTAATAGAAAATCTCGCTTATGATTGGTCATTCGTTAATCAATCTGATTATTTAATGAAAATTGGATATCCAGACCATGCGATTTTAACTGCAACTATAAAAATATAAAAATAATACAGTAGCTATTGCCTCTCGCTAAAATTTGAAAAGAAAGGAAATAAAAATAAAAATAAAAATGAAAATGCATAATGTGTATCAACTAATAGTTATTAACATTTTTTTAATACTAACTGTAATTAGTGGAGTAAACTTGCAACCTCAGATAGATTTCAATGTAACAGAACATACTGGATCTTACAGGTATCTATATATTGGTTACGATTTACAACGTACTTTATAACCGGCATTTTACTAGGTTTCATATATATTTTAATTGAGTTATCCATTTTTTAAAAAAGAAAGTAGGTAATTGTACACTGCAACTATAAAAATTTAAAGGAGATGCTTAATTTGAGTTTAAAAATCAAATTGATTATATCATCAATCATTACTGTTTTACTTTGCTATATAACAACCATTATTACGAATAATGCATTTTTCTACACGGTTACATCAATTTCTATATTTACCACTTTGTATTATTTGTTTAAGTTGAAAATTGTAGAGTGGATAACTCGTTTTACTAGGTAATGACTATGAAGAAGATATTATATTTTTTTAAAAATAAAAAACCGATTGTCAGTATGTACGATAAAGACTTATTTTTCCTAACAATACCGAAATATATCAAGTACCTAAGATTAATCATTCTATACTTAATACTTGCTCTTTTCGTTATTTCGTTCATGTTAGACAATGCTATATTTACTTTTCTACTCTGGATTATAGGTATGATATTGATTGTAAAACAGTTTAAATGGTTTAAAAACTTAAAGAACCTTTATAGTGACAAATATTTTTTGCACTATGACTTACTGGAGTTCATCATGGACAATAAGTTATTTAATGAAGATTCAAATGGCATTATCACCTCATCCCGATTTTCTTACTCTATCACTAATGATGAAATAGTTATCTTGGCATTGATGACTGGGTATTACTTTGATGTCAAAATACAAAATTTAGATGTGGAACTACAAGGTTTATTGGATTTACCTATGGATGAAAAAATAATACGTCATAATGCTGTTGAATACCACTTTAGAATTAATAAGCCACAAAGGTTAAATGTTACTTCTCAAGAGACAGCATACAATAATTCTAATGAAATTAATATTGGTTATGGTGTGACGTATAACCCAGCTAAATCACCTCATATTTTAATTTCGGGTGGTACTGGTAGTGGTAAGAGCATGTTTATGAGTTTCTTGTTAATCGAATTCTTAAAGCAAAAATCTACCACCTACTTATGTGATCCTAAGAACAGTGATTTAGGCTCATTATCAAATTATTTCGGCGATAAATATGTTGCAACCACTCCAAATAATATTGCTCGTGTTATACGCCTAGCAGTAGATGAAATGAAAAGTAGATATGACTACATGAATGAAAACTTCATCTACGGATCAAATTTTGAAACTCATGGATTTAAACCAGTATGGATATTGTTTGATGAAATCGGAGCTTTTCAGGCATATGGCACAGATAAAAAGTCTAAAGAGATAATTAATGAAACAATGGATAGAATTAAGCAAATCATCTTATTATGTCGCCAAGCCGGATGTTTCATTCTTATAGCTGGGCAGCAAATCAATTCTAATGTTCTAAACACCGAACTAAGAGATAACTTTTCACTAAGAATATCGCTTGGTTTTAACAGTTCTGAGGGGCTAAGGATGATGTTCGGCTCTGCTACCCCAGATGTAACTATTCCAATTGAGGTGAAAGGTGCTGGACTACTCTATTTACATGGCAGTGGCAAAGAACAAGCTTCTTAACACTTACAACAAAAGAGAATGTCACTAACAGATCTAAATTTAATAACATGTTCGATAAATTTGTAACACGTTTAAACTATCATGTATTAGGCACAAAAAAGCGACAAATTAAATACATCGCCGTATTAGAAAAGCAAAAACGTGGTGCATGGCATGTACACATGATGTTATTTAACATTCCATTTGTACCTCACAGCAAACTATTAAAAATTTGGCGACATGGTGCTGTTAGAATTAATAAAATACATGAAATAGATGACGCTGCTAATGCAGGAATATATGTTGCAAAATATATGGAAAAGGTATGTCACAAGAGTTGCTTGAAAGTATGGGAAAGAAATCTTACTATTCTTCAAGAAATCTAAAAAAAGTTGAAGAATATAAAGTATTGTCTGATGAAAAATTTTTTGAAAAACAGCAAGTGGTTTATGAGAAAAATTACAATTCAAAAGCATATAAAAACGGAAAGCTAATTAATAACAAAGTCAAATACAAAAAAATCAAATTATAACATTGATAAAATTAAAGGAGTGATTTTATGGAAGATTTAAAATTACCTTTTTTACTAACAAGAGAGCAAGCATCAAAATTTTTAGGTGTAGATCCAAAATCATTTGATAAATACATTAGAAGTTCTGATAAATTAAAAAGATTTATGGTTGGAAAGCATGAACGATACACAATAAAAGAATTGGAAAACTTCATTCTTGAACAATCAATAAATTAAGAATTGAGGTATTACTATTATGGCAACAATAACAAAACGAGGTAAATCATACAGAGTACAAATATCTAACTATAAAAATGGTATAAACAATCGTATTTCAAAGACATTTAAAACACTTACAGAAGCAAAACGTTGGGCAATGCAAAATGAAATTGCTAAAGGAAATGGAGTTGATCTAGCTAGTAGGAATGAATCATTTGCTACCTTTTTTGAAAACTGGGTTCATTTAGTTAAAAAGAATGATGTTAGACCTTCTACATTTATAAACTATACTAGAACGATACCTATTGTAAAACAACTATTTCGAGATACAAAGTTAAGTGATTTAAATGATATTGTTGTCCAAATGAAGATAGATGAATACGGTAAAACTCATTCAAGAAAAACTACTACTGAGGTACTATTAAAAATTAGAACTTCCCTACGTTATGCATATGGCCGTGGGTTACTTTCATCTGACTTTGCTGGACTTGTAAAAACTAGAGGTAAAGAATTAGACAAAAGAAATAAAGCACTATCTATAACTGATTTTAAAAGGCTAAGATCTTACTTACTTAACAATCCGAAAAATGATTTTCATATTTTAGTACTACTTGCATTAGAAACAGGTGCACGTCGAGGCGAATTACTAGGAATTAAGAAAGAGGATATTTATGAATATGGTATACGTATTAAACGCTCAATAAGTCCTCATAGTGATGATATATTATTAAAAACAAAGCACTCTAAACGCGATGTTAGTATCAATAAAGAAGTCCATGATCTTTTAATAACAGTTCAAGAGAAAAAGAACGGCTATATATTTGGAAGAGACGGTTTTAAGCAATCTGAAATATTGGCTAAAATGCTTGATGAACTTAAAATTGAACATACAACTTTTCATGGATTACGTGATACACATGCATCATTTTTGTTTTCAAACGATAATTTGAGGTTAGACTATATCTCAAAACGTTTAGGACATAGTTCAATAATAACAACTCAAAATTATTATTTAGAATTAATGCCCGAAAAAAAACACCAGCAAGATGCTGATGCATTAGATTTATTAAATTCATTAAAGTAATAATATCTAATTACTTGGAGATTACCTATGAATAATATTACATTTGTTTTTGGATTAAACACGATTATATATAGACTTAATGCACATACAATGGAATTTCAACAAATACCAATTTCACGAGAAAACTTCGAAACTTTAACCGAAGAATATTTTTCGAGTGAATTTGACTTTTACTTTCAAGATAATGTTTTGATTGTTCTGCCAACTAAACTAGAACCTAATCAGTCTTGGAATAAATCGTTAATAGTTAATAATCAAGTTATTGAATTCAATGGAAAGTATATTTTCTTCTTTAACTTTAGAGATTTAAAAAATGATATATTCTTTATTACACCACTGACCTTACCACAAATTCAGTTAATTAAAAATACCCTTTATTTAACAAATAGAGAGTAAATATTTTTCTACACTTTATAGAACTACTAGTATTTTTATAAACGAAACAAGGTGGCTTATATTGATATCAATAAATTCTAACACTATTTTTAATAAATATATATTGTCATTCGAGCGATGTGAAGATATTTATAATCAAATTATTTCAGAAATTAATGTTAAAGACAATGAAGAAATGGAATATTGGCAAGATTTTATTTTGAATTGTATTGAATACACCAAGATTAGAAGTAAATGGCTTATATCAAATTCATCTGCAAGAATTGAACAAGATGCATACAGAAATATTGTTCATAGCCGATTAATTGTAAAACTTAAAATTATTAAGAGATTGATTGAACAAAAGAATACCACTGTGACGGTTTGAAATTTTTAAGCTCATTAGTGAATTCGGAGAAGAAAATATGTGATTTATCTAATTATGTTGTCTAAATATACGCATTGAAAGAGAGAAATTTATGGAAAAAAATATCTAGAATTAAAATAAAATATAAACACTAACAATAAAAAGGAAATCATAAATTAAGATTATTATTTCCTTTACTTAAGTTATTAAAATATTATCTGAGTACAAGAATAAATATTTACTGTTTCAAATACAATAAATTAAAATAATTAGTGCAAAGTTAAATTTTAGTAAAAACTTAATTTATTTTCATACCATTCAACAATATTTTTCATAATTATTTTTTTTAGGGCAGTTACATAGTTATTCATAAAATCATAATCAATTTTATTGTCGCCAATAACTGGCAAAAGAATATATTTATATTTAACGATATTCCAGCCCCCTAATTTATTCTTATAAGAATATGTTGGAAGATCGGTAACTTTATTTATACACTGAACAGCAAATAAATATTGATTTTCATTCATATTTTGACCATCAAATTTCCATTCTATGGCATAAGCATCAGATAAAATCGTAAAGTCCATAGACTGAAAATAGGCTCTATATACATCACTATTAGATGGTAAGGAAATTACATTATTTAAAATTGTAACATTTTCACTTTTCACAAAATAATTTAAACCTTGATTTATAAAACTTGATGTTAGACATGGTAAATTGTAATCTTCACTTTTTACTGTCGGTAATTCTTTAGCTTTAAAAGGAACTTTTTTTGTATTTACTTTCATAAACAAATCATTCAATTGAAATTCTGACCATTTAATTTCGTCGAACTTTGTAATAGCATTTTGCTCTTCATAAGTCAAATTCAATTCAGTCAAATCTTTGCTTTCTAGATAACCCTTTAAATCAAGTAGTTTTGATTTTTCCAATTCAATCATAATTTTTTCAATAAATTGATAATCTATTTCATTATCCTTAATAGGTATTTGTAATTTATAATTTTTTAATTCTTCTAATTTATAGCCTGATTGTTGGTTATCATAAAGTGAAACAAATTTTTGTATTTGTGATACAAAATAATTAGCAATGTGAGCATTCCATTTTTTTATAATATCTTTAGGAGTTAATTTATTAATATTTTGTGAACAGTAATACGGTTCTTTTTGAAACTTCACATATTTATAATTTCCAATAACAGTAGCTGTTATTGTATTAGATTCATTAGGTTTAAATACTTGTTCTTTTATTTTCCCTTGAATACCGTTATTTTCAGAGGTTCTACCAACAAAATTAATACCTTCATCTAGGAATTTTATTGCATTTCTATCTAATGGTTTTGTCCCTTTTACTGTAAATAAATCATCAATTCTAAAATCACCCCATTCAATAGTCTCACTCATACTATTAAATAGGGAATCTACTTTCCCATATTATAATCTGTCCATTTTGTATTTTTGATTTGAGTAGTTAATTCCCAAGATAAATAATCAGAAATGGTCTTCTTAAATTCTTCTAATTGTGGTTTTATGTCTATAGGAGCAGTTTGATTCCAATCAGATCCATTTTTTGGATCAATTGTACCTTCATAATATTGATTTTCAGTAAATAAATTTAATTTACTTTTACCAAACCTAACTAAATTAACTACTTCATCATATCTTTCTTTTGCAAAATCTGTATCTTTTAAATTTATACTTGATTTTTTTCGGTTACTTCTTGTATAACCATCTATTGAAAAGTCAATAAATTTTACAGTTTCATCCTTATGATGCGGTTCACCAACTCTAAAAACATAGATATTGGTTTGAACACTTGACTTACCAATAAATATATCCATTGGCATTTTTATACTAGCAATAAGTGTATTGGTCTTCAAAATTCTCTTATTTATTTCTTTAGCTTTACCATTTCCGGCAGAACTCTGAATAATTATTGAACCATACCCACTTTTCATCATAGAAAAAGCTTTCTCAACAAATATCATTCCATTTCCTTCTACCGAATAAGGCGGATTTAAAACTAAGGCATTTGCTGGAAAAAACTCATTTTCTTTTCCATAAGCATATTTACCATCAAAATCACGTAAAGAATCTTCATTTAGTATGTTTGAACTTCCATCCCCCATCAAAATCATATTAAGAATTGCTAACATATAAACATTTGATAATACCTCTAATCCAAGTAATTGTTCACCTTTTATTTGAGCAACTTTTTCTTCATACTCTTTTGGAGATTTAATCTTTTCTTTTGCATCGTCAAGCATTTCATTCATTGCTGAAACTAACAAACCTGCACTACCCGTTGCGAAATCCCAAACATATGAATTCATGTCTACTCTAGATAAGTTTACTAATAACCTTGCTACATATGGAGGGGTTAAAACTACATCGTTTAATTTATCTTGTGTAAATCCTAGCCACGAATACATTTCATTGAAAAGCTTACCTGTAAAATCAGTGGTTAAACCAATTTTATAATAAATGCCAAGATCATCTACTATTTTAGAAAATACTCTTTTAAGTTGACTTTCTCCATCCTTTGATTTATTAATATTATCTGCTAAAAGAGTGTTTTTTAGATTCCTAATAATCATTTGTTTTTTATTAAGAGGCAAATTTTTATGGCTTAAAAAAGCATTAATTTTTCTAACGATAATATCTCCATCTCGTTCTCCTTCTTCAATAGAAGATTTTAAGTCTACTTTTTCAAGTGGCCTTACTTTACCAGGGACTCCAAGAGTAGCAATGATTGATGAAACAACTAAATAGACTCTATCTGTTTCACTAAGCCCTTTTTCATTATTATATATATCATTATTTAATTTAGTTAAACTATTATTAATTTCTTTCTCTCTTTTTTCTCTTAAAACTTCTAAATCTTTTGCTGTTAAAGAAAGCTTTTTTACTTGTTTAATAAAAGCGTTGAAATTATTTTTTTGTAAGAAAGATAAATCAGTATATTGGTCAACTTCTTGACCTACTCCCAAGTTATCTTTTGATACGTAATATACACCTATAGAATGTTTAAGACTACCGTCAAACTCTTTATAACCTGTAATCCCTATTGCAATAACATCTGTATAACTTGTATAATGTAAAATCGCATTTGCATAATGTACTGCACCATTCACAGCATACGAATTAATATTTTTATAATTTGGTTCGCTATTAGCTTTAACGTTTTCAACTTTGTCGTATTTATCTAATTTAACCAATTTATCCTTATATCCTTTATATTCAATTAAGACCGGATAAAAGTTTAAATCCTTATCTTGAATAATTAATTTTGCATCAGGACGATTGCCTCCAGTGCCTCCTCCTTTTGATGCATATTCATTTAGTGCCTTATCTATTTCAAAATTCAAACTTTCTTGTTCTAATTTATAATCTAATTTATATTCTTTTAACCAACTGTTAACCAGGTCAGCTATGTTGGGTTCAACTGATTTAGCCATTTTTCCACCTTCTTCTTAATGATAATTATAATTAAATAAATAAAATTAATATTTGAAAAAAGCACCAGCAAATATGCTGATGCTTTTCTTAATTTATAGATGATTAATTGATAGTTACACCAATTTTCACCATATATTCGCCCAAAACGATGATATATTTGAAAAAATATTAACGTTTTGAGAACTGTGGAGAACGACGAGCTTTTTTAAGACCTGGTTTTTTACGTTCTTTCATACGTGGGTCACGAGTAAGTAATCCAGCACGTTTTAAAGAACCTCTATATTCAGGATCTGCTTCTAATAATGCACGAGAGATACCGTGACGAATTGCTTGCGCTTGTCCAGTGAATCCTCCACCATGAACGTTAACTAATACATCGTAGTTACCTTTAGTTTCTGTAACATCAAATGCTTGGTTAATGTCTAAAATTAATGATTCGAATGGTAAGTAGCTACGTACATCACGTCCGTTAACTGTGATGTTACCTTCACCTGGTACTAAACGTACACGTGCTACTGAGTTTTTACGACGGCCTGTGCCTCTATATTCAACTTGTGCCAATGTAATTTCCTCCTTTTAATTAACCACGTAACTCGTAGTTTTCTGGTTGTTGTGCAGCGTGTGGATGTTCAGCGCCACCATATACAAATAATTTTTTACCTTGTTTTTCGCCTAAACGAGTGCTTGGTAGCATTCCTTTAATTGAGTTTTCAAGTAAACGTTCTGGGTTTGTAGCTTTTAACTCACCAGCAGAAATTGATTTGATTCCGCCTGGGTGGTTTGAGTGACGATAGTACATTTTATCGCGCTCTTTGTTACCAGTAAAATGGATTTTTGAAGCGTTGATTACGATTACGTAATCACCTGTATCAACATGTGGTGTGTAAGTTACTTTATTTTTACCGCGTAAAATAGCTGCTACTTCTGATGATAAACGACCAAGTGTTTTACCTTCAGCATCAATAACATACCATTTGCGCTCAATGTTTGATTCATTAGCCATAAATGTTTGACGCATATAATTGTCCTCCTAGAATAAATAAATGTTTCTCGTTTAATAGTTGTATACTGTTTAAAGCATAGATTTCATTTATTTTGTTAATTGTTTGTTTCTACGTGCTTCTATATCGTGTTACACAATAAGATTCCGGGGCTTATCGTGGGTGATATAAAACAATACCGTTAGTTATCGTATAATTTTTCTGTCGTTTTGTCAATGTAATTTAGTGATTTTGTGATGATTTTTTTTGATGTATTTTTATATCTTCACCAAAGTCTTGGATTAGCTCAGACGGAGTTAAATAAATCTTCTCTAAATAAAGTCCTTCTGCCGGTGCTGTAAAGGGAACTTGATTACGATCTTTCGCTTCTAATAGTGTTGGTACCTCTTTTGGTAGACGCTTCCCTTTTCCCACTTCTATTAAAAATGCGATCAGTACACGCACCATATTATATAAAAAACCAGAACCCGTAACGATATAATCAAAACCGGATTCTGTGCGTTCTATACGACTTTCATAAAGTGTCCTTACTTTACTTTCAACTTCTGTTTTTTGCGAACAAAATCCTGTGAAATCATGTGTACCAATAAAATGTTGCGCTGCCTCATTCATTGCTTCCAAATCTAATTCATCACTCATAAAAGTCTTTAAACCACTTAAAAATGGATCTTTATGCGCAGCTTGATATATTTTATAGCGATAAGATTTACCTACGCAATCATAGCGACAGTGAAAATCATCATCTACAAAGCGAACATCATTGACATATACATCATCAGGTAAAGCACGATTCATAGCATACTGCCATTGTTGTGCAGGGATGTTGAGTTCCGTATCAAAATGAAAATACTGCTCTAGAGCATGTACGCCCCTATCCGTTCTACTACTTGGATGGATACGAATATCGCGTTTATGCATACGTTTCAGAATCTTTTCAAATTGTTGTTGAACGGTCCTACCATTTTGCTGAATTTGAAAACCAAGGAACTGACTTCCTTGATATGAAATATTTACTAAAACACGCATACTTATTACACTCCCATATATTTTAAGCCAAATAATATGATTGCGATTGGAATTAATAATAACAAGATTAAGCTATCCTGCCATTTCCACTGCAATCTTCGATAATTTGTTCGTTCATGTTTCGTATCATAACCTCTTACCTCCATCGCAATGGCTAAATCTTCAGCTCTCTGAAAAGCAGAAATAAATAGTGGTATAAAAAGCGGTATAAATGCTTTAAATCTATTGATTAGACCACCAGAGCTAATCTCAGAGCCACGAGACTTCTGAGCAAGTATAATCTTATCTAATTCATTCATTAGCGTTGGAATGAATCGTAACGCAATAGACATCATCATACTTAATTGATGCACTGGAATTTTTATAATTTTAAGTGGTGATAGTAGTTTCTCAAACGCATCAGTTAAGTCAATAGGGCTCGTGCTCAATGTCATAATAGTTGATACCATTATAATAAACATTAATCTCAATATAATATAAATGCCTTCTAATACACCATTCGTATCAATCGTGATAAAATTCAATTCGAATAACGTGGTTCCACCTTTAGTAAAAAATAAATGCATGAGAAATGTAAACACTAAGAAAATCCATATCGGTGTAAGTCCTTTGACTAAAAACCACAATTTAATATGTGCCAGTTTCATAAACGTAAGAATTAATAGTAATAGCCATAAATATGTGCCAAATGAATGCGCAAAAAATATTAAAATAATAAAAACAAAGACAAAAATTAATTTCGCACGAGGATCTCGTTGGTGTATTTTAGAATCTAGTGGCAAGTAGCGGCCAATGATAAATTTATCTTTCATCTCTTTGCCACTCCTTATACATTTCAATAAATTCAGCTTCAGTCAACGCAACCTTCTCAAATTCAAATTGATGTTTATGTTCAATATCACGTTGCAGTTTAACAATATCTGGGACATCTAAATGCAAATGACTCACATATTGCGTATCCTTAAATAACGTTCTAGGTGTACAAGTTTCCACAAGTTGCCCTTGATTCATTATTTTAATTTCATCAACATATGTTGCGACATCATTCATTTCATGTGTCACCAAAATAATTGTTTTATTTTGTTCTACTTGTAGTTTTTTAATCATTTCCATGATTTGTTTTCTACTTTTTGGATCAAGACCTGCCGTAGGTTCATCTAATATTACAATATCAGGATCCATCGCTAAAATGGATGTGATTGCAATCTTTCTCATTTGTCCACCTGACATTTGAAATGGTGATTGCTGAAATATATCTCTATTGAAACCTAAATCCATCAATAATTGAAATGCCCTCTCTTTTACTTGTTCAACTGGCATACCAAAATTTTTAGGTCCAAATAATATTTCTCGTTCTACAGAATCCTCAAATAATTGCGATTCTGGAAATTGAAATACCATTCCTATACGCTTACGCACTTCTTTTAATGCTTTATCTTTAGTTTTATGCGTGATTGTAATATCATCTATTGTTAAGTGACCTTCTGAAGGTTTCAGTAGTCCATTCAAATGTTGGATAAGTGTTGATTTACCAGAACCTGTTTGACCAATAATGGCATAATATTTTCCTTGTTCAAATGATGTAATTATATTCTGAATTGCTAAGTGTTCAAAAGGTGTGCCTTTTTGGTAAGTAAAGCTTACTTGGCTAAATTTAACTGTCATAGTTTATTTACCAACCCTTCATACGTTATGTAGTCTACACACCCTACTAATGCTCTATGCATTCTTATTGAAAAAGGTAAATCTAATCCAATTTGTGCTAATTGATTACCATCATTAAAAATTTCATGTGGTAATCCTGTTTGATATACTTGTCCTTCATTTAATACGACTAAGTAATCGGCTTCTGCTGCTTCTGTAAGATCATGCGTTATGGAAATAATTGTGACTTCTTTTTCATCTTTTAAACGATGTATTAACGCTATAAGTTCTTTTCTGCCTTCAGGGTCTAACATAGAGGTTGCTTCATCTAAAATGATAATATCCGTGTTTAGTGCAAGTACACCAGCAATTGCAACTCGTTGTTTTTGGCCACCTGAAAGCGATTGTGGTTCATAGTCCAATCTATCCAACATTTCAACGTCTTCAAGTGCTTTAGGTACTAAGGCATGCATATCTTCATATGAAACACTGTTATTTTCTAATCCGAATGCCACATCAAATTCAACAGTTGAACCTACAAATTGATTCTCAGGATTTTGAAATACAATCCCTATATGTTTACGTATTTTGCTTTTATTTTCCTCTGTAATCATTTTATCGTGTAAGTTAACTGAGCCTTCTAATGGTGATTCAATCCCAACCATTAATTTAGCAATGGTAGACTTACCTGAACCATTATGACCGACTATAGATGTCCACTTGCCTTTTGGAATGTCAAACGACACATCGTTTAGTGCAAGAGATTCATCACTATTATATTTAAAAGAAACTTGTTTAAATGTAATAATATTTTCTTGCACATCCATATCATTTGCCTCCAAAATTTTATCAACTTTAATAATATACCTTATCTATTTTACATGAAATCACTCCCATAAGAAACACTTCTAAACAAAGTTTAGTTAGTGTTTCTTAGGTATTCGCTTTAGCGAAGGTGTTCCTCTATTCACTTCTAAACAAAGTTTAGTATAGACCTTAGGGATTACTATTGCTCCGCAATTGCATAAGACCCCCTAAATCCTAAAGAATTAAGGCTTTTGGGATTACTATTGCTCCGCAATTGCATAAGACCCCCTAAATCCTAAAGAATTAAGGGGGTCTAACAATATAAAAAAGCGCGCACCCCATCACAATTTTGAGTTCACGCTTTAAATTTTATTAAGTTTTGATGGGGTACTCTGAGCTAGACAATATTTGTATGTGGCAAACATTATCGTTGCACTCATTTGCTTTATATATAGTAGTACGCATATTTAAATTAAACTAATTCAATAATTACTGACTCAGCACCGTCTCCGCGACGAGGACCGACTTTAAGAATACGAGTGTAACCGCCTTGACGTTCTGTATAACGTTCAGCAACTTCACCGAATAATTTTTGTAATGCAGTTTGAATAGTTTCATCTTCGTTTAAGATTTCAACGTTACGTAACGTTTTAGCAGCTTGACGACGAGAAGCTAAATCTCCCTTTTTACCTAAAGTGATTAATTTTTCAACAACACTACGTAATTCTTTTGCACGCGCTTCTGTTGTTTCAACACGTTCACTAACGATAAGTGAAGTAGCTAAATCACGTAACATTGCTTTACGTTGATCAGAAGTACGACCTAATTTTCTGTAACCCATGAGTTAACCTCCTTTATATTAATCTTCTTTTCTTAAACCTAAACCTAAGTCTTCAAGTTTATATTTAACTTCTTCTAAAGATTTACGGCCTAAATTACGCACTTTCATCATATCTGCTTCAGATTTATCAGCTAATTCTTGAACAGAATTAATTCCTGCACGTTTTAAACAGTTATAAGAACGTACTGATAAGTCTAATTCTTCAATAGACATTTCAAGCACTTTTTCTTTTTGATCTTCTTCTTTTTCAATCATGATTTCAGCATTTTGCGCTTCATCAGTTAATCCAACGAAGATATTTAAATGTTCAGTTAAGATTTTTGCAGCTAATGATACAGACTCTTGAGGTGTGATTGAACCATTAGTCCAAACATCCAAAGTCAATTTATCAAATTCACTACTTTGACCCACACGTGTATTTTCTACAGTGTAGTTTACACGTTCAACAGGTGAATAAAGTGAGTCCACTGGAATTACACCAATTGGTAAATCACTAGTTTTATTTTGTTCTGCTAATGCGTAACCTCTACCCTTATTAGCAACTAGACGGATTTTTAAGTGTCCACCTTTTGAAACTGTTGCAATTTTAATATCAGGATTTAAAATCTCAACATCACTATCATGAGTAATGTCACTTGCAGTTACATCGCCTTCATCTTTAACATCAATTTCCAAAGTTTTGTCTTCTTCAGAATAGATTTTTAATGCTAGTTTTTTGATGTTCATGATAATAGTAGAAACATCTTCAACAACATTATCTATAGCTGAGAATTCGTGTAATACACCTTCGATTTCAATGTACTTAACGGCTGCACCTGGTAATGAAGATAGTAGGATACGACGTAAGGAGTTTCCTAGTGTAGTACCGTAGCCACGTTCTAGTGGTTCAACAACGAACTTACCGAATTTAGCATCATCACTAATTTCAATTGTTTCAATTCTAGGTTTTTCGATTTCAATCATTTACAAATATCCTCCTTGATTACGTCGACTTGATTTGTACTGTATTTCTCAGTGACCTGCGACAATAACAATAAAATTATACGCGACGACGTTTTGGTGGACGACAACCATTATGTGGTACTGGAGTAACGTCACGGATTGCAGTTACTTCTAATCCAGCTGATTGTAACGCACGGATAGCTGATTCACGACCTGGACCTGGACCTTTTACAGTAACTTCAACAGTTTTCAAGCCATGTTCCATAGCTGATTTTGAAGCAGTTTCTGATGCCATTTGAGCTGCAAATGGAGTTGATTTTTTAGATCCTTTAAATCCTAGTGCACCTGCTGATGACCATGATAACGCATTACCAAATTCATCAGTAATAGTTACGATTGTATTGTTGAATGTTGAACGGATGTGAGCCACACCATTTTCAATATTCTTTTTCACTCTACGTTTACGAGATACTTGTTTACGTGCCATTTAAATTTTGCCTCCTTTACCTATTATTTTTTCTTGTTAGCTACAGTTTTAACTGGGCCTTTACGAGTACGAGCATTGTTCTTAGTTTTTTGTCCGCGAACTGGTAAGCCACGACGGTGACGGATACCACGGTAAGATGAGATTTCCATTAAACGTTTAATGTTTAAGTTTTGCTCACGACGCAAGTCACCTTCTACTTTATAGCTGTCAACAACTTCACGGATACGACCTAATTCATCATCAGTTAAGTCTTTAACACGAGTTTCTGGTGATACGTTAGCTGCTTCAGCAATTTTGTTAGCTGTAGTAGTACCGATACCATACACATAAGTTAAAGAAATAACAATACGTTTTTCACGTGGAATATCTACTCCTGCAATACGTGCCATAATTATTTACACCTCTCTTTATTAGCCTTGTCTTTGTTTATGTTTTGGGTTGCTACAAATTACCATTACTTTACCTTTACGTTTAATGACTTTACATTTTTCGCAAATTGGTTTTACTGATGGTCTTACTTTCATTTTTAAACCTCCCTATATTATGGAGTGACGATTATTTAGAACGATACGTAATTCTTCCGCGTGTTAAATCATACGGAGACATTTCTACTGTTACTTTGTCGCCAGGTAGAATACGAATATAGTTCATTCTAATTTTACCACTAACGTGAGCTAAAATCTCGTGACCATTTTCTAATTCTACTTTAAACATTGCATTTGGTAAAGTATCTAATACAGTACCTTCTAATTCAATTACATCTTGTTTAGCCATTAATTAACTTCCCCCTTTATGAAATAGTTGGTTATCGTCAAAAATCAACTCTAACCATACGTGTCTATAAGTGTTGTTAATCAGTCTAACTAATATAATGAATTACGTAATCGCATTGTCACTCTTATTTAATTATACCTTTGGCATTACATAGACCGTACAAAGTTGATCTTATTTTAAATCTTCTAAAATATCGATGACGTCTTTTGTAACGACTTTAATATCTCTAGAACCATCAATGTTAATTAACACATCTTTAGTATCATAGAACTCTAAGATAGGTTTAGATTGTTTAACATTGACATTTAAACGATTTGCAACTGTCTCTGGGTTGTCATCTTCACGTTGATATAATTTACCGCCGTCAAGATCACAAATACCATCAACTTTTGGAGGATTGAATACAAGATGATAAGTTGTTCCGCATTTTTCACAGATTCTACGACCTGTAAGGCGGTTCATTAATTCTTCTTCAGGTACCTCTATATTGATAACTGCATCAATTTTTCTATCTAATTCTTGCATGATATTATTTAATGCTTCAGCTTGTTCAATAGTACGAGGGAAGCCGTCAAGTAAGAATCCTTTTTTCGCATCGTCTTCAGATATTCTATCTTTAACAATGCCCACAGTAACTTCATCAGGGACTAATTCTCCACGATCCATGTATGATTTAGCTTCTTTGCCTAAATCAGTCTCATCTTTAATCGCTTTTCTGAACATGTCGCCAGTAGATATGTGTGGAATTGGGAATTTCTTAACAATTTCACTCGCTTGAGTTCCTTTACCTGCGCCAGGTAAACCCATTAAAATGATATTCATAAATGCCCTCCTACAATTTATCTACCACCAAAGCCTCTATAATCTTTTTGGCTCACTTGAGCTTCTAGACTTTTCATTGTTTCAATCGCTACACCAATTACAATTAGTAAACTTGTACCACCAACCTGAATAGATTGAGGTAAGCCCATTACTTTAGTTGCAAAAATTGGAAGAATCGCTATTACAGCTAAGAATATTGATCCTACAAAAGTTAAACGATAGAGAACTCTAGTAATATATTTTTTTGTTTGTTCACCAGGTCTAATACCCGGGACATAACTTCCTTGTTTTTTTAGGTTTTCTGCCATCTTTTCGGGATTCACTTGGACAAACGCATAGAAATATGCAAATGCTATGATAAGCACTACATATACAATCATACCGATATTGTTCGATGGGTTTGCCACGTCTGAAACTTTTTGCGCCCAACTTGCGTCAGGGAAAAACAATGTCAATGTTCTTGGTAACAAGAAGAATGCCATTGCAAAGATAACAGGAATAACACCTGCAGAGTTAACTTTTAAAGGTAAATAAGTTGCTTGTGAACCTAATCTCTGTGCTGATTGTTTCTTCGCATACTGAATTGGAATTTTACGAATAGCTTGTAATACGTATATCGCACCTACTGTCAATAGTATCATTCCAATAATTAAGCCGATTACTTTCAACCAAGCCATAGACGTATCATCTTGACCTACAAAGGCCTGTTGATAGAACTGGATTAAGGATGAAGGTAATGAAGACAAAATACCTGCGAAGATAATGATAGAAATACCATTACCAACACCAAATTGAGTGATTTGTTCACCTAACCAAATTAGGAATGCAGTTCCAGCTGTTAAAACAACAGCAATTAATAAATAACTTAAAATTGATTGATCCATGATCAATTGTCCTTTTAAGTAGTTATTAAATTGGAAAGCCATACCAATTGATTGGACAAACGCAAGTATAATCGCAAAATAACGTGTAACGTTATTTAATTTCTTTCTACCTGCTTCACCTTGTTTTGCCCACTCTGAAAACTTCGGAACAATATCCATTTGTAATAACTGCATAACGATTGAAGCAGTTATATAAGGCATTATACCCATGGCAAAGATAGAAAAGTTCTTCAAGGCTCCGCCACCAAATGTATTTAACAAGTCAGTGACACCTTGAGAACCTTGTTGACTGTCAAAAGCAGCTGGGTTCACACCAGGTGCGGGAATATAAGTACCTATTTTAAAAATTACTAACATTGCGAGAGTAAAAAAGATCTTATTACGAACTTCTTTTGTTTTAAAGAAGCTCACAAGCGTTTCAAACATTAGATCACCTCGTGTGCTCCGCCTTTTGCATCAATAGCTTCTGCTGCAGATGCAGAGAATTTGCTAGCTTTAACTGTTAGTTTTTTATCAAGTGAACCATTACCTAGTACCTTAATACCAGCTTTTTCACTCTTAACTACACCAGATTCTACTAATAAAGCAGGAGTTACTTCAGTACCATCTTCAAATTTATTAAGTTGGTCTAAGTTAACAATAGCATATTCCTTACGGTTAATGTTAGTAAAACCTCGTTTTGGTAAGCGACGGAATAATGGTAATTGACCACCTTCGAAGCCTGGTCTTACACTACCACCTGAACGCGCTTTTTGACCTTTTTGTCCACGACCACTAGTTTTACCGTTACCAGTAGCAGCACCACGTCCAACGCGGTTACGAACTTTACGAGAACCTTCTGCTGGTTTTAACTCATGTAATTTCATTTCGGCACCTCCTTAAATTTATTTTTCTTCTACTGTCACTAAGTGACTTACTTTGTTGATTTGCCCACGAATAGCAGGGTTATCTTCAACAACTACTGAAGAGTTTGTTTTTTTCAAACCTAAAGCTTCAACAGTTTTACGTTGTGTTTCTGGACGACCTATAACACTACGAGTGAGGGTAATTTGTAATTTAGCCATAACTTATTTTCCCTCCTTCTTAATTGTATAATTCTTCTACTGATTTGCCACGTAACTTCGCAACATCTTCAGCATTTTTAAGGTTTTTTAATCCGTTGATTGTAGCACGAACCATGTTAATTGGTGTATTTGAACCTAATGACTTACTTAGGATATCAGTGATACCTGCTAATTCTAATACCGCACGAACAGGGCCACCTGCAATAACACCAGTACCAGGTGCAGCTGGTTTCATAAATACGCTACCTGAACTGAAACGTCCAGTAATTGTGTGAGGTGTAGTACCTTCAACACGTGGAACAACAACTAAATCTTTCTTAGCTGCTTCAACTGCTTTTTTGATTGCTTCAGGTACCTCTTGTGCTTTACCAGTACCGAAACCAACGCGACCGTTTTTATCTCCAACTACTACTAATGCAGTGAAACGGAAACGACGACCACCTTTTACAACTTTCGCAACACGGTTAATTGTAACAACGCGTTCTTCAAATTCTTTCGCTTCTTCTCTACGAGCCATGTAAATGTCCCTCCTTTAAATTAAAATTCTAAACCATTTTCACGAGCTGCATCTGCTAAAGCTTTCACACGGCCATGGTATAAATATCCTCCACGGTCAAATACGATAGTTTTAACGCCTTTTTCGCTAGCTCTTTTAGCTACAGTTTCGCCAACTTTAGCTGATAATTCAACTTTTGAACCAGATTCATTTGCTAAATCTTTTTCTTGTGTTGATGCTTGTGCTAATGTTTTACCACTTACGTCATCTATAACTTGTGCATAGATGTGCTTGTTTGAACGATAGATGTTTAAACGTGGTTTCTCAGCTGTACCAGCTAATTTATTACGTACACGTGCATGTCTTTTTAGACGCACTTTATTTTTATCAATTTTGCTGATCATCTTAATACTCCTTTCTTCTGAAAGTTATTTATTATTTACCAGTTTTACCTTCTTTACGGCGAACGTATTCACCTTGGTAACGAATTCCTTTACCTTTATAAGGCTCTGGAGGTCTTACTGAACGAATGTTAGAAGCGATTGCTCCAACTTGTTCTTTAGAAATACCAGCAACTGTTACTGTTGTATTTTTCTCAACACCGAAAGTAATACCTTCATCAGCTTTGATTTCAACTGGATGAGAGTAACCAACGTTTAAGATTAGGTCTTTACCTTGCATTTGTGCACGGTAACCTACACCAACAAGCTCAAGTGTTTTTTGGTATCCATCTTTAACACCTAAAATCATATTGTTAATTAAAGCACGAGTTGTACCATGTACTGTTCTATCATCTTTAGAATCAGTTGGTCTTACAACTTCTAAAGTGCCTTCTTCTTGTTTATATGTCATTCTTTCATTCATTGTTCTTGATAATTCACCTTTAGGACCTTTAACAGTGATTGTGTTACCTTCAACACTTACTGTTACGTCGCTAGGGATGTCAATAATTTTTTTACCAACACGACTCATGTTATCGCACCTCCTTATTATTTATTATTACCAAATGTAACCTAAGATTTCTCCACCGATATTACGTTTTCTAGCTTCTTTATCAGTTATAACACCTTCAGAAGTTGAAACTAATGCAATTCCTAAACCGTTAAGTACTTTAGGTACTTCGTTAGCTTTTGCATAAACACGTAAACCAGGTTTTGAGATACGTTTTAAACCAGTGATAACACGTTCATTGTTTTGACCATATTTAAGGAATAAACGGATAACCCCTTGTTTATCGTCTTCAACGTATTCTACGTTTTTAATGAAACCTTCACTCTTTAAAATTTCAGCAATTTCTTTTTTAATGTTTGATGCAGGTAATTCTAATTTATCGTGACGCACCATGTTAGCGTTTCTTACACGAGTTAGCATATCTGCAATTGGATCGTTGATTGTCATTGATTGTTGCCTCCTTTCAGACTATTTTCTATTACCAGCTAGCTTTACGAACGCCAGGGATTTGGCCTTTATAAGCTAATTCACGGAAACAAATACGGCATAATTTAAATTTACGATATACAGAATGTGGACGACCACAGCGTTCACAACGCGTATATTCACGTACTTGGAACTTTTGTTTTTTTTGTTGCTTAGCAACCATTGAAGTTTTAGCCACTTAATTAGCCTCCTTTAGAGATTATTTGTGAAATGGCATACCGAATTGTGATAACAATTCACGAGCTTCCTCGTCAGTGTTAGCAGTCGTTACGATAACGATATCCATTCCTCGTACTTTACTTACTCGGTCATAGTCAATTTCTGGGAAAATTAATTGTTCTTTAACACCTAAAGTGTAGTTACCTCTACCATCGAATGCAGTTTTAGATACACCTTGGAAGTCACGTACACGTGGAAGTGATACAGCAATTAATTTATCTAAAAAGTCATACATTCTTTCACCACGAAGTGTAACTTTCGCACCGATAGGCATACCTTCACGTAAACGGAATGTTGCTACTGATTTTTTAGCTTTTGTGATTAATGGTTTTTGTCCAGTGATAGCTTGTAACTCTTCTACAGCATCATCTAATACTTTAGTATTTTGTACAGCGTCACCGACACCCATATTTACAACAATTTTTTCTATTTTTGGTACTTCCATTACTGAACTATAGTTAAATTGTTTAACTAAGTTTTGAGTAACTTCAGAGTTGAATTTTTCTTTTAAACGGTTCACAGTGGATCCTCCTTTCAATTAATTATTAATTATTAGATTTAATTTCTTCGCCTGATTTTTTAGCGATACGAACTTTTTTACCATCTTCGAATTTATAACCAACGCGAGTAGGTTCATTCGTTTTAGGATCTAATAACTGTACGTTAGAAACATGGATTGCTGCCTCTGTCTCTAAGATTCCACCTTCAGGATTAAATTGAGTTGGTTTTTGGTGCTTTTTGATAACATTGACACCTTCCACAACGACACGGTCTTTTTTAGGTTCAGTTGAAACAACTTTACCTTCTTTACCTTTGTCTTTACCTGCGATAACTTTTACGTTGTCACCTTTTTTGATATGCATGTGTGGCACCTCCTTAAATTTATATATATTTATAAATGTTTTATTAAAGTACTTCTGGAGCTAATGATACAATTTTCATGAAGTTTCCTTCACGTAGTTCACGAGCGACAGGTCCAAAAATACGAGTACCACGTGGGCCTTTGTCATCACGGATAATGACACATGCATTTTCATCAAATTTGATATATGAACCATCGTTACGACGTACGCCAGATTTAGTACGTACTACAACAGCTTTAACTACTTCACCTTTTTTGACAACGCCACCTGGTGTAGCATTTTTAACACTTACTACGATAACGTCACCGATGTTAGCTGTTTTACGACCAGATCCACCTAATACTTTAATTGTAAGAACTTCACGTGCACCAGAGTTATCTGCTACTTTTAATCGTGTTTCTTGTTGGATCATGAGTTAAACCTCCTTTATCTTCACTATTTAATTAAATAATTACTGATTCTTCAACAATTTCTACCAAACGGAAACGTTTAGTTGCTGATAAAGGACGTGTTTCTTGAATTTTAACTGTGTCCCCTAATTTAGCTGAGTTGTTTTCATCATGAGTTTTGTATTTTTTAGAGTATTTTACTCGTTTACCATATAACTTGTGCGTTTTGTATGTTTCAACAAGTACAGTTATCGTTTTATCCATTTTATCGGAAACGACTCTACCTACATAAACTTTACGATCATTTCTTTCGCTCACTTTAGTAACCTCCTCTTTCAATTGAATTATTGATTCGCTTTACCTTGTTCAATTTCTCTTTCACGAGCAACAGTTTTTAGACGTGCAATCGTTTTTCTTACTGTGCGAATACGTGCAGTTTCCTCTAATTGACCTGTAGCTAACTGAAAGCGTAGGTTAAAAAGCTCTTCTTTTGAAGATTTGATTTGCTCTTCGATTTCTGAAGTGGTTAAGTCTCTAATTTCCTTAGCTTTCATTTTGTTCACCACCCAATTCTTCACGTTTTACAAACTTAGTTTTAACTGGAAGTTTGTGACTTGCTAAACGTAATGCTTCACGCGCAACTTCTTCGTTAACGCCTGCGACTTCAAATAAAATTCTACCTGGTTTTGCAACTGCAATCCAGCCTTCTACTGCACCTTTACCAGCACCCATACGTACTTCTAAAGGTTTTTTAGTGTAAGGTGTATGTGGGAAGATTTTAATCCAAACTTTCCCGCCACGTTTCATATAACGAGTCATTGCAATACGAGCTGATTCGATTTGACGAGATGTGATCCAAGAAGTTGTAGTTGCTTGTAAACCATACTCACCAAATGTTACATAGTTACCGCCTTTAGAACGACCAGTTGTTTTAGGACGATGTTGACGACGATATTTTACACGTTTTGGTAGTAACATTATTATTTTCCTCCTTCACTAGTGTTCTTAGTAGGAAGAACTTCTCCACGATAAATCCATACTTTGACACCTAATTTACCGTAAGTAGTGTCAGCTTCTGCATGCGCATAACCGATGTCAGCACGTAGTGTATGAAGTGGAACAGTTCCTTCTGAATATTGTTCAGCACGAGCGATGTCAGCTCCGCCTAAACGGCCTGATACTTGAGTTTTGATACCTTTAGCACCAATTTTCATTGCTCTTGTAATAGCTTGTTTTTGTACACGACGGAATGAAGCACGGTTTTCTAACTGGCTTGCAATATTCTCAGCAACTAATTTTGCATCTAAATCAACTTTTTTGATTTCGATTACGTTGATGTGTACTTTTTTGCTTGTTAAAGCGTTTAATTTGTTACGAAGTTTTTCAATTTCTGAACCGCCTTTACCGATTACCATACCTGGTTTACCAGTATGAATAGCGATGTTGATACGATTAGCAGCACGTTCGATTTCTACATGAGAAACTGATGCTTCTTTTAATGCGTTATCAATAAATTTACGGATTTTTAAATCTTCGTGTAATAATGATGCGAAGTCTTTTTCTGCATACCATTTAGCTTCCCAATCACGGATTACACCAACACGAAGTCCGATTGGATTAATTTTTTGACCCACAGTGTTCCCTCCTTAAAAATATATTAAGCTTCTTTAGCTTCTTCTTTACCGTCACTTACGACGATTGTAATGTGGCTTGTACGTTTGTTGATCGCACTTGCACGTCCTTGTGCACGTGGACGGAAACGTTTTAACGTTGGTCCTTCATTAGCATATGCTTCTTTAACTATTAATTCATCAGTGTTCATGTCATAGTTATGTTCAGCATTCGCTAAAGCGGACATTAATAATTTTTCAACTACTGGTGATGAAGCTTTGTTTTTTAATTTTAAAATTGCAATAGCTTCTCCAGCACTCTTGCCTCTAATTAGATCTAATACTAATCTAACTTTACGAGGTGCGATTCTTATTGTTTTAGCAACCGCTTTTGCTTCCATTGGAATTTCCTCCTCTACCTGTTAGAAATTATCTTCTAGTTTTTTTGTCGTCTGCAGCGTGACCTTTGAATGTACGCGTTGGTGCAAATTCTCCTAATTTGTGACCAACCATATCTTCAGTTACGAATACAGGCACATGTTTACGTCCATCATATACAGCGAATGTATGTCCGATAAAATCAGGGAAAATAGTTGAACGACGTGACCAAGTTTTGATTACTTGTTTTTTCTCGCTTCCGCTTTGTGCTTCAACTTTTTTCATAAGATGATCATCAGCGAAAGGTCCTTTTTTAATACTACGAGCCATAGTGGCGCCTCCCTTCTTATTGTATGCGTGCAGCTATTTAAGCCGCACACGTAAATAAGTTATTTTTATTTTTTCTTACGTCCACGAACGATAAGTTTGTCTGAAGATTTTTTACCACGACGAGTTTTCTTACCAAGCGTAGGTTTACCCCAAGGTGACATTGGAGATGGTCTACCGATAGGTGCACGACCTTCACCACCACCGTGTGGGTGATCGTTAGGGTTCATTACAGAACCACGAACTGTTGGGCGAATGCCTTTCCATCTAGAACGTCCTGCTTTACCAACGTTTACAAGTTCATGTTGGATGTTACCAACTTGACCAATAGTAGCACGGCAAGTTGAAAGAATCATACGAACTTCACCAGATCTCAATCTGATTAAAACGTATTTACCTTCTTTACCAAGTACTTGTGCACTAGCACCAGCTGAACGAGCAATTTGCCCACCTTTACCAGGTTTTAACTCGATATTGTGGATTACAGTACCTACTGGAATGAATTGTAATGGTAATGCATTACCTAATTTGATATCTGCATTTTCACCGCTTTCAAGTACTTGACCTACTTTAAGGTTTTTTGGAGCGATGATATAACGTTTTTCACCATCAGCATAAACTAATAATGCAATGTTTGCTGAACGGTTTGGATCATATTGGATTGAATCAACTTTAGCATTGATACCATCTTTATTACGTTTGAAATCAATAACACGGTATTGACGTTTGTGTCCTCCACCGTGATGGCGAACTGTCAATTTACCTTGGTTATTTCGTCCCGCTTTTTTCGGTAGCGGTTGTAATAATGACTTTTCAGGTGTAGTTTTCGTAATTTCAGCGAAATCTAAACTAGTCATATTACGACGACCATTAGTAATTGGCTTATATTTTTTTAGAGCCATTGTCGTTTACCTCCTTATTGGTAATTGTATTTTAGTTGAATAGATCGATTGATCCTTCTTTTAATTTAACGATTGCTACGCGTCTTTTGTTTGTATAGCCTTGGTAACGGCCCATGCGTTTTTTCTTAGGTTTGTAGTTAATGATGTTTACATTAGCTACTTTTACATCAAAGATTTCTTCAACGGCAATTTTAACTTGTGTTTTATTTGCACGAGTATCAACGTCGAATGTGTATTTGTCTTCAGCCATAGCAACTGAAGATTTTTCAGTGATTACGGGGCGCTTAAGAACGTCTCTTGCTTCCATTATCCGAGCACCTCCTCAACTTTTTTAGCAGCTGCTTCTGTGATTACTACACTGTCAGCGCTTGTAATATCTAGAACGTTTAACCCTTGAGCTGTAGTTACTTGAACACCAGGAATGTTACGTGCTGATAATGCAACGTTTACATCTTCTGATTCTGTTACTACTAATACTTTTTTTGGTTGTTCTAAATTAGAAAGTACAGTTTTGAATTCTTTTGTTTTAGGAGCATCTAAGTTTAATGCATCTACAACAGTTAAGCCTTTTTCTTGTACTTTGAAAGATAATGCTGAACGTAATGCTAAACGACGCATTTTCTTAGGCATCTTGTATGAGTAGCTTCTTGGTGTTGGACCGAATACGATACCACCACCACGCCATTGTGGCGCACGAATTGTACCTTGACGCGCACGTCCTGTACCTTTTTGTCTCCATGGTTTGCGTCCACCACCACGTACTGCTGAACGATTCTTAACAGCATGAGTACCTTGGCGTAATGAAGCACGTTGTAAGTTAATTGCTTCAAAAAGAACGCTATTGTTTGGTTCGATTGCAAATACTGCATCGCTTAGTTCAGCTGAACCTGATTTAGTTCCATCTACTTTTAATACATCATAATTAGCCATTATGCAATTCCTCCTTTCGTCGTAAATTATTTATTACCTTTGATTGATGATGTGATTTCTACAAATCCTTTTTTAGGACCTGGTACATTACCTTTAACTAAAATAACATTGTTTTCAGTGTCAACTTGAACTACTTCTAAGTTTTGTACTGTTACAGTGTTACCGCCCATACGTCCAGGCATTTTTTGTCCTTTAAAGACTCTTGAAGCATCTGATGCCATACCTACTGAACCTGGTGCTCTATGGAAATGAGAACCATGTGACATTGGACCACGTGCTTGATTATGACGTTTAATGGCACCTTGGAAACCTTTACCTTTAGATACGCCTGTTACATCAATTACGTCTCCAGCTTCAAATGTATTAACTGAGACTTCTTGACCTACTTCGTATTCATCAACGTTAACGTTTCTGAATTCACGAATGAAGCGCTTAGGTGCTGTGCCTGCTTTTTTAGCATGGCCTTCAGCTGGTTTGTTAGCATACTTGCTTGATCTGCTATCTTTTTTATAAGCTTTTTTATCTTCATAGCCTACTTGGATAGCGTTATATCCATCAATCTCTTCAGATTTCTTTTGTAATACAACGTTTTGGCTTGCTTCTACTACTGTTACTGGGATTAAATCACCGTTTTCTCCGAAAACTTGTGTCATCCCGATTTTTCTTCCTAAGATTCCTTTGGTCATCGAAAGTCCACCTCCTAATTTTTTTCTATTATAATTTGATTTCGATGTCTACGCCAGATGGTAAGTTTAAGCCCATAAGAGCATCAACTGTTTTTGGTGTAGGGTTAACAATATCGATTAAACGTTTATGTGTACGTTGTTCGAATTGCTCACGTGAATCTTTGTACTTATGCACGGCACGAATGATCGTGTAAACTGATCTTTCAGTCGGTAACGGAATTGGTCCAGATACATCTGCACCAGAACGTTTCGCTGTTTCAACAATTTTTTCTGCTGATTGATCAATAACTCTGTGATCATAAGCTTTTAATCTGATTCTGATTTTTTGTTTTGCCATAATTTTCCCTCCTTATTCGTCTACATTTAAGTGATAGACTTCTCCACGAAAACTATCTCACACAGCGCCATGGCAAAGCGGCCGGGTGTGTCAGTAACCTTTCGCTTCATCGCGTGTTCTTAAAGTCCAACATTAGATATGATACATGATAAACAGTGATTTATCAAGCTTTTATACAAAAGTTTTGAAACTTTTTGTCTAACACATACTTTGTTATTGTACTTTATTCAGTTATTCACTTCAACCACTTTCGAAAATTTTTTCATATAAATGTATTTTTTATTTCTACATATTCCAAATTATTATTCTAAATTTGTTTTATCCTATATAATAGTAACTGATAGGTGGTGACTTTAATGAAAAGTAGTATTCGCACTGTGTTATTAATATTGAGTTTAATTTTAATTATTAGTGAATTGATTTATGGTATTCCCTTCTTAGGTGGAAGTATTATATTAGGCTTTGGTTGGCAGCCTTTATTAATCAATGCATTTTTATATTTTGTAATGGTAATCATTTTAATAGTAGATAATCAAAATTCTATAAAACCAATGTTGTTTATTCCATTAATTGGTATCGTAGGTTCTTTCATTGCATTTATACCTTTAGTTGGCATGGTCGTACACTGGGCTTTATTCTTTTTAATGTTATTTTTTATATTTATTGTATTGTCTGCTCCACTATATGTACCCAATAAAAATGCTAAAGTAATTTATACTGAAGACAGACGCAACAAAAATTAATTTCTTTAGACTTAAATTTAATTTGTCATATTTTTATCAAGTACAAATCACAATTATAATAGTAGAAATAATTTTTTAAACATAGTGAATACGGGATAAAATATTAAATTAGCATATGCATACAAACAAAAGCACACTGTTAAATCGTCAATGGGCGACATAACAGCGTGCTTTTTATTATCCGTGAACAAAGATAAAATACAATATAAATAAAATCATGAGTGCGTACATTATTGGATGTACTTCTTTATGACGTTTTGAAATTAACATCGTTATTGGATAAAAGATAAATCCACAAGCAATACCAGTCGCAATTGAATATGATAATGGCATCATGATAATTGTTACGAATGCTGGTACAGCTACTTCAAATTTCTTCCAATCAATTTCAGCGAAGTTTGCAGCCATTAACACACCAACCACAACAAGTGCTGGTGTCGTCACCGCACTTGTAACGACCTCCATAAGTGGACTAAAGAAAATTGCCAGTAAGAAACAGAAACCGGTAACGACACTTGCAAATCCTGTTCTCGCTCCGACAGCTACACCTGAACTTGATTCAATATATGAAGTCGTAGTTGTAGTACCAAAAATTGCACCTACAATTGTAGCTAATGAATCTGAGAATAATGCACGACCTGCGCGTGGCATTTTATTATCTTTGATAAATCCAGCTTGAGTAGCAACTGCTACTAACGTTCCTGCAGTATCAAAGAAATCAATGAATAAAAATGTGAGAATAACAATTAAAAATTGTACAGTAAATAATTGACCTGGATCTTTAAAAGCTTCAAATGCTGCTCCAAATGTTGGTTCAATACTTGGAATTTGTCCTACAATTGCATTCGGTGTATGTATAAGACCTGTTAACATACCAACAATTGATGTTAAAACCATACCAATAAATATTGCACCTGGCACTCTAATTGCATATAAAATCACTGTACTTATAATCCCAAAAATGGCTAATAGTACGGGACCATCAGTAATATGGCCCAACGTTACAAGTGTTGAATCATTTTTAATAATGATACCTGAACTTTGTAAACCAACAAATGTGATAAATAATCCTATACCTGCTGATACAGCCATTTTCATCTGATATGGTATCGCATTAATGATGGTTTCTCGTAAACCAGTCATTGTTAATATGGCGAAAACTACCCCTGAAAATAGTACACCTGTTAAACCAACTTGCCACGGTATACCCATTGTTAAAACTACAGTAAATGCAAAGAACGCATTTAACCCCATACCTGGTGCTAATGCTATGGGATATCTCGCAATTAATCCCATAAATAATGAACCAATAAATGCTGCTAATGCAGTAGCAACGAAAATTGCGCCTTGATCCATTTTCATATTTTCAGAAACACCATCAACACCAGCCAAACTTAGTACTTGAGGGTTAACAGCTAAAATATAAGCCATAGACAAGAAAGTTGTAAGCCCACCAAGTATCTCTTTCTTATAGTTTGTGTCATGCTTTTCAAACTTGAAATACTTTTTCACGGTTAGTTCTCCTTTTTTTAAAATACTTACATATTCTAATACCAAATGAACTTTTTTACAATAGCAAACACGAACTTTGATTATAAATCCTTGCTATATGTTCGATTATTTAAAACTTCAACCCTTTTAAAGCGTCTTGGAATGGATTATTCTCCAATCCTTCATTATTATTCATATATTTTTTGAGATCTTTTTTGTTTACTTTATCTGATTTTTTATTTTTATGGCGTTTGTCCATTTGTGCTTGTGTTTCTGTGTGACCACATACACAACGATATACCGCTTCTTTGCCTCTTCCAAATAGCGTCATCTTCTTATGACAATTAGGACAACGGGCATTGGTTTTGCGTTGCACATTTTTCTTGGTTTTGCATTGTGGATCTTGGCATACAAGCATTTGTCCATTTTTAGTTTTCACTTTTATCATAAATTTACCACATGTTGGACACTCTGTTGTGGTTAAATTATCGTGCTTATAACGTTGCTCACTTGATTTGATATCTTCAACAACTTCATTCGTGAACGTTTTCATTTCAGAAATAAACTTTCTGACGTCATATTTACCTTGTTCAATCAACGATAACTTTTCTTCCCATTCTGCTGTAAGTAATGGTGAAGTCAATTTTTGTGGCGCTAATTCAAGAATTTGTTTCCCTTTAGACGTGACTTTAATCTTGCCATCTCGAGATTCAATCGCATTCATATTAAAGAGCTTTTCTATAATATCCGCCCTCGTCGCAACTGTACCTATACCGCCTGTTTCTTTTAACATCTTGTTGTGTTTTTTATCTTGAAGATCAAAGAATTTTTGTGGACTTTCCATAGCTTTCAATAATGAGCCCTCATTGAAATATGGTGGTGCAGTTGTTTCATGTTGTTCAATTTGTGTTTTAGTTATTTTTAATGTTGCGCCCTTTTGCAACTGACTTATTTCAGCAGGATCTTTTTCATGATCTTCATATACTGCTTTAAATCCAAGTTTCGTCGTAACTTTGTCCTTAAATGAAAATGTGTAATTATCCACTTTTAATTCAATCGCTACCGCTTCATATTCATGCGGTGGCATTAAATTTTCTAAAAATCGCTGCGCAATCATCATGTAAATTTTTGATTCGCGCTGACTTAACTGGCTCAAATCTGGGCGCACTTCAGTTGGAATAATCGCATGGTGATCCGAAACTTTACTATTATTCACAAACTTAAATTTTCCTGAAAATGAATTCGCCATCTGTTGTTTTGCATGTGGTTTAAGCGTCGTAGACATAATTGCTTGTAATCTGTCTTTAAGTGTCTCTACCATATCATCCGTTAAATAATTGGAATCTGTACGCGGATACGTAACAAGTTTATGGCGTTCATATAGTGCTTGTAATGTATTTAAAGTTTCTTTAGGTCCTAAATGGTAACGTTTGTATGCATCTTGTTGTAGATCAGTTAGGCTATACAATTGCTGTGGATATGCTTTTTTGTGCGTTTTGTTAATCGCTTCTATCTGAGCTTGTCCGCCATCAATATCTTTTTTAATTCGCTCTAACACTGTGCGATCCATATGAGATTGTGGCGTTTGACATTGATAAGTCAATCCACCCGCCGTCAATTTCATTGTATAGTAGGTCTGTGGCTTAAATTGATTTATTTCATTTTGTCTCATTTGAACTAATTGTATTGTCGGTGTTTGCACTCTTCCAAGTGAAAGCTGTGCATCATATTTAGTAGTTAATGCACGTGTTGCATTAATACCAACAATCCAGTCTGCTTCACTTCGTGCCAATGCAGCTTGATACAAATGATTATATTTGCGACCATCTTGTAGTTTACTAAAACCGTCTTTTATCGCTTTATTAGTTACAGAACTAATCCACAGTCTTTGTATTGGTTTTTTATTATGCGCTTTATCTAGTATCAAGCGCGCCACTAATTCACCTTCACGTCCAGCATCAGTAGCAATGATGATTTTATTGATTTTATCACTCTTTATGAGTGATTGTACTGTAGAAAATTGTTTTCGTGTTTTACTAATTACGACAGTTTTCATCTTATCTGGAATGATAGGCAAATCATTAAGGTTCCATTCTTTAAATCTACTATCATACTGTTCTGGTGTGGCATTTGTTACAAGATGACCTAGCGCCCATGTAACAATATATTTATTATTTTCAAAATAGCCATTGCGTTTTTCGTTTATATTTAACGCATTTGCAATATCTCTACCTACTGAAGGTTTTTCAGCAATAATCAGTGATTTCATAGTTTCGCCCTTTCAAGTTCTAATATAATATCCATTGTAACATGTATGTAGCACATCATAACTTCCATTTAATGCAAAAAATTCTTATAATTGACTTAACTGAATAACTTACGGAGGTATTGTTATGAAAATTACGCAATTAAATAGCTATGAGCAGATTGTAACTTTTATAAATGACGCTGATTACCATTCGGCCTCTTACTTATATAAACTACCGCAAGCACATGAAGATGTGGAAGCAACGATTAAACAAGCAATAGAAGATCCAGGCGTTTTTGCACAATTAGATGATCAAAACGACATAGTTATGTTATTACTCGCATTTAAATATGAAGATAATAAATATAAAGTTATTGGTCCTTTTGTAAAAAAATCAGTCTCACTCTCAAAGGACGATTTCAAATCATTATTTGCAGCACTTGCCCAAAGTAAACCCGATACTGCAAATTTTAATTTTTCTTTTGAAGAAAATGAACAGGCATATGCACCATACATGAAAGCAATTGAAGCTTCGTATAGTTTTACTGATTATCATCTCATATCTACACAAGATGTTGGTAAGGTAGATCATGCACAAAACATAACTGAATATCGCCCAGCCTATTATCGATCATTTAAAAAATTACATGATTACACGTTTAAGCACGATGTCATGACTACTGATGAAATTACAGAATCGCTAGATGAATATAACAAATTGTTTGTTTTTATGTCTGAAGGTCTCCTCAAAGGATATCTTTACATTCAAATTTTCCCTGCTACTAAAAGAGCAGAAATCAAATATTTTTCATCACATGCGGATTATAGATTTATGGGTATCGCATTTGACTTACTCTCTTACGCATTGCAGTTTACGTTTTCTAATTACAATATTGAGAGAGTTTATTTTAAAATTCGTAGTAAAAACAATACACTTGTTGAACGCTTTCATGAGTTGGGCTTTAACATTAATTATGAATACAAGAAATTTAAATATGTTGCCGCCCATCTCTAAACAATCCATTTAATTTAAAATGATAAACATTTAATTCATCATTTGTTACTAAAAACAAAAATCCAACTATAAATCATTGATTATTTTTTACTAAATTATTAATTTGCTTTAAACTAGATTTCACAGCAATCTAAATAGATTGTTTAAAGGGGAAAACAAAATAGAAAGCGTGAGTCAAAATGGATTTATTAATTGCGTTATTACCTGCATTATTTTGGGGTAGCGTTGTTTTAATTAACGTACTGGTTGGTGGTGGTCCATACAATCAAATCAGAGGGACTACTTTAGGTGCACTCATTATTGGTATTATTTTATTACTTACTGGGAATGCCAAGTTTGATAATATCACCGTGATTATTGTCGGTTTAATCTCAGGTGCATTTTGGGCACTTGGTCAAGGTTATCAACTTAAATCTATCAGTTTGATTGGTGTATCGAAAACAATGCCAATCTCTACTGGCTTACAATTAGTTGGTACAACATTGTTCAGTGCTGTGTTCTTAGGCGAATGGAGTACTGGTACACAAGTGACACTCGGACTTGTGTCAATGGTATTACTTGTAATTGGTATTGCGATGACTTCAATCAAAGGCAAGCATGAAGCCTCTGATAGTAATAGTAATTTTGGCAAAGCGATACCTATCTTACTTATTTCGACTGTGGGCTATGTCGTGTATGTTGTAGTCGCACAAATCTTCGGTGTAGATGGTATGAGGGCCCTCTTCTTCCAATCAATCGGTATGGCAATCGGTGGCTTGATTCTTTCTTCAAAACATGAAACATCGATTAAAAGTACAATTTGGAATATCATCCCTGGTGTCGTTTGGGGTATTGGTAACTTATTTATGTTCTACTCCCAACCTAAAGTGGGTGTTGCAACAAGTTTTTCATTCTCTCAATTGTTAGTTATTGTGTCTACACTAGGTGGTATTTTCTTATTAGGAGAACGCAAAGACAAACGTCAAATGATTGGTATTTGGGCTGGAATAGCACTTATAATCATCGCTGCATTTATTCTAGGTAATTTAAAAGGTTAATTATAATTTATTCACATACAAACATCATGAAGTTTAGAACATAGGACGATGGTTGGTTGATTCAACAATTTAACTTTCATATCCTACTTGTTCTAAACTTTTTATTTCATTTACTTATAAGGAGGCGTCAATATTGTTTAAAGAATTAGAAAATAAAGTTGTTGTTATCACTGGTGGAAGTAGTGGTATCGGTAAAGCCATGGTAGAACAATTCGGTAAAGAAAAAGCAAACGTAGTCATTAACTATCGCTCAGAAAAAAGCTTAGACGCAGTCGCAGAATCCATAAAGATCATCGAAGACGCAGGTGGTAAGGCAATCAAAGTACAGGCCGATATATCTAAAGAGGAGGATGTAAATCACCTTATTGCAACAGCAGTGTCTGTATTTGGAACATTAGATATCATGATTAACAATGCCGGTTTTGAAAAAGCAATTCCCACACATGAAATGCCTTTATCAGAATGGCAAAAAGTTATAGATATTAATTTAACTGGAGCGTTTATGGGGTCCAAAGCGGCAGTAAATCAATTTTTAAAAGAAGATAAAAAAGGTATCATCATCAATACATCAAGCGTTCATGATAAAATTCCTTGGCCGAATTACGTTAACTATGCTGCTAGTAAAGGCGGTTTAAAATTAATGATGGAAACGATGTCCATGGAATATGCACAATATGGTATCCGTATTAATAACATTTCACCTGGTGCTATTGTTACCGAACATACGAAGGAAAAATTCTCTGATCCAGAAACGCGAGCTGAAACACTTGAAATGATTCCAGCAAAAGTCATTGGCGATGCACAACAAGTGGCAAACGTTGCACGCTTCCTCGCATCTGACTTAGCAGACTATATTCATGGCACGACCATCTATGTTGATGGCGGCATGACAAACTATCCTGCATTTATGGGTGGTAAAGGATAAATAAGAAACTAAAAGGTTGGAAACAGACAAATGAAATCCTTGTCTATTTCCAACCTTTTTTGTTATACATTTGCAGCTACCCAAATATCGTAATATCTTATGAACACTATGATACAAATAATGCTTGATAGATATACAGAATTATAATACTAATGACAATCGTTAAATTTGTAACCATTCCAACAAGGGGTAATGTTTTATATTTAAACTGTATAGAATATGGAATTATAGCAACACCTACTGGTAAGAGCCACGCTACTTGTAATGTTGTCTTAATCATTTGATCGTCTACAGGTAGGAAATAATATACACATAAACCTGCAATGATTCCAAGTCCATAATGTGCCGCTATATATTTAAGGGCAATTGGCAAGAACCGTCTATCGATACTAAAATTAAGCATAAGTCCAAGTAATATCATGGATAATGGCATATTGGCACCAGATAACACGGAAAAGAAATCAATCATTGGTTCAGGAAAATGGATATCTAACATATTTAATATAAACATGATGATATAGGTCATTAATGGTACAGATTTCAAAATATTTTTTCCTAAATATTTAAAGTCAAAACTATCTCCGGCACTACTAAAATAACTGCCTACAAAATAAGTTACGCCAAACATAATAATAGCGCCACCGATATCTGCCATGCCGAAATAAATCATCCCAGTCTTAGGCCAAATTGCTTCGACCAATGGATATGCAAACAGTCCAATATTAAGTGATGCTATCATCATGCCAGTGGCGCCACGAATTTGATTATCATATTTTATAAAGAACCAAATAACAATGACTTTGGCAACCACACCATATAGAATCATCATTATAGGTAAGATGGACAGTGATATATCTAATTCAGCTTTATTTAAGTTTACAATTACTAAAGAAGGCAGAGTAACATTCAATACTAACGTAGAGAATACTTGGCTATCGTTAGCTTTAAAATAATTAATTCGTTTAAGTATGTACCCTAATGCGATGAGTAAAATAATAATGATAAATTGTTGAGTCACGCTAATGCCTTCTTTCACTTCGTTATTTCGTTTTCATGCTACTTTCATACCTTAACATATCAATTGGTTGTTTTAGAAGCTTTCAAATCCATGATATAATACGAATCAATTGATAAAGATAATTTACTATTTAAAGGAGTGCGTATCCATGGACCTAAATGAAAAATTAGCTGAACTTAAATATGATTATGTTAGATTACAGGGTGACTTAGAAAAAAGAGAATCTGTAAACCAATCAGTAGACCCACTAGTTAAACAGCTAGAAAATATAGAACAGGAAATTGCAGCGGTTCGTTCAGAAATTAGACAAAAAGAACACAAATAACATTCTAGTAAATCTATTTTTAACATGCTAAGATTAATGGCGAACATAGAAAGGAAGTAAATTCATGCAACTATATCTTATCTTTTTACCAGTATTGTATCTTATTGTTGCTTACATAAGCATATTTAGAATGGATACAATTATCACACGCATATTGCGTATTATAATGGCATTACTTTTATTATTTGTAGTCGCTTTGACGACAATGTCTTTGCCAGCAATTAATTGGTGGGTATTTGTCATCTTACTACTGTTAGTAGGTAATGTTGAAGTTACTGCCTTTAAGCACATTAAAAAAGATGCAAAGGCAATCCAAATTTTAAACATTATAAGTGTTCTTTTATTTGTTATCTATGCTATTTTAACATTAGTATTATACTAATAAAGCATATTATGGCAAGATATATATACTGAAATCAAACGAGATTGGCGTGTGAATCATTCATACGTCAATCTTTTTTTATACAAAAATAAGGACAGGCATAAATCAGAATAATTATTCCAATTGATGTACCTATCCTTACTTCACATTACTTTATTTACGTTTTTTTCTACCTAAAATCTTCCCTTTTAATGTAAAGAGAATTTCATAGATAACTGGAACAACAATCAATGTTAACAACGTAGATGAAATCAATCCACCTACTACAGTCGCTGCCATGCCTTTAGAAATGATAATTGAACTATCTTCTCCGAATAACATCGGTGCCAATGCACCTATTGTTGCTAAGGCTGTCATTAAGATTGGTCTAATACGTGTACCACCCGCTTCGAGTAATGCTGCTTTCATATCTAGACCATCTTTTTGATTGTTTATCACTCTGTCCACTAGCACAATCGCATTAGTAACTACAATACCAATCAACATAAGCATACCAATCATACTTGGAACAGAAACTGTTTCGCCTGTAACAACAAGCGCTACCACTACGCCGATAATTGTATATGGTAATGAGAAGAGTATCGTAAATGGTGCTAACGCGCCTTTAAAAGTTAATACAAGTACGAGATAGACAATGATAATCGCTGCGAGCATCGCCATCGCTAACTGTGTAATAGCATTACCAATATCTTCATTTGCACCGCCAACATTTATCTTCACATTATTTGGCGTATCAATTTGATTCACTTTAGATAATACTTTTTGAGAAGTACCACCTACATCATCACTCGTAACTTTTGCAGAAACTGTTGCCGTTTCATCGCCAGCTTTTGTTTCAATTTTATTTGGTGTAGTTGTTTCTTCTAAAGTTGCAATATCGCTTAATTCTACAGATTGACCTGTTGGTGTTTGTAATTCCGTACTTTCTAATTTGCCTTTAGTCCAATGCTTTTCTTTATCTTCTTTGATTTTCACATCAATAGATTTGCCTTTTTCTTTAACGGTTGTGACACTTTGCTCAGGTGTGTTCTGGTTCAATGTCATTGCTAATTGTGATGCAGACAATCCATATTCTGCTGCTTTATTTTGATTTACTTTCACATTGTACTGATCATAAGTTTGCGTTAAATCTGACTTAACGTTAGCCACACCTTTAACGTGTTTCATTTCACTTTCGACTTTTTTAACGGTACCTTTTATTGCATCGAGTGATGGACCAGTAACTGATATTTCTAACGCATTATTACTACCGCCTGTGCCCATATCTTGATTTGCCCATTCACCATCATGCTTATATTTTTCAATATGTTGCAATACTTTATCCGGCTCTTCATCAAAGTTTGGCGTATTTGAGTCATATTCAACCATTATAGCCAAGCTATTTGAATTCCCAGTTGGATCATTTGGAGAAGGACCACCAACAGAGTACTGAACGGTATTCACTTTATCTTTACTATTTAAGTATTTTTGAACCTGTTCTGCATTTTTCAAAATACCTTCTTGTGTTTCACCAGGCTTCGGCGTATATGTTAACGCCATGTATTTATCCTCACCTGTTGATATAAAGCTTGTTCCTAATTTAGCAGCACCTAAACCGATACTTGCGATTAAAATGACAGTACTTAAAATAATGACAATCCATTTATGATTTAATGACCAATTTAAGACAGTTTTATATTTTCTGCCAATAAATCCTAAAGAATTTTCATTCTTATGTGGTTTAACACCTTTTTTAAATAAAGTCGCGCTCAATGCCGGAACAATTGTAATTGAAACTAGCAGTGATGCTAATAAACTAAATGCGATCGCAAGCGCAAATGGTCTAAACATCTCTCCAACTGAACCACTCACAAATGCTAAAGGTAAGAACACTATAATTGTTACGATAGTAGATGACATGATTGGTTTAAATACTTCACTAGTTGCACTTACAATCAAGTTATCTCCTTTAAGTGTTTCTGTACGATTCGATAGTCTTCGGTAAATATTTTCTACGACCACGATGGAATCATCTATGACACGACCAATTGCAACGGTTAATGCACCTAACGTAAGTATATTTAATGATACGTTCGCTAATTTTAATGCAATCATTGCAATGAGAATTGACATCGGTATCGATATGACCGCAATTGTTGTTGTTCTTATATTTCTTAAGAATAAAAGAATAACAACTATCGCAACGATAGTACCTAATGCTGCTTTTTCAATCATCGTATACAATGCATCTTCAATTGGTTTAGCCGTATCCATAACCTTAGTTGCAACCATGTTTGGATTTTCTTTAGTGAATTTATCTATTTCTTTTTTAGTATCTTTCGCAACTTGTACAGTGTTTGCGTCTTGTGCTTTTGTTACCTGTACATTCACTGCATCTTTACCATTTGTTTTAGAAATAGATTTACGTTCATCACCGGCAGATACATCTGCAATATCTTTTAGTTTCACTGAAGGCATATCACTTTGCGAACCTTGTCCAGCAGTTGCACTTGCAGCTGCTGGTGAGGATTGACCTGATGACGCCATTTGATCACTGGCACCTGAATCTTGACCTGATGCTCCACTTTCTTGAGATTGTCCAGCTGCAGCTGCTGCCAATGGAATATCTAAATTTTTTAGTGCGTTGACAGATGTGAATTCACCGTCTATAACAACGGATTTTTCAGTATTATCAAATTGGAATAGCCCAAGTGGTGTTTTGCCTGTAGCGCCTTTTAAATATTGTTGAACACTATCTTTTGTTAAACCACTCTTTTCTAATTTATCTTGATCAAATTTAATAGCAACTTCACGCGCTGTTTGTCCATTGAGTTGCGCATTTTGTACACCATCTATTGTTTGTAATTTAGGAAGTAATTGCTTATTAATTTTACTCGTTGTATCTTTTAAATTATTGTCCTTTGTAGTAAATGAATAAGCGACAATTGGAAACGCGTCCATTGAATTTCTTGTTAATTCAGGTTCTTCAACATTGTCGTCAAATTTTATTTTGTCGATTTCTTTCTTTAAATCATTCTCAGCTTTATCTAAATCTGTTCCTTCTTCATATTCGACAGTAACCATAGACGCATTTTGGATAGATTGTGCACTTACGCTTTTCACGTTTGCCATCGATCGTACTTGATCATCAATCTTGTCGCTGATATCCTCTTTGACAGTTTCTGGTGTAGCACCAGGCATCGACGTTTGCACTGTGATAACAGGTGGTTCTACATCTGGTAATAATTCCAGTTTCATTTTGGCACTCGCGTACACCCCACCGAGTATAACCAGTAATACCATTAAAAATATTGCGAATTTATTGCCTAACGAAAACTGTAACAACTTTTTTATCATGCCCTTATCTCCTCTCACTTTTCCCTCTATCATTATTAATCTACCATAGAAAACGAACTATTTATATGTATTTATGAATCATTTGTACTCCATTCATTTGAAACACAAAACAATCCATATGAAAATGAAAATGCACTATAAAGTTTACCCGCTTCATGTCTAAACTCTATAGTGCATCACATCATTATCATTTAACTTATTTATTTTTCAACTTGCGTGATATTTTAATTTTCGCCTTCGTTATTTTAGGTTTAACGTTTTCAATCAGTTGATATAGTGGTTTGTTTAAAACATAATCAAACTCCCCAATTTTTTCACTTAAATATGTTCCCCAAACTTTTTTAAATGTCCATAACCCATAGTGGTCTGAATCTTTATCAGGGTTATTATCAGTACCCCCAAAATCATATGATTCTGCACCATGTTCACGTGCATATTGCATCATCGCAAACTGCATGTGATGGTTTGGTAAGAAATTGCGATATTCATTTGATGATGCACCATATAAGTAATAAGATTTTTCACCTGCAAACATTAACAATGCTCCAGATAAATAAATGCCGTCTGGATGTGTCGACTCTAAAGTTGTCATCTCATCAATAAGCTCTTGTGTTTTTGCAATTTTATTATCAGCATCATTAATTTTATTGAGTGTTTTCTTATCTTGTTTTTTCTCTAACAGTTTAGCTTTTTCAGTCTCTAAATCAGCTAGTTCTGCTCTTAAGTCTTTAAGTACAGGTTTTGGACTAAGTTTTACAAGGAATAACTCAGCATCACCATCATCATGTAATGCATCATAGATGTTTTGGAAATAACTAATATCTCTAGTTAAAAATCCATCACGCTCTCCTGTAATTTGCATTAACTCAGCGAATGTCTTCAACCCTTCTCTATTAGAACGCTCAACAGTTGTACCACGTTTAAGGGCAAGTCTTACTTTAGAGCGGTTACGACGTTCAAAACTTTGAATAAGTTCTTCATCTGTTTTATTTATAGGAGTAATCATTGTCATCCTAGGTTGGATATAATCTTTAGACAATCCTTCTTTAAATCCTTTATGTTTAAATCCTAACGCTCTTAAGTTCGTCAGTGCATCTGCACCTTGATCCACTTCAACATCTGGATCTATCTTAATAGCATAGGCTTTTTCTTCTTTAGCAATTTGTAACGCAGCTTCTAATAAAGTTTCTAGCGCAAGTTTATTACTATAATCCGTTACAAATCCTCTTGATATATAGCATAATGTGTATGGAAGCTTCGGCACTTTTTTAAATAAAAGTTGTGCTACCCCTGCTATTTCTCCATCTTCTCCAACTGCGATACGTCTTGAATACCAGCCAGTTAGTGTTTTAGTTTCTGCCCATTTTGTTAATTGTAATAAATCACCATTTGGATGTGACTTAACAAACGCATCGTGTGCTTGATTTGTGATATTCATCTTTTCCATAAAACTGATGTCTCCTTTATCAATTCAATACTTTGATATTATACATAGCTACGCTCAATCTTTCACATATAAGTAACACGTTTGATATACTAATTATAGATTAAGAAATGAGGTATAGACATGCGTATTATTATTATTGGGTTATTGGCAGTCGTTAATATTGTATTCATAATACAAGCATTGAACGAGCCGTTGACCATATCCTACTTAAGTTTAAGAATTATATTAGCCGCATTTACATTTATAATAACTGTTTATTTGCTATTATTGCGGACACAAAAAATTTCTACCTATTTGACTATTTTAACACTTATTATTGCTTTGATACACATATTCATTATCGCGCACAGTGCTTATAGTTATATTTATTAGTCCGCTTCAAATCGGTAACTCAAGCCACGGATAATCAACGTATAAGGTGACGTAGTCTTACTATCTTGAAGTGTGACTGTTTTATACCCTGAATAGTTGCCATCGCTAATCTTAAATAAAATATCATCATTTTTCAGTTTCAAAGTGGTAGTTTTATCAGATTCACTTACTAATTCCATATCAAACCATCTTTGCCACTTGCGAACTGTATGCGCACGTTCCGTACTATTGATATCAATAGATTTAATCCTGAATTCATTTTGACGGATAGGCGCTATTTTTTTCTCTCTAACATCCTCATGTTCATTCCATTGAATAAAGAAAGGTGGTTTTACTCTGTAATCAGGATCAGCAATATAAAGTAATTTCCAAGATGTCTTATCACCTTTAACATTTTCTCTATGCATATGGACGGGACCAATCACATCTACACCCTTTGCTTCTAATTCAATTTTCAGCTGTTCAATATCAGTTGTGCCAAACGCCATCGTCTTCATACCTTGACTGTATTGATCCTGCACGATTTTTGAAGGGAATGATACTCGGCCTTCATCTGTTTTCACTATTTTTTGCAATACATCTGGTTTATAGACATCCAATAATTCAATATAAGCATTGTTGATATATGCTAATTTATTGAATGTTCCAAGTCTTTCATGTTGACCACCCTGATTCAATGTAAATAAATGCCCTGGATATTTAAAATTATCCAGCTGTTGCACATAATGAATCAAATGGTCTAGCTTCAAATTTTGCATTGCCGGTCTCCCCTCACTTTACCTTTTCTCTCATAATAACAAATCACACACAACTTTACTTCTCATAACTGTTCCACATGGATGATTATCTTAAATACGAAGCACATACACCTATTAACCCAAATACAGATTCTGTTTGGAAATTCTTTTTGAAAATCACTATTGCTTTCTATATGTAAAAGGTTTACAATATTATTCGTTACCAAATAAGTTAGCAAGGCTAACTATAAATGGAGGCTGTCATGGACGCACAAAGTATATTTAATCATCTTACAGCTATTTATCGCCCTTATACGAAATTATTTCAACCTGTCTTTGAAGAATTTGATATTTTTCCTGCGCAATGGTTGGTATTAAAAGATATCTCACAAAATGCGCCTACAACACTTGTTCAAATTTCAAAACGTCGTGCTATCGAAAAACCTACTACACGTAAAATTTTAAAAGCACTTTCTGAGAAATCATTACTCAAAATTGAGCAAGGCAAGGATAAACGTGAAAAGTTGTTATCATTTTCTGAAGAAGGTCAAAAACACTTTGATGCGATTAATCAACGTGTGAGCGAAGTTCAGACACAAATCATTAAAAATACTGATTTAACTGAAGATGAACTCAATCAGACGATTGAAATTGTGCAAAAAATCCATGCTCAAATCACTAAAATGGAGGAATTGTAATATGCACGCATCTACACCAATAAAATCACCTATATGGACTAAAAGTTTTAATATTAATTTTATAACAAATTTTTTAATATACCTTTGTATGTATTTACTCATTGTAATTATTGCGAGTTATACCAAATCAGAATATAACGCTTCTGATAGTGTTGCTGGTTTAGTCACTGGTCTTTTTATAATTGGTTCCTTAATCGGACGTTTTACTACTGGAAAGTACGTTAATAAAATTGGTCCGAAACGCATATTGTTAATTGGCTTAAGTTTTTTATTGATTACGCAATTATTATATTTTATTGAAGGATCATTAGCCTTTTTAATGTTTACTCGACTTATCAATGGTATTGCCACTGGTATTACTACTACAGCAACTGGTACGATTGCTGCCTACGTCACACCGAATGATAGAAAAAGCGAAGGTATTAGTTTATTCTCACTTAGTTTAGTAATTGGTGCCGCAATTGGCCCCTTCTTTGGGTTATTACTCATCAACCTGTTCCCAATCACACTATTATTCACGTTATGTTTAGTTTGCGGCATCATCAGTTTCATCATCTCATTTTTCGTTAACCTACAATTCGAATTGGAATCTAATGAACAACAAGATGTTGCTAAAACTAAATCAAAACGTTTCAATATTAATAACTATATTGCTAAAGAAGCTGTACCAGTAGCAGTCATCATGTTAATTTCTGGTTTAACGTATTCATCTATACTGACATTTCTACAATTTTTCGCTAAAGAAATTAATCTCGTAACGATTTCAAGTTATTTCTTTATCTTTTATGCTATCGCATCATTACTTACACGTCCCGTAGCAGGACGACTTATGGATTTGAAAAATGAAAATATTGTAGTTTATCCAGCATTTATCTGCTTAATTCTTACGTTTCTTACACTTAGCATTACTAATAATGCGCTACTCTTAATAGTAGCAGGATTACTGCTTGGTGCAGGTTATGGAAATCTTTCATCTAGTATGCAAGCAATTGCTATCAAAGTGTCTCCACCTGCTAAATATGGTATTGCTACTTCAACTTATTTCATTGGCCTTGATCTTGGCCTTGGATTTGGTCCATATGTATTAGGATTCTTTACTTCAGCGGTAAGTTACGCTCAATTATATGCAATTATGGCCGTCGTTGCGTTAGTTACTGGCATTATCTATTATTTCGTTCATGGTAGAAAAGTAAAACCATCCGTATAATTATTTACAGATAAAATTAAATATTATAACAAGAGCGATCCCCATAATATCAATTTATGGGGATCGCTCTTTTGGTTAACTACTTATTTTATTGACTATTGCGTAATTTGAATTTTTTCAATTTCTTTAATAATATCGTCAATCAGTTTCACTTGTACTTCATTATAATAGTAAAAGACTTGTCTTTCGTCTGTTTCTGAACGAACTTTAGATATTAATTCTTTTTTATAAATCTTTCTAATAATGACATCAATTTTACTTGTATCCCATAACATTTCAAAGTGAAGGGTATCTCGTAACTCTTTGCCACTAATTTTCTTAGCTTCATATACTTTATACAACACAACAAATTCTTCTATTGATAAATGATGCACTGATTTCAACCAATGTTTTAACTGGCTCAATGCTCTCTCAGAAGTTATAAAATATGATACTTTACTTTCCATAATAACGGCCTCCTTATTGACTACTCTAGTTGATTTTCATGGCTTTATTTAATGAATAAGCTTCGAAAATATTATATAACACTTTCTTCATTTAATCTATTATTTTTATTGAAACAGATAAATAATATCTTCTATTGATTAATTTTAATATAATCTCAAATGAACATCTCAAAAAAATTGTATTACTAAGCATCTTTAAGTTTAAATTAACAACTTTTATTTAAATTATTATTTTGCAAAATAAAAAGCGCTCAACAATGATAGTACGTGTGCATAGCATATTTAAAACCAAAAAAAATAAGGCTAAGACAAATAATGTCTCAACCTCTTCTCCATTAGTATCGCTATTAACTAACATGTAGTTTAACCGCCAATGTAATTCATGTTAATCTTTTTGCGTTTTCTATTCGCAACCGTTTGTTCCGTACGTTCATCAGAATAACGGTCATCTCGTATTTGCCACAACGCTTTAAATTGTTCAAATAACTCTTCGTCTGTAGCACCATTTCTCATAAATGCTTTTACATCAAAGCCATCAATGGTACTGAATAAGCAGCCATAAAATTTACCATCTGATGATAAGCGCGCACGCGTACACGTCGAACAAAATGATTGTGACACACTTGTAATAAGTCCAAAACGTGCTTGATTATCACTATGTTCATAATACTTTGCGACTTCACCATAATACTTAGGTGCAACTGGTTCAATATCGAAATGTCCCTCAATCACTGCTAACATCTCATCTTTGGAAACCACTTTGCTAAAATCCCAACCATTATCGTTACCAACATCCATAAATTCTATGAATCTAATTTCTATATCTTTATCTTTAAAATATTGGACCATAGGAATAATTTGATCATCATTGACCCCTTTTTGAACAACAACATTTACTTTAACATGAAAACCTATACTTACAGCATAATCTATTTGTTGCAAAATTGTAGATGCTTTTATATTTCTGTTATTAATTGCTTGAAAAACTGCATCATCTATCGCATCCAAACTAACATTAATTCGTCTTAGCCCAGCATCATAAAGTTTCTGTCCATGTTTTTTTAATAGCAAGCCATTCGTAGTAAGACCAATATCTTCAATACCTTCTACTTGAGTCAAAGCATAAATCAATTGGTCTAAATCACGTCTTAATAATGGTTCGCCACCTGTTATTCTTATTTTTTTTACACCTAATTGTGTGTAAACCTTCGAAATACGAACCATTTCATCAAATGTCAGTAATTCGTTTTTAGGTAAGAAAACAAAGTCATCACCAAATATTTCTTTCGGCATGCAATAATCACAACGAAAATTGCAACGATCTGTAACTGACAATCTTAAATCACGAATCGGACGGCCGAGTTTATCAGTTATTTGTTCTACCATTTAATGGCCTCCTTATCTATTTAATATATCTTGTTGTAAAGAGTCCAAATCTTGTTGATAATTTATATTTTTATACCAGTAATCTGGAGAGTCAATCGCAGCTACATCTAGCCAATCACTTTGAACCTGGCGATAAACCCTTCTTAAACTATAATCTCCAGAAGCCAATGCATCTTGGATATACGTTAACGTATGCGGGCTATAAAATGCAATTGTAGGTATAGCTCTTCCATCTTCTTTGAATCCTGCAATATCTAATTGGTCTTCAATCAGATGTTCTACCATAAATTGATATAATTTACTAATTGCTTTTTGTGTAATCATAGGCGTATCAACTGAAATAACAAAGAACAACTCTTCGCTTTCATAGCGTTGTATTACCGAACCAATCCCAGCCAAAGGTCCTTTATCCTTGTTTTTTGAATCATCGACAACGACATCATCATGCTCGAATTGCGAAGCCAATGTTTCATTTGTACTAATAATAATTTGATTAAACATATTTGTAGCTTCTAATACATCAATAATACGTTTATAAAATGGTTGCGCATTTATTGTTGCAAAAGCCTTTGGTTCGCCAAATCGTTCTGACTGACCTCCGGCAAGTATAATTGCTTTCATGTCTTTATTTACCCTCCGCTAACTGGTGGAATCAATGCCACGATGTCATTTGGTTGAATGATAGCATCACTTTGAACAAACTCTTCATTTACTGCAATTTGGAATTGTTTTTCCGCAATTTGAGGATAACGTTCAACTAAAGTTTGCTTAAATGCATCTACAGTTATTTCTGAATTTATATTAATTTCTTCTGATTGCACATTTAAAATTTCTTTTAACTCTGCAAAATATAACACTTTCATGGCTATGATTCCTCCTCAATCGCGTCTTTATGACTACCGTGTTGATGTCCTTGCCATTTCGCACCATCTTCCCATATCTCTTTTTTCCAGATAGGTACAATTTCTTTAATCCGCTCTATTGCATATTCATTTGCTTGATATGCATCTTTACGATGTGGCGATGACACACTGATGAGTACTGCAATATCTGAAATATTAAGTGGTCCGATTCTATGAACTATTGCCACATGTGTACCTGGCCAACGTTGTGTAATTTCATCACCAATTTGTGCTAGCTTTTTTTCTGCCATAGGAACATAAGCTTCGTATTCCAAGTATTCCGTTTTAATACCTTTTGTCCATTCCCTAACATGACCCGTAAACACTACAACTGCGCCTTGATGTGAGTCAAGGACATACTCTCGATATTGCTCTGTTTGTATAGGGGCATGTGTCACTTCAAACTGTTTCATTTAATGCATTCCTTTTATATTAAAATAATGTTCTAACCATTGATCGTATGCGGTTAAAGCACTCATTCCATTCATATTAATACAATATTTAATGTTAGACAGGTTTCGCAAAAGTTGTAATTCCTGCTCATCTTTATATACCACGACTTTATCATATGAGGCTGATTTAAATCCTTCTATCAAAATAATGTTAGTGTTTATTGTAACAGATTCACTGATGATTTTATCAAGACTTTGATTTTCTTTTCGCGTTACAGTTTGTTGAAATGACTCACCTTGAACAATACTTTGATCTGCTCCCGCATTAAAATGCTTCATATGGTCAACATCATCAGCTTGTAACGTGATGTCCATTTCTGCTTCTTCATTTTGATGTGACCCATGATGTTTAATAGTTGCAACTGTCAGTTGATGAGATTTCAATATTTTTATCGTATGTGCCATCAAAGTTGTTTTTCCAGAATTTTTAAAACCTACAATTTGTAGTATCATATGATGCAATCCATTTCGAATGCTTGGGATTCCGTTAATATGACATTGACTGTATGTCCTTTTTCGAATCCTCTTGTACCACCTGGCAGCATTATCATGGCGTTACTGTGCGCAATAGCGACAACAGCGCCGGATTTATTAAAACCTGAAGGAACAACGGTCATACCTTTACTGTTAAATGTTACTTTAGCTCTGATAAACCTTGTGAATGGATTTGCTTTTTTGAAATCTTCCATCAACGTTGCCTGTACAATTTGTGGATATATCGCATTTGCTCCCATCATGTGTAGAACAGCTGGTTTAACATATAATTCGAAACCGGTATAGCAAGCCGATGGATTACCTGATAAACCAAATAAATATTTGCCATCTGCAACAGCTACTGTAGTAACACTTCCAGGACGCATGGCAATTTTATTGAATAATACTTCTGCATTTAGCGCCTCATAAATTTGTGGTAAATAGTCAAAATCTCCAACCGACACGCCACCTGTTGTAATGACAATATCATGTCGGCTCATAGCTTCTTTTACAACTTGGATACTGCTCTCTAAGTCATCTTTTTGTATTTGATATGCTACAGCAGTTAAGTCTAATTTTTTGGAAAGTGCAGTTATCATGGGACCATTAGAATTTCTAATCTTACCAGGTTCTAATTCATCCGACACATCTAAGAGTTCGCTACCAGTTGCAATAACACCTATCGTAGGTTTTTGTGTGACCTTAACTTTTGCATAGCCATAAGTCGCTAATACCGCAATGGTACCAGCATTAATAAATTGGCCTTTACGTAACACGACATCTCCCACTTCAGTTTCTTCACCTTTTAAAGATACATTTTCATTAGGTTCAAATGACTTTCTAATTGTGAAACTTTGCTGTTGTTCCGTCGTTTGTTCTAACATTACAACTGCATCTGTCCCTTCTGGCATGGCCGCTCCAGTCATAATACGTACTGCTTCAAAAGGACCTACAATCTTATCAGATACAGACCCTGCACCGATATGATCAATAACATTAAAGGCAATACGATTTTGTCCATTTGCCCCTTTAGTATCTTTACTACGTATAGCGAAACCATCGTAAGGTGATTTATTAAACCTAGGAATTTCATATGTTGCTACAACGTCTTCTGCTAAAATGTGATTAATACTTTCATCCAACGAAACTTCAATAGTATTTGTGAAAATTTGTTGTTTAATCACACGTTCAATTGCTTCACTTACTGGTATTGGGTTTCTTTTCTCTACTGGCATATAAATCTGCTCCTTACATGATTGGATTTCGTGATATACTAGAAAACGATTAGGAGGGATATTTTGACTGATTTTACACATATTAATGCACAAGGCAATGCACAGATGGTAGATGTATCTGAAAAAAATATTACCAAACGTACTGCTATCGCGCACTCAAGTATTACTGTAAATCCAGATATATATCAACAAATTGTTGATCATACAAATAAAAAAGGTAATGTGCTCAATACTGCCCAAATCGCAGGTATTATGGCAGCTAAAAATACTTCAGATATTATCCCAATGTGTCATCCATTACCGCTTACAGGTATTGACGTAGCATTCACTTGGCAAGAAAATGAACAATCGTTCACCTTAAATATTGAAGCTAGCGTTACTACTACAGGTAAGACTGGTGTTGAAATGGAAGCACTAACTGCCGCAACTACTGTTGCCTTGACTGTATACGATATGACTAAGGCACTAGATAAAGGAATGGTAATAGGTGAAACCTATTTGGTTTCTAAATCAGGTGGTAAGTCAGGTGATTACCAACGCTAAAATAGAGTTAGTAGCTTCTTCGAATTGCAATACAAGAGCCTGGGACATAAATAGATGTCTCAGGTTATTTTTCCAATTGGGCAGTAGATGACTGAATTGAAAATGCGCTTATATCAAGCTTTTTTCAATCCTAGTCATCCTTGCCGGGGTGGGACAACGAAACTTTTTTAGAAAAGTAAGTTTCTGTCCCACTCCCTTTTTAATTTAATAATGCTCAGCTATTTGGTAATTTCATTCACTAGATGATTTAATTCAGGTTTAATTAACTTGTTCACTGCCAATTTAACAGCACCCGTTGAACCCGGCACACTAAAAATCAATTGCTCACCGATAGTACCTGCAATTGCCCTCGATAATAGCGCCCGTGAACCAACATCTTCTGAATAACTCAAATATCTAAATAACTCACCAAACCCTTCAATCTCTTTCGTAATTAATGATGAAACAGCTTCGATAGTCACATCTCTTTGCGCGATGCCTGTACCACCCGTAGTGATAATTACATCAATTTCGTCATCTAGCCATTGTAGTAATTGTTTGCGAATCAATGCTTGGTCATCTTTTACAATGCAATAATGCTCAGAACTAATTGAAACATTCAAATCAGATAGTAATTCTATAACTAACTTACCACCTTTATCTGTTTCATAATTTCTTGTATCCGATACTGTCAACACTGCACATTGAATCTCTCTTTCTAACTTAACATTTGTATGCATCTTATCCATCCCCCTTTATCCAAAAAGTTGATTTATTAAATGAATTGCTTCTTGTGGACGCGTTGTACCATGTATAAGCATGCGTCCACTTGTAAAACTTACGATGCGATAACCTTTAAAGTGAAATTGTAATATATATGGATTTCTGTTATATACAATATGATGCTGTTCTAAGAATTTTTGGAGCATTTCCTGGGAAATATTAGGATTTACATACTGAACAGTATCTCTCCCACATAAGCTCGCATATTGTTTATTTGTTTCATTTAAAAAAGGATAGGTTGGTTGGTCACCACATGTTGGACACGTATCCCTCTTCAAACGACTAAATCCAAAGCTCATATGTGTGTCATCCCACAAATCACCATATGTTAATTTTGTTGGCACTGTATTCCCTGTGATTATTTTCAAAGTATCTCTCATTTGCAAGCTTGTAGTCATCGTTACAGCAGGTTGAATTACACCAACCGTATCACAGGTCATATTCATTACTGGCAATTGCGGTACTAAACAGTTAAAACACGGTGTTTCACCAGGAATAAAAGCAGCTTCAATATACGTACTTTGAACTACACCACCATAAACCCAAGGTATCTTTTGCTGATATGCAAAATCATTCAACAATTGTCTTGTTTCAAAATTATCAGTTGCATCTAATATTAGCGTGACATCTTTACAGCAATCCTCTAGAAATACTCGATCAACGTGCGCGATATGACTATGCAATATTATATCTTCACGAATTGCACGCAACATTTTTTCAGCCGCAACTACTTTAGGTAATGCTGCATTCGCATCTGCTTCAGTGAAGAGCGTTTGTCTCTGAAGATTACTATATTCAATATAATCTCTATCAACAATTGTGAGTGCTCCTATGCCTGAACGCGTTAGACTTTCTGCGAGGTGTGTACCTAATGCACCCATACCCACTATAAGCACGTGTGCCTGGCCAATGGTCTGTTGTCCCTTTGGTCCTATTTGCTTAAATAACATCTGTCTGGAATATCGATCTTGTGTCACACACATTTCCCTCTCTCTTCTTCATTATTTCTATTATAAAACTTGCCCCTTGATGACTCAATGTTTTGAATTGAAGATTTTGAAAATTAGCGATTTCCCTAATTATATTTTATAAACAAACTGTTGCGAGTTCAGTAATAAACAAGTGTATGATTATATATTAAAATATATCCAATTGAATAATGTTCGTGGTACAATTAATCAAATATGATTTAGAGGTGAACACATGACACACTTAAAGCACTATCAACAACAGTTAGAACAAGCAAAAGATATCGTCATTAACTCAATAGGTGAAACAATGGATCTCTATGGTGTGAATCGCAGTGTGGGCAACTTGTATGGCACAATGGTATTTGAACAAAAGAGTATGACTTTGGATGAAATGCGAACTGAACTTCAAATGAGCAAACCCAGTATGAGCGCTGGTGTGAAAAAATTACAAGAATTTGACGGTGTAAAACAACAGTTTATTCGTGGCAGTAGAAAGCAACATTTTATTGCAGAAAAAGATTTCTTCAACTTCTTCGGTAACTTTTTCTCCCAAAAATGGAATCGTGAAATTAAACTTAATCTGGTTGCAATACAACGTGCCGAAAAATTGTTACTACCTATATTAACTGCAGAAGATGCATCTCCAGAAGTTATTAAAGAAACTAAAGAAATGTTAGAACAAATTGACCACTCAAAAATATATTATGCATGGCTTTCTAGTTTGTCCGAAGCAATTCATACAGGTGAAATATTTGATTATTTCCCTATTCCAAATCAAATTACCGACTAATCGCTATAAACTAAGCCTAAGCAAATGGACGACCACCTGCTTAGGCTTAGTTTTTGTATTCAATTCAAAATGTCACCTTAGTAAATTTCAAGATTTAATTTTCAAGCCATCATATGCGATAGTACAATTAAGCCCATATTGACTTAAATGTTGTTCTAACATTGCGACATGTGTTTCATTTAAACCTTCTGTGGATTCTATATGCGTAAAATAAGTATGTTTCGCATTAATTGCGCGTGCGATTGCAACACTTTCATCAAAGCGTGACTCTCCTAATCTTTCAAGCATACCTTCTTCATGTATACGTTCTCCTGTTACTGGATTTACTTCATTACTCCCAAAAGGCAAAATAGCAATATCTACATTTTTAATATTATCACTTGGGGTATAATCTTTAATTTCATCCGGAATAATTAATATACGCTGCGTCGGTGTAACTATGTAAAAACCAAAAGCAATCGCTTGTGTCAGCTGAACATATTCTATTGTAGTTTTTCCAACTGTTATTTGTGCATCATTAGCAACCACATCATATTCAATGACACCAAGTGACTTTAAATAATTTAAATGATCCCAATGACCAAAATATTTTTTAAAATCTAACTTTTGTTGTTCTGTAAGATAGATTTTGGTTTTATTAGAATTTGGAGTTGAGTTAATAAAATCATAATTTAACGTTTCCCAAACTCTAATCCCCATCGTATGATCAGGATGCCAATGAGAATATAAACCTATTTTTATATCATAAATTTTTGAACGTCTCAATTGATAAAAGATATCCTCTGATGTATCAATTAACACCTTCAAATCATGAATATAAATCGCAGGTCCAGTTCTAACTATACTATCTTTATGTTGTGATACTGTTTTATATAATGAAGATATACCACCAGCTGTTCCTAGAAATTCAATTTCCATAGAGCCCAACCACCTTTGCTGTAAAATTACTCCTATTATAATGAAAGCCTACTAACTAAACAATGAATTTTTTATTTTTAAGTATAATGTATTAATAGACTGTTACGCATTTTTCTACAAACAATGAAAAAGCCGAGACATTGCTTTATGTCCCGACCTTAGCTTATATACAAGCATTACACTTTTATTCAATGACTAATATCCTCTATCCTCATCTGCTACGTTAAATGAATAACTTCGTGTGCCAAAGAAGTAGCTTCGTAGTTAGAATGTGTCACAAATATAATTGGTATTTGCCATTCATCAAAAATACTTCGAACTAGTGTCATACTTTCTTCTTTGGTAGCATCATCTAAACTAGAAAATGGTTCATCTAACAATATTAAATCCGGTTTTGTACTGAGTGTTCTAGCTAATGCAACGCGTTGTGCTTCACCACCAGACAATCGGATAGGGTATTGTTTTTTCAAATGATTGATATTCAGTTGTTTTATCAAACTGTCAATATGTTCAGATGGTTCTGCCATAAATGTAATATTATGATATACATCCATATTTGGAAAAAGTTGATAATCCTGAAATAAATATCCGATATTGCGTTTTTGGATTTTCACATCAATTTCATGCTCTGAATCCAAAATAATGCGTTCTTTAAGTTGTACGAAAGCCTTATCTGCTGGCTTCAAGCCAGCAATAATATTTAACAGTGTCGTTTTCCCAATACCAGACGAACCTTTAATCGCGTAGATTTTAGGTGTATCATCATCGATGTTTACTTCTAATAAATTATTATTCAAAAGGTGTGATAAATATATTTTCAACAATCAATCCACCTCCCGATAACGATCTCTGTTTAATACATTGATGGTCCCAATGACCGTAATCGCAAATGCTACAAGTACAAGCACCCAAAGCCATGCTTGGTTTTCTTTACCTTGTTCTACTAAAAAGTAGATTTCTAAAGGTAATGTATTAGTTTTATTTGGAATATAACCTGCAACCATCAATGTCGCACCAAATTCTCCAATTGCACGCGCAAAACTCATCATAATACCAGATAATATCGAACGTTTTGCTAAAGGTAAAATGAGCTTGAAAAATATTTTGTTTTCACTGGCTCCCATTGTCCGAGCCGTATTCAACATTTTATGATCGATGCTACGAAATCCTTGAACTGTATGTTGATACATTAACGGCAGACTAACAATGACAGAAGCGATGACCGCTCCAGTCAACGTAAACACAACAGGCAAGTGAAGTACATTAGTAAAAAATTCTCCGATTAAGCTTCGTGGCGAAAAAATAATTAATAATATAAACCCCATAACTGTAGGTGGTAACACAATAGGAAGTATAATGATACTTTCTAGAATCCTTGCTATCAAGCCGCGTCGCTGATATAACCATTTTGAGATGATTATGCCAACTAAAGCAACGATAACCGTACTAATACTTGCTACTTTAAGTGAAATCCAAAATGGTGTTATATCAGGCATCGTCAATCCTCCTAAGCGTCAAATTTATATTTTTTCAAAATTTCTTTAGCTTTATCTGTTTTTAAAAACTCAATCCATTCTTTGGCAACTTTTTTGTCGGAAATCGTAGCCGATTTATATATAATTGGCTTTTTCAATGCTGCAGTATTAATCTCTTTTACTTTACTGTCACCATTTTGTTGTGACTGATACAAATCCGTTTTATACACATAACCTAATTGTGCATTTCCTTTTTCAACATAATTCAACACTTGACGAACATCTTTTGCATAAACTAAATTCGATTTAACTTTGTCGAATAAGTTGTTATCTTTTAAATATTGTTCCGCGTATTTACCAGCTGGTACAGATTTCGCCTCGCCTATTGCTAATTTATCATTCGGTTTGATATCAGATACAGCTTTATAATTTGTATCTTTTTCACCAATAAGTACGAGTGTATTTTTCGCATAATCATATGTATGGTGTGCTTTGTCTTTATCGACTAACCCATCAACATCTTTGGTATTGGCTGACATGAAAACATCAACAGGCGCCCCTTTTTCAATTTGTTGTCTCAATGCACCTGAACCACCATAATTAAATGTAATATCTACATTTTTATGGTCTGCTGAAAACGCTTTTTCTAATTCTTTAGATACGTCAGTTAGACTTGCCGCTGCTGAAATTTGTAATTCTTGTTTTTTAGTGTCTTCATCTTTAGATTTTGAACTTTTATCTTTAGCGCTATTGTCATTTGAACATCCTGCTAAGACAAGACAACTTACTAACAATGCTATAATGAGATGCTTAAATTTCAAATTAGTCACTCCTTTTCCCTCATTATATGCCTGTCAAATTAAAAATAAAAGAGCAGAAATGTGAAAACAAATAACCATACTTGCCTTCACATACTGCTCTAGTTTTTTATTTCATACCAAAATTTCATCAAATATTTATAACGAAGCTATGAAACGCTTAAATGCTTGTTGCCCTTGTTCTGTATTTTTAAATACACCTGCATCTTCTAAAACACGCTTGAATTTATCGCCAACCGCTTTATCAACAATTTCATCAACATTATGCTGATCAAACTCATGCGCTTGTACCATCTCATCTGCCCATGTTTGATGTTGACCTAAATCAATGTCTCGTTCCCCTAAAAGATACGCTTTAACCTGTTGCAGTTCATCTTTCAATCGTCCTGGTAATATTGCTGTACCCATGACCTCGATAAGACCTATATTTTCTTTTTTTATATGCTGTACATCTTTATGAGGGTGAAAAATACCATCCGGATAGGTTTCAGAAGTTTGATTATCTCTTAACACTACATCTAATTCGTATTTACCTTCTCTGAATCGTGCTATTGGTGTAATTGTATGATGACATTCACCATCATCACTATATGCTTTAATATCAACTGCTGCATCCGAATATTCATTCCATGTATGCATCACATGCGTAGCAGCATTTATAAGTAAATCTCGATCTTCACTTTTTAATCGAATTACACTCATCGGCCAATTTAATGTACTTGCTTGAACATCTGGAAATGCCGCGATTCGAAAATGTTCAATTTCTGCTGCATTATCCATCGGGAAGATATGCTTACCACTTTGGTAATGATTGTGTGAAAGTATAGAACCTCCCACTAATGGTATATCTGCATTGGAACCAATGAAATAATGTGGAAACTGTTCAATGAAATCAAGTAAATTAATAAATGTCTGCTTATTGATTTGCATAGGTGTATGTTCTGCTGACAAGACAATACTATGTTCTTGGAAATAAGCATAAGGTGAGTATTGAAAGCCCCATGATTGACCGCCTAAATCTAAACGTATAACTCTATGATTTGTACGGGCTGCCTGTGTAACCGAACCTTTAAAGCCCTCATTTTCAAGACACAATGCACACTTTGGATAGTCAGTCGCTGGTGCTGCTTTTGCAGCTGCAATTTGTTTCGCATCTTTTTCAGGTTTTGATAAATTAATTGTTATTTCCATGTCCCCGTATTCTGTCGCTACTTCATAGTTAATATTATTTGCTATCGCATCTTCTTTAACATAGTGATTACGTTTAGCAATGTCATAAAAGTAATCTGTTGCTGCTTGTGGTGATTGTTCATACGCTGTTTTAAAATTACGATTAATTGTGGAAGGTCTAGGTGTAATTAAATCTAAAATTTGTGCTTCGACAATTTCTTTTACATATAATGCGTCATCTATAGATTGTTCAGTTACAGCTTGATTAATCCAATATTGTGCAATGTCATTAGCAGTAGCATTGTCGTTTAATGGCGCTTCGCTAGATAAATCAATGCCTTTGGCATTTAGTATATGCAATAGTTGGTTTTGTATATACATGGCATCTTCTTTTTCATAATCACCATACGTAATTGCTTGCGATATATATGCTTGTACTAAGTGTTGATTTAATAACATACGTTACCCCTCTCCATTGTCCTGATAACCATTTGGATGTTGGTGATGCCATTGCCAAGCAGAAGCGATAATATCATGTATATTATCATGTTGTGGCTTCCAGCCTAATAATGTTTGTGCCTTTTTGCTTGATGCCACTAACTTACTTGGATCACCTGCTCTTCTCGGTCCTACCTTTGCCTCAATTGGATTTCCAGTAACTTTTCGTGCTGCCTCTAGTATTTCAAATACTGAATATCCTTGGCTACTTCCTAAATTAAAGGCCCCAGATTCTCCACCTTTTTGTAAATATTGATACGCTAAAATGTGGGCATCAATCAAATCTACAACATGTAAATAATCTCGAATACATGAACCATCTTCAGTATCGTAATCATCGCCGAATATTGTTAACGCGTCTCGTTGACCCAATGCAACTTGTAATACAATCGGCACTAAATGCGTTTCTGGTCTATGGTCTTCTCCTATAGTGCCATCTTCTTTCGCACCCGCTACATTAAAATAGCGTAACGCAGCGTAATTTACACCATAAGCATTATGACTCCAGTGCATCATTTTTTCCATAATCAACTTACTTTCACCATAAGGACTCGTTGGCGTCTTAGAATCATCTTCAGTAATTGGCACTGTATCAGGTTCTCCATATACAGCAGCTGTAGAAGAGAAAATAATATGTTGAACTTGATGCTCATACATAACTTCTAATAATACTTGTAGTCCGTGAACATTGTTATTAAAGTATGCTAATGGCTTTTCAACTGATTCTCCAACTAATGAATAAGCACAGAAATGGAACACACCTTCAATAGACTCATCTGTAAATACTTGGTTTAAGAATGTTTTGTTGCGAATATCTCCTTCGTAAAAACGTGCATCTTTATGCACTGCTTCTCTGTGACCTGTCCCCAAATTGTCAACAACAATAACGTCATATCCTCTGCTAATCAACTGATCTACCGCATGACTACCTATATAACCTGCGCCACCTAATACTAATACAGACATATAAACAATCCTTCCTCTACTATATTATAGACATACTTACAGCGATTTAACGCCATCGCTTATACCTACATGATAAAATGATGGTGCATATCCAATGCGTTCGGTATAAATACGTGAAACTGTTTCTTCCAACTGTGGAATATTGTTTTTATGCACTAAAGCAATGGCACAACCAGCAAAGCCTGCACCTGTCATTCGAGCCCCTAATACGCCCTCTACTTGTTGCGCTGTTTCTGCTAATGTATCCAATTCTACACCAGTCACTTCATAATCATCTTTTAATGATGCATGAGAAGCATTGAGCAGTGCACCAAATTGAACAAAGTCATTCTCTGATAATGCTGTGTATGCCAACTTAGTTCTTTCATTTTCCAACACGGCATGTTTTGCTCTACGTCTTTCAATATCATCTTTAATTAGATGCTTGTGCGTCTCGAATTGTTCCGGAGTTAAATCACCCAATGTTACTATATCAAGTGTCTGTTGTAATTGTGCCAATGCAGATTCACACTCCGCACGTCGTTCGTTATATTTACTTTCAGTTAATGATCGACGTTTATTGGTATTCATTATAGAAATAACATAATCACCAAATTTCGCAGGTACATATTGGTATTCAAGTGTCGCAGTATCAAGTAAAATTGCTTTCTCCGCTTTACCCAAACCAATAATAAATTGATCCATAATACCAGAATTAACACCCATAAAATGATTCTCAACACGTTGCCCAATTTTGATAAGCTCTAAGCGCTCTAAATCTAAATCAAATAGCGCTTTAATGAGCCAACCTGTTAACAATTCAATGGAAGCTGAAGAAGAAAGGCTCGCACCATTAGGTATGTTACCTTCTATTAAAATATTAAATCCGTGGTTAATCGTCTTAAACTGTTCCGATAAATATTTAATCACACCTTTAGGATAATTTGCCCAATCGTGTGATGCATCAAATACTAATTCATCTAATGAAAAAGATACAATGCCTTGTGATTCAAAATTATTTGAATACAATTGGATTTGTTCATCCTCTCTTCTTGATGCTAAGCCATACGTACCAAGCTCTATAGCCGCCGGAAAAACATAACCACCATTATAATCTGTATGTTCGCCAATCAAATTGATACGTCCCGGTGCAAACGCACTCACATCCGCAGCTTCGTTAAATAATTTTTCGAATTTTTCATGCATTGACTGTAACACTACTCACCACTCCTTTTTTAAACATACCATCATCATAAATAACATTAGTAAACTTAACAAAAGTTTACTTGTTTACTTAATGTTTTGTCAATATACATTATCTAAAACTTAAACGTATTACGCATTTTCAATTGTGCTTCAACTACAACATGTATCGCATTCTGTCTTGTATTGTTAATACGCTCCTCTGCCATCCTTACAGCAGTTCTACCAAATTCATCAACTGGAATATGTACACTACTCATCGAAGGCACCACATATTGAATCACTTCTGAATCATTGAAACTAATTAACTTCACATCATTTGGAACATCAATTTTCTTGTCCTGTAGCTGTTGTAATATACCAATAGCAATCATATCATTACCTGCTATAAACACTTGTGGCAGGCTATCGAATTCAGCAAAAAAATGATTCAACGCTACTTCTCCATGTTCTTTCTTCCATCCATTAAGCAGAGTGATTGGTTGTATATCATGCGTTGCACACCAATCTTTATATGCTTGATATCTAACATCTGTTGCTTGTGAAGTTGTCGTACCATCTAGCTCTCTAATCGTATGATTTCCACCTACATATGCGATATCAGTCAATCCTTGTTCTTTTATTAAATCAAGTAAATGTGTCATCGCATAACTTAAATCTGAATATACTGCATCAATAGATTTAGGCGCTTGAGGATTATTAATGACTACCATATTCGCATTATGTGATTTCAGATGCTTTAATGCTTTAATAGAAAAATTGCCTATTACAATGATAGCACCGGCTTTTTCAACTTTCTTTGCATCAACGATGTCATCCTGTTGACCATCGATACGAATCGTACGTTTCAATGATAAATTCAATCGTTTTACTTCCGCTTCAATAGCTAATCGAATTTCTCTATAATATGGATCTGACATCTCTTTTGCGCGCGATGCATATGTAATAATTTGAATACTTTTATTTTTTCGAGTAGTTTTTTGATATTTTAGTTCACCTGCAATATGATGAATACGCTGTCTCGTATCATCTGCTACTGATAATGTAGGATCGTTATTTAATACACGAGAAACAGTTCCAGGACTGACTTTGGCTTGTCGTGCTATATCCCTAATACTTGCCAATGCACTTGCCACCTCTTTCATAATTTGTTTACTTTAAGTTTACTTATCTATTTTACTAAAATCAATTATGAATACATATATTATGTAGCTACAGATTATCTTCAATCAAACTGATTCTTTTTTTTAAAAGTCAAAATACGCTAAAATAGAAACTGAAGTTGAAATGAGGTGTAAGTATGCACGAAGATGTATTAACAAATCAACCTATCATTCGCTATGAAAATGGCAAATTGGTTGAAAAAAAAGATCAATATGTTACAGAATTCCCTCTAACAATCATGGTCAACGGCGAAGAATTTGCAACTGTGATTTGTAGCCCAAATCACCTTGAAGAACTCACATTAGGTTTTTTAGCTTCAGAAGGTGCAATCTTAAAGCGAGAAGATTTAAAATCTATACAAATTGATGACAGTAAAGGGTTTGCTCACGTAGAATTAACTAAATCATTAGGTGAAAGATTTGAATATTCAACAAAACGTATGATTGCTTCTTGTTGTGGTAAAAGTAGAGAATTTTATTTCCAAAATGATGCTGCAATCGCAAAAACATCCATGTCAAAAATCATCTTAAATCCTACTCAGGTACTTAATATGATGACTCGACTACAAAGCGCAAGTGCAGTGTTCAAACAAACAGGTGGACTACATAATGCAGCAATCAGTGATGGCGATACTTTCTTTGAACATCGACAAGATATTGGACGTCACAATGCTTTAGATAAATTATATGGATACTGTATCGAACGTCATATTCCCGTCCGTAATAAAGTGCTAATATTCAGTGGACGTATCTCATCAGAAATATTGATAAAAGCTGCTAAAATAGGCGTCGGTGTTATTCTTTCTAAATCCGCACCAACCACTTTAGCAATTACACTTGCTCAGGATTTAAATATTACAGCAATTGGTTTTATAAGAGATGGCAACTTTAATATTTATAGCCATCCAGAACGTATAAAAATAGCGGAGTAATGGTTGTTTTATATTCAACCACGACTCCGCTTTATATATTTTCTTTAAGTATTTGATAACGATAACTAATAAATGTATACCCTTGCTTAACATACATATCTTTAGCACTATCCTCACCATCTGCAAGCAAAATGATTGTCTTATCTTTGACTGATGATGCTACAAATGCTTGCATAGCACTACCAATACCCTGTTTTTGATATTTATGTACCACACCAAAGGCATCTATTTCAGCTGTATGCGCACCAATAATTAAATCCATGATGCCAACAGGCGTTGCTTCTTTGTATGCAATTACCCTGCATTTTTGCTCCGATTCAAATTGATTACGAATTACTTGCACACTTTGTTCAACATAGTCCTGCCCATATGGTTCCGCAAATATACGATGCACCTTAATATAATCTTCAAGTGTTTCCTCTGTAACAAACGCAACATCGACACCATGATAATCATGCATATTAACGTCACTCGCTTCTATCGCATAAAGTTCCATTAACCCTAATTCAAACCCCTGTGCTTCGATTTCGTGTAACCACTGTACGGAAGGTGTGACGTTTTCCGGAAAAGTAAATGCAAGATGCGACGAACCTTGATTATGGTGCATACTTAATTGTGCTGATTGATCTACTTGCCAAGTTTCTAGTGTAGGCATGGTCTTATATATCCACTTATTTGTATCATATACTAATGGCTCGTTAGGTGTTAAATAAATAGTCTTTCTCTGATCATCACTGTAAATTTTACCTTCTTGAAAAATGTCACTCATTGAAACAATCATTATTTAGTCACCTAACCTTTTATTTTAATAATTGCTTAAATCGACTGTGATTCAACATGATATTACCAATTAAACTGGCTATAACTGCTTTCACGACATCACCAGGCATAAAGACAAAAGATAGCATGATTGATTTGGAAATTGGTAAGTTTGTCATAACGCCCATGATTATCGTACCTACTATATCTAAAAGTACGACTCCAATCACAATAGTTGTACCTAATAATACAACAAAATTAATTTTATTAAAATAGATGTCTCTTAGAAATCCTATTAAATATGTAACGACTGGATACATGAATAAGAAACCTGCTGAAGGGCCTGCAAAGACACCAATACCGCCACGACCACCGGATAATAGTGGTAATCCTGCCGCGACAAGTAATAATAATACAATAACACTCAACGTACCATATTTACGTCCTAATAAAATTGCGGCTAAGAAAATACCTATATTTTGCAATACGATGGGTACCGGCATTATTGGTAGTGGAATTGCGGGTACAAACCCCATAACTGCAATAATTGCTGTCATCAATGCTGTATATACTAAATGTTTTGTAGTCATGCTTAAACCTCCTTGATGAAAGCATTATATCACTATTGTAAACTTATATAAATAAAAAGTTTACAATTATTAATATACTTCTTTCCTCTAAAAGTTAGGTCGTTAAAACTTCACCATTTTTTTAAATTACAAATTAAAAATAGACATATGAAATCATGATCATTCTCATAATTTCATATGCCTATTGCTTTACCCAATTCAATTTAGGAGTGGGATAGAAAACAATTTTTCTAACAGAGTTTTCATAGTCTCACCCCATCGAAATAGAATCTGTGACATCTATTTTTATCTCAGTTTCTTTTGGCGTGTTTGTACTGATGTTTTCTTTTTATTTATTTAAAAATTTCTCTTTTAAGTCTTTTCTCATGTATTCAAGTGTATATGGATCGTTGTACCAATAAGTCTCTGCTTGAACTTGAATGACATTATCATTTTTCACAGCAGGAATATTTTTCCATAATTCCGTCTTTTCATAAGCAGGTTTAGCTTTACCTTCACTTGTTGAAACAATATAATCGCCAGCATAGTCAGCAACCTTCTCTTGTTTCACTTCAGCCCAGCCTTCTTTTTTAACTAAATCGTTAAGTTTATCTGGAATTTTAAGTCCAAATGCCTGATAAATGACTTCTCCACCACGACCCCAGTTTGGTCCATAGCTGTATAGTTTTTTGTCAAATTCATCAAAAATAGATACCGTGGCATCTTCACCAATCTTGGCTTTGATGTCCTCTCCATCTTTTTTAGTTTCAGACTTCCATTTATCTTCCCAAGATTTTACCTTATCTTCTTTACCGAGTAATTTACCTAGTTCTCTTTGTTGATCTAAATATTTATGTTTTCCATAATCATAAACAACGGTTGGCGCAATTTTTTGATATTTTTTGATATTCTTGTCAGTTGAATAAACTACGATTAAGTCTGGTTTTGATTTTGCTACCTTTTCAACATCGTTTTCACCAATTTTTTCTACGCCTTTAAACTTATCTTTCAACAATTTACTGCTATCTACTTGCTCATTCACAGCAACAATTTTCCCACCAAGATATTTAATACCACCAGCATATGTCGGAGCAACAACAGCTATGCGTTGGGGATCTTTCGGGATATCGATTTTCTTCCCATTATCTAATTTATATGATTTTGTCTCGGCTTTTTTATCCTTATTTGAACCACTATCTGATTGATTTCCACATGCAGCCAATATAAGCATTAAAACTATTAACGGAAACAATAATTTTTTCATAACTTTCCTCCATTGAAAATGATTATCAGTACTATTTGATTATATAATGTTCCTAGTAAATTTACAATAGTAATTGTATGAATTTTAATTTTTGATAAATAAAAAAAAGCATTTAGACATATAATCTAAATGCTAAAAATATTATTTTGTTTTAAAAATGCCCTAACACGCTATGTGCAATGTTCGTATAAGCCATATCTTCCATAGGCGGATTATGCAATCCTGCACGCATATCTCTATAGTATCTTTGCAATGGGCGCTCCATTTCTAAACTTTTAGCCCCGACAATTCGCATTGCAATATCAATCACTTCTAATCCTTGATTCATTACTAACACTTTACTTGCTGACGTCTCATTCCAAACTGGTGTCTTAACTTTTTTTTCTACATAAAGTGCAGCTGTACTCCATAAGAAATGACGTGCCGACAGTAAGAGCGACTCCATTTTACCAATATTTTGCTGAACTGTTGGCAAATCACCAATGGTTCCATCAATACTGTTCGGACTATATGTTTGAGCGAATTCAACTGCATAGTCCCTTGCAGCTTGCGCTATTCCTAAATAAACACTCGGAATATGTAATATCCAACCATTAGGTTTCTTTCCTCCTGCACCTCTAATTTCTACAAAATTTTCTTGTGGCACATGGACATCGTTAAGTATCAAATCATGACTTTCTGTAGCACGCATACCTACCATATCCCAGTTATCTGCAATTTCTATACCTGGCGTATCTTTATCAATTAAGAAAAACCCTATCTGATCTATTTCATCATAATATGCACTTACAATAAAATGCGTTAGCCCTTTACTCATTGAAGTAAAAGTCTTCACTCCATTCAGTTTAAAGCCATCATTGAGTTTTACAGCATTTGTTGCTGGTCGGCCCCCTCTTGTTGGACTACCCGTTTCTGCTTCACTAACTGCGCGATTCACTAATGCACCTTGACACACTGCTTCTGCGAATGCATTTAACATTTCTGGTTGCCACATTTTTTGTTCGAATAATTGGCCAACTACACTTAAATGCCAACCGATAGACAATGCAGTGGCGCCATCGATTGCTCCCAGATAACTTTGAAGTATCACCATATCTTCTATAGTAGCACCTTCACCACCATACGCTTTTGGTAAAGTTAATAATGTATAGCCTTCATTGACAAGCCATTCTATATTTTCATATGGAAAACGTGAATGTAAATCATTGTATTCAGCGTGTGATTTGAATGTTTCCTTCACAGTCTCAAATTTTGCTATCCATTTCTTTTGAATTTCTGTATGTATTAATGCAGAAACCTCCATTACCTTTCACCTCATCCATCAAATTTTCACTATTAAATATAAGTTTAACACTCGCTATGACTGAAATAAAGGTTTTGAAGCTAAAAATCCTTACTTTACCGATAAGAATTAATATGATAGTTTATAATTACTGTAATACTGGGGGGATAAATATGATTAATGTAAGTCATCTTATACATAAGTACAATGATCATTTGATACTAAATGATGTAAGCTTCACACAACCAAAGGGAACTGTCACCGCAATTATTGGTCCAAGTGGTTCGGGAAAAACGACGCTACTTCGAACATTAAATGCACTTGCACTTCCTAAATCAGGGACTATTACAATAGGAGAAGACACGTTTGATGCTTCAAGTTTCACTAAAAAAGATGTTTTTCAGTTGCGTCAAAAGTCAGCAATGGTCTTCCAAAATTATAACCTTTTTAAAAATAAAACTATTTTAGAAAATATTACTGTGGGTTTAAAACACGGTAAAAAATATAATACATCAAAAGCCAACAATATTGCATTATCTTACCTAGAACGTATTAATTTATTAAATCAAAAAGATAAATATCCAATTCAACTATCTGGTGGACAAAGTCAACGTATTGGAATTATTCGTGCGCTAGCTTTGAATCCAGAAGTACTGTTACTTGATGAACCTACCTCAGCATTAGATCCAGAATCTATCCAAAGTGTACTATCACTTATTAAATCCATTGCTCAAGAAGGTATGACGATGGTCTTAGTCACCCACGAAATACAATTTGCAAAAGCAGTTGCCGATCAAATACTTTTTATTGATGAAGGACAAATTATTCATCGTGGCACACCTAAAGAAGTACTGGAACATTCCAATTCAGATAGAATTCAACGCTTCTTAAACCATGTCAGCACGGAGCGTGATGATCAATGATAATTAGTAAAAAGCGAATTTTTATTCTGCTATGTGCTATCTGTATGTTATTAACTGCTTGTCATAACAATCATCGTTCAAATAAAAATACCCATAAAAATGAAGTTAAAGTTGCATTATCTGCAGAAGTTAACCCACCCTATCTATATACTAATAAAAAAAATGAATTTATTGGTCTGGATATGGAATATATGAAATTACTCGAACATAAATTACCACAGTATGATTTTAAATATGAAGTTGGTGAAGAGGAATCAAATTTAGTAGGCATCGGTGCTGGAAAATTTGATATGGGCATTAATTGGTTTTTTAAGACACCAGAACGCGAGAAGCAATTTTTATATCAGGACGTTCCATATAGTTATGCGCTTCCTATGCTGGTCGTTAATCAAAATAATAAAGATATTCATAGCTTAGATGATTTACCTGGTAAGAAGCTTACACCTATGGCTCCGAGTGGTGGTCTCTATTCTATTTTATCTGAGTATAATAAGCATCATAATGACAAAATTGATATCGATACTATTCAAGAGCCATCGAATGGCGATAATTTGAAAATGGTTAGCCAGCAACGTCGAGATGCGATGTTGTTAAATTGGAATACATATCAAGCAATACAGTCACAAGTTAAAGAAGACGTTAAAATAGGTGGCATAGTCAAAAAAGAACCCCTTCACATTGTATATAATAAAAAACACCACAAGCTTCATGATGACATTGACCGTGCCACATTAGAATTAAAAAAAGAAGGAAAGTTACAGGCACTTTCAGAAAAATATTTTGATATCAATCTCTTCGAAGATTTAAACGACATTAATAGAAAAAAATCACAATTGGAGGTGCAACGCTAATGCAATCTGTAAATTGGTTAGACTTATTGAGTCAAGTTTTACAACAATTACCAATAACCTTACTAATGATTGTTACATCACTCATCTTTGCTCTAATTCTTGGTTTCATACTAGCTATTGTGCGCATTCGCAAAATCAAGATATTGACTCCTATTGTACGGCTATATCTTTCATTTATTCGAAGCACACCATTACTATTGCAACTATTTTTAGTTTATTTTGCTTTGCCACAATTATTATTACTCGTACATATCGATATCAATCATTTTAGCAGGTTGTTCTTTGTCATTTTAGCTTTCACTTTACACACAGGTGCTTATTTATCAGAAATTATACGTGCTGGATATCAATCTGTAGATTATCGTCAAATAGAGGCTGGCTTATCCATTGGTTTAAGTTATCCTAGAATATTAAAAGAAATTGTTATACCACAAGCATTACGTAACAGTATTCCAAATTTAACAACACAGATTATTGAACTTGTTAAAGATACTTCCTTAGCTTTTACTATTGGCATCATCGACATGATGGGTCAAGTTAAGCTTATCATTGGTAACAACTACGGGTTAGGTATGTTAGAAGTTTATATCGTCATCTCTATCGTTTATTGGATGATTGCTTTGATAATTCAAGGAACACTTGCACTTATTGATAAACGTAGTCAAAAGCCATACCGAATTTAAGGAGGAACAAATATGACTTTCATTATATATACAATAACTGAAGTGCTTAAAGGTGTTCCTAATACAATTTTAATTTCAATTGTCGCAATTATGGTTGGTCTATGTATAGGATTGATTTTTGCAATAATTCGATTAAAACGCATACCTATGCTGTCACAACTAATTATTGTGTATAATTCATTTTTTAGAAGCACACCGCTCATCGTTCAATTATTTATTGTCTATTATGGTTTGCCGACTTTCATCATTTACTTGAACAAACAACTAAATTGGCACATAAATCCAGATATATTCTCACCATTGATTATTGCTTTTATTGTGTTTTCATTACATGCCATCGCCTATCTTTCGGAATCCATTAAAGGTGGGTTGCAATCCGTTGATGCTGATCAAATTGAAGCCGCTCAATCTGTGGGATTAACTAAGTACCATATCTATAAAGAAATTGTATTACCACAGGCTTTTGCGTATGCATTACCTAATATTGAAAATCAATTCATTATGCTAATTAAAGGAACATCCCTAGCATTTGCCGTCCAAGTCACGGAAATTATGGCTGTCAGTCATGTTATTGCCAATGAAGGCTATCGGTTCATAACAGTCTACTCAGTTGCGGCAGCATTTTACTGGCTATTAGCGATTGGCTTAGAATATATTTTCAGTAAAATGGAGAAGCATACAACCCGCTATTTAGAAACGAATGCTATTTAATTTAGCGTAATAGTATTTGCCTTTATCATGACTGTCTAAATATAAAGCTACAAAATACAGTAAAACGCCCGTGTCGATATTTAATTATCAACACGGGCGTTTTTATGTTTATTTGGACTTCTAATAAGACATTACAGTGCTAAGCTTTCCGCATATTGACGTTTGAGCTTGTAGTACTGTTTTACCTTTTTAGGCATTGTGCCATTTTGAAGTTCTTGTTTTGTAATAATAGGATAATTTTTAAATACTAATGAACCGAGATAACCACATATAGCACTACTAGCTGCACACATACATGCAACAGCTATAACTGTTAATGCATTATTGAAGCCAAACATGACCATTAATCCTGCGATTGGAGTTGCTGTACCTGTAGCATCATTGACTAAACCAAATGAGGCAATAATGATACCTGAAATTGCACCACCTGCAAAATTAGTCAAGTAAACTGGCACAGGATTCGCTGTAACAATATCTGCTTGAGATAACGGCTCAATTGCAACAGAAATCGTTGTTTTACGATCGCCAAATTTCATACGTTTAAATAAGACAAAGTTCATAAAGGAAGAACCAAATACGGCAAGTGCACCGATGGCCATTGGCGTACCTGTCAATCCTAATAACGCAGTTAATGCCATAGAACTTAATGGTGCTGTTGCAACAACTGTGATGATACCACCTAGTACAATGCCCATTAATATAGGACTAGACGTTGTAGAGTCTTTAATAATATTTCCAATTTGAACTAATGTAGCATCTACAACAGGTGTTGTTCCCATTGCAATCAATCTTGTGATTGGAGCAATAACGATAATTGCAGCAATCAAATCAAGACCGTCTGGTAATTTTTGTTCCATCCATTTCATTCCAAAACTTGCAATATATGCTGCAACAAATCCTGGTAATAAATCCATATTCCCACATGCGACAGCTATAACAAATGCATATACCGGGGATACGCCCATCGCTAAAGCAACTAAACCAGCAGCAGCAACACCGCCAAGTCCCCCTGCCGCTTCACCAAGTTGCCCTAAAAAAGGAATACCAAACAAATCTCCGCCTACATACTTATGAAATGCTTCTACTAGAAATGATGCAATCGCTGCATTTGCAAGTGCACCCATTGCCTTACCACCATTGGGCGCCTTACTTGTAAACAATGTAAATAAACATAAAACAATACCTAAAAATATAATCCCTATTAGTAAATTCATAATAACACCTTTCCCAATCTCTTTGAATGCGCTTTCATTTAATAAATATAAGTATAACACAGTTAATTTGTTTCTAAAAACAAATATTTGTTCAATATATAACTATTATTATAAATTTACATTTTTCAGAATATTGCGCTTTTTGAAGATGGGAAATGTCTAATAATTGCAGGTGTTATCTATGATTATAGTGCCTTTTGCAGCGTTTCAATCATCTCATTAATTCGTACACGTTGTGCTTCATTTATGTAAACGACCACAGTTCTTTCATCAATTTCGCTTCTCTTTTTACTTAAATAATCCAATTTTATCAATTTTTGAAGTGCTTTCGTTAAGTAGTATGGTTGTAATTCGGAGTATTTTGCAATGTCCTTTGCAGTGATTTCATTGTTGTTACAGTTATAAATGTAATTCAAGATAAATACTTCTTCATAATTTAGTTTATAATTCTTTTTCGTCTCTTTAAAAAATTTCTTGCCTTCTTGATATGTTGCAATCAACTCATTTAATGTTTTAAAACTTTGCGTGTTCATCAAACCACTCCTTATGAATTTCGTGATGTTAATATATGTCACAGTGATTTCTAACAATATTAATATAACAATTTTAGCCTATTTTCCTTCTCAAATTCAATATGACCAACTATGTAAAATATTAAAATTTCCTACTATTTTTTTAATATTTACTTTTAGATTTTAAATTTTAGTGAGCTATTTTTCTTTTTATTACTAAAAAAAGAATATAGGTATCCATTGTATTTATTAATTGATCTAATTCATAAAATGGGTTTATAAATGACATAAATAAAAAACAGACTATTCGTCAACTTAAACGTAACGAATAGCCCTTTCAGTTTCACAATTTACTCTGTTTCATAAATTAATGTGATTATATTTATTTTTTCTTACAATCTAATGTATCTAAGAAGCTAAGTGCTGCTAAACCTGTTAAATCTAACGCATGTTTAGCACCAGCTTTACCGTGCCCTGCCTCAAAGTGTTTGTATGCAGCAACACCTAAAACAGAAATAGTTAATAATGAAGCGATACGAGATAATCGTTTGCTTGCAAAGCTCAACACAAAGAACACTGCACTTAATGATTCAACAGCACCTGCTAATGGTACTGCATTTGCAGGTAAATTAAACACTTCTACAAATGTATCCTTCATAGACTGATCGCCTTTAAGTTTTGGTTTGGCCGCACCGTATAATTCCTTAGCTAACTTTAAGTTTGTTAAATAACGTAATATCATGACAAAATCTCCTTTTATTTGTTTTCAAAATATTTATCTACAATCGGTTTTACCCGTTCGCCTAATAATTTAATGGTATGCATTGTTTTTTCATGTGGCATGGAACCTACAGGTGTATGCAACATAAATCGTGACAGCCCTAATGTTTCTATTGTCTCTATGATTTTATGTGCTACAGTTTCTGGACTACCTACATATAATGCACCATGTGGACCTGCTTCTCTGTCAAAACTATTTTCATCATACATTGCCCAACCACGTTCTTTGGCTAAAACATCGTGGCTTGCTTTAACTGATGGGAAAAATTCTCGCTTAGCTTGTTCATCTGTTTCTGCAATGTAGCCCCATGAATGCGTTGCAATTGGTAACTGATTGATATCATGACCATAAGAGTCAGCAATCGCTTTATACATATCGATATTTCTTTTAAATCTTTTTGGGTCCCCGCCAATTATAGCATAGGTTATCGGTAAACCCAGAGCTCCTGCTTTTAATGAAGACTCTGGTGTACCACCTGTAGCAATAGAGATTGGTAGTGGACCATTTTCAGTTCTTGGATAGACACCTAAATGATCTATAGATGCTCTAAGTTGTCCTTCCCAATGCACAATTTCATTTTGATTGATATTTAAAAGCAATTCAATCTTTTCATTAAATAGTTGTTCGTAGTCATTTAAATTATAACCAAATAATGGAAAAGATTCGATAAAAGAACCTCTGCCTACCATAATTTCTGCTCTACCATTTGATACAGCATCTAATGTAGAAAAACGTTCATAAACACGTACAGGATCATCCGATGATAACACCGTAACCGCACTACTTAATTTGATATGTTCTGTGTTTCTTGCAGCTGCTGCTAATACTGTAACAGGATCAGAAACGGCATAATCAGGTCTATGATGTTCTCCTAACCCATAAACATCTAAACCAGACTGATCTGCAAGTTCAATTTCTTCTATTATATTGCGAATTCTTTCTGCATTTGATAATGCTGATTGCCGACCTTCATCCGTGTAAATATCACTATTATCTGCAAATGATGTTAGTCCAAGTTCAATTTTCATATATTCACCTCGCTACATAAGTATAATTTTTATACTAACTATATTAAGGCTTTGTTTATAAAGTGTCAATATGGTTGCTTAAATGTGTGTATTTCTTAAATTTTTCCACCATAAATTAGATTAATCAAAATATAATCAATAAATCATACTATGTATAAATATTATTTTCTTATGTTTTTAAATATATATAATGTCTCTTATATTACTGTTTGTAATTTTCTGTTATTTTACAGCTTTGTAATATACTAAAGTGCAATGTTACACATTAAAATGTGAAAAGTCGATACGGTCAGTCTTTAGAAGTATGTTTGTACATACTTTCTTTGTTACATGACAGCATTAATTATTAGAACTAAATTACAAAACGATAACAACCCACACAAACCTAACTTTTTCTGATAAAGTAATGCTTGTCGTTGAAACAGCGAATAAAAATTATAACAAATTGTCGTTTAGAGACTGGGATACAATTAAGACTAAAATTTAATTATTTACTATTCTTAGGAGGATATTTAACAATGAAAAAAATCGCTACAGCAACTATCGCTACTGCAGGAATCGCTACTTTTGCTTTCGCTCAAAATGAAGCAGATGCATCAGAAAATAACAATGGTGGGTACAATCCAAATGACCCAACTTCATATAGCTACTCATATACTATAGACCAACAAGGTAACTACCACTACACTTGGCAAGGTAACTGGAATCCAAGTTCAGTTGACCAAGGTCACAATAATAACTATAACTATGGTTACAGCAATAATAACTATAACTATGGTTACAGCAATAATAACGCTACAGCAACTCAATCTTATACAGCATACAACCAAAGTACTGGTGGAAGAGGCGCAGTTTCAAACTCTACTTCAAACAGCAATGTTAAAGTAAGTACAACTAGTGCACCATCAAGTTCTTCAAACTCAATCTCAAGCACTTCAGGTTCATCAAACAACCTTTATACTGCTGGTCAATGTACATACTATGTATATGACAAAGTTGGCGGTAAAATCGGTTCTACTTGGGGTAACGCAAACAACTGGGCAAGCGCAGCAGCTGCTTCAGGTTACACAGTAAACAACAAACCTGCTTCAGGTTCAATCTTACAATCAACAGCTGGTGGTTACGGTCACGTAGCATATGTTGAAAATGTAAACAGCGACGGTTCAATCAACGTTTCTGAAATGAACTATGGTCACGGTGCTGGTGTTGTAACTTCACGTACAATCTCTGCTAGCGAAGCAGCAGGTTACAACTACATTCACTAATTAGTGCTTACTAAAGACAATCCTTTGCGGATTGTCTTTTTTTGTGACAACAAATAAACTACACATACAAACCACAACCTCATAATACAGACTTAACCTACTATAATATAGCTAGTTACTGTTTCTGCACAAAGTGTTTATCAATTAAGGCCTTATACTAACATAATAATGGCTAGTGAATTTTAAGTTACCTTATTAAGATAAATACTAATGTGAATAACAAGGTCTAGTAATACCCATTGAATATATAAAATAAAAACTGCCGACAAAGCTGTAAACTTTGTTGGCAGTTTAATGTTAAGACATTACTTTCATCTTAAACTTACTTATATAAATACTTATTTAATATCATTATCAGCGCATGTATTAATTAAATGCGCAAACGAATCGGTTCTATAATGTAATATCGCTACAATATACACAACAAAACCGATCCTAAAATAGATAATAGAAGGATATTTAAAATCTTTATCTATACATATGATTGAATGAAGTAGCAATGAACTCATTTTACAAAAGTAATATCGCTACAATGATTACTATGTAAAATCAAACTCATTTCATCCATAGTTGTGTTTAACCTAAATAAATGGTTTCAAACTTCTATTTTGAAATTTTGATAAAGAAATTGTAAATTTCATACACTTATATAAGCTCAAGTGCACTATGACAGCTTTTCATTAAATAAATGCAGGACAAGCTATAAAATCAAAAACTCAATTTCATACCCTATCCTGCATCTTATATTTTAAGTTTATGTTATTGTGTTTCACTTGGTTTTGCTTTTTTAATACCGATACCTGTAAAGCCATAAAACAATGCGAATACAATACATAAGTAACAAGGTACTGTCCAAATGAAGAATTGGTCAACAGTAACACCGAGTTGCTGTGCGTAATAAATACCTGATGTGCCCCATGGAATTAATGGAATAATCATCGTTCCTGAATCTTCGAGCGTTCTCGACAAATTCGAACGATCAAGCCCCATTTTATTATACATTTTCATCATCAATACGCCGACCATGATAATCACTACAGAAGCAACGCCTGCAGCTAGTACCATCATGAGTCCACCTAATACTGTTGCAAGTACCAATTGTCCAACAGTATTGATATTTTTAGAAATTTTACCTAAAATCACGTCTAAACAGCCTGCTTTTTCAACAATACCTGCAAATGCATATCCACAAAAAATCGTGACAACAATTTCAGTCATGCTCATCATACCACCTTGTTCAACAAGGCTAATTGCTTTCTTAGTTAATTCACCACTACTGGCAGGAATCATATCTTTATTAAAACCGTTAAAAGTTGCGTTGAATCCATCTACCAGTTTAAAACCATTATTAAATGTACCGACAATAATCGCACTCAAACTGGAAATTAACATTGCTGGTACCGTTGATATTTTTAACAGCAAACAAACGATAATTACAACAAGCGGTATCCATACAAAAACGTTAATATTGTAAATATGTGACAATTCTTTTAGCAACTCATTCACTTGGCTCGTATTCGTTTGACCTCTAAATTGTCGTCCTGCAATATACCAAACAATCAATCCAATAATAGATGCTGGTACGGTCGTCCAAACCATTGCTCTAATATGTGAAAAAATATTCACTTTCGTAACTAATGCTGCTAAATTTGTAGTGTCAGAAAGCGGTGACATTTTATCACCAAATACCGCACCGGCTATAATTGCGCCAGCAGCCATTCCTGGTGTGATATGTAATTGTGCAGCAATAGCCATAAGCGCAATCCCAGCTGTAGATGCAGACCCCCATGCTGTTCCCGTTGCGACAGAAGTAATTGCACAGATGATAAATGCAGATACTAAAAATAAATTAGGATTTAAAAATTCTAATCCATAGTATATTAAAGCTGGTACAGTCCCTGAATACATCCATGTCCCTACAATAATGCCTACTGCTAATATAATAAAAATTGCAGGCATCGCCGTAGCTAAACGGTGTGTGATGCCTTCTTCTAAATCTTGCCATTTTAGACCTACACGTCTAGCTATAATCGCTGCATATGCTGACGCTAATATTAATAATGCTTGTATTGGTATATGGAATACTACAAACCCTGTAATCACTATAATAATCATCACTACAATTGTAGAAATTGATTCTAAAAATGTTGGTTGCCTTTTCATTCACATTCCCCCTATTTACATTATTAAATTATTCTAATCCGAGTTTGTCTTTACCTAACTCATCAATTGTTAGCCCTTCTTCGAAGAAATCACGTTCTAAAATCGTTGACGCGATGACGATAATTGCATCGATATTAGGTGTTGCGACATCAATTTCACGTCCCAAACTAGACCATAGTACTAAACCGTATGCTATATCTTCTGTTAAATAACGATTTTTCACACGGTTAGGTCCTTTAATTTGTGAGAATACAGGACTCGTATTAAATAAGCGATTGAGTGGTTCATCTTCATCCTGTTTTTCTAAATATCCACGTTCTATACGTGCTTCCTTAGCTGTAGATAATTCAAAACCAAGTTTGCGCCCCAATGTTAATCTTTCTAATTCGACGGCATGTAAGAGTCTAACAGTATGTCTTGTGATGCCTTCTTCGTATAATGCAAATTCATCTGCATAATCTATACGCCCTACATTCAGTAAAGTTGGACCTGGATGTACTTCTGGGTTACCATTTTCAAGATTTGTCTTCCAAAGGCTTTCTTCCTTTACTATATATGGGTAAAGGGCTTCAATTTTATCAAATGCCTCACTTAAATAAGCTTTATCATATGTTGAAAAGTGAACTTTTCTTACGTTTAATGATAAATCTACGCGTGCTTCTTCAAAATTAACACGTGTCCCGTATGTAAGTGTATTTGCCTCAGCAAATTGCGGCATTTCCTCAATATGCTTATCTTCTAACACATTCATGAAACGAATAGATCCCATCGAAGCTGCAATATTAAAGAAAATTAGTTGCTTACTTTTAACAAAAGGCGCCATTGTATACGCGTAATGTTCAATGAATGACGATGGAATGACAATTTGAATAACTTCAGCGTCTTGAAGCACATATTCCATATCATCACTTATGTCAGTAAATGAGACAAAACTTTCTTCACCTTCATTATTAAAGGTAAAACCACCTTGTTCTATTGCTTTATCAAATTTATTCATGGATTGATTTCTGCAATATAGTTTTACTTCATGACCTTTGCTGTACATATCTAAAGCCGCTGTCACCGCTCCATTCCCTGAACCTACGATAGCTATTTTCATAATAACCCTTCTTTCTATTAAAATTTTGTATTCTATTTTTAGCATTACTATCAACTATAACCTATTCCCAAAATTCATAAACAATCGTTTAAAAACATAATGTTCTGGCTATAGTTAGTTAACACTATTAAAAGTGCATCACTACATTTTAACAAGTATACACAATACAATATAGCCATTTTTTTAAAATAAATAAATAATTTCAAAATGCATATAAACCATTTAGAAACTTTGGTATAGTTATGTTGTGAAATACATTAAATAGGAGGTTGTATCCTTATGACAGAACAATTCAATGAACAAGCAAATCAAGCATATCAATCCAATTTTAATCAAGAACCTAATAGTGATGCGAGATTAATGGCTACATTAATCTATGTATTGAGCTTCTTCGCACCTTTACTAGCACCATTAATCATTTGGTTAATTAAACGTGAAGAATCTCCATTTGTTGATAGAGCTGGAAAAAACTACTTTAACTTTTTAATTTCTTATACTATATGGCTTACTGTTTCATCGATTGCTATGATTATATTAATTGGATTTATTCTTGTACCTGTGATTACAGTATTATTAATCGTCTTTACAATCATTGCTGCTGTAAAAGCATATAATGGTGAAGATTATTTAGCACCACTATCTATTAGATTCTTAAAATAATTTGAAACACAATTTTGTGATTCTTTACAACAGCTGTAACAATCAAATGTTTTAAAATCACATTTTCAAGCTAAAAACCTTATAATATCAGTGTTTGCGATATGTTACGAGCGGACACCAATTTGTAACCTCACATCTCGTTTATTACAACGATATGTGAGGTTTTTTTAATTGTTTTACAAAAGCGTAACATTGCACACAAAGTAGATTTCTTCTGTTAGAGTATTACTTGTCGTTGAAAGCAAATCGAATTTACAAATTAAAAAATTAAGGCAATACTATTTGCCATTTAAATATTTACAATCTTTGGGAGGATTTTTAAATTATGAAAAAATTAGTAACAGCAACTACATTAACAGCAGGTATCGGTGCAGCAATCGTAGGTTTAGATCACGGAAATGAAGCAGACGCAGCAGAACAAACTCAACCAGCAGCTCAAGATAACACACAATCTACTGGTTCAAGTGCTAACTTATATACTGCAGGTCAATGTACTTGGTATGTATTCGATAAAGTTGGCGGTAACATTGGCTCTACTTGGGGCAATGCAAATAACTGGGCTTCAGCTGCTTCAGCTGCAGGTTACACAGTAAATAATTCACCTGAAGCTGGTTCAATTTTACAATCAACTGCTGGTGGTTATGGTCACGTAGCATACGTTGAAAGTGTAAACAATGATGGTTCAATCACAGTTTCTGAAATGAACTATAACGGTGGACCATTCTCAGTAAGTGAACGTACAATTTCAGCTGGTGAAGCAAGTTCATACAGCTACATCCACGTAAACTAATATGATTAACATTTGAATGTTTTTTAAACCGATTAAGTGCGCATACTTGATCGGTTTTTTTATGCATCCTTGATTATTGAATATTCAAGTATAATTTGAGAAAATTACATAGTTATTTAAAAATAAGGAGGTTCATTACATGCAATGGTTTAAAGTCATCTTAGCTGGTCTCATTGAAATCGTCTGGGTTACTGGTTTAAATACAGCTGATTCATTAATGAGTTGGATTGGCACATTTATAGTTATCATTATCAGTTTCTTTCTAGTTATATCTGCATGTAAATCGTTACCCGTAGGTACTGTATATGCCGTTTTTGTAGGTATTGGTGCAGTAGGTACGGTCATCGTCGACATGATTTTATTCAATGATCCGTTTAATAGCGTTAAAATTGCGCTTATTTTATTATTAGTCATTAGCATTATCGGCTTAAAGTTAACTACAGAGGAGGCTGAAAAATAATGGCTTGGTTACTGTTATTACTCGCTGGTTTATTAGAAGTAGTTGGTGTAGTTATTTTAAATGAAATTACCCGCACCAAGAAAAAATGGCTTGTCATTTTATTAGCAATTGCCTTTGTTTGTAGTTTTAGCACACTTAAATTGGCTATGAATGATATCCCAATGGGCACAGCATATGCCATATGGAGTGGTATTGGTACAGCCGGTGGAACATTAATCGGCATGATGTTTTATAACGAGTCCACAAATGCAAAACGTATTTTCTTTATTGCCTTAATCATATTATCCATCGTTGGATTGAAACTCGTAAATTAATGTCAATTATCATCATACGCACGCACCTACCAATATATATAAGACTATTTAAAATAAGTAATAGTATCATTTGTTTGAGCCAATGAATTTTAATATACTTTATATTAAAGGAAGTGATAAAACATGGTAAAAGTTTATATTGCAGGTCCAGTTCCTGACGTAGGATATCAATTATTGAAAGACCAAGGTTACACTGTTGAAATGTATGAAGGCAATGGCATTATAGATAAAGAAACCTTAAAAGCAGGTGTCAAAGATGCTGACGCTTTAATTAGTTTATTATCGACACCAGTGGATCAAGAAATCATTGATGCAGCCGATCATTTAAAAATTATCGCTAATTATGGTGCTGGCTTTAATAATGTTGATATTGATTATGCACGTAAACAAAATATTGATGTAACAAATACACCAAAAGCTTCAACAAATTCGACTGCTGAATTAACATTCGCACTTGTATTAGCAGTAGCGAGACGTATACCAGAAGGTGACAAGTTATGTCGAACAACCGGTTTTGATGGTTGGGCGCCACTCTTTTTCCGTGGAAGAGAAGTTTCCGGTAAAACCATTGGCATTATTGGTCTCGGTGAAATTGGTGGTGCTGTTGCAAAACGCGCGAAAGCATTTGATATGAATGTACTTTACACAGGTCCACATCAAAAGAAAGATAAGGAACGAGAAATCGGCGCAAAATACGTCGACTTGGAAACATTACTCAAACATTCAGATTTTGTAACTATAAATGCAGCATATAGTCCAAGTTTGCATCATCAAATTGATACGAAACAATTGGAAATGATGAAGCCTACGAGTTACCTTATAAATGCATCTAGAGGGCCTATTGTTCATGAACAAGCACTTGTAAAGGCTCTACAAGATAAAGTCATAGAAGGTGCAGCATTAGATGTTTATGAATTTGAACCTGAAATAAACGATACGCTTAAATCGTTAGATAATGTTGTCTTAACACCTCATATTGGTAACGCTACATTCGAATCACGCGATATGATGTCTAAAATTGTAGCTAATGACACAATCAGCAAGCTAAATAATCAAACACCTAAATTCATTGTGAATTAATCATTGTTCAACAATGCGAATCATTGCTCAAATAGCAATAAAAGTAATTAACCTCGAGTTGCGTATCATCACGCAACCCGAGGTTTATTTTATCTAAATATCTATTATTTACTTTTTGATTTATATAAGAATTTTGTCTGACCAGCAACAAGACGGTTTGGTATCACCTTAGCCAATAAATTCCTACCAGCTACAACAAGCTTATTACGTTTTTGGGCTATTTTACCAATTTTTCTTGAACGCATTATTACTTTTTTAGTATGTTGTACACGTAGTTTATCATAACGTTGCAATGCAGCTTCAAATGGGTAAGCCTGCAAGCAATTCGCTAAAACAATAGCATCTTCCATTGCTTGTCCTGCGCCCTGTCCCATATTTGGTGTAGTTGCATGTGCTGCATCGCCTAGCAATATCACACGTTGGTAAACAAATGATTTTAATGGTTGTAAATCATAGATATCATGTAATAAGATATCCGTTTCACTCTGTTTGTCTAACACTTGTCTTACTTCATTTGGAAAATGATTAAATCGTGCTTGTAAATGTGGTTTCCCATACGCACGCATCTTTGCATCATTTTCCTTAGCATTAATAGAAATAAACCAATACGCTTGGTTATTCAATAATGGTACAATCCCTACGCGACCTTTTGGTGACCAATATTCTTTTGCAATATTATCTGTTTTAATATCTACGTCATCTACTAAACCTCTAAAGACCGTATAACCTTGATAGATTGATTTACTGTTTGGAACAACTGATTGTCTAATAATTGAATGTAAACCATCGGCTCCAATGCATAAATCAAATGCTTCTGGTGCTTGTTCACTAAAATGTACAGTTACCTTCATTGCACCATTATCTATATGCGTCACTTGATGATTTGTATAAATAGTAGATTCAGGTACATATGACTGGATGACATCTATTAAGCTTTGGCGTGTCATAGTTAAATTAATTGTAGATTTCTTTAATTTAGCCTTACTGAGTACATTGTTTTTGTCATCTAATATTTCCATTATATCAATGACTTGTCCAATATTTTTAATCCCTTTTGCTAAATCATGATTTCCTAATTTATCAATAACGTTGCCGCCAATGCCGATACCTGCACCCACTTCAGTAACTTCATTATTTTTTTCAAACACTTTAACGTCGTGCCCTTGTTCGCTCAATAATGCAGCTGCTGTTAATCCACCTATACCAGCACCGATGATTGCTATTTTCATCTTTAATTCACTCCAAATTCGCTATTCTTGTCTTAATGTATTACTTCAATCTATCCGCATGTTGCATTATCATATATTCACTATAAGTAATAATCTTTGTTAACATGATCTTTCTTAATACCAAGTTTATCATAGTACAACTTCATAAATGTAGCGATATTCTCATCCCATTCAATATCACTAGCATATTGATGTTCTCCGGGAGATGACGGATGCCACCTCATTTGGTATAACGAGAGTTGCTTATTTTCAAAATAATTATTTCTGACAAATTTCGCACCACCCATAATCGCTTTCTCTGGTGAAGTCCAAGATTGTTTTTTAGCATAGCTACTACCTGTATGAACAGCATTCTCGTCAAATGCGCCAATGCCATAAAAATTATAATATTTCTTACCTTTGTCTTCGATACCTTTTGCCAGTTCAGATTTACCATTGCCCGTCTCAACTAAAGCATGACTTACAAGATAAATAACATTAACTTCATATTTATCTTGCGCTTTTAAAAATGTCTTACCTTTGCCTTTTAAAATCCCTTTATCTTTCAACATGTCATTGAGCTCTTGTTCAGACATAGGTACTTTTTCCGAAATATCCATATGATTTAAGTTGCCTTTATCACTGTCGACAGCCATTGCATTTTTCACATCAGTCTTTGACGCTTCTACAAATTGACCATCTTTCTCTGTCATATTTAATGTACCTGCTCCAACTTGTTTCTCTACCGCTTCATTAAAAGTATGTGTTTTTTGATTATCAAAAAGATGTGTTTCATTAATTATGAATAACACAGCAAATATCATAGCAATGAGGATAATTATAAACAATGGCATTTTACGTTTGATATTGTCATTCATTATGTGGAATCTCCTTAATTTTTGCTATTTGGTTAACGTAATATACGCAATAATGATAGCGATGAGGACAATTACAAATGAAACATTAATTATAATTTTCATTGCTTTTCTATCTCTAAATAGCGTGTTAAATATCATTAAACTAATCGCTAAGGAAACAACAAACATCGTTATTGCCATTACCATATGCATCGTTGCTAACAGTACAATGCCAATGAGTAAAAATACATTCGAGATGATAGCCATGATTTTTATTATTTTCGGATTGATACGCCTTCCACTCCTTGCTCTAAACTTAGTATAAATTTAACTCCAATAATAGAAATTGTATCACATTTGTCATGGATTCAATATGTCATTTTTCAAACAACAAAAAGAGTGAGTCAGAAAACAAATGCATTACATTTGTTTTCTAAAACTCACTCAAATACATATACCGCTTTTTTAATTATAAAACTATTTAAAAACCTTGAACTTAATATTCAATTTAAGAATCTCTCGACATACCTCTTAACATATTTAGCATATACGTTAAGCTACGATTCATTTCGTCATCTTTTAAGATACTCATTAAACCAGTAATAGATGTTTTTTGATTAGGATTCGCTTTATTCGCAACACTAAGTCCTTTGTTAACTTTATTCAACATCGTCGTTAAATCATCAACATCTAAATCGCCAAGTAAGAATACCAAGGAGGCCATGTTCGAAATTAATCCAGTATACTGCTCTTTGTTTAACTCTACAGAGAATTTATTCGCAATAACGCCTCTACTCTTAACTGCACCAGACATTGCATCTAAAATTTTCGCATCATCTAAAGTATTAATAAGATTGATTGCTTTTAGAATACTATCCTTGTTCGCTGCAATTGCATCGGTTACTTCTGCTAAACTCTCTTGTTTAACTTGCTCCTCTGATTTGTGCATACGTTTAATATTCGTTATTCTTTCAGCCATTATTTATTCACCTGACTTCCTGGGAATGTGTAATCTTCACGTTTCCATTTATCTTCAACACGTACACTATACTGTGGTTGACGTTGCTTATTCACACGGAAGTTTGTAGGATTTAACGGCGATTTACCTCTACGTGTTTTCACTTCCATACGACAACTTGTACGTTTATAAGATGGTGTATCCGTATCTTTATCTACATCACTATTTGTTAATAGATTAATTGCACCATGATCACCATTTGCCATCGCATTATTATTTAATGGAATATAAATTTCTTTGCCTTTTACTCTATCTGTTACGTGAGCAACGAGTTCTACTTCTCCAGTTTCCGAAATCAATTTAATTTCAGCACCTTCATGAATCCCTCTATCTTCGGCAAGTTCTGGTGATACTTCAACGAAAGCATTCGGCACTTTGTATTCAAGTCCAGGTACTTTATAAGTCATATTACCTTCATGGAAATGTTCAAGTAAACGACCATTATTTACATGTAAGTCATACTCTTCATTTACTTTAAAGAAGTTATCAAATGTCAGTGGATAGAAATTCGCTTTTTTATCTTCAAAATTAAATCCATTAAGATATAGCGTTGGCTCATCTGTACCATCTTCAGCAACTGGCCATTGCAAACTATTATACCCTTCAAGTCTGTCGTAACTTACACCTGAATAAAGTGGTGTAACTCTAGCAATTTCATCCATTATTTCACTTGGATGTGTGTAGCCCCAATCATATCCTAATGATTTGGCTACTGCTTGGATAATTTCCCAGTCAGGTTTAGAATCGCCTTTAGGCTCTAAAGCTTGATATAAACGTTGGATACGACGCTCTGTATTGGTAAATGTTCCAGTTTTTTCAAGTGAAGGACTTGCTGGTAACACAACATCTGCAAACGTTGCTGTGAACGTAAAGAACTCATCTTGAACAACTAAAAATCCAACTTTCTCTAATGCTGCTTGTACATAGTTGATATTAGAATCGACAATTCCCGTATCTTCACCATATAGGTATAAGGAATCGATTTCACCTTCGTGTATGCCTTCCATCATTTGATGATTATCTCTACCAACTTTGCTTGGTAATGCTTCGCCATATTCACGTTCGAATTTAGCTCTAATTTCGTCATCTACAACTTTTTGGTAGCCTGGGAATTGATCAGGCATACTACCCATATCACTACAGCCTTGAACGTTATTATGTCCACGTAGTGGATATGCACCAGAACCTGGTTTTCTATAGTTTCCTGTAGCTAACAATAAATTAGAAATTGCAGTTGACGTATCACTACCAATATCTTGTTGCGTTACGCCCATCGCCCAAGCAATTGAAACAGATTTCGCATCTGCAACTTGATGTGCAAAATCAATTAACGCTTCTTGAGCAATACCTGTAGTTTCTTCGGCAAATGCCATTGTATAAGGTTCTAATGATTTATAATATTCATCAAAACTATTTACCCACTCATCAATAAATGCTTTGTCATGTAAGTCATTATCAATAATATACTTTGTCACTGCAGATAACCAAACTAAATCAGTACCTGGTTTCGGTTGATAAAAGTTGTCTGCACGCTCAGCCATTTCATGCTTACGAATGTCGAATACATTGAGCGTATTGTTATATAATTTATGTCCACGTTTAATACGAGATGCAATAACAGGATGTGCTTCTGCAGTATTTGTTCCAATTAATACAACCATATCAGCAATTTCAAGATCTTCTATAGAACCTGAATCGCCACCATGACCAACAGTTCTGAATAGACCTTTTGTTGCTGGTGCTTGACAATAACGTGAACAGTTATCCACGTTGTTTGTACCAATGACCTGTCTAGCCAATTTCTGCATTAAGTAAGATTCTTCATTCGTAGCTTTTGAAGAAGAGATGAACGCTAAGCCATCAGAACCATGTGATGCTTTAACCTTATTAAAATTATCCGCAACAACACTTAATGCTTCTTCCCATTCTACTTCTTCAAACTGTCCATTTTTACGTACTAAAGGCTTCGTTAAACGTTCATCTGAATCAACATAATCCCAACCAAATTTCCCTTTCACACATGAAGAAATTTTATTGGCAGGTGATTCATGTTGAGGTTGAACTTTTAATACTTCTCTATCTTTTGTCCAAACATCGAAAGAACAACCCACACCACAGTATGTACATACAGTTTTTGTTTTTTCGATACGTTCTTCACGCATAGCCGCTTCTGAGTCTGAAACTGCAAATAACGGACCGTATCCTGGTTCCGCTTTTTTCGTTAAATCAATCATCGCCGCTAATGAACCTGGTTCTAAGTCTGTCATATAACCAGCGTTACCTTCCATATTGACTTCCATCATTGCGTTACATGGACAAACAGTTGCACATTGGCCACATCCAACACATGATGAGTCATTGATTGAAGTATCATTATCCCATATAACACGTGGTTGTTGGCGTTCCCAGTCTATAGTCAACGTTTCGTTAACTTGCACATCTTGACATACTTCTACACAACGACCACATAAGATACATTGGTTTGGATCATAACGATAAAATGGACCGTAATCTTTTTCATATGGTTTCTCTTTATATTCGTATGTTTGATGTTCTAAGCCCCACTGATCCATTGTATTGTGAATTTCACAATCTCCGTTGTTATAATCACAAACTGTACAATATAACATGTGTTTCTCTAAGATACGATCTAATGCTTCTTTTTGACTCGTTTGTACTTTGTCATTTTGAGTATGTACAATCATTGGTTTGTCGATTGTTGTACTACATGCGCGTTGCATTTGACCATCAATTTCCACTGTACATGTATCACATGTTTGAATTGGACCAAGTGATTCGTTATAACATATTGAAGGAACAAACGTATCTTGAGATTTAATAAATTCTAATAAATTTGTTCCAGGTTCAACAAGATAATCTTTGCCATCTAATGAGACAATTAAATGTTCTTGCATCTTCTTCACCCCTGCTTTTATATTTGTTTTGCCCATGCATTTAACTTCTTAAGATGTTTGATAACATTACATCTAAAAAGCCCCACACTTTTTCAAGATAATGTTACTTTATATTGTATAGGTATTTTGAAGAAATGTTAAGGTTTTCTATTATATTTACCCACTTTTAATTAAATAGTTCCATATTTAATTTGCACTGTTCATTAATTATTATATAGTAGTTACCTTTAATCACTGCATTAGAAAAAGACTCTGTATTTGCGAAACGCAATTTACAGAGTCTTTAAAAATTAAATTCCTAAGTTGTCTTTAATACTAGATTCAATTTCGCTCAGTGAGCTTTCACTTGGTACGAAATAGTACAATCCATCGTCTTGAATGCCACCTTGACCATCTAGTTGATGTCTATGAACATTGTCGTTCGCATTTTTATAATTACTTCTTACTGTGTTTAATTCACCGATAGTTAAATCTGTTTTCACATTATCTTCAACATGATTCATCAAAGCATTAAAATGTGTTACAGAGCTTATGCCTGTTAATTTATTTGCTAAACCTTGAATTACAAGTTGTTGACGTTCTTGTCTACCAAAGTCTCCACCCGCACCATCTTCTTTACGACTTCTAATAAACGCCATCGCTTCATTACCGTCCATTTCAGTCTTTTCACCTTGTGTGAAGTGATAACCATGGAATGAGAATGTTGCATTACTTGTTACTGTAATGCCACCAAATGTATCAATCATGTCTTTCATACCATCCATATCTATAGTTGCATAATGATCGATTGGTACATTCAATAATTTTTCAACAGATTTCACTGCCATATCAGGACCACCATATGCATAAGCATGGTTGATTTTCTCTGTTGTCCCTTTACCTACGATATCAGCTTGTGTATCTCTCGGAATACTCACAATTTCAGTTGTTTTCTTTTCCGGATTTACTGATAACACCATAATGGTATCACTACGTTGTCCACCACCATCAGCTGCTCTTTTAGCATCTGAATCGACACCAAACAATGCAATCGTAAAAGGATCACCATCATTTAAATTCACTTTTTTATCTCTAAGTTCAGATTTATCTCTATTTAAAGGATTGTGTATCGCTCCCCCAACTGAGAAAATTTTAAATCCTAAATAAATAACTGCAACTAATGCTAACAACGCTAAGATTCCAAAAAACCATAAAAAGATTTTAGCTGGTAAACCCATCTTTCTTTTTTTATCAGAACGATTCACTATTATCATTCTCCATTTCTTTATTCAATTTTATACTCTATTTAATATTACATTATATAGTAATAAAAAATTTATGACATAGTGCTTTAGACCTATTCTTTTTTTAATTAATAAAAGTTATTAACTTAATATTTCTTATAGCCATCGCCTGCATTCAAGATTGCTAACATGTCAGCATGGCAACCCTTATTACTAATAATAAATGGACCCGCCGTTGAAAAATCTAACGGTTCATTATTTAAGGAAGTCATTTTCAAACCTAATTCACTAGCAAATAAAAACTGAGCTGCAATATCCCAAGGCTTAGGATTTGTGTTAACATGTGCACCAAATTGTCCTTTAACAACTCTCATAGAATCCAATCCACATGAACCAATACATCTATAACCGAAAGTTGCTGCATTCAAATCGCTAATCGTGGCATCGTTAATCACTAAAGGATTATATGAGACAATCGCATCTTTCAATTCAAGCATTTCTGGTTCGTGTAACGTTTTGCCATTAACATATGCACCATATCCTTTTATGGCTTTATAGAGTTGGCCATGAGGGTAGTCATATATGTAAGATAATACTGGTTCTCCATTAACAAAATACCCAAGTATAATACAATAGTCTTCTTGCTGCTTAACTAAATTCGTCGTACCATCAATAGGATCCATTATCCAAACATGTCCTTGTTTAGCATTTATGTCATTGTTCAATTTTTCCTCGGCAAACAACTGATGGCTTGGAAAATGTTGATTCAAAAATCGTTCGAAATGTTGCTGAATTGTCTTGTCTACATTTGTAACTAAGTCAAATCTATTTTGCTTAGTAGTCGTAACCATATCATTTATGAGCTTGGGGATAATTTCATCAAGTGTTTCAAGCCATGCATTAACAGCATCATCTATTTGCATTAATTGCGTTCTTTCCATTTAAGTTACACCTCTTTGTTTATATAAATATTGAAAAACTATTATGTATAATTTGTTTTATTTTATCATATAACATTATTTAATATCGCTCATTTTTGTACCGAATAAAATAAAACCGATTAGCGTCGCTAATCGGTTAAATAGAAAGGAAAGTAAGTAATAAATATTGAAGATGTTTGATTCGTAACTCGAACAAATAGATGTAAACAAAACTATATGTAATAGCCTACCCCTTTGCCATCTATTCGCTATCCCCTTGTTACTAAATCTATATTAACATATGACACGCAATAATGTAAGCGTTTTCTTTAAAAAATTCAAATTTCTTGTTCTAAATGTCGTCATTGTCACTTTTATGATATAATAAATGTAATATGTAATCATTCGGGAGGTGACTTTCTAAATGAATAAACGCGAAAGACAAAACAAACTTGTCTTAGCCATTCAAGAGAATAGACAAATTACCGCGTCAGAATTGGCAACAGACTTAAATGTTTCGAAACGTACAATTTTACGTGATATCCAGGATTTAGAAGATCAAGGCGTTAAAATCCTTGCAAAACACGGTAAACTTGGTGGTTATCAATTACAAGAAGCACCGAATAGTTATGAAATAGAGTTAACTGAGCACCAACTGTCCGCCTTATTTCTCGTACTCAACGAAAGTCAATCTTATTCGACATTACCTTATAAAGAAGAAATTAATGCAATTATAAAAAAATGTTTAAATTTACCATATACCAAAATGAGGCGTTCGTTAAAAAAACTAGATCGTTATATTAAATTTGATCATAGTGAACACGCAAATTTACCAAATATTTTTTCAGATATACTTATCTATTGTACCGAAAGAAATGTCATGGCGATGGAATACGCTAATCATTCAACTATCGTAACCGAAAATGTAATTTTTATTGGCTTACTTTGCGAAGAAGGTCTATGGAAAGCTGTTATTTTTGAAATTGGACTTGGCAAGACGAATGAAATACCAATTGTTGATATACATGATATTTCATACTCATTTGGCAAGACAATTAAGACGCAAGACATTACCGTTAATAATTACCAGCAATTTTCAAATCCAACTGAGCTCTAGTCTTCAGTTGGATTTTTAGAACATTAAGCTGTCCTCCTCTTCTCGTTAGCTACTCTAATTTATAGTATAGAAAGTTAAATAACCCACTTTGGACACATCCTATTACACTTTCCAACTTTTACCTTATCTACTTAATTTTCCAAACTTCCAAATAAAAAGTAATTTGATTTGCCTCTTAACCTATAATTACATATTGCATCGAAATATCCTCAATGAAAGGAAGATTATATGTATCAGCTAGAACTCCACGATTTAGAAAAACGTATTGCTAAACTCATCAATTTAATAGAAGTATTTAAATTCGGTTATGTCACAAATCATAGGCATAAACCACAATATAAAACCGCTGTTCATACATTTGTTGAATCAGAGTATAATGCTTTTAATGATTTGAACCTCAGACATATGTCACTCTTTCACTATAATTATTACGTATTTCTTTCTGAACAAATTGATAACCCTATCGACGAATTGACTGTTGGCAATACCACTAAACATATTGATACCATTCAACATAGATTGCTTCGCATTCATCAACAACTTTTATATTTTCTGTAACAATATTACTATTTATACATTTAAGAAATTTGAAATTGTAATAGTATTTCATGTATTGTACAATGAAACCGATTACAGATCATGGAATAAGGGAGTGATATCTATGCATGGCTTCTCAATTTACTTAGGAAAACCAATAAACAAAACATATATCAGGCAAATGGTTGATTTGGGGTATTCAACGATTTTCACTTCGGTTCAAATACCGGAAGAAGATGAAAGTACTAAATATAGCTATTTAGGAGAACTTTTAGACTATTTATCAAACGATTCGCTTACCTATATGATTGATATCAATCCTTCACTACTCAATCGTTCTTTCTTTCAATTTTTAAAACAATATACATCTGCTGCATTTATTATTCGTATTGACCACAGTACTTCTATTGAAATTATTCGTGAAATTGTCGACAACGGTTTTCAATGTTGTTTAAATGCAAGTATTTTATCCGAATCATTACTCTGTCAACTCAAAGCGCAATTAAATGATTTCCAACGCTTATGTTATTGTCATAATTACTATCCTCGACCAGATACAGGCTTAACCGCTTCGTATGTTAATTCACAGAATAGACTCATTTTAAAATATAACCACAATGCTGACATATATGGGTTTATTGTTGGTACAACAAAGAGAGGACCACTTTATAAAGGCCTTCCAACGATTGAAGCAACCCGCGACATACACCCTATTGTTAGTGGACAATTATTACTAGATCATCATACGCAACACGTCTTAATTGGAGATCCATACTTTGAAGCAGAGCAAGCGCAAAAATTAATAGCAGCTTTAAGAGACAGGCACTTCAAGTTAGCGATTGATTTATATGATCAACAGTGTGAATATATTTTACAATATCAGCACACTGTACGCGTGGACAATCCTGAACATGTGATACGCTCACAAGAATCACGTCATTATTGTCAATTTAGTCTACAGCCTAACTACATCCGTATGCGAACGTACGGTGACATAACCATTGATAATCAGCTCAATGGTCGTTACCAAGGTGAATTACAATTGATTAAACAACCATTACCACAACATCCACATGTCAATATTGTAGGTCATGTCGAGACGCATGATTTACCACTGCTTGAATGTTTACGTCCGAATGATACATTTGAATTTAATATAATTTCTAGGAGTTGAACTATGAACAATTCAATTACAGAAGCAAGAAATGACGCCACAATGCAATTAGATGAAATGACGATTCTTGAAGCTTTAGAAACAATGAATGCTGAAGACCAAAAAGTACCTCAGCAAATAAAATCCATCTTACCTCAACTAGCTGATGTCATACATATGACAACGAAACAGTTTAACCTTGGCGGCCGTATAGTTTATATTGGTGCAGGCACGAGTGGCCGTTTAGGCGTACTTGATGCAGCAGAATGCGTACCTACATTTAATACAACTCCAGATGAAATCATTGGCTTAATTGCTGGTGGACAAAAGGCTATGACCGTTGCAGTCGAAGGCGCTGAAGATAGCGAATCTCTTGCACAAAGTGATTTAGCACAGTTACATCTCAATCATAATGATGTGGTCATCGGTATAGCTGCCAGTGGTAGAACTCCTTATGTAAAAGGCGGTTTAAAATACGCAACTTCGGTAGATGCACATACAGTCTCTATCTCATGTAATACTCATACAGAAATCAGCCAATTAGCACAGTATCCAATCGAAGTGAATGTAGGTCCAGAAGTATTAACCGGATCCACACGTTTGAAGTCAGGCACTGCTCAAAAGCTCATCCTTAACATGATTTCTACTTTAACTATGGTTGGTGTAGGTAAAGTTTATGGTAACCTGATGGTTGATGTTAAAGCCTCAAATGAAAAACTAGTCGATCGTTCAATACGAATTATTCAAGATATATGTGATACGACATTTACAGAGGCTCAACAACTGTATAACGCTGCTGACCAGAATTTAAAAGTCGCTGTCGTTATGCATATATGTAATATTGGCAAATCAGAAGCAGTAACAAGACTGAATGATAATGATAACATCATCAAAAAAGCCATTCAGTTTTAATTCATTTTGAAAATAAAACGAATAAATATCTATCATTAATCAAAGGAGGTCATTGCATGACAAAAGAACAAGTATTAGCCGAAAATATTATTGAAGCTGTCGGTGGTATGGAAAATATTGAAAGTATCATCAATTGTATGACACGAGTTAGAATTAAACTGATTGATGAAGGCAAAGTGAATTACGAACAACTAAAATCAATACAAGGCGTTATGGGTGTTGTTAAAGATGAACGACTTCAAGTTGTTGTCGGCCCTGGAACCGTCAATAAAGTTGCAGCACATATGTCAACATTGAGTGGTGTCGGTCTAGGTGAAACAATTACACATCATTCAAAAAATTATCGTGCAAACGCTGAAGCACAAGCACAGAAAAACAAATATGAATTCCAAAACAAGCAAAAGCGTGGAAAATTTAATAAATTACTAAAAACTATCGCTAATATTTTCATACCACTCATTCCAGCATTTATAGGTGCCGGTTTGATTGGTGGTATTGCTGCAGTGTTAAATAACCTATTAACCGCTGGCACTATCTCAGGAGACTGGATTACACAACTTGTTACTGTCTTCGGCGTTATTAAAGATGGAATGCTCGCTTACCTTGCTATATTCACTGGTATTAACGCTGCAAAAGAATTCGGAGCAACTCCTGGTTTAGGTGGCGTTATTGGTGGTACTACATTATTGACGGGACTAACAGATAAAAATATGATTACCAATATTTTTACTGGTGAACCCCTTCAACCTGGTCAAGGTGGAATTATCGGTGTCATCTTCGCAGTTTGGTTACTAAGTATCGTTGAAAAACGTCTACATAAAGTTGTTCCAAATGCGGTTGATATCATAGTTACACCAACCATCACATTATTGATCATCGGCTTATTAACTATCTTTATCTTTATGCCTTTAGCAGGATTTGTTTCTGATGGACTTGTACATGTCATCAATGGCATCATTGATATTGGGGGCGTTTTTAGTGGATTTATTATTGGGGCATTCTTCCTACCATTAGTTATGTTAGGATTACATCATATGTTTACGCCTATTCATATAGAGATGATTAATCAAACAGGCGCGACATACTTACTTCCAATTGCTGCTATGGCTGGAGCTGGACAAGTAGGTGCTGCTCTTGCACTTTGGGTAAGATGTCGTAAGAATACGACATTAAGAGATACCATTAAAGGTGCACTACCAATCGGATTTTTAGGGATTGGCGAACCTTTAATTTATGGTGTCACTTTACCTCTAGGCAAACCATTTATCACTGCATGTATTGGTGGTGGTATCGGAGGCGCTGTTATTGGCGGCATCGGACATATTGGTTCAACAGCAATTGGTCCAAGTGGAATTTCACTATTGCCATTGATTTCAGATCATATGTATTTAGGCTACATTGCAGGACTAATCGCAGCATATGCAGGTGGCTTCGCATTCACCTATCTCTTTGGGACAACCAAGACAATGCGAGAATCTGATACTTTAGGTGATTAATTATGACCAACGTACTCTATAAAATTGACAGTAATTATAAACAATTAACCAAAAGCGAAAAGAAGATAGCAGATTTTATATTAAATACACCACATAAAATCATAAATATGTCTGTCCAAGACTTATCAAACGAAATAGATACTAGTACAGCTTCTATCGTAAGATTTAGTAAAAAGATTACAGACAAGGGATTTCAAGACCTTAAAATAGCAATTTCACGCTATATGCCAGATGATGCTATTAACAATAGTCATCTTGAACTCGTTGATAATGAATCTGTGACAACACTTAAAAACAAGATGCTGTCTCGTGCCACAGACACAATGAACTTTGTCTCCAATCACATTGACGATCAATGTATTGATCATATTTGTGATACTATGAAACGTTCACGTACTATTTTTCTTTTTGGCTATGGCGCGTCTCTTGTTATTGTGACGGATTTATTTCAAAAATTATCACGCATTGGACTCAATGTGCGACTTATACAAGAAACACATTTATTCATGTCAACATTAGCAACACATGATGAGCGCGACTGTATTATTTTTGTAACTAATCAAGGCAATCATAGTGAAATGCAATCAATGGCGAAAGTTGCTTCAGATTATAGTGTGCCTATAATCACAATCTCTAGTTCAAATGATAATCCGGTTGCTAAAATATCTGATTATACTATCATTTATGGTCAAACTGATGAAAATGAATTACGCATGGCAGCGACAACATCTTTGTTTGCTCAACTATTTACAGTAGATATATTATATTACCGTTATATCGCCTTAAATTATCAAAGTGCTTTGGATTCCATTACACAATCTAAAATGGCACTCGATAATTATCGCAAACATCTTTCAAATATCCGCTTTAAACATTAATACATCTATTAAAAAAGACACTTTCGTACTAAGATATGGCATTGTATGCCATACGAACGAAAGTGTCTTTTTTAATTACATATTTTAGTATAGAAGAACCGAGACAAAATGATTGTCCCGGTCTGTCAGTACTCATTTGATTATTGTTGGTTATTTTGGAAAAAATCAAAGATATTTTTAGCATTATCTGTGTTATCAATATTGCCGTGGAATTTGTCACTACCAGGACCAAATGCGTAAGTATTTACGTCTTCCCCTGTATGACCGTAAGTTGTCCAACCTGTATTAGATTCATCATTAATTGGTTTTTGAACAGCATCTTGAAGTTTTTGATATGCATCTTTATATGCTTTGTCTTCTTCATCAAGTTTTCTTACTTTCTTAGCTTCTTCATTGATTTTATCAATTTGGTCTTGTTTCACTTCGAAACCATAACCATCTTTGATAACCTTAGCTGCATCTTTACCACTTGCAATTTGTTTAGTCATGTATGCACCAGAATGTTTCATTGAATGAATTGCGTCTGGGTTCCAAACATAATCTTTACCTTTTGCAATTGATAAACCACCTGTTGAATGGTCAGCAGTAGCGACGATAAGTGTATCTGGGTTTTCTTTTGCATATGTTGTTGCATAATCAAACGCTTTTTCGAAACCTTGCATCTCCGACATTACACCAGTAATATCATTCGGGTGACCAGATTTATCAATTGAAGCACCTTCTACCATTAAGAAGAAACCTTTTTGATTTTGTTTCAATTTATTGATTGCAGTATCTGTCATATCAACTAGTTTTGGATTCTTTTTAGGAGCATCAATTTGTAGAGGCATGTCATTATCTGCAAACAAACCTAATATTTGGTTACTCTTAGAATTTTGCATTTGTGATTTATTTTTCACCACATCATAACCATCTTTTTTGAATTTCTTCGTTAAATCGCCATTTTCTTTACCAAAATACTCTGCACCACCACCAAGTAATACATCTACTTTATGTTGGCCATTGATTCTGTCATTGTAAAATTGTTGTGCAATTTCATCTTTTTTGTCACGATGGTCAACATGTGACGCATATGCTGCAGGTGTTGCATCGGTAATTTCTGCTGTAGATACAAGTCCTGTAGATTTACCATTTTCTTTAGCTTGCTCTAATACAGTTTTAACTTTTTGTTTGTTTTCATCGACACCTATTGCACCATTATATGTTTTATGTCCTGAGCTAAACGCTGTAGCACCTGCTGCAGAATCTGTAACATTTTCTTTTGGATCTTTAGGATTCGTACGTTGGTTCCCTACTAAAAAGTTATCAAATGCTGTCTTGTCCATTTCTTTTGTTTCTGGTTTATCTGCAAAATAACGGTATGCTGCGTTATATGAAGGACCCATACCATCACCAACTAAAAAGATGACATTTTTAGGATTCTTAGTATTTCCCATATAGGATACGTTATCATTTTGATTCGCTGTTTCTACACCACCAGACGCAAACGTTGGTTGTGCACTCCCCAATGCAGTTCCAGCCACAATTGCACTTGCTACAGAAATAGTTGCTAACCTATTGAAGATTTTCATAAATTAATAACTCCTTTAAAATATGTATTATCATGCTACATATCTAGTTTAAATCACGAGTTTTGAGTGAACATTTTAATAACGTTAATTTTTTGTAAACTAAGCATTAGCAAATTATGAATAGACTATAAAGAAATCATTGAATTCAAATAGCTTAATACGATAAGACTTGTAAATATAATCGAATAAATGCGTATTTTCATCAAAAAAGGACTCATCCATTAACTGGATAAGTCCTCATATCTTATAAATTTTTAAAGTTGTTGATCTTTGCTTAATTTATGATAGCCTTTAATAAAAAAGAACAGCGTCATAAATGATAAGAATACGATACCAATTACTACAGAAACTACAGTTTCTTTATTAAATAACATACCAATCAATACCATGATAAAGAATGCCATTGTAATGTAGTTCGTGAACGCACCACCTGGCATTTTGAAAGGGTGCCCTTCAATTTCTTCAGGATGATTTTTTCTAAATCTCAAATGACTGATTAATATCATAAACCACGGTACCATACCAGGTAATATAGATGCACTATATACATAAACGAATACACTATCAGCACCTTTAATAAATAAAGGTAGAATTACATTTAATAATGCACCGATTAAGATACCTACTGCGATTGCTACTACTGTCCATACTGGCACACCATTTTTCATTACTTTCGTAAAGAATTTAGGCAACATACCTTTTTGAGATAAATTCAACGTCATACGACTTGCACTAAAGATACCTGAGTTACAACCTGACATCGCTGCAGTTAACACTACAAAGTTGATGAGACCAGCTGCAAATGTAATACCTACTTTAGCAAATGTTGCTACGAATGGACTACCGATATTACCTAACTCATCCCAAGGATAAACAGTTACGATTACGAAAATCGCACCAATATAGAAAATTAGTATACGCCAGATAACACCATTTACTGCACTCTTAATATTTTTCTGTGGATCTTTAGTTTCACCAGCTGTAATACCGATAAGTTCCACACCTTGGTATGAACCGATAACAATTGAAAGTGCAAAGAAGAAACCTACCCAACCATTCGGGAAGAATCCACCATGTGACCATAAATTAGAAAGTCCAATTGCTTCGCCACCGTTTCCAAGCCCAAAGAAAATTAATCCGAAACCAGCAACAATCATTAATATAATTGTTACTACTTTAATCATTGCAAACCAAAATTCAAACTCACCAAATGCTTTTACAGATACTAAGTTCGCACCTGCTAATAATAAAACTACAATAACACCTGGAATCCATTGAGGTAAGTCTGGGAACCAATAGTTCATATATTCTCCAACTGCTATTACCTCACTCATACCAACTACTACCCACTGGAATATATTACTCCATGCCGTTAAATAACCTGCTACCGGATGTATGTAATCACTTGCAAAGTTAGCAAAAGAACCTGAAGTTGGATGTAAATAAACCATTTCTCCCATTGCTCTCATAACTAAAAATAAGAAAATACCTGCAATTAAATATGCAAATATTACGGATGGCCCAGTCCATTTTATAGTACTTGTCGCTCCCATAAAGAGACCTACACCAATTGTTCCACCTAGTGCAATCATACGCATTTGACGTGCACCTAGTCCCCTTTGTAATTCGTTATTCTCATTCATCTTTCAAACCCCATCTCATTCAAATATAAGTAATTGTAAATTCACTTATTATGTCGTTATTATACTATAAATTCAAAAAATTAAAACAATTATTTTGGTTTTTGTAAGGGCTTACATTTCCCGTAACTAATTGTATGCGATTTTAGAATAAAAAGCAAAGTCTTTTTTATTAATTGATTAATTTTATTTTGCAAATGCATTGTTTTAGTATATCACTTTACTTTAAGTTTAAGATTTAATTTTAAACTTATTATTGAGATAACTAAGCTTAAGTTAAGAATATCCTAAATATTTTGTGAAAATAGTGCTTTATTTAGCTTTCTTCTATACCTCATTGAATCACTACTTTAGTATTTTTTGTGAATTTATTCACAAAGCAAAGATATCATAGTATACTTATGCTTATTCCAAGAAAGTGAGGACAAAACATTGAATGAAAAGAACATAAAATGGGATAAAGTTTTTTATGGTAAAGCTTGGATTAATCATGTAGTCGATACTATTAGAACCAAGGACGTACTTCAAAGTTTTTATTTCAAACGTTATTTACTTCGTGCAATTATGGCTGGTTTTATTTTAGGTGTAATTACTGTCTTTGTATTACTAATAAGAGCTTCATTGGATGCACAAATACCTGCTGGAGCTACAAATTTAATAGCGTCTGTTGCATTTAGCTTCGCCCTCGTATTAATTCTCTTTACCAATTCAGAATTGTTGACGAGTAATTTTATGTATTTTACAGTTGGACTCTACTATCGCGTCATAAATCCAATTCGCGTATTAAAAATTTTTACCTTGTGTTTCATAGGTAATGTGTTAGGTGGTGTCATATTTTTCCTTATATTACGCGGTTCCGACGTAATGACACCAGAAATGTTTGCGCAACTTGAAGCTACCATTGAACACAAAACATTGACTGCAGGCTTTTTTGCTATCCTCATCAAAGGCATTTTTGCTAACTTTTTTATCAATATTTCTTTAGTTATCGCTATGCAAATCGATGATATTTTAGCAAAAATGTTTGTCATGATGTTTGGTGTGTCTATTTTTGCATTTATGGGTTATGAGCACGTTGTTTATAATTCCGTTCTTTTCGCAGGTGGACTCATATATCAAAGCAATACATTGTCATTGATACCTGCTGTCGTCAACTTATTAGGTGCTGGCATTGGTAACTACATCGGTGGCGGTTTAATCCTTGGACTATTTTATGCTTATTTAAATGATCATCACCAATATGACAGTGAAACTTTGCGAAATCGATAAATCACTGATTATAGGTTATTTTGTGTTATAATTCTCTTGAGATTTTAATTCAAAGGAGTTATTTATGAATCAACAGTTAATGAAACGTACACTTACGTTATCTGTTATTTTTGGTGTATTGTTTTTCGTTTTAAATTATTTTAGTAGCTCTGATAGCTCGATTATGCAATTAATATTTAAAAGTATACTTGTTATCGTTGTATTTGGTATCTTATACTACGCTCTCTTTTCCATCGTTAATTCTCCTGAAAGAAAGTATAAGTTCGGGGTTACAATTCCTATAGCATTACTTATTTCTTTAATTGTAAGTGCCTTATTTTCCGCACTGAAGGTAGGCATAATCGTCGGTCTCATCTTAGGTATTCTCGCTGGATATATTTGGGAGTGGCTTGCCAAAAATAGACATGGTGGTGATCAATCGTGAGTATTGTTTTAGGTGTTATCATATTAATATTATTAATAGTAAGTTTAATTCCTAACTTAAAAGCTGTCAGAAAATCTAAAGAAACTGGAGAAAAGAATCCTCGTTTCGCTTTAATGGTTGGTATAGATGCAATATTATTAGTACTTGTAGTTGTAACTTTAATTTTTAAACTAATCTAACAGATTTCAAAAGCAGGACATGCGCTAAACTGACGCATGCCCTGCTTTTTACTTATAATTGAGAGCGCAACACAAAATAATACAATAATGCTGCACCTAACAAATACACCATTGTTCCAGCCATAAAAGACCTAAATTGCACCTTAAACGGAATTTTTTTATTAAATATCGGTCCTAATACTAAATTGCCAAGGGCTAGTATTAAAGGTCCACTTAGGAAAAATAATAAGATATAAACATTCATATGTTATTTGCCACCTTTTTCAAAAAAACTGGCTATGATTTTATCAGCAGTTAAATCTTTACCAACATAGCTGATTTCGCTAAAATCTTGAAATTGTGTCATCTCATTAGTATTCACAATAACATCTAAACCTGCACGTATTGCAGCAGTCGCACCATTGACTGAATCTTCAATTGCTAAACAATTTACTGGATTATAATTCAAATGTTGTACAGCTGTTAAATATGGGTCAGGGTTAGGTTTAATGTCCTCTACATCTTCACGCCCAACTACCACGTCAATAAATGTCTCTAATTCTAACTGTTCAAATGTTGGCATAATATCTTTCCTATAGCTGCTTGTAGCAATCGCCATCGGTATGTGACGTTGTTTACAATATTTCATGAGTTCATGCATGTCAGCTACTATTGGCAAATATTTACTTGTTTTATTATGTTCTTCGTATATCATTTGTTTTCGAGCTAAACCTAGCTGTTCTTCTAAATATTCATGTAATTCAGTGGCTGCACCGCCTATTGACTGCCTGTAGAAATCTAACGTAATTTCTTGTAAATCGTACTGATTCAAATGTTTATTTATAATTTCAAATAAATGTTTTTCAGTATCTATAATCGTACCATCAAAATCAAATACGACTGCTTTATACATCATAAGTCCCTCCCATGATTCCATGTTATCGAATATTAATTTATCGTTAGTTTACCATATTTAACAGACAATTGATGTTACAGCGCTTTAGTTAATACAATAAAAAAACAGCTTACCACTTTGCCTTGGTAAACTGCTCCAATACGCATTAACGTTTATGCCAATACTTCGCTAAAATTGGTCCAGTAATATTGTGAACCAAACTAAATACTGCTCCAGGTACTGCTGCCAATGGACTAAAATGCACAGTTGCTAATGATACTGCTAGCCCAGAATTTTGCATACCTACTTCAATAGATACAGCTTTCTTGTCCGCTTTATCCAACTTGAATATTTTGGCTAATACATAACCTAATGTATAGCCAACAATATTATGTAAGATGACAACTGCAAAAATTAATAGTCCCGTTTCAAGGATTTGTGCTTTATTGCCACCCACCACTGAAGCTAAAATCAAAGAAATCGCTATAACCGATACAATGGGTAATGCATTGGCAGATTTTGCCGCAAAATTTTTAAATACTTTTTGTAAAATAAAGCCAATCAGAATTGGTATTAAAATGACTTGAATAACTGACCAAAACATACTCATAAATGACACTTGTAACCATTCATGTGCAAATAAATAAATTAAAGCAGGTGTTAATATTGGTGCAAGTAACGTTGAAACGCTTGTGATTGCAACTGATAGCGCGACATTAGCATTTGCGAGATAACTCATCACATTACTCGATGTGCCACCTGGACAGCAACCTACTAAAATCACACCAATAGCAACTTCAGCTGGTAACTGAAATAGTTTAGCTATCGTAAAAGCCGCTAATGGCATAATTGTATATTGTAATACCACTCCAATAATAACGGATCGTGGTGACTGAAATACGATTTTAAAATCATTTGGATTAATAGTTAATCCCATGCCCAACATGACAATTCCTAACAAATATGGAACCCACATGCTGATTGTTGCTAGTTGAGTTGGAAACACAAATCCAATAATAGCAGCAATTAACATCCATAATAAGAATGTGTTGGTGGCAAATCTACTTACTTTAGTTAACATCTATAAACACTTCCCTTTATGTATTAATAATGAGAAATGTATCATAATTTATAAATCTAAACAACAGAATTTTCTAAATATTCAAAATACACTTTCTGTAAATCTCTTTTTTCGAAAAAATTTTTTCAACTTAGTTCTAAAGACCTAGTGATTCGTTCAAAAAAGAGTGGTACAATTTAATAGAAATAAAAGCTTGTAAAAATTTAAGTGTAAAAGAATATTATGATAAATAACGACAAAACACTTTATATAGATATTGGGGGTATAATATGTTTTTAGATAAAACTGAAACGTTTGTGTTAAATATTGGTGGCCTTGATAAACGTGCATCACGAAAACAATTAACAAAACTTTTCAAACAAATTCAATTTTGTAAGTCCTTTAAGTTTGCAATTTTCAAGAAAAATAATTTGTATGCTTTAGAAATTAATCTTCCAAAGCAGCAATTACCATATATGATTAGCTTTTTGAGTTTTCACAACTATGCAATATACCAAATTCTAGACAAAGCGCACGAACATGAAATTTTGGATTTAGATCACTTTTTATTATCCTCAAAACGTTTTGAATTAGTGATCGACGGTTTACATGACGCATTTATAAAAGATAAGGTCATTGATATTTTGAATTTAATAAATCAAACAGATTATATTACTTTTACTTTTAATCGAAATAAGGTCAATGTATCTTGTTCCCCAACCGTATTTGCAAAACTTATTTATATGATAGCAACGCATAACATTGATGTGCTTGGTGCTATATATCAACCACGTTTGATGAATAAAGCAAGAATCTCATAATGTCATATTGTGATCAACGTAACTAAAGTATAGGATTACTGCTAACTGCACATTTATAGTGCGTTGGCAGTTTTTTTATCATTATAAAAAAACCTAAACATGTAAGTTATTATCAAAATAACACACTTGTTCAGGGTTTCTATTTTTTATGCTTCTTCATTTATAATATTTTCAAATGCTTCCCTAACTTGTGGAACTGACATACCTACTACAACTTGCACATTTTTACCACTTTTCACGAGACCATGTGCCATTTGCTGATGAGTGAAATAACTGCTATCTTCCACTTTATCAACATCTTTAACGGTAAGTCTAAGACGGGTTGTACAATTTGTAACATCTTTAATATTGTCTTTGCCACCAAGTCCATTTAAGTAATATTGTGCTTTTTCTTCGTATCCATTACCAGTAGGTGTCGAAGAATGCGATTCTCCTTTTTTATCTTTATAATCATTTTTGCTATATAATTTCAAATCTTCCTCGTCCTTTTTACGTCCTGGAAGTGGAATATTGAATTTTAATATTAAGAATCTGAATAAGAAATAATAAATAGCTGTGAAACTTAAGCCAATCACGATTTGAATGACATATGTTAACCAGTGATTCTGTGCAAGTGGAATCCAGTTGGTTGCGAAGAAGTCTAATAATCCGCCACCAAAGTTACCTACAAGTCCAAAAGCATACATTAATGTATCCATCGTTGCTGCAAGCAATGCATGTAATAAGAATAAATACGGTGCAATAAATAAGAACGTAAATTCTAATGGTTCCGTAATTCCAACAACCGCTGCCGTTAACGTTGCTGGGATCAATAACGCAGCAATTTTCTTCTTATTCTCTTTTGGTGTTGTCGAATACATAGCTAATGCAATACCAATTGCGCCAAATACTTTACCGTTTCCTTGTAACATATATCCATAAGGAAATTGTTCTTTTAATGGTTTTGTACTCTTAGCAAATTCATTAACATGTTCAAACCATTCTGCTTTCAACCCATGATTGACTACTACTGGTCCCACTTCAATTGGCGCGTAAATAAAGTGATGTAACCCTGTAGGAATCAAGACCCTCTCTAGGAAATGATATAACCATACGCCTATATATCCAGAACCGATTATAAATCCTTGTAATGATGAAATACCACCTTGTACTGTCGGCCAAATGATGCAAGTTATTAAAGCAACAGGCAACATCACAAAAAATGATATAGTTACAACAAACGTTAAACCTTGAAATACACCAAGCATCTCCGGCAATTTTCTACTATAGAATCGATTGTGTATCCATGTAATAATACTTGAAATGATAATACCACCTAATATATTGGTATCTAACGTTTCAATTCCTGCTATAGCCTTAAGTCCGGTTACGTTTTCAACACCTTTTTCTAAACTAGCACCAAATGTATGTGGCCATTGCGTTAAAATGGCATTAATGAATGTGTTAAACATAAGATATCCCATTAATGCAGCCAATGCAGCATGTCCAGGTGCTTTTTTAGCAAGTGACAGTGGTAAGCCTACAACAAATACAATTTCCATATGATTGAATATTGTCCAACCACCTGATTCTATTACTGACCATATTTTGAACCATGTTGTGCCATCTTCTGCAATACTTCCCATGATTGATGGATTTTTAAATAATGTCGCAAATCCTAATACAATCCCAAAAAATGCGAACATCAATACGGGCACGATCATTGCGCTACCAAATCTTTTTATTGCATTCATAGTACTGTCCCCCAATTTCTATATTATGGAAATTACACTTCCAAATTGTATTTTATTTTCTAAATCATTCACTTCTCAATATCACTATGATTAATTTCATTTTAAAGGAAACGCTTACATACAAACAATAGTTTGACGTCATTCGGAATTATTTTGTATAATCAGATTACATTTTCATAACGCGAAAATATTTTCACGATTGAGAGGTGATTACTTTGTTCCTAGATGAACGTATCAACAAAAATTTCAATAAATTAAACGAGAATGACCTACAAATTGCTCATTTTATCAATACACATATAACGCAGTGTAAAACGATGAAAATTCAAACGCTTGCGTCACGTACACATGCTTCCAATGCAACCATCCATCGTTTCACACGTAAACTAGGTTTCGATGGTTATAGTGATTTCAAATCGTATTTAAAATTTGAAACAGAGCAGTCCCGTCAATTACCTTCAGATTCAATTGAAGATTTCAAACAAGAAATTGAAAACACATTCACCTATTTGGAACGCATTGATTACGACCTCATTACGCATAAAATCAATCAAGCTGAAACAGTATATTTGTATGGTACTGGATTAGCTCAAATGAATGTCGCTCAAGAAGCCCAAAGAATCTTATTGACGATTCACAAAAGTATTATTGTACTACATGACGTTCACGAGATTAAAATGGTCTTAAACAAAACAACACCTAAAGATATTTTCTTTATTATTTCACTTTCTGGTGAAACAGATCAGCTCACAGACATCACTAATTTATTACAACTACGTCAAAAATATTTTTTCTCTATTACTACTTTAAAAGATAATACGTTAGCTCAAAAAGCAAACTATAATATTTATGTATCTAGTAACACATTTTATCTTGCAGATGGTATAGACTATTCTAGTTTTATTAGTTACCACATTTTCTTTGAAACATTATTGCGGAAATACAATGAACGTCAAGAAAAAGGCGAATTGTTATCACGTTAATATAACAACTAAAGGACTTACATACCATTCTGTTTTGGTACATAAGTCCTTTTTTTATTTCATCTTCGATTTTATTTTACGTTTCAATATTCCGATTATAAATCCGCTTCAAATGTTTCTAACACATGTTGCAATTGATCGAACATCATTTCAAACCCATGTGCAGTAGAATCATGGTATTCTTTCTTTTTCTGCTTATATTCTAATGTCGTTAATCTACGTTCTCTTGGTACAAACGCAGTATAATTAAATATCATTTGCGTAATACCTGATTCTCTTTCGAACACTTCTACCTCTATCGTATCTTCGGAATCGCTCAGTTCGGGCATACCGATAGTCATTACAACATACTCGTAAGGTGTTAAGGTCACATATGATCCTTGCACAATATTTTCTTTCCCTTTACGAACATCAACTATTTTATAGCTGCCATTTTGTTCAGGAGTTATTTGAATAGATTTATTCGTTCTCTCCGTCGTCATGAACCATTGTTTTAAAATACGTTCATCTGTCCATGCTTGGTACAGTAATTCAGGTTCAACTTTAAATAATCGTTCAAGTCGAACTTCTACATTTTCATTTTCCACATTATATTTAGCCATGATTTATTGTTCACCTACTTTCACACTTGATTCTATTTTAACGTATTTTGTTAGACTTCTAAACAATAATCATATTTAGCTTCTTAACATAATAAATTATTCATCATTTACTATCTTTAGTTTAGCGTTATATATCGGCAAACGTCAAAAGTTTACCACTAAAAAGGAGGACATATAACAGTGCATCATGAACACTTTTATACATATCCTCCTAATCATTCCATCAACGTTTCGCTAATCTTGGCAATCTAAACACGATGGCAATAATACCGCATATACCTAATATAATAGGATAAATAGAATACGGCACAAGTTCAAATGGTGATATAGACGCTACACCAGCTGCTGCTATAAGTTGCGGGCTGTATGGTAATAAACCTTGAAAACAACTCGCAAACATATCGAGAATACTCGCTGATTTACGTGGATCAACACCATATTCGTCTGAGATATCTTTAGCGAGTGGACCAGCCATTAATATAGAAATTGTATTATTTGCTGTAGAAATATCTGCCACACTTACTAATCCTGCTATTCCCATTTCTGCACCACGCTTAGATTTCACTCTGTTGCGCACAAAGTTTAATAACCATGTAATACCACCATTATGTTGGATTAATGCTACGAGCCCTCCAATTAATAATGCAATGATGGCAATATCTTCCATTCCGATGATACCTTTTGAGATTGAACTCAACAAACCTGTCCAGCCAAATGAACCATAACATAGTCCAATAATAGCTGATAATATAACGCCACCAATAAGTACGATAATCACATTGATACCTATAAGTGCAAGTATCAATACAAATAGATACGGAATAACTTTAATTAAATCATAGTCATAATTTTTAGTAGCATCTACCTGTGCACCGTTAGTCAACAACCACAATATAATAATTGTAATGATTGCACCTGGCAAGACGATTTTGATATTCACTTTGAATTTATCACTCATTTTTGTCTTCTGTGTTCGCACTGCAGCAATCGTCGTATCAGATATCATTGATAGATTATCACCAAACATCGCACCACCAACAACAGTTGCCATTGTGATAGCGGCTGAGACATCCGTTGCTTGACTTAAACCAAAACCAACTGGTGCAATTGCTGCAACTGTACCAACAGAAGTCCCCATAGATAGTGATACAAACATGCATATTACAAATAAACCTACGATGATTAAATTCTCTGGAATTAGTGACAACCCTAAATTAACGGTAGATTTTACGCCACCCATATCTTCGGTTGTCTGTGAAAACGCACCTGCTAATAAGAATATAAGCATCATTAAAATAATATTTGAATGTCCAGCACCTTTAGTAAACACTTCTATCTTTTTTTGAAATGATTCTTTTCTATTTAATAACAATCCAATGATTGATGCTACCAATATCGCAACGTTCAAAGGCATCGTTGTAAAATCTCCTGTTGCGATACCTACGCCTAAAAACATGCCCACAAATATAATGAGTGGTATTAATGCCCACGCATTGCCTTTCTTTGTCTCTTCCATACAGAACCTACTTTCCTCAATTTATAAAACGTTACAAAAACTTCAATTTTAAATCCTGAATAAATAAAAAACTCTTTCTTATAAAGAAGAAAGAGTAAACCCAACACATTTAATCTTATCTTCTAGCACATAACATGCTACTGGAATTGGCACACGCATCTTCATGTTGCCGAAGTATCAACGGGCCAGTCCCTCCACTTCTCTAGATAAGTTATTTAATTTATTGTCTTACAGTACAGTATTAATCTCATTCCGTCAAATGTTGCTGTCATTCTGTGGGGCGTTGAATCGTAAAGGTCTTACCAAGCGACATATAATCATGTCCCGCTAAGCGTCCAACTGGCTTTAAGGCTTGTGGATCTATTTTACTATCTTCTATATAAATGGCATCATCAATATGAAACATCTCTACCTGACCAATGATTAAATCAGAGCCTTCGTCTGCGTCTCCTAATGAAATGATTCGCTCCAAGCGACACTCCATACGCATCTTCGCTTCTGCAACACCAGGCACTGGTATACACTCAGAATCAACGTACGTCAAATTAGTTCTATCCAATTCATTTTGTGTTCTATGTATCGGCGCTGCAGTTTCATTAATCTGCTCGACCGTTGCCTCATCTGTAATGTGAACAACAAAACATTGTGTTTCCTCAATATTTAAAGATGTATCTTTACGTTGTCCATTTGATCGCCCAACTGAAATCATAATCATTGGTGGCGCACTACACACCACATTAAAAAAGCTAAACGGCGCTGCATTAAAATTACCTGATGCATCTTGTGACGTCACAAATGCGATAGGCCTAGGAATGATGCCACCACTCAATAATTTATAATTTTGTTGTTTTGATAATGTATTCGCTTTAAACATTTTCATATATGACTCATACCTTTCAAAAAATAAAAAGGATTAGACTGAAATCAATCGTTTAAACAGATTTCATTGTGCTAACCCTATTCGTTTCTTTTATAATTGGTTTCATTTAAAGGCATATTGATATATTACATATTAAACAAAGCTGTGCTTATATTTTACATCAATATATACTTGAAGCCTACTACGTTACATGCATCACCTATCAAACTAATCAATTTGTGTTCCGCCTGTTACGCCATACACTTGACCAGTCGTATAACTAGATTCTTCCGCAGCTAAATGGACATAGATACCGGATAATTCTACGGGTTGCCCTGCTCTACCAAGTACTTCTTTTTGACCAAATGCTGGAATTTTTGACTGTGGTTGACCACCTGATATTTGTAATGGTGACCAAAATGGACCTGGCGCGACACAATTCACACGAATACCTTGTGCACCAAGTTCTTCAGACAAGCTTTTAGTCAATGAAATGATAGCTGCTTTAGATGCTGCATAATCATGTAAAATCGGACTTGGATTATAGCCTTGAACTGATGACGTTAACGTTATCGTTGCACCTGCTTGTAAATAGTCTAATGCCTTTTGAACAGTCCAAAATATAGGATATACATTCGTTTCAAATGTCTCAGCAAATGAGGCAGTATCAAAGCCTTTAATATTATCTTTGTATTGTTGATGACCAGCTACGAGTGTAACGTTATCTAAACCACCAAGTGCTTGGTATGCTTGGTCCACTAAATCATAATTGAACTGCTCATCACGTAAATCACCTGCAATGAGCACTGCCTTTCGCCCTGCTGCTTCAATGACTTGTTGTACCTCTTCAGCATCTTGTTGTTCATCTGGCAAATAGTTAATGGCTACGTAAGCACCTTCTTTTGCATATGCAATCGCAGCTGCTCTTCCTATTGCAGAATCACCACCAGTCACCAACATTTTATAATCGGTTAACCGACCGTGCCCTTCGTATGATTTCTCACCACAATCGGGTTTTGGTTCTAATTTATGTTGTAAACCGGGTACAGGTTGTTCTTGCTTTGGATAATCTTGATTTGAAAATTTTGTTCTTGGATCTTGTCCTGCCATATTATTCACTCCTTAAATAATGTTCTATTTCTATTTACCCAACAATTCTATTGTCTAATACATTATTTAAGTGAATAGCGCATTAACGAAACATTATGCTTCATTCAATAATTTTTGAACAAATGTAACAAAGTATTCCGGTACTTTTTCTAAAATACGCTCGTCTGGATCATATTTAGGATGATGTAAATCATATTCACTGTTAGAACCGATAAATACAAAAACACTTGGATATTTATTTGAAAAACCTGAAAAGTCTTCGCCAATTGTCAATGGCAGGTCCATCACATGTACTTCATAGCCTACTTCTTTTGCGACTGTTATCGCATCATTGGTCAACTTCTCATCATTTATTACAGCACCTGGTAAACGGTGGTATAACGTTTCAATTTCAACGTCAAATGCTTCTGATAATCCTCTACCAATAGACTTCAAGCGTTCCTCAATCATTGTACGTTTTGCTTCATCAAAGCTTCTAACGGTACCTTGAACATATGCTTCATCCGCAATTACATTCCACGTATTTCCGCTAGAGACTTCACCAATTGTGACAACAGCATTATCAAATGCAGATAAATTTCTACTGACGATGGATTGTACACTATTAATCAATTGTCCTAACACAATGACTGGATCGTTGCCTTGTTCAGGTTTCGCTGCGTGTGCACCTTTACCTTTGATTTTAAATTCAAAGCGATCAACTGACGATGTAATAACACCTGATTTTACTGCAAACTCGCCGATATCCATTGTCGGATAATTATGGTAACCTAACACAGCTTTAGCCCCTTCTATAGCACCCGTATTCGCTATATTAACTGCGCCGTAACCTAGCTCCTCAGCAGGCTGGAATATGATTCTCACACGACCATTTAACTGACTTTCAATTTCTTTTAATCTAGTGGCTACTGCTAAAACACTTGCCATATGTATGTCATGTCCACATGCATGCATCACGCCTTCATTGGTTGAGGTGAATTCGTGGACGACTTGTTCATTTATCGGCAAAGCATCAATATCAGATCTTACTGCAACTAATTGGTCCCCTTGTCCTATCTCGGCAACTAAACCTGTTTCTAAAGGCAAATCTAACACTTTAATATCAAATGATTCTAAAATACGTCGAATTCGTTTCGTCGTTTCATATTCTGCATCTGATAATTCTGGAAATTGGTGAAACGTTCTTCTCCAATTGATATAATCTTCGTATTGTTGCATATTAACACGCTTCCTTTCTTATTTTTTAAAAAATTTAGCTACCAAATAACCAATAGTTACAATAACAACTCCGGCCGCCAAATTATTCGTAATTAAAATAATAAACATAGTCAAAAGTACAATAAGATCATTTTTAACTGGAGCTTTTCGAATAAATGACATAGTATTTCTATCAAATGTTTTTAGAGAAATAGTGATTAATACAGTTGCAAGTACCGCCATGGGTATTTGTCCTATTATATCTCCAAATAAAAACAAACTTATGATTAAAAATGCTCCAGTCACTAATGTTGAAATCCTTGTTGTTGCACCCATCGTCACATTAAAACGCGACTGTCCTACTAATGCACTACCACCGTATCCTCCAAATAGAGAAACAATCATATTTGCCATTCCTTGTCCTATTGTTTCTCTATTCTTATCACTATGACTTTGAGTCACATCATCCATCATTCGTGCTGTTAACGTTGTTTGAACGATAGCAACTATAGCCATCATTAATCCATATGCAAGAGCAGGTAGTAACAAAGGCACCTCAAGTAGACCTACAGGCAACGAAGGCTTCGGCAATTGAAAATGTAAAATCGCCATGTCATGAACATATTTTATATCTGGTTGCATAAACCAGGTACAAATGGTTAATACTACAATAGCCACGAGTGGCGCAGGGATGAATGTAATATAGCGTTGAGCACACCAAATTAATATAAATGACAATATGGTTAACATATAGGTTGAAATTGAGATATGGAAAATATTTTTGAGTTGCGAAGTGAATAATAAGACTCCTAAAGCATTCATAAATCCTATGACGACACCAGTTGGAATATAGTTCATCAGTTTGTTCACATGACACCATCCAAACACGATTTGAATGATGCCCATTATAAACGTTGCTACAACAACTGCTCCCATGCCATAACTAGCCATTAGTGGGGCAACCACTAATGAAACACCGCTACTTGGCGCTGATACCATCAATGTTCTATTAGAAGTTAAACTTAACACAAGCATCATTAATCCTGTACTGAGCAAACCTATCGTTGGGCTTACACCTGCAATCAATGAAAAAGCTATTGCACCAGGTAATAATGCTAATGCCAATAATATACCTGCTAATATATTGGATGCATATTGCCCCTGCCATTGCTTTACATAAGTCGAGTGACGCACATCCCATGTCACCTCCATATCTCTTTAACTCTATGTTATCATAATTGTCAAAATATTTAATCTATTCTAGACAATTCAACTATAAAAAGAACGGTAGACGCAATCAAGTTGTATCATCTGATTACGTACTACCGTCCAAATTTAAATGCTTATTTTAAGCATAAAAGCTTATTTATATTACTTAAGTTGTATTTGATTATCAACTAAGACTTTACCGTCTTTAATTACCTTTTCAGCATGGTTAATACCATAATGATATGGAATGTACTCATGATTTGGCGCATCCCAAATTACAATATTGGCTTTATCCCCTGCATTAATAGTTCCGGCATCAACATCGATGGCTTTGGCAGCATTTACTGTTACAGCATTCCAAATTTCATTAGGTGATAATTTTAATTTAAGTGCAGCAATTGACATTACAAGCTGTAAATTGTTAGTTACACAACTACCTGGGTTGAAGTCTGTAGCAATCGCAATTGCGCCGTCATTGTCTAACATTCCTCGTGCATCAGCATACTGTTCTTTACCTAGATAGAATGTTGTTCCTGGTAATAACACCGCAACTGTGTCGCTATTTTTAAGTTTAGCCTTACCTTCTGTACTTGAAGCGACAAGATGATCAGCTGAAATTGCGCCTTCATCGATTGCTAATTCTAAACCACCTAGAGGATCGATTTCGTCTGCATGAATTTTGACATCGAAACCTAATGCCTTAGCGGCTTCCATGTATTTCTTAGATTCTTCAATCGTGAATACACCTGTTTCACAGAAGATATCGGCAAAATCTGCATATGGTTTAACTTCTGGTAGCAAATCAATCATTTCTTGTAAGAACGCTTGATTTGATGTTGCATCTTTAGGAACAGCATGTGGTCCTAAAAATGTATGTTTCATGTCTAAATTATATTTTTCAGCAAGTCGATTGGATACACGTAATTGTTTCAACTCATTTTCTTTATCTAAGCCATAGCCACTCTTACTTTCGACTGCCAGAACACCATGTTCTATCATCGTTAATAAGTTCTTTTCGGCCTTTTTAAATAGTTCATCTTCTGTTGCATTGCGTGTCGCTTCAACTGTTGAAAGTATGCCGCCACCTTGTTCTAAAATTTCTAAATATGAAACGCCTTGTCTTTTCAATGACATTTCATGCTCACGTGAACCACCATGTACAAGGTGCGTATGTGCTTCAACCAATGCTGGCGAAACAACTTTACCTGTTGCATCAATGATTTCATTTGCTTCATATTCATCTGAATGTTCACCAGCGTAAACAACTTTGCCATCTTTAACGACAACGGAACCATTTTCAACAATAGTAAGTTCATCTAATTCTTTTCCTTTTAAAGGACGTTCTGTAGATTTCGGTAAAATTAATTCTTTGATATTTTGAATGATTAAATCGTTCATTATTTGTCTCCTTTACCTGTAATCATTGGAATGTTGATGCCTTTTTCTTTAGCAACTTGGATTGCAGATTCATAACCTGCATCAGCATGTCTCACTACTCCCATACCCGGATCTGTAGTTAATACACGTCCTAATCTTCGATCTGCACGTTCAGATCCATCAGCTACTACAACCATGCCGGCATGTAGCGAATAACCCATACCTACACCGCCACCGTGATGGAATGAAATCCATGAACCACCTGCCGCTGTATTGATTAAAGCATTAAGGATTGCCCAATCACCAACAGCATCAGAACCGTCTTGCATACCCTCTGTTTCGCGGTTTGGACTTGCAACTGAACCTGAGTCAAGATGATCTCTACCGATAACAATAGGTGCAGAAATTTCTCCATCTCTTACAAGTTTATTTAGTGCTAAGCCCATTTTTGCACGCTCTTCATAGCCTAACCAAGCAATACGTGATGGTAAGCCTTGGAATGCAATTTTTTCTTGTGCTAAATCTAACCAACGAATAAGTTTTTCATTTTCTGGGAATATTTTTCTCATTTCTTCATCTGCACGTTCGATGTCTTTTGGATCGCCACTTAAAGCTGCAAAACGGAATGGTCCTTTACCTTCACAGAATAGTGGGCGAATATAGGCTGGAACAAATCCTGGGAAATCAAAGGCATTTTCTAACCCATTATTAAATGCAACTTGTCTAATATTGTTACCATAGTCGAATGCGACTGCACCATTTTTCTGGAACTCTAGCATTAATTCTACATGTTTTCTCATAGAATTCTGTGCTTCTTTCACATATTGTTTTGGATCTTTCTCACGAATCGCTTTAGCTTCTGCTAATGAATATCCTTGTGGTACATAACCATTTAGTGGGTCATGTGCGCTTGTTTGGTCTGTAACAATATCAATCTTAAATCCTTTGTCTAAGATTGCTTTATGTGTATCTACTGCGTTTCCTACTAAACCAATAGATAAAGGCTCTCCTTTATCGCGTGCCTCTTCAGCCAAGCGTAATGCCTCATCTAAATCATGTGTTTTAACATCACAGTATCGTGTTTCGATACGTTTATCAATGCGTGTTTCATCTACATCAACACCAATTACAACGCCACCGTTCATTGTAACGGCAAGTGGTTGAGCTCCACCCATACCACCCAGTCCAGCTGTTAAAGTAATCGTACCGTTTAATTTGCCATCAAAATGTTGATTTGCAAGTTCACCAAATGTTTCATATGTTCCTTGCACAATACCTTGTGAACCTATATAAATCCAACTACCTGCAGTCATTTGACCATACATCATTAAACCTTTTTTATCTAATTCGTTAAAATGATCCCAATTTGCCCACTCTGGTACAAGTACAGAGTTTGAAATTAACACGCGTGGTGCTTCTTCATGTGTTTTAAAAACAGCGACAGGTTTACCTGATTGTACTAACATCGTTTCATCCGCTTCTAATGAACGTAGTGTTTCTTCAATCGCTTCAAAAGCTTCCCAATTACGAGCTGCTTTACCAATCCCACCATAAACGACTAAATCTTCAGGACGTTCTGCTACTTCTGGATCAAGATTGTTGTACAACATTCTAAGTACGGCTTCTTGTTCCCAACCTTTACACTCAATGTCTAACCCTTTTTTTGCTACTATTTTTCTCATGAAAAATCACTCCTATTTTAATGAATTTATCCTTTGTTTAAATACAATGACTAAAAAATCCATAATGCAAATGGTATTGTAATCAATAAAGTCAGAACTACACGTTCAAACCAAATGATGACCAATTTTCCAACTGAAACTTTGATTTCTGTAGAAAGAATTACAGGTACTACACTTGAAAAGAAAATAATCGCAGAAACACTCATCACAGCAACTGTAAAACGTGTAGCTAAATCGGCTGTTTGAGCAATCGCTGCTGGTAATAACATCTCAACAATTGAAATCGTGGATGCTTGCGCCAAAATAGCAACATCTTTGACTGGAAATATACTTATAAATGGATAAAAAACATAAGAAATGTATTCGATTATAGGCGTATATTCCGCAATAATTAGTCCTAAAAAGCCTATAGACATAATCGATGGTAATATCGCAATTGTCATCGTAACCCCATCTCGTAGATTTTCTACGACATTTTCAATCAAAGATTTTGACCGTTCTACTGCTAGTTTAGCTTCTAACCATGACTCCTTTAATAGAGGCATATCTCTGCGAACTTCTTTCTTGTACGGTTGTGCTTGATACGTCGTGTTTTTCTCAAATCTTATAGGTGGGAGTTGTACTGTAATAGCAGTTACGATAAATGTTACTGCGAGTGTAAACCAAAAATAAAGATTCCAATGTTCTATGATGCCTAATGTATTAGCAACAATAATCATAAATGTTGCAGATACTGTCGAGAAACCTGTTGCCACTACGACAGCTTCTTTATGTGTATATCCACCATCTTTATAGACTCTATTTGTGATGAGTAGTCCAATAGAATAACTGCCTACAAATGATGCGACGGCATCTACAGCCGACTTACCAGGTGTTTTAAATATTGGACGCATAATCGGTCTACATATAACACCGATAAATTCTAGTAATCCAAATCCAACTAAAAAAGATAAAAATATAGCACCAATTGGTATTAAAACACTTAATGGTATCGCCAACTTTTCATACAAAAACGGACCTATGCTTTCTTTTAATACAAAATTTGGTCCAAAGTTGAACACAACCATCAATGCAATTACAATGCCTACGACTTTGAAAAAACTAAAAATCATATCCGTTTTGGATTGTTTCCATTTCTTATTTATAAACGGATGTATTGCACCAATAATAATTAAAATCAACACATAATATGGCAATATAGGATGAATCAATGCTGTAATCCATTGCACAATATGATCAATCATAATTGTCGACTGACCATTAATCGTAATGGGTACAAAGAAAAATATAATGCCAATGAAACTATAAATGAAAAATTTCCACATGTACTTCACGCCCCTTACATGAAAGTACATCTCCCTCTATATTTCTCAGTATAGTATGATAAGATATTGACTACCAATATAAATAAACTAATTATTAATAACTTAAAACTATAAATAATTCAAATACTAAGAGGTGCTTACTATGAAAATCATACAATTGGAATACTTTGTTGCCGTCGTAAATTACAATAGTTTTACTAAAGCCGCTAATTTTTTACATATTAGTCAGCCATCCCTTACAACAACAATTAAAAAAATGGAAGCAGACTTAGGCTATGATTTATTAATGCGCTCCACAAAAGATATTAAAATCACTGAAAAAGGTATTCACTTTTATAATTATGCCCAACAACTAATTCAAAATTATCATCAAACATTAGAAAAAATGCATGACCTTAAAATAGGCCATGTTGCTAAAATTAAAATTTCAATATTAGAGTCTACAAATCAATGGATTTCGCAAATATTGGCTACACATTCTAAACTCAACGATGCACAAACCTATCTTATTTCTGAAGTGCATGATCAAAGTAGAATTATCGAATTATTAATCAACTTCGAAAGTCATGTTGCTTTTACAAATGAACAAATTGGACATGAGGCCATCACTTCTATCCCACTATATGAAGAATCATATGTGTTACTTACGCCTAAAAATGCTTTTCCTAATACACATACAACATCCATTGCGCATCTTCCTTTGATTCTACCAACTAAAGGTTCGCAAGTGCGTAAACACCTTGATGATTATTTTAATCGCATGAATATACATCCAAACATTGTGATTGAAGTAGATCGTTTTGAAGCAGCTACTAATTTTGTTCACAGAGGTCTAGGCTATGCTGTAATTCCACGCGTATATTATCAATCATTCAATGCACGTGATTTAGATGCTATAGATATTAAACCTAAATTGACGCGTTCGATTTATATCAACTACCTAAAAAAAAGAAAACACGCTTCACGCGTGCTTTCTTTCATCAATCAATGTGTCGATTATTGGAATTTTAAAGAATGAAATGATGTAAAAAATTAGCCGACAATTTTGCTGTTCTTTGATCAATATCATATTTAGGATTTGTTTCTGCGATGCTAATCGAAGCCACTTTTTCATTTGGAATAATACGTTTTGCCAATTCAAGTACAATATGAGGCGTCAAACCTAGTACACCATTGGCGCTCACACCAGGTGCAAAGGCACTATCAATTGCATCCATGCAAATCGTAAACATAATTACATCATGATCATGTACAAATCGTTCGACTTTATCTTTAATCGGAGGAGAAATTTGATGTAAGAGCTCATCTGCATATACATAACCAATACCTCTTGCTTCAGCATAGTCAAACAAGGATTGTGTATTGCCACTTTGTTGAATACCTAATACAAGATAATCCGCTTGGTTATCCTGTTCCAAAATTTGTCTGAAACTTGTTCCAGAAGTTGAACCAGGTGCTTCTCTCGTGTCAAAATGCGCATCTATATTTATGACACCTATAGATGCATCAGGATATGCTTCTCTTGTGCCTAAATACTGTGCGTACGCAATGTCATGTCCACCACCAAGTAAAAAGGTTTGATTATGTTTTTGTATTGATTTGGCAACTAAATGTCCAAATTCAATTTGTGTGTCTTCTAAACGTTCATGATCATGCAATACATTACCATAATCATAAATCTTTGATTGCCTAATGACAGGTAAATTAGCAAATGTTTTCTTTATGGCGTTTGGTCCTTCTTTAGCACCTGTACGCCCTTTATTTAGCTCAACACCTTTATCGACTTCATAACCTAACACGCCTACACCGTGACGTGCTTCGTCATAATTGTCTTCAATGTTACGAAAAGCTATGGTTTGAAAGTGTCTAAACTGTGATTCATCTGTTTCACTATCCAATCTTCCAGTCCAAAGATCGCGTTGTGCTAGTTTATACATAATGCTCCTCCTTTAAACTATTATTCACTAAAAAGTATACGCTTACATTTTCTTCAATTCAATTTATAATTATATTTACCCATTTGAACAACCTATTATTTCAAAATTTCGCAATAAATATTTCAATTTAATGTTATATTTTCTCCAAACTATTACATTTCAATGATAAAACAGGAATTTAATTTATTTATCTCCCATAAATATGTATAATTAGGTACAAATGATTTTTTTGAAACCCTATTGGAGGTTACATAATGAATACAAAACGTATACCAGGTTTTCAATGGGCAATGATGATTTTTATATTCTTTATTATTGCTTATGCATCACCTATTATACTAAAAGATTTACAAAGTTCTGTTCCATTCAAAGCGTTCGTCTTTGATATGAGTACAATTGCACCATTTATTGCAATGATTATTTGTATTGCAGTATTTAAGGACAAGGCCACTCAAATAAAAAGTTTAAAATTCACAATAAGTTTAAAAGTAATTGAACGTCTTATATTAGCACTTATTTTACCTTTAATCATTTTTATCATAGCCATGATAAGCTTTAATATATTTGCAGATAGCTTTGTTCTATTACAAGCTAAAGATCTATCCGTGTCAGTCTTGACAATCCTCATAGGACAACTTGTAATGGCGTTCCTAGTAGAAATTGGATTCCGTTCTTATTTACAACATATTGTTGAAAATAAGATGAATACTTTCTTCGCTTCCATCATTGTTGGTATTATGTATGCCGTTTGGAATGCGAATATTGCATTTAGCGTTGAATTCGCAATGTTTAGTTTCTTATACTCATTTGCTTTTTCAATGATTATTGGTGAATTAATTCGTTCAACAAAAGGACGTACAATATATATCGCAATGGTCTTTCACGCGGCAATGTCATTTGGATTAGTGTTCTTATTTAATGAAGAATTAGGTGAAGTGTTTGCAATGAAAGTGATAGCACTTTCTACAGTAGTTGTAGCTATCGTTTACCTATTACTTAGCTTAATCATTCGCGTGTTACTCTACTTCTTTACTAAACGTAATTTAGAGGAAGTTGACGAAAACAATTACCTAGATCACGTTAATGATGACAATGAAGACGAAGACAGTGTAAATACTGACTCAACTGAATCACTGAAAAGAGATCAACATCAAGCAGACTTTGATTCAGACACAACAACACATAGCCATTCACCGGCACATTCAGATGAAGAAACAAACTCAGAAAATCTAACAAACAATGATACGCAGTCACATCAAAGTGAACAAGATGCGAGTCGCAATAATATTATTACTGAAAATACACCAAACAATGAGTCTATTCAGCATAAGCAAACAGACTCATCTGCTAACACTGCGGTGGAAGCATCTACTGAAAAAGCACACACTGACGCATCTTCTGATGATTTAAAATCAAGTGCAAGATACGCTTCAAATCGTAAACCTTCTGCAGTTAGTGATGCGCAAGCAGAGATAGAGCAAGATCAACATGAAGATACAACTTTAGATGATTACCATACGGAGGACACACGTGATCATACACATGAACGTACCACTTTCGGTAGAAATAACAAGCGTAGCCATCGTCGCTAACAGCCGTTTATAAAGCATTAGAAACATGTCTATTTGAACAAACGAAAACACCGCTATTCCTACATCTTTTGGAATAGCGGTGTTTACTTATTTCTCTATAATTTTAACACCAGAAGTTGTTCCGATAATCGCTTGATCTGTAATATTCAAGAAGTATCCTGTTTCTAAAACACCAATGAGGTGAATGAGGTATTCATGCATTTCCATAGGTTTGATACGTTCGTTAAGTACTACATCCAAAATATAATTACCATTATCTGTAATGAATGGGACGTCATCAACCATACGCCGTGTCACAAGCAAATTGTCATACGCAGTAATTTTTTTTGAAACTAACAACCAATTAAACTTATCTACTTCTACTGGTAATTTAAATGTTTGACCTAAATAATCTACACATTTACTCTCATCAGCTAAGACGATAAATCGATTCGCCATAGCATCTATAACCTTTTCTCTAAATAAGGCACCACCGCCACCTTTAATCAGATTCAGGTCGTTATCAACTTCATCTGCACCATCAATTGCAATATCTATTTTTTCTACATCATTCACATCGACAACACGAATGCCTTGTTCCTTAGCGATGAAGGCCGTCTTATTAGACGTACATACACCTGTTATATCGATTTGCTCTTGCTCAAGTTTTTCTGCCATTTTTGGGACAAGCAATTCAATTGTTGATCCAGAGCCGATACCAACAATCATACCATCTTTGATTTGTGCCAATGCATCATTAAATGTACTCATTTTCAACTGTTTCTTATCCATCATGCTTCCCCTTTTACATTGTACTTTTATTATTATTGTACATGAGATTCAATCAAATACCTAGACGAAAAATAATTTTCTACGAGTAATTCATCTCATTACTTGCATAATTAATGGTTTGTTTTAAAATTAAAATAATTACAAGATGGGGGTACAACAATATGATTTACGTGTTAGATGCTATTTCAACCGGTAAAATACAAGATTTGCCATATAGTACCAAAAGACAAATGCGTTCTGCATTAAATAAAGAAAAAATCATAGGACACATGTGGCTCTCTAAAATAGGGTTCGCTGAGGATGAACAAGAATACAAAGATCACGGTGGTCCAGATAAAGCTGTATGCTTATACAGTAAACATAATTATGATTTATGGAGAGATGATGTTAACAAACTTCCTGATTATGCAATGTTTGGTGAAAACCTAACTGCTCAACATTTAGATGAGCGAGATGTACATTTTGGTGATCAATTTCAGTTAGGCGAGGCTATTTTAGAGGTATCAGAAATTAGAGAACCATGTTGGAAAATACAAGAAAAGTATAAAATACCTGATTTAGTCAAACGCATGTCTCGCACTTGTAAAACTGGCTTTTATTTTCGAGTTGTTCAAGAAGGTAATGTCCCTGCAGACGCACACTTAAATCTATTAACACGTGCAGATAATGAGACGAAGCTTTCAGTATTCGAGCTCAATGACCTATATTATAATGACAATAAAAATATCGAACGTTTACAATACGCACTTAAAAATCCTTATCTTACTACTACACGAATTTCAAAGCTTGAACGTTTTTTAAATCGTGCAAATAAAACACAAAAATAATGCACTTATAATTAATAAGGGAGTAAAGCAAAATTGTCTCATTCTATGAGTTGTGTCGCCTTACTCCCGTTTGTATATATGTTTATTTTTCAGAAATTTTGTATGATGTTTTAGAATAAAATGGTTGATTTGCTTCTAAAATAGATGGTGCATCGTTACCCAATAAATTAATATCATTCGGTAAATATTGTGTTTCCAAAGTGAAACCTGAATGTGCCTTATAAATATTAAAATCACTTTCCCAACCAGCCGTATCATTAAACGTGTAAATAACAATATTAGGCATATCTGTATAAACTTTTAATACAAAATGTTTATTTTCAACTGTCATTTCTTGTCCGCCAATATCAAATGGATGATCTATACCACCAAATTGTGTCATTTGTTGTTTCAATACTGGGGATTCACTATTAAAAATATCTTTAAATTGAACACTTTCTGCATTAAATACTTCTACTAGATTCAATGGCTTCATGTCTTTAACAATATTATCATCGCCTAGTAGATACATATCTAATTTAGAACTTGAAATACTATGATTATCAATAACGTTATTGTCTCGATTTAAATTGAAATAAACATGGTTCATAGGATTGAATAATGTTTTTTCTGTAGCAACTGCTTTATATTCAATCGTCCATTTGTGATCGACATCATATGTATGTATAACTTCTAAGTCAATATCACCCGGGAAATAATCATCTTCACTTTTAATTGTTGTTGAAAAAATAACTTTCACTTGTCCAACTTGTTCTTCTATTTTATATTCAAAGAAACGGCGATCTATACCCTTTGGGCCACCATGTAAATTATGGCCACCATTGTTAGCATCTAATACGTATGTTTTACCATCTAATTCAAACGTTGCATTCGCAATTCTACCACCATAACGACCAATCGTAGCACCAAAGTTATATGGATTATCCTCATAAAATTCATCAGCTTCTACGACATTCCCTAGTACAATATTATTATCGTCATACTTCCATGATACAATTCTCGCTCCATAGTTAGTGAAAACAATTTTTGTTTCTTCATTATCAATTTTAATCAAATCAATACCATTACTTTGACTTTCTACTTTTGCAAACATCATTCATTACTCCCTTTCAAACATTGTACTTTTAATGTTTAGATATGACGTTCAATCATGAATATATCTCAAATTTTGACAACAACATGCTACTCATTTATATCGGGGGGTACCTTCATAAATTCAAGTCAGTAGTCTTCAATTTCAAGATGACGATAAACAGATGTTCCCTCATCAATTTTTCATAATCAAACGTCTAATGACACATACGACAGACTATCAAACGCAACGATCGCATTGTCCCTATATGCTCCCTCATAACATATAGTTGGTAAAGGCGCTTCGTATTGTGCCAATTTCGAAAAATAATATCTTTATATTGTGGCGTAGATATAACATATTTTTTATATGCACTCTAAATTCTATCAGACAATATTGATAATTGTTATATTTTTTTCTGATTTTATACTACAAAATGCTAAAATTATGAATTTTTACTCTTACTTCATTTTCTATATTTTTAAATTTTTTAATTAAACAAGCTGCCCTTCTCATAATTGAGGGCAGCTTTATATATAAAACCATTAATTTTTATTAAATATGCGCTTCATAGAATGCTTAAATCCTTTATCGAAACTAAGAATCGTATTTTTATAACTACGAACAGCAATCCACAATAAGATGATAATCATGATAATTGATAAAATGATACTAACCACAATTTCCCATACAGCCACTTCTGGTGAAGACGAACGTACAAACATCACAAATGGTGATAGTAATGGAATAAAACTTGTTACCTTCGTCAATAATGTATTTGGGTTCATCACGCTGAATAGTGAAACATAGAATGCAATCATGCTGACTAAAGTCATTGGCATCAATGCTTGGTTTATATCTTCAATACGTGCCGTTATCGCTCCTAAAATCGCTGCCAATATTACATATGACAAAATGCCTATGACAAGAGAAATGATTCCGACAACTGAAATTTGCATCGTCAGCTCATTCGGCTCAATTTTGAATCCTTTCAACATGTCACCGATGTCGAATACTAAGAAACATAATGCACCAAAGACTACAAATACGACCAACTGTGTAATAGCCACAGCAATCACGCCCGTAATCTTAGCCAAAATATGTGTCACTGGAGAAACACTTGTGATTATCATTTCTATCACACGTGACGTTTTCTCTGTAGCAATTTCCATTGCAACTTGGCTGGCATAATTAAATACGATAAAGAATATTAACATTAATCCTGCATAAACCATTAACGTATTAAAGCCTTTTTGTGCTTCATTCAAGTTTGAATTATTTGCTTTATCTGCAACAATCTCTGAAGTAACATCACTTTCTGCCTCCAATTGCTTTAATTCATCCTGTGACAATTTCAAATTCGACGCCACCAACTGCGTTTGAATCGTAGATAAAGTAACTTTTAACTTTTGCTTCTCTTGCTCTGATACTGAATCTTTACTAACAATCTTACCTGTAAGTTTATGATCACCTTTCATATGAATAATGTAGGCTTTGTCTAACTTTTCGTTTTTTACTTGCGCTTTTGCTTGTTTTTCAGATACTTTTTTAAATTTAGCACCATCGTCTATTTGCTTACCTTGCGCAGTTAATGCTTTATAAATCTGTGTATTTGATGATACAACACCAATCTTATCTGGACCGTCATCAAATAAATCAATAATCTTATTGACATTAGACGCAGCTAGCATCAATAGTATGACAAGACCAGTGAATATCATAAATGATTTTGTTCTGACTTTATTTCTATAAGTGAGTGAAAACGTAGCCCAAAACTTATCCATGTATATCACCTACCTTATCTATAAATATCTCGTTGAGTGTGGGTTCTACCACTTGGAATCGTTTCACGAAACCATACTTTGTTACAATGTCATATATTTTTTCAGCGACATATTCTGACTCAATCATTGCCTTAATTTCACGTTTATTCCTATCTACTTTTAGTACGCCTGGAACTTGCTCTATTTCAGGCATTTCATGATGTGTCTCAATAACCACGCTCTTATTACCATGGTTTGCTTTCACATCATCAATTGCTCCTGAAACAACCAGTTCGCCTTTATTCAAAATACAAACATTATCACAAAGTTCTTCCACATGTTCCATTCTATGTGAACTATATATAATTGTTGTACCTGCATCATTTAAATCTTGGACTGCAGACTTTAATAATTCGACATTAACCGGATCTAATCCACTAAAAGGTTCGTCCAAAATTAATAATTCTGGCTTATGTAACATACTTGCAAGTAACTGAATTTTTTGTTGATTTCCTTTTGAAAGTGCTTCGATTTTCTTCTCTTTATTTTCCTTAATATCAAAACGTTCTAGCCAGTAATCAATCTCTTTCGTTATTGCTTTAGATTTCATGCCTTTTAATGTAGCTAAATAACGTAATTCATCTTCCACTTTCATCTTTGGATGTAATCCACGCTCTTCGGGCAAATAGCCAATGCGATTATATATCGCACGATCAACTTTTATTCCATTATATGTAATATGTCCTTCGGTAATCGGTGTCAATCCTAAAATCATTCTGAACGTTGTGGTTTTTCCAGCCCCATTTCTGCCCAAAAAGCCTAACATCTTGCCCTTTTCTAATGTTAACGAAATATCATTTACCGCAGTAAAGTTTTTATACTTCTTTGTAACATGCTCTATGTTTAATGACATACTGCCTCAACACCTCTCTCTTATAAATGTTCTATCTTGATAATACCATTTGTGAAATCAAAGATACATTTTAAATTACGTGTTATTTACCATTTAAATTAAGATTCATGAAATAGCAATCAATGCTTTAATATTAAATATTCCGTACGGTTGTTGTCCATAATTTTAAATGATGTCAACAATCTTACTTTTTTGCAAAAGGCTAAACTTTACATCGCTATATGTAAGCACTATCATTAGATTAAATAAGGTATCGGCTTATTTCAAAAAATATATTAGGGGGCAATGTAACATGACTTATAGCATCGGCATCGATTATGGTACCGCTTCAGGTCGCGTATTTTTAGTAGATACCACTAATGGAGAAATTATTTCAACTTATATAAAAACATATCCACATGGTACGATTTCAGGTTCATTAAATGGTACAGAATTACCACATAATTATTTTTTACAACATGCAGAGGACTATACCTCAATTCTTGAAGATGGCATTACACATGTATTAGAGGAAAGCAATGTGCCTCTATCATCAGTAATCGGTATTGGTTTGGATTTTACAAGTTGTACAATTGTGTTTTTAGATGAAGATTTCAAACCCTTACATTTGCATTCGGACTTAAAAGACAATCCCCATGCCTATGTAAAATTATGGAAACATCATGGTGCACAAGATGAAGCCACTTACATGAAAGAAATCAGTGATAAAGTAAATCCTTCATGGCTAGACTTTTATGGACATAGTGTCAATAGTGAATGGATGATTCCTAAAATTTTAGAAGTAAAACACAAAGCACCAGAAATATTAGATCAGTGTGCTTACATCATGGAAGCAGGAGATTACCTTGTGAGCCTACTTACTGACAAAAATATCCGCTCTAATTGTGGCATCGGTTTTAAAGGGTTTTATAATGAAAATGATGGTTTCAATTATTCATTTTTTAAAGCAGTAGATCCAGAATTACCTGAAATTATAAAATCCAAATGCGAAGCCCCAGTTGTTAATATCGGTGAGAGCGCTGGAACACTTTGCCCTTATTACCAAAACTTATGGGGACTATCTGCTGACGTACAAATATCACCATACATAATTGATGCACATTCTGGTGTATTAGGTGTAGGTGCAATAGAACAAGGTGAATTCACACCCGTTATAGGGACAAGTACTTGTCATTTGATGCTTGATGCCAAACAAGCACCTATACCTGCCATTACTGGTTCTGTAAAGGATGCCATCATCCCTGGTCTCTACGCTTATGAAGCTGGGCAAGCAGCTGTTGGAGATTTATTTAATTATTCTGCAAGTCTTGCACCCAAAGACATCGTTGATGAGGCAGAACAGCAAGGTATAACCGTTCTAGAACATTTAGAAGCACTTGCCAAAGAAATTCCTATTGAAAAACAACATGTGACTGTATTAGATTGGCATAATGGTAATCGTAGCATCTTAAGTGACAGTCATCTCACTGGTAGTATCTTTGGTCTAACCCTACAGACACCTTTCTCTATGATACACCGTGCTTATATAGAAGCTACAGCATTTGGTACAAAGATGATTATGCAACAATTTGAAAATAATGATATTCCTGTACAAACTGTATATGCAGCTGGTGGAATCCCTATAAAAAGTGAGTTGCTCGTCGATATTTATGCAAATGTATTGAATAAAGAAGTCGTTGTCATTGATTCAAGTAATGCGACGGCACTCGGGGCAGCGATGTTGGGTGCAAATGTTGGCGGTGCATATGCCACATTAAAAGATACTGTAGAACACATGAAGCAGCCTGTTTATTATCGTAAACAACCAGATCCTGACAAAGTGAAGCAATATGAAGTGTTGTTCCAAAGATATAAAGCTCTGCACGATTTATTAGGGAGAGAACACCCTGAGTTGTCCTATCTTGTTTAAATCATAAAAAAAGACCAGCAACACCCCTGACATTATGGGGTAGATTGCTGGTCTTTATATTTCACGACAAATTAATATTTATGGTCGTTGTTATGATTTGATGAAGGTTTTGTTTCATCCTGATGTTCACCAAAAGGATAGTTATTGCGATTGACTTGTTTCAAATCGCTATTTTCTTCGTTCAAATTACTATTGTGTTGCGCATTGTTAGTCGTTTGATTTGTTGATTGATTTTGATTATAAGCTTTAGTGTCCTTATCAGATGCAGGAATATGATTGCCATATTTATGGCTTGGACCATATTTATTAGTCTTTCTTTCACTATCAAGACATGCAATCACAATCATAAAGATACTAAAACCAAAATAAATTAGACTAATTAAAATCATTAGTACCATGTTAATTGGATTTGTTAGTTGCTCATCACGAATATTGATTACAATTGTAATTGGATATGTAACAACAAATACCCCTAAAAAGATTAATGGTATTAACATCGTTCTGCCCGTATCGTGGAAACGTCTAATCATAATTGCCCAGTTCGGTACAAGTGTTGCCAAGCTGTAAATTGCTGAGTAACCGATACCTAAGAACATTAAAATAACGCCAAATGCCAACATACCATCAGAATTTGACGCAGCTCCTGATGCTAAAAAGATAAAAGCGAAGAAATACAATGCAAATGCAGGTGCCATAAAGATTAAATGCCATAGCACCATGTACCAATATTCACTTCTACGAGAACGCCCTTTGAAATTAACATAGTTTTTCCAAAACATCTTTAATGCTTCTTTGAAACCAACTTTCCTCTCCATATTATCCCTCGTTTCATAATTGTTTGTTTTAGATTAGAATTATTTTATACTAAGTATAACTACTTTGTATGTAAATTCCCTACTAATCTTATAATAAATAGTGTACCAAATATTCATAGTACTGGTAACACAATTTTACAAATATTTTAAAAACATTTAAAAAAATTTAGTTTTACAATCTTCAATTGGAGGATGCATTATGGATTTTTTACAACGTGATACAATCACAATAGCGAAAGATTTATTGGGCGTACGTGTCATCTATCAAGATGAGTTACAAACTTTCACAGGATATATCGTAGAAACAGAAGCTTATATCGGAAAAGATGATCAAGCTGCTCATGGTTATAAAGGTAAACGAACTCCTAAAGTAGAGTCTTTATATAAGCGTGGTGGTACAATTTATGCACATGTCATGCACACTCATTTATTAATAAATTTTGTTACGCAACAGGAAGGACAACCTGAAGGCGTCCTTATAAGGGCAGTTGAACCTGAAGAAGGTATTGAATCAATGCAATTAAATCGTGGTAAATCAGGTATTTCACTTACAAATGGTCCTGGTAAGTGGACAAAAGCCTTTAATATTCCTAGACATTTAGACGGTTCAAGAGTGAATGAAGGTCGTCTTAAAATAGATACGAAACATCGTAAATATCCAAAATCAATAGAAGCCAGTAGCCGTATTGGCATACCAAACAAAGGAGAATGGACATATAAACCCTTACGCTTTACCGTCAAAGGCAACCCATACGTATCACGAATGCGTAAATCAGATATGTTATCACCAGATGCAACTTGGCGTATATAATAATACAAAGGCAATTGGGACTGTAACATAAATCAAATTTTTAATTGAAATTTCGTAGTCCTATCACGACAAAGATGACTATGATTGAAAGTAACTTAATATAATCGCATTTCAGTCATATACTGTCTAATTGAAAAAACTGAGACATCTATTTTTGTCTCAGTCTTATTTGTCGCTATTTTTCTTGTATCTTTCGTTCGCTACGTAGACAACAAATCACCAAATTATAGATTCCTAATGTTATCATGAAAAAATTATTTATCTTTGTCAAAAGAGTAATCGCATTTGCTGATAGACTTATTCCTCTAAAAACCATGATATAAATGAAAATCATCATGATTACATAAATACCAAAACTAATAATTGGGACTAACTTTGTTCTTCCTGTATCATGATATCGCCTAATTAAAATAGACAAAGTGGGTATAAATGTAGCTAAGCTGTATAACATTAAATAAGACAATGTTAAAATAATCGCGATTAAGCTTGTAATTGTACCTGATATTGCAGTAACTAAAGTATAATCAAAAAATTCAATTAGTTGGTTTATTAAAATAGTTGCTGGAGCTATGAAGATAACATGCCATATCATCATAAACCAAAATTCTCGTCTGCTAGCACGTCCAGTAAAGTTAAAATAGTTCTTCCAAAACAGTCTAAATGCTTCTATGAAACCAACCTTGCTCTTCATATTAACCCTCACTTTAAATTTGTTTCTTAATTACAAGCTCTTATTGCCATTTTGTATGTACCTCACATATGTATTCTTTATTAAATAGTGTACCAAATATTTATATACTTGATAATACAATTTAAATTTGTTTTTAAAATTGGTGATTCAAATCTAACGTAATAGTTTCGTGTTGATACGTAAATATATAATTGAATCATACAATTTATAAGGTACCAAAAAAGACATGCACTCTATTCACAAAAAAATGATAGGAGACACATGCCTTTATTTGTTTCACCAGAATTTGATTTCAACTCTGAGAACGTTTGTTATCTTGTTGATTTATCTTTGTCTAATAAGCCAAATTGTATTGTGATAATCGTACAAATCACAAATATCACTGGATAAAATGAATATTTTAAAACTTCTAGATACGATACATCGCCATATTTTTCTACCATAAGCATACCGCTATCATGCGGCAATACCATCAAGGCACAACAAGCAAAAATATCAAGTAAACTCGCCATGCGTTTTGGTGGCACTTTATATTCATCACCGATTTCTTTAGCAATTGGCGCCGATATAATAATTGCGAGTGTGTTATGTGATAATGCAGCTGCTAAAACACCTGACATTAAACTGATAACATATTCTGCACTTTTACGCCCTTTGGCCTTTGCTTTCATAGTTTTGATAATCCAATCAATACCACCATAATAACGAATGAGCGCTACTAAACCTGAAACCAAGAATGCCACTAAGAAGATGGTAAACATACTTTCCATACCATCACCTATTGCTTTTGTAAATTGGAATACGCCCATTTGACCTTGTACTATTCCCAAGACGCCTGCCATTATGATTCCAATAATTAACACAAGGATGACATCTAGTCCAGCAATCGCTGCAACTAATACAAACAAATACGGTAGAATATTAATAAAGTTAAAGCTTAGATCTCCTTCAACTTTCCCTGTACCACCTACAATTGCATAGAAAATAGCTGTAATAATCGCTGCTGGTATAGCAATTAAGACATTCATTTTAAACTTATCTCGCATTTTTGCACCAACGCCATTAGTAGCTGCAATCGTTGTATCTGAAATAATCGACAAGTTATCTCCAAAATACGCGCCTGCGATAACGGCTGCACCAGCTGCGGCAACGCTTAGATCAGCTGCCTGCGCTACTGCAACACCCACTGGTATAAAGGCTGCCTGTGCACCAGTAGAAGTTCCCAGCGTTAACGCTGCAAATCCACTCATTAAAAATATACCTGGAATGAGCAAGCTTGGTGGAATAACAGATAATCCCATGTTGACCATTGCTGTTTTTCCACCCATTTCAGATGTTACAGTTGAAAATGCACCCGCTAATAATAGAATCAATCCTAAATTCACAATGCCTGAATTACCCGCATGTTCCGTGAAAATTTGAACTTTTTTTGTAAACGCTGTTTTTCTATCATAGCAAGTCCATGCTATGACAATACCGATTAGAATTGCAACATGTCGTGGTAGTTGATCGAAAGCATCTGCTTTGCCCATAATCGTAAATGTAATGCCCACGCCAATGTACAATATTAAAAATATAAGTAGTGGTAACAATGCTAAAGCACCATATTGTTTTTCACTACGTAGTGATTGTTCCATAAATTTTCTCCTTATTTCTTAGGATTTCCATATGTTATATATAGTAAATCAAAAAAAGGATAATGTCATTGAATTGACACTATCCTTTCAACAAGTACTATTATTTTATCGTTGCATCGCCGGTATCTGTTTCAATTGTAATATGATTGTCTCCATGACCGACTTTTTTGCCTTTGAAACGTTTATGTTCTATATCTAACTCTCCGCTATCACCAATAAAATCAATCTGACTATTTTTAGGTTCCGACTGACCATACTCTAATTCTACATCTCCAGTATCTGTGCGAACCTGTATGGGTTTGTCAGCCGGCACTTGTTTTATATACACATCTCCGGTATCCGTTTTAAATTCGCCGCGATTAAACATTGTATGTTTCAAATCAATTGCTGCTGTATCACCTGTAGCGATTATATTATTAAATTTAGAATGATTTAATTTTAAATTTCCAATATCTGAAAATAGTTGTGCCTCGTCCGCTTCGATATGCTGAATATTGATATGTCCATTATCTGAACTTACATCTAAATTTTTCAACTTTTTAGGAACTGTGACAACCACATCATTATATCTTAAATTTAAAAATGAAATATTAATATTTGACGTTCCTTTATAATCGTTTAATATCAGTTTGTTTCCTTTTATCTTTGCATCAATTTTTATTTTATCATTTGACCCTTTTGATGTGACTTTAAATTTATCTCCTTTTTTTATGGTCAAATTACTATTTTTAAATTTTATATCTGCAGATTTTATTTTTGAATCATTATATATTTCATTAAAATTTGTTGTTATTTGATTTGCTTTTTTATATTCTTCTTTAAATTTCTGAACAGCACCTATGCCACAAACGACTGTAATAATAAAGCTAATAATAAATATGATTATTAATGCTTTCTTCATTTGCCTACACTCCCTTTCATTACTTGAATATTCCATTTTAAATATTTAACGCATAATATATAAAATACTTTAGTAATTAGGTAGGTGATTACAAATAACATTAGTCCAATTCCAAACATAGTACCTGTTACAAAAATATCTAACATAAGTACTTCTTGAAAACCTTCGACCATGCCTTTAAAAATCAAAGCTAATGGCGAAAGTACAAATGATACGGTCGTAAGTATGAGCGTAAATACAATACTTAAAATAATAATAAATGGGATTAAAATGACGAAAAAGTTTAAAATGCTAAGGCCCATTACCGCTAAAATAGCTTGACTTACATCGCCAACCTGATTACTTTGTTCAGCTCTTTCGATTGCCGCACTTGCATTTAATTCCCTTGCTAACTGTTTTGGGTTACCTAACTCTTCTGCAATTTGTTCTTCTGATTTACCTTCTTGTAGTCCACTATAAAAGTGCGTATCATACTCATTAATTATATCTTGACGCTCATTATCGTTTACATGTTTCAAATGTTTATGTAATTGCTTTAAATAATCATTTCTACGCATTAGAGTCACTCTCCTTAATAAATTGGTCTACCGCATGAGAAAATGCACGCCATTCTTCTAATAATAGTTGTAACCGTTCTTTACCTTGATCTGTAATTTGATAATATTTTCTTGCTGGACCTTCCGTTGAGGGTTGATAATATGTCGTTAATTCACCACTTTTTACTAATCTTCTAAGTAACGGATAAACTGTACCTTCTGCTATGGTCATATATCGAGAAATATTTTGAACGAGTGAGTATCCATACTGGTCATCACGCTTAATAATTAATAATACGATGAGTTCAAGCGCGCCTTTTTTAAATTGACTGTTCATTCAAGTCCTCCTTTGCTAAAAATTCAGTACTGTACATTATATAGTAGTGCTTTCAAAAAGAATATATCACATACTACTATACATTGCAAGGTACTGATTAATGATTAGTTATATTTAAATTTTACTTTGGAAAATAGGCGACACTATCATTCTCATTTTATAATCTGTATAATAAAAGTATGGGTTTTGTAAGCGTTTGCTACAATTACAGTTATTTTTAAATCTAAATTAAGGAGGATTCCAGATGTTAACGTTAGATGCAATAACGACCTTAGCGCTAGCTAGTATTTTATACTTGCTTGGTGTCTATATTGTCAATCATATCAATGTTCTGAAACGTTTATGTATACCTGCACCAGTTATTGGTGGGTTACTATTTGCAATACTTGTCGCCATTTTACAGTCTTTAAATATATTAACTATTAAATTAGATTCTGAATTTATCCAAAATTTCTTTATGCTCGCTTTCTTTACAACAATTGGACTTGGTGCTTCACTCAAATTACTTAAACTGGGTGGAAAAGTACTCATCATATACTTTATCTTTTGTGGTGTCATGGCATTTTGTCAAAATGTCATCGGTGTCTCTTTGGCAAAAGTATTAAATATTTCACCTTTACTCGGTTTAACTGCGGGTTCAATGTCAATGGAAGGTGGTCATGGTAATGCTGCTGCATATGGTCAAACAATTAAAGACCTGGGCATAGATTCTGCTGTTACGGCTGCACTAGCTGCTGCAACATTGGGATTAGTCGCTGGTGGTTTAATCGGTGGACCAGTAGTAAAGTATTTAATCAATAAATATCAACTACAACCCGAGCAAGCTGAAGCAATGACTAAAGATTATGGAAAAAGCGAAAGTAATACATATCTAAATAAGCGTATGGCGCCAACTACCGTGTTCTTATTACAATTTTCAATAGTTGCCATTTGTATGGCTATCGGATCTTACATAGGTAATACGTTTACCGATATCACAAACATTAACATCCCAATATATGTAGGTGCGATGTTCGTAGCGGTAATTATCAGAAACGTCTCTGAATATAGCAATTTGCAACTGATTGATATGAAGATTGTAGATCGAATCAGTGACATTTCACTTAGCCTGTTCCTTTCGATTGCATTAATGAGTATCCAACTAACTGAAATTTATCAGTTGGCCATACCATTAATTATTATTGTTCTCGTACAAGTCATTTTCATCGTTCTATTCTCGGTATTTATTCTATTCCGTGGTTTAGGTAAAAACTATGATGCTGCCGTTATGGTTGGTGGTTTTATTGGTCATGGACTTGGTGCTACACCTAATGCGATGGCAAATTTAGATGTTATTACTAAAAAATATGGAGCTTCACCGAAAGCATACCTAGTCGTGCCAATCGTTGGCGCATTTCTAATCGACTTACTCGGTGTACCCATCGTCACAATATTTATTAACGTTTTCAAATAAATCTTGTTTAAGTCATATGAAACAATAAAATGGAGGAGAAGACATCTGATATGTCTTCCCCTCCATTTATTTTATTATTATATAGCACTAGAAATATTAGTGAATATCTAAGTTTCTTTGTTCTATCCAAGATTGTAATTTTGGACTTAAAACCATTTGCGTTTGTTTTAAATCTTTTATAGTTCTAGCATCTAACATTGTCATAATTTTCTTCATATGCTCAATAAACTGCTCTGTATAATTCAATGTTTCCGTGATGCCGTTATGTTCTACTTGATTTAAGAATGGACGTGACATACCAACTGCACTTGCACCTAATGCTAAACATTTCACTGCGTCTAATGGTGTTCTTACTCCACCACTTGCTAAAATATTCATATCTTGTTGATATGCAGTACTTTCCAATAGTGATTCAACTGTAGTTTGTCCCCATTGTCCTAAATAATCCATATCTTTGTAGGTACGTCTTTCATTTTCAATATCAACAAAATTTGTACCACCTCTACCACTTACATCAACATATGAAATACCAATTTCATTTAAGTTTTTAATCGTTTCTTTACTCATGCCAAAACCAACTTCTTTTACAATGACTGGAACATCTACACGCTTAACAATTTGAGCAAGATTATCCATCCATGTTGAAAATGTTCTATTTCCTTCTGGCATAACAAGTTCCTGAGGTGCATTCACATGTACTTGTAGCGCTTGTGCATCTAGCAATCTTACTGATTCAATAGCTTTATCAACAGGTACATCTGCCCCTACATTACTAAAGATAATACCATTAGGATTTGTGTCTCTAACTACTGTAAATGACGATGCCATTTTACTGTTTCGCAATGCTGCGTGTGTTGAACCAACAGCCATTGCCATACCAGTTTCACGTGCAATTACTGCCAATTTTTCGTTTATTTGTTTCGTCCATTCACTTCCACCTGTCATTGCATTAATATACAAAGGCTGATTTAATGTAAAATCTTTTAAATGACTTGTTAAATCTACATCATCTACATCAATGTTAGGGATTGAATGGTGAACAAACCTTATGCCATCAAAATCAGAAACGGTAGCATCCTGCTGTGCCATTGCAATTTCAACATGTTCATTTTTTCTTTGTTCTCTTTTGTTATCGCTCATCTTCGGCTCCTACTTTCAATCATTGTTATAAATTATCGTAATTCTATTTATCTCTTACTTTTCTAAAACCATTTTTCCTTTTTAAAATAATATATGCAACCTACACTAATCATTAACATCAATGATAAGACAATATAATAACCATAATGCCATTTCAATTCAGGCATATTTGTAAAATTCATACCATATATACCCGTTATTAAAGTGAGTGGCAAAAATATGACTGACACTAATGTTAATACTTGCATGACATTGTTCATTTTAAATGACGTATAGGAAGCATAATTATCTCTAATTTCATTTGTCATTTCTTGTGACATTTTCAGGATATTCTGTTGTTTAATAATATGATCCTCTATATGTTGAATATACATATAATTTTTTGCATCTACAAGTAATAGCTTACTTTCTTTGATATCATCAATCAATTCATGCATTGGATAAATGACTCGCTTCGTTTTTATTATATTGGAACGTATTTTGAATACCTCTTCCATAATTCGTTTTGTTGATTGTTCACTTAATTGAAAATCTTCAAATTCAAATACTTTATCTTCAATTTCATTTATAAGATAAAAATAATTATCTACTATTTGATCTAAAATAAATAAAGCTACATCTGAGGTATCTAAATCTTTATTAAATTGATTTACAATTTTTTGTTCAATTTCTTTTAAACTCTCAAAAGGTTTATGATGATATGTAATGAGCGTATTGTCTTTGATAAATAAATTTAGTGCTTTATCTCCATTCATATGGGTATCTATACTATGAAAGACTAAATATTGATAGGATTCATATGCCTTGTATTTCGCTCTTGGTGTACCATTCACTGTATCATCGATTTCTAGTTTATTAAAATTAAAATGTGATTCTAGAATTGCATTTTCTGCTTGCGTTGGTTCATCAAAATCACACCATATAAACGTGGCTGATTGAGGTATTTCACTAAAATGTGAAACTTGTGTTAGTGATTGCTCGGTAGTTTGATATTTAATTGTTAAACTCACGGCTTACCTCCTCAAATCATTTCTTTTATTTTACCATGAATTGACTTGTATGTAAGGTTAAGTCTTATTTGATTCAAACAGGAAACAAATATTGTATAAACATGTTAAAATTTAATCATTATACTTAACTTTAGGAGTTGGATCTATGAACGCGACATTCACTGTGAAACAACAAGTCACGAATGACATGATTGACCATAATAACCATGTACATGACGCACACTATAATATTGTATTTAGCGATGCAATCAATCAATTTAATTATGAACATGGATTATCATTAGACGAACGTGAAGCATTAGATTATACCCTCTTTACAGTTGAAGAACACACTGCATATTTAGCTCAATTAGTCGCAGAGGAACATTATCAAATTACCATTCATCTATACGATTATAATGAAAAAAGTGTTCATTTCTTTTCAATTTTAACCAAGGAAGATGGAACGACAGCTGCTACTAATGAAGCATTAATGTTGGGTATTGACCGTAAAACGCAAAAAACAGCCCCTTTTCCAGAACAATATGCATCGCAAATCATCGCTTATTACGATAATCAACAACTGATTGAATGGCCAAAGCAATTAGGACACCGCATCAGTATTTCAAGATAAGGAGAGATAAAAATGTCAACAGATACTCATACAGCAGTTGAAAGCCAATTGTACGATTTATTCGACAACACTAAATATGAACTGAGCGAACTAAATCAAAATAAGTCACTCGTACTAAATGGACCAGATAACAAGTTAATTAAACGTGGTCTTGATATTAGTTATTTACAGGGGCAGAAAAAAGCTATCGATGCTATTGATACCATATTAAAAAATAATCATGATGACACTTCATTTATTACTAACTTCAACACCTATACATTAACTACCTTAGACAGTTATAACCATTCATTTACAAATTTTAAAAATATAGACTATCCGCCTGCAGATTACGACGTTATTTTGGCACACCATTATACATTAATGGGTCAAAAATCAGTTATAGATGCAGTAAATAGTACAATTACACAATCATAAGTATTAATTCTTTGCAGTTCCACAACCCTTCATTTTAAACATTTGAATAAATACAAAAAGTAGGCTAGGAAATTGAGGACCTAGCCTATAAATGCATGGCTTATTTTAATCATGATTTAAGGTTTCTACGATTTGTTTAACTACTTTATGTGACTCACGTATAGGTAATAGTGGAAAGGCATGTATCATACGTTTATATTCATAGAAATGAATTTCTTGATCACGATCTCTTAACATTTCCGTAAAACGTTGCATATCTGGCAAATAGATTTCATAAGCACCACCATACATATATATCGGCGGTAATCCTTCTAAGTTTCCATATATAGGTGAAACACGTTTATCATCTAGTGGCAAATGTTGTGACCACACATCTAATATTCTTTGAACGCCTTGTTTATCAACAATTACATCTTTTTTATCTAGTGCTTCAGTGATACCATCATTATCTAATTGTGCGTCAAGCATAGGTGATATTAAGTATAATTTGTTAGGTAAAGCTTCGTTATTATCACGCAATTGTTGAATCATACTAAGTGCTAATGCTCCACCCGTTCCGTCTCCCATAACCACAATATCTTCACATTTAACTTCTGTTAGTAGTTGATTGTATACATCAAAAATGGCCGTAAATGTATCATCAATATTGTAATTAGGTGCTTTTGGATAAATTGGCATTACAATTTCATTTAAAGTGCTTAACGCGAGTTTATCCATAAATCTCCAATGAAATACAGATGGTTGCAGTGTATTATAACCACCAGGTATATAAAGTATTTTCTTTTCATGACTGTGTCTAAAACGGAATCTAAAAACCTGCATGTCACCTAACATTTGTTTATCTAAATCAGATTTTACATTTAACGTTTCTGGTTGCTTATGTTTCTTTTCATTGAGTGTTTTTCGTTTAGTTAAGAATTTATCAAATGCTTGTTCAGAATTAAAAATGATAGAACGATGCGGTAATAAATACTTATTAATAAACTTGCTAGTTAATCTTGATTTCATACAAATTCAATCCAATCTGTGTTTAATCTTTAATTTATTTAAATTAATTTTATGGTAAAATTAATTCAATGCATCAAAATATAGTTATAATATCGAGTATGCGATTTAATGTTTATTATTCTAATAACTAAAATGTAACAGTTATTGAACATTATAACAAAATAAAAGTCATAAAATTATTTTAGTTTGTTTTAAATAAAAGAAAGGAGCATTATATGACCGAAAATAATAATCAATTCAAAAATTTTGAGCATAGTTTTACTAATGAATCTATGCATCGTGGCAAACGTTTTAGTAAGAAGAAAAAGTCATGGGTCAGTATGGTTATACAAATCATCGTTCTTATACTGGTCGCAATTTCAGGTTATAGTATGTATAAAGAGCCTTTGTTTAATTTAGTATTTCTTAAAACGCCAATTAACTTCCATCAACTTACAAACTTCCAAAGCACGATGAATGATGTTGCAAATTTAAACCTCAATATTAACAATATCAATGATTTACAAACAAGTATTGATCGTTTGATTTTAGTTTTTTATGTTTTTTTCATTGCCTGTATTTTAAGTTTAATATTGACGATTTTAACACTTGTATTCAATAGAACTGCATTAAAAATCGTTAATGTACTTGTTATTGCAATTATGTTTATTATTACTTTTGGTTTTTCTTACCTTATCAAAAATATCGCATCACGCATTGCTGAATCAATGAGTCAAAATTATCTTACTGTTAAACCGACTCAAGTATTAACAGAAGCTGATGCTATCCATAATTCCATTACACTTTTAGGTTGTAGCATTGCTTTGTTAATCATTAGTTTATTTTTTAGAAACCGTAAATCTTATCAAAAAATATAATATCATTTTAATATCAAAATAAGCGTACATTTAGTAGTAATTTCTAAATGTACGCTTATTTTTTAACTTTTTCCAACTGACAAGTGATTGCCTTGTTGATAATAATAGAGGCTAAAACATCAAAAATGTTTCAGCCTCTATAAACAGAATATAATTAAACTTCAGTAATTATATTAGTTATTCATTTTTCTTATCTTTACGTCTTCTTAGTAACAGTAAACCTGCTAAGAATGCAACAACAGAACCAAATATTGTTTTTGAGTTATTATCTTCAATACCTGTATCAGGTAAATGATTATTTACAACACTTGCTTCATCAACAATATCTTGAATTTTTTGTACTGTTTCTGCATTTTCAATTCGTTGATTAAATTCGCCTTGTTGTTGTTCTGATAATTTTCGCAATTGATTAATATATTGTTTCGCTTCTTCTTTTGCTTTATCAATAGAAGAATGATCAATTGTGATACCACTAGTGTTACTAGAACCATTGTCATGATTAGCAGTTCCATGCTCATTTGAGTTATCTGTTACTAGGTGACTACCGTTTGTGTTGTCTGAACCTTGATGACTGCCATTTGCGTTATCAGTTGGTTTATTACCATGGTTGTTATGTGAAGTTGAATCACCACCATGTTGATGTTCCGCTTTATTTTCATTTTCAGCTGCCTTCACAATCTCATCGATTTCTGCTTGTGTTTTCGCTTTATCGATTTGGTCTTTATATCCTGCTTTTGCTTCGTCTGATAAGTATATTAAACCATCGATTTCCTGCTTAGCAAGGGCTTTAGCTTTTTCTAATTCTGAAGCACTTGATTTTTCAATTGCTTCTTTTACTATTTCTTCTACATTTTCAATAGTTTCTGATTGATTAATACGTTCTATAAAGTTAGTACGATCACTATTTGTCAATCCAGGCAAATCGTTAATTGTTTCAAAACCTTGTTTTTTAGATTCATTAAGTGCATGCATTTCTAAATCTTTAGTTTTAGCTTCTTCAACGATTTTATCTATTTCATCAATAGATGATGCATTTTCAATTCTATCAACGAAATTATCTTTTTGTTTATCAGTGATGCTTTCTAATTTTTCAACTAGTGATTTGGCTTTTTCCTTAGCACTTGATAAATCTGAACTATCTTGTGTTTTTTTCGCTTTCATTGCTGCGTTTAATGCATCCGTTGCTGTCTTCACTTCTTCGGCTGTTGCGTTATCATCTTTACTCACTTCTTGTGATCTTGCTAATGCATCCGCTACAGCTTTATCTTCCGCATCATTGTTATCTAAATCTAAGCCTTCGGCTTCTGAAATCGCTGCGTCTAACTCAGTTTTATCTGCTTTATCACTTAATTGATTTAACGCATCTTGAATTGTTTGCGTTGCTTCATCTATTTCTGCTTGCGTATGATTGTCTGGATTGTCGATGATATTTTGAGCTGCTGTTAACGCATCTTTCAATGGCGCGTAACTATTTGGTGTATAGTCGCCTTCATTGATTGCGTTGCCTTGTGCTTGCGCTGCTTTCAAGGTATCTAATGATGCAGCTTTCTTATCTGATGCAGCTTGTGTGTCTTTCGCTTTCATTGCTGCGTTTAATGCAACTGTTGCTGTCTTCACTTCTTCGGCTGTTGCGTCATCATCTTTGCTCACTTCTTGTGCTCTTGCTAATGCATCCGCTACAGCTTTATCTTCCGCATCCGTTTCATCTAAATCTAAGCCTTCGGCTTCTTTGATCGCTGCGTCTAACTCAGTTTTATCTGCTTTATCGCTTAATTGATTCAACGCATCTTGAATTGCTGTTGTTGCTTCATCTATTTCTGCTTGCGTGTGATCTTCTGGATTATCAATGATGTTTTGTGCTGCTGTTAACGCATCTTTCAATGGCGCGTAACTATTTGGTGTATAGTCGCCTTCATTGATTGCGTTGCCTTGTGCTTGCGCTGCTTTTAATGCATCTAATGATGCAGCTTTCTTATCTGATGCATCTTGGCTTTCTTTCGCTTTCATTGCTGCGTTTAATGCATCTGTTGCCGTCTTCACTTCTTCGGCTGTTGCGTTATCATCTTTGCTCACTTCTTGTGCTCTTGCTAATGCATCCGCTACAGCTTTACCTTCCGTATCATTGTTATCTAAGTCTAAGCCTTCGGCTTCTGAAATCGCTGCGTCTAACTCAGCTTTATCCGCTCGATCGCTTAATTGATCCAACGCATCTTGAATTGCTGTTGTTGCTTCATCTATTTCTGCTTGCGTATGATTGTCTGGATTATCGATGATATTTTGAGCTGCTGTTAACGCATCTTTCAATGGTGCGTAACTATTTGGTGTATAGTCGCCTTCATTGATTGCGTTGCCTTGTGCTTGTGCTGCTTTCAAGGCATCTAATGATGCAGCTTTCTTATCTGATGCATCTTGGGTTTCTTTCGCTTTCATTGCTGTGTTTAATGCATCTGTTGCTGTCTTCACTTCTTCAGCTGTCGCATTGCCATTTTCGCTTACTTCTTTTGCTGTTGCTAATGCATCGATTACAGCTTTATCTTCCGCATCATTGTTATCCAAGTCTAAGCCTTCGGCTTCTGAAATCGCTGCGTCTAACTCAGCTTTATCCGCTCGATCGCTTAATTGATCCAACGCATCTTGAATTGCTGTTGTTGCTTCATCTATTTCTGCTTGCGTATGATTGTCTGGATTATCGATGATATTTTGAGCTGCTGTTAATGCATCTTTCAATGGCGCGTAACTATTTGGTGTATAGTCGCCTTCATTGATCGCGTTACCTTGTGCTTGTGCTGCTTTCAAGGCATCTAATGATGCAGCTTTCTTATCTGATGCATCTTGGGTTTCTTTCGCTTTCATTGCTGCGTTTAATGCATCTGTTGCTGTCTTCACTTCTTCGGCTGTCGCATTGCCATTTTCACTTACTTCTTTCGCTGTTGCTAATGCATCGATTACAGCTTTATCTTCCGCATCCGTTTCATCTAAATCTAAGCCTTCGGCTTCTTTGATCGCTGCGTCTAACTCAGTTTTATCTGCTTTATCGCTTAATTGATCCAACGCATCTTGAATTGCTGTTGTTGCTTCATCTATTTCTGCTTGCGTATGATTGTCTGGATTATCGATGATATTTTGAGCTGCTGTTAACGCATCTTTCAATGGCGCGTAACTATTTGGTGTATAGTCGCCTTCATTGATTGCGTTGCCTTGTGCTTGCGCTGCTTTTAATGCATCTAATGATGCAGCTTTCTTATCTGATGCATCTTGGGTTTCTTTCGCTTTCATTGCTGCGTTTAATGCATCTGTTGCCGTCTTCACTTCTTCGGCTGTTGCGTTATCATCTTTGCTCACTTCTTGTGCTCTTGCTAATGCATCGATTACAGCTTTATCTTCCGCATCCGTTTCATCTAAATCTAAGCCTTCGGCTTCTTTGATCGCTGCGTCTAACTCAGCTTTATCCGCTCGATCGCTTAATTGATCCAACGCATCTTGAATTGCTGTTGTTGCTTCATCTATTTCTGCTTGCGTGTGATCTTCTGGATTATCAATGATGTTTTGTGCTGCTGTTAATGCATCTTTCAATGGTGCGTAACTATTTGGTGTATAACCATCTTCATCAATCGCATTTCCTTGCGCTTGTGCTGCTTTCAAGGCATCTAATGATGCAGTTTTCTTATCTGATGCATCTTGTGTGTCTTTTGCTTTCATTGCTGCGTTTAATGCATCTGTTGCTGTCTTCACTTCTTCGGCTGTTGCGTTATCATCTTTGCTCACTTCTTGTGCTCTTGCTAATGCATCCGCTACAGCTTTATCTTCCGTATCATTGTTATCTAAGTCTAAGCCTTCGGCTTCTGAAATCGCTGCGTCTAACTCAGCTTTATCTGCTTTATCGCTTAATTGATCCAACGCATCTTGAATTGTTTGCGTTGCTTCATCTATTTCTGCTTGCGTGTGATCTTCTGGATTATCAATGATGTTTTGTGCTGCTGTTAACGCATCTTTCAATGGCGCGTAACTATTTGGTGTATAGTCGCCTTCATTGATTGCGTTGCCTTGTGCTTGCGCTGCTTTTAATGCATCTAATGATGCAGCTTTCTTATCTGATGCATCTTGGGTTTCTTTCGCTTTCATTGCTGCGTTTAATGCATCTGTTGCCGTCTTCACTTCTTCGGCTGTTGCGTTATCATCTTTGCTCACTTCTTGTGCTCTTGCTAATGCATCTGCTACAGCTTTATCTTCCGCATCATTGTTATCCAAGTCTAAGCCTTCGGCTTCTGAAATCGCTGCGTCTAACTCAGCTTTATCCGCTCGATCGCTTAATTGATCCAACGCATCTTGAATTGCTGTTGTTGCTTCATCTATTTCTACTTGCGTATGATCTTCTGGATTATCAATGATGTTTTGGGCTGCTGTTAACGCATCTTTCAATGGTGCGTAACTATTTGGTGTATATTCTCCTTCATTGATTGCGTTGCCTTGTGCTTGTGCTGCTTTCAAGGCATCTAATGATGCAGCTTTCTTATCTGATGCATCTTGGGTTTCTTTCGCTTTCATTGCTGCGTTTAATGCATCTGTTGCTGTCTTCACTTCTTCGGCTGTTGCGTTATCATCTTTGCTCACTTCTTGTGCTCTTGCTAATGCATCCGCTACAGCTTTATCTTCCGCATCATTGTTATCCAAGTCTAAGCCTTCGGCTTCTTTGATCGCTGCGTCTAACTCAGCTTTATCCGCTCGATCGCTTAATTGATTTAACGCATCTTGAATTGTTTGCGTTGCTTCATCAATTTCTGCTTGCGTATGATTGTCTGGATTGTCGATGATATTTTGAGCTGCTGTTAACGCATCTTTCAATGGTGCGTAACTATTTGGTGTATAGTCGCCTTCATTGATTGCGTTGCCTTGTGCTTGCGCTGCTTTTAATGCATCTAAACCATTAGATTTTGCCAAATCATTTGCTTCTTTAATTATTTCATCTATTTCTTCTTTTGATTGTGCATTTTCTATAGCCTCTTTAAATCCATCAATATCTTCACTAGAAAGCCCTTTGATTTCTTCTAACTCATTAATTCCATTTTCTATTGCTATATTTAAAGATGCATATTCTTTTGCTATTTCAATTGTTCCTTCTATATTTTCTGGCTGCTGTTCCGCATTTATGATATCGATAAATTCATTTTTTTCTTCGTCAGTTAAACCATCTAAACCTTTGATAATTTCTATGGCTTCTCTTTTACCTTCTTCTAAGACATTATTTTTTTCTTGCTCTTTAGCTTGATCAACTATTGCTAAAATTTCATCACTGTTTTCAGCATTTTCGACTTGATTTATAAAATCTTCACTTTGGCCATCAGTTAAATTCAATAATTCTTTAATCTCATCTTTTGCTGACGCTTTCGCTTTTTCTAATTGATATTGATCATTTAAATCATTTGCCTTATCAATAATTGGGCCAACATCACGCGATCTAGTAGCTGCATCTATTTCAGCTATAAATGCCGCTTTTTCTTCTTCACTTAGGTTTGGTAAATTATTTACAGTTTCTTTACCATTCTCTCTTACTATATTTAAAGTATTTTCGTTTGCTTTATCTTGTGCCTGTTGAACAATATCATTAACGCTTTCAACGTCTTTAGCATTCTGTATGTCATTTGTAAATTGTTCAAGTTCCTCAGGTGTTAAATTCTGCATAGCATTTACTTTATTTATTGCATTTGACTTCGCATCATCTAGCTTATGATTGTTTGAGTCTTCAGTTGCTTGGTCAACGATTTTTTGAATGGCTTCTGCATTATCCGCACCTTTGATTTGATTTACAAAATCACTCACTTCGTCAACAGATAAACCGTCTAGTCCTCTAACAATTTCTTCGGCTTTTTGACGTGCATCATTCAAATTATTTTCTTGTGCTTGAGCTTTTGCTTCATTTACAACTTCATCAATACTTGTAGCGTCCTTAGCATCGTCAACCTGTGAAATAAATGCTGCCTTTTCTTCTTCATTTAGGCCTTCAATACCATTAATTGTATTAGTTGCTTCTTCTTTCGCTTTATTCAAGTTATTTGTTGCATTTGCATTTTCTGCTTGCTTCACAATCGCAGCAACATTATCTGCAATTTGAGCTTTATCTACTTGTGATTTAAAACTATCTTTTTCTTCCGAAGTTAGACCATCTAACGCATCAATTGCTGTCTTAGCTTCATTTTTCGTGTTGGTTAAAGTATTTTCATCATTTTTAATACGTGCCTCACTAACAATACTATTAATAGAAAACGTATCATTAGCGTTATTAATACGATCTTTAAAATTTGATACTTCTTGCGGTGTAAGATTCTCAAACGTGTCTATTTTAGCATTTGCATCTTTGCGTAACTTGTCTAATTCTGCTGTTTGATTTAATGATTTTGCTTCATCTACGATGTCAGAAACTGCTGCTTCATCTGTTGCGTTATCAACACGTGTTTTCAAATCAGCCTTTTGCTCATCTGTTAATGAAGCCATTCCGTCAATAGAATTTTTAGCATTGCTTTTTACATTATTTAATAATTGAGATTGATCACCTTGACGTGCTTGTTCAACGATTTGTTGGACTGCCTCTTGTGTAGTCGCTTGATCAATTTGAGAATTATAAATATTACGTTCATCATCTGTTAAGTTTGCTAAACTTGCAATTGTATCTTTGGCATCGACTTTTGCTTTTTCTAATGCATTTTTAGCATCTTGAATTTTTGTATTATTTATTACTGTTTGAATTTGATCAGGTGTTGTTGTACCAGCAATACGATTTTTATATTCTGTTTTTTGTTGGTCCGTTAAATTAGTTAAATTGTCAATTTGTGTATTGGCATCTGCTTTTGCCTTATTTAATGAAGCTAAATCATTACGCGCATTTGCAGAATCTACAATTGGTTGTATTTGACCTACATTTGTAACATTATTTATACGATTTATGAAATCTGTCTTTTCAGCTTCCGGTAAATCTGTAAGACTATCAATTTGTTTAATTGCATCTTCTTTCGCTTTAGCAAGTGCGTTTGCTGTATCTTTTGCTTGTGCTGATGTTAATGCACTTTGCACTCCTGCTTCTGTTGTAGCACTTTGAACATTGTTTTTGTAATTAGTTTTTTCTGCATCAGACAAGTTTGTTAACGCATCTATAGATTTTATAGCTTCATTTTTCAAATTTGTTAATTGATTCTGTGTTTGTTTGGTTTGTGCTTCAACAACAATTGGTTGTATCTGGCTTATATCAGTTGCCTTGTTTATACGGTCCTTGAAAGCTGTTTTTTCTTCAGGTGTTAAATCAGTAAGGCCATCTACTGTATTATTAGCGGCAGTCTTGGCATTGCTTAGAGCATTCGCTTTGTCTTGCCGTGTCGCACTTTGAACTACACTAGGTATATTAGACTTGTCAGTCGAATTATTGACTTGATTTTTATAATTAGTTTTTTCTTGTGGTGTTAGGTTTGTTAATGCATCAATTTGTGTATTGGCCGCAGCTTTTGCCTTATTCAAACCACTTGTTTGATTACTATCTGTTGCCTGATTAACAATTGTATCAATTTCTTCTAATGTTTTCGCATCTTGAATACGTGTTTTAAATACTGCTTTGTCATTATTAGAAAGGTCAGTTAAGCCATCAATGCGACTCTTTCCAATTTCTTTCGCCGTACTTAATACAGATGCTGTAGCAGAAGTTAAAGTTGCATCCGTATTAGCATTATTTACAGTCGTTAGTAACTTCAATTTTTCATCATCAGTTGCAGTATCAAATTGTTGAATTTGGTCATTTATTGCTTTCTGTTTGTTAAGAAATGCGGACAGTTTATCGAAAGTTATGACTGCTGATTTATCGATGGCAGTTAATCCAAGGTTTACCCTTCTGTTATAACGAATTTCTACCTTATCACTTGCTTTAAAGTCTTGTGCATTCAAAATAATTTCTACATCTAATTCATTGCCTTCTGCTGTTACAGAAATAGCTTTATCTTTTTCAATATAATATGTCCCTGTAGCGCTATCATACGCCATATCTTCACCAAGATTTTTCACCGAAACAATATTCTTCTTCATCGAATCACTTAAACCGATGTCTAATCTAGTTTTTGCGTTAAAACCTAAATTCAACCCCTTAGGTGTAGACACAGGAAATCTCAGTCTAATTTGCCCATTTTTTAAATACGTCACATTTACTTGGTCTACAGTTAATGTAAAGTTTTTTGTTGATATATTATTATTATTATTTACTTGCGTTATAGAAGCTAGATCTTTATAATCTGTATTATTTTGCGGTGGTGTCACGGCTAACGTTTGAATTGCAGCTCTACTAATAAATGTGCTAGCTGATCTTAATGCTGTACGTTGACGTGTTGTTCTTTCTGAATTTGTAATGGCAGCAGGTTGATATAAATCACGTTGTTCTTGTGCTTGTTTCAAAGCCTCTGCAGTTACTGCATCCAAAATTTCTTTTGAAGAAGCTTTATTATAATCAATATCTAAATTTTCTTTTACAGCTTCAACTTGTTCTGAATCTAAGTTACTATTTAACATCGCATTTACTAACATTTCTTTTTGACCAGCATCTGCTTTGTCTATTGTTTCTTCATAATGTTTTGCAGTTGATTTCTCGTCAGATGAAGATACATCTGCTAATTCATCCACTAATTTTTTAGTGTCTGTGTCAATGTCACCATTTTTATCAACATGCTTTTCTACCGCTTTTTGTTGCTCTATATCTTGCTTTGTTTCTTTTTCTGTAGATTGTTTTGATTCTTTATCTTTTGTTTTGTCGTCTTCATTTTTTGTTTGTTTTGCTAATGTTTCATCATGTTGCTCAGCTGATTTCTTTTCATCACTGTCAGCTTCATTTTTTTCTTCTTTATTTTCAGTAGTATCTTTTATTTTATCGTTACTTGTAGTTTCTTCTTTTGCTTCTTCTGAGTTCTTGTCGTCTGTTGAAGCGTTATAAGATTTGTCTTCATTTAATTTATTTTCATCTGTTGCTTCTTCATTAGTTGTTTTCTCTTCTGTATCAGCGTCATTCTCTTGTGCTGATTCAGTATCTTGTTGTTCAGTTTTATCATCTGAATCTTGCTTCGTTTCATCGTCTGAATCTTGTTTTATTTCTTCATAAGATGATTGTTCAGTCTTTTCCTCTTGTTTCGCTTTATCTTCAGCTTCTTGTTCAGCCTGCTCATTTGCTTCCTGTTTGGCTTTCTCTTCAGCCTCTTGTCTAGCCTTATCTTCAGCAGCTTGGGCATTGATTAAAATAGGATCTATTTCAGATTCTGAATTTACTTTTTTTATATCATCAATAAATTCAAGTCTTTGATTATCACTTAAATTCATCATATTATGTAATTTTTTCTTAGCTTGCTCTTGTTTTTCTTTAAGTGCTAAAAGTGCTTGTACTTTTGAATCATCTTTTTGATTCGAACTGTCTGTTGTTGGAGTTGTTGTATTCTTTTCTTCAGTGTTCTTTTCTTCAGTATTTTTTTTCGCAGTATTACTTGCAGCTTCATTTGATGCGCCCTCAGTGTCGTCATCAACAATTCCTTGTTGCGTTGATGTAGTCCCTTCTGCTGCCTGTACTTCATTATTCACATTTTGTACACCAAAGTATAAAAGTGTCCCTACTAATATTGATGCTGTACCTACAGTGAATTTACGTATAGAATATCTATTAGCTCTATTTGGTAAAAAATCCAACTTTTTTGAAGTTCTTCTTTTATTAGCCATTATTTGTCCCCCATTAAAAATTACTCAAAAATAATATCCAATAATAAATTAATGTAAAATCTCGATTTAATATTTTATATATTTAAGTGTACGCTACACACTATAACAAACTTGATTCCAAAATAAATATAAATTGCTTAATTGTAATTAAATCTTTACAAACTATAAGTTACAAAACTTAATTCACTTGTAAAATAACTTTAGATTTCCGACATTACACACTTGCAAATAAAAAAACGCAGATTCTCAAAGAATCTACGTTTTAATAATGTTTAAATTAAATTTACATTTATTGTTCTTTCGACATATAATGTGACTTTCCTTTTAAGAAGATACTTAAAATAAATGAAATCGCACTTAGTCCAGTGGCAATGAGGAACGCACTATTTACACCATTGATTGATGCAAGCTTTTGCACAAATTCTAATACTTGTGATGTAGCCATTTGTTCCCCGCCCATTGCTTGTGCCATTTCTTGTAAACGATCTTTAATAAATGGACTTGTTTTATCTAAGGTTTGAGCATAACCGGTAGCATATTGTGTTGTTTGCGTTGACATAACAGTTACTAATAGTGCTGTGCCGATAGAACCTGCAAGTTGTCTTAAAGTATTTGACAATGCGTTTCCATGTGCAATTAACCTTTGAGGTAATGCATTCATGCTTGCCGTCATAATAGGCATCATGATGAAACTCATACCGAATGAACGGATAATGTATATAAACATTAAATGCCCATATGTTGTATTCATATTTAATTTTGTTAATTCCCATGTCGCATAAGTCATTATTGCAGTTCCTACTAAAGCTAGTGGCTTAATACCGATTGTATCTAATAGCTTACCAGCAATCGGACCCATAACACCCATAATTAATGCACCAGGTAGTAATAGTAATCCAGATTGTACAGGTGTAAAGCCACGTAAGTTTTGTAGATATAATGGTAGTAATATCATTCCGCCGAATAGGCTCATCGTTACAATCATGTTGATGACTGTAGTTAATGTAAATCCGGAATATTTAAGTACTTCTAGATTTAACATAGGTACTCGCATTGTTAATTCTCTAACTACAAATGCAATAATAAATATGACACCGAGGATGAGTGAAATTACTACGATTGGCGAACTCCAACTATTGTTACCTGCTTCACTGAATCCATATAATAATGCTCCAAAACCAATTGTACTGAATATAATGCCCGGCACGTCTGCTTTTGGATTAGTCGTAACTTGATATACCCTAAACCAAATATATGAAATTGCCAATGAAACTAAGCCAACAACAAACATTCCATAGAACATCACATTCCAATGGAAGTTTTCAACAATATAACCTGATAATGTTGGTCCAATTGCAGGTGCTAAAATCATAGCAATTCCTAATGTTCCCATCGCGGCACCACGTTTTTCAGGTGGAAAAATTGTCATAAAGACGTTTGTGCCCAATGGCATTAATATTCCGGCACCAATCGCTTGTAATACACGACCTACCATCATCATCGTAAATGAGCCTGACATACCACAGACAAGTGAACCAATTGTGAATAATGTCATTGCTACTAAGAATAATTTACGATATGAATACTTATTAAATAAGTACGCACTCACAGGAATCAAAATACCATTAACTAGCATAAACCCTGTCATTAACCATTGTCCTGTATTTGCTGAAATATTAAAATCGGTGTTAATTTTTGGTAAGGCAACATTCAATAATGTTTGGTTTAAAATAGCTATAAACATACCAAACACCATTGCAAGTAATACTTTAAGTTGTGTTGTACCCTTACCAAACATAAATGAACTATGCTTATCTTTTAACTTTTCATTCACTTTTGCTTCTTCAGAATTCGGATTTATCTTTTCATAATCTTTATCCGACTGTTGCATTGTATCAGTATCATTTATTTGTGTGTCGAACGTTTCGACACTTTCTTGTTGCTGCAATGCCTGACTAGCATCTGCTGACTCCCCGGAAGATTTTCCTACATCTTCCGCATTATTTACTTTAAATTTAGATTGATAATTTTCATTAGAATAATGATTTTCATGTTTTGTTTGTTCCACTGGCTGACTTAACTTTTTATTTTTTCTTTTAGCTAGAAAAACATTAAGCAAACCAACTAAAATGAGCGCTATGACTACGTAAACTATAATGAAGGTCATTGTCATTTATAGACCCCCCTTAATTTTTATGAATTTTAACTTCAGCGTTCATTCCTGGAACAACATTTTTAGATGGTTTTGAATCAAGTGAAATTTTCACAGGTACCACTTGAGATACTTTAGTATAATTTCCATCAGTATTTGATGAAGGCATCATTGAGAAACTTGAAGCTGTAGCTTTACCTACTTCTTCAACTTTACCTTTAAGGTCAGCATTTTCACCATCAAGTTTAATATCTACATCTTTACCTTCTTCAACATCAGCAATATCTTTTTCATCGACATTTGCTGTAATGTAAGAATCATCTAAATTATAAGCGTAAGCGATTGGAGTCCCTGCTTGAGCCACAGAACCTTCCATACCATCAGTTTTTACGATTGTACCATCTTGAGGCATTTTGACATCCATACTTTGTGACTGTCCACTATCACTTTTAGCAGTAATTTCTGCAACTTTGTCACCTTTATTTAATTTTTCATTATTTTTCACATCAAAAGACTTGATTTCACCAGAAGCTGGGGCAGATACTTTGATTTGCTCTCCATCAACTTTAGCGTTATCTGTACTTACAAAACTTGTAGCTTGATTATAAAAATGGAAACCGACTACTCCTATAATCACAAGAACTACAATGGTAACGATGTTGATTAATACCATTTTCTTCATTACTCTTTCCTCCTATTTGCTTTTAAAATTCACTTTATATATTATAGATACATGTTCAACAAAAAAACACCAACACTTGAATAGAATGTGTTGGGTAAGTTAGTTTCGCTTTTTAAGGAGAAAATATGAAACAAAAAGCAAAAACAAAAATTATTCGTAATATGATTACACTTTTAGAAGAGCATCCGTTTGAAAATATAACAATTAAAATGATTTGTGCATACAGCGGCATCAATCGTACTACTTTTTATGATTATTTTGTCGATAAATACGACTTATTATCAACGATACAGGACTATCATCTTCGTCACTACAAGCAAATACTTAACGTACTTTATGACAGTTTTGATATTAATGAGGTCAACCAAGCTAAGTTGTACCAATTTTTCAAAGTCATCCTATCTTACATTCAACGCCACTATGGTTTCTTTCACGCTATATTTGTGACGCATCCAAACCGTTATCTATTTACTGATTATGTCAAAATCACAAAGGAAACATATACTAAAATGTTAGATGACTATACAACTGTATTAAAGAAAAAGCAGTTTGTTATTTATGCCATTGGAGGACAAATTGGTATTATCTATTTTTGGATTCGTGAAGGGTGCGAAGAAACTCCAGATGAGTTAGCACAAATTTTACTTGCAAATGCTATCAAGTTAAGACGTTAATTTCATTGCTTTAAAATATGACTTTCAAGCATTCAAAGCATTTATTCTATTAAAAAAGTTGAAGTGTGACAGAGATCCAATGTTCCTAAATAGTTTTCGTAGTCGCAACACAGCAAGAATAGCTATCAGTGAAAAATTTTAAATAAAGTCATTATTAAGTTAACCAATCACTATTTAAATAGTAATCGAGGCTAGGACAGATGCGATATCCTAGCCTCGATTTTTTGTATTCCTTATAAGTATAAATTAATTTTTGTTTACTGATGGTATGTGTTTGAAAACGTAATAATTAATGACTTGTAATAAGATTAATAACACACCCGCTATCATAATGATGACGACATAAGGAATATAGCTATCTTCACCCATTATACCTACTAATGGGGAAATGAGGCCACCCAATAAGAATTGAATCAATCCCAATAAACTTGAAGCACTGCCATTACCACCAGTACGTTCATCCATAGCAATTGAAAATCCTAGTGTCGCAACTCCAGTTACAGGTGCCACTAAAATAATAAATCCTATAAACAACAACCAAATTGATGCATGTGTAAATAATGTCACTATTACAACTGCAACACCTATTAATTGTATAATCGTTAATATTCTTAATAGCACTTGTCTGTCAATATAATCAACCATTTTCCCAGTAAGTTGGCTTGAAATAATCAGCGTAATACCAATGGTTGCAAACATAATGCTAAAGTGTTGCGCAGATATATTGTAGATACGCTGTGTAATAAATGGTGACGCAGATATATAGCTAAATAATATAATAAATGTTACACCTTGAATGAGCATCGGCAAAACAAAACGCGGCGTCTGTAATAACTGCTTGAAATTCATAAATATATTGCCTAGACGTGGACTATCTCTTTGTTCTGGGGCCAATGATTCTGGGATTTTAAAAAGTGTTCCCAATAACATACTCACTCCAAATATCGTTAAAATGACGAACACCATGTGCCACGTAGCAAACGACAGTATTACGCCACCTAGCGCAGGTGCGAGTACTGGCGCCACACCATTAACTAACATAAGTAGCGCTAAAAATTTGGTTAATTGTTTGCCACTATATAAATCACTAGATATGGCTCTGGAAATCACTGCGGCAGCACCACCACAGAAACCTTGAACAAATCTTAGTGCAACCATAAACCAAATATTATCAACAAATATAATACCAATACTTGCTAATGTGAATAATGACATTGCGATAAACAATGGCTTTTTCCGTCCAACAGCATCTGAGATTGGGCCAACAAATAGATTACCTATCGCTAAACCTATCATGAAAAAGGATAATGTTAATTGTACATTAGACGTAGTTGTATTAAAATCTGATTGAATTTGGGGCAACCCAGGCAAAAACATATCGATTGATAATGCACCTATCGCCGTTAATGCACCTAATATCACGACAAATGACAGGGGTTGCTTTTGATTGTTTGGTTGATTAGACATTTTCTTCTCCTATTATAAATAAATGTAAGTATATTAAATAAAAATAGTTATCCGTTAATATTAAACATTTGGACAAATCAAAGCTAGTTCGCATGTTTAGTTCTATTATAATTTTAGTTATCGTCTTCGATTCAATTAAAATTATAGGCGACTGCATTGTTGTTATTATATCTTTAACTATGACGCATTAAAACCTTATTAGACAAATTAAATCATAGCAAATATTAAAATGAGTGGGAAACGTAATCAAATCATTGTGATTATATTGCCCACTCTCGCTATTTATATAGCCTTATATTTTATTTGACTTGCTAATTGATTGTGCCTACACTAACTACTCGGAATATTTCACAACTTTGAAGTCATTAGCACTATCATCGCTTTCTAGTTGATAATCAACTTTCCCATATTGGCCATTTTCCTTTAAAGCTTGTGCAGTTACATAAAAAATATTACCTTGTTTCACTATATCTGTAATTTGTGGTTGCTGTAAATAAGACATTCTATTTGATTTTACACCACTTTTCGTCGACTTATAATTATCAGTATCTTTCTTAAGATAACTTGAAACTAATGAAAAGTCACTTTGACTGTGTGCCATATTGATTGCCGAGGTGTAATTACCGAAAAAATTAGCCACCTTATTTCTGAAACTATTTTCTTCTTTTTCCTTTTTATCAACGTAATCTTGAATTTCATCATCATCAAACGTTAATGTCACTTTTGTTTTATCTTTTAAATTATCTGTTTTCACAACTGTTTCAGCTGTTTTGAAGGTCTTTTTCTTAGCTTGTCCTTCTGCAGATATTGTCAGATCTTTTGTTTTCGGATATGGGCCAATTTCTTTAGATTTTGCATAATCATATGTCTTATCATTAATTTTCACTTTAACTGAATCTTTATCTATTTCTGATGCACCATCGAGCTCTACTTGAATATACGCCTCATTAAAGTCTTCATGGACATCGACTGTTTCATTATTACTATTATTAAAATTAAATTTAAGCTGGCCTTCAAATTGTCCATTATCTGTTTCTTTTTTACTATCTAATGTATAGTTTCCTGGAATATACTTCCCTAATGAAGTCGTTTTATTTTTTTCAGCAACGACTATTTTCTGCTTGTCATCTGATTTGAATTTATATTTAGTGTCATATTTCGTTTTTATAATCGCTTCCTTAGTTGGTGCCGTAAAACTCATATTGTCAAAAAACATATAACGTCTACCGTTTTTGCTAATTCGTAACACATTTTCACCGTTTTTCGCAGTAACATAATTAGATTCTTTCGTATCACTTTCATTTAGCTTTTTAATTTTTTGATTAACGTCTTTCACAAAATTCTTCATACCAACTTCATCTCTTATGTATTGGATATAAGCAGTTGCCTCATTATTGTCAACGCTATTATTTTGTGTGCTCAAAATTGTAGAAAGTTTCTGAGTATCGTTATTATCAACGGCATTTATTAATATTTCAGATTGTGCTTCAGGTGAATTAAAGTTTTTTAGTAAAAAGAAGATAATAATCAGTAAAATGATGATAAAAAATGCAATCCCCCACGGAATGATTTTTCGTGCCCTGATATTCGTTGCTATTACATTATCTTTAGATGAACGTGTCATCGTTTTAGTATCTTCTTCTTGTTTCAATTGATGTCCACAATGACCACATTTTCGCTGTCCGTCCCTAACATTGCCACCACACTTAGGACACTTTCGCATTTTATCACCTCGTTACTTTTAAAATTCACACTATCACGACATTTTAACATACATCATGTCAAAACCACATAATAGCGCATACTACTTCGTTTTTTTAATATGGTTTAATCATTTATCCTATTCTATTTGCCTTCTTTATTATTATATGAAAATTAAATTGAAAATGATATACGCAATTAGTCCAATACCTATTTTCTATGGTGTACGTATAGTTTCTGTTCAAATTTGTGTCATCTAATATCCTTATTTCGTATAAATATATTAATAATTTACTCATCCATTGTCTATATTTTTTTGCTATGCCTGTTCATTTTTTATATTAAAATGTTTTAATCGTTGATCGATAATTTCAAGTACATATCTTGCTTGCTCTATTTCGTCGTCTGATAAATCATATAACATATCACTGACTATCTCATTAATAACTGACTTACTTTCACGATTAAACTTTTCTCCTTTTTCAGTTAACTTGATATATTTCAGGCGTTGATCAGTGTGCGTATTAGACTTATCCCACTCAACTACACCTGCATGTATTAATTTTTTTATTCTTCGACTCACTGCTGCTTTATTAACGCCTTGTTTTTCTGTTATTTCTGTGAGTGTCATTGCTTTTTCATGTTCCAACATAAGAATTACGTTTGCTTGTTCTTTCGATATTTTATATTCTTCTCTTAACGCCGTTAATAATTTAGCAAGTAACGTATTAACATCATCTATAAATTCTCCCATAAATTCAATATGATTACCTAAATTTTTCACCATGCAATCCACCCCTTTTTTAAAAGCCACAATTCAATAATATTGACAATGATTTGTTGTTAATCATACCAGTATTTTAATCCTTGAAAAAGTTATATCTCACATTTTCTGATTGCTATAGATGCTTATATATAAATTTTCAATATTTCCTTATTTACATTTGCTTATTTTCTAAGATTACACTACATTTAATATACTAAAACGTTCTGGAGTGAAGCATAAATATGTTGTCATTATTTTTATGTACCCTTATATTAATTTCCTATTTATGTATGTTTTTCAACTTTAAATATACTGCACAACTTGCTATATATATTTCCCAGGTAATATTGGGCTTTATTTCCATTATTTTACATATAGGTAACCACACTTTCCCTATCGACTTAACCTTTGTCATGTGTATTGGTGTGCTATTACTACATATAAAGCATAAACATTTAATGCAAACACGTTTAAGCGCATTATTTTTAAAACGACTTTATTATATCGCTTTTAAACTCATGGTGTTTACATTGGCTTGCTTTTACATAACATTTAGCCCCATCGCAATCAATGTCATATTCTTATGGATATCAGCTATTGCATTTAGTGCAGCATTTGCGTTTATTTGTTATTTGTCATGTTCTTCAACTTTTTCTAAAAATAAACCTGCCTATGACTTTGATGTTATTTTAGTGTTAGGTGCTGGCATTTTTACTGAACAGGTCACACCCATGCTCGCCGACCGACTAGATCGTGCATACGCACTTTACAAACATAAACCAAATTCTCACATCCTTGTCAGTGGTGGTCAAGGCCCTGATGAGCCGATTTCAGAAGCACTCGCAATGCAACGTTATTTAATCTCACTGGGTGTCAATCCGAGCCAGATATTATTAGAAGACCAATCAACGAGTACTTTGGAAAATATGCAATATAGCGCTCAAATTATACAACACTACTTTACCAGTCCACCTAAAATAGTTTGTGTTACAAGCCAATTTCATATTATGAGGGCTCTACGTTTTGGTCAAAAATTCAAATTACGGCTTGTTGGTGTTGGTAGTCATACACCCTATCATTTTTTTGAAGTTGCACTTATTCGGGACTTTTTAGCACTTATGTATCAATACAAAGTATTGCTTACCGTATATTTTGCTACATTATTTTTTATATGTATCATCGCTTTTTGGCATATTCCAAGCATTTAGAACTTGGTACAAAAATCAAATTTTCTAATAGCAATTTTATAGATTCTCCCCGACATGACAGACTAGAATTAAAAGCTTGATATACGCGCATTTGTATTTTAAAGATCTATTTTTGTCATAGTCTCGTAACTTATCTTAAAAACACAAAAAGAGAACTGTCCGACAACCAATGTCGACAGTTCTCTTTTGTTAATATCAAGTAAATTTTAGTCGTTTACGATAACACCATTATCTAACTCAATTACTCTATCTGCATATTCAAATAAACGCTTGTCATGTGTGATCATGATGCCAATCATTTGCTTGCTTTGAATTTGTTGTTTAATCATTTCAATGACTTCAGTTGCACGTTCAGCATCCAAACTTGCTGTTGGCTCGTCTGCAAGAATGATTTTAGGTTGATTCATTAAAGCTCTCATAATCGCTACACGTTGTTTTTCGCCACCTGATAACATATGTGGAAAGACATTTAGACGATGTGCTAAGCCAATTTGTTCTAGTAACTTTTCTGCACGTTCATTAGCCTCTTTTTTAGACAGACCCGCTTCACGACCAATCGTTGTTAGTTGTGCGCGTACTTTTAAATAAGGTACAAGATGTGATGATTGAAAGATAAAACCAATTTCATTCAATCTTAATTCTGATGCCTTCTGTTCACTATCGTATAATGGTTTGCCATTATAAAGAATATCTCCACTATTTTGCGATAATAGTCCTCCTAAAATTGTTAATAATGTTGTTTTACCTGAACCTGAGGCACCATTGAGTATTACAAACTCGCCTTCATTCACTTCAAAATTAATGCCTTTTAATACGGGTGTCTCTGATTGACCTTTACCAAAGGATTTCTTAATGTCTTTGACTTGTAAACTCATTATTCTCCACCTCCAATTGCTTCAATAGGATCCACTTTAAACAATTTAATGAATGATAGCGCAGCGCCTACAATCGCTACAACAATAAATATACCGACAACTAATAATAAGTTAGACACTGTGACATGAAATGGCATTGACACAGGCATTATGGTAGATAATCCACTTATAATAACCACTGAAATAATAACGCCGATCATTGTTGTAATGAGTATTTGTATAACTAGTGCACTCAATAGATGTCTCGTTTTGATACCAATTGCTTTTAATATGCCAATTTCTGGAATTTTTTGTATCGTCATAACATAGAAAAATGCACTTAATACAATTGCTGAAATAACAAATAAACTGACAATCATCATGTTTAATGGTGCTTGTTCTGCTTGATAACTTGCGATTTCACTAGTAATGTCGTCTTCGCTAAACACTTTCACACCTGAATTATTATTTATTTTATCTTGTTGCGCTTTAGTTAAATCTTTAACTGGATAAACTATGCTTACTTGTTTGTTGAGTTGATCAAATCCATGATTACTCATCATTACTACTGAACTATGTGAGTACATCGTATCATCGAGAATACCTGATACTTTTAATTTTTCACCGTTTTTTGTTTCAATGGTATCTCCAACTTTAACGCCATCTGCAGTCAATTTGTTGTTAATTGCAATTTCATTATCTTTAGTTGGATACTGTCCTTCTTTTAATGTTGGCTTTTCATTAGCAACAGTATTTGTCATTATGACATCTTCATCATTTTTATCAATTTTTAATGTTTGTGATGCCAATTTTAAAGGTTTTTGATTCGTAATATCTTCAATTTTCTTTTGCTGTTCTGGTTTAATTACCGATTTTTCAATTTGCGGTTTTTTATTGTCCTGTAATACATATTTATCTGTTTTCATATTATCTAACATTGATATGTTTTCTCTTGCTAACCCTTGTGCTAAACCACTTATAAATAACACCATAATTCCAAGTAATAATATAATCAACATGATTAACATATAACGAAATTTATAATATTTTATCTCTTGCCATGCTAATTTCATCAATACCCACTCCTTCTCTAAAACTTATATTTAGAGTTTAATCGCGAAATGTGAACTGAATATGAACTTTATAAAATAATTTAGATTTTTACTATTTGTATAGTCATATTATTACATTTATAATAACTTTAATACTTTTTTTAAGGAGTCGTGGCACATGACAACATGCCTAATTGTCGATGATGACAAAAAAATATTAGAATACGTTTCTAATTACATCCAGCGTGAAGGATTAAGCACAGTGGTTCAATCTAGTGCGGAACAGGCATTATCCTATCTTGAATCACACCAGGTCGATATCGCTATTGTTGATGTCATGATGGGAGGCATGAGCGGTTTTGAGTTATGTAAGATTTTGAAGGAAGATTATGATATGCCCGTGATTATGTTAACAGCACGTGATGCTTTAAGTGATAAAGAACAAGCATATCTGACTGGTACCGATGATTATGTCACGAAACCGTTTGAAGTCAAAGAACTTATTTTTAGAATTAGAGCTGTATTAAAACGGTACAATATTAATGCGTATAACGAACTTACAATCGGTAATATTACTTTGAATCAAGCATATTTAGAAATTCAATCTGCCTCAAAATCAATGAACTTGCCGAATAAAGAATTTCAATTGTTATTTTTACTAGCATCAAATCCTAAACAAGTCTTTAGCCGAGATGCTTTAATAGAGAAAATTTGGGGATTTGACTACGAAGGTGATGAAAGAACTGTCGATGTTCATATTAAACGATTAAGAAAGCGCCTAGAAAAATTAGAAGCATCTATCACTATTCACACAGTGCGTGGTCTAGGCTATAAGGTGGATGATCATGTTTAAATCTCTATATACACGAATCGCCGTCTATACCATCGTCGTCATGTTATTGTGTGCCATTCTAAGCTTTCTATGTACAAACATTATTTATCACAATCATCTTAAGGCAAATAATGACGCTAAAATTATGCGTACGCTAAAAGACTCTCTTGAATATCAAAAACATTCAAACATAGATTCAGCAGCTCAATTTTTCAATCATTTAGGAGAAATGAATTACCAAGTCATGACTGTTACAGAAAGTGGTAAACGTACCTATTATGGTACACAGTTCAGGAAAGATAATTTAGACTCCGATACCGTACAAACTGTTTTAAATGGCAAACATTATCATGGTATCAAAGATTTACCGTACAATCCTTTTATTACTGGTTTTTTTGAAAATACGACACAAAACACAGTTGGCATGTCATTTAAATCTCAAGGACATACATATGCTGTATTCATGCGCCCTGATATTGGTAAAACATTCAGTGAATTTAGAATATTTTTAGCGATACTTATCACATTATTACTATTTTTCTCTATTATTTTAATGATTTCATCAACATATACAATCATTAAACCAATTCAACAATTGAAACATGCAACAAACCGATTAATGCAAGGTAATTTTAATACTGCTATTCGTGTTACTCGAAAAGACGAATTCGGTACTTTGCAGTATCGTTTTGATCAAATGCGACTTTCACTTAAACAATTAGACGATATGAGGCAACACTTTGTACAAAATGTTTCTCATGAAATCAAAACTCCACTAACACATATTCATCATTTATTAGATCAACTAAAATTTGCTAAAAATGATGAAGTACGTGCTGAGTATATTAATGAAATTTATCAAATTACGACCCAACTCAGTGACTTAACAAAAGAACTGTTGTTATTGTCCGAAATAGATAACGACTCACATTTAGATTTTAACGATACGATTGCTTTAGACCAATTGCTCAAGAAAATTATTCGCCACGAACAATTTTTGGCAAATGAGAAAGAGCTTGTCATCATGTCTGATTTAGCAGAAATTACTCTAATCGGAAATGAACGATTACTTTATCAAGCCTTTCAAAATATAATTACAAATGCTATTAAATATTCGGAACATGGTGGCACGATTGACATCAGCCTATCAAATCATTTAGATTCTATTGTATTTGAAATCATAGATGATGGCCAAGGTATGACTGAAGAAACACAAAAACGTTTGTTCGAACGTTTTTATAAAGCAAGCAATCATGATAATAGCAACGGACTTGGATTAGCGATAGCCAAAGCAATATTTGAATTACACAATGGTACTATAGCTGTTCATAGTGTAAAACATGAAGGCACTACATTCACTATCACACTCAATCACAACTAAAATCATAAAAAGGAGTCTATGGTCAATGACCGATAGACTCCTTTTTGATGATGATGCATATTTATCATTAATTAATTTTTAAGTATTTCGTTATTTCTTTATTTAATTGCGTATATAATGCTTCATTATCTGATAGTTTCATTCCATATGAAGGAACTATAGCTTTAACTTTTTCTTCCCAAGTTGAAAACTCATCTTTATAACAACGTTTCAGTAAATCTAACAAGATATCAACCGCTGTAGAAGCACCGGGTGACGCACCTAATAAAGCTGATAACGAACCATCTTCAGAAGTAATGACTTCTGTTCCGAATTGCAATGTTCCTTTACCTTCATCAGTGTCTTTAATGACTTGTACACGTTGTCCTGCTACAACAATATCCCAATCCTCACTCCTAGCATTAGGTACAAATTGACGTAAATCTTCCATTCGTTCCTCATTTGAAAGTGTAAGTTGTGAAATAAGATATTTTGTTAAACTCATTTCTTTCACACCTGCTGAAAGCATTGTAATTAAATTGTTCGGTTTAACTGATTTGATTAAATCCATATTGGATCCAGTTTTCAAGAATTTTGGTGAAAATCCTGCAAATGGTCCAAATAAAATTGTACGTTTACCGTCGATATAACGTGTATCTAAATGTGGTACAGACATCGGTGGTGCACCAACTGGCGCTTTACCATAAACCTTGGCCAAATGTTTTTTTGTAATAGATTCATCTTTACAAACTAGGAATAAACCACTAACTGGGAAGCCACCGATATGTTTAGATTCTTTGATTCCAGTTTTCTGTAATAACGGTAGACTTGCACCGCCAGCACCTATAAATACAAAATCACTTTCAACAATGATGATATCCTCTGTGTCTAAATTTTTGACTTTTACTTCCCAAACGCCATCTTTACGTTGTTTAAGATCTTGAACTTCATGTTTATAATTCAATTCAACTTGTTTGTCGTCGAGATTTTCAAACAGTTTTTTAGTTAAGGCACTGAAATTGACATCAGTTCCTGTTTTATCATAGCTCATTGCCATAGGGATATGTGACGTTCTACCTTCCATCATTAAAGGTACCCATTCAGCTATTTTCTCTTTATTATCAGTAATAATCATATTATTAAATAATATATTATCATTTAAGCGCTCTACACGTTTCTTTAAAAATTCTACGTTTTTAACGCCTTGTACAAAGCTCATGTGCGGTACGGATTTAATAAATGCTTCAGGGTTAGCTAATTGACCTTGTTTCACTAAATAACTCCAAAACTGCTTAGAGACTTGGAACTGTTCATTTATTTTAACAGCTTTTTTAATATCAATCGTTCCGTCTTTATTTTCACTTGTATAGTTTAATTCACATAATGCAGAATGACCTGTTCCGGCGTTATTCCATGCATTAGAACTTTCTTCTGCAGGCGTCGATAACCTTTCATACATCTTAATTTCTTTCTCAGGTGCGAGTTCTTTTAATAAAGTTCCAAGTGTTGCGCTCATAATACCGCCACCGATTAAGATGACATCTGTTTTGCTATGTATTGTACTCATAACAAATACAGTCCCCCTTTTATATGTGTTTAATAGAAACGTGACCTCCATTTTTTTAAAATAAAGCGTTTTCTATACTATAAAAATAAAAAATTGATTCTAATTGCCCATTATTAGCTACGCAATCATACATACATTTCATACCTCTCTAATTATATACGTAATTCTTACATGAAAAAAGGGCTTTCAGAAATTCTACAATAATTTTGTTTATATGTGTTAACTAGAATATATCATACTTTTACAAATATACTCATTAAAAGGTAATGATACATACTATTTCATAAATCATTCATGAAGCGCTATATTATATGACAAAATATTTTTTATCCGTATTAAGTTTTCGCTTTCCAGTTGTAACACTAAAACAACGCTTTTAATCATATTCTTAACAACGCCAATTTAACTAATCATGTTATAATAAATTTCAATTTACATTTCGTAAAAACTGGAGGTCACTTTATGAAATCTATTACTTTTTTCATGCATAATGTGTATGCAATGGGTGGTACTGTCAAATCTATTTCACAAACAGCAAATATTTTAGCTGAAAAAGGTCACCAAGTAGAAATTATTTCTGTGTTTAAAAGCAATGCATCACCCTATTTTAAATTGCATCCATCAATATCAATAAAATCACTTATTAATTATCAATTACACCCTTTTAACCTTAAAGATATTTTGTTGAATCGCATTTCAAAATTCACTAATTTTTCCAGACCTAAACATATATCTCAATTTGAACCAGGACTTAATCAATTTTCTCACTATATAGAAAAGAAAATGATTAAAGCGATTAAAAATGTCAAAACAGATGTAATAGTAGGTACACGTGCAAGCTTTAATATCTTAGTAGCAAAGCATGCATCACCATACATTGAAAAAATAGGCATGGAGCATATGAATTTCGAAGCACACCCAGAACCATATCAACAAGAAATTATTAAAGCCTATCAACGTTTAGATAAAATTACGACACTTACTACAGCCGATAAAGTCAATTACCAATCACACATCCACATTCCCACATTCGTTGTGCCAAATATTATTAACGAACCACGTTTAAACCTTCAAAAAGCAAAGATTATATGTGCTGCTGGGCGTTTAGAATATGAAAAAGGATTTGATTTACTTATTAAAAGTATCATACCCATCCAGAAAATCGTACGACAATTTGATTATCAAATTCACATTTATGGTGATGGCAAAGAGCAACGACACCTTGAGCAACTAATTAAAAACAATCAGCTTGAAGATATTGTCATACTTCAAGGTCCAACACAACACCTAAACGAAAAATTGGCATCAAGTGAAATTACAGTGATTCCATCACGTAATGAAGGCTTCGGCATGGTTATACTTGAAGCAATGAATCAAGGTAGCGTAGTTGTCAGTTTTGATGGTAATGCAGGACCTGACTCTATTATCCAAAATAATATCAATGGCTATCTCATAGAACATGATAATATTGAAGCATTAACAATTAAGTTACGCCGTCTAATTAATCAAGAATTTAAAGATGAAGTTATAATTCGCAATGCATACCAGACTGTTGACCAATACAGTCCTGAAGCAATTTACAAAGATTTTTCAACGATGTTAAATGCATAAAGTATAATTATTAAAATCATAATTCTTTAAACACAAATATCATACGTAAAGGCTGAGACATATATATCCCAGCCTTTACGTATTTTTAAATTTATTTATCAACCATAAACTGTTAAATAAACAAGTTTAGTAGGAATGTCCAAATACATACAAATATGAGTAGTGCTACACTATAGCGTAACGTCATTTTTAATAATTCTGATTCTTTACCTACTTGTTGTACTGAAGCAGTCGCAATTGCAATAGATTGTGGAGAAATTAATTTAGCTGCTACCCCACCTACTGTATTGGCTGACACTAATAAAGCTCCACTTGCACCAATGTTATTAGCTACTGCTGACTGAATTGGTGCGAATAATGAATTATTATTAGTAACTGATCCAGTTAAAAATACACCAATCCATCCTAAAATTGGAGACAGTAATGGGAATACACTTCCTGTTTTCGCTATACCTTCACCCACAGCATTGCTCAGTCCTGCATATGTCATTAGTTTAGAGATAACCAATATAAAACAGATTGTTATTATAGGTAACCACAATTCTTTAAGAGAAACTTTAAACAAATGTACACCATCTTTAAACTGAACCTTTTTAGACATTAGAATAGTAATAATAATGACCAGTAAAATAGCAGTCCCTGTTTGACCGATAATATTCAAAGGCAATGTGATAGCTTTGTTCGCAATATCACTATATGTTCCTGGAATCGTAATATTAAAGACGAAAGACGCTAGCGCACCACCTGGCGCAAAGAGGGATTTAAATGTTGGCGCACTCCATATCATTACGATAACTGTCAGAATCACGAATGGACTCCAAGCATAAATAATTTCTTTGGGTTTATGTTTCGTAATTGCTTGTGGTTGCTCACCTTCATTAATTCTAAAAATATGCTTTGGTTGGAATTTTTTAGAAAACAACGCTAGTGCTAACATAGCTCCTAAAGGTGGGATAATATCCGCTAATTCAGGTCCGATAAATACTGTAATAAGACCTTGTAATATCGTGAATGTAATACCTACCACTAATATAGAAGGTAATGTTTCTTTGATACCTCTAAATCCATCAATAATCCAGATTAATAAAAATGGTATTAATAAATTTATGAAAACAAGTGTTAGTGCTGACATTGCTGAAACTGCTAGTACGGATACATCTTTTGGTAAACCTAGAGTGTCAATTACTGTAATTGGTAAACCAATCGCACCAAATGCTCCAGCTGAAGCATTCGCAATTAAACATAACATTGCTGCTTGTAAAGGTGCAAAACCAAGTTGTGTAAGTAATAATGCACAAATCGCAATAGGAACACCGAATCCCGCAGCCCCTTCTAAGAATCCATTAAATGCAAAACCAATTAATAATAATTGAATGCGCTGGTCTTGTGAAATGCTAGAAATACTATCTTGAATGGTATTAAATTGACCAGTCTCATTGGTAATTTTGTATAACAATACAGCCATGACTACAATATAGCCTATTGGTATAATACCTTGAAAAAAGCCTTCTACTACTGCACCTGATGCAATTCTCACAGGCAATTTAAAACATACAATAGCTATAACTATTGTAACCACTACCGTAGTAATAGAAGCATAAATACCTTTCATTTTAAATAGTGTTAAACATAGTAAAAATAACACGATAGGTATTGCTGCAACAATAGATGATAACAAAACGTTATCAAAGGGGTTGAACGTTTCTACAAACATTTGACTCACTTCCATTTTCTATTTTTTTATTTACTTCTAGGGAGTTAAAAGTAAATACATCTCTTAATTGTGATTTTTTTCACAATTAGATTATAACATTTTTCATACCAAACACAATAGAAAATTTAGCGTATTTTTTCCCCTTTCTCCTTTAATTTTTTACGCTTTAATATTCATATAACTAACAATTTAAAAATGAGTTTTTTATAAAATAATTATCGCTACTGTTTGCTTTTATCACATATTACTATCGTGGTAGAATAGGTATATTAAATATTGAGTAGAGGGATTAAGATGATTAAACAAATTAAGATGACAACGATCCATCTTTTAGAAGCACAATTAAACAAAGCACAACAAGAAGGATACACTCATTTCGTTTTAACAAATGAAAGTATTGAAATATATGATCCTATGCTAGAAGCAGTAGAACTTAAACCATATACAATTGTTGCCGATTATACAGTTTGCCAACAATATCAAAATGATTGTACATACTATGGAAAATCAAATATTACATTTAATGATTGGATTGAAAATATTAATCATTATCCAAATGTTATTTTTCATATAGAGACTGCTCAATCTATATTAAAGCAATTCCAAATCAACACTATATTCGATTTAGCTGTAATTTCATTGTTAGAAGATGATATTGTCACTGATAGCCATGTCGTCTTTAATTTTGAAACGGTTATGACAACAAGCAAAGATATATGGGAAGATATTCAAAATTTATCACCACTTGATACAACTAAATTCAACTTGAATAAGCTTGCCTATCTTCACAAAAATTCGATACCGTTTAAAAAAAATGAAATTCTACAACCTGAGTCTATGCGATTCATTGACAAGTGTCTTAGCCATTCAAATTTCAGATGTCCACATTGGATTTTCAAAGGTATAGAGCGACACTTTGAAAAAAAACATCAAAATATGAGTTATATCTACGCTAAAGATAAAACAAAAGTTAAGAATCATATTGTTTTCTTAGGGTTTGATTACGGTTTTAGAGGGAATTCTCGATATTTGTTTAACTATTTTGCAAAACACTTTACGAAACTCCCTATTTATTTTATTACTGATGATGTAAGTGGGCCTAATTTTATTAAACCAAGTGATCCACAAGCGACAACACTCATCGAAACTGCACAAGTAGTTATTCTGGAGAGTTATATCCCTGACAACCTTAAACCTAATGGCACAATCATACAATTATGGCATGGTACGCCTATTAAAAAATTATTTTTAGACAGTTCCGAACCACATCAGAATCTGAATATTTATAATTATCGTGCTCGAAAATATAATAAATGCTTACAACAAGATTATTTTGTCAGCGATTGTGCTTCAATGATAGGTTACTTTAAAACTGCCTTTCCACAACAGAAGACACATATGCTTAATTGTGGTTATCCACGTGTACGTTATTTATTGGACAAACAATCAGATAAACCTTACATTACATTTATCAAGCACGAGCTAAAATTAGACCCCAATAAAGAGACATTATTATATGCACCGACCTGGAAATCAACAAACGATACTTCCGACTTGTTGCCAATCAGTGATGCTCTATTAAATAAGTACAATGTTATCTTCAAAGGACATGTTGAAGATAAAGCAAATACAATCCCAGAGCATGCAATTATCGCGCCACAGCATATTGAAGTTCAAGATTTGTTATTAGTATCCGATATCGTATTAACCGATTACTCTTCAATCATTTTTGATGCACTATCAATAAATAAAATCGTTTGCCAATATACACCAAATCATGAGCAATATCTATCTGAACGCGGTGTTTATGATGAAGTCATGCACGCACTATCCACAGTTAGATATAGTGATTCAAAAGCATTGCTTAATGATTTAATCAGTCATCAGATGAAAGAATTAAATGATATCGACTTTATTAACAAAGACAATCATGCATTCGAAACACTCTCTCACATTATTCATAAATGTACGAAAACAAAATAAATTTGTAACACATAACAAAAAGAGCACAGGCGTCTATATTGACTGCCCGTGCTCTTTTTTTATTGTATAAGCATTATCTTATTGTTGATATGCTGGATCTACAACCCTAACAGTACCTTGTTGATCTACTGTCGCAATCATATACGTACCTGGCTGCGCTTGATTTTGGAAACTAAAAATATAACTATATGCACCACTGCTTCCTTCAATAGCATAATCATTATATGGATTAGTTTGACCATTTAAGCCGTTCACTTCAGCCGCGGCATTATCTAATGCTGTTTGGAAATTAGGTAAATATTGTAAAGCACTTTGCGTATCAGTACCACCTGCAGTAATATTTTGAGCTACTGGCACTGCATTTTGTCCTTGATATGGCGCAACATATTGTGATCCACCAGTATTACTACTTGTATTACTAGTAGCATTATCATTATTACCACTATTCATTGAGCCACTGGCATTACCATTATTATTTGACGCCGCTGAATCGTTACCATTGTTAGCACTGTTTGTATTGCTTGAATCATTAGAACCATTCGTATTACCTGAATTCGCATCATTATTTGATGCTTTATCTGAACCATCTGAACTACTATCATTATTATCATTTGACTTACTGTCTGAATTCTTTTCTTTGTCTTTATCTGAGCTATCATTGCTCTTCTTATCGTTGTTCTTAGAATCTTTTGATTTATCCTCAGAAGATTGCTTGTCTTTCGAACTATCGTCTTTCTTACTGCTGTCATCACTACCATTTGAACATGCTGCAAGTGCTAGAGATAAGGTTAATACTCCTGCTAAAAGCTTTTTCATATAAAACGCCTCCTCGAAATGACTATATTATTTACCTAGTAACCTATGTTTTATGTATATTGTCCTATAGGCTAGATAAGGTTACTTTATTATTCACTATAAATTAAAAACTAAACACCTTTCAAGCAAATTTTTTCAATTTAAAATATAAATTTTACAAAATCAAAACATTTTTTAAATATATGTCAATTTTTCCAAAATCACCTAGGTTATGGGTACATCATTTAACCAATTTTAATGCAATCATCTACGACTATTAAACTTCTCTTTCCATAATTAAATCTGTATCTATAACATCGCCAGTATAAAATTGATGTTCACCAGTCACTGTAAAGCCTTGCTTTTTATAAAAATTAAATGCCTGAGCATTATGTTCCCATACACCTAGCCAAACTTTCGTCTTATTTAATCGTTTTGCTTCTCCTATAGCAAATTCAATGACACGTTTTCCCTTACCTCCACCTTGAGCTTGTGGTATAAAATAGATACGTTGAATTTCCAAATATTCGGGTCCTTTGGGTTCAGTCTGAGCTACATTGATATTTAATTTAAAATAACCAACAATTTCATTATCTTCTTTAAAAAAATACGTGAATGAATCTTCATTTTGTAATTCTTGTTTTAATTGTTCAACTGCAAATGCTTCATTGAAGTAAGCATCAAAATCTTCTTCTGTATAAACCCCATGTTCAAATGTTGTCTTAAAAGTGAATATACTTAATGAACGCAACTTTTCCACTTCATCTATTTGTACCGTTTCAATTAATTGACTCATAATATCCACACCTCTCATTACTATATTAATCATTAGTATACTAAATACTCTTTATTGATACTATTAATAATGAATTACATGGAGACAACTTTTCATTTCAACTTATATTAAAATAACTTTTCTTATTAATTTTAATGCAATAATACTTTTAATGTTATACTAAACCGCTTACTTATTAATTCTCTTAATTCGGCATATTGTGTAATATGCAATTACATGATAAAGTAGGTCTAGTTTTTTAATTGTTCGTAAATTTAATCATAAGGGAGTGCCATAGGGCAATGACGAATACATTCAAAGCCTTTGTAGTCGAAGAACAAGACGACAAAGTAACACACCAATATAAAGACATGACTATAGATGATCTTCCTGAAGGCGAAGTACTGATTAAAGTAAAATATTCAGGTATTAACTATAAAGATGCACTTGCAACAGTAAAAGACTCTAAAATTGTAAAATCATATCCGATGGTACCTGGAATTGATTTAGCTGGCGTAGTTGAACATTCAGATACACACGCTTTCGATGAAGGTGACGAAGTTATTGTTACAGGCTATGACTTAGGGACAAGTCATTTCGGCGGTTTCAGTGAATATGCACGTGTCAAAGAAGAATGGGTTGTGCCATTACCTAAGGACTTAACATTCGAAGAAGCAATGATTTATGGTACAGCAGGTTATACTGCCGGCCTAGCCATTGAAAAATTAGAACATAATGGTCTATCAATCGAAAAAGCAGATGTACTCGTACGTGGTGCCTCAGGTGGTGTTGGTACATTAGCAGTAATGATGTTAGACAAAATTGGATTTGATGTCGTCGCAAGTACTGGTAAAACAGATGCAGAAGAACAACTGAAAGCTTTAGGTGCAAAAGAAGTAATTTCACGATTCACTGAAGTTGACGAAAGAGCATTAGGTAAGCGTACATGGCAAGGCGTCATCGATCCAGTGGGTGGCGAAAGTTTATCCCAAATCGTTAAACAGTTAGACTATAATGGCATCGTTGCCTTGATTGGTATGACTGCTGGTACTCAGTTTAAAAGCTCTGTATTCCCATTTATACTTAGAGGTGTGAGTATTATTGGTATCGATTCAGTTTATTCTGAAATGAAGCAACGTAAACAAATCTGGCGTCGCTTAGCGAAAGATTTAAAACCTGATGGATTACATGATATTAAACATGTAGTTAAATTTAATGACATCGAATCAAGTATCAACCAAGTACTAGAACATACTAATTCTGGTCGTTTTGTAATTGATTTTGAAGCAAAATAATGTACTGCCATATGACAATTCATATAAACCGAGATTAAGTATCGAACTTAATCTCGGTTTTTTAAACTTTAATTTAATATAGCTTATTTTCTTTTCAAAATGTATATAATTACATTCCATATAAATAGTTATTAATAAATAAAAAAGTTATACTTTAATATTTACAAGTAATATATGAAAGCGTATACTAATCATTATCGAATACCAACAGGAGGGTTATTATGGGAATTAAAGTAAATAAAAAGCTCATCTTTTTCCTAGGTGCTCTAGGTGGTTTACTCTATGGTTACGACATGGGAGTCATCTCAGGTGCCCTATTATTTATAAGAGATGATATACCTTTAAACAGCTATACAGAAGGTTTTGTTGTTTCATCTATGCTAATCGGTGCAATTTTAGGTTCCGGTGCTAGCGGCCCCTTATCCGATAGACTTGGACGTAGACGAGTCGTATTTATTATTGCCATTATCTATATCGTCGGTGCTTTAATATTAGCCTTAGCACCTACAATGCCAATATTAGTCTTAGGTCGACTTGTCATCGGTTTAGCTGTAGGTGGCTCTACTGCGATTGTACCAGTTTATTTATCTGAAATGGCACCAACTGAACAACGTGGTTCACTCAGCTCACTTAACCAATTAATGATTACGATTGGTATCTTATCTTCTTACTTAATCAACTTAGCATTCACACCTATTGAAGGTTGGAGATGGATGTTAGGACTTGCGATTGTACCATCATTGATTCTATTAGTTGGTGTTGCATTTATGCCTGAAAGTCCAAGATGGTTGCTTGAACATAGAAGTGAAAAAGCTGCACGTGATGTTATGAAATTAACATTTAAAGATTATGAAATAGACAAAGAAATTGCTGATATGAAAGAAATAAATCGTATTTCTGAAAGTACATGGAATGTACTCAAGTCTCCTTGGTTACGTCCAACATTGATTATTGGTTGTATTTTTGCGTTACTGCAACAAATTATAGGTATTAACGCCATTATTTACTACGCACCTACAATTTTTAGTAAAGCTGGTTTAGGTGACGCTACTTCAATTTTAGGTACAGTAGGTATTGGTACTGTCAATGTATTGATCACTATTGTCGCTATTATGATTATTGATAAAGTAGATCGTAAACGTTTATTAGTCATTGGTAATATTGGTATGGTTGCGTCATTACTCATTATGGCAGTACTAATTTGGACAATAGGTATCCAATCTTCTGCATGGATTATCGTAGCATGTCTAACACTATTCATTATTTTCTTTGGTTTCACTTGGGGACCCGTATTATGGGTAATGCTTCCAGAATTATTCCCAATGCGTGCACGTGGTGCTGCAACAGGCGCTGCTGCTTTAGTATTATCTATAGGAAGTTTACTTGTAGCACAATTCTTCCCAATTTTGACTGAAGTGTTATCAGTTGAACAAGTATTCTTAATCTTTGCGATTATTGGTATTTGTGCACTTGTCTTTGTCATTAAATACTTACCAGAGACTCGTGGCCGTAGTTTAGAAGAAATCGAAGCTGATTTACGTTCTAGAACAAATGCTACTGATGCCAATATTCATGAATCAAAATAATTCATATATTGAAAACAAAGAGTGAATCGCTCATGCGATTCACTCTTTTTAATATTTTCTATACATACCACATGAATGCGGTTCTGTAGTAATAAATCCATATTGAGCATATAATTGATCTGCAGGATAATCAGCTATCAAACTTATATAGGTTCCTTCTTCAGCCTCAGTTTCAATAAATGACATAATCTGTGACATTATTGTTTTACCATAACCTTGACCTTGATAGTCAGGGTGTACAGCGATATCTATAATTTGAAATGCTGTACCTCCATCTCCAATTACACGACCCATAGCGATAAGTGTTTGCGCATCATAAATCGCCACATCAAAACAGGCGTTATGAATCCCCTTCTCTGCCGCTGCTTGTGACTTCTCACTTAAGCCAGCAATTCTACGCATATTTCTATAATCTGATACACTTGGCGCTTTATGTTTGATCTCAATCATGGTACAAACCTCCAATTTCAAATGTTCTAATATCATCTTACCTTAAACTCATTTATAAATACATTAAAAATAAGCGGAGACAATCTTCATTTGTCCCCGCTCATTACTAACAATCATCTTATTTTTATAAATATTTTTTCATTACAACTTTATTTGATTCTTTAAAAATATCATTATGACTTGATACATAACCTTCAGGCTTAGCTTTTGGCTCAATGTATAATTTAGCCAAATTCGCCGCATTGGCTGCATCACTGAATGCACTTGCAATCAAATGTGCCTTAGCCTCATGATAAATAATGTCTCCGCAGGCATATAGCCCCTCAATACTTGTCGCAGTGTTACCAAAACCTTTAATACTATATTCATTAAACATGTCTACCTTCGTAGATGATTGATTTAACAACGTATTCTCTCTATCAAAACCGTGACTAATAACGACATCATCAAAGTGACGAACAGTCTGTTCACCCGTTTCAATATTTTCCAAGACAACTTGATCAATATTTGTTTGAGATTCATCGCCAATTAACTGGTGAATATGTGTGTTTGGTAACTTTTCAACTTCAAGTTGTTCTAATAAATTTCGCATTGCTTCATAACCTTTGATGTCTGCTTTACGGTATATCAACGTTACACTTTTAGCATAACCACTTAAATCATTCGCCCAGTCTAATGCAGAATTCCCACAACCTGAAATCAATACATCTTTATCTTTAAATTTCTTAAGGGATTGTACGACATAATGAAGATTTGTCAGTTTATAGCGTTCTGCATCTTTAATGTCTAATTGTTTAGGATTAATAATGCCGCCACCAATCGCAATAATCACTGCTTTAGATTCAAATACATGACCTTGGTCCGTCTCTACTTCAAAGTGCTGCTCCGCAATTTTTCTAATATCCACGACGCGCTCATTTAAATTCACTTCAGGATTAAAATGCAAGCCTTGTTTCACAGTATCTTCAATCACTTCATAACACGGCTTTGGTGCTAAACCACCAATATCCCAAATGATTTTTTCGGGATAAACATGCATTTTCCCACCAAGTTTATCTTGAACATCTATAATTCGTACGTTCATACCTCTTAGTCCCGAATAAAAACTTGCAAATAAACCAGCAGGGCCACCACCGATTATAATAACGTCATCCATTTTGCTTCCTCCCAAAAATAAGACTTGTCTCTTATTTCCATTATGCTATAATTGATAACGATTATCAATGAAAAGGTAATTTTTTTAAAAAAATTAACTAGCAGAGGAGTTACAACAATTGAAAAAATTATTATTTTTAGTTTTATGTTTATTATTATTTGTAGGCGCTTGTAGCAACGATAAATCAAGCAATAATGATTCAAAATCTGATGACAATGGTCAAAAAGTTTTTAAAGATGATACAAATAAGAAAGTTGAGATTCCAAAAGATCCAAAACGTATCGTCGTTTTGCACCCTACATATGTTGGTGCGCTTGTTAAATTTGATCACAAACCAGTTGCAGTACCTAAATTTGTTGAACAGAACAAAGTATTAAATGATGCCACAAAAGGCGTAAAACGTATCGACAATACAAGTATTGAGCAAGTTACAACTCAAAAACCTGATTTAATTATTACGACTGTACAAGATAAAAATATTAAAAAATTACAAAAAATTGCACCAACAATTGCCTTTGACTCAGAAAAGTCTAATTATAAAGATCATACATTGAAACTCGCAGAAGTTGTTGGCGAAAAAGATAAAGCACAACAATGGATTAAACAATGGGATAAACAAATGGCAAAAGATAAAAAAGCATTAGCACCTGTCATTAAAGGCAAATCAATCTCAGTCGTACAACAAACACCCAAAGGAACGATGGCTTTTAGCAATCACTTAGGCCGTGGTACAGAAATTTTCTATGATGGCTATGGTATGAAACAACCTGAAGCACTCGCGAAAGCTACAAAAGATAAATTTGCTACACCATTGAGCCCAGAGAAATTCACAGAGTACATTGGTGATTATGCAGTTGTTGCTACGAATGGTAATAAAGAAGCAGATTTTGAATCTACAAATTACTGGAAAAATCTCCCAGCAGTAAAAAATAACAATGTTATTAAATTTGATGTTTCAGAAACACAATATAACGATCCAATTTCACTAGAAAAACAACGTGATATTTTCTATAATGCTTTAAAAGCTAAAAAATAAAAATCAACAAAAAATGCAATAACAAAAAAATCGAGAAGCTAAGATAACATTTACATGTCTCAGCGTCTCGATTTTTTAATTTCTTGGGTTTTTAATAATGGCGTTTCTTAATAAAAAGAATAATAAAATAAATCCTACGGTTAACGTAGTATGTCCAATACCTGCAAACCCTGCAAATGATTCAGGAACTTTCAGCCCTATAACTTGATATGTTCCTTTTGTAAACATCATACCTATTGTTGTTAGTACTCCAATATTATAAATGATGAAGAACCAATTAAATAAATAATAGCTATCTAATTTAAATATTTTGACTGTTGGTAACAAAATAAGATGCATAAACATACCTAATATCAGTGTATGTGTGTGTACGACAACAAGTTGTGTATCTCCAGTAAAGTGATGTGCTAGCGTTAACTCACGATAGTAGAAACCACTTAATAATCCTAAAATAGTATAAATTAAAAAAGCATAAAGTACTCTACGCATAGATAATCCTCCTCAAGCATATTATAGGACATTTGTGAAGAAATTACAGTGACAATTCTTCAAACTATCCACTTGTTTTTAATTCGAAGATCAATCTCTAACCTATGCAATAGACACATATCTAATGTTCATTCTACTATTATTTATATACCGCCTGACCATCCAGTCACAGTAAATATATACAGTAAGATGGCTCCTACCAATATCCACAGTACAAAGAGTGGCAACATAAATTTAATCCAAGACCCGAAATTTGCTTTCGCTATAGCGATTGCCCCGATGGTAGCTCCAAGTGTTGGTGTCATTAAATTCCCTAAACCTCCACCAAACGATAATGACGTCAATAGTATTTGGTCATTCACACCTAGCGTTTCAGTCACAGGTTGTAATATTGGAATCATCACACTCATAAGTCCTGACCCTGAAGGAACTAAGAAATTAAATACTAATGCCACTAAAAACACTATAATGGACACCAATCCAGAAGGCGCTCCATCTAGTTGTGTTGTCAGTACGTGAACAATTGTACTTAGTATTTGCCCTTTTTCTAAAATAACACTAATTGTATTAGCCATAATTATAGCAAATGCCACAACCAACATTGGCTTAGCACCGTCTAAAAAGCCATCTACCATGTCGCTTGGCGTTTTACTTTTTATCATATAAGCCAATACAAAACTAATACCAAAGACTGTAATAAAGACACCGTTGCCATATTTCTCAGTCCATTTAAACAAACCATTACCAAGTGCTAAAATAATTGGTGTTAAAACGACTAATAACACTACACTATAATCTCTCCAATTGACTTGACGTTCTTCAATAGTAATGTCTTGTGAAGACATATTCCTAATATCTAACTGCCATGCACGTGTATTCATCAAACTACGATTCGGATCTTTAATCACCCTTTTGGCATACCATACCACGTAGAGAAGCGTTACTACGAAAAAGACACCATACATAATCGCTCTTCCACCATAGCCTGAATAAAGTGCTACATCTGGATAAACAATTTGCCCAATTTTGTCCATACCTGAGGGTGAAACTGAAAATGCCATATAAAGTGGTAAAAACGTAATTGCTAGAGCCATGAGCGGGTCTAATTTTAATCGATGAACTAGAATGACGCCTAATGTGACAAAGACAATCATTTGGTCACCACCGACAAAAAATCCTATAAAGGCCATCAGTGAAAATAAACCTATAACTAAGGGCAATGCCCCTGCAGATTCAAATCTATAAATCATATAATTAGTTAGTTTCTTAACAGAATCTAGTTGTAGAATACCTCCCATTGCACCACCTATAAATAGTAACAGTGTCACTGTTTGCGCAGATTTTATACCACCATTAAGTATTAATGTAATTGCATAAATAGGATTCACTGGATTCTGTGTAATCGAATGATATGTGTCTTGGACAATTGCACCGGATTTATCAGTATTAAAAGTGCCCGCTGGAATGACATATGTCAAAAAACAAGCAAACATCATCATCATCAACATGATTAGTAATACATGGGGTAATTGAAACTTTTTCTTGTCTTGTACGATTACTTCATTTGTCGTTTGACTGACATGTCTATATGGTGTTGTACTTGATTCTGACATAGTGATCCACTCCTTTTTAATAAAAAAATAGACACAACGCTATTGATTTTAGTTGTGCCTATCAACCTGAGTTCTGTTACTTTGCTGTATGCATGGGTCTGAGAAATTAGTTATGTCCTCGACTCAATGAATACTTTGTTTACTATACCTATTTTCTTTATACGGTATTCCCATATGTTGCCTTAACGTCGTACCTTGATAGCCCGTATCATAGTAACCTTTGGCTTCTAAAATAGGTAAAACTTCATTTAAAAAATCATCGTAAACCGTGCCATATATATGTGGTCCGAATATAAACCCATCTGCTGCACCATCTTCAAACCATTCAATCAATAAATTTGCAACGGTTTCATAAGTACCAGTGAATGGTGAACGACGTACAGTTTCTTCAAGTGCTACTTCTCTTAACGTTAAATGCTTTTCTTTTGCACGTATTGCTATGGCATCTACAGTTGCGCGGAAACTATTTTGCCCAATATTACCTAAATCGGGGAATGGTGCGTCTAAATCATATTGACTAAAGTCATGATGATCATAATATCTTCCTAAATAATCCAAGGCTTCTTCAATATTCGTTAGTGCTTTGATTTCTTCATATTGTCGTTCAACTGCTTCTTCAGTCTTAGCAATAATCGGTGCTAAAATGGGATAAACTTTAATATCATTTGGATTACGCCCCTGTTCGATTGCTTGCTGCTTAATACTGTCATAGTTGCGTATTGCAGCGTCTTTGTCTTCACCTAGTGTAAAAATTGCATCTGCATATTTGGCAGCATATGCTTGTCCTTTAGGTGATGCACCCGCTTGAAATATAACAGGTTGTCCTTGTTCAGACCGACCGGCATTTAAAGGACCCTTAACTTGAAAATATTTCCCTTCATAGTTTAAGGTGTGCATTTTTGCTCTATCCAAATATCTACCATTGGTTTTATCAAACGTAAATGCATCATCTTCATATGAATCCCATAGACCTTGAACGACTTGTAAATGTTCTTCTGCAATATCGTATCTGACATCGTGTTCTGGATGATTCCCTTTACTATAATTATCTGCACTGCCTTCTAATGGTGAGGTCACTACATTCCACCCTGCACGGCCATGACTAAGTCTATCGATAGTTGCCAATTGTCTTGCTACTGTATATGGTTCACTATATGAAGTCGATATCGTGCCAACAAGACCTATGTGTTGTGTCACAGGTGCAAGTGCTGCTAATAGCGTCAATGGTTCATGTCTATCTAAAAAATGAGGAATAGATTTCTCATGAATATATAATCCATCTGCTACAAATACAAAACTGAAACCTGCTTGTTCGGCACGTTTGGCAATATTAAGTTGAAATTCAAAATTCGTACTGGCATCATTCGGAACTTGATCTGATTTCCATGCATTCATATGACTACCTGGTCCATTCAACATGATGCCAAAGTCTAATTTTTGCTGGCTCATACAATCCCCACTTTCTTGTTATATATTTCTGTAGCTGGCGCAAGTTGTTCTACTGTTTTCACTCTAAGTGCGTGGTTAGCAACTGGCATATGAATCATAAATTCATCGATGGCTCCATCCCTATTTAATTGATTCAATTCCGACTTAATTGTCTCAACATCGCCACTTAATACTTCCGTTTGATTTGCTGTCACTTGAAATTGTTCAGGACTTTGCACTTTAAAATCATCAAGTTGTTCTTTCGTATTCACGGTTATCTTTCTACCATCATCAAAGTGCAATGCATAATTCGTGCGTCCCGCTTCAACCATTCGTCTTTCATCTTCATTGTCTGTTATAACTGTTGCTACAGTTACAATCACTCGCCCCTCAGGATATTCTGATTTATACTTGCGAATCGCTTTATGCAAGATTTCTTTATCTGAATTTATAAAATATGCAAATACAAAACCTACTTTTTCTTTAGCAGCTAAAATCGCTGAGCTTTCACTTGCACCTAACAGAAACACTTCTGGTCTTGACACTTCATCAGCACGAATTGCAGTTTGCAGGTTGTGATAATCTTCATCCTTTTGAAAATCATGTCGATTAAAACGATTCAACAACTGAAATTTTTCTTCAAATGCTAAAGGTGGCGATTTAAGTTCTGACTGTAATGTTTGCGTTGCTAATCGGAATCCCCCTGGCGCCTTCCCAATACCTAAATCCACACGGTTTGGCGCGATTTGGCTCATAAAATGAAATTGTTCAATCACTTTAAATGGACTATAGTGTTGCAACATTACACCGCCAGAACCAATTCGTATATGCTGCGTTTGATTTAGTAAATGTGTTACTAAAATTTCAGGACTAGTACCTACTACCTCTGGAATATTATGATGTTCTGACACAAAAAAGCGTTTATAATTTAATCGATCCGCTAATTGTGCTAACGCTACTGTACGCGAAATGCCATCCCTTACACGCTCATCTTTTGCTATTGGGCTTTGATCCAAAATACTCATCGATGTCATTTGAAATCCCCCTCGTTTTAATTTTCTGAAAATTATATTAAATGTAATACTATGCGTGATTTTAATTTTTGTCAAGTATTCTTATCGTTTTACTAAGGATTAATATAATAAAAAAGCTTACATGCATAGAATCACCTATGCACATAAGTTAAATTGGATTTATTTTAGATTTAATCTTTAGTATACCTACTCAATTATAGTGCTGTATAGCCACCATCAATTGTGACTACACTACCTGTAACAAATGACGAAGCATCTGATGCCAAGTAAAGTGCTGCACCTTGTAATTCTTCAGGTACACCAGGTCTACCTAACGGGGTAAACTTCATCCATGTGTCTATCATGTCGCCACCTTGTGCAAAATAATCTTTTGTCAATTCTGTTTTCATATAACCAGGTGCAATCGTATTTACACGAATACCGTGTTCAGCCCACTCACTTGCTAAACTTTTCGTAAACATAATAACTGCACCCTTAGAAGTATTATAAGCCGCCTGTGGTTGTGGCGTATTCACAATAATGCCTGACATAGAAGAAGTGTTTATGATTGACCCCTTCTGCTGTTTAATCATCACTTTGCCAACTTCTTGTGATACGAGAACCATGCTATTTATATTCACATCCATATTTTTAACCCAACGATCGTATGGCATGTCCTCAAATTTAACGTGTTCATTGATTCCTGCATTATTAAATAAAATATCAATGCGTCCGAATGTTTCCATCACTTCTGCAACCATCTGTGAAACATCTTGTTGACTTGTGACATCTACTTTGCATGCTAATGCTTTGTTCCCTGTTTCTGTTTCAAATTCAGCTGCTGTTTCTTGTGCTAAAGCTAGATTAATATCTGCTATAACTAAGTGTGCACCTGCTTCTGCAAGTCCTTTACCCATTGCTTTACCAAGACCTGATGCACCACCAGTTACAATAGCAACCTGTCCATCTAACTTGAACTTATCTAAGACACTCATCTTTGTGACCTCCATTTTTGATTATGCTACTAACAATTGTAAAATAAATATTTTAATAACGATAGCGAAAACGCTTACTCTTATGATTTTCTTTTACATAAAAAATGCACAGGCATTCAGACAACAAATATTGCCTGAACCTCTGTGCCCCAGTTTACACCATACTTAATATGACCAATTTACTGGTGTTTCTTCATCTTCATCTTCATCAGTTTCTATTTCATCAATATCAATCATTGATTCCGAAATATTTCTTGAATGATAACCAATTCTTTCAAGTATTGCAATCATATCTAAATATAGTAATCCACCTTCTGGCGTACATTCTCCAGAACTTAATCGTTTAATATGTTTTTTTCTTAAATCATGCTCTAAACGATACGATTCATTACTTATTTTTACAATTTCATCACGTTTCATTCGGTCATATACATCAAACATATCAATTGTTTTATCAAATGACGTAGTGACATGATCGTATAGTCGATTAATACTCACTTCTGCTTTTTCTGAAATTTGAATTTGACTCGTCTGTTCTTTCTTCTTATCCAATAAATAAGCTTCTGACAAACCTGCTACTTTTAAAATTGTGCGATTAACGTCTTGTAACACTGACATTCTTTCTGCATCTTTTTGAGATAATTTCTTTTCAGATATCTTAGTTAAATATTGACGCACATTGTCATACATATTATCAATTGCTGCGTGTTTATGGATGATTTCTCTTTCTTTTTTATCATCGTAACTGTTCACACTTTTAAGCATTGCGAAGGTCATATGACCAATGTTTTGTATTTCTTCTTGTGCTTCTTGTAAAGCAATACTTGGTGCTCTGTTAATTAAGTTTTTATCTAACGTTCTTGGTTTATATTTTTCATTTAAATCTTCACCTGGAACAATCTTCGTAACGATCCATGCTAAGACAAAAATAAATGGTAATTGGATCAATGTATTAGTGATGTTAAATGTTCCGTGAGCAAATGCTATAACCATTTCTGGTTTCAAGTTTAAAACACCTTGCATCCATTCTATAACCATTTGATAAACCGGTAATATGATTAAGAATATCGTTGCGCCTATTACATTAAACATAACGTGAACAGCCGCAACACGTTTTGCTGCAAGTGATCCTGCCAAGCTCGCCAATACTGCTGTAATTGTAGTACCTATATTGTCACCTAAAAGTACTGGTAATGCACCATGTAAGCTAATTAAATCGTTAGCGAAGAACCCTTGTAAAATACCGATTGTCGCACTTGAACTTTGAATGATAACCGTTAGTATCGTACCTGCCGCTAATCCATAAATCGGATTAGATGACATGTCTAGCATTATTTGTTTAAATCCTTCCAAATCAGCTAAAGGTTTCACAGCACCACTCATAAGCTCTAAACCATAGAACAATGCACCAAAACCAAATAGAATCATACCTACATTCTTAACTTTACGTTTTTGAATAAAGAAGATTAAAAATGCACCAACCGCTAAAATAGGGAGCGCATACGCACCAACGTCTATACCTATAATAAATGCTGTAACCGTCGTACCTATATTGGCACCCATGACTACCCCAATAGCTTGTCTCATTGTCATAAACCCTGCACTTACGAGTCCGATGGTAATAACTGTCGTCCCCGAACTACTTTGAATCAAAATTGTTACAATCATACCTGCAAGTACACCCATAATTGGATTACTTGTAAACGTATTTAAGATGTTTCTAAGACGATCGCCGGCAGCTGCCTGTAATCCATCGCCCATTTGCTTAATTCCGTATAAAAATATACCTAGTCCACCGATAAAAGTGAATATTATCTCCATTACAGAAGAATCCATTGTTACACCTCTTTAAATTATTTGTAAACTATGTGAATTGTACCTTATTTTTGTTAAGTTATTGTTAATTTAACATTAAAATGTCAAAGCAATTACTAAATAAAGTTGTAATATGATTGCAAAATTATAAATACTTCTCATAGATGCTGTCACAACAGACTTCTAAACAATATATAAACGATTAACTTTTATGCTATAAATTTTAAATTGCTTATCATTTACTAGACTTTACAAATTTCTAATCTTAAATTATATTTCTTTACTAATATTTATATACTATTATGCTATTCAATGATCATAAGCGATTGATTTTCACACAAAAAAAGCACCTAGCAGTATAAAAACATGCTAGATGCTTGAACTCATATTATTTAATTTTAAGATGGTACTTCTGTACGTTTATCACTATGTTTTCTTACCATAGCTGCTGTTATTGCTGAAACAATACCAAAGAGAATAAATCCAACAAACATCCACATTGTCGCATTCATTTCTAATGGTTGATTCATATATAATAATTCTCTGAGATATTCACCGTAATGTGTAAACGGATTCCAGCTTACGATATAATCTTGATAAAATTTTGGCAACATTTGTTTCGGGAACATCACTAATTGCATACTAAAGAACATAGCAATAAAGAAGATTGGTATTGATTTCATGCCTAACCATGTCATAACACCTAAAATCAATCCTATAAAACCAAGTAAAGCAATTGAAACAAAGAGACCAATTTTATTGATATCCGGGAAATCAAAGCCTTGTACTCCTGACATGAAGTATACATATCCAAAGCCACCGATAAATGCTGTAACAACAGCGATTGCCAATTGTCCTAATGACGCAATGATACGTTGAGATCGTTGAATATTATCAGATGTTCTAAATGCAAAGAATAATAATATAGACGCCACAATAGAACTGACCCATACAGGCATAAACATTAAGAATGATGCATTACCATTACCTTGATGATCCTTAACTTTATTCACTTTATGTTCTGAAACATTAACTGGCTGTGTAATACCTTTAATATCACTTGCGCTGACCTTCACATCTTGCTTCTCTAATGAAGTTAAACTCTGATCCATTATTTGCTGATTTAATTTGTCCCCCATACCTTTTAAGACTTGTGTTGCAATTTGGGACGCTTGCATATTTGCACCATTATTTATCAACGTTTTAAATGAAGCACGTTGCACTTTGATGTCTTGTGAACCACCTGCTTTAGCCATTTTAGCCTGCATTTGCTGCGCTTGCTCTGGTGGAATTTCACCAGATTTTACCTTATCCTGCATTTCTGATTTTTTACTATCCATAACGACTTTTTGCGTTTTGCTCATCGCATGTTTTGAAAAGTCTTTTTCAAATATTGCCGTACCATAATATTTTTGTTCATCCAAACCTTTGCGTGCTTCTTGTTCACTACCTACTTTGACCCATTTGATAGTATCACTATCGCTATCTAATAACTTATCCTCTAATTTCTTGCCAATATTCACATCTTTATTTTGAATTTTTGTACCATCATCATGGTTAACAATTGCAATTGGTAATGCTTTAGGTTTAGGGTTATATGCTGGGTAAAATGCAATTGAAAAAATTGCAAGTACGATTAAAATTGCGATTGGTGCAATCCATAATAGTTTACTTTTGAAAATATTCATTACTTATCCTCCTTATTGAACACTTTGTTGATTATTATCTACTTTGTTTATTATAATGAGAATAATTCAAGAAACAATACGCAATGATAATCATATTGTTCTTTTAACGACATATGAATATGATTTGTCCATTAATTTACGAAAGGAGTTAATAATTATGGTAGAAGATCGTCGCGTACGAAAAACAAAACGAGCAATCAAACATGCATTTATACAATTATTATCAGACAAAGATTTAGATAAAATTACTATTCAGGATATTACGTCATTTGCAGATATTAATAGAGGTACTTTTTATTTGCATTATGAAGATAAATATCTCTTATTATCAGATATGGAGGATGAATATATAGCCGGTTTAGCTGATGAAATCCAATTTTATAAAGTCATAATGGAAGATTTAAATATTGAGGATTTTGCCAAAAATTTTTCGGAGCATGTGTTGAAAAGCATTATTTTACATATTTATCATAATATTGATTTTTATCAAATAATCTTTAATTTAGAGCGTAAAAGTCATATTGAAGAAAAAATTTCTGAACTAATGTATGAAAATATGGCCAAAAATGTGAGTAATATAAATAGTATCTCTGGTATTCCGTTAGATTATTTTCATAGTTATGTATATGGTGCTACAATTTCATTCATAAAACATTGGGTGAGAGACCCAAATAGAATGGAACCAGATGTCGTTGTTGATTATTTATTTAAGATTATTTTCAACGGTCCCCTACGTCTCATGGCTAATGCACAACTAAAGTGATATAGTAATAGAATCCTTGTCAATATTACATTTCTTCGCTAATATATGTAAGAGTTTCTAAGAAAGGACAACGTTATATTATGATAACTGCATATAAACATGGACAAAACCACGAAATTATTGAATCTGAATTAAATCAAAGCGCATCTTGGATTAATGTCGTTGATCCGAATTGGGAAGAAATCGAAACTTTAATTGAGCGTTATAATATTCCTGAAGATTTCATTCGAGATCCTCTCGATTCTGAAGAAAGTGCGCGTGTTGAATATGATGAGGATACTGGTTATTCACTCATCATCATTGACTTACCTGTCGTTAATAATCGAAATTTAAAAGTATTATCTTTTATTACTATTCCTTTAGGGATTATTATTGGTAATAAAAAAATTATGACTGTGTGCGAGGTTGAAAACGAATTTCTAGATAATTTTACGCGTCAAAACATAAATCTGCATTTTCACAGTCGTTTTGCATTAAATATCTTGCTAACAATTTCAAATCACTATAATAGAAATTTAAGATTACTTAATAAAACACGTTTACGTATTGAACGTGAATTGAAAAATAATGTTACAAACAAACAATTATATAATTTAATGGAAGTAGAAAAGAGTTTAGTGTACTTTTTAGCAGCGTTAAAAGGCAACGAAAGTATTGTTAAAAAATTATTCCGCTTGCCTGCAATTAAACGCTTTGATGAAGATGAAGATATTTTAGAAGATTTAGTGATAGAAAACAACCAAGCGTTAGAAACGACGCGTCTTTACACAGACATCCTAGAAAGTATCACAACTTCTTATGCATCATTACTATCTAATGAAATGAATAACACAATGAAAACATTGACCTTGTTCACAGTATTTCTGACGTTGCCGACCTTAGTATTCAGCTTTTTCGGTATGAATGTCCCCTTACCTATAGACGATCACAGCTATATATCTTGGCTTATTGTTATTGGCATATCACTCGTTATTGTTTCTATAGTAGGTGCATTTTTATGGAGAAAACAAAAATTGTGAAGGTGCATTAAAAAAGCACAATCTTAAAAAATTTTAAGATTGTGCTTTTTTATTCGAATAATAACTCAATTTATTTATTTAGCAATTTCCTTGTTGCTTTTTCGATATGACAAAGCGTAAGTTACGCCAAATGCTACAACGAATGCTATGAGCATGCCAATACCATAATGTAGCCATCCATGATTTTGACCACTAATTGAAATAAAACCAGGGATACCTGCTGTACCTAAAGCAATTGCTTTAACTTTAAAGAATGAAATATACGCTGCACCAATACCTGAGCCTATAATTGCACCAATGAATGGATATCTTAGTTTTAAATTCACACCAAACATTGCTGGTTCAGTGATACCTAACAATGCTGAAATACCAGCTGCAGATGCAACACCTTTAAGTTTTTTATTTTCCTTAACTATGAAGAAAGCGGCTAATGCTGCTGCACCTTGTGCAATATTAGACATCGTTGCAATGGGGAAGATAAATGACCCACCCGTAGATGAACTATCCGCGATAAGTTGTGTTTCTATTGCAATAAAACTATGATGCATACCTGTAATAACGATTGGTGCATAAAGCAACCCAAAGATGAGTCCACCTATCGCACCGCCAAACTCGTATAACCATGTTAAGCCATCTGAAAGCCAATAGCCTAGCGTACGTGTAATTGGCCCTACAAATGAAAATGTTATAAATGCTGTGACTAAAATAGATAATAACGGCGTTAATAAATTATCTAATACTGTTGGCACTACTTTACGTAATGCTTTTTCAATCGTTGCTAATATATATGCAGCAACTAACATTGGCAGTACTTGCCCTTGATAACCAACTTGATTGATATTTAATCCAAATATATTCCAATGGGGTATAGCTTTACCTTGTTCTAAAGCTTTTGGATAGTCATATGCACTCATTAAATCTGGATGCACTAAGATCATACCTAATGCAGCACCAAGAAATGCATTACCTCCAAAACGTTTCGCTGCACTAAATCCTATTAAAATAGGAAGCAAGGTAAACGGCGCATTTGCAAAAATGTTAATCATTTCTGCTAAACCTTTGAACTGATCATGCACATCGATTAATGATTGTCCATCGTAAAAAATACCTGGAGCCGTCAAGATATTGTTAATTCCCATTAATAAACCACCTGCAACAATCGCTGGTATAATAGGAACAAATATATCTGATAACATCTTCACAAATCTCTGGAACGGATTCATATGTTTATTTCCTTGTGCCTTCACTTCAGATGTCGTAGAGGCTTCCTTACCTGTAATTTGCTCTAATTCGTAAAAAACTTTATTTACCGTGCCAGAACCAATAATGATTTGATACTGACCTCCAGTAGAGAACGTGCCTTTGACAACATCCATTTTCTCAAGTGCTGCTTCATCAACGATACTTTCGTCTTTTAAGACAAGTCTTAATCGAGTAGCACAATGAGCCATTGCGTCTACATTTTCTTCTCCTCCGATTGCTTGTAATATCTCTTCTGCTGATTTTTTATAATTCATTTACTTTCCTCCTATTCAACGGAACCGGTACCAAAATACTCAACACCATTATTGTAACCGGTTCCATTTAAGAACGCAATCTTATTTTCTAATTATTTTTACTTATACGATGGCTTATCCCTATTATTATCCAAGAACGATTAATTCTTCTTCTGTAAATAAATCATAAGCTCTTATTTTTTCTATAAAATAGTCTTGTAATTTTTGCATATTTTGTTGATTGGTTGGTGCATTTTTCAAATGAATCTCCCAAGCCCTAGCAGGACACTCTGTATCATAGAACATTTTATGCAATTTTACAGTTTCTCTATTGACTGGCAACTTATATTTTTGTAATAACATTGCAGCAATTTTAAAACTTGCTTCTTCATTCTCCATAAAGTCTTCATCAGATAAGATTCCGCCTATTTTCGACTGACATCTTTCAATACCAATATAATGCGCATTCGCAAATGTATGACCACAATGCCATTCTATATTCTGAGATGGATGAAACCAATAACATGTATTTTTATCAACATAGACACAGGCCCACCCTTTTTCTAGTTCACCACGCGCTATTCTATTTTGTAACCATTCAATATAATCTTTTGCAGCATAATTTTCTGCATCGTCATGCAATACTACCCCGAGCACTTCAGTTTTAAGCTCAGTGATTATTTCAAATTGGCTATAAAATTTCGAATAAATATGTTCCATATATTGCTCCTTTACAAATTTACTATTTGTTTTAAAAATTAAGTACTTTCATATAGAAATTTATCTCATCTTTTTTTGATTGATTTTGCAAAATTTAATTTTAAGCATTAAAACACTTTATAGAATATAAAAATATTTATATTTAAAGTATTAAACTTCACATTTTTTTGTAATATAATGAAAATTAAACAATGCATCATTTCAAATTATTTTCAGGAGTTGCTTCTTAATGGACAATACGCTTTTATGTATTCATGAATATTTGAATACACCAACACGACGCTCTATTGACCAAGTCAAACTTTTCTTTTCATTAAATAACCAATTAGAACTTACCATAAATGGTAGACATATATCAGCTGGTAGCCGAATGCTCATCGTGAATCACTGCGACTTATACCTTATTTCACATGCTGAGCAACTTGTAGAAATGAGTATTCCAGTTAAGTTGTTTACCAAGATGGATAAAAACTTTTTCAATTGTTACTATAATTCAAAATTAATAAATTCTGATACTTACTTGAAGTATCAAATTTTAACGATGATTCAGCAATTAAGTCAGTATGATAACATAGACGCAACTCAGGTTTCTGAAACTATTACAATACTTAACAAGGAAGCTAAAGTTGAATGTGACTATGCGTATATCCCATCCGTTGATTCTGAAAATACACTATTAAATAAAATTACAACATTTATAAAAGCGCACATTACTAAGCCTTTATTATCCAAGGATGTATCTCGTACATTTTATATTTCCGCTCCCTACATTTCTATTTTATTCAAAAAATATTTAGGCATGAGTTTCAAACATTATATTACTAGTCTTAAAATCGCATTATCGCTTGAAGAATTAGTTCAAAATAGACAAACAATCTATTTCATCTCAGAACAATATGGTTTTAATCATTATTCTAATTATACTCACCAGTTCAAACAATTTTTAAACACAACACCTAATGAATTTAGAAAAGCATTTCAAACAAAGCATCCTCTGCGTGTCACTTTAATTAACAGTGACATAAGTGACTACCAAGTTTATTTAAATCAATTAACATCGAGTAAACCACAAACAATTAACCAATATACTATAGACTTAAGTAAACTTACTTTTAATGGTACTACAAAGGCGCCCACGCTCTTTATACACGTAGATAATTTAATGGACATTGTTCAATCTGATTTAAATCCTAAACTTAATTTCAAGGATTTAACAAAGGTATATATTTTAATTAACAATAGTCGAAAGCTGGCACTAGAAAGTTTGAGTTTAACTGGTATGATTGATTTTATAGATACGCTTTTTTCTAATTATGTTGGAATTGCAATCAGAATTAAATCTGTATCACAATTTGATAGTATCGAAGCAACAATCTTACAATTTTTAAAATACAAATCCGAATATACACAACAAAAGAGAGCGTATAACTTCCTTATCTTGCTTGATGCCATGCATATTTCATTAACTGATATTAACCGCTTATATATCCGCGTAAAAAACTTAAACGTCAATTTAAATATCGAAGTAGGCATCACCGTGGAAGGTGTTATCGAGCAATCACACAACTTAAAAAATGCCTATAATCTCTTACACAGATTGCATTTTGATTATTACTTCTTAGATATTGAACAAGAAACAGTCCGTACATCACTAAATAAAAAAGATAATCATTTTCACAATGATATGAGTTATTTTGATTACTATAATAAAGTTATAGAAGATGCGCAAATTGACAATACAAAATGTGTATATACAAAACTTAGCAAACAAGGATTCAATTCGTATGATAGAACACAGCCTCTAAATATGAATGATTTAATGTGTCATATGCTCATTATGTTGAATCATGGATGTGGCGTTGGATATGAGTTAATACGAAAGGAAGAATCTGACATCGCACTCATGAATAGTCATGGTATATTCGAACCGTTAATGTACTTATATCAATTTGTCAGACCTTTTCTTGATATGCATGTAGCAATAGGAGAAAACTATATTGTATATAAAGAACAACGAACCTTACATTTATTACTATTCAATGCTATACATCAAATATTACCTACAGATGATGTGCAACACTATATACTTAAAGAGGATGTATTACCTTCAGATATAACTTTATTTATTCAAACATTGAATAGAGAGCATGGTTTTATAGATTATGCATTACCCGCTTCATTTAATAACACATATATTGATCGATCACTACTAAGATATATTGAACAATCTACAATTCCTAAAGCAGAAATAAGACATCACTCTCGTTCGGAAACGCCATTACACTTCAAATTACACTATGATGAAATTAAATATATACGCATTTTACCGACGTAATTAATACTCTTTTTATAATAAAAAAATGAGCATGACATGCGTAGCATTCAATCCTTTGAATATTACGCTTATCATGCCCATACATTTTAATATGTTTCAGCATCATAATCTTTACTTTTTAGGTTTATAATCTTCTTCAAACGCATTATATTTAGCTTCTTTGACATTTTTCTTAGTTTCAGTGTCAAATCCTTGTACTAAAATACCTTTATATGTACTGATTGGTTGAATGACATATGTGTAATCTTTGTCGTCTTTAAACTTAACTTGCTTATAATACAGCCCCTTTTTACCACTATACAATGTTTTTTCAGATTTAATCTTATCAGTCAATTGGTGCTCTTTCATATAATTATCTACTAATTCTAAATTTTTATGTCCTTGATAAGTACGTAAACCAAAGAAAAATACGATTGCAATTACCAGTGATAACACTAATAGACCTATAATTTTTAAAAATGTCTTCATCATTAATCTCCTTTTATTGAATCAATCTCTCAAATTACTCGTATCACAAAATGATAGCGTTGCATTGATACATCGCTACTATTTTTTTATCCATAATATTTTTATTATGACTGATTATTTTTCATTTATAAAGCATTCAAACGTTATTGTAACAAAATCTTCTTAATTAATATTATATAGGTGGTTCTAAAACACAAATATATATCTATAAAATGATAGAATTCATCTATAAAAAGCAATTATAGAGAAACGCTTCCATTCAAATTAGTCTTGTTGTTATGATTCGTCTATTTATTTTGTTACCACATATAATTTTGCATCAAGGAGTTCAATAAATATTATATAATAATAGTAGTAAAGAGGCGCACAACTGTTGCTTGACAATGGACATCGTTCATAATAATCTTAAATTCTATAAGGGGTGATTTAATGGAGGAGAAGGAGAGCACATTAGAACGACAATTATGTTTTTTATTTTATGTTTCTTCAAAGGAGATAATAAAAAAATATACAAGTTATTTGAAAGAATTTGATTTAACTTATACTGGCTATATTGTGCTATTAGCCATTAGCATAGATGAAAAAATAAATATCAAAACGCTTGGTCAACGCGTATTTTTAGATTCAGGTACACTTACGCCATTATTAAAAAAACTAGAAAAAAAGGGCTATGTAACTAGAACACGTGAGATTGACGATGAACGTAATTTACAAATCGCGTTAACTTCTAAAGGTATAGATGTTAAAGAACCACTTTCTAAAATATCCAAAAAAGTATTTGGTGAGTTTAATATGGATATTGAAGAAGCCGTTGAATTAAAGCAAACCTTGAAAAATTTTGTTAATAAGAATTTTTCTGAAGATATTTAATGATTGTGAGGTTGAGTAATGTCAGTTTATTTTATGACTTTACTCACCTCTTTTTTTGACTATCACCAAATTTAACATGCACGTCAAATACCTCAAATTTGAGATCCTTATTATTCATTCCTCTCTATACTATTCTTTGCAAACCTTTGTTCATGTAATACAAATGATTTCTAGCGTAAAATGAGACCCGAGTTAAATACATGAATGATTTATCATTATCAATATGAGTCTTGTCAAAAGAACAACATAAATTTTGATGCAAAATAAAATACAAGCATACATAAATGATGATACCCTATTAATTAGAGAAGACCCATAAAATTATTTCTAGGAGAGATGTACAATGAACTTTGAAAAGAAACCATTTAACAATTCATTTTTTGAAAGTAACCCTAGTGAATTATTCAAAGATTTTGGCCGTCAATTTTTCGAAAAATTCCCAGACAGCACAAGTATTAAATCAGATGTGAGAGAACTTGATAAAGCTTTTATTGTTGAAGCAGAATTACCTGGTATAAAAAAAGAGAATATCAAACTACAATTTGAAAATAATATACTTACAATAGAAGGCAACCAAGTCGTTGAAAATACTGAAAATGAAGAAAAAGGACGTATTATTCACCAAGAACGTAATTACAGTAATGTCAAACGACAATATCCTTTTGACAACGTAGATGAAACAGCCATTAAAGCATCATATGACAATGGCATACTCACTGTTACATTGCCTAAAAAAGCACCAAATAATCAACCTGTTTCTAATATTCACATTGACTAAGTGATGACATAGAATTTCAACATTTATAATCTTTTAATACTTCACATATGGCTCACGTACTTAGAAAGTACAAAACTGGGAGTGGGACAGAAATCCATTTCTCTAATAAAAATTTCTTAGTCCCACCCCGGCAAAGATGACTAAGGTTGGAAAGTTCACCTGAGCTGAAGCTCATGCATAAGTCTCACTAACTTAATAAATTAAAGCAGTGAGACTTTATATTTTCAATTCAGTCATCCACTGCCTAATTTGATAAGAGCCTGAGACATCTATTTACGTCCCAGGCTCAGCTTTTTTATGCCAATCGATTTAATTTTTCACGTTTTACAATGTGAATCATAGTGATTAAAGCAATCGCACCAAAAATTGCTAGTAAGATAAATGAGAAGTGACTTGTTCCAGTGATGCTCGTCACGTAAGCAATAACTAATGGTGGGAAGAAACCACCTAATCCTCCCATCATGGATACGATACCATTTGCAGACCCTGCTTCTTTGCCAAAGTAAGATGGTACAAGTTTAAAGATTAATCCATTTCCAACTCCTGCACACATACTAATAAGTAAACAGCCAATCGTGAAGAGTAATATATGACTCGATAATCCAAGTATAATTGCTCCTATAATCATTAATACAAAGTCAAAGATTAATAATACCACTGCATTAAATTTATCACCTAATACACCACCAAGTGGTCTTAGGAACGTGGCTAATGCAATAAAGACACCCGCTCTAATTCCAGCATCTACTTCTGTAATACCAAAATTTTGAACTAAAAAATTAGGTAAAAACAACCCAAATGCTACAAAGGAACCAAACGTTATAAAGTACCATAATGATAAATAGTGAAGTCTTAAATCTTTCATTAAAATTTTATATTGTTTTATAAGTGGAACCTTTATTTTAGGTTCTTTCGGATCACCTAATAAAAACATTAAAAGTGCAAACAAAACGATGACAATCAAATAACATCTTACCGTTGTCTGCCAACCAATAATACCTGCAATCGGTGGTGCCAAGAAAGAAGAAATTGCAGTTCCAATATTTCCCATGCCATATATACCATTAGCTAAGCCAACTTTTTCTTTAGGGAAATATTTAGGTAATGCTGTTACACCTACAGAGAATACTGCACCTCCAACTCCAAGAAAGAATCCGGATGCCATAAGCATGGCTGGTGTTTGTGCTTGACTTAAAAAGTAAATTGGGAATAATAAGATGATAAAACTACAGAAGAACACCCACTTCGCGCCTATAATATTCGTGAGATATCCAAAAGGTACTCTCAATATTGAACCTAGTATAACTGGAATCGCCAATATAATAGAAAGTTGGCTACTTGTAATCTGCACATCTTGTGAAATATAGGGCATTAATGGTGCGATAATACTCCAAGCCATAAAACCTACTACCAGACTTAACGATTGCAATGTTAATTGAAAACCACCACTCGCTTTGTTCATTTATTTCACCTTCATTTTAAATTTTTTATAAGTAGCCAAGTAATCTACAAGTTGCTCTAAACATTTTTTGGCGTAAATTGGTTTAAATTACTAAAATGTTGCAACTGATGTACTATATGTAAGTCAAAATGTATTTCTTTATAGACTACTGGCTACAATGCTATTATAAAATCTTTGTGAAAAATTGAACATAAGGATTATCCCTTAAGTCTTCGCATATTTTCCCTACATCCTATTGGAATAAAAAATAAAAAACAGTACGTATCGTTACACATATTATTGTGTAGTGACACATACTGCTTTACTTGTTATCGTCTCAATTAAAAATCTATTAGCTTTTTCTTCATGGCATACTCTACTAATTCTGGTTTGGATTTTAATTCTAACTTCTGCATGATATGTGTTTTATGTGCTTCGACTGTTTTCACTGACACGAAAAGTTTTTCAGCTATTTCTTTATTACCATAACCTTTTGCGATTAATGGTAGTATTTCAATTTCTCTCTTTGAAAGTATTTTAAACGGGTCTGACGTAGAGCGTGTATCATCCGCGGAATGATTGACAAATTCATTAACTAAAGACGTTGTTAATTTCATATCAACATAAGTTTCTCCTTTGTACACCGTTCTAATGGCTAGCAATAGTTGTTCATCAGGAGAATTTTTAAGAATATAACCCTTTGCCCCATTTCTTAGAACATGAAATAGATACTCTTCGTCGTCGTACATCGTCAATATTAAAATTTTTGTTTCTGGAAAACTTTCGGAAATTTTACTTGTCGCTATAAGTCCAGATTCACCCGGAGGCATGCTTAAATCCATAATTAATACATCAGGCTTGTATTTCATTACCTTCTGATACGCTTCAACACCATCTGCAGCAGTGCCAACCACTTCCATATCTTCTTGATAGTTTAAAATCATTGAAAAACCCGTGCGCACTACTGCATGATCGTCTGCAATCACTATTTTCACAATTAATTTCTCCTTATTCCCTAAATTGGAACTTCAAGTGTAACAATCGTACCTTTTCCCATTTGTGTGTCGATATTTACGTGTGCATTTACAAGTTCAGCACGTTCATTCATGCCATAAAGTCCCAAGCCAGTTCCCTGTGGCTGGTCTGTCTTTATGAATCCTTTACCTCTATCAATAATTTCTGCTATTAAATGTGTCTCGCTAACATGCACTTCAACATCAATAGTATCTACATTGGCATATTTAATCGCATTAAATAATGCTTCTTGTACAATGCGATAGACCACTGTTTCAATTTCATTATCAAACCTACGCGCGTCTAAATTAGCACGGTAGACTACCTTCACACCATAATTAGCTTCTACTTGTTTGAAATACGTCTTAAATGCTGCATCTAGACCCAAATCATCTAGAGACGATGGTCTTAATTCAACAGATAAATTGCGAATGTCATCAATTAATTTGGACATTAGCCCTTCGATACGTTTAGACCCTTCAACAAGCTGTCCCATTTCTTGTTGGTATTTTAGTAATCTCAACTCAACGTCTACATTTAAAAGTTCCTGTACTACACTATCATGGAGTTCTCTTGAAATACGCTTTCTTTCATTTTCTTGAGCAGATATTGTTTTTTGCATCATTTTACGTTGATACATCTTATCATGTCGCTCAATTTGCGGCGACACATTCTGCAATGTAAATGCTTTAATACCTTTTTCTTGATCTATCGTTTGATATGTTGCAGCAAATGGCTCAACCGTGCCTCTCGTCGTCTTCATAAATACTTGAAAGCTAGTATTGCCAATGTGTTGAGCTTCTAAAAAACAATGTTTACATGATTGCAAATCAAACTCATTGGTATATCCATCACAATGATTGCATATTGCATTTGTCATTCCTTCGTAGTCATTGTCCAAAGCAATGATGTCATTTGCAGCTTGATTCATTGCGATGACTTTTCCTTGTTTATCAACGAATACTATTTTCTCAGACGTATGATTAAAATATTGCATGAGTAGCTGTTGCACATCATGTGCTTGATTTATCTTCATGAGCTTCACCTAGTCTTCTTCACAAAATACGCCCAATTTGTTATGAAATGATATGAATTCATGATTTTTTGGTAATGGGCGATGATTTCTTTGTCCTAACAATAATACACCATAAACGTTTCTATCATACCAGAGTGGAATTGCAATCATTGCGGTCAATTGTTCACATAAAACGATCGGATATTTGTGCTGATCCTGTGTAGATAAAGTGTCTGCCACATCTTCAATTACCATACGTTTTCCAGTCTTCATCACATTACCTGCAAGCCCTTTGCCTTTTCTTAACACAATCAATTTATAGCGTTCGTTCAAATTCCCCGAAACATAACACCATTTTATTGGAGAAGCATGACTTGCTTGTTCATAAAATGCAATACCTGCAAAATCAAAACCCTCTTCAGCGCGCATTGAATCCAATACAGATTGATAATGTATATTTTCATTTAATGATAATGCATTCAACATATCTCCTCCATTCATACTTTATGTTTTCGATAAATAATATAACTTCGACTCGCATAAGTTAATGGTACACTCCATACATGTACTAATCTGCTAAATGGCCAAAATGCCATAATGACAAGTCCTAATAGTATATGCATTTTAAATGCTAGCGGTACATGCACCATTAATTGCGCATCTGGTGAAAACATAAATAAATGTCTAAACCAAATTGAGATGGTTTCTCTATAGTCAAACGATGGGGTTGTCATATTTGTTACTAACGTTGCATAACAACCCATAAAAACAATTGCTAATAGTAGGAAATTTACAATAATATCAGATGCTGAGCTTAACTTTCTAATGTTCTTAATTGTGACACGTCGCGCGGTCAACAACAGCATACCGATTAGCGTTATTATACCAAAAATACTACCGATATACACAGCACCTATATGGTATAAATGATCATTAACTCCTACCGCTTCAAGCCATGATGCAGGAATCAACAGTCCTACTACATGTCCCATGGCAACAGGGATAATACCTAAATGAAACATTAGGCTCCCCCATTTAAGCTGTTTTTTTTCAATAAATTCACTAGATTTGGCAGTCCATGAAAATTTATCGAATTTAAAGCGTGCGAGATGTCCTATGATAAATATGGCTACACATAAATATGGCAAAATTACCCACAAAAATTGATTAAACATTTTGCTTCACCTCGATTACTGGATCGAGACATGCTTTTAACGTTTCTCTTAGTCCTTTAACTAAGAAATAATATGGGCTATTCTGCTCAGCCAATTGATTGGCCATTGCGAATGTACCATCCTCAATAATCATAACGACAAACTCGATATTACCTTTAGCACGAGAATCGTTCTGCCACTGCGCAATATAAAGAAATTCAAGCATTAAAGGTAGAAAGTCTGATAATTCGTTGTCTGCCATTTTTAAACCAAACATTTCATATAATACTTTTAATTTAGCTAATAGCTGTCCACGTTCTTTTTGTGTATCAAATTTATTATACGTCATATACATAGGTGCCGTTTTATTAAAATCAAACGTATCTGAATATAATTGTTTTATTTGTAACAAGCTTAACTCATACATTTGTTCACGATATGTTTTCACATCTTGATAGGCTGGATGCTGTGGTGTAATGATTTCTTCGAATGTCTTTGGATGTAAGGTCAATTTTTCAGGAAAAGAGAATTGTTGTGCGAAATAACCAAGCGTTTCCTGATATTTACTAAATTGCGTAAGATTAATCACGGAAAATCCCTCCATAGAACTGCTCGTTATATATTTCTTGACCTGATTTTTCTGAAGCTGTAGCAACAGGTACGCCACATCCTTCACAGTTTGATCCAAAGTATTCTCCACCATATCCTTGGCTACCTTGTGCACGATACGTATCCATATATGTCTCTTTATGCGATGTTGGAATTACAAATCGATCTTCATGTTTAGCGATTGCAAGTAAACGATACATATCTTTCGTTTGTCGTTCAGTCATACCAAGTCTCGCTAATTTTTCATCATCAAATGCTTTTTGTGTCACTTGAGAACGCATGTAGCTACGCATCATTGCCATACGTTGCAGCGCTAATTTTACAGGTTCAGTATCACCTGCAGTGAATAAACTCGCGAGATACTGTATTGGTAAACGCATTTCTTCTATAGCCGGAAAGATCATATCTGGATTTCTATTAGCATCCATCGCTGTTTGACCTTCAAAGTAACTCATAATTGGACTTAGTGGCGGACAATACCAGACCATAGGCATTGTGCGATATTCTGGGTGCAATGGAAAAGCGAGTTTGTATTCAATTGCTAATTTATAAACTGGTGAATTTTGCGCTGCCTCTATCCATTCCAATGCAATGCCATCTTTTTGAGCTTGTTCAATAACATCTTCGTCATAAGGATTTAAGAATAAATCTAGTTGTTTTTCATATAAATCTTGGTCATTTTCAGCAGTTGCCGCTTCTTCAACTCTATCTGCGTCGTAAAGTAATACACCTAAATAGCGCATACGTCCAGTACACGTTTCTGAACAAACTGTTGGCATACCTGCCTCAATACGTGGAAAACAGAATGTACATTTTTCTGCTTTATTCGTTTTCCAGTTGAAATATACTTTTTTATACGGACATCCTGTCATACAATATCTCCATCCACGACATGCCTCTTGGTCAACAAGCACAATACCATCTTCATCACGTTTATACATTGCTCCAGAAGGGCAAGATGCAACACAACTTGGATTTAAACAATGCTCACATAATCTAGGCAAATACATCATAAATGTTTCATCAAATTTAAATTTAATATCTTCTTCAATGCGTTTAATGTTAGGGTCTTCTGGACCTGTTACGTGTCCACCTGCTAAATCGTCTTCCCAGTTAGGTCCCCATTCTAAATCTAATTTCTCTCCCGATACCAAAGAATGTGCTTTAGCAACTGGTGAATGGTTTCCTGCTTGAGCAGTTGTGAGATGTTCATAGTTGTAAGTCCATGGCTCGTAATAATCTTTAATGACTGGCATATTGGGATTGTAAAATATTTTTCCTAAGGCTATTTTAGACAGTTTACTACCTGATTTCAGTTCTAATTTACCTTTCTTATTTAAATACCAGCCGCCTTTATATTGTTCTTGATCTTCCCAGCGTTTCGGATATCCAATACCTGGTTTCGTTTCTACGTTGTTAAACCACATATATTCTGCACCTGGACGATTCGTCCAAGTACTTTTACATGTGACACTACAAGTATGACATCCTATACATTTATCTAAGTTCAATACCATTGCAATTTGTGCTTTAATCTTCAAGCCAATCAACCTCCTTCAGCTTTCTCACTGCTACATAAACATCTCTTTGATTCCCAATAGGTCCATAATAATTAAAGTGGTAACTGATTTGTGCATAACCACCTACAAGTTGTGTCGGTTTCAAGTGAATACGTGTTGGTGCATTGTGTGAGCCACCACGCGTATCTGTAATTTGTGACCCTGGTGTTTCAATATGTTTATCTTGTGCATGATACATAAACATCGTACCTTTAGGCATACGATGCGAAACGACTGCCCTTGCTGTTACTACACCATTACGGTTGTACACTTCCAACCATTCATTATCTTTAATATCATGTGCTAATGCATCTTGATCCGAAATCCACACGGTTGGACCACCTCTAAATAGTGTTAACATATGTTGGTTATCTTGGTACGTGGAGTGAATATTCCATTTACCATGTGGTGTTAAGTAACGCAATACTAACGTTTGATTATTTATCGTTACTTGCTTATCTTTCGTGCCAAATACCATAGGTGGCAACGTTGGTTTATACACTGGCAAATTCTCGCCAAATTGTTGGAATACTTCATGATCAATATAGTAACTTTGACGACCTGTTAACGTTCTAAACGGTACCAATCGTTCTATATTCGTCGTAAACGGTGAATAACGTTTGCCATTTTTATTTGATCCTGGAAATACTGCAGTAGGTATAACTTCTCTTGGTTGCGCTGTAATATTTAAGAACGAAATTTTTTCTGATGCACGTTCACTTGAAATATCTTTTAATGGCATACCTGTTTGTTGCTCTAAATCTTCATAAGATTTCTGTGATAATTTACCGTTTGTAGCCGAAGAAAGATTTAGTATCACATCTGCTGCACGTCTTGCAGTATCCAATCTTGGTCTGCCATTTTTCACTGAAGTTTCATCTGTTTCACTCCATGTGCCGACCATACTTTTCAGTTCTTCGTATTGCTCTGACACAGAAAAACTCACACCATGTGCACCTATCTTCGCATGTTCTAAAAGGGGGCCCACTGTAACATATTTATCAAATATCTTTGTATAGTCTCGGTCAACAACTGCAAATCCTGGCATTGTTTTTCCTGGAATTGCCTCGACTTCACCTTTAGTCCAATCTTTCACAATTCCATTTACATTCGAAATTTCTTGTTGTGAGTCATGAGCGAGCGGTGTTGTAACTACATCTTTATAAGTACCTTGCAAATGCACTTCTGCTAAATCTGATACTGCTTTACTTAATGTCTTGAAAATATCCCAATCTGAACGTGATTCCCATAGCGGGTCAATCGCTGGATTGAACGGGTGCACAAATGGATGCATATCCGTAGACGATAAATCATGTTTTTCATACCAAGTAGCTGCTGGTAAGACAATATCAGAATAAAGTGGTGTGGATGTCATTCTAAAATCTAAAGATACGAGTAAATCTAACTTACCTTCTGTATCTTCACGCCATTCTATTTCTTCTGGCTTCATGTCTTCATTAGGTTCTGCCAATAATCCTGATTTTGTGCCTAATAAGTGTTTCATAAAATATTCTTGTCCTTTAGCAGAACTCGATATTAAATTAGAACGCCATAAGAATAACGTTTTAGGATGATTTTTCTTTAAATCTGGATCTTCAATAGCAAATTTTGTATCTCTAGATTTCACTTCATTTATAGCACGTTTTAATATGGCTTCATTATTAAATTCGCCCGCATCTTTTGCATCTTCACCAAATGACAAACTATTTTTATCAAATTGAGGATATGATGGTAGCCAACCGAGTCTTGCTGCCAAAACATTGTAATCAGCTGGATGTTGATGTTTAATGTTTTCGGCTAATGGTGATTTCAGACTGTCCACTGATGATGTTTCATATTTCCATTGATCTGTAGCAAAATAAAACCAACTTGTACCATTTTGCAAACGTGGTGGTCCTTGCCAATCTTTAGCAAAGGCAATTGTATTCCAACCTTCAATCGGTCGACATTTTTCCTGACCTACATAATGCGCCCAACCACCACCATTAACGCCTTGACATCCACATAATAGGACTAAATTTAAAATCGAACGATAAATTGTATCTGAGTTAAACCAATGGTTGATGCCTGCCCCCATAATAATCATGGAACGTCCTTTGGTATCAACAGCATTTTGTGCAAATTCACGACCGACTTGCGTCACAACATCTTGTTTCACGCCTGTAATTTGCTCTTGCCATGCAGGTGTGTAATATGATTGTGCATCGTCATAACCTTTCGCTTCCAATTCATGATTAAAGCGTTTAATGCCATATTGACTCGCCATTAAATCAAATACAGTCGTGATGTACTTTGTCTCCCCATTTGCGATTGTCACCTTTTTCACTGCAATAGGTCTTTCAAATACACCATTGCCTTCATTATCAAAAAATGGAAATTGAATCGTTTGTAATTCATAATCATGTTCTACAAAACTCAATGCTGGATCGATTTGACTGCCATCTTCATTCTCTAGCTTCAAATTCCACTGCTTGTCTTTCTCCCAACGTTGTCCCATTGTGCCATTTGGAACTGTTAATTTTTGTTGAATATTATCAAAAATTACTGGTTTCCATTCACTATGTTCTGTTACTTCCCCTAGGTCATGTGCCCGTACAAAACGCCCAGCTTTATAACCTTTTTCATCTTCATCTAACATAATTACAAAAGGCATGTCCGTATACTGTTTTGCATAATTAATGAAATGTTCATTCGGATTATTGATATAATACTCTTGTAAAATAACATGCGTCATAGCCTGTGCGACTGCTGCATCTGTGCCTGGATGAGGTGCTAACCAATTATCCGCAAATTTCACATTTTCTGCATAATCCGGTGCTACAGAAACAACTTTCGTGCCTTTATAACGAACTTCCGTCATAAAATGTGCGTCCGGTGTTCTCGTTAATGGTACATTGGATCCCCACATCATAATGTAAGATGCATTGTACCAATCACTTGACTCTGGTACATCTGTTTGTTCACCCCAAATTTGAGGGGATGCTGGTGGTAAATCTGCATACCAATCATAGAAACTTAACATTTCGCCACCTAGTAAACTCATAAAACGTGCACCAGATGCATAGCTCAGCATAGACATAGCTGGAATTGGTGTGAATCCAGCTAATCTATCTGGACCAAATTTTTTAATTGTATAAATAATTTGTGCGGAAATTAACTTTGAAACATCTTTCCAATTTGTTCTTATAAGTCCACCTTTACCACGTGCTTGTTTATAGTATTTAGCCTTTGCTTCATCTTCTACAATTGAAGCCCATGCTGCTACGGTATTATTGTCATGCTCTACCAGTGCATCAGTCCATAACTCCCATAACTTTCCACGAATATAAGGATAACGAATACGTAATGGACTATATTCATACCAAGAGAACGATGCCCCTCTAGGACATCCACGGGGTTCAAATTCAGGCATATCGGGTCCACAACTCGGATAATCTGTTTGCTGATTTTCCCAAGTAATCACACCATTTTTCACAAATACCTTCCATGAACAAGAACCAGTACAATTCACTCCATGCGTTGTTCTTACAACTTTGTCATGACTCCAACGCTCTCGATACATTTTTTCCCATTCACGACTTTTACTTTCCAATATTGACCAATTGCCATTAAATTTTTCTGTAGGTTTAAAAAATTGTAATCCAAATTTCTTCATTAAAAACACCCTCTCACATCATTCATCAATCACTGAGCAATTTTTCCACAAATTTTAAAATTTCTACTTTCTCAACTAAATTGTACATTTTTTCACAAATTCAATGTATTAGGGATTTACCTAATTGATTGAAGGAATACCCTAAGTTTTATAACTGGTTGATATGCTATAAATTTGCGTGTCTAACACTTTATATTTCATCGTAAAAAAGAGTGGGTCAGAAACCTAATTTTTTCTAAAAAGGTTTCGTTGACCCACCCCGATATGGATGATTAGAATTGCAAAGATTACCTGAGCTGAAGCTCATGCATAAGTCTCGCTAACTTAATAAATTAAGCAGTGAGACATTACATGTTCAATTCAGTTATCTACCGCTTAATTGAACAAGACTATGAGATATCTAATTATGCCACAGCTTCTTCATGCACGTATGCAATTTATATCGATTTACGATTTATATTATTCTTCACTTTCTTCAATTCTTATTAAATTGTTGATGATGCCTGTGTAAAATTGTTTTAACTCTTCACCCGTCCGTTTATAATCTGTTGCATCTAGACCGACAAAGTCCATATGATCCCAGTCTTTTTTAACTGGTAATACTTGCCATATCCCTTTAGCACTTGCCTGAGTGATATCTGCAACATCTTTGAACGCTTGGCCATTTGGATGTAGTGCAGATACTGTAGGAACAATACCATCATTATGTCTTAATAACTCGTTTGGATCTTTCCCAATGATACGGCTTGTTAAATCCATAAGTGGATATTGTCTAATATTAGGTACATGTTTACCTGAAAGTGCGGCATGTGAAGCCTCTCCTGCATATGATGTATAAACAATGTTAGGGTTCAATGAAGTGTTTTGATTTAGTTGTTCTGAACCTGCTAATGTTAAGTCTGTTAATGCATTGTCTGTTGTATCCCATAAACGACTGTTTTTAATGCGTTGAGTGTATTCAATATAATTTTCATTAGGACGTTGCTTAAATCCCCATTGACTAAAACCTAAGTCAATATTTGAAAAACGACTGCCGCTTAATTTTCCAATATCATTTAATATTTTTTTCGCAAATTCACGATTACCTAAATTATCTGATGCAGGTGAACCATTATGTGGCGTCGCTAGTGTTGTTATAGAAGAAATCATGTTATCTTGTTGTCCTTTGAAAAGTGATGAAACTTCGCCGCCGTGTGTTTGTTGATAAGCAATTTCTTCAGGATTACCATTTCGTAATAATTGTTCCAATAAACGAATGGTTTGCCCCCCCATGCTATGCCCAATTAAATGAACTTTCTGACCTGGTTTCCAATTCGGCATAATACCTTCATATGTTCTACCATATCGATGATGCCCATGTTTTTCGGCATGTGCTTGACCATAATCGGCAGCCCCACCTTTAATATAATGATACAATTCTACTGCTCTATCATAATTACTACTGAATGCACCTACGTCCGCTTCATAAACTTGATAGCCTGCTTTTTCTAATTCCTCTTTCACTTTAAATTTTTTCCCGCCCCAATAATTCGGATAGACTTTTGGCGCATTATCACCAATTAAACCCATAAATCCATGAACTAGAATGATTGGATATTTATTAACATATTGACCTTGCTTTGCATTTTTGGCTGTTTTCAATAATTCATTTACTTCAGATTGTTGTACTTGTGTATTTTGTTTTGTAGCAGGTTGATTATTTACGGATAACTGCTTTGATTTTACTAAAGAACTTGTTTGTTTCGCAGATTGTACCTTATGGTCATTCGACGTTTTTTGATTTGTTGTAAAAACTTTTTTTGTTTTTAGATTTTTCGAATTACTTTGATGAAGACCTGGTTTCAGTTTTTCATCAGGTTTTTCTGTTGTAGCCGTTTCCTCTGTACCTGCTGTACTATTTTTTAATGATGTTGTTTGAGGATTGCTTTGTTCATGTGTTTTCACATCATGGTTCTCGCTTACTTCTTTCTTCTCATCTGTATGGGTTGTTCTAATATAATTCACTTTGGATTGTTGTACTTTTTCAACTTGATCTTGGTGATTCAATTTCCCCATAGTTGATTGTGCTTGAAGATTATGTGATTCATTTAAGCTTGAGTTTGATTTTTGGATATCTTTTTGAGTTTGCGGATAATCTTTTTGATTATTTTCTGCTACATCTTTCTGATTGATATCGTTTTCATTTTGTTGTGAAATTTTTTCATGTTCATCATGTATCGTAAAGTGTCCTTGCTCAGTATGTTTACTCGTATTGTCATTTAATTTAGGCGCTGGTATATCTTTGACTTGAATGTGATTGGAAGACGTCTCATTATGTTGTACTTTACTTGTAGAGTCCATTTTAATTTCATTTGAGGATGGTTGCTTCGTATTTTCTTTAGTAGCTGATGTGTCACTGAATGGCAAATTTGAAGTTTGTAGTTGTTGTGCTTGAGGCATTGTTTTTTCATTGCTGTTATCAGATGTTGATGCTGTGTTACCTTGATTACTTTGTACGATTTTCTGTTGTTCTATTTGCTGACTTCCCTCTTGTTCACTTGCATAAGATACTTGCCCATTTACAAAAAAGAATGTTGCTGAAACGACTGAAACTGTACCTATTGCGTATTTTCTAATACTAAACCTTTGATTTGCTTTGTCCTTTGATTGACTTGAATTACGTTTCATAAAATCACCTCATGTTTTATTTTGTACTACGCAACATTCCAAAATAATAAATTTTCCCCAAAATTTAAATAACTGTATAAATACAATATAACATATTTTATATCGTTATAATTAATATTTTGTAAAATTTAGTTGTAGAATCAGTGAATTATTTTTAAATAAAAATTTTTTTGAAATTTACAAATCTATGTCTTTTGCATTTTCTATAATGCAACTCGTATTATTTTCGAGAAACTGTTAATCCAATAAATTGCAAAAAATAAAAAGTAAAGTCAGCTAAACATGTGCATGACTTTACTTTTTGTTAATAATTCAATTTAAATTTTACACTACATCTATTACTGCATCATAATTCTCAGCTGTCAATTGTCGCAACAATTCTTGTTGACTTGCATGTGCATTTTTAAAATCTATCGGATTAATCACGCACCAATGTCCTTCTTCATACAGTTCAAAAGCTTTATCCAATGCTTTTTCACGTGGTCCTGACACTAGAATACGTTGTTGTTCATTTTTTTCTTTAATACTCTTACTTATTAGAGACGCATCAGCAATTTCGCCTACAATAATCATGCCAGGTGTATTTGTATCTCTCATATTTGCTACTTGATCATGTATCGTTTTCACCGTGCCATAATAATATTTTTCATTATAGGACGATACATTAAACACAATAATAACCGGATAATCAATCTGGGTTGCCTGATAAATATCATGCATAATTGTCTTTAAACGCTTAACACCCATATAGATTGCGAGTGTCCCACCATTTAATAGACTTGTTACATCAGTCGTTTGGTGATTGTCATCTTTAAAATGTCCCGTGGTAAATGTGACTTTAGAGGCAATGTTTCTTATGGTTAACCCTAATCCTAGAGATGCAACGGTTGCACTTGCCGTCGTAATACCAGGAATAACTTCAAAATCGATATCATACTGACGAATCGCACTAATTTCTTCATGGACTCTGCCGAATATTGCTGGATCGCCACCTTTTAATCTGACTACACATCGATGGTTTTGCGCAGCAGTAACGATTTGCTCATTAATCTGTTGTTGCTGTATATGTTTATGATATGGCTTTTTACCAACATCTATAATTTCCGTTTCTGGTCTGATTAATTGTAAAATAAATGGATTGACTAAGCGATCATACAAGACTATATCTGCAGATTTAATGAGGCGTACAGCCTTTTTAGTTAATAATTCTGGATTCCCAGGTCCAGCACCAATGAAAAAAATAGTCCCCTGATTATTTAAAGACATAAATAAATATCTCCATCTGCAATTTCAACAGGAAAGACATCTACGCACCCAGTGTCTGGTTCTTGAACGATACCAGTTGTTAAATCTACTTTCTGATCATGTAGTGGACAGTATACATAATGTCCGCTTACAGTACCTTCTGACAAAGGCCCTTGTTTATGTGGACATATATTATGCACAGCATGAACCTGTCCCGCACTGGTTAAAAACAATCCAATTTCTTTATCTTGAACGATGACTTTTTTACCTATTAATGGTGTCAGATCTTCAAGTCTCGCTACCTTTACTTTGTTTACTGTCGTCATACTTTCACTTCCTCTACTTTAAATATTGCGCTCTCTTTAGAAGCGTTAACAATTGTTGACCATGGCTCTTGCGATACTGCATGTTTTGCTTCCATAATCTTTTCAAATAATTCGTTTTGACGTGCTTCATCTAACAACACAGCTTGTACTTGTTCAAATCCAATACGTTGCAACCATGGTGCTGTACGTTCTGCATAAATTGCAGTTTCTCTGTAATATTGCATATAAGCACCACATAATTTGATAACTTCATCTTCAGTTTCGACCGTTGTTAAATGCTGACCTATGACAACATCAGTGCCACCATTACCACCGATATAGATTTGGAAACCATTCTCAACACCTATAACACCGAAATCTTTAACACCAGATTCTACACAGCTTCTTGGACAACCTGAAACGCCCATTTTAAATTTATGAGGTGTATCGATATATTCGAATGTTTTCTCTAGTCTTATGCCTAATTGTGTCGTAAATTGCGTGCCAAATCGGCAGAATTCTTTACCGACACAACTTTTAACAGAACGCGTCTTTTTACCATATGCTGATGCTGAACGCATTTCTAAATCTTCCCAAACTTTAGGAAGGGATTCTTTTTTTACACCATATAATCCAATACGTTGTGAACCTGTCACTTTAACTAAAGGTACGTTATATTTCTGTGCTACTTCTCCGAGACGAATCAGTTGTTCAGCATCTGTCACACCGCCTCTCATTTGAGGAATTACTGAAAATGTTCCATCATTTTGAATATTGGCATGATAACGTTCGTTTGCAAATCTAGATTCAATTTCATCTTGATGTTCAGCTGGATAAATCATATTTAAATAATAATTGATAGCAGGTCTACATTTAGGGCAACCAAACTCATCTTTGAATTGCAGTTGTTCTCTTACTGCTGCAGATGTCTTTAATCCTTTAGCTCGAATTTGCGTTACAATTTGGTCACGTGTTAAATCCGTGCATGCACAGATGCCTGTGGGTTGTGCGGCAACGAAATCATCGCCAAGTGTATGCTCTAATATTTGAGCGATTTGCCCCTTACATTTTCCACAAGAATTACCAGCTTTAGTGGTTTTTGTCACTTCATCTACGCTCGTAAGACCATTCGAAGTTATGGCGTTAACAATCGTTGCTTTATCCACACCATTACAACCACAAATCGTAGCATCGTCCGCCATATCAGCAATATCTAATCCACCCGTTTCACCACCTTTATGCAATAGCGAAACCATTGTGTAGTCATCTAGTACTTCTGCTTTTTTCATCATATTAAAGAATCGAGAACCATCATCTATATCACCATAAAGTACTGCACCAACAATTACATTATCTTTAATAAATATTTTCTTGTAATGATTCGACTGACTATCAAATATTTCGATACCATGTACGTCATCATCTTCTTTAATATAGCCAGCACTATACAAATCACATCCCGATACTTTGAGTGAAGTAAATGTTGTTGACCCTTGATAAGCAACGGTTTCTCTATCTGTTAAATAATCAGCAAGTACTTTGCCTTGTTCATATAATGGAGCAACGAGTCCATATACTTGACCTTGATGTTCTGCACATTCACCCACTGCATAGATAGCATCATCACTTGTTTGCATATAACCATTGACTTGAATACCTCTATTCACTACCAATCCACATTGTTCCGCAACTTGAATATAGGGTCTAATACCAACAGCCATAACCACTAAATCTGCATCTAATGTACTTCCATCTGCCAAGACAATACCCGTTACATCTTCATCACCAAGAATTTCTGTCGTACTCGCTTGCATTTTAAATTTCATACCTTGTGCTTCTAAATCTGCTTTCAACAAATCGCCGGCTTTTTTATCTAATTGCATCTCCATAAGCCATTCTGCTAAATGTATAACTGTAACTTCCATCCCTTGATCTAATAAGCCTCTCGCACACTCTAAGCCAAGTAAGCCTCCACCTATGACAATCGCTTGTTTTTTCGATTGTGCAATTTCAATCATTTTCTCAGTATCATCAATTGTCCGCCATCCAATAACGCTAGGCAATGTTGAACCAGGGATTGGTAAGACAAATGCACGCGACCCTGTAGCAAAGATACACACATCATATGCCACATGGATGCCCGATTGTGTTATCACCTGTTTTTCCTTACGTTGAACTTCGACGACCGGATCACCGACAATCAGGCGAATATGATGTGCTTCATACCAGTCATAATCATTCATAATAGTTTCTTCAACTGTCATTTTGTTTTGTAAAATATTAGATAACATAATGCGGTTATAATTTGGATACTGTTCTTTCCCAATGATTGTGATGTCATATTTATCTGCATCTCTATCTAATATTTCTTCAATTGTACGCAAGCCTGCCATACCATTGCCAATCATTACTAATCTTTGCTTAGTCATGATTTATCCTCCTTGTATGTTTCATTTAAAAAAGTTTCTACTGCTTGTGCGATGTGCTTCACTTTTCTACAATCTATACCTTCTGAACTGAACGTTAGCTTAATGTCATCAAATTCAATCTCTCTCATATTATAAAAATCTGATTGCGTTTTATTATCAGTTTGATTTACCCATTGATAACTTTTAGCATCTCGTTTTATTTGTGTATTTACCGATGCATCATTTGTGGCAGCGATAATTATGTCTGCACCTTCAATGTCTGTGTGGTCATAACATTTGGTTCTTAATTTGACATTAGGATGTTCAATTTCAAAGAATTCTGGAAGAAATTTTTTACTAATAATATGAAGCGTACCTAAGTCTTCTTTTAATATTTGTTTTACTTTTCGATAAGCAATCTTGCCACCACCTATAACTACTACACGTTTATCATTTAAGTTAAGTTGAATAGGATACATTGCGTAACACCTCTATCTCTTGAATTCTATCTTCTATTATTTTTGAGAGCTTTGGATCAAAATTAATCGCCTCAGCATAATGAACCTTACTTGACGACTGCATATGCGCGATTTCATATTTGACTTTATTCACGAGAAATCCATCATAAAGAAACACTGGTACAATCAAGATACTTTCATTCATTAATAGGAATGGTTGAAGCAAATGCTTGAAATGATAATCCCCATAAACCATCATCATATACATAGGCTTATCAAACACATCGCAGGCTTGCATCAACTGATTTAGTTCAATATTTGGCATATCATAAACAGAGCTCCCATGTCCGATAAATATAATTCTATCGACTTGTGTAACACGTTTGAACACCTGTATTATGTGGTCAATCATGATAGATGCCATCCATTGATGTGTTGCTAATGGTTGCGCCATACGATACTCTATTTGCGGGTAAGTCTGTTTAATTTCATTTAAAATGTTTGGTATATCATCACAATAGTGCTGAGCTGAAAATAACAATAACGGTATGATTTGAAATGACTGATGTCCTTCATGTATTAAATTTGTCATCACGCGTTCTAAATGTTGTGTATTACTTTCTAAAAAAGAAAGATGAATTGTGCTTTTATGCCCTGCCATCAATTCATTTACAAAATCGCCAAGTATTTGGTTCTGCTTACCATGCCTCATACCATGTATAACCATAATTGTTTGTGTCATTAGATTCCCCACTCTCTTTATACTTAAATTGTAATACAAATACATGTATTTATGTGAAAATATTCACAAATGTATGTAAAAATAGGGAATCCCCTTACTTCAATCATAAAAGGATTCCCTAAGTATTAAGCTTATTTAAAAGGTGGTTGTCCTAAAACCGCTTCATCAAAACGATCCGGTATCAGTACTTTTCTCATAATCACACCTAAATCGCCATCATTTGTTTCGTGTTCAGCATACACTTCATAGCCACGTTTTTTATAAATCTCAAGTAACCATGGGTGCTTACGTGCTGATGTTCCTAGTGTTACTGCAGGTACTTTCAATGTATCGCGTAAAAATGTCTCTTCCACATATTTTAAAAGTTTACTACCTATACCTTGCCCATCATATGACGGTTTTGTCGCAAACCACCACACAAATGGATAAATGGATAATCGACGTTTACTTTCCCATGGGAAACGAACAGTAATTGTTGAAATGATTTCACTACCATTTTCCAATACAAAGGTCGTATTTTTGATGAGATTATTCTTCACTAAATCTAGATCTGCATTTACAGATGGCCAATCGATACCTAACTCTCTTAATGGGGTAAATGCCTCATGCATTAACTGATGTAATACCTCAGCATCTGATTCTTCAGCAATTCTAATATTATAATCCGACATGTTATCGCTCCTATCTTTCATTCATACATATATTAAAAAATTAAATTCATGCACAAACACAAAGTTTCATCATAATATTACAATATGGCTTCACACACATGGCGTCAATAAATACGTTCTGAAAAATATTTTTGCATCTAATATCATAAAATGCCTAAAACACATCAATGTCTTAGGCTTAATATTAACGTTTAACTAACTTTTATTCATTTTAAAGTTGTCATATCCATTTCGATTTCAGAAATTTAATTACTTAGGCTATCTCTTTTACCATTTAAGTACGCGTATACTAAACCAACAAAGATACCGCCGCCGATAAAGTTACCTATGAAGGCAAATACAATATTTTTTAATACATGTAACCAAGCTACAGCGTCAATGTCATAAAATACCATACCTGCATACAATCCTGCATTGAAAACGACATGCTCATATCCCATAAATACAAAAACGACAACGCCACATGCAATGAAAAACGCTTTAGATAAACCATCTTTAAATTGTATCGATACATAAATACCAATATTAATAAAGAAGTTACAGAATATCGCTTTGACTAGAATCGCATACCAAGTACTATCAATTGTTTTACCGTCTACCATTTTAGTTAAGCTACTTAGCATTTCAGGTGACATAATTGGTGTGAATTTCATCAATGCGAATAGTATAAACCCACCAATAATATTGAATAGAAAACAATACAAACAAATTGCTAACACCTTATTCATTGTAATTACTTTGTAGTACCAGCCTACTGTTAAGTACATAAAATTACTCGTTAACAGTTCTGAATTGGTAAGAACGATAAGTACTAAAGCCAAACTAAAAGAAATGGCACCCATTAAGTTTACTAAACCTTCATTTGTTCCAGTAAATTGTGTTTTAATCGCAAGCATGAACACTGTCACGATAGCTAGTAAAAAACCAGACATGATTGCTTTTAATGCGTAACGTCCCGGCGTTTGGTTAAACATGACAGCCTTCATTTGTACTTGACTATTAATGCTTTCAACTGTTGCTTTCGATGTATATGTATCGTCGATCGTCTTGGTATTGTCTACCATAACATTCTTGTCCCCCTCTACAATCTTTAAAAAATTATTTCACTAACAGTGCCATTATATGTGTTTTCAAAGTTATTGAATAGAGCAAACTGGCAGATTTTTCAAATAAATAGATTGATAGTTAGTACAATTTCCCGTAAACTCAACTTGTATACAAATCATACACAAGATTGTACATAAAGGAGGTACCTCATTGAATACGCAGTTTTCTGTTTCTATACATATTTTAACGCTACTTGCCACCGAAAAAGAACCTGTATCAAGTCAATATATTGCTGATAGTATTAATAGTAATGCGACTCTCGTGCGCAAACTATGTCGCTACTTACGAAATGGACAAATAATTCAAAGCAGTCAAGGCATTTCAGGTTATCGATTAGCACGTCCAGCTTCAGAAATTAATTTAGGCGATGTCTATCAACTCATTTTTGCAGAAACATCGCATTTTGCTAAAATTCATAAAGATACAAACCCTCAATGCTATGTCGGTAAGCATATCAGCCAAACGCTTGATAGCATTTTTAACGAAGTAGACGAAACCATTATCAATAAACTCAATACCTACACCATTCAAGGTGTTATAGAACGTTTTTAAAAAACACAATCCCACATGCAACATTGCACGTGGGATTATTACATAAATTCAAACTTCGACTATTGTTTAAATTTAGTTAGTACGTGTAAGCCATAAGCAAAGATTCCGTAACCTGCTAATGTACGCAAAAACCATTTAAATGTATGGCTGTTTAGACTTTTTTCATTAAGTAATAATGCAGGTAATAATGTACTAAATGAATAAAGCCATAAGACTTTTATATAACGTTTATTCATCACACACACCTCTTTTCAATATTAATTATACTGAAAAGTGATGGCTATGTTTTCAACAATTCTTTGACTTTTCTAGTGACTTGCCAATAAGCTTTCTAAATTGTCAAAGGTACTATTCATACCCGCTTCAACACCCATATCTAATAGTTGTTGCGCTGCTTTTGCATCTGGTAATTCAGCAATAGCATTTAATGTAGTTGTGCCATCTTCATTTGGTTCTAGTTGAATTGTATTATGCATGCCTGCCATTTTACTGTCTATGTTACCTTCTTTATCTGCAAAATAATCATTGTAGTCTATTAATTTCGGCTTAGTTACTTCATTATATTGAGTGATAGTATAGCTTGTACCTTGAGGTGCGCGAATTGCAAAAAATGCTTTTCCTCCAGTTCTTACATCGAATTCATATACTTCTGTAGTAGCGCCTTGAGGATGAAACCATGCTTCAAATAGTGATTGTTCTGTGTATGCCTCGAATATTTTTTCCGCTGTTGCGTTAAATTCTCTTGTGAAAATGATTTTATTTTCTTCTACTTGTACACTCATTTAAAATTCTCCTTCATCCATGATGACATATGATGTAATATATTTTATTTTTGCATCTTTCCGATGACTTTCAAATTCAAACACATCTGAGAAATAGACAATCGAGCCGTTTTCTGCAGTTTGTGTACCATGGATTGCACCACTTTTACCATGAGAAATATTTGCTTTCACTTCAATTGAAGCAATATTCGTTTGGTGTTCAGTTAATTCTTGAACCAATGCATCAAAACCTTCTATTTTGAATGCTCCAGCAACTTCCCAAACTACATCTTCACTCAAGACTGTTCGCAGTTTATCTTCATCTATGAGTGCTGAGTTAATAAGAAAAGTCAACATATTTTCCCTTTTTGGTGCATTATCGCACGACAAATCTCCTGTAAGTTGAAAGGGTACCTCTATATCTGTTTCACCTTTAAAATTCATATTTTTTGCCTTCAGAGCGTCTTCCAAAATACCAATCGCTTTCGGACCAACTCCGTGGATGCCAAGTAATGACGTACGATCATATTTTGACACTGCCTCTAAACTAGTGACGCCTATATTATTAAGTGCATTTGTCGCTGGTTTCCCTATTTTAGGTAAGCTCGTTGTCATATCATCATCTCCTTCTTTATCCATACTATACCCAAATTACAATGCAGTTAATAGTTAAATATAAGCTTGATATTCACGGATGTGTGTGACTGGAGTTCGGTTGACGAGAAATGTAATTTATACTATCTTATATTATAAGATAGTTAGGAGATGGATGCCTTGTCAGTTTCAAGCCAAATGATGAAAGGTCTATTAGATGGCGCAATTTTAGGTCTTATTGCCCAAGGAGAAACGTATGGTTACGAGATACTAGATAAACTAAAAGCACAGCAATTTCCTGAAATTAGTGATGGTAGTATTTATCCGGTGTTATTGCGTTTGAATAAGAAGGGTTATATTATTTCCTACACCAAAAAATCAAGTACAGGTGGTCCAAAGCGCAAATATTATACAATCACAGCTGATGGAAAAAGTGAATTAGCACAGTTTAAATCTAAATGGCATGACTTAAATAGCGGTATGAATAATTTAATGAGGAGTGTTAATCATGTTGAGTAACAAAGCCGAAGATTTTTTATTAAAGCTGAGAATTGAATTATTATTTCGTGGAAAAGATGAAGCTGATATTAATGCGATAGAAGAAGAATTGCGCGACCATATAACTACTGCCGAATCTAAAGGTGATAATATTGATGAGTTATTAAACACACCGATTAAAACATATGCAGATACATTTTCAAAAGAACTCAAACTCACCCAAGGTATGTATAAGTATATCGGTTATATTATTTCATTTATGCTCCTCATGGCTATTATTCCAAGAATGTTAGATAATTCATTTCAATTAACTTTAGCCTTGATTTTATATATTATTTTCATCTTTGTAGGTTCGCTTTTCGCAACCCTATTTTTAGTAAAAAAAGTATTATTAAAATGGGGCGATAGCAAAATTACCTATACTATCGTCGGATGTGTGTCCGTAATTACTTTTGGAATCTTTATACTATGTGAGTTTTTAGTGCGTGATCATCCTATCTTCACTTTATGGAGACCGTCTGAAAATGTAAATTTCATTATTGGCATCTCCCTACTTGTAGTGACAATCATCGCTTGCTTCTTACTTAAGCAAAAATATTTTGCATTTATCATATTACTAATTAGTCTACCAAATCTAATTGGTAAGTTATTCGTGGGCGGCGATTATACCAATAAAAACTTTTTACTAGTATCATCTATCATACTTATAGTTATCTCTTGGGGATTTATCATTACGCTTTTAGTACAATATTGGCGTGACAAAAAATCAAATAACTCAACAGATTCATAGGAAATGGGAGCTCAACAATTGTTGAGCTCCCATTATTTGTATTTCATTATAACTATTTGTAGGTGAATTTTAACCTTCTAATGCAAACTCTAAGCTCACTTGGAACTTCACATCTTTACCAATCATAACGCCGCCAGTTTCCAATGCTTGGTTGAAAGTAATACCGTATTTTTCACGATTAATTGAACCATTTACTACAAAGCCTGCAGTCGTCGCACCATTCATTGGGTTTTTACTTTGTCCTTCATATGATAAGTCGAATGTTTCTTCGTTCGTAACACCTTTAATTGTAACGTTGCCTGTAATTGATTTTTCATCTGCTTTTGTAATTTCAAATTTAATTTCTGGATGATTGGCTACATCTAAGAAATCTTCGCCACGTAAATGCGCATCACGATCACCGATGCGTGTATCAATTGAATTTGCATCAATTGTAAAGTTGCCTCGTATTGAATTTAAATCTTCTATGTCACCCTCAATATTTGCATTAAAATCTGTAAATCTACCTTTAATATTAGAAATCATTAAATGTTTCACTGAAAATTCCACAACTGAGTGTGCTGGATCAAAATTGAATTTTGTCATTTAAAATCTACCTCCAAAGTATCTTTAAGTCTTTTGATACACTTATTATATCAAGTATACAAAATATATCAATGAAAATGTTTCACTCTTTAACTACATATATTTTATTCCCTTATTCTATAAATGTATTCATGTGAATCTTATAGATTTGAAGAAGTTAATATTAATGACTTTACTAATTTAATGTGCCATCATTTCTTCTTTAATACCTTTACCATCTAAGTTAGCTGGATAATATGTTGGCCAATTATCTAGTTCTTTCAATACTTTCTTTTTGTCATTCCCCATAAATATATGGAAGTGTTCTGACTTCTTAGGTGCAATATTATGATCACTAAATTGTACATATTTTGGTAATCCTTCTTGCCCATTATCTTTTAATTTAAAAGTGTATCTAACACCTCTGTTACCTTTTTCATATTTTAAAATATCTTTGCCATCGTAAATGTATTTCCCTGTAATTTTTTTGCCATCTTTTTCAAATGTTATCGTATCATTTTCAATTTTAATGTGATTGATATCTGTTTTATAACCTTTATCATAATAAGCTTTATATGCTTTCTCAGACATCGAATCATCCTCTTCTGCTTTATGTTTCATAACATCATCAAGCGTGCCATCTTTTAAATAAGGATATACAGACTGCCAATTTCCTTTATAATCAGCTAAATTTCTATCCTTCACTTGTGAATCTTTAAAATAACCATCTGATATTGCCTTGTCATATTTTGAATTTTCTTTGCTATGGTCATTAATTTTATGTTCATCACTAAGCGCCTTGTCAATATTCGTAATATTTTGCTTCATCAATGATTGATAAGTTATTTTGTGATTTTGTTGCTGCGCTTTATTTAATGATTCCATATTGTAGAATTTTAAAGGTTTTGCATCTGTTTCTTTACGAATCGTTTCCGTTACCTTATTCGATACATTATCTTCATATAAAATGTATTTTGCTCCTGAATCTTTAATCTCTTTTACAATCTTAGTTAAGGCTTTTTGCGAAGGATCCTCTGCATTCATGTTTTGTACCCCTTTTTGTACAAATCCATATCTTTCAGCTAAATATCCAATAGATTCATGTGAAATAAATACCGTATTGTCTTGTTTATCTTTCGTAATATCTGTCATTTGTTTATCAATTTTTTCAAGATCTTTATTTAATTTTTGATAATTCTTCTCATATTCTGCTTTATGTTTAGGATCTTTCTTTACTAATTCATCTTTGATTGCCTTTGCAAATGTTTGATCAAACTTAGGATCTAACCAAACGTGCGGATCATAACCACCATGATGATGGTGTGCTTCTTCACTATGTTCATGTGATTCTTCGTCATGACTATGTTGATCTGTTAATAATTGTGATTTATCTAATTTGTCTTCAAGTGATAATTTTTTATCATCTTGTTTTATTGTTGCTGCTACCTTTTTGGCTACGGGATCTAGGTTATCACCTGTATATAAAAATAAATCAGCCTTTGAAGCATTAATAATATCTTTTTGTGTTGGTTCATAACTATGTAAATCTGTCTTTGCTGGATAAATAGACGAAACTTCAACATGTTTCCCGCCAATTTGTTCTGCAAATGATTTTAACGGAAAAACAGTTGTATTAATTTTAATTTTCTTGCCATCGTTGCTCCCCGATTTATCTTTATCTGTATTACCACAGCCTGCTAAAACGACAATAAGTGCTACAGTGATTATAAGTAAGTATGTCATTCTCTTCATTATGTAATCCCCCTAAATAGTAATTGTTACGATTTATTATTATAGTCCTACTTTTAACAAAACGCAATAGTATAACCGAGTTTTTTAGAATTTATTTCGATTTGTATCTACACATAAAAAAATCCTAAAACATAGGCTTTATATGTTTTAGGACTTTTTTACTTAAAGATGTTTATCAATTTTCTTCTTATATTGTTTAAAATCATACGGATCTTCTAATTTGTCACCGTGTATATAAACTGTCGGTGCAGTTTTCACATGATTGTCTTTGTATTGTTGTTGATCTTTTTGTGCAGCTTTCCATGATTTACTATCTTTTTTCTTATAATCTGCTTTAATCTGAGCTTTAACTGATGACGATATCGATAACTTATCTATTTGTTTATCTACTAGTTTTTTATTTATCCATGCTTTTTCTGAATCCGGTTGTTGTTCAAACATAAGTCGTTGAAATTCCAAAAACTGTTTTGGTGCATAATGTTGAATCGCATGACCTGCTCTTGAACCAATAATACTGTCATCACCTAAAAAAGCCATATTCACAAATTGATAATCAATTTTGTTTGTATCAATATACTCTTTTTTTAAATTTGGCATGACTTTGGTTTCCACTTTTTTACAGTAAGGACATTTAAAATCACCATACATAATTACTTTTATTCTGCCTTGACCATCCTTCTTGTCTGCTTTATGTACTTCTGTATCGTTTGAGCAGGCTGTTGCTATAATAACCAATACTAACAATAATATAAATGAGCATTGTTTCTTCATAATTTTTTTAAGTTCACCCTCTTGTTGTCACTGATCTATGATTCAATATCCATATTCTCTTCTTTATAATCAGGTTTATGTTTCTGTGCATATCCTTTAGCTTTAAAATCTTTAATATATTGTGCTTTACCATCTTTAAATTTATAAGTGTAATGATGTACTTCTGCATCATCTTTGATAGGTTTGTACGCAATCATTACGTATTTCCCTTTATCAAAAACATATATATTGGAATTCTTTTTCTCAAATTTGCGTTCAACGTCACCTTTATGTTCTTTTGCTAAATGTTTTTGATATTTCTCTTGTTTCTTCACAGCTTTATCTATTTTATCTGTATATTTACCACTGCTACATCCAGCAATAACAAGTGTAGCAACCGCAATCAGCGCGATTAGTTTTTTCATTATTCAATTCACTCCTAAAACTAAAATCATTTCAATACATTATTCCTGTAAATCATATCATACACTGATTAATCCGAATGTACTATACTAATTTTAATAATTGCCTTCAAAATATATAAGCGTCTCTAATTTTACTTATAAATAAGTATTATGTTTTCTATTACATAATTCATGGTATTTAATGTTGACTTTGATATACTGTTTATACACGTTACTCAATTTAATTTCAAAATAAAATCTTGCCATTTAAGGAGGCAAAAACACATGTTATTTGTGAATCTTACCCCTGAAGAATTTCAGCAATTCACACAAACACACTTTTCTCACTATACACAAACGCGTATCAACTATGACGCCCAACATCAAGCGCACCTATTAGGTGTTAAAGATGAACAAGGTAAGGTTATAGCTGCCGGTATGTTTACCGAAGCACGTGCATTAAAATATTTTAAATACTTTTATAGCCAACGTGGCCCAATTCTCGATTATAACAACATCGCGCTAGTAAATTTTTATTTCAAATCATTAACAGATTACTTAAAAAAAATAATTGTCTTTATGTATTACTTGATCCATATATTTTAGAGAATTTAAGAAATGCAGATGGTGAAATTATTGAAAGTTATGATAATCGCATGCTTATCAGTACCTTAGAACAACTAGGCTATCAACATCAAGGTTATCCTGTAGGTTATTCTAAATCGAGCCAAATCCGTTGGTTATCTGTTTTAGATTTAAAAGGAAAATCTGAGCAACAACTGTTAAAAGAAATGGATTATCAAACACGCCGTAATATCAAGCGTACTGACGAAATGGGCGTGAAAGTAAGACAATTACCAATTGAAGAAACAGATCGTTTTTTCAAATTATTTAAAATGGCTGAAGAAAAGCATGGGTTTAGCTTCCGTGATGAACCTTATTTCAAGCAATTGCAAAGAGATTACCAAGGGTATGCTTCACTACAATTAGCTTATATTGATTTGAATGAATATATAAATGGTCTTCAACAAAAATTAGATGACTTAAACAATCAGATGCAAGATGTTGAAACTGCATTAGCAGAGAGTCCTAATTCTAAAAAACAAAAAACTAAACAAACACAACTTAATCAACAACTTACGAGTACCCAACGTAAAATCGATGACACGCGTGAAACAATCGCAACAGATGGTGCTATCCTTGACCTTGCTGCTGCAATTTATATTTATAATGATTACGAAGTTTACTACTTATCTAGTGGTTCAAATCCAAAATATAATGCCTATATGGGTGCCTATAAATTACAATGGGAAATGATTAAATTTGCTAAAGACCATAATATTGATCGCTATAACTTCTATGGTATTACAGGTGACTTTAGTGAAGATGCAATTGACTACGGCGTACAACAATTCAAAAAAGGATTTAATGCGCACGTTGAAGAATATATTGGCGACTTTGTAAAACCAATTAAACCGTTACTATATAAAGCAGGTGAAATTTCAGGTAAATTATAATAATTAAGCATGTATCATTAAAACAAGTACACAACATAAACAAAAATAGCACTCAGATGATTGGATTCAATTCATCTGAGTGCTTATTCTCATTTTAATATTATTTTATTCTGGTGTTTGTGCTTGTGTTTGCTCTTGTTCTTGCTCTATTTTCCGTTTACTTTTAAGCATAAATACACTGATTAAACTAATAACTGAAATACTCACTGCAAACCAGAAAGCAGCATGATAACCACTTAGTAATGCTTCGTGTTGGATTTGCATTGCCATTTCTTTTTTACTCATGCCTTTATAATCACTCATATTTGGAGTGAAATCCTTAGCAACTTGACTCATGATTGTAATAAGTCCTGCTGTACCTATAGATGCAGAAATTTGTTGCACCGTATTCGTCATTGAAGAACCATGCGCATTCATCTCACGTGATAGTTGATTCATCGTATGCGTCATTAATGGCATTAAGCCAAGTGCAATACCTATCATACGAATCGCATAAACAGTTGCTAATATTACAGAAGATGTGTGCTCATCCATAAAGATAAAGTATGAACTTGTTACGACAACGATTAACATTCCAATAAATGCTAATATTTTCGCACCATACTTTTCATATAATATTCCTGATACAACCGACATAACCCCCATTACAATCGCACCTGGTAATAGAATAAGACCAGACTGTAAAGCTGTATCTTTCATTATATTTTGTACAAACATAGGCAATACCGTTTCAGAACCAATCATTGCAATCATTGTGAAAGCCATAATAACAATACCTACTGCGAATTGACTATTTTTAAATACTGAAAAATCAAGTAGTGGTGTTTTAAGACGTGTTTGTCTGAAAATAAATATCACAACTAAAATGATTCCGCCAATAACAGTTGTCAATACGACTGGGTCGTTCCAGCCATCTCTTGAAATTGAACTTGTACCATATAACAAGCCACCGAAACCTAGTACTGACAATACAATTGATAATATATCAATCGGTGTCTTTCTATTTGTCCCGACATTTTTAACAAACTTGAGTGAAGCAATAAAAGTTATTGCAGCAATTGGGGCTACTACGTGGAATAGCGAACGCCAATCAAAGTACTCTACTAAATATCCTGACAGTGTTGGTCCAATAGCTGGTGCTAAACCAATTACTAAACCAAATGTCCCCATATATTTCCCACGTTCATGTGGTTCAAAGATATCTAATATTGTCGTCATCATTAATGGCATCATAATACCAGAACCTAAGGCCTGAACAATTCTTGCACTTAATAGTACACTAAAGTTCGGACTAAAGCCTGCAATAATCGTCCCAATAAAGAAGATGAAAATAGCAGTTAAAAACACTTGTCGTGTTGAATATCGCTGAATCACCATTGCAGATAGTGGTACTACAACACCATTTGTTAACAAGAATGCTGTCGTTAACCATTGTACTTGTGTGTAATCTATATCAAAGTCTTTCATAATGCTTGGTAATGCCGTTGTTAACAGTGTTTCATTTAAAAGTCCAAAAAAGCCGCCAAACAACATCATCAAGATCATAATTATTTTTGTTTTTTGAGTCATGTTACTCTCCTATTTACGCTTAGTCTATATTACTTAATTTTGTCGCATTTATGCATTATACATTTATTTCCATATCTTGACATTAAAATTACTTAAAAATATTGTATTTTTTACAATAATTACGCGAAATTTAATACTAAGGTTAATGTAAAGGTTTTAAATCGTAATAATTACTATTTACTTTTCTGTTCTTCTCCTTCATAATATTTTTTATAAAATAAAGGAGGTTATCAAGATGAAACTAGACTTACAAACTGCACGCAGAAACTTAAATAGCCCAAATATTAAAACAAGAAAGCGCGCACGTAAAATTATTCAACAACATAAACGCAACAAATAATGTAACAGTTTTTTACTGTAATTAAAAAGCGATTATTGATAGGCTTACCTTTGCTACAATAAATAAAATACTTTATTTAATATCCCATATTTTTAACAAATAAAATGGAGACTGGACAAAATACATGTCGCAGTCTCCATTATTGTTTTACTAGTTTGTGTTACTGTCTCGTTTACAAATAATATTTATCAATTACTTTTAAGTCATCTGTTAATTCATAAATCAATGGTGCTCCTGTTTTAATCTCATAACTAATAATATCTTCATCAGATACGTCTTCGAGATATTTGATAAGCGCACGTAAAGAGTTTCCATGTGCTGAAACGAGTACTGTTTTTCCGTCTAACAATTGTTGTGAAATTTGGTCATTCCAATATGGTATTACTCTTACTAATGTATCTTTCAAACTTTCAGATTCTGGCATCACACGACGATCGATATGTTCATATTTGCGATCATTTAAATAACCATCTCTTTGTTTTTCACTCTGTTTTGGAGGTGCAATATCATATGAGCGTCTCCAAATATGTACTTGTTCTTCTCCGAATTGTTCTCGTGCATCGTCTTTATTTAAACCTTGGAGTCCACCATAATGTCTTTCGTTTAGTCTCCATGATTTTATAATTGGAATAAATAATTGATCTGATTCATTTAATAAATGATATGTTGTTTTAATCGCACGTGCAAGCAATGATGTATAGACAATATCTATTTCAATACCCTGTGCCTTTAGTTTTTGACCAGACGTAATCGCTTCGTTTTCACCTTGTTCTGATAAATCGACATCTGCCCAACCTGTAAATAGGTTCTCAGCATTCCATACACTTTGACCATGTCTACATAAAATTAATTTTGGCATTGTATTCCTTCTTTCATTAATTAAAATTTTTACTAATATTTACAGAAATATTACGAGTACCCAGAACATCAATCATTCAAATAAATCTAGATATCATCGAATTTCTATCATATGTATATATTTAAATACATTAAAATTATAACAATTTACACCTGGTTTTGAAATAAATGTCTTCTATTGTTCATAAAAGATACTTTATTTTTATTTTTCTGTAACCTATGCCCTGTTTTTGAGTGTTATAGTTGTAAACGTTGAATTTGAGAAAAGCAAATAAGGAATTAAAAACAAAACATGGCCAAATACATGGCGACCTGAATTAACAATATCAATTTTACAGGTTAATCAATTAGGAGGATTTTTAACAATGAAAAAATTATTAATTGCATCTTTCGCATCGATTACAATTGCAGCAACAGGATTAGGTGTTAGCTCAAACGCACCAACAGCTGATGCAGCAGAAACGCAATCAAACAATGACGTATATAGCCAATTCATCGAAGCTGGTGGCACAAAAGCATTATGGGATAACATCGTAATGCCTGAATCAAGTGGTAACCCAGACGCTGTTAACGAATTAGGCTATAGAGGATTAGGTCAAACGAAAGAAGCTTGGGGTACTGGATCTGTAGAAGAACAAACAAAAGGTATGATTAAATACGCTGAAGAGCGTTATGGTTCAATTGATGCAGCAATTGATTTCCGTTTAGCTAATGGCTGGTGGTAAGCACAAACCGCTTCATATCATTTATAGTATAAATTAGGGAATGGGACAGAAATCTATTTCTCTAATAAAGATTTCGTAATCCCCCCCGGCAAGGATGACTAGGGTTGAAATGTTTACCTGAGCTGAAGCTCATGCATAAGTCTCACTAACTTAATGAATTAAGCAGTGAGACTTTATATTTTCAATTCAGTCATCTACTGCCTAATTTGATAAGCGCCTGAGACATCTATTTATGTCCCAAGCGCTTTTTATTTTCTGAAATTTTATTGTATAGATGCAGGCTCTGGATGTACATAAACAGAAGAAATCCCTTTGCCATGCATATGATTTTCTACTTTATCACAAATATGATGTGCGTCTTCAAGTGTTAAATATGAATCTACAACGATAGTCACATCAACGAATATACTACTTCCATGATAACGACCTTTAATAGACTGAACATCAATCACTTCGTCTATTTTTAAAATATCATTCTTATAATCTTCTAATTCTTGTTCGTTGAATCCATCACTCAATGTGAAGATAGATTCTCTAAATATACCAAAGCCCGTGTAAATAATTAACAGACCTAACACTGTAGCCAGTACAGTATCTAAAATAGGTAACCCTAGCTGAGTAAATACTAAACCAATTGCAGTACCAATACTAACTAATGCATCTGACAAATTATCTTTAGCTGCTGAGTTTAATGAGCTACTATTTGTACGTTTAGCTAACTTTTGATTAATAAAGAACACAAGTAGCATGATAATACCACTGATAATACTGACATAGATTGTTATAGCATTAGGCGTTGCATGCTCATTTGAAAAGATTTTAGGAAAGTTTTCAATTACAACTTGAATCCCCACAAACATAATAATGAAAGACACGAGTAATGTTGAAATATTTTCTGACTTGAGATGCCCATATGGATGATTTTTGTCTGCAGGTTTAATTGAGATCTTCAATCCAACAATTACTGCTAACGATACAATAATATCAGTCATATTATTTAAACTATCTGCACGTACTGCTGCTGAATCATAGACATAGCCTACGATGAATTTTAAAATAGAGAGAATGATATAAACTACTAAACTTAAATATGCACCTTTTTGTGCTAATTTTAAATTTTCATTTTGTGTCATGTTCTATGCCACCTTAATTGGTATTGGACTATATATTATGAACCATCGCAAACCTACTTACAACATTTTTTATTTTAAAATTATTTAATATTTTTATTTTAATTATTTATTTAGCCATACCTAAAAAAGATCTGAATAGTTATCTAAAATTCAAAAATGGGCGTGGGACAGAAATCCATTTCTCTAATAAAGATTTCGTAGTCCCACCCCGGCAAGGATGACTAGGGTTGAAATGTTTACCTGAGCTGACGCTCATGCATAAGTCTCACTAACTTAATAAATTAAAGCAGTGAGACTTTATATTTTCAATTCAGTCATCTACTGCCTAATTTGATAAGAGCCTGAAACATCTATTTATGTCCCAGGCTCTTATCAAAATTCAGTCTTTCAATAAATATTTGGACAATACAAAGGTTATCGGAATTGTAATAATCAAACCCGCAAAAGGTGCGATTACCGATGATATATGGAACCACTGAACAAATACATATAACAACAAGGTCTGCATTCCCATATTAACCACTTGCGTCAATGGGAATTTAATAAATTTTCTTAGAGTTGGCGTTACTTTATAAACAAAATAACAGTTCAAATAGTAGGAAATAATAAAACTTATTATAAACCCACTAATATGACTAACTAAATAATTTATACCTAACAGCTTTAACAAAATTAAATAAACAATATAGTAATTTAAGGTGTTAATCCCGCCTACAATTATAAATTTGATTACTTCGTATTGGGTTTTACTTAAAGTCATTTTCTTACTCCTTCATTTATTAATCCAATTATGTATCATTACTATCTGACAAAACGACTCTGAATCTACGGTCGTTTCATATAAAGTCGTTTTCATAATATTACATACACATAACTCTATTTTTTATCTATCACAATATATAATACATATCAAAGTATTATCGCGCTACAAATTTCACATTACTGCTATATATTTTTGCCATTGCATTTATAATTTCGTGTGCGATAATAATTGAGTTACTATAAATAAATTACATATAAAAACTTATATAAATGAAAATAAAGGAGTACTTCTCATGGACAAAACTTCTAATCGCCAACTACCGGTAATGGTCATTATAATGTTGGGCATTATGACAACGTTTGGACCTTTAACTATAGATATGTATGTCCCTTCATTACCAAGTGTTCAAAGTGATTTTGGAACGACGACTTCTCAAGTACAACTCACACTTTCATTTGCGATGATTGGTTTAGCAATTGGGCAATTTATTTTCGGACCCTTATCGGATGCCTATGGTCGTAAAAAAATGGCACTAATCATTATCTCACTCTATGTTATTGCATCACTAGTAGCTGTATTTACTACATCTTTATCTATTTTATTAGTGATTCGCCTTATCCAAGGTTTAACTGGTGGTGGTGCTATCGTCATTGCTAAAGCTTCTATCGGAGATAAACATAAAGGGAAAACCTTAGCCAAAGGGCTCGCTTCCCTACTTGTAGTCAATGGCATCATCACAATTATTGCTCCATTAGTAGGTGGATATGCTTTAAGCATCGCTAACTGGCAAGCAATATTTCTTATTTTAACTATTGTTAGCTTGGCAATTTTGATATTTGCCTTCTTAAAAATGGAAGAAACACGAAGTACAGAACTTGCTAAACTTAATTTCTCAGCAATTTTTAAAGACTTTGGCTATTTATTAAAGAAACCAGCATTTGTCATCCCTATGATATTACAAGGCCTTACGTACGTCATGTTATTTAGTTTTGCTTCGGCTGCACCCTTTATCACTCAAAAAATCTATGACATGACGCCGCAACAATTTAGTATTTTATTTGCAATTAATGGTATTGGTCTTATCATCATGAGCCAGCTAACTGCATTTCTAGTTGAATATATCAATCGATACGTATTACTTATTTGCCTAACAGTAATTCAACTTATTGGAGTTGTACTCATTTGTTTCGCACTCGTTTTACACTTGCCAATATGGGTTTTAGTCATTGCATTTTTCTTGAATGTTTGTCCAGTCACAGGTATAGGACCGCTTAGTTTTACATTAGCTATGGAGTCTCGTACTGGAGGAAGTGGTAATGCTTCAAGTTTACTCGGCCTTTTCCAATTTATCTTAGGTGGGATGATGTCCCCACTTGTTGGCTTAAAAGGTGAATACAGTATCATGCCATACATTATTATTTTATGCATAACTGCTATTTTAATTGTCATTCTAGAAATTTTATTAAAATCCGTAATATTGAAAAAAACAACATAAAATCAAAAAAGTGATCAGATAGTCTAATATTCCGTATCTGATCACTTTTATTATTTAAATCATATGTGAGCTATTTTTTAAATATTGTCATTTTCTATCATTCCTTGTACTTTGCCTAGTTTACTTAAAAAAACATATAGTATAATTATTTCATAAAACATAGAAGCCTATTAATCATATGTCAGTCATTCTCAGCTGTTAAACCTGTAATGATTTGAGGTGATAATATATGATGATCATAATAAATTTAGATATTTATGTCCCTATATCTTTATGTGTTGTGGGTACTATGTACTTAACAGTCATCTTATCTAAAAACACAAAAAAATAGCCCTCGTTACGGCAATAACGAGAGCACCCAAAATAGGCTGTAATGATTAACATATGTTGAGTTTCAGAGCTCACTAATATGTTGCTATGTTTTTACACCTAGTTAGTTAGCCATAATCAAACTAAGTGTTTTTCTTTGTCTAATTTTAGAAAAGCATGTTGAAACAACACGTTTTCTTAATGTAATAATACCATTTATTGTAATGCGATTCAATAAAAAATGATGCTATAGACAGAAAATAGCAGTGTTCAAAAATCACATTTTCTCATAGTGCATTTCGTCATCTAACCCTCGAAAAAGATGACTTAGATCGATAAATTCACCTGAACTGGAGCTCATGTATAAGCCTTACTAACTTAATGATTTAAGCTCTTAGACTGTACATTTTTAATGCAGTCAGCTACTGCCTAATTACACAATATTTTTTTATCTCAGCCTCGCACGGTTTTAAACGATAGGCAACCATATTTCAGTGACATAATCGTCTTCTCTGATTTGACCATCTTTATAAAACTCAAAAAACGGAGCATGTCGTATTTCATATTCCAGATTTGGTAAAATGTCTCGATTAATCGTTTGCATCGCTTTTTTAATAGATTCTGGTACAGGTCCAACTGCATCAAAGACGAGATAACGGCCGCCTACTAATGCTATTTGATTCCAATTTGCATCACTGGCTTCACTTGTGACACCTATTAAATAATGCATTTCTCCATTTTCATGTGGTTCGCAAACGCCAAGTAAACCAGGTAGTTGGTTGTTTCCTAGTTGAATGAGTTGTTCTTTTTTACCACTTTCATCAAATGCCATCCAAAACATAAAAATATTTTCTTGCGCCTTTTGACCTGTCGCATATGCTTTCTTTTCCCCAATAACAGACAATGTTGGCAACGTTTCTATTCTATATTCCATATGTGTCTCCATTCCTCTTTTTTGCTATTATAACCAATATGCATTCATAATATCTATTTTAAAAGATTGTTTTTATATTTAAGCATCTTAATAGGCAAGCGTTAAAAATAGATATATAATAATAACACTTAAATGTGCTCAACTATTTTCGAGCAAGAAGAATTAGGAGAACATCATGACATCAAATATATTATCTGTGAAGCCAATCAGCCAATTATTTCCTATCCCCATGATTATGGGATGTGAAGGTGTTTCTGCAGCCATGATTTTACAATTTAATGATCATAAAATACCTGCCACACAAATTATGAAGCATTGGCCAAAGCATAAAAACAATCCATATAAAGGCTATGTAGGCCACCACTTATTCATTAAATTAGGGCATCATCAAACGATATTCCCAACGGCGCTTGTGCCTCATCTTAAGCACTATACACCTCACATCGTCGACAGTACTGGTCAATCATTAGCTGAACTTTGTGACATTATCGATCAAGGTCAACCCGTAGTCATTTATCATACTGTATTAGGTAAAAGACCTTATCGCCGCACATATAAATTGGATAATGAACCTATGCAACTCGTATCAAATACCCATGTTACCGTGTTCGTTGGTTACGATGACACACATTACTATTACATTGATCCACTTTGGTCGCATTTAGGAAAATCAATTGTCCTCCCTGCGCTAGTGCCAAACAAATATCAATTAATTAAAATTGAAAAACACAAACTTGAACAAAGTTATGATGCACCTGGTCGTTTAAGTTTCCATATTCAAGGTACAACATCACACTCATAAAAATAAAACCATGCATTATATTTCGATGGTATATAATGCATGGTTCATTTCTTGGATAATTTGATTAGAACGCCACTCACGCTGATATCCTAAGCATGGACAAATGTATGTAATACCTGCTTCCTCAAATACATTTCGAAAGTGTACATGTCCCATAATGCTATATTGAATTGGGTATTCATGATAAATTTCTTTGAAATCTGAAGTACCGATAAACGCATTAAAATAATCAAATATTCTGTGCGGCATAGGCACTGCAAATTTTGGATGTGTCACAATATGTGTCATCAAGATAACTTTTTTATCTTTTACTTGGTCTAAATCTTTACGTGTTTGACTTGCTGCAATTTCTGATAATTTTCGGTCATCCATAGGCCAATCGATTTTCACTTTATCTTGCCACGTTGCACCATAATATTTTCTACGTTCGAGTCGTTCGAGAGAAAACTCTGAACTTGCATAAGTGTAATCGTACCAACCTGTATTCCCTACAATCGCCCATGCATCATTAATATGATACGGTTTCCCGATGAGGCAAGCATCCATGTGCATGTAATATTTTAAAATTTCCGCTGAAGTGATATCTGTATCCTCTGACCAAAAGTCATGATTTCCAGGTATAAAACGCACATCAACATGTGCCGTTGTTTCAACTGCTTCGATAAACTGATGCGTCAATTGATAATGGTTCGATATATCTCCTGCTATCAACAATAATTCTATTTCTCTTTGATTTAATACTTCTACTAAGCCTGCCACATAATCATCAGGTCTTAACGACTTATGTCTATCTATATGTAAATCTGATATGACACCTATTTTCATTTTAATCACTTTCCTCTTTAAGCTTAACAAGGTTATTATGACATATTTAAAACTGAGCATCGAAATAATTCGCCTACATAATAAAAATACAGAGCACATTATATTTCGTCATACTAAATTTATTACTATCTATGCTTTTTGTATAATGGTAATATAAAATAACTAAAATGAATCAAGGAGTATGTATGTTATTACTAGAAGCATTTTTAATTTTTATAATTGCGGTTATTATCAGCTCAATTATACATAACAAATTCCCTAAAATACCCATGGCATTTGTTCAAATTGGATTAGGTGTCTGCCTTTATGTCTTACCGATACCGATACAGTTTGAATTTGATTCAGAAGTATTCATGATGGCAGTCATAGCGCCTTTATTATTTGTTGAAGGTACACATGTTTCCAGAGCGAAATTATTAGAATACCGTAAACCTATTATTTTAATGGCGATGGCGCTTGTTTTTACAACAGTAATTGGTGTCGGTTATTTTATAGGATGGATTTGGCCTGACTTACCAATGCCTGCCGCTTTCGCTATCGCTGCAATCTTATGTCCTACTGATGCAGTTGCTGTACAAGCCATAACAAAAGGTAAAATTTTACCTAAAGGGGCACTTTCGATTCTTGAAGGCGAATCGCTCTTAAATGATGCAGCAGGGATTATATCTTTTAAAATTGCAGTAACTGCGCTCGTTACTGGTGCATTTTCTGCATTCGATGCAATTGAACAGTTCATCATTTCAACAATCTTAGGCATTTTAATCGGTGCTATTTTTGGATTTATCATTGTCCGTTTACGCATTTATCTATCAATGAATAAAGGGCTTAAAGATAGTAATACAATGATTTTCATACAATTACTCACACCATTTGCCGTTTATTTTATCGCTGAAATACTACATGCTTCAGGCATTATTGCTGTCGTTATTGCAGGGCTAATTCATGGCTTTGAACGTGATCGACTGATTCGTGCACAAACTGAGTTACAGATGAATTATAATCAAATATGGCGTACACTTAGCTACGTTTTAAATGGATTTGTATTTGTCGTATTAGGTTATATTATTCCTAAAGTTGTTTCTGAAATTGTAAAACAAGAACCCGAAAATATTAAATTCTTAATTATTACTACAATACTCATTGCACTAGCCATTTATGTTTTCCGATTTATCTGGGTATTTATTTTATTCAAACAGTTCTACTATCCAAATAATATTCAGTCCTATCTTAATGATGCACAGGAACCAGCACCCAGACGCGTGCATTATGCATTTATTATGACGATGTGTGGTATTCATGGCACAATTTCATTGTCTATGGCTTTAACCTTACCAACTCTTCTAGCACAACAACAACCATTTGCTTTTAAAAATGATTTATTATTTATCGCATCTTTAATGGTGATTATCAGTTTAGTGGTGGCACAAATTATCTTGCCATTGATTACACCTTCTGAGAATCGTGTAACTTCAAGTTCTATGAGTTATGCTGCGGCAAAACTTTACATTGTGCAAAATGTCATTAAGCATTTTAAAGAAAAATCTAAAGAACAAACATCAGAAAATTATAATTCCGTTATTTCTGATTACTTTGATGAATTATCCTTTTTACTGCAAATGACTCCAGAAGATAAAAATACAAAAGAGTTACATAGACTTGAAGAAATTGCTACTGCGGAAGAAACTGAAACACTTGAACGTTTAGTAGATCAAAAAAAAGTAAATCGCCAAACCATTTTAAATTATCGCTCAGCACTTGAAACTTCTAAACAGTTTAAAGAATCGACGATTATCCATAAGCTGAAAATGGTTATTAAAATGCTCATTTTAAGGCTTAGAGCTAAAAAGCATGTATCTTCATCAGAAATAAAAGACTTCAAATCAAATTTCCAAGAAGTTACTAAAGTCATGCGTATCGTTCATCACAATGTTGCATTGCGCATTAAAACTGAACAAACTAAAGATAATGTGTTAGAAGTAAGTGCGGTGTTAAACCAATATTACAATAGACTGCATAAAGTCAGAAAACATCGTAATCAGCGTCATCAAACACCTGCTGCTAAAGCTATCGAACACAAATTTGAAGCGCTATACATGCAAAGAGCCATACTTGATAAACTCATTAAACACAATAAAATTGATACTGACATAGCTAGTCAAGTACGTGAAAATATAAACTATAATGAAATAATTTTAGCCAAAAAACAATAAATAACCTTAAATCTCATACATTTGTCAACGGTATTTTGGACAGATGCTTTGGGATTTTTTCTTTTTACATCTAATAAATGTAAATAATATTATAAATATTTATTTAAAAATGCTTAAAGACAACATTCAATTGTGTTAAAGTTATATTTATTAAACGTTTAATTGGAGGAAATTTATCATGCGTTGGAGATGGCTTATCGTCTTATTGATTCCTATATTTTTAACTGCTTGCGACCAATCACAAACACAAGTGAGCAATGTCTTCAATGCTATCTTTGTAGGTCCAATAGACTTGTTACTGCATGGACTAGGCCGTCTATATGGCGAAAATTACGGACTAGCAATTATTACGATTGTGTTGATTATCAGAGTCTTTTTACTGCCTTTTATGGTTATACAGGTTAAAAATATGCACATGATGCGTGAAAAAACAAAAATTGTAAAACCACAAATCGATAACCTAAAAGAAAAAATTAAAAATGCTGAAACACAAGAGGAAAAACTTGAAGCCAATAAGGATTTAATGGCTACATATAAACAATATGATATCAATCCACTAAAAAATGTCATTGGGTGTTTACCGATTTTAATTCAATTACCGATTTTATATGGACTAATTATTACGTTGAAGTTTCCAAGCGGCGGTGGTATAGAAGCATATCCTAATTTTTTATGGTTTGATTTAACAGAACCTAATCTTTGGATATCATTAATCGCAGCAATTGTTTATTTTTTCCAACCATTTGTAAACGCAATTCATTACCCAAAAGATCAACGCAAAACACATTATGTGTTAATGATATTATCACCCATTTTTATAACTTATATTTCATTACATTCTGCCTCAGCATTAGGTCTGTATTGGACTGTCGGTGGTTTGTTCTTGATTATTCAAATGCATTTTGCACATGCTTATTACGGAAAACTTGCACGATCTGAAGCTCAAAAATTACAAGACCATTTGAATACTACAGCACCCTCTCAAGAAGTTTAAAATTTAATGATAATATTGCTTAATCATGCATATCTCTATTTTTGGTCAAACATTAAATCATCTACTTTAATGCTTGACCATTTTTCTTTTATTAATACATATTATTTAAAATTGAAAAATTTCTTTTTCAAAAATAATGATGATATAATACTATTAATTTAGTATGTAAAGGGGGCATTCTATGGAATTTACAATCAGACCTCTTACTGAGGAAGACAGACAAGGTAAAGCACGTGTTCACTATAAAAGTTGGTTAAAAACGTACAATCATATTGCAGTAAACGATTACTTAGAGAATCTAGATAAAGCACAATTTATCCAAAAGTCCTCACTTCATAATCTTCCTACACTGGTAGCTACAGTCAATCACGAAATTGTAGGATTTATAACCTATGGAAAGACTAAAATTGAATCTGACTCCGATGATTGGAGCGAAATTTATGCATTGTATCTTTTAGAAGCCTATCAGAAGCACATGATTGGATATGCACTTACTCAGCGCGCCTTAGAATTGTCATACCCAGACAATGTCACGTTATGGGTTGTAGAAGAAAATACACAAGCTATTCAATTCTATGAACAAATTGGTTTTAAAAAAACGGCACAGAAGCAGCCCACATTTTTTGGTAAAACATACCAAGAAGTACGTATGGATTTTATCCGTACAGAACATGATAACTAAACATAGAGAAACAAAAGAACCTGAGACCATTTAGAGTCCCAGGTTCTTACTTTTTTGAGCTGTATTTTGAGAATTAATGTGTTTCTCCTAAAGCAACTTTGATATCATCATCATATTCAACAATTGCTTCTAAAGCTGCCAATAACCCTTTGACAATTGTGTCAATCGACATAGAGGGTTTTTCAGGTTTGTCAGTGACCTGTTCTGGAATAAACGGCACATGAATAAAACCAAATTTAATATATGAAAATTGTGTTGCCTGTAAGTAGCCTAATTGATATAAAATATGGTTGCAGACAAACGTTCCCGCAGTATTTGATAACCGTGCTGGCACTCCACACTTTTTCATAGCTTCTGTCATACGTTTCACAGGTAAATTTGAAAAATAAGCCGCTTCTCCCGCTTGTTGAATAGGTTCATCTATAGGTTGATTGCCTTCATTATCTGGAATACGAGCATCATCGATATTAATACCTACGCGCTCTGGTGTAATTTCATATCTGCCACCCACTTGTCCAATTGCTAACACAATATCATATTGAGATTGTTGTAAATGTGTCTGTATGACATCCTTACTTTTATGAAAAACTGTAGGTATTTCTAGCTTTTTAATCTCATGCCCAGCAATCTCATTAGGTAATAATTTTACCGCTTCCAATGCTGGATTAATTTTTTCGCCACCAAATGGATCAAAACCAGTCACTAAAATTCTCATCTATAAATGGCCTCCTTTTTCTATTATCTATTTAAAATGCCCAAACATACATCAACCCGATATGTACTAAAATCATAATAATCGCAATTGGTGCCTGTGCTTTAATTACACCAAATTCTTTTTTCATTTCTAATAATGCCACTGGTAACGTGTTGAAATTTGCTGCCATCGGTGTTAACAATGTTCCACAAAAGCCACCTGTCATCGCTAAAGCTCCGGCTATAACAGGGTCTCCACCTTGTGCAATCACAAATGGAATACCTATACTAGCTGTTATCACTGTAAATGCTGCAAATGCATTACCCATAAGCATTGTAAACAATACCATACCTAAAATATAAGCTGTAGCGCCTATTAAATGATTTCCTTCTGGCAAGATGCTTGAAATCCCTTTAGAAATAACATCGCCAACACCACTTACGGTAAATAATACACCAAGTGCTGCTAAGAATTGAGGTAATATACCTACTGTCCCAATTTGTTGTGTTAAACGGTCACTATCATATAAAACGTATTTCAGCTTAGGTTTTATTACAATATAAGCTGCAATAAGTCCGAGTATAGAAGAAACACCTAATCCAATAGCGCCACCTAAAGGCGTCCAGTTTGATACAGCAATTGCAGATACTGCTAGGATAACAGCTGGAATAAATAATTTATTGCCATATTTTTGTGCACCTTGTTCTCCTTCTTGTTCCGTTACATCTATGATATTTTTAATCGCAACTTGTTTAAATAATGTAAGTGCGCCCATCATTAAAATAAAAATACCGTTTATAACATTGGGTATGTACGGACCAATCATAAATGTTGCTGCGAGAAGTATCCAAAACAAAGCCGTTCCATATTTTTTTTGATGTGAAGATGACTTTAAAATGCGCAATGCAGTATGAAGCAATTGTATTCCTATTAAAATATAAAATAATTCTAAAATATTATTTAAAACTGCTTCACTCATCTTGTTTCACCTGCTTTGCGCTATACTTTTTATCTAAATATTTATCGAATCTAATATTATTAATCCAAACAATGACTAGCACAATCAAAGCTATTGGTACAGAAGCTAATACGAGTTGTACCGCGTCAACCTTGATGCCTAGGGATTGAAATGTTCCGACCATAAGTAAGATGCCAGCAGCTCCCACAAACAAATTTTGACCAAAGAAATTACCATAATTTTCCATAGCAGATGCTTGTGCCTTAATTTTTTCAACGTCTTCTGGATCTACTTCCTCATCTTTCAAGTTATAACGCGTTTTTAATGCACCTTGCACCATCGGATTAATTAACGGGCGTACAAATTGAGGGTGTCCCCCAATACGAATAGAAGCAACCCCAGCGATTTCTCTAATAACTAAATAAATCGTCAGTAATCTACCACTCGTTACACTTTTCACTTTACCAATCATATTAGATGCTTGCTTTTTCAAACCAAATCTTTCAATTAAACCAACCATTGGTAACGTTAAAATAAATAAAGTGACTAAACGATTATCCACAAATGCTTTCCCTAATGTGTCTAAAATCGCATATAAATTTAGACCTGACACGAGTCCAGTTACAACTGCTGCTACTAAAATAACTGCGATTGTATCCATTTTAAATAAGAATCCTAAAATAATAATTAATATTCCGATTAATTTTAACCATTCCATAAAAAATCCCTCCTCATAATTATATTATAAGTATGCATTTTTAAAATACAATGAATTTTCAGAAAATAAAACTTTATAGTTACACTTATAAATAAAAAGGAGCGAAACATAAGGCTCTTTGTCAATAACGGTTGGTCTATAAAAAATGAATATATTTGATGCATCAAGCAACTTTTGAATGTTGCTTGATGTGTTTTTTATGTTCAGAGACAAATAATCTAGAAATTATAAGTATTCTAT
>NZ_FMPG01000017.1 GCF_900097965.1 Staphylococcus caeli
AATTTGACTTGTTATCTATTCCTAAACACTTAAGAGAATTGAATATAAAAAATAAATAGGCCTTGAAACATTGGTTTAGTGGGAATTTGTACCCCTTATCGATACAAATTCCCACTAAGCGCTCGGGACCCCTATTCTAATATATGATGCGTCTCATCTTTACTTAGATTATCAAATTCATGCGCAAAACCTATGCGCGAATATAGTTGAGGATAACGAGATAGTTTTTTCTCTATGCCCGGCATACCAATAAATATCATTGCTAAATTATGTTCATCATAAATAGCTCTTAATTGCTCTAAATGTTGCACTTTAAGGCGATCAATCTCATCTACTATAATTAAATCAATATATTTAAACATATCACTATAATGTTTACTATGTTCATGTCCATACTTATTTACAACATGTAATTTTTGACCCAAATCAATGCTTGCAGTAATACTATATAAATCATTCCTTAATTTAGTTTGTTTTTCTGCTGGTGCAGTATAAAATATTTTATCCACCGATAGTATGTCATCGGTCGTTTTACTAGCTAGATCTTCCCAACCTCTATGGTTAACTTGTTTTTCGATTGTATCCCAATTTGTATAATATCTTGAAGATAAAGTTTTCCCAACTCCAGGTTGACCATAACAGATACCAATATATTGATATTTAATGCAAGCGTCACAAAATTCAGCAAACCGTTTATACTCTTTCGTTTCAATAAAATTCTGATTTTTAGTCATTACGATACCTCTTTAATTTTTTGACGTTTTTAGTCGTTTCTTGAGGTGAATAACCACAATTTTTTTCTTCCTTAATTAATTCTGTGGTACTTGGACTAGCAATATTTTGTTTTAAGTGTTTTCTTCTCTGACTACGAGCGTGCTGTATGTCTTTTATATCTATGGAGTAATCAGCTATTTCTGGACATATAGCAGTACAAAGAAATTCATCTCTATAAAACACACGTATTTCAGCCATATCATTTGGGTTATAACGAATCAGTACATATTCACCTACATAAGCTGCTAGATTAGTATTACTGTATCGAAAACCTTGAAAATGAATGCCATCTGAATGAACTTTTCTAGATTTAGGTATTTCCAACAATAATAAATCAAGTTGTTCTAAGCTACTTGGCATATTAGGGAAAAAGTGATTACTATTCCAACGACTGATAGGCGTGGTATGAATAGCACTATGTTCTTTTTGATTATAATCTTCAATTAAAAAGTAACGTAGTTTTTCTTCAAAATTGTGAAAATCTATTAGATTACTAGGAGTATCATTATTGTTTATATATCCAGGCAGTTGTTCTAAGAAAGTTTGGTTAACTGTCTGAAAAAAGCGTTCTATTTTTCCACGACCACGAGGGACACCAACTTTTGAAAACATCAAATTTATTTTCAAGTCAATAGCGACTTGTTCCATGTGATTTGAGGTAAAGTCACTTCCGTGATCTGTATAGAATTTTTCGGGTATACCACACACTGGCCAGTTGGTATCATTCTTATTCCATATTGCTTGGTGTAGTGTTAATGCTGTGTTTTGAGCATTGGGGGCATCAAAACTTAAGAAATAGCCTGCAATTGCACGACTATAGTCATCCATAATTATAGTTAGCCACGGTCTATTGATATTACCTTTTTGGTCTAATATAAAGATATCTAGCAAAGTATGGTCTGCTTGCCATATTTCATTGGGTCTCGAGGATTCTCTAATTTGTATTAAATCGTACTTATTTTGATAGTATTTTTCACCTTGATGAGAGAAATCAATAACAGACTTAGGCATTGCTTTAATAACACTATAAATTTGTTTATAACTTGGTATATCAAAATTATTTTCTTTACAGTAATTAGTGATTTTCCTATGAATTGTGGCTATACTATTTCTTTTATTCATAAGCGCAAGGCGTTCAATTTCATCAATTATCTTTGGTTCTATTTTACGTGTTCCTTTATCAGCTCTTGTCGCATAGATTAGTCCTTTAAGTCCTTGTTCTTTATATGACTTATTCCACCTATAAAGGGTGCTTAACGCAATCCCTTTACTTTTAGAAATACTTGATAAAGATTGTTCGCCTAGGATAAAAGGTTTTATAATATTGTACTTTTGAGTAGCTTTTTTACGTTTGGCTTCAGAAAAATTAGTTAGATACTTCTCCTTGTTTTTCATCTTCCTTGTCCTCCAATTTATTGAGGTAACGATAAATTGTTGTTCGTGAAACTTGCCATTGTTCTGCAATTGTTTTAATGGGGGTGCCATTATCATAAAGTGTTTTGAGTAAATTTAAGTCTTTTTTATTCAATTTTTCAGGTCTTCCACCATAACGTCCTCTGGCACGAGCTGCAATTCGTCCAGCTGAAGAACGTTCTAAAATTAAATTCCGTTCAAACTCTGCAAATGCTGCGAATAAATGAAATAATAATTGTCCTGTAGAACTTGATTTATCCATCGTTATATTTTCTTCTAAACTATGAAAACTCACGCCTCGTTCGTTAAGTTCATTCACTAATGTGATTAAATCCTCCATGTTACGTCCTAGTCTATCTAGTCTCCAAACAACAATGGTATCTCCTGACCTCGCAAATTCAATTGCTTTATCTAAACCAGGTCTTTTACTTTTTGAACCACTCATATGGTCATTAAATATTTTTTCACAACCATGTGTATTTAATCGATCTTCCTGTAAATTTAAATTTTGTAATCCAGTTGAAACTCTTGCATAACCTATTTTCAAAATACAAACCTCCTATATACATCTTCAGTGTACCATAACTTAATCACAAGGTCTTTTGTGAACATAGATTTTTTGTTGGGTTTTTGAACACATAATTCTATGTAATACATACTTATTTAGACATAAAAAGAGAGTGTACAGAAAATGGTTATTTTCTGTACACTCTTGTTATTTACATAAGCCCCTTTAACATACCGTACCAATACATTTTAGGTAATAAATCTTTTTTAAAAATATACATACTTCTTCGTTCTTTGGCCTGGTTAAAAGGCAATGTTTCTTTTGGTTTTTTATTATAATCAAACTCGGCAAGTATTAATTTATTGTACCCGGTAACGATAGGGCACGAAGTATAACCATCATAATGATGCGTCAACATTTCATTATCCATTACTTGCAATAGGTTATTAACAACTATAGGCGCTTGTTTACGAATTGCTGCTCCTGTTTTGGAAGTAGGTGCATTTGAAGCATCACCAAGCCCAAATATGTTAGAGTAGCTTTTATGCTGTAATGTGGTTGGGTTAACATCTACCCAACCATCACTATCTGAAAGTGTACTTTCTTTAAGTACACCTAAGGGACCCATGGGTGGTGTTACATGTAACATTTCATAATCTATTGTCTTTCTATCGTCTGTTTTAATGTGTTCAAATGTAGCCTCTTTTTTGTCTCCGTCAATTTCAACAAGATTATAATTATAATTGACAATTATATCCCTTTCTTCAACAATTTTCTCTAATTCTTTATTATATTTGCCTACGTCAAATAAAGCATCTTTTGGCGTTTCGTATATCACATTAGCATTAGAACGGATATTATGTTTTCTAAAATAATCTTCAGCTAAATACATAATTTTCATAGGTGCGCCTCCACATTTGATAGGCGTATTAGGATGCGTGAAAATCGCGTTCCCTTGTTTAAATTTAGAAATTTGTCTCCAAGTTTCGCGAACATAGTTAGGTGAATAGTTAGAACAAACACCATTTTTACCTATATTCTCTTTTAATCCTTTAATAGAAGACCAATTAATCTGTAATCCAGGGGCTACCACTAAAAATTCGTAACTAACGACCGAATTATCTCCTAAAATAATGCTATTGTTTTCAGGTTGAAAGCTTGAAACAGCATTTTTTATCCATTGAACACCTTCAGGCATAACACTTTTCATATCTTTACGAGAACTTTTTAAACTCGATACCCCAGCACCAACCAAAGTCCATAACGGTTGATAATAATGATATTCAGCCGGGTCTATAATTGCTATTTTTCCTTTTAAGCTTTGATTTTTTCTTAATAGTCTTGATGCCACGGTAATACCTGCTGTACCGCCACCTACAATAACAATTTGATAATACTTACTCATTTTTCCACACCCTTAAATTATTTTAATGATTCTGGAAAATCTTGATAGCCTTCTCTAATATTCACGACATTTTCAAATCCTTTATTTTCTAAGATACCCACTGCGATTGAACTTCTAACACCTGACTGACAATGTACGTATATTTTATCCTCTTTATTAAATGGAATATTTTCATTTAATAATTTACCATGCGGAATATTGACTGCTTGATCTAAGTGCCCATTATTCCACTCTTCTTCATTACGTACGTCGAGTACATTTGCTTCTTCACCAGTAATATCAGCGCTGTGGATGGATTGTGTTAGAATTTCTGATTTTGGTAAACGATAGCCTGCTACATTATCAAAACCAATTAATTGTAAAGTATGCGTTGCTTGTTCAACTGTAGATTTATCTCCGATTAAATCTACATCTTTTTCAAAATCTAAATACCAACCGATCTGGTTAATAAAGTTTTTGTTATAAGGAATATTGATTGTTCCTTGTGTATGTCCACCGTGAAAGGCTTCTTTGCTACGAAGATCAAATGCTATTCTTTCATTATCTAAACTAGGATAAACGTTGTATGGTTGATACATTTTCATACCAAACTGATTAATTTTTTTCATCTGTGCAAAGTGATGGGGTGGCGCTGGTTGATTTGATGTTAATGTTTCAACAAATTTAGATTCATCTGTTACATTAAATGCCCAGTTATTAATTTTTTCGTAACCTAGCGTAGACATTGGTATGGCACCTAATGCTTTACCACAAGGACTTCCAGCACCGTGTCCAGGCCATATTTGAATATAATCTGGTAAATTTTTAACACCTTCTATAGATTGGTACATCTGTTTTGCACCAATCTCTGTAGTACCTTCCATTTGTACTGATTTTTCTAGTAAATCAGGTCTACCGATATCACCAACAAAAATAAAGTCACCACTAAATAAACCCATTGGAACACTTGAGCCGCCACCTTCATCAGTGAGTAAGAAACTGATACTCTCAGGGGTATGACCAGGTGTGTGCAAGACTTCTAATTTAATATTACCTACTTGAATAATATCTTGATTTTTAACAAAATTTGTATGTTCCGGCATATTTTTATAACTTAATTGATCATCACCTTCGCCAGATACATATATATTGGCGTTTAAACGTTTTGCCACATCCCGAATTCCAGAAGCAAAATCAGCGTGAATATGTGTTTCAGCAGCTTGTGTAATTTTAAAACCTTCGCTATCTGCAACTTCCATATATTTTGTTAAATCACGAACAGGATCAATTACTATTGCCTCTCCCGTACGTTGACAGCCAACTAAATAAGATGCTTGAGATAAATGATTATCGTAAAATTGTTTGAAAAACATATAAAGAACTCCTTATTTTGATAGATTTAATTAAATAAATAAATTATGACTCGCGTTTTCAGTATCACCTATATAAGTGCCTACACCGCCGTACTCAACTTCATCTCTTAATTCTTCTTTTGTAATACCCATGACATCCATGCTCATGGTACATGCGATTAATTTAATATCTTGAGCTATCGCTTGATTAATGAGTGATGGTAATGAATCAACGTTTTTCTTTTTCATTACGTATCGCATCATGATATTACCTAAACCAAACATATTCATTTTAGAAAGTGGCATACGTACAGGTGTTTTGGGCAACATCAAATCAAACATTTTTGCAATGCCTTTCTTTTTAACGTTAACTGTTTGCGCTTTTTTCAACGCGTTAAGTCCCCAAAAAGTAAAGAAGATAGTTACATCTCTTCCTGCAGCTCTAGCGCCATTTGCAATAATCATTGCTGCCACTGCTTTATCTAACTCTCCACTAAATAGTACAATTGTCGTACCTTTAGCAGTATGATTCACTTGTAAGTCTTTTGGTTTTTCTTTTTGAATGATAGCATTAATTCCGTTATTACTTTCATCCAATTCAACTAACGTATGTCCTGTTTGTTTCACCCAGCTTTTAATGTCGCTAAGGAAACCAGGGTCAGTCACTGTAACTTCAATTTGCTCGCCTACTTCAATATTTTTCATTTCTTTACTGATATTTACAATTGGCCCTGGACATTGAAGACCACTATAGTTAAGTTGTTTACGCTCTGCTTTAATTTCTACATTTGTATTTTCTTCTAATGTATTATTATCTTCGTTTTTTTCTTCATATGCTTTATAGCCACCGTCTAAATTAACAATATCGTAGCCTTGTTCAGCTAAATATTCGCTCGCTTTAGCACTTCTGGTACCACTTTTACAGTGTACAAAATAGGTTGTGTTTTTATCTTTATTGAACGATTCAATCTTATCTACAGGATGTAATGTCGCACCATTTATATGTGCAAGCTCATATTCTTCTTGTGTTCTAACGTCAATCAGTTGACCTTGTGCACCCAATTTTTCTAATTCTTGTTTACTGAAATTATTGATATGATTTTCGTTATATTGTTTCATATTAACCTCCTAATAAATACCTATACGGGTATATTAACTAATTATTTATATTATGTCAAATACGGTATGGGGTATTTGACATGTTTACTTTTATCGTTTATTATGACTTTATTCAATTAAAAGTGGAGGAAATAACTATGAATTATGATAAAAAAATGATTAATCGTATTAATAGAATACAAGGACAACTCAATGGCGTTATTAAAATGATGGAAGAAGAAAAAGATTGTAAAGATGTCATTACTCAAATCAGTGCATCAAAAAGTTCAATCCAACGTTTGATGGGAATTATCATTAGTGAAAATTTAATAGAATGTGTAAAAGCAGCAGAGGATAATGGTGAAAATTCTGAAGAATTGATTAATGAAGCCGTTAACTTATTGGTAAAAAGTAAATAATGGATATTTCAACTATTATTATGATGTTACTTATTGGGGTATTCGGAGGCTTTATTTCGGGTCTAGTAGGTATAGGTGGCGCCATCATTATTTATCCAGCTATTTTATTATTACCACCACTATTTGGCGCTCCTGCGTACAGTGCATACATGGCATCAGGACTTACTTCCAGTCAAGTCTTTTTCAGTACTTTAAGTGGGTCATTAAAAGCGCGAAAAAAACCAGAATTTTCGCCACTATTAGTGCTTTACATGGGTAGTGGCATGATTATAGGCAGCATGTTAGGTGGACTGTTAGCAAATTTATTTAATGCTACATTTGTAAATACGATATATATTATCATTGCTTTACTCGCATTAATTTTAATGTTTATTAACATAAAACCGAGTTTAGATCAATCTTCCTTTAACAAGCCATTATTAGTTATGGTTGGTCTTTTCGTTGGTATCATTTCAGGTATAGTTGGAGCAGGCGGCGCTTTTATTATCATTCCTATATTGCTAGTTTTATTCAAATTACCAATGAATACGGTAGTTGCTAATAGTATAGTAATTGCTTTTATATCTTCAATTGGCGCCTTTATCATTAAACTTATACAAGGTTACATTCCTTTAGAAGATGCGTTATTTTTAATAATAGGGAGTATTATTTTCGCTCCGTTAGGTTTAAAATTAGGTAAAAAGGTCCCTAGTTTTGTACAAAAGTGGATTATCAGTATTTTAATTATTATTGCAATTATTCAAATTGTTTTATAAATAAGAAAGAGAAGTACAACTAATATTAGTTGTACTTCTCTTTCTTATTTATAAAGTTAAAACATTCTCATATAGCAAGTAAAATAACATGAGAGGTTTTTCTTACATATTTCTTTTTCTAAACTTGTGTTATAATCAATGTATCATAATCATCAAAAAACATGAGTTTTTAGACGATGAGAGACGCGCTTATTTACATCGAGAATTAGATTTCGTTAATAAGTCCCCATAAAACGATTAAAAAAGGTGGTATTTAAATGGCTAAAATTGGTTATGCACGTGTATCAACACAAGAGCAAAGTCTTGATGGACAGATTGATACACTTGAGGAATATGGTTGTGAACGTATCTTTAGCGAGAAAGCAAGTGGTCGCAAAACTAAACGAACAGAACTTGATAAATGCTTAGATTATTTACGTGAAAGCGATATTTTAGTTATCTATAAACTAGATCGTCTTGGTCGAACAACAAAGCAATTAATTGAGCTATCGCAATGGTTGGATGAAAACGGCATTGATTTACATATTATTGATATGAATGTATCAACTAAAGATGCGATGGGAAAAATGTTCTTTACAATGATGAGTGCATTCGCTGAACTTGAAGCTAACTTATTAAGTGAACGAACGAAAAAAGGATTAGAAGCATCACGAGCAAGAGGGCGAAAAGGTGGAAGACCTTCATTACCCGATCACAAGAAAAGAGAAATCAAATTCTTATACAATGAACAAAAGCTTACAGGCGAAGAGATTGCTAAAAGCACTGGAGTAAGTCGTTCTACAGTGTATCGAATTGTGAAGGAAAATAAATAAAAGAGGAGATTTATTAAATGAGTTCGCTAATTTTTTGGCTTTCATTTTGTATTGTAATAATTTTTTATTTACAATACACTATTACGTAGCTGTAGAATCAGGTTTAACTAATTTTTCCTTTGTGATTTCTCTCCTTGTATTTTATTTATTGTAAACTTTTTTCATTTATAATAATATTTGCATTTTCAGGAGTAACTTCCCAACTAATCCCACTATGTGATGATTTGATATTATAATTTCCATCCTTTTTATAATATTGAGCATTTTCTAATTTTAATTCTACTTTTTTAGAAAGTTCACTTATGTCTTGTATTAAATCTTCTTTTACAGTATTTAGTATTGAAGAGTTATATTCACTACCATATAATTCTTCATAAAAATGAAGTAACTGAAGAACTTCACTTCTAGGTGTTTTCTTACTAAGTCTTAGTTCAAAAATATTATCTTGATTTATATATCTATATGCTTCTTCTCTGATTAATTTTTCGTTACTCTCAAATTCTTCCCTACTAATATTTAAATTTTGCATATGTCTTTGAATGCTCTTTTCACGCTCTATTTGTTTCTGTCTGATTCTTTCTTCATGTTCTAATTTTTGTTGTTCAATTATTGCTTCTTTCTGCCTTTCCAATTCTCTAAATTCTTCTTCAGCTCTTTTTTCTCTTTCCTCTAAATCTTTATATTCTTTAATATTTCCTAGCATTTTATCTATAGATGAAAAGATTTTTAATATATTTTTTTTAGGTAGATACGCTCTCTTTTTAGCTACTTGCATCCATTTTTTCTTAGGTTCATATTCATCTATATACCACTCTTTAACTGTTGGTTTTATCATTATAGAAAGACCTTTCACTCCATATTCTCCATCTGTCTCTTTGGTTATTATAGAATGTAATATCATATGTTCAATTAAGTCACAATAAACTAAATTCTCTTTTTTATGATATTCATGAGGATATTTAAAGTGATCTATATATTCTTTGTTAGATATATTTTCATATTCATTTTCGAGTATATGATGGCAATACAAACCTTCACTTGTTTTGGAATATTTACCACGTGTAATACTTTTAATTTCTTTATTTAAAAATCTCTTATATGAGTTTTCCTTATAATAATCATCTAGTACTTCTCCATACTTCTCAATAAGAGATTGAACAATTTGATTGTATGATAAATTTAACAAGTTCTTATAATAATTATATTTCTCTTCATATGAATTATAAAATTCCATAACATCATATTCTCCTAACTACTAAAACAAAATTTTATATTTAATCACAACTATATTCCATTTTATAATAGTTTGGCACTATAAGATAGACCAATGTATATAATCACTTATAATACCTGAAACCCAAATACAAGCTAAACTACCATAAACAATAATCTTATCTATTAACTTCATTTAAATAATTATGTAAAAGAGCTCTAGGATAACCTAGAGCTCTTTTTTTAATAGTGATATCTACATGCAATGATTATAATTTGATTGTCTTTAATCGTGTAAACTAGTCTGTGTTCGTGATTGATTCTTCTACTGCAATAGCCTTGTAAGTTACCTTTTAAAGGCTCAGGCTTACCTTCACCTTCCAAAATCCCATCACGCTGTATACTTTTTATTAAGCTATTAATCTTTTTTAATAACTTCTTATCTTGCTTTAACCAATATTCATAATCTTCAAAAGCTGTAGGGGTGAAAGTGATATTCAACTTACTCATGAGAATCTATATCTACCTCTACGGTATTTCCACTTTCAGCTTCTGAAATTGATTGAGCTAAGTGTTTAGCATTAGCAGGGGACTGTTGTAGGTAAAGTGTTTCCATAATTGAATTATAATCGTCTTCACTCATTAAAACAGCATTACGTTCATTAGTAGTGATTGTTACAGTATCACTATCATTGTTTACTTTGTCGATTAATTTTCTAAAATCTTTACGTGCATTTGAATATGTTAGTACAGTCATAAGTACAACCTCCTTTTAACCTCTATTTAATTGTACAATATCTTGTACAATAAGTAAAGGGGATGATCACCTCCTTATGAAATCTGTACGCTACCCTTAGCTGTTATTGTTCCTGAATATAAGTAGTATTATTCCAAAAAAGAAACAAATAAGTTTGTATATTGTGTAATATCATGATATTACTTAAAGAAGTTACATGTAGATGTGGGAAAACTTCTATCAAACAATTTAAAAAACACCATGCTCAACTTTGGTCGGGAGAACATGGTGCTAAAAACATAGCAACATATTAAGTAAGAGTTGTCACACTCAACATATGTTAATCATTACAGCCTATTATTGGTGCCCTTTCCTATTGCAGTAGGTCGGGGCTATTTTTGCGTTGTTATTCAAGATGACTGTTAAGTACAAAGTACCAATTACACTTAAAGATATCGGAACTGTAATATCTAAGTTTATAATAAAAGTTTTAAATATATTAGAACTATTCAACAATCATTGATATACTGGTGTTTATAAGGGTTTTGAAGCAAAAAAATATTTTTTTACTTTTTTAAGTTCTATGACTTGAATTCTTATCTATAATAATTATATCTAGCAAATTCATTATGTAAACTTTAATATTTTTTATACATTATAGTGTATATATAACTTCCGATAAGTTGAATTATGTTATTCACGCCCGTTCTAACTTTTCTTCACTTTAAATTTTTCAATAGATTATAAGATACTTTACATAAAAGCAGAAAGTCTTTTATATATAATTCTATTTTTACTATTTTCGTTAAATACTTTATATAAATATCTATCATTCATTATTAACTCAAAAGAATTTTTATAAAGTTTTTGACGCTTTCTTTCTCTTCCATATATTGGTATATCTTTATCTTTTAACAAATAATTATCAGCCTTTTTGTAAATTTCAGTTTTATAATATTCACTTCCGTCAAAAACATCATAAAATTTATGGTATTTCAAAGATAATAGAATTATCCACTTAAAAATTGAGTTGATTTCTCCATAGTTATCTACCATTTGCACTATTTCCTTTAATTCATCATCATCCATTTCTATAGGTATAATAAATTCATTCTTTACTACAGGGTTAAGATATGGTCTTATATTGAAACGAATTACATCAACATTTATATGTCTAGCATAAGATTCAAGTGTACATAAAAAGTTTTTATAATATTTTTTATATTTACTCAATGCAAGTTCCTTATTATTAATTATATTGAGATCTACAATTGTCAAAGTTATACCTCTTTTAGTCCAGAAAACAGATATATTCATATCTATTACTATATTTAAATTCTTATTTTCCAATGTTAAGTTGGCCTTACAATTATTGCTATAAGGCTGAATATTGAAACTTAAATTTGGATCATTTTCATAGACTTTATCTCTTAATAAATCTATATTTTCTTTATTAAATGAATAAGGAATCAAACATTCCCAAAAATATTTATCTTTGTTGTGACTTATAATTAATTCATCCCAATTTCCTTCTAAAGCATCCATTAATGTTCTAATTGTAGTCAATTTCATATCATGAAACTCATTGTTTACTATTTTATTAATAGTTCCTTTATCCAATTGCGTTTTTTTTGACTAAATTACTTTTACTCATTTTCTTTTTTGAAAGTAACTCTCTCAAATTTTTTTCACTATATGTTTTTTCACAATATCACCTCTATTCTCTACTATAATAGATTTCCTGTTAAAAAATAGGGGTGATTAAAGTCACTTTTTCTATTACTTATTTATTGTACATTTGCTGATTCTTTGAAGTATCATATACTTCATTATTGTATTATTTGTAAATGTACAAATTTATGTTTCAATCTCAATTATTATTTGAAGGATATTAAACTAGACTTTATTCAAAATTACTCACTTTATTTTTGTGGATTCTAACTACTTTTGACAACGTTTACATAAAAAATGTATAATTTACTTTAAGTTGATAATTATTTAGAGAGAAATAGAGACGCTTGTGCCTACAATTTAGGATACAAGCGTCTTATTTTTTAGAAAGGGATGACCTTATCATGAATGTTTATGTAGCTGAGTTTTTAGGAACAGCGATACTCGTGTTATTGGGAGGTGGCGTCTGTGCAAATGTTAATTTGAAACGTAATTTAGGACATGGCGCTGACTGGATTGTAATTGCTGTAGGATGGGGATTGGGTGTCTCTTTAGGCGCTTATGCTGTCGGTAATATTTCAGATGCTCACTTAAATCCAGCAGTTACTCTAGCGTTCGCTATGGATCATTCATTGAGTTGGTCTATGGTTCCAGGTTATATAATTGCTCAAATGTTGGGAGGTATAGTAGGTGCAATACTTGTTTGGCTTGCATATTTACCACATTGGAAAGCAACTAAAGAACCAGAAGTCAAACTTGGTGTGTTTTCTACAGCACCATCTATCCCCAACTATTTTGCTAATTTCATCACAGAAATTATTGGTACGGGGATTTTAACTTTAGGACTACTATTTATTGGTATGAACAATATCACAGATGGTTTAAACCCATTAATTGTTGGATCTCTGATTATTGCCATTGGTGTAAGCATTGGGGGGCCTACCGGTTATGCAATTAATCCTGCGCGTGATTTAGGACCAAGGATAGCTCATGCTATTCTACCAATTGCTGGAAAAGGTGACTCTAACTGGGTATATGCTATTGTTCCAGTGCTAGGACCTCTGTCTGGTGGAATGATGGGGGCTATGTTTTATCGTCTATTTTATAAAGGGATTTTTGATACAATGTCTATTATTTCTATTACTATTCTTATAGCTACACTTATACTAGGTGTTATACTTAATAAAGTGGATAAGACAAGCGATATTGAAAATATATATTAATTAAAACAACTATATAAAATAAACTTTAAATGAAAATAGCTTTTCCAAGACACTTTAGAACTTAAAATCATCAATCAGGCAATATCACACAATATAATAACGAAATACATTATATTGTGTGTGCTAATAATATATTTAAGGAGTGTTCTAAATGTCAGAAATCGTAAATTCATTAAAAGATGCAATCGAATCAGGCATCAATCAAGACTGGGTAACTATGGGTACAAGCATCGCAGATGTTTTAGCTAAAGGCGTTGACTTTGCTTTAGGTTTCATCGGCTAATTTAATTATATAATTCAAAAATCTCGTTTGAATCCAAACGAGATTTTTTTATTCTGATTATGTTTTCAATTTTCAAAATGACTTTGCTTTTATAAATGTCAATGAATGAGAGTTTTTTCATGCATCCCACGATGTTATAATATAAATAGCAAGTCCATAGATAGTACCGAGCCCCAACCTATTACTGTAGGTTGGGGCTATTTATGTGATATTGATACATCTTGCTATCAAATACCTATTATATGATTTTACGCTCAATTCTAACGTAATTCATGGATTAAATTTATAACATGAAAGGATTACTAATTATGAAGAAACAAAAGAAAAATAGAGCTTTTAACAGAAATAATGAATCTGCTAAGAGCTTTATGCACCTTAATCAAAGAAATAATTACTTAATGATTGCTGAAAGAAGAGCCTTTGCTCTTTCTTCAATTTATGTAAATTATAACACACTTGCGCATAATCAAATATCAAGAATAATTTTAAAAAAGGATAGATTAGAAAATCAAAAATGCATAAACTTCTAATTTTTTATACCAAAATAACTCCTTATAAATTTAAAAAACGTAAAATTTAGCATAAAAAATTTGCGGTTTTCTTTATTGCTTTTTAAATTTTAAGTATCAATTAATAACACAAATTTGTTTTCTATAACTATTTAAATTTCGTTTTTGATATTTCATTTTTTCAAAAATGGCTTATTCTATTAGAATAAAAGGGTCTCTGAAGACCTTTAAATAGGCTTTATTTATAGTATTGGGTTCACATTAACAAGGAAGCCACATCTGAATTTATTTGAAAAGCAAAAACAACAAGACTAATTAAGAAAAATACATAAGAAATGGTTAAAGAAATTATAGGAAAAAAGCCATGATTGTTTGCATTCACAACAAAAACTCCTTTCATTTTTAAACTATACAACTATATTCCTTCGTTAGTATAAATGTATTATAAAACTAATAGAAAGCTTGTATTATTGTCATAATCAAAGTTAATAAACAAGCTAATAACATAACATTATGAGCTTTGGTTGTATTTTGATTACCATTTCGATATTCTCTCATAACAAATAACCAAGACAGAATTACTAAAATTCCTAAAATGATTGCAAAAATTTTCACTTTAAAAACTCCTTTTCAAAAAATAATCATCGTAACTATTAAAAAATTTAAAGCTCTTTTTATAGTTATCATTTCTGATTTTCAATTTATACACCTCTTTTTTGACACTAACGTAACGTAATACATTACAATAAATAAAAATTAAAAAGAGGTGGAAACAGTGGAATTTTATCAAATGCCAATGTTTAATAAAATACTAGTTAAAAACATTGAGAAAGCAGAGAAGTGGTACGAAAAAACACTTGGTTTTAAAAGTGTTTTTAAATTTAGAAATGATAAAAATGAAGTGCTAATGAATCATTTAAGACTAGAAAAATATCAAGACTTAATGCTAATTTCTCAAACAGACTTTGAAGTTGGAAATTCAATATATCTAAATATCTTAATAAAAGATATCGAAGAAAAATCACAAAATATTTCACAAAAATTTATAGTAAACCAATTAGAAGAACAACCATGGAACTCTAAAGAAATGACAATAAAAGATCGAGACGGGCACTTAATCACACTTACTCAATCAAATATTAACGATACTGATTTTGAAAAATTAATGAAACAAACTTCTAAAGATTATTAGACAAGATCTATATTACTTTATTGACGTTGAGCCTCGGAACCCTTAACAATCTCAAAACTTGTCGAATGGTCGGCTTAATAGCTCACGCTATACCGACATTCGTCTGCAAGTTTAGTTAAGTGTTCTTCTCAACTTTAATAAATTTTTTGCCATAAATGCGCGTTCTAATTAATAACAATCCCATAAATCAAAAGCAAAATTGAAGATATTAAAAGTAATACACTAGAGAGAATATCTAATCTTTTATCCTTTTTATCACTTACTGTATTTTTTATAATGGCCACAATTGCAATTAATATTAAAAACGTACAAGAAATATAAATAACCAAAAAGATGCCTCCTTTTTAGTAAATTTTATCATAACAGTTATCACTTTACAGGTCTCTTTTTCGTCGTTATAATCTAGTTAAATCCCGTAAGGGCGCACTTATACGTTCTAAAAAGAACGCGTGCGAAAACATAATCGACCTTCGTCGATTTTTATTTTTAAATTCAAAGAAACGGCTTGAGATATTCCGAGCAGTTATAAAAATTAATTTGTCTTGAATATTGCTACTACATTCTTGGAAAAGTGATGTAGATTTATAGCCCATAACTTTTTTGAATTCCATCGACGATACGGCGTCGAAAGAAAAATAAATAGACCGTACGAAAGAAAAAGCTATCTCACTTTATCTGGGGTAGCTTTTATTTTTTTATGCCCTTATTTGCAATTTTAAGGTACTTTTTAGAGCATTTAGGGGTATTTTATATATATTTATACCTAAAACTATTTAATGGCTCTTAAAACGCAAATATGAACTAAATTTAAAAATCAGAAAAACAAACCTAAAATTTTTGCTTAACCAGTGTCGATTTTTTAAGACACTGCCCATTTACGCACAAAATTATTTTTGTGCATGTAAACTGGTCAACCATGCCGGTTGAACGCTATAGTTCCCGCAGGGGCAAAAATACATAAAAAAACGCTAGCTTTTAAGCTAACGTTTCAAATTTTTCAAGTAATAATTTTGTTTTTCAAAATTCCAAATTGCCGTAATTGAATGTGCTTTTTCTTCTTCGTCTGTTGTTTTATCTTCGTCGCTTGTATTAATTAAATTGCCATCTTCGGCATCGTCTAAATTTAAGATTTTATGTTTTTGTTTAAGCAAACCACCATAACTCAACATACGTTTTCGGTACAAACCTTTTTCCAAATCATTCACGATTTCTTGATTTCTTTCATCATCATCAGTTAAAAAATCAGATGACTTAACCGAGTATTTTGAAGTCTCTTTGATTGCTATAAGATTATCTAAATTATTGGTTAAAGATATTATGTTGTTTCATGTTTTGACGACGCATATTAAGTGTGTGTATTTCTTCAAGTTCAGCTTTAATCGATTGCATTAAATATCCTTGCATAGCTTCAACGGTTTCATTCTTTTGTAGCAGCATCGCTTTAAATCGTTTTAATACACTCACAAGTTCAAACTCAACATCTTCTAAACGGTAAAACGTATCATGCGCATTATTAAATGACTTTTTGCCTTTGAGTAACACACTTTTAATAATACGTATCTCTCTAATTTCAAATTTACTTAAATAGTCTTTGATTTGTTGTGGCAATTCTTCGAGTACTTGGAATTTAAGTGCATCATTATTAAATTCGGATTGTTGGTGATTTGTATGATCCGAATGATTATGGTTTGTTTGATTGTTATATGTATCATTCATATCATGCGTATCATTATTCTCAGTCTCTATATAATCAGTATTACTTAAATCAGTATCATTAGTGTATTCTTTTGATATGTCATGATGTATCATATTAATATTTCTTGACGTATCATTATCATATTTCTGGACGTATGATAATGATACGTCCGTGTTATTATGCTGTTCTATATCGTTTTCTTGTTGTGAAATATAATATACATCAGCTTCTGTTACTTCTGGTTTTTTAATATATAACTTATTAGGTTTATTCAAACCTACTCTTATTTGATTAAATAAATCAGCTTCTGTTAATTCTTTTTTTATTTTAGATAGCTTATTTGGACTACTAATATTTAAAATAGACTTAAGCTTTTCATTGGTATAAATAAAAAATATATCTCCATTTTCATCTATCCAATTATTTCTTATAGATAAATTTAAACGATCTCTTAGTATTGACCAAGTTATTTTTGCATCATTAGATAGTTTAGTATATTTAGGATTCGTAAAAAAAACTTTAGGTAATTGATAAAATTTCTCTTTTTGGATTTCTTTAATATTAAAGTTGGACATACAAAAAACCTCTTTCATATTTAAATTTCTAAAAGAGGTAATAAAAAAGCTATAAGTAAGTTTATATGTATTCGACTTGCACTAATAATTCTTAGTATATATAATAAGAATATAACAACTATATAAACAAACAAACTACTTGTTTTATTACCGAAGAAACCTGACTATTCCCGTAGTTAGGTTTCTTTTATATATTTATATTAACACTTTTAAAAGTTTTGTTAAATTGTTTATATACATTTGGGTTTATGCACTTTCAAAGAAAGATAAATCTTTGTATAAATATTTTATATGGGTATATCGTATAACACCGTATAAACGCTTATATAGCAAGTATAAAGGCTGTATAAGTGTTATATAACTGGGTTAAAACCTTATACGTATAGTTATATATGGTTATGTGTATAAAGAATTATATAACCTTGTAATGACAAGTATAATGGCTGTATAATGGTATAAATGTTATGTATATAACTATATGGAGGGCGTTATATGAAGAGTATGAAAGAAATTGCTGATGAATTAAACGTAACAAAAATGACTGTTTATAATAATGCTAAAAAAGCAAATGTGAAATTTCAAAAAATCGATAACGTAAATTACTTAACCAGTGAAGATGAAATTATAGTAATAAACCGAATAAGAAAAAATCAAAATAAGAATGATGATTTTGAAAGCGAAAAAAAAGAAGTACCTAATAATGATAACCTGGTGAAAGATGAGACAATAAAACAATTATATAACCAGATATATATATATAAAGAACAATCAAATAGAGATAAAGAGCAAATAAATACACTTAATAGACTTTTAGAGAATCAACAAGTATTAGCATTAGAAAGTAATAAAAAGATTAAAAAATTAGAAGATCAATTAGAGGAAGAAAGACGACTTAATTATTCTTTTGATACGTCTGTTAATGAGAGACAAAATGTTAATGTACAAGAAGCAACATTTACTGGAGAGTCTAAAGATACTGATCAACAACAAGAATGGGAACAGCCTACAGAGGTGCAGCATAAAGATATACCTGAAGAGAATGAAAACCTCAATGAAGAACCATCCACAATAGACGATAAACAATTCGAAGAAATAGATAATGAATACGAAGATAAGGAAGAAAAACCACCTAAAAAAGGTTTCTGGAGTCGGTTGTTTGGTAATTAACACAATAAAAAGCGCTACAAGCTCATGAACTTGTAGTGCTTTTTTATGCTAGAACTTCTGATAATCATCGATTATGTAAAATATAAAATTCACTTTAATACTAAATGTAGAATAGCATATCTTTTATAAGATAATCAGGTTGAGATATACTCTCAATTATCGCGATATGTCTAAAATATTAAAAGAATTTGGCATATATGTCCACTGCTCAAATATCTATTGATTCGGTAGATATTTGGTTACGTAAAAATCGTAATCAGGGTTCAGTCTAAACATTTATTAATCGATTTATTAAACAATTTAGTAAAATAAAATGTTTACTACTGATAAAGAACTGTCAACAAAATCAGATATGTTTAAATTAAACAAAGATTGTATATTGTACATCAAAATATCTCAATAATTTAATTGAACAAGACCATGGACATATTAAGTTAAAAGGGACAAAATATCAGAGTGTCCGTAAGATAAAAACACAGTCAAAGGTATTGAGAATGTATATCTGCATTATACAAACCGAACTGTATGTCTCTTCAGATCTATAGCTTTTCACCGTGCTATGAAAATAGTCATATGTTAGCTAATTAAGAGAATACTAAAACATTAAAACGATAACAAGTTAGCTTTTTCTTTACTTTGAAACAGAATTTTCATTATTCTCTTGTCTTTCTTGCTCTGTTTCTTTAGGCGGTTGTTTTTGATTTTCATCATTTTGTTGTTCTTGTGCTTTCTTAGCCATTTTTTGACAATATTCTTTATCTTTACCTATACCATAACCACATGCTTCTGGAGCTACCCCATTCTTTTGAGTTTGTTTGATATATTCTTCATCTGTCATATCTGGGTCTCCATCTTTTGTTTTATTTTCAGATTTATTTTGTTCTTCCTTATCATTTTCATAAATAGGTTGTTGATTATACACTTCATCTTTGTATTCTTGAATTGCGTCATAAAATCTTTGTTGTTTATCTGTACCTACTTCAGCCTGTTTATCTAATATTTCTCCTGAGTATTTATCAATTTTATAATCTACAGGTAATACAGGGTCTTTGCCGATAATATAATATTTAACTCTGAAAGTATAACTTTTATCATCTTCTTTTATTTTACCCATAAATTCAGGTTTTTCGATGCTATTAGGGCTTGAAACTTGTCCTATCAATGAATTTTCTGCTTCTTGTTCTGTCATCATTTGTTGTGTGTTGTCTGATTGTGTTGGAGTGTTTTGTTGTATGTCTTCTGTTTGATTTTGGTCATTATCGTTTTGGCTATTTTGAGATTGCTCATTGTTCTTTTGTGTGTTGACTTGATGTTGTTCTGTTTTTGGTTCACTTTGATTTGTAGATTTATTCTTATCATGCTTGTTGCTATCTTTTTTTTCAGACATATCTTTATTATTTGTTTTTTTATCAGTATCAAAATTACAAGCGCCTAGAACTAATACACTTGCAAGTAATAGTAATAACAACCTTTTCATTTTTTACCTCCATATTCTTATTAACTAAAGAAATTTTATTATGATATATTCCAAAATAACATCTTCAATTGAATATTTGAATGATTAAGAAACTTCTTTTTCAACTCCAAAAGCTCATATTGTAATTTTGGACGATTATATAGTATGTTAGTATAATTTTAAAGGGGGGGAATGTGCGATGGATATACGAAATCTACATACTCAAGAGTTGGAAGATTTTTTATATAGTTATACTATTGCATTACATAACTTTAACGAAATTAATGCACCTTACAGTGAATTAATTGAACAAGCATCTGCAGATTATGAGAAATATTATCAAAAGAAAATTAATGATTTTGAAGAATGGAAACAATCTAAAAAAAGTCAAAATTTATATGATGTAAAAAATAATAAAATACCTGTATTAGAAAAAAAGCGCGACAGTTTGCAAAAGTTACCTTCTGTATTATTAGGTATACTTGGTTTTATAATTGGCTTTATCTTAAATGTGCTTTTAATTGCAATATTTTCAATAAGCTCACTTGTTTCCTTAATTTTATTAGTATTATGTATTATATTTAGTTATAATATTAATAAAATCAAGAAAGTTTATTATAATATAAAAATCGAAAACATAAAGAAAGCAGCTATTCAAAAAGATGAAGAAAATGAAAGTTCAGAAGTTACTCTCAAAAATGAATACCAACTAGAAGAACAACTTAATACAATTGATGATATATATAATGACTTTATAGAAGAACTAGAAGAAAGCTTCAAGCAAGACACTGCTTCTATCGTTTCTTACTTAGATGAGTTAGAGTCTTCAATTCCAGAAAATTATCAAGATAATATAGAATTAGCAAGTAACCTATATATATATGTTTATGATGGTCGGGCGAATAACTGGAAAGAAGCAATTAATCTCTTTCACGAAGATCAAAAACATAATGAGTTATTAAATAGCATAGAGGCATTAAGTGAAGTGATAGAATCAGGATTTAATCGTATATCATATAACCAATATGAAACAAATAACAATATCAAACAAATGAGCAATCAGGTAGAAACTGCCAATCAAAATATTGAAAAATTAAATGAAAACTTTAATGACATTACTAATGAAGTCATTAATTTAAATAAAGAGTCATTAAATGAATTAAAACAAATGAATCCTAAGAATAAGTATAATTAAAATTTTACTGTCAATATTATTAACCGATAAGAAATTGTATTGGATCTAAAACCATCGTTTTTGACACAAAACCTCTCACTTTTATAGTGAGAGTGTCACTTTATTCGATATATGAGAATGACTTTACCTAATAAATGAGAAAAGCAACGCACTATATTAAAATGCGTTGCTTTTTCTATTATCGAATACCTATAACTAAACTATCTCTAGCTGTTTCTACAACTTCTGTACTTATTTTATCTAAACCATTTATATCCATAATTCTGTCTATCTGCGCAAATAAACGATGAATCAGCCTAAAATTCCCTTTTGTGATTTTAATAATCGTCGTTATTGCTTCATAATCAGTAAAGTCTTCGAGTTTTAAATCAAATCCTAAATCTTGCCACTTATATTCGGGGTCCCGAGCGCCTACGAGGAATTTGTATCGATAAGAAATAGATTTAAAAATTTCGCTGTTATTTTGTACATTTAACTTGACGGTGACATCTCTCTATTGTGAGTTATTAGTGGTACAGTTTTCAACCGTTTTAATTATAAAAAAGTGGTGCATTTTTAAATTGGCACAAACAGGTAACGGTTATTGCAGGTGTATTTCTTATCTATGGGTTTAACATGGATTTTATCATTAAAATCATGAGTATTGTCCGAGAGTGATTGGTCTTGCGTATGGTTAACCCTAAAGTTATGGAAATAAGACTTAGAAGCAAACTTAAGAGTGTGTTGATAGTGCATTATCTTAAAATTGTGTATAATAGGAATTGAAGTTAAATTAGATGCTAAAAATTTGTAATTAAGAAGGAGGGATTCGTCATGTTGGTATTCCAAATGCGTAATGTAGATAAAACATCTACTGTTTTGAAACAGACTAAAAACAGTGATTACGCAGATAAATAAATACGTTAGATTAATTCCTACCAGTGACTAATCTTATGACTTTTTAAACAGATAACTAAAATTACAAACAAATCGTTTAACTTCTGTATTTATTTATAGATGTAATCACTTCAGGAGTGATTACATGAACAAAAATATAAAATATTCTCAAAACTTTTTAACGAGTGAAAAAGTACTCAACCAAATAATAAAACAATTGAATTTAAAAGAAACCGATACCGTTTACGAAATTGGAACAGGTAAAGGGCATTTAACGACGAAACTGGCTAAAATAAGTAAACAGGTAACGTCTATTGAATTAGACAGTCATCTATTCAACTTATCGTCAGAAAAATTAAAACTGAACATTCGTGTCACTTTAATTCACCAAGATATTCTACAGTTTCAATTCCCTAACAAACAGAGGTATAAAATTGTTGGGAATATCCCTTACCATTTAAGCACACAAATTATTAAAAAAGTGGTTTTTGAAAGCCATGCGTCTGACATCTATCTGATTGTTGAAGAAGGATTCTACAAGCGTACCTTGGATATTCACCGAACACTAGGGTTGCTCTTGCACACTCAAGTCTCGATTCAGCAATTGCTTAAGCTGCCAGCGGAATGCTTTCATCCTAAACCAAAAGTAAACAGTGTCTTAATAAAACTTACCCGCCATACCACAGATGTTCCAGATAAATATTGGAAGCTATATACGTACTTTGTTTCAAAATGGGTCAATCGAGAATATCGTCAACTGTTTACTAAAAATCAGTTTCATCAAGCAATGAAACACGCCAAAGTAAACAATTTAAGTACCGTTACTTATGAGCAAGTATTGTCTATTTTTAATAGTTATCTATTATTTAACGGGAGGAAATAATTCTATGAGTCGCTTTTGTAAATTTGGAAAGTTACACGTTACTAAAGGGAATGTAGATAAATTATTAGGTATACTACTGACAGCTTCCAAGGAGCTAAAGAGGTCCCTAGCGCCTACGGGGAATTTGTATCGATAAGGAATAGATTTAAAAATTTCGCTGTTATTTTGTACAATAAGGATAAATTTGAATGGTACCATAAACGACCGTTTATGGTACCTTTTCATTTTCCTGCTTTTTCTAAATGTTTTTTAAGTAAATCAAGTACCAAAATCCGTTCCTTTTTCATAGTTCCTATATATTTATACTTAATGAGTTATGGTACATTTAAATTATAAAATTAAGGAGGTTTTTTTATGATTTTTGGCTATGCTCGAGTGAGTACGGATGATCAAAATCTTAGTTTACAAATTGATGCACTTACTCATTATGGAATTGATAAATTATTTCAAGAAAAAGTAACTGGTGCGAAAAAAGACCGACCGCAATTAGAAGAAATGATCAACCTACTACGTGAAGGAGATTCTGTTGTCATTTACAAGTTAGATCGAATTTCACGATCAACTAAACATTTGATTGAACTTTCTGAATTATTTGAAGAACTTAGTGTCAATTTTATATCTATTCAAGATAACGTAGATACTTCAACGTCTATGGGAAGATTCTTTTTCCGAGTTATGGCTAGTTTAGCAGAACTGGAACGGGATATTATTATTGAACGAACTAACTCTGGTCTTAAGGCAGCCAGAGTCCGAGGAAAAAAAGGGGGCCGTCCAAGTAAAGGTAAGCTATCAATTGATTTAGCTTTAAAAATGTATGACAGCAAAGAGTATTCTATTCGTCAAATTCTTGATGCCTCTAAATTAAGCAAAACAACCTTTTACCGTTACCTCAATAAAAGGAATGCTTAAGATATGGCTATGAAAAGAATTTTAACTACTTCACAGCGTGAACAACTTCTTTCTGTAGACCACTTATCAGAAGAGGATTTTAAAGCGTATTTTAGTTTTTCTGATTATGATCTGGAGGTTATTAATCAACACCGTGGAAAGGTCAATAAACTAGGATTTGCGATACAACTTTGTTTGGCCCGGTATCCTGGGTGTTCTTTAAGTAATTGGCCGATTAAATCAACCAGACTAACTTCTTATGTGAGTCGACAGCTCCATCTTGATGCAATTGATTTAAATTCATATGATCATAGAAATACACGTGCAAATCACTTCAACGAGATCTTAGAAGTATTCAACTATCATCGATTCGGTAGTGCTAATACACAAAAACAGTTAATAGAATATTTAATTGAACTAGCTTTAGAAAATGATGACTCTATCTATCTAATGAAAAAAACAATTGATTTCTTAACTCGAAAAAGAATTATTTTTCCATCTATAGCTACACTTGAAGACATTATAAGCCGCTGTCGAGATAAAGCAGAAAACAACTTATTTTCAATATTGCTCTGTTCATTAACAGATATACAAATTGAAAAACTAGAGAGTTTGTTTCAAATTTATGAAGAGACGAAAATAACTAAACTCGCTTGGCTAAAAGACATTCCAGGTAAGGCAAATCCAGAAAGCTTTATGAGTATTTGTAAAAAAGTGGAAGTGATTGCTTCCATGGGACTCGGGACAATTAATGTCTCCCATATTAATCGGAACAGGTTTCTTCAGCTAGCTAGACTAGGGGAAAATTATGATGCATATGACTTCTCCCGTTTTGAGCTTGAAAAAAGATACTCTTTACTTATTGCTTTTTTAGTCAATCATCATCAATATCTGATCGATCAACTGATTGAGATTAATGACCGCATTTTAGCAAGTATTAAACGCAAAGGGACACGTGATTCACAAGAACAGTTAAAAGAAAAAGGAAAATTGGCTACTAAAAAATTGGAACATTATGCTTCTTTAATTGATGCTCTTCACTTTGCAAAAGATAATGATAGTAATCCTTTTGACGAAATTGAACGAATCATGCCTTGGGAAGATTTAGTACAAGATGGAGAAGAAGCTAAAAAAATTACAGGTAATAAAAATCATGGCTATTTAGAAATGGTTCGAAATAAAGCTAATTACCTCCGAAGATACACGCCAATGTTATTGAGGACCCTTTCGTTCAAAGCAACTCCGGCAGCAAATCCAGTCCTCATGGCCCTAACTCAACTAACTGATTTACACAATAGTGGTAAAAGAAAAATACCGGCAGATACTTCTACTGATTTTGTGAGTAAAAAATGGAAAAGCCTTGTTCGGCCAGAAGAGGGGAAAATAGATCGGTCTTACTATGAGTTAGTAGCTTTCACCGAGCTAAAGAACAATATTCGATCAGGAGATATTTCAGTTGAAGGAAGTATGATCCATCGAAATATTGATGATTACTTAGTTGATTTATCTGCTTGTATTGATTCAGAAACTATTCCAGACACGTTTGAGGACTATTTAAAGGATCGGGAAATAATTTTAGATTTACAGCTTCAATTTTATTCGACAGTTGATAAGAGAATTTCAAGAGCAAACCTTAAAAAGTTGGAAAAAGTTACACCTAGCGAAGCAGAAATATATAGAAAAAAACTTTATTCAATAATTCCTAAGATAAGGCTTAGTGATCTTTTAATTGAGGTGGACAGTTGGACCAACTTTTCACAAGAATTTAGTCATGATTCTACAGGGAAACCGCCGAGTGAACAAGAAAGAAAAATTATTTTTGCTGCTTTGCTGGGTTTAGGGATGAATATTGGTCTTGAAAAAATGGCCCAATCAACTCCTGGAATTTCTTATTCTCAGTTAGCCAATGCCAAACAATGGCGCTTTTATAAAGAAGCTCTGACTCGTGCTCAATCTGTTTTGGTTAATTATCAGTTAAAGCTTCCTGTTGCAGACTTTTGGGGTGAAGGAAAAACCACTGCTTCAGACGGAATGCGCGTCCCAGTGGGCGTCTCAGCTCTAAAATCCGATGTTAATCCACATTACAAAAGTATGGAAAAAGGAGCTACAATGATTCGATCAATAAATGATAGGCATACGACTCATCATATCGAGGTTGCTTCAACTAATACAAGGGAAGCTACTCATACCCTTGATGGCCTACTTTATCATGAAACAGATCTAGATATTGAGGAACATTTTACTGATACAAATGGGTATTCTGATCAGGTGTTTGGAATGACCGCATTACTAGGCTTTGATTTTGAACCTCGCATCAGAAATATAAAAAAATCACAATTATTTTCTATCAAATCACCTTCCTACTACCCTAACTTATCAGAAGATATAAGCGGAAAAATCAATGTAAAAATTATTGAAGAAAACTATGATGAAATTAAACGAATCGCCTATTCGATTCAAACAGGAAAAGTATCTAGTTCTTTACTATTAGGAAAGCTAGGCTCATACGCACGTAAGAATAGAGTAGCTCTTGCACTGAGAGAACTAGGTCGCATTGAAAAGAGCATTTTTATGATAGATTATATTACAGATAGTGAGCTACGGCGAAGGATCACTCATGGACTAAATAAGACAGAAGCGATTAATGCTTTAGCTAGAGAACTATTTTTTGGGCGACGCGGAAAATTTATGGAGCGCGATATTCGCCGACAACTTCAAAGTGCTAGTGCGCTTAATGTGTTAATAAATGCAATAAGTATATGGAACGCCGTCTACTTACAAGCAGCTTATAATTATCTCGTCAAAATAGATCCCGAAGTAACTAAGTATATGAAGCATGTATCTCCTATTAATTGGGAGCATATCACTTTTCTTGGAGAGTATAAATTTGACTTGTTATCTATTCCTAAACACTTAAGAGAATTGAATATAAAAAATAAATAGGCCTTGAAACATTGGTTTAGTGGGAATTTGTACCCCTTATCGATACAAATTCCCACTAAGCGCTCGGGACCCCTACTATAGTAATTTTGTTAACTTCCTTAACCACTGCTATATCAGAAGAAATATTCTTTAGAGGGTTTTTAATGGGTTACATTGAATATCAATTAAACATATACTGGGGCTTACTTATAAGCTCAATTTTATTCGGTATAGCGCATCTTACAAATGGTTCTTATAACTTTCAAGATACAATTTTAATTATTATTGGTATATTTATTGCTGGACTCTTTTATGGATTATTAACACTGTTCTATAAAACAATCTGGTCTTCTATTATACTTCATTTTTTATTTGATTCTACACAGCTTTTTGATATTACCACTAAACAAAGTAATCAAGGTATTATAGAGTATGTTTATGTTAGTTCATACAAAATCATTACAGGTGGAGGATATGGATCAACAGTTTCCATTATTACAGTAGCTTCATTCTTAATTTTAATTTTACTTTTACTTTCAAAAATGAAATTGGAATCTATTAGAAATGAATAAGTCATACAATTTAGCTACCTATAATAACTAATTATGTTAACCAAATCAAAAGCCCAAAACACTGTTAAATCAGTGTTTTGGGCTTTTATCATTTGTGTTCATTTATACATATTTTATGCATTGTTGTTTTAACAAGTTTTCACGAGTTTTCATAGACTGTTATTCTTTATAAATATACATAAATCCATTAACAATACTGCTATGCTATATTATACTTGTAAGGCACTTCCTGTGCAGAAAGGGGGTGCGATGTACAAATGAATATTGCACTTTTTGTTCTTACAATAGTCATTTGTCCTATTATTACAGGGATAATCTCAAATTATCTCTATGATAAATTCAAATGATAAAAGAAAACCCCCACAGCCGTCCAAAGCTTTGTGGGGGTTTTTGATGTACAAAGAACATCACACTTTTTGTTACTCATATAATAACATAGTAGTCTAAAAAAGTGAACTGAGTTCCATTTTAGGGAATATATATAACTATTGATATGACAGGGATTATAAGTGTTGATTCTTGTTATAATTCAGGTCGTTAATAAGGAATAATACTGTCATGAAGGGATTTATAATTCGAATTATTTAAAATAATGCTTATTCTTTTTTAATTAGGATATATGTTACTTTTTTTGAAACAGTTTAGAGAGAATAGACTGTTTTTGTTCATTTTTTTTAGGTGTTTCTGATACGAAAATATCCTCTTTTGTATTTAAATCATCGGACTCTATAGACTCATTATGGCTTAATATATTTTGGCTATTTAAGTTTAATGATTGTTCTTGTTTTAAGGCAATTGTTAAATCGTCAATTTGTCGATTCTTTTGTCGAATTTCTGATTCTAAATGTGAGATATATTTATCGATATATCTGTCATAACTTGCCTTCATAGGTTCTTCTTTGTTTGTCGATTCTTTTGTCATTTTTTCATTAAAGATTGACGAATTTTTTGTTGACTTACTTGATGACCTTTTATTCAAAACCGATTCTAAATAAGCTATTACACTATCATCTATTAAGGTCTTATTGCCTGTTTTTTTAACTTTTAAGTCATCGGGTAAGTTTTTTAGATGGTAGTGAATTGTTTGTTTGGAAACATTTAAAATTTCAGAGACTTCTTTTACTGTTTTCATCAAATAACACGTCCCACTTTATTTATATGCTCATAATTTTTCACGTTTATTCATTTTCTCTAAAAAAGCTCGTTTTTCTTCTTCTGTAAATTTATTTGTTTTTGGCTTGATTGGCTCATATTCCTGTTTTTTTAACCATTCTGGCGTCATTTCCCGACTTATGCTTTGTTTCTTTTTACTGTCACTTGTTATTTTAGGCTGTCGTTTCGAGTGAATACGTTTCTCAGGCGTAAAATTGAACTCTAACAATTCAATTTTACGCCCTTTCTTAGCTTTGATTTTATTAATGTTAAGGTTTTTAAATATAAATCCTAGTTCCTTAATTATTGGTTTTAAAACATATTTGTCTATTTCACTCATTCTGTAGCTTTTGGGTATATCTAAACGTTCTCTAAAGTCATCAATTTGCACCCTTAAATACCCTGTATGCTTATATTGTTTAAGTAGTCTAAACATATTTTTAGCGTATGTTGATCTTAAATGTGTCATTTCTTGTAATTCGAATTTAGTGAAATCAGCTGTAATTGAATTGAGTATATGCTTTAAGTCAGGGTTTATACTTATAGATAAATATTGATTTTCCGTATCCACTTTGTATGAAGTGAATAGAACAAATTTTTCAAAAGATTTCCCGTTACGTTCTGTATAAGTTAGATGTAACATTTTATCGTATACATGTTCTAAGTCTCTAATAAAACGTTCTTGTGAACGTGAATAATAATTACTAAGGTGTTTAAGTTCATCAAAAGGGATTTCTAATTTACGTGTATCTTGTTCTTTAAGTTTATTACATAGAGTGAAAAATAAATCTACTTCTGTACTTGTAAACTTTCTTAAAGGAACCAAATTCATTTCATTTCTGTAAACAACAGTCTCTCCAGACACTTTATAGCCACTCCTAAATTCTATTAAATTGATGGTTAAGGGTGGTTATATATTTGAGACCACCCTTAACCATCAATTTATAAATAACTTAACACAGTTATTTATAGTATTACAACAGTAAAGGGTAGTTTTTGTACAAAAACTACCCTTTACTGTTACAAAAACTACCCTTTACTGTTACAAAAACTACCCTTTACTGTTACAAAAACTACCCTTTACTGTTACAAAAACTACCCTTTACTGTTACAAAAACTACCCTTTAACAAGATGGACTCTTTCTCGCAGTAGGAATCAACTAATCTCTAAAAAGGGTTTAATAAAGTTATTAAAAATATTATATAAAGTTCAAGGCAAAATGATTTTAATTTTCTTTAGATAATTTATATTGCTTATAGGCGTAATAAACTATTAATGATTGTACTACCACTTGTGCAAATGATAATCCTATACGAATACTTTTCTTAGTTTTCTCACTCATTTTCTTCAACTCCTTTCGTTGCTTTATTCCAATTGTTTTATTGACGTTAAGGGTTCCGAGGCTCAACGCACAATAAATCTTCTCGGCATAAATGCGGGGTCTAATTAAGAAATATTCCATAAATTAAAAGTGCAATTGCTGAAAGCAAAACTAATATACTAGACAATATATCTAACTTCTTATTCTTATTACGACTTACTAATTCTCTAGAAAGACTACCAAAAGCAATTATCATTAAAATTGCACAACAAATATAAATAAACAAAATAATTCTCCTTTTTTAAAAACTTTATCACATTACTTTTTAATCACGGAACTTTGCTCTCATCCATTCATACAAGATGATAAAACCACCTATACAAACAATATAAGGAATTCCATAAGCTATATACCAAAGAAACGCTACAAAGCCTTCAGAAGCTTTTATTTGGCTTGCTATAGATTTCTGTAATATATCTAATTTGAAAAATTCCATGAAGTCACTACCTATAGTCATAATTAAAGCAAATAGCATAAAGACTAATAACATAGCCCCGATACCTGTAAATAACTGTTTTTGCCTTTTTTGATAGTGTTCATGTGATGCTCTCACTTTACGTAACATTTCTTCGTTTTCATCTTGAACTTTACGAATATCTTGTCGTAGTTCTGCTTGAATATCTTCTGTATTCACTTTTTTTAAATTATCTTGAAGTAATCTTACAAAATCATTATGTGTTTTTATGCTATTATCTCGAAAGTCCTTCATCGTCTCTTTCAATTTTGATGTGATTGCTTCTTGTTCTTTCTCTCTCGTTTTTTGGCTCTCTTGTATCTCTGCCAAATACTTTACGATTAGCTTGTTTTGTCTTTTGAGTTCGTTCAATTCTTCGTTTTTCAAGTTGTTTTGTGTGTTGCTCGACTGCACCCCAGTTGACCTTGAATCTGTCTGCATATTCGGGTTCTCTTTGTTGTTCTTGATGTCTTTCATGCTCATAGTCAATCGCCCCTTTTTCATAATCTGAACCTAGCGTTCTTCCACGCACCCATTTATTTGCATTTTCAGGCTTATATGAGATTGCTTCGCCACGAAGCTTAACTTCTACCCCTTTTTCTTCTAAATGCTCTGAAAACGTCTCTAAATTGCTTGTATGTGCTTTTGCATTTTCAATCAATTCACGTAATTCATCTTTCCAAGAATATTCTTCTCTATCAAACACAATGCCCTTTTCTGCTTGCGTGTATCTCATTTTGGCAGTGCCACGTTCTGTCACACTCAAACCATGTTCACGACAGACATTGTCATTTTCTTTTTTGACTAAATCACGTTGTTTTTTATTACTTTGATATTTCTTTCCAGTTTCTAGATCAACTGAATTAATCACAATATGATTATGATAATGGTCTTTATCTGTATGCGTATAAACAGCTACTTGATGATTAGGTGCTATCTTTTTTGCAAGTTCTAAGCCGAGTTGATTACATTGTTCAGGTGTTACTTCGCCAGGTTTAAAAGACTGAATAACCGTATGTGCTTGAATTCCATCTTCTTTGCCATACAAGGCTCTTGTTTGTTTAAAAGCCGATTTCGCATAATCGACATCACAATTCAAACCACTTTTTTCTTCTGCACGTTTCTCTGCGTAATTGATTGCTCGACTTGCCGACTTAGTATTACCTAATTTAGTTGTCGCCATTTTCATCACTTCTTTTTTGTTTAGGAGCCAATATATCTCTAACAATATAAATAATTGTCATTAAAACTATAAAACCAATAGACCATTTAGCATCTGGAAAATCAGTGCAAATTATTAATCCTAAATAACTAACAAAAACAATAACAGCAAGGATATTAAAGTAAAGTCTTAATTTAGGTTTTGCCATATCTCATCTAACCTTTCACGTACTGCATTGATGTTATGTTCTAACCCTTCATAATTCGGTGCATCATGTTGATGTTGATTACAATATTTAGCAATCTGATTCACATTCGCACCCAACTTACTTAAATCTTTGGCAATCGATTGTCGCGTCTCTTTATCAAATTTGGGCGCTACCAATCGACTACCATGTGCCTTTTTCTTAACGAAATTCGGCACACTCATATTCAAAGTTTCGGCAGATGACCTTAACTTTTCATATTCGGATTCGCTCACTCTGAAACTAATTTGTTTTGGCTCTTTGCGGTTGGGTTTTCGGTTTTCCCCAACAGACAAATCGCTAGCCAAATTATTATCATGTTCACTCATTCAATCCCACCACGTTTCTTCGAAATATATGACTTTCTATATTTGTAGATTATATGATAATCAACAAAATTTCAAGCCATAATGTGGTTTGGCAAGCGTCGTATATTCTAGCCACTTCGTTCTGAATATACCGGCTTGATGGGGATATCCCCATTCCCCTTATGTTTTTGCTTACGCAAAAAATGAGTGGCAAAATGCTAGCCACTCATAGTTCAAAACCAAATTCAAAATCAAAACCTCTGCAACCAAAAATGTGGTTGCTAATAAAAAAATATAATATATCTAATTATTTTTCATCTACAAGGAAGATTTAACAATCTTACGTCATGTAGCCAAATTATAATCCTATTATCACCTCACCCTATATTTATATTTATTAATTCTTTTGTGAAAAACTTAAAATTTTTAAAATTTTTTAGTAAATTTATAAAGCGGTATTGAAATTATTCTTGAAACTGCTATTATAAAGTTGTATTGCATAATATGAGGAGGGTTAATTATGGACTTTTTATTGAAATTATTCGGTTTAAATGAAGTGAATCTTGGTATTGTAAAATACAAGTACAAAGGTAAAAAACACCAATGGTAATAATAATGGCTGGCTCTTAAGAGCCAGCCATTATTATTACTTCAAAGTGAGGATACATATATGAATCTTTTAAGAGATAATAAATATTCTAAACTAGAAATTATTTTTCTCTGCTTAGGACTTACTATTTTAGCAACTTTCATTTTAAATATAGGTAGCTTGATTATTGTACTACTACCAGATTTTAGTATTACTAATTTACAAATTATTGGGGTAGGTATATCAATGATAGTAGGATTTATATTAACTCCTACTATTCTTTTACATAGACTTATAGGTTTTAATTATAGTGCTATTTATATGTTTAGTATAAAACGTTTTCTTATATACATAGTAATAATTTTTACAATTCTCCTATTTTTTTCTATAAAAATAGAAGATATAATACACCCTTTTGTTGTTGCTACTTGTGAAGAATTTTTATTTAGAGGATTATTTTTCAGTTTATTATTAAGTAAATTTTCTAAGTTTAAAGCAATTTTAATAGGGTCATTAATTTTTTCTTTATTGTTACATCTAAATGGAAATTTCGTAGGAAACTTTTTAATAAAATTTCCTACAAGTATTATTTTATATTTAATTAGAGATAAAGTAGGTTTGCAAGAATCAATAGTTGTACATTGGTTGTATAATTTATTCATCACAAAAATCTTAAGCTAGGAGACTATTATATGCCAAAGAAATATGTTTTTATTTTATTAAGTAATATAATAATATTTTTAATAGGTATTATTTTAAATACCTCTATGTCACTACTCACTTTTATTGCAATAGCATATCTATTACCTATTATTGCTAATAATATCGTCAACTTTACATTCAAAAAAAATAGAAATATTAAGTCTTATTTACTTATTTCTACGATAACTACAGTATGTTATTTTATGTTCAGCCTTTATTTTATTTCGCGGCCTACTTTTGAAAATTTTATAAATGATAATCAAAAAGATACTGGCAGTATTACTATAGAAATAAATTCTGGTTTAGCTAATATAGAACAATTGATATTTGTATTTTTATTAAATTTTATGTCTATATTTTTATTAAGTTTATTTATTAGAAAGAAGGACTCTAATGTTAGAAATTAAAGGGCTAAGTAAAAAATTTAAAAATAACGAAAAATATTCACTCCAAAATGTAAGTTTTCAAGTAGATCAAGGAGAAATAGTTGGACTCATAGGTAAAAATGGCGCTGGAAAAACTACATTGATGAAGCTTATAGCTAAGGCTATTAGACCAACTGATGGAAACATATTAATTAATCAAAAAAGCATATTAAAATCACCTAATTCTTTAAATGACTTTGGATTTATGATTGAAGGATCGCTATTTAATCATTTAAATGCTATTGAACATTTGAAATTTTTTATTAGTTTAAACGGGAAAGTAGATCATAGAGAAAACATTGAATATGTATTAAGACTTGTAGATTTATGGGAAAAACGTCATATTAATCCAAGTAATTTTTCATTTGGTATGAAGCAGAGGCTGTCTTTAGCTATTTGCTTAGTTACAGAACCTAAGATTCTTATTTTAGATGAGCCTTTCGTGGGGCTAGATCCTAATGGTGTTGAAAAGTTAATTGAAACATTAAAACAATGGGTGCAGAAAAAGGATACAGCTATTATAATTTCTAGTCATCAATTGAGTGAACTAGAAGAAATATGTAATAGATTTTTGTTCATAGATAATGGCGAGTTAAAAGAAGATTTTGTATTAGATCAAAAGGATACAACTATTATAGAACTTAATAAAAGTTTTGTTTTTACTACTGAGTATAAAGAGAAGTATAGAAAATTTATTACTTTAACAACAAAAAGTAATATGATAGAAGTATCTAATAATAAAGAGGTTTTAAATGATTTACTTTCAGATTTAATGAAAGAATATCGAATTTTAAATTTGAAAGATAAAAAAGACTACATTCAACAAAAATTCAAAGGAGAAAATAGATAATATGGTTAAATTCAAACCTATTTTTTTGAATCTACTTAAGATGAAAGGATCATGGTTATATTTAGCCTTTGGTTTATTTCCATTGATACTTTTTATTGTTGCTTTTTTCAATACTAATTTTATGCAGTTAAGTGGAGAAAAACATTCATTAAGTTTTTTAGAGTTCTTTTCTTCTGTATTTGTAATACAAAATAATGCTGTTATCCCATTAATTATATTAACTTATATTATAGGACTGAATTTTTACTCTGAAAAAGTTAAAGGACAGTTGTATTTCTACAAAGATCTCCCACGAACAAAATTATGTAATAGTAAAATACTTTCTTTATTAGTGTTATACTTCTTGTTTATAATCGTACTTTTTGTGAGTTCATTAATGTTATATTATTTCCATATTAGTAATATGGAAATATCTGCTCATCAATTCTTTCCTAGCAGTCAAAGTGATTTACAGTATGTACTTCTTGAATTTTTTGGAACTTTTTTTGTTCAAATATTATGTATATTATTAGCAGTTCTATTATCTATTAGTTTGCCTAATGGTTATACTATTTTAGGTGTTATAGGGTTTTACATTCTGAGTTCAATTGCTCCATTTCTAAAATCATTAAAATTCGTTTTCCCTAATGGATATCAAGAACAGCTTACAGATAACAATTTTATCAGTATATTTTTTGTTATTATACTAATTTTTGTGATTTATACTATTATTTTTTACACAGTAATATTATATAAATTCAATAAATTAGAATATTAAAGGGGGTAATGATAATGAAATTTAAGAATTATATTATGGGAGTTAAAGAGAATATATTGGATATGAGAGTAGGATCTAAAAGTTTCTTTATAATGATTATTTCAATGGTTATTTTAAGTATGATTTTCACACCATTTATTGGAATTCCAGCTGGTTTAGTTATAGGTTCATATATTTATTCAAAGTAGTAAAATGAGTGTTTTATGTAATGGTTAGGTATAGTGTAAAATGATCAAGTGGTGTATTAATCACTTGGTCATTTTTTTACTAAAATATAAAAGATTGTTTAAAATTGAGGGAAGTTTTTTCATTTCTGTATCTTGGAGGCATTATATCGAGGAGGAACAGATTTGGAAAATGTGTTTAAAGTAGTATTAAATTGTTTGATTGCAGGTTTTATAATGATTTTAATTAATGGAGTTTCACCACTAATCGGTTTAATTAATATTATTGGAATGGGGGATTTTGGTTATATTACTTTTCACATAATAATTTTATTATTAACTGTTTTTATATTTGGTGGCTGGATAACTAAAATATTAAAGGTTAAATTAGAAGAATATCGTATCACAAAGCCCTATTTAAATAAAGAATGGTTCATTTTATTTATTATAGGAGCTAGTATTATATATCTATCATATATAATACTAACAGATGGAAGTTGGGAAATTAGCAATAGTGACAATATATTAATTAATACTAGGGGTCCCGAGCGCCTACGAGGAATTTGTATCGATAAGAAATAGATTTAAAAATTTCGCTGTTATTTTGTACATTTAACTTGACGGTGACATCTCTCTATTGTGAGTTATTAGTGGTACAGTTTTCAACCGTTTTA
>NZ_FMPG01000013.1 GCF_900097965.1 Staphylococcus caeli
GGCATCGGCATCCGCATCAGCATCGGCATCGGCATCAGCATCAGCATCGGCATCAGCGTCAGAATCAGCATCGGCATCGGCATCAGCATCGGCATCGGCATCAGCATCAGCATCGGCATCGGCATCAGCATCAGCATCCGCGTCAGAATCAGCATCGGCATCAGCATCAGCATCCGCGTCAGCATCCGCATCGGCATCAGCGTCTGAATCAGCATCGGCATCAGCGTCAGCATCCGCATCAGCATCCGCATCAGCATCCGCATCCGCGTCAGCATCAGCATCACCTTCAGGAGGCTCTGGTTTTTCACATTCACATTCCGTTACAACCGCAATATCTGCTAAATCTTCAGTCATGGGTGCTAGATAACCAGTAGCTGGATTAAAATGTAAGGAATATGCATCCGAATAATAAAACCATGATTTTGTTAGATCACTACCAATCACTGACCAATGCCCAGTATTTCTTGTTACGCCAATACTAGGCTCTGTATATAAGCCATGTTCGTCAAAATCCCCTACTTTGATGAGTTCTGGATTTTCAACATACTGATAAGAAGATTTAACTTGATTTCCATTCTCATCATATCTTATGCTACCAGGTCTATATTCCTCTATAGATTCACTTCCTGTGTCAAAGCTATGGATTTCTTCACTTTCTGTAAAACTACGCCATGCTAATCGTGCATCTAATGGAAGGTGCGGTGTTTTTTTAAATTGTTCTTCTGATATATCAAATTCAACCTTTAATCCAATTGGACCAGTCACTAACGTATTAAGTGAATATTGTTGAACTAAAGAAGCAAAGCTAGAACCGCCTGTGCTAACATAGCCACCATATTGATCTTTAGTAATGTCTAACTTCACGATAGAGTTAGGTATAGTTCCAGCTTTTTGCAGTTCTAGGTATTTTTCATAAGAAGGAATATTACTAAATTCTTTACTTTTATTCAAATACTCTTCATATGTCATTTGTCCTAATTCCATATTTACATCATGAGGTTTATAATTCCCTTCTTCACGAGTACCAATTAATGTAAAACGTACATTTTCCGCAAATTTTGGAATAGTTATATTAAAAGTACTTCCTGTTTCAATCTTATTACTTGACTTTACAGGATTTAGGGAAACTTCATAGTCATATTTTACACGCCCATATTCTTGTATAACAGCACAACCAGGAGTAACATTAACTCCACCCCCTCCTACTTGTGAAACATTATCTGGCAGACCTTCATATGCTTGTCTGTTTACATTTTGGGATGAATTTCGTTCGTGAGTAGTGCTGTTTTTTACTAATCGTTCTGTTGTTTTGGATGGTATAGCTTTTGTATTTTCTTGTTCTTCTATAGAATTTACTGATTCGACATTTTTATTTTCTGAATCCTTTTGTCTTGCTTTGGCAGAGAATTTCGCTTCAACTTCCCCAGTCTCTTTATTATGAATTTCGTAATAATTGTCATCTTTAACAACTTTTTCTTGGTTAGACGTTATAGTTCCTTTTGATTTATCAAAATCTTCATTTACTTTAGTGTTACTATTATCAAAGTTATTAGATTGTAATTTTTCAGAAGAGCTTACTTCTGCTTCATTAGGCTCATTATTTTGAATCTCATAGTAATTATCAGATTTATTTACTTTTTCTGGCTCTTCTTGCTTAAGCGCTTCCGTATTTGGGTCATCGATAGATTGTTGTTGATTATTATTTTGTGTGGAATTTATGTTTTGCTTATCGTTATTTGTTTGATTGAAATTATTATCAGTTTCTTGTTTTTGAGAATTAGATTCTACTGTGGAGTTTTCTTGATTGGAATTGATTTCAGAAGCATCAACTGAGTTTGTAGCACCTAAAAAAAGTAAAGTAGTTAAGACAACGGATCCTGCTCCGAAAGAACACTTACGTATGCCAAAAATTTGTTTTTGGCGGTCATAGTTTTTGTAACGATTTATTTTTTTCATTATTTATAACCTCTCTTTAATGTAATTTTTTTAATTGCTCTGTAACAGATTGAGATAGATCTTTAAATAATTCATATTGCTTTTTGTCTACACTCAAATACACTTTTCGTTCATCTATATCAGATTTATGTTTATGTATAAAGCCGATATAGTCTAATTTTTTTAAAGAAGTTACTACTTTCATCTTGTCAATCTTAGTCTTTTGTGATATACCTTCGACAAAACTCTTAATATAGATAACACTATCTTGTTCAATGTATATTGAAATTAATTCACTCCAAACGTAGTAATCGAATGCGGATAACTTAGACTTTCTTTTTATGGCTTTACGTACTTCGTTTGAGACAATCAGTGCTTCTTCTAGTTTCAACTTATTTAAAACCACTCCTTTCAAATAAATTTTGATTCATTTGATTAAGATAAATATATACAAAAAATTTGTAACAAAAGTATTGTTGATAATTGGGCATTTATTTAACAATATACACTTTTGAAACTACTATATTGTGAGTAAATGTTACCATTAGACAAGACTTTATTTGTATATGGATTCTTTTTGAAATATAGTATAAATGACTTTTTATAATTAGTTACTGTTAAAATTTATGATTTAAATATTAGATTTAGACAAAAATATATTATAGAGAGAAGAGGTAATTAAAATGTTTCCTAAAATTTTCTATTTGAATGACAAGATGGTTAGACCGATTCGTTGTTATGGGGGAGTTATTTTAGCTATTTCTATCGATAGCAAATTCTTGATAAAAGAAGGGGAAAATGAGAGGAAAGTAAGTATTGCACTCATAAATGAATCTAATTTGTTTCAAATTAAAGAAGCAAATGTAGTTATATTTTATTTTCCTAGTACTTTGATGAAAGAAGCGGGGATAGATGTTTTTGAAAACTATCTAAAAATAAAAAATGAAGTGCTCTTACAAAAACAACTCATATCTTTATTTAATTACTACAAAAATCAAGAGTTTCATCTACAGAAGGCGTTGGATGTATTGGATGATATATTACTTAGCTTTTCTCGAGAAGTAAAAAGAGGTTTAGATGTATCGAATGAATTATTAAATAGCATACTAATGTATATTGATCGTAATTTGAACGATAAGATTACGCTTGAAGATATATCTAAACAATTCTATATTTCTACATCTAATATATCTGGTTTATTTAAGCAGCATTTAAATATTAGTTTTTATGAATATATTACATCTTTAAGAGTTGCTAAATCCATTCATGACTTAAGAATGACTAAACAAAATATAGAAATGATAGCTTTTAATCGAGGATATGCAAATGCTACTAATTATATTGTTCATTTTAAGAAGTATATAGGTACCACTCCTAAAAAATACCGCATGATACCTAATGAAAGTAGTTTTCTATGTTTAAAGGAATTGGATTCTGAATGGGAAGATATTAGGTTGCACAAATTTGATGGAAAAAGTATATATAAACATACTCATATATCTGTTAATGATGAAGAAATATTACAATCTAGTTTTTCATATTTTAACTTAATTGATATAGGTGGCTATAAAAATTTAGATTTTATATTGAATGAACAAATATTTACATATAAAAATTTTGATAGGTATAAAGTTGATTCATATATTTATATCAATGATGCTGTAGATAACTTGGTGACAGAATCAAATGAAGAACAATCTTTAAAAATTCGAAATTTATTAAAAACCAAAGTGTCAATTGCTATAAAAGTAAACAATATAAAAAGTCTTCAACTAATTGAGAAGCTGGTTGCAGATTTACATTTTTTAGAGTCTGAACACTTTGCATCTACTAATATAAAAAATGGAAATATACTGGTACTTCTAGATTCTAAAAAGCTAAAGGATGTTAACACAGAAACGATACAAAGAAGTTTGTATGGCACCAAGGTTTTAATTTCATTAGATATCACAGATTATTACCTGGATAATGAATATATGATTCATTCACAACTCCAAGAATTAAATCCAGATTACTATTATTTAGATTTTGAAAAAGTAAAAAATATAGGAGGTATGAATTTAAAAGATGTTCAATATAAGATAAATATATTTCTAGAAAATATAAAAGCTTATAAGAACATTATATTTTTGAATTATGAATTGCTTTATCCCAAAACAACGGTTAATAATATAGCAGAATTCTTGGAAGTCTCTTTATATAAGGCGGTGTAAACTTTAGTTAATCAATAATTCTTATGAAAGGAATTGATGATCATGACTGAGTTTACACCGTCTTTTTCTAATTTAAATGGATTTGACTATCGTGAATTTGTAATTTTACGTTATCACAATATTTCTAAGCGTAAAATTTGTAAAATGTATAATATTGCATATTTTCGCATATTGGAAGTTTGTGAAATGATGCGTAAAAATGATTTTCGATTTACTTATAAGGATTATCAATATTTAAAATCGCACAATGTGAGTAATGCATTTATTTGTAAAATGTATCACATTGATCGTTTAGATTTAGAATTTTTCGAGGTGATGAACCGTTAGGTTGATAAAAAATCGAATAGTTGAGGAGAAGCATAGAAACTCCATTATCAAAAATGCAGTGGTACGGATTTGCGGGAGTTATTCCTATTCGTGCGACCCTACTTATTAAATCAAACTAATTATAAAAAAGGATGGTAGATATTTATGGAACCAGTATTAGATTTTGAAAAAACATTAGGTAGTTTAAACTTTTTAGGTGTTGATGAAAAATATAAGTATGAAAATGGTGAACGTACAAATGAAACTGTTTATGCTTATAAGTTAGGTAGTAAAACACAAGGAGAACAAATTGTTGTTAAAACACCAAATAAAGTTGAATTGGATTACTTACAAGAGTGTGAGTTAGTAAATCCAGAATGTAAAATGTATGTTCAAATGAACGGTGATTTCGGTACGATTGGTTATAGTTGGAAAGCTGATGATATTAAAGTTTCTGGTGGAATAAGTTCGCCAAAGCAATCTAAGTAATTTAGGTGATAATCATGGATTATTACACTTATGATAGATTGAAACCTTATGCGCTAAATTTAAAATTATCAGATAATATTTTAAATTATGTAGCAATTCGTATTAATTGGGGAGATAAAATTTCTCTCATGGCATTAGCTAAAGAAATACAATCCAAATTTACAGATTCATATGTAAAAGAAAATACACCAAAAGGTCGCCCAAGAATTTATGGTGACCTTTGTCTGTTATGTATCAGTTTGAGTCAAGCTGGGCATGGAAGAATGCTACAAGTTGATTTGAGTGACTGTATTTATATAGGTGATGTTGAAAAAGATTAATATATTGTTATTTTAACTTACCCATTGTAGCTTTTAGCTCATGCAGGCGCAGAAATGCAAGCACGGAGTGCGATTCGCATTTGGGCGGAGCCTGCGACAAATGAGCGTTAAGAAAGCGTAAATGGGTAAGTTATCAAATCGCTTGCGATTTGATTGGGGGTAATTGAATATGTGTTCAAAAAACCAGTCTACCCCCCTTACTAATAGGGGGGTAGCCAGTCCAAGACAAAGTCCGATTGAGGCAGTCGTAGACTGGGTTCAAGTGACATTCCATATACCCTCGATTTGGGAGATAATTGAAGACATTATCGGATTACCAAAAGAATTGTTTAAATACCGTGAAAGTGGCTTATATTTCTACAATCGAGGATATGAATTTTCAAATATCAGATTGTTCTATTCTGATAAAGATGAATCAATGGGAATACATTTGCAGCTTTCAGGTCAGGGGTGTAGAGAATTTGAATATCATTTAGTTCAACTTGGTAAGACTTGGCAAGATTTTTTCAAATCGTGTATTGATTGTAAGGCCAATTTTACGAGAATAGACGTTGCGATTGATGATTTTAAAACTTATTTGAAAGTCCCTTTATTAATTAAAAAAGCTGAGAAAGCTGAGTGTATTTCTAAATTTAGAGCTGGAAGTTCTATTAATGGTTTTAATTTAGCGGACGGTAAAAACAAAGGTGCAACATTTTATATCGGTTCAAAGAAAAGTAATTTGTATTGTCGTTTCTATGAAAAGAATTATGAACAAGCTTTTAAAAGAAATTGTGATGTTGATGAAATTGGACCATGGAATCGTTATGAAATACAAATGAGAAAGACTTATGCAGTAAATTGTGCTGAAGTTTTAAGTGAAACAAACAACATTACATTTCTGGTTAAGTCGATTTTAAATAATAATTTAAGATTTGTATCTCAACCAACTAATAGTGATGATAAGCGAAAGCGTAGATGGCCTTTATATAGACCTTGGGCACTATTTATGCAAGAAGCCGATAAGGTTAATTTATCAATGAAACCTTCACTAAAATCGATTGAAGATAATATGGAATGGTTAACAAAACAAGTTGCGACTACTTTAGATACGGTTTTAACTGCAGAAGCTATGGCGAAGTCAGAAGGTTTGCTTGAAAGCACCGATTTTTTAGATGTTATATTGGCACATTCTAGTTTTAGTGATGAACATAAATCAAGAATCGATCGTTATTTAAAAGATTTGAAATACAAAAAAGCATTGAGTCCATGAAGGACAAAATGCATACAATAGCGTTAAGCGAGGTGCTTAAAAATTTTAAAATTTATTTTAGAAATTAGAAAAAACCTTTTGCGTTTTTTCAACAAACACATTATATCACGTTTTTCTAAAAATGGAAAAAACTACGATGTTCCGAATGAAGAACGCAAAAAGATTCCTAAAGCAACAAATAGACGTAAAACGATTGTAATTATATTTTATAGTGTTTTGGTATTATTACTTTTTGTATTGATTGCCTCTTTTGTTGGTGCTTCTAAAGCAAAAAATGAGAGTAAAGATGCTTTAAAGGTTGTTAAAGAAATTAAAACGAAATATCAAGATAATGCTGAAACTGTTCAATATAATCCTAAATTAAAGTTATTTACGGACAAATTTATTGATGATTTCATTAATTTATCTGGAGATGATAAGCGTGTAGAAGATAGAGAAAACAAATTGAAAGCTTATTACCCTACTGATTATAAACAGGCAGAAGAAAATATGGATAATGTTGAACGTAAATTAAACTCCAAAGAATTTTATAACATTACTAAGAAAGATAAACAGACTATTATTCAGTATATTGTAGATTATGATTTGAAAGTTAGCGAAGAAAAAGAAGTGAAAGTTAAGAAGAAGAAAGAAAAAGGTAAAAAACAAGAATATGAAACAAAAACTGAGAAAAAAGAACGTGTTGTGAATCAAAAAATGTTGATTAATTTACCAATTAAAAGTGAAAATAATCGTTATGTGATTGTTGAATATCCTTATTTCACTTCTATTCCAAGCAGTAAGTTAAATCATGGCACAATGATTAAGGATAATCTCGAAGATAAAAAACGTGAAGATAATCCAGAAGTGAAGAAATTTATTGAAGATTTCTTTGATAAATATACATCAAGTAAATCAGAAGATATGGCTTATTTAATGGATAATCCGGAAGGATTAGAAGGCAAAAGAGAAGTATCTAAATTTAATGAAATCCGTCTATATCCTAAGGATAGTGGATATATTGCAAAAATTGATGTTCGTATGAAAGATAAAGATGCTCCATTAGAAAATACAGAACATTATACATTAGAAATAGTTAAAAAAGATAAAAAATATTATGTTAAGAAAATGACAAATACATTTGGAGGTTAGAATATGTTAAACATGTTAAATTCATTGTTTGTTTTAGGCGCGGGTCGCCCTTCAATTAGTGGTTTAGATAGTTGGATCAGTAGTGAAGTTGGAACAGGTATCGGTATTATTGTTCTAATAGTAGGTGTGGTTCAGTGGGCTACAGGTAAGTATGGCCGAATGGCAGTTTTGTTTTTAGTTGGTGGTTTGATGTTTTTAGTTTCAAAAGGTCCCGAACGTGTATTTAATGCACTTTCAGGCATATGGGAAATGATATTCGGCGGTTGAGGTGATTTAAATGGATAAGAAAGCTTATAATTTAAAACGTACATTTGAACAGCCTATTGTTTTTTATGAAATTACAGATAATATGCGTTTTAATAAAGGATTTCGTGTTGATTGGATTGCAACATTTGTTGTGATTGAATTGCTATTAATTTTTCTTTATGTAAAAGGCTTTGATGTTATTGTTTCATCTATTCAGGGTATGACGATACTTTATTTTACTGTAGTGCCTTATTTTGCAACAAAATACTTAGTTAAACTTAAACAAGATGGTAAAAAACTTTTATTTTTCTTATGGGATTTTATTATATATATGTTAACAATTCAAATGAGAAAAACACATTATGCTTATGATGAAGAAGTTTATTACAATAAACAGTCAAAAATAAAATTAGAATAGTCCCTTTTGGGGCTATTTTTTTGGAGGGATTTAATGAATTTAAAATCACCCTATGTAGGTTTAAAAAATAATATGTTATTAACAAAGTCTGGTGAAGTATGGGCATATTATCGAATACGTTCTGAAGCAATTTCTACTGCGAATTATGATGCTAAAGAAGAGTCTAAAAAACGTATGAAATATTTTTTAGAGTCAATTAAAGGTTATAAAGATTTTCATTTTGAAATGTATGACCATGATTTAGATTTAAGAAATAAATTTAAAGAAATTAGTAAAGATTTTGATGATGAAGCCTTTGATGTAGCTGATTATTATTCAAAAGAAACAATTAATGTGTTAGAACAAGAATTACAAATGATTACGCATAATTCGTTTGTTATGGGAGTTAAAATCAGAGAATTAGCTGACGATTCTGTTACATTCAAAGAAATTATGAAGAGTACTTTATCTGAGACTGCAGAAAGAATTGTTTCAAATTTTGGTTTTAATGTGCATTTAGATGAACATATTTTAAAACGCTATGAATCTTTTGAACGTGAATTAGCTGATAATTTTTTGGCTATTGACGGTGAACGTTTAACAGAAAATGAGCTTGCATATATTGTTAGAAAGCCTTTTATATCTAATGCAACACATGATGTTCAAGAAGAGTCTTCAAGGCGTGCTGCAACAGATATATGTAATGCAGTGATTGATCCAACTAATTTAAGTGTGTTAAAAATTGAAAATGAAAACGAAACTTTTTATTCAACAACTGTTGTTGTTGATGATTTTCCATTAGATATGGAATATACGCATTTATTTGAAAAAGCGCAAAATATGCCTTTTCCAATTGAATGTCATGTAAAGGCACGTATTGTTGATAATGATAAAATCAAGAAGAAGTTCGACCGTGCGAAGGTTAATCATAAGGCTCAATCTAAAGAAAAACAGGATACAGGTGATGATGCTTCAGAAGATGTACAAGATAATTTATATGTACTAAAGGAAATGGAAAGTGAAGTAACGGGTTCAGGTGTATTTATGGAATGGGTTTATATGTTTGTGATTAAAGGAGATAGTTATAAAGATTGTAAACGCAAAGCGAAACGATTAACTAAGCGACTAAAAGAAACAGATATATATGCCGTAAATCCTTTGGCAGACCAATTACAACTTTTTTATCAATGTTTACATGGTAATGATTTATTTATCAATAAGTATTGGTTACAACGTACTACTGCAACAGGAATTGCAGAAAACTTGTTTGGTGTTTCGCAAAGTTTAGGGACTAAAACAGGTTTTTATATTGGTCGAATTGATAAATTTATACGTTCAGTATCTCGTGAAGAAGCAGTCGCAAGTTCAAGAGATATTATATTATTCAGTTTATTATTAGCAGCTAAAGGGATTAAAGGTGCTGTGAGTGATAGTCCACACGTATTAATAACAGGTCAAACGGGTAAAGGTAAATCGTTTTTAGCTAAGTTGCTTTGGATTTATACGTCATTCTTTAAAGGTCAAATGATTTATTGGGACCCCAAATCAGAATTTGCCGATTGGTTTGACCGTGTAACTGAAGATGAAAATATGCAGAAAAAGTATCCGTTGTTTATTCGTCATTTAAAGACTTTTAAATATGTGACTTTAAATTATGAAGACTCTACGAATTATGGTTGTTTAGACCCTATTGTCTTTTTAGACGGTATTGAAGCAAATGAAATGTTGAAATCTGTTTTTGATGAAATTAAATCTTTTGAAAATTATCATCATATTGAAACAGCTATTTATAAAGCTATCACAGAAACGATTGAAGAAAGAGAGTCGGGTAAAGTTGTTGGTTCATTAAATGTTATTGAAAAATTGCAACATGATGAGGATAAAACGATTGCCGATGCGGGTGATTTACTTTATCAAAAAACGCAGAATAATATTTTGAAGTTAGTATTTAGTGACGGAAGTAATCCAGCATTGAATGTTCAAGAGAAAGCGACCATATTACAAGTTAAAGGTTTGGATATGCCTAAAGCTGATGATGATCCAACAGGATATTCCACTAGTGAGAAAAATGGTATTACATTAATGTTGTTGATTGGTAAATTTCTGGAGAAATTTGGTTCACGTCGTGATGTTCAAACAACAATATTTATTGATGAAGGTTGGGCATTTAGTGCGTCTCGTCAAGGTAAAAAAGTTGGTAAACGAATTAAGCGTACAGGTCGTTCTGAAAACAATGCATTAGTATTTATTACACAATCTGTAAGTGATAAAGCAGATGATGACGGTGGTAATTTTGGTTGTCATTTTGCATTTGATGAAAAAGATGAGCGCGAAGAAATATTAAAATCAATTGGTTTGGAGTATTCAAAAGAGTCTCCAGAGAATATGGAAATGTTGAAAGATTTAAAGAAAGGTCAATGTATTTTTACAGATTTTTATGGTCGTGTTGGAAAAATGGTTGTACATTGTCCATTTGAAGAAATGACAGAGGCATTTAGAACACAAGAAGATTCAGCAAGTTCTAAAGCAGAAGAAAAATTTGCTATGTAGAAAGGTAGGTTAATATTATTAATTTTTTGAAATCAGTAATTTTAATTTTTTATTTGTTGCTATGTTTTTTATGGTGTACGATAGCTAGTGTAATTATAGTGAGTTTGATTTTTATTAATGATTATTCATTAGTTAATTTATTAATTTTAATACTAGTAATGTATTTCACAGGACTTTTTTTTATTATCGCTTATAGGTTTTTTAAAAATTCAATAATTTGTAAATAACCATTATCTAGAAAAGTCCATTTGATTATAAAAAATGATGGTAATGGGAGTATTATATATAGAAACCGTTTAGTTTCATTGTCATAGTATTTGCTATAATTAAGATAATTAAACAAATAACAAGTTAATAAGATATTATTGGTTGCGATAACTAATAAAGAAATCATTAGAAATACAATAATTATATATCTTTGAAAATTATTTTCTGATAGTTCTAGCATATGATTGCTAATATTATTTACATTTGCCCATATAATTAAATTTGTGCATAACATAGTTATACTAGCTAGGAGACGCTTAAGTTTACTATTATAAAAAAGTAAACTTAATATTATAGTGCTAATACCTATAATTATGCTTGCTATAAATAAAACCCAAATACTATTTTTAAGTGCGAACAAAAACATGTTAAAGATATTATATGAAAGTATAGATGCTCTATCTAAAAGATTTATTAACGAGTTTGGTATTTTAAAATAATGATTGTAAAAGTAAACTATATTAAGAATTAGCGATATAATAAACAAACTATGAATAAGATAGAGAAATACACTTATATTTGTATGCTTTGAACTTGTTGTTTGTTCAATTTTTTGATTGATTTCAATTTTTTGCTCATAAACATTATATTCATGTGAACTATTATCTTGTTGTAAAATAGTTAACTGTTTATTTAAATTTCGTTTCTTTTTTTCTTTTAAAAGTGCAAGAATTGGTGTGAATATTGTTACCAAGCCCGAAATAATCCCTATTATTATGTCGGTTTTTTCTATATCAATAGTAGTTGCCCCCTTTCTAATTAACCTACCTTAATTAATATTGTACCATTAATTTTTATTGAGGTTTTAACTATAACTTGTATAATATGAATTATAGTTTCAAAGTTGTAAACATTTTAAATTTGAAATTTAAATTAAAGGAGTGAATAAAGTGCAAGATTTTAAGGATATTATGTTTGTTTCTGAAGACATTTATAATTATTTTAGTAAGATCACTAAAGAAGATGCTAGAAATGCAGTTGAACAGTGGGATATTTCTGAAGCACATTCACAGTCTGGAACATTAGCATTGTGTTTAGAGAATATTTCTAAGAACATTAGTAATTATTCCGAAGATGAGTTAAGTAAAATGATTTTTTCTATCTCTAGAGCTCAAAGAGAAATATTTAAATTAATATAGATTCGAAGCACATACATTTTATATTGTATGTGCTTTTATTTTGAAAGGAGTTATTTGAATGGCAATGAATGAAATTGCTTTATTTAAAGGTGTTCGAATACAACCTTATTTTAAGTATATTGATTTTATATTTGCAGGTGTATTTGCGTTCATATTTTTTGCTTATAGAATTTATCAACTTGTACAGGGTTATCAAAATAAATATAAATCATTTGAAGTGGCTCAAGTATATCAATACTTTAAGCCACATTTTTTATATCTCATAATTGGTAGCTTAGTGATATTTGTTATTTTTAAAATCATTGCCCAATTGTTGATACGATTTAAGGAAAAAGACTTAGCCGAAATGATTGAAACACAGGGTTTTCATAATCGAACAGTTACACAAAAACGAACTGAATTTTTGGATATTGATTTAAAGAAAACAGAATATGATTATTATCCAATATTATTTTTTAAGCGTGGCCGCAAAAAATTTATATTGCATATTAAGAAAGATGGTTCTCGTTTTCAAGACCATTATTTGGAATTGGAATCAATTATTGAACCTATGTTTAATTGTGAATTAATAGAAAAAAGACATATTGGTCGTTATTTAAGATATGAATTTATGCCATTGAAATATAAGAAACGTATTGTTATGAATGGCGAACAAAATAGTCAAGTTATTGATTATGATACCAAAATTTATATTACACGTCAGATTATTTGGGATTTTGTGAAAGCACCACATGGACTTGTTACAGGTATTACGGGTGGTGGTAAAACTTACTTTCTATTTTATATCATACGTGAATTGTTTCGTCGGCAAGCTGAAATTCGTTTATTAGACCCTAAAATATCAGATTTATCATTTATGAAACGTGTGATTGGGTCTGATAAAGTGGCAGATACAAAAGGTCAAATATTGAAACAATTGCGTGAAGCTAATGATGAAATGGAGTCAAGATTTAGATTAATGAATGAAAGTGAACAATATCAGATTGGTAATGATTTTAGAAACTTTGATTTATCCCCTTTCTTTATTATTTTTGATGAAGTAACGGCTTTTACTTCTACATTAGATAAAAAAGAATTACAAGAGATGAACGATTATTTAATTAATATCATTATGAAAGGTCGTCAAGCCGGTGTTTTCATGTTTTTAACAGCTCAACGTCCTGACGCTGATGTGATTAAAGGTAATGTACGAGACCAATTAGGTTTACGTGTATCATTAGGAAATTTATCTTCAGACGGTTATCGTATGACATTTGGTCAAACAGATAAAGAATTTCAGCCTATTCATGAATCAGATATTGGTCGTGGTTATATAACGATATTAGGACAATATAATGATCCAATCGTATTTGATGCCCCATTAATGGAACAGTATGATTTTGTGGAAGATGTTAAACAAATTTTAAGTGAAAAGGAATGATTTAGATGGAAAATCAAATGAAACAAAAGGAACTGGAACAAGCTTTATATTCAATGTTTAAAAATGAAGGTATGAAAAGAGTGATATTTGCCGCATTAAGTATTGTAAGAAAGGATAAATTAACAAGACGTGAATTAAAGAAAATAAATAAAATAGAAAAAATTGTTACTAAAATTTAAGGTGTTGATATATATAAATTGAATAAGGAGTGATTAAATGAAGCATAAAGGACTTTATCTTTTATGCTTTTTAATTTTGCCTATTTTGTTATTTACAACGGTAAGTGTTTACGCTGTGTCAAATCCATTAGGAGAACCAACGAAATCAGTTGAGGCTAAAATTGAGAAGTATGAAGGTAGAGATTTAGACCGTTATCGTCCAGTTTATGACAAAGAAAGTGACTGGAGTCCTTTTGGAGATGAAGAAATTGCACAACAAATTAATAATGTGACGAATTTTTTCTTTAGTATGACCAAAATAATTGTTAGTACAACAGATTTTGCAATTACTGAATTATATAATTTAGATGTAATCGATGATTTTGCGGATAAAATTGGTGAATTTGTGAATGATATGTATAGTAAGTTACTTGATAACTTAGCTATGACTTTGTTTATTTTATTATGCTTTAATGCCTTTGTGATATTTTCAGTTCAAGGTAATGCAAGAGAAGCTTTAAAACGAGGATTTTTGATTTTTTGTTTAGTTGGTTTTGGTGTAGGTATTTTAGGAAATGCTGGATCCATTATTAAAGGTACAAATAATATTGGTAAAGATATTAATAATATTGTGATGAACAGTACAACTGCGATTAATGATAATGTTGATTATGTTAACGAAAATTCTGGTATGAATAAAATAAGAAACCAGTATTTTAATATGACAATTTATCGGACATATCTAATGATGAATTATGATACGGTAAATGAACAGAAAATCAAAGAAAAAAATAAAAAGCGCGTTGGTGATTTATTAAAGTTAGAGCCTAATAAAGATAATGAAGATGATATTGAAGATATAATAAGTGATGAGGTAAATGATTATAAGAATAAAGCGATGAAACAATCAAATGTCATTGGACAGTTAGGTATTGCGATTATTGGATTTATCCTTACTATTTTTGTATCGATTGTGTTTTTAGCCATTAGTTTTGCGAAAGTGATATTTTCAACATTTTCATTGTTCTTATTTTTATTTTTAGTATTCAGCTGGATATTGAGTTTTTTACCAAACATGGAAATATCGGTGTTTAAAGCATTTGCGAGAACATTAGGTTATATCATTTTAAGTGCATGTATGACGTTTTTATTTATTGTTGTAAGTCTATGTGTAGATATTGCAGATATGTTCATTCGTCCTGATAGTAAAGATGCATATTTTTTAAATGCTTTATTTGTTGTAGCTTTACTTTTTGTATTGTATAAAAAACGAAGTCAGATAATTGATTTTATTTCTCGCGGTAATGTGAGTTTTTCTCCAAGTGATATAGGTGTAGCTGCAACTGAAAAAACACAACAGTCATGGAATAAAATGCGTAAAAAACAAAGTGAAAACAAGGAAGAGAAGCGAAAAAGACAACAAGATAAACCAACTAAGCATCCTAAATCAGGTAATGAAACTAACTCGCCGAGTGGAAATGGTTCGGGCGATTATAAGCGAGAACCACAAAATAATAGTTCATATAGTAAAGCACCACCCCCTACTAAAAATTCATATTTTAAAAGGAAACAACAAATGCAACAACAAAATAGTTCTGAAGGCCATTCATTAAATGAATCGTCAAATGGACGTATGACGCAGTCTAATGGTACTGTCGATTCAAATCAAAATGAAGCAAACGGTTATCAAAACTCTAAATATCAAAAACAGGTTCAACAACAAGAACAAGTAAGAGAGAAATCGGATAAAACAAGTGTTCAGAGAAATGAACAAAATTCTAGTGATTCTATGAATTATCAAAATAAAGATAATCAAGTGCCAAAAGAAGTGGTACGTACTGAACAGCGTGCAGAAAGTAAGGCAAAACAATCTGCATATGATAAAGATGTTAATAAAAGGCAGGTACAAAATCATCAAAACAAACAAAATTTTAATGAAAAGACACATCAACAACCTATAGAGCGTAAACCACAACGTAATGAACAAAGTGAAAAAATGAAACGTCAAAAGGATATTAATAAACATGGTAAATAAACGTCAAATTGCGAAAAAAGCAATTATGGCAACGCCTATAGGTGCAAAGATAAAGTTATTAAAGATTTTGTTGATTTGTTTAGTAATTAGCTTTTTTATGATACCTGTTTTGATGATAATGCTATTCGCGCCAACTGGAAATCAAGATGAGCATGGTGAAATGTCTTGTAAAGGTGGCGATGTTGAAAATAATGGAATAGCAGTATTTGAAAAAAATGCCAAGGGTGGCGCATTAGAAGGTAAAACGGAAGATATTGTTAAAATTTCAAAAAAACATGATGTGCCCCCTAACCTGTTTTTAGCGATTGTTGCGAGTGAGTCTCAATGGGGTAAAGGCGTGAATGCGACAAAACAAAAGAATCCTTTATCTGTTATGGGTGCTGGCACGATACATGATTCATCATTTCCAACCATTGATAAAGGTTTAGAAGCTGGCGCTAAGAATTTACAAGATTTATATATTAGCGAAGGATTAGATACACCTAAAAAGATTGGGCCAAAATATGCGCCTACAGAAGGTGCAACGAATGACCCTACAGGCATGAATAACAATTGGATACCGACTGTTGAACGTATTATGAAGCAATTGAGTGGTTCAGAAGCAACATGTGAGTCATCTACGAAAGGTAAGAAAATGAAATTTAATGGTAAATTACCTAAATGGTCGAATGATAATCCTGGTAAAGGTAATTTATATACAGCTGGACAATGTACATGGTATGCGTTTGGTATTCGTCAGAAAATGGGTAAACCTGTTTCGACATATTGGCATGATGCACATAAGTGGAACGATCGCGCAAAGTCTGAAGGTTATAAAGTGAATGAAAAGCCTGAGCCTGGTGCCCTATTTATAGCTGAACAAAGTGCTGGTGGACATGATTCTCATTATGGACATGTTGCAGTTGTTATCGGGGTTAGCGACGGTGGTAAAAAATTCCGTATTTCTGAAATGAATTGGGAAGGTGAATATAAAGTTAATGAGCGTGATTTAACAATGACTGAAGGTTATAGTTTTATTCATGATAAGGAGTGATAACAAAATGGATATGAAATTTAAAGTAATTTTGTTTGGTGTTGTTGCTTTGTTAGGATTAATTGGATTTTTAGTTGGTTCACAATATTCGAAACAACAAGTAAATAGTATTGAAAATAAGAATGTTACGCTAAAGAAGAAAATAGATACTTTAGAAGCTAAAAATGAATCATTAAATAAAACAGTTGAAAGACAATCAAAAAATGTAATTGAAAAAGAAGAAGATCAGATCCGTGAAACTTCAAAAACATTTGTTGAAAAAATGTTTAATATGAAATCAGATTCATCGTTTAAGGATAAATCTGAGGATATTAAATCATTAGTTACAAATGATTATTATGATAAGTTGTTTAATAAAAGTTCGAATAATTACAACATTTATGATGATATTTCTATAGATAATGTACATGTTTATTTTGAGAGGTATAATCCAAGAAAAGATTCATATAAAGTATTTGTGCAATTTGATGAACGTGTTTCGGATACGACAAGTGATAAAGTTGATAAAAAACAATCTTCTGTTCAACTTAATATGAAACGAGAAAATGACAAATGGTTAGTTGAGGATTTAAAACGTTTCAATTTGAAACCATTAGGACGTTGACCCGTGTCAAGTAAATGATATAATTTACTAAAAAGGAGTGAATTTATCATGAAAAAGTGGTGTGTTTTATTATTGAGTATTATGTTTTTATTAGCTGCTTGTGGTCAGAAATATGATACTGAAATTAATGAAGTGACAAAATTAGAAAAAGCAGATAGAGACAACTCTAAGAAAGTAGATAGAAAAAATAGTAACTTTTATGTATATGAGGGTGGAAATGTGATTGTAATGTCTTATCAATCATTAGCAGGGGGAACAAGTATTAGGTCTCATCTATATAAAAAAAATGAGACTACAGATAAATATGAAGAAGATAGAAATATCAATGCTAAGAAGTATATGAAAAATAACGAACCTGATTATAAAGAAGAAAATCTAAAAGAATAAAAAATCAACTCCCTTCTATCTGCCAAGAATTAGGGAGTTGATTTATACCATGTCTCTTAATTACATTTTAAAATGAGCCTTATTAAATGTAAAGGAGAGAATGTATTATGGCAAAAAGAAAAAAGCGTGAAGAAGTTGATTACTATACACGATTAGCTATAGCAAAATATATTAGTGAAGGTAAATCAATAGCTGAAACGGCAAGAATAATAAATCGTAATTATAGAGTTGTTTATGATGAACTTAGAAAACGTTCTGATGAAAATGGACAATATAATCCAGTTTTAGCTGAAGAACATGCGATTGAATCAAGGAGTTTTACTGCGGAAGATATTGAAAAACGTCGAGCGTTAAGTCCTAAGACGAAAGCATATATTGAAGAAAAATTGGCTTTGAAATGGTCTCCAAGACAAATAGCAAGCCAAATTGAAGTGGATACAGGTGTATATATTAGTTATCCCACTATTTATAGATACATTAGAAAAGGCTTAGTTCATGTTAATCGTGAACGTGATTTGAGGTATGGTGGTAAAAAATATACTAAATCTACAGAAAAGCGTGGCAAATTAGATGTAGGTCATCGTGTAATTAGATATAGACCCAGTAAAAGCAAATAGACGTGAAGAATATGGTCATTATGAAGTGGATACAATTTGGGGTAGACGCCCTTCTACTTCGTGTTTAGTAACAATAATAGAACGCAAGACAAGATATTTATATGCAGTTAAATTAAGAACGAGGAAGTCAAAAGATGTATGTGGTGCTATTATTAAGATTTTAAAAGATATGAGCCCAAAGAGTATTACTATGGATCGTGGTAAAGAATTTTCAATGTTTATGTTGTTAGAAGAAGAACTTTGTTGTGATGTGTATTTCAGTGATTTAGGTTGTCCTTATCAGCGTGGTTCAATAGAAAATGTGAATGGTCTATTAAGACAATACTTTCCTAAGGGTACTGATTTTGCGTATATAACTAATAAACAATTAGCACAGGCTATTAAGGAAATCAATGAACGCCCTAGAATGATTTTTGAATATGTAAGTAGCCAAGATATGTTAGCGACAGAAAGACAATCTTTTTTAGACTCTCAAACAAAATTGTAACCCCTAAATAAGTGACTGTGTGAGGAACGAACCTGTTACTTATTTAGGGGTAATCTAAGCGAACGGTTTACAGTGAGCGCGGAAGCGATAGTTGTATAAATTTTGTATAAAAATTCAAAAAGTTCAGAATGACTAATATTTTGTTTTGTGTATATTTTTGGGGATTTGAGCTCTTTTTAGATGATTGTGCAAGATTCTTTGATATTTTAGCTGATAATAAAATTTTTTCACTTTTTTTGAAGAAATTTGCATTTTTCTATTGACACAGTGCCTAATAAAAAATATCTTGCAGGAGCGAGTATAAATTTCAATAAGAATGATCCACTAGATAATAGTATTTCTATATTTGATGAAACAGAAAATAAAACTCTATTTTTTCATTTAGGCATTATGCTTTTGAATTTTTCAAAATATAGATGTTTCTATGGTGAAAATTACATTATAACTAAAAATATGTATGGTTATAATATACTATTATATAATTCAGACAATAAGATTACTGATAGATATGATGATCATACACATGTATTTTATATAGATTTAGATAATGTTATAGGAAATCAAGATATTATTATTTCTGAAGAATTATTAAATAATGAAAATGGAACAATAGATGGCCTTATTAACACAGAAATTGAAAAGAGAAAAGAATTTCCTAATTTTTTAAAATATAAGTTAAGCCAATATAATGCACCAAAGTTAAAGATAAATCCTCATAATAAAAATAAGGGCTCTTACACAGTAAAACTACCGCCTAGATCATTAGTGATGTTAACAGTGTATTTAAAATAAAAATATGATGAGTAAGTTGTTATTTGGGGGTACTGAACTCCTAAAGTGGGGACTTAAATAAAGACACTATGTTCTAGGTTGTTAATTTGCTGTATTTCACAGGGACTAAGTAGCTTAGTTTTTGTTGAATTAGAATATTATAGTATTTAATGTTATTTTGATAATATAAATCTCAATTTTATTTGAGCTTGTTGTTAATGTAGAAAGTTTCACACTTTAGCGGAGAATGGAAGATTTCTATCAGGGCGTTATCAGCTGGGGTTCTCTTTCGAGGCATACTTCTGATTGTGCCTTATTCTTCGCATAATTGATACGAAGAATAAGTTGTGTAAACATTGCCTTGGTTACTATGTAATATGCTGTTTTGAGGTATAGTAATTTGATTTAATGTATCACTTACTAAGATTTAATCTTCTTTATAATCTACTTTATTCACAATAATTTTCCAATTATAAGCATCCATAATAGAGTTGCCGAAAGATAGTTACAGAACGTTTACAAACCCTTCGCGTTAATTTGCGAAGGGTTTGCTTATTTTCTATTTATATAGTTTTTTCAAAAGTAGTAGTGAAACTGAGAAAAATAAAGGTTCCAGATTCATGTTCAATAGGGCAGTAGCTGACTGTATTGAAAATAGGCTTATAGAATGTTATTTTCAATCCTAGTTAACCTTCTAGGGTGGGACAGCGAAATCTCTATTAGAGAATTTGGTTTCTGTTCCCCTCCTGTTACTGTTCCTTTTACTAGCCACATTGCGATTTTTTAAGATTCATGGCAGTACAAATTAGCGTGGTATCCATGGAAACTTTGTCATGTCCTCTATATCTCGTACATCACATACCATGTTGCTCTTTTGCATCGCCAAATCTTCTCTTTGTCGTTTGACTTCACATTTTATATAATTTTTTTACTGTATCTACAAATCTTAAATCTTCAATTATATCTAAATATTCATGCCAAACATGTCTTCTGATTTGTTTTATGGAACCTTTACTTTCAGTACACTTACTTAGTAGTGTGCAATCTCGACATATTAAACCATCTGATACATATAATCTGTGTCCTGTTGGCATTGTGACAATAGTGTTATATAAAAATCAAAAAAATATATTGATTTGTAAATATATAATGCTCTATATTTTTAAGTGTACAAGTGTGATAGTATGGCACTGAAAATACATTTAAGGAGTGTTTGTTAATTGAAGAAAAAATGGATGTGGATTATAGGGATTGTCGCAATCATAGGACTATTGGCAATCGCATTGATTTTAAGGCAAGTTAATAGTAGTTCAGAGGATAAAGACGGCTACGATACATATAAAGTGGAGAAAGAAAGTCCACTCAATTTAGAGGGGAAAGCCTCTCCGCATGCAGTTAAAACATATAACAATAACAGTCAAATAGGAACATATATCAGTACACAAGTTGATGATGGTCAAACAGTCAAACAAGGGGAACCATTAATCAATTACGACGTGAATAACAGTAAACGTCAACAACTTGCCAACAAAGTGGATGAAGCACAGGCAAGTGTCAACGAAGACTATCGCAATATTAATCAAAATCCAAATAATAACGACTTACAAAAGAAACTCACACAAGATCAAAGCGCATTAAGTGAAGCACAACAACAATTAAGTCAATACGATAAACAAGTCAATGATAGCGTGTATGCTGCTTTTGACGGGAAAGTAGATATCAAAAATAGTGAGAATGTGTCAGATGGACAACCCATTTTACAACTTGTATCGAAAGAGCCTCAAATCAAAACAACGGTTTCTGAATTTGATTTAGAAAAAATCAAAGAAGGCGACAAAGTAAATGTCAAAATTACAAGTAATGGTAAAACGGGTAAAGGTGAAATTAAGAAAATCTCAGAATTACCTAAAAGTTATGAAGAACAATTAGGTGAGTCAAGTGGTGCTAGCGCAGCAAGTGCCGGTGCTGGAGAAGGTGATGAAGGTGCAGGCACAGCGGCAACACAGTCATCTAATCCAGTAACATCTGATCCAAGTGGAGGTAATGATTCAGAATCATCAAAATACACGGTTATTATTGGCGATTTAGACATCCCGGTACGTGCAGGTTACTCTATGGACGTTAAAGTGCCATTAGATTCTATCAAATTACCAAAATCTGTATTAACAAAAGATAATAATGTCTTTGTGGTCAATAAGGATAATAAAGTCGAAAAACGCGATATTTCAATTGATAAAGTCAATGGAGAAATCTTCGTGAGAAAAGGATTGAAGAAAGGTGACACGCTCATCAAAAATCCAAAAAATACAATGAATGATGGAGACAAAGTTGAGGTGTCATCATGATAGAACTTGTAGATATCAATCGACATTTCAAAAATGGGGATGAAACCAATCACATTTTGAAGGACATTAATATCGACATCAAAGAAGGCGAGTTCATTGCGATTATGGGTCCTTCAGGTTCAGGTAAGAGTACACTCATCAACATTTTAGGATTTATTGATCGTGGGTATGAAGGCGATTATCTTTTTAATGGCGAAAATTATAAAAAAAGTTCGGACAACCACCTCGCAGAAATTAGAAATAAAACGGTAGGGTTTGTCTTTCAAAACTTTAAATTAATTCAAAATAATACGATTTTAGAGAATGTAAGTATCCCTCTTGTGTATGCAGGTATGGGTTCGCAAGCACGTAAAGAACGGGTCACAAGCACATTACATGATGTCGGCTTATTCGATAAAGAAAACCTAGTGCCAAATAAATTATCAGGTGGACAACAACAACGTGTAGCCATTGCACGTGCGATTATTAATCAACCGAAATTTATTATTGCTGATGAGCCTACAGGGGCTCTAGATTCAAAAACATCTAAAGATATTATGGAATTATTTATGAAATTGAATAAGGAACACAACACGACAATGATTCTAGTGACACACGATCGCAAAGTTGCGGATAAAGCAGACCGCATTATTCATATATTAGATGGACGTGTGCAACGAGAAGAGGTGGTTAAATGAAGAACATATCTAATATTTTAGCCGTCTCATTTAAGTTGATTTTGAAAAATAAACGTCGGAATATCTTCACAATGATTGGTATTATAATTGGTATTGCGGCCGTTATTACAATTATGTCTTTAGGGAACGGATTTAAGAAAACGGCAGCCGATGAATTTTCAGATTCTGGTGCAGGAAAAAACTCAGCCATTATCAGTTTCATGACGAGTAGTGGTGAAGGTGCTAAGGAAAACCCGTTCACACAACAAGATATTGATATGATTAAGCAAAAAAATGGTGTCTCTGATGCGAAAATTAAAGAAAATGATGACACAGGTTATTCTGCTAAAATGACTAATGCCCAGAAAAAAGGCGACATCAGTATTTTGAAAAAGAAAACGATGGAGAGCCCTGAAAAAGGTAAAGGGTTTGATGCAGATGACAACGAGTTACGCAAAAAAGTGGTAACCGTTGATGACAAAATTGCCAAAGATGTTTTCAATAAAGATGCGATTGGCAAAACGTTATATATCGATGGTCAAGGATTTAAAGTTGTTGGTATAGCAAACGATACGATGAATCAAAACGTCGTCAACATGCCATCTAAAACGTTTGAACAATACATGATTGGTTTAAGTCAGAATAATCCATCACTACAGTTGACCATTGCTGGTGATGCGGATAAGAAAGAGGTCGCAAATAAAGTTGCGGATGAGTTAAATAAAAAAGGTTCAGGCGTTGGTAAAGGACAATATAGTTATAATGATACGGAAGCAATGATGAAAGGTATTAACAAAGTCTTTGATGGCATTACTTACTTTGTAGCAGCTGTTGCAGGTATTTCATTATTTATTGCAGGTATCGGTGTCATGAATGTGATGTATATTTCTGTAACTGAACGTACAGAGGAAATTGCGATTCGACGTGCCTTTGGTGCCAAAGCGCGTGATATAGAGTTACAATTCTTAATTGAAAGTGTGGTGCTCTGTGTCATCGGTGGTCTAATTGGCTTGATACTCGGTATACTTATTGCGGCAGGTGTTGATGCGGTCACGCCAGACTACATTCAGAGTGTGGTAAGTCTGAGCTCCGTGTTAATTGCGGTGGGCGTTTCAATGTTAATCGGTATCGTATTTGGTTGGATTCCGGCTAGAGCAGCAGCTAAGAAAGAACTCATTGATATTATAAAATAAGTGAATGCATAGTTTTATAAAAATTGAGTCATATGTAAAATGAACGCCCCTTACGATAAACGTGAGGGGCGTTTTGAGGTTATTTCATTCATCATAGGTAAATTTTGTAATCATTAACTGAATATCTTTTGCCTTTAAATAATGTGCGGTTCAATAATTTCATCATAATAAAGTCCTGAATAATCAATCTATTCTACAACAAAGCGATTTCCTATTCCCATTCTTATTAAGTTAAAAGTTTCTTGAAATATAGGCATATTTTCAATCAGCGCAACTGATTATTCTTTTGTGGATATTTTCACCACTTAAACGTTTTAAATTGTTTAATTGGCTTCCTGAATTTTGATCTATCGATGAAAATTTTGCATATTCTATGATCGTTTAAATTCACACCAATTAATAAACACCCTAATCACACATTTTAATTGTTATAATTTTAAAAATTTGTTTAGTATGGATAGGGTGTACCTATAATTCAAAAAACAAGTTGTGAAAAATGTAAATTTACATGGTAAAATAAATAAGACTCAAAAAAATTAAGGGGATTATCTAAAATGAAATTAAAATCAATAAAGATTGAAGGATTTAGAAAACATTATTCTACAGAAGTAATTTGTGAAGATACTACATTTCTCATTGGACCAAATAATGCTGGAAAGAGCTCTGTATTAAAAGCTATTAAATACCTGCTAGAAGACAAAAAGAAAATGGATGACGGTGATTTTTGTCGTTTTATTAATAGTAACAATGAAGTTGATAAATTAACTGATAAAGTTATAATAACTGCTGAATTCAATAACCTTAGAGATGAATCATTGAATTGGAGAGGTTTTAACTCACATAGACTCTTTAAAAATCAAGATTTTGAAAATGAAGGTTATAGCATATTTTATAAAAAAACATTTGATAATAGTACTTGTCAAATTGAAATGAAACAGAAAGTATTAACTTTAAAAGAAGATTTTAGCAACTGTAAAAAAATTCAAGATTTCATAGATAAAGGCGTAGATATATCAGTATTTGAAGATTCTCTTAGTAGTATAAAACCAGATAAAAAATTAACTTCCACAGACTTTGAAAAACTAAAAGAAGAAGGGACAGATATATTATTTAATATATCTGATTCAATAGAATGGTTTAAGAATCCAGGAGGAATTTCTCCAAATGTATCTAGCAGACTACCGAAATTTCTTTTAATTGAAGACAAATCTCAAGATAATGAACTCTCGGGACAAACGGGGGCATTAATGACAACATTAAAGCAGTTGTTTGAAGATGTAAGAGAAGAGTCAACTAATTTCAAAAGAGCACAACATTATTTAAATGAATTGGCCAAAGAACTAAATCCACAAGATGAAGATAGTGAGTTTTCACAATTGTTGAATGAATTAAATCACGTTGTTAGCGATGTTTTTCCTGACACTTCTTTTATTGCACAAGCAAACTTATCAGATGCAAATGATGCTATTAAACCTAGTTTTGATGTCCAATTAGGTAGTAATGTCTATACTTCAATTAGTAATCAGGGTTCAGGTGTAGTTCGATCTGCAATATTTGCAATGTTAAGATATAGAAACATGCGAGAAAATAAGAAAAAGCAACAAGGTGAATATATTAGGCCATTGCTAATTGCTTTTGAGGAGCCTGAGATTTACTTACATCCTCAAGCAGCAAAACAGATGAAAGAAACTATATATAGTTTATCATTACAAGATAATAATCAAATAATATGCACTACACACTCTCCTTATATGATTGATTTGAGTAAAAATACTAGGCAGATATTAAATGCTTTTAGTTTAGAATATAAGCAAAATCCACTGGGAAATGATGAAACCGATATAGAGCATATAGTTATTAATCCTTTTAACATTAGTACTAAATTTAAAAATTTGGTCTCTGAAGATAAAACTCATGTAAAAATGATTTTAAAAGTTGATGACAGTATTGCTAAAATATTTTTCGCGAAAAATGTTCTTGTTATTGAGGGAGATACTGAAGAACTTGTTCTTAAAGAAACTATACTAAGAATGCCTGAAAACATGCAAAAAGAATTTTCCTATAATTGGGAAATTGTTAAGGCAAGAGGTAAAGCTACAATTATTTCTTTAGTTAACTATTTAAAATCTATGGGTATTAAGATACACGTTATACATGATAGAGATGGAAATACACCTGGTGCTATCAAATTTAACAAACCAATCTCTGAGGCTCTTAATGATGATAATAAATTACATTTATTAAAAGAGTGCATTGAAGATACACTTGGATACAAAGCTCCGTCTAATGAAAAACCATATCAAGCGTATAAATTTATAAATGAAAATTGGGGAGATTCGTGGGAAAACGTTAATGATAATTGGAAAAAGATAATAGATTGTTTGTATAAACAAAGATAGCAAATGATTTTTGCATTCCTGCCCACTATGATGTTATAATGCACTTAACAAGAATATTTGCATTTGATGCACCAAACCCCTGACTATTCTCAGTAGTGAGGGGTTTTTTGGTGTGACTTAGTCGCCTATTTTACTTATCATCACGTTTGCGAAGCCAATACGCAAAGAAAGCGACAATGCAACCACTTGCTGCTGTGGTCATGATGTGAACAAGAATATCTGTCATTTGATGCACCTCCTCTCTACGTCAAATTGACGCCTGAGAGATAGGCGACTCTATAATTATATCACCTGTAAACATGTAAGCATATACACTTCCGATAAGTTAAATTATGTCATTTACCTTTTCGTCAATCAGGTAAAATATCTAATATTTCGTGTGTACTTCCGTCACAATATATAAAACTCATAGCCCCTTCAACATCTTTAGTTGATTTAAACTCATCAAAAGACAAATGACTTGGCAGTATATCTGATATTTTTGGTTTAACTTGTTGGGCAATAATTTTCATTTGACGATGAACAGTTGAAGGTGAAATAAATCACGCGCGATTGCTTTCTCAGAGCGTGCTTCAGTAGCTTTTTCAGCAATGGCTAGTTTTACTAAATTTGAAATCGAAGATTTTGGTTGAACGAAAGATGACTTAGCTGTGAAAGTTTCACCACAAGCCTTACAATAAAATCGCTGTTTATTTAGTTCTAAGTAAGGAGGTTTATAAATGATTTCACCCATATAAATTAATGTGTGTCTCTTGCCATTTTTAATAACAGTATTATTTTCATTTTTAATACCACAACATTCACAAGCAATAGCATCGTAGGTTAAAACAGCTTTATAAAATAGTGTTTTGATGCATTTGTAGTATATTTCTTGAGGTAATTCATTTGAAAAATAAATATTATCTACTTTTAAACCAAGGTAATTTGTTTTATTATAAGTATACGGCACAGATATCTCTCATTTAATTATGGTTTGGTCACTTATAATTATAGAGATATTTGTGCTTTTTTTTATTCAAACATAAAAAACGATTGATGTTTTTACTCACCAACCGTTAAAAGTGTACAGCCTAAAAATTGAGTCATATGTAAAATGAACGCCCCTTACTATAAACGTGAGGGGCGTTTTGAGACGTATAGAAAATTGCTATTTTCTGTATACTCTTTAAGTTATTCATTTTTTATTGTAATATATTTATAAATTATATTTGAGGAGGTGTCTAAATGTTTCTTATAGCTTATTGTTGCAGATATTTACAAATCATACGCAACAAATTTTCGGTTTTAATTCCAAAATTGGATAAGTCTGTCTTTTTTGAAATTAATAATCGGTCTATAAGGAACTGACACTATATGCTTCTTTCTTATAGATAATATGGAGGAAGAAAAAATGAATATATTAAATGCCTCGAATGTATCTAAAAGTTATTTAGAAGAAACTATATTCGATAATATTAAGATTACACTTAATTCTGGTGACACTGTAGGATTAGTAGGTCGTAATGGTGAGGGGAAAACCACTTTATTAAAAATACTATCTGGGGTAGAAACGCTTTCTCAGGGTGTTATTAGCTGGAAGAAAAATGTGAGCATCGGTTATTTAAACCAAATACCTGATTATGAAAAAAATACAAGTGTCTATCAATGTTTGAAATCAGTATTTCAAGAATTAAATACTATATCAAAACAGCTTGAAACTATAGAGAAAAAAATGACTAAAAATATAGAAAATATAACTACACTAATGTCTCGCTATGGTGAATTACAGACATATTATGAAGAAAATGGTGGTTATGAGATAGATGCTAAAATACGTAAAGTAACGCATGGTTTAAATATCACGCATTTACTTGAAACAGAATGGGGAACTTTATCAGGAGGAGAACGTACAAAAGTAGGCCTTGCACAGATATTAATTAAATCTACAGACTTGCTACTTTTAGATGAACCAACAAATCATCTTGATTATAAATCTATAGAATGGTTATCTAACTATATAGAAAATTATGAAGGTGCTACTGTAATTGTTTCTCATGATCGTTATTTTTTAGATAAAACAGTAACTCAAATTTTAGAAATAGATCAAAAAACGCTTCATACTTATAATGGAAATTATTCATACTTTGTTGAAGAAAGAGAAAAAAGACTGTTAGTCGAATTCGAATCTTATAAAACACAACAGAAGAAAATAAAAAAATGAAAGAATCTATAAAGCAATTAAGAACATGGGCAAGCCAAGCGAAACCACCGAATGCTTCAATGTATCGTCGAGCTAAAAGTATGGAAAGAGCTTTAAATCGTATTAAACGGTTAGAAAAACCAAGATTAGATGCTAAAAAAATGAATATGGAACTAGGGGAAGGTAAACGAGTTTCTAATAGAGTTATTGAAATGGAAAACGTTGCTAAAGGATACGACTATTTACTATTTGAAAATGTAAATATGTTAATTAGAAGAGGAGAACATGTCGCTATTATAGGAGATAATGGTGCTGGTAAATCTACATTGTTAAAAATTATTTTAGGAATCACTTCAGTAGATGAAGGGTCAATTAAAACTGCAACCAATTTAAAAGTTGGTTATCTTTCACAACATGAATTTGAAAGTGATAACAATGATACTCTGTTGAATACAATTCGTGAAAAAGTCAATGTTTCAGAAGGTCAGGCTAGACATATTTTAGCTAATTTTATGTTCTATGGTAAAGACGTGTTTAGAAAGGTTAAAGATCTAAGTGGAGGGGAAAAAATAAGATTAAGATGGGCACAAATTGTAAATACTGATTATAATTTGCTTGTTTTAGACGAGCCTACGAACCATTTAGACATAGAAGCAAAGGAAACTATAGAAGATGCTTTATTAGATTATAAAGGGTCTGTAATTGCAGTTTCACATGATAGATACTTTCTTAATAAGCTGTTTAATACGACTTACTTGTTAAAAGATGAAAAGTTAGAGAGATTTGAGGGAAACTATGATTATATTAAAGCAAAAGGATTTTTATAAATAATTGAGATTTTAAGATAAGGATAGCGCTTAGCAATCCTAGCCCCCTAAATTTTATTAAGTCAATTAACACTATAGCTTTTGCATTGCTACCCACTATGGCATTATAATGCAATTAACAAATATGATGCTAAGCATGATAAGCACCGAGCCCGATAACTACTGTGAATAGTTATCGGGCTCTTTTGGTGTATTGACTGCGTCGTCGTTTAATTATCTATCACGTTTATTAAGCCAATAAGAAACAACGTAAGTGTTACTCCTACTAGCATAGAGGCTATTAAAGATACAAATATGATGCTGAACATGATATCACCAACTTCTAGACTAATTTCAGCCCCACATTCTTGACAATAACGAATAATAAAGTTATCGTGATAATATTAAATAAAGATAATGATAGTCGTTGAAGGGCGCTTTTATTAAGGTGTGGAAGCTTTAGCAAGATGTTAATAGATAAATTGGCAAATTGAAAAAGTGGACAAACAATAGCTAAAAGTGAAAATCGTACGGCATATTCATGTGACTTTAAACATTCAATAACAAATTTTTACTTACATATACATATAATAATGGTAGCAAAGCAAATCACTACATATTGATATAAAGTGCGTTGTAATGAAGCCGACAATGATAATAAATCGAGTAAGGTTTATTATAGATTGTCGGCTTTTTTAAATCTTGAGAACAATATATTTCTGCTATAAACAATGTTCAATTTCCAATAAATCTATCGTACAAAGGAGAATCTGATATGTTCACACTACTCGATGTGTCTACACTCTTAACTATATTTTTCATCACTATTATTATTTCAGTCCTCAGTGGAATAATATTTTTAAATAAACGTATACCCGTCGCATATGTACGTATACATATATGTCTCTTAACATTACCGCCATTCGTCGCATTAGTAGGTTTAATCGGAGCATCTAAAAATATAACGGTAGGTTTATGGTATTCAGATATATTAGCGTGGCTCATGTCATGTTTTGTCTTAATGATTGGCTTAATTATCCAACGTTATTGTGTGCGTTATTTATCTAGTGACAAAAAATATAGAAAATATTTCATGTTATTTACATGCACGACGAGTTTTGTAGCAATGGCTTGGTTGAGCGATGATATGCGCTTGATGGTTGTTTGTTGGGGCTTCACATTGGTAGGTTTGGCGCTACTCATGAGTCTCAAAAAGGCGTGGAAAGTGACAAGAGTTGCAACAGTCGTGACGGGGAAATTGTTCTTCTTAGGATGGTTTGCGCTCTTCGTCGCAGTGCTGTGGTTAGGTATTGCAACAGGAGAGTGGCGTTTTCATGCTATTTTTACAGAAACAAATTTGAATCAAATCGATGCGTGGTCTAAGTTTGGTATCAATCTATTAATTGTATTAGCGGTCATGATTCCGGCAGCGCAATGGCCATTTCAACGTTGGTTAATTGAATCAGTTGCAGCGCCGACACCAGTTTCTGCAATTATGCATGCAGGTATCGTGAATGCAGGTGGTATTATGTTGACGCGTTTCTCTCCTATATTTAATGGTGACCTTGCGACGTTGGTATTATTATTTTTCGCCAGTATCTCGGTAGTTATAGGCTCTGGTATCAGTCTTGTTCACGTAGATTATAAACGCTTGTTGGTCGGTTCGACTATTGGACAAATGGGCTTTATGCTCATCCAATGTGTATTAGGTGCTTATATCCCTGCAATCATTCATTTAATCTTGCATGGTTTATTCAAAGCCACGTTATTTTTACGTTCAGGATCAGCGGTACGCCACTTTAGTGTACCGAGTCGTGCCAATGAAAGAATGTCTTATCTATGGATCTTAGCTGGTCGTGGTTTAGCATTAGCAATTGGATTAGGGTTCTGGTTATCTGCACCTGAGCAAGGTTATCGTTTGGTCAGTGGCTTAATCTTAGCGTGGTCCTTATCTGTATCTTGGACACAGCTCGTGGCATTTGGTGAAGGTAGATTTGGTCGTATCATGGGCTTAATCATCCTAATTGTTGTTGGTGCAGTTTATTATATTGTCCATCATTTCTTTAGCCATGCCTTGCACATGATTGCATTCGATAGTGCTCAGCCGCCGATGTTCGCCGTTGTGATTGTCGCGTTGTTGTTACTATTTGGTAGCTTGATGAGTACATGGATTGCACGTCACCGTTCGTCGGTCGCATTTTCAATCATTTATATGTGGATAGTGCGTTTAGGCGATGCGAAAATGGAAACCGTTGAGCGGCATCCAAATTATCTAAAATCCTACATATCTAAAGGAGGACATTAAAATGGGAAAATCAAATTACACATCAACAGACACATTATATAACAAAGTGACGCATGCCAGTCGTGTAATTGTACCTTTGTCACCCATTTCAGTGTTCGCTGCTAGAAGTCCATGGGCGAATTTAGAAGACAAGACATTTGATGAAATTGCACAATGGTTAAAAGATGCACGTAAAGTAGATATGTATCCGCCACGAATGGTGATTTTACAAGCACATCAACAAGGCGAAATAGACGATGTTATATTGGAGCGTCGTTTACAACAATGGCTTGATGATACGACGTTAACGATACCTAGAATGGCAGCAGAACAATATGGACGTAATGCTTTGAAATTACAATCATTATCTAAAGCTACAGATTTAAACAAGCAGCTGGATACGTTGGTCGCACAATACAAGGGTAAAGATTCAACTAATGCTACACGCCAACATAGCACACGTTTAGTACCATTAAAGAGTACATATATTGTTGATCAAAATAATGAAAAACTAATCGATACCGTAGATTATCACATGATAAAATGGTGCAAATTATATCTGGATGATGCACAATCTGGGTGGACTATGCCCAATCGCGATAAAGGGTTGTTTTATGCATGGCAACAACTCATAGTGCATGATCCAGCACTTTCGAAACAGCAACGCGTGCGATTGAAAGATTTACCAAAAGATGCATCAGAATTGATGGATACCGTGTTAACACGATTAGAAATTGCGGAAGCTGATATACAAACCTATTTAGAGAATCATTTACTGTCATTACCAGGTTGGGCTGGCATGATGTTATGGCATGATGAACAACATGATAAAGCACATGATTTAGTATTTTCATATCTGGCCATTCGACTTGCTATGGAATGGGCGATTGTCGCACCTTATTTACCAGTGACAGAGCCAGAAGACTTAAGTCATTCAAACGAGAAACATTTGAAATCACACATTCAATCATGGTTAGAATGGGGCGGTTGTTCTGTAGAGGATTGGCAAACTATGTCAGAGCATGAACAACAGAACTATATCGCATTTTCTCGCCAATTTAATAATCAATTATGTAGAAAATTATGGTTAGAAGCATGGGAAGCAAGCTATAACCAACAATTAAAAGAGATGTTAGTCCCAGAACAGCGACATGATGCACAAACAAATGTTAGTGATGTGCAAATGCAAAACCATACTGAAGTGCAAATGGCATTTTGTATCGATGTGCGTTCAGAACCATTTAGAAAACAGATTGAGTCTGCAGGTCCTTTTGAAACCATAGGCCTTGCAGGGTTTTTCGGCTTACCTATCGAGAAATTAGAGTTAGGCAGTAAGCATGGTCATCCATCGCTACCAGTGATGAATCAGCCACAACACCAAATTAAGGAATATACGCATGAACGTGAGCCAAATGCATTTCAACAGCGTAAGCACATATTAGAATCGGTAACTTATACGTTTAAAAAAATGAAACAAAATGTACTTCCAAGTTTATTATTACCGGAATTAAGTGGTCCGTGGCTAACGATACAAATGTTTACACGTAGTTTTGTACCTAAACGTGTAGGCATGGGTATGCATAAGTTCTATGCACGTTGGTTGCGCAAACCTGAAGATACAGCGCTAACTTTGGATTATCAAACATATCAACAAGCCCATCACCCCCACCATTTACATTTGAAACATGACCTGCCAGTAGGCTTTACAAATACTGAAAAAGTAAGCTATGCACTGCAAGCATTGAAACTAATGGATTTAACTTCAGACTTTGCACCACTTGTCGTGATGTGTGGTCATGGAAGTCAAAGTGCTAATAATCCATATGCAGCTTCATTAGATTGTGGTGCATGTGGTGGTGCGGCAAGTGGATTTAATGCGAAGGTGTTAGCGCAGCTTTGTAATTTACCGGAAGTCCGTATAGGGTTAAGAGAAGAAGGTATTAACATTCCTGAAACTACAATCTTTGCTGCTGCTGAGCATCAAACTTCTGTGGATGAGCTCACTTGGACTTATGTACCTGAGCTTATGGAGGCGGCACAAGCTGCATTTGAACGTATTGAAGCGGCGCTACCTGAAATCAGCTATCGAGCAAATCAAAAACGACTCGCACAATTGCCGAATAATAATTTAACAACACGTGACCCGATTCATGAAGTACATCGTCTTACAAATGATTGGAGCGAAATTAGACCAGAATGGGGTCTAGCTAAAAACGCTGCATTTATCATTGGGCAACGTACATTAACACAAAACAGTGATTTAGCAGGAAGAGCATTTCTGCATAACTATCACTGGCAACATGATGAAGATGGCCAAATACTGGCGAACATTATTGCAGGTCCAGCACTCGTTGCACAATGGATTAATTTACAATATTACGCCTCTACCGTTGCACCACATTACTACGGAAGTGGCAGTAAGACCACGCAATCTGTGACTGCTGGTATAGGCGTGATGCAAGGAAATGCGAGCGATTTGTTAACAGGTTTACCTTGGCAATCCGTTATGTCAGCCGATGATAAAATGTATCACTCACCGATAAGGTTGTTGATCGTTATTCAAGCACCTAAAGCATTTATTAAACGCTTGTTGGAAAATGATCCGGTATTCAAACAAAAAGTTGAAAATGGCTGGGTCAGACTGGCTAGTGTCGATGAACATAATCAATGGGAAGACTGGTCATAGTTTAATTAATATAATAAATGATTGTAAGTAGTACGAATGTACGTATATTAACGTCATTATTTCCCGGGGAATGTTGCACAACAATGGAGAAAATAGCAGAAAAATGGTACGGTTATCTTTGTTAAAAGTAATTTTCTGATATATAATTTTGGTGCTACAGGAGATGCATATTTAATGAAAATGACCAAAGGTAACTACGAGTCTGAAATCAGCAAAGCAATCACACAATGGGAAAAAGACTTCCTTGGCCGCGGCTCTCTGTCAGTTAAAACGGATATACTGCGCGATATGATTATTGTAAGTTTGCAAGGTGTGTTAACTCAAGCAGAATACAAAGTTTGCGAAACGAATGAAGGTTTATTAACGATTAAAAGAACCCGTTCTAAACTTGTAGAATCCGGCATAGAGGCATTAGATGATATTATTTTGTCTATTACTGGCGAAAACGTCAAAAGCTTCCATACGGATTTAAGTTCTAGAACTGGTGAACGTATTATCATTTTCAAGTTGGAAAATGATTTCGAGAAACAAATTACTGAATAATGTATGACGATACCTAGTACCACACTTTATACTATTGATACTGATTAATAGATGAAGTGTGGTTTTATATGTGAAGACGTAGTGTCCAAAAGTGATAGATATGTTTATTTTTTAGCATTAAGAACATCGTTGGTACAAAAAATAGTATGGTTAGGAAAAAATATTATTAAAACACTTTGCTAAAGGCCATATTTTTAATAAACTAGTTAAGGTCGCATATTTTATGGATTTATAAATATATTTTAACGTGCATGTAAATTTAAATCGGAAGTTCGATTTTTTGCAGTATTAAAATGGTTAAAATAGAATTATATAAGAGTGATTGAGGAGGGAAAACGGTTGAATCAAATTAAAAGTATCCTTTATTCGATTATAGAACCATTAACGAAGCCAGAAACATATCAAACCTTACTATCCAATATTATAATGATTATTATCTATGCCGCTGCAGCCTGGATTATTTTGCAGTTTCTTAATAAAGGGATTGCGCAATTTTTTAAAATGCAAAATAAAGGAAAAAATGCCAACAAAAAACGATCTAAAACATTAATATCATTAGTTCAAAATGTCGTATCATATGTGGTATGGTTTATAGTATTGACTACCATTTTAAGTAAATTTGGAATCAGCGTCGGTGGTATCATTGCTAGTGCTGGTGTTGTCGGCTTAGCAGTTGGTTTTGGTGCGCAAACAGTTGTGAAGGACATTATTACAGGTTTCTTCATTATTTTCGAAAATCAATTTGATGTCGGAGATTATGTTAAAATCAGTAATGGTGGCTCTCCAGTAGCAGAAGGCACAGTGAAGTCAATAGGGTTAAGATCAATGCGTATTAACACAATTTCAGGTGAGCTAACGACTTTACCAAATGGTAGTGTCGGAGAAATCACCAATTATTCTGTAATAAATGGTGAAGCGATTGTAGATATTCCAGTAGCAATTGAAGAAGATATTGATAACGTGGAAGAAGTACTTAACACATATTTTGAAACGATACGTTCAAAATATTACTTGTTCATATCAACGCCAGAAATTATTGGGGTTAATTCGATAACAAATAACGAGTTCATATTGAGAATCTCGGCTGAAACGATACCTGGTGAAGGTGCGTCAGGTGGCAGAATTTTAAGAAAAGAAATATTGAAACTATTCAAAGTTAAAGAAATTAAAACGCCGCAGCCAACGATGGTTCAGTACGATGCAAACCAGCAAAATCAAGGTTAAAACGGTCGGAGGTGTTACAGAATGACATCAAATTACGGTTTAAATGATATTGTAGAGATGAAAAAGCAACATGCATGTGGCACGAATCGTTTTAAAATTATTCGTGTTGGTGCGGATATTCGAATAAAATGCGAACATTGTCAACGCAGCATTATGATTCCTAGACAAACATTTGATAAAAAACTAAAAAAAATACTAGTATCTCAGCAAGATACTGAATAATAAGGAGAATAAATCATGGCTTTAACAGCAGGTATTGTTGGTTTACCCAACGTAGGGAAGTCTACACTTTTTAATGCAATAACAAAAGCTGGTGCGCTTGCAGCAAACTATCCATTCGCAACAATCGATCCTAACGTAGGTATCGTTGAAGTGCCAGATCACAGATTAAACGTTTTAACAGAAATGGTACAACCTAAAAAGACACTACCAACTACTTTCGAATTTACAGATATTGCAGGTATTGTTAAAGGTGCTTCTAAAGGTGAAGGACTAGGTAATAAATTCTTATCACACATTCGTGAAGTGGACGCGATTTGCCAAGTTGTACGTGCATTCGACGATGATAACGTAACGCATGTATCTGGTCGTGTAAACCCAATTGATGACATTGAAGTTATTAATATGGAATTAGTACTGGCTGATTTAGAATCAGTAGAGAAACGTTTGCCAAAAGTAGAAAAAATGGCACGTCAAAAAGATAAAGATGCGGTTAATGAGGCACGTATTTTATCAAGAATTAAAGAAGCATTAGAAGAAGGTCATCCTGTAAGAAGTTTAGAATTTACAGAAGAAGATCACAGATATGTCAAACAAGCACAATTATTAACATCGAAAGATATGTTATATATTGCCAATGTGGGCGAAGATGAAATCGGTGACGATGACAACGAAAAAGTGAAAGCAATTCGTGACTATGCGGCTCAAGAAGATTCAGAAGTAATTGTAATTAGTGCGAAGATTGAAGAAGAGATCGCAGTGCTTGAAGACGAAGATAGAGAAATGTTCTTGGAAGATCTAGGCATTGAAGAGCCAGGTTTAGACCGTCTAATTCGTACGACATATGACTTATTAGGACTTGCTACTTACTTCACTGCTGGTGTACAAGAAGTGCGTGCATGGACATTTATTAAAGGTATGACAGCGCCACAATGTGCTGGAATTATTCATACAGACTTCGAACGTGGCTTCATCCGTGCTGAGGTAACGAGCTATGATGACTATGTTGAACATAACGGTGAAAATGGTGCGAAAGAAGCCGGTAAGCAACGATTAGAAGGTAAAGACTACATCATGAAAGATGGCGACGTTGTCCACTTTAGATTTAACGTGTAGTTTGAGTTTGAATTGTTAAAATGTAGAAAGGCGACATCACATGTAATCGTGTGGATGTCGCCTTTTTGCGTCATATTATAAATTTTTTATAGGGAGTTAACTATGAAGTAAACCAATCTGCATTAACATTAGGACCGATATAGTTGGCATCTACCGCTTGGCTTAATTCTGGAGAATCATAGCTATCCGTGTATTGCCATAAAACATGCGGACGGTCGGCTTCTGTTTTAGAATAATTGGCGAACCAGTAACCATCATATTCGTCTAACGCATTCTGTGCATTTTCAAGCATGAAACTTTCATTAGAATAAAATAGTACTTTTTTATTTTTAGCTAATGATTTCATTTCATCATACCAAGCAGAAGTCGTCTCTTCTGTTGTTCCTGATTTAACGGCATTTTCTTCAAAATCATTAACATAGAAACTTGCGTTTGGTGCACGATCATGTAATTGTTTTGCCTCATAACGTGCATCATCAGGATTTTCATACATACTATATGAATAAACACCATAGTCTAAATTATTCTTTTCTAAAACTTTAATATTATTTTTTAATGAAGCATCTTCTCTTTCAGAGCCATATTGTGCACGAATAATGATAAATGGATTGTTTTTCTTCAGTGCTTTGACTTGTTTGCTAGTTAAATCACCTTGCCATTCTGAAATATCGATGACACGCTGGCCTTGTTGTGTTGGTTCCTGTGCAGGTGCTGGATCTGCAGATCGCATTTTTGTGCTACTTTCTTTGGTTGATTTTTGATTATCATTGGATTGATAGGCAGCACCCATAGTCCCTTCTGGATGTTTTGCCGTTTCTGCTGCTTTTGCAGTACTTAATGGTACAATTATTGCGAAAATAATGCTCATTGCTAACATGCAACGTTTAATAGTAATAGAAGAAAACATAACTTACTCCTTTATATGTAATTAGATTGTACATTTGAATATTTGTAATGCAACGAGATTTTGTTCTCTCGAATGCAAGTGTCATGTTAGTAGAAAGTATAATCATTTACAACCTGATTTTATAAATTATACATTGCTTTATAATTTTTAATATTTTTGTAATTAAAAGTTAATTGATAGTAATTGAATTTAGTTGTATTTGTTATTTTTGGTGGTATTTTAAGAATTAAAAGGATAATGTTTCATATGAAACAAAAGCAAATTTTCAAGACGTATCACGTGCGAAACCCATTGTAAAATGTAAAGACATGTGCTATAATTCTTGATTGTGAGTAATGAAAATTATTCCTTGCTTATCGCAAATGATGATGAGCCGCATAGACCACAAGGAGGTGCAATTATACAATGAGAACATATGAAGTTATGTACATCGTTCGTCCGAACATTGAAGAAGATGCTAAAAAAGCAGTTGTTGAACGTTTTAACGGAATCTTAGCTTCTGAAGGATCAGAAGTTTTGGAAGCAAAAGACTGGGGTAAACGCCGTCTAGCTTACGAAATCAATGATTTCACAGAAGGTTACTACAACATCGTTCGTATCCAAACTAACGACAATGTAGCTACTGACGAATTCCAACGTTTAGCTAAAATTTCTGACGATGTAATCCGTTATATCGTTATTCGTGAAGACGAAGATAAGACAAGAAAATAATAGATGGGGGTCGTTTAAATGATAAATAGAGTTGTTTTAGTAGGTCGTTTAACGAAAGATCCAGAATACAGAACAACACCCTCAGGCGTGAGTGTTGCGACTTTTACTCTAGCAGTAAACCGTACGTTTACAAATGCGCAAGGGGAACGCGAAGCAGATTTCATTAACTGTGTTGTTTTTAGAAAACAAGCAGAAAATGTTAACAATTACTTGTTTAAAGGTAGTTTAGCTGGCGTTGACGGTCGCATTCAATCACGTAGCTATGAAAATCAAGAAGGTCGTCGTATCTTTGTCACTGAAGTCGTTTGTGATAGCGTTCAATTCCTTGAACCTAAAAATCAAAACCAACGTCACGCACAAGAAGGAAATAATAATTTCCAAAACTTTGGCGGACAACAATCAGGTCAAAATACGTCATCTTATCAAAACAATAACAACAGTTCATCAAACAATAATCAATCTGACAATCCATTTGCAAATGCAAACGGCCCTATTGATATTAGTGATGATGACTTACCATTCTAATTATATCGAACATATAAATTGAAAATTTCTTAAAAGGAGGCAATTACCATGGCAGGTGGACCAAGAAGAGGCGGTCGTCGTCGTAAAAAGGTTTGTTATTTCACAGCAAACGGAATTACACACATCGACTATAAAGACACAGAATTATTAAAACGTTTTATCTCAGAACGCGGTAAAATTTTACCACGTCGTGTAACAGGTACTTCAGCTAAATATCAACGTATGTTGACATTAGCTATTAAACGTTCTCGTCATATGGCATTATTACCATATGTTAAAGAAGAACAATAATAGATATTGTATCTGAAAACCCCGTAGGCATATACCTGCGGGGTTATTTTTGTGGTTTGATTTATAATAAAAAGGGCAGAAAAAGGGCGTTGTTAAAAAGTTTGTCTAAAACAAAGGAACATAAAATAATATATTTTTAAGTTTTGAAGTAATATTTTTCTAAAAAAAGAGTGAAAGCAACATCAAAAATTATAAAAGTAGTGAATGATGAATCTAAAGGCTTGTTTGTTCCGTAATGAGCGAAGATACTACATATAAAAGCTAATGCATATAAAATTATTCGCTGTTTATTAATCGAAAGTTTCACTTCTTTTTTGATATCTTGATTTATATTTTTTATATTTTTGGGTGTTATTAGTTTTATAGAGTCGATTAATACTATGAATAATTCGGCTATACTTTTGCCCTTTTCTTCGACAGGAGTATCGTTATTCACATACAAATAATTTGAATAAATCCAATTAAGAATAAGAGAAATAATTATAAATGTCAGACTGATTTCATAAAAGTGCAATTCAATTTGCTCCTTACATAATATGAAAATGACTATATAAGCTATAAATAAAAGTGTATATGTTACATCTATATTTTCCTCTTGCTTTAATGACATAATAACTCCTATTATTATCCATTGAGAAACTATAGCAATAGCTAATGTTATTAATAATGCTGTTATTAGTGAATTCATAGTTGTTTCGCCTCTTCTAACTTATTCATCATATCTTTAGCCATCTGATCTGTAACATGGGTGTATATTTCTAATGTGGTTTTGTAGTCACTGTGGCCAACTCTATCTTGTATAGCTTTTAGGTTTATTCCTAACTGTGCAAGTGTAGATATATGTGTATGACGTAATGTGTGCGTTGTTACACGTTTTTTAATCGAACTAATATCAGTTGCTTCTTTAATTATATTGTTCACCTTGTTTAAGTCAATAGGGCTACCAGCAGTATTAGTAAATATATAACCTCTATCAATAAATTTATCATTCCATTGATTCTCTTTTTTATTTTCTAGCATGAGTGTTTTAAGTAAATTAATACTTTGAGTTGTGATTCCTATTGTTCTGTAACTCTTACTTGTTTTAGTGGTTTCTTTAACGCCGAATGCTCCAGTTTCTGCATCAGTAACCCAATTTATTGTGCCATCAATCTCTAACGTTTTATTTTCAACTTCTACATTGTCTGTCTTGATTGCCAGGAGTTCGCCAATGCGCATACCATTGTTAATTTGAAACTCTACTAATGCTTTTACCATTTCATAGTTACGTTTACGTGTAGCATGGCTCTTATGTTTAATTAGATAGTCAAAGCACTCTAATAATTCTTTTACTTCACTATCTTCTAAATAATTATTACGTTTAGCTTGAAGTTCATTTCTAGTTTTAGCCTTCTTTGGAATATCTATTTTATCTAAAATACTAATATCATGCAGATCATAATATTTAAACGTATATTTGAATACGGAACGAATAACAATAACAAGTGATTGAACGTGTCCTGTACTATGTGATTTAGCCCATTCATTTATGATGTCTTGTAAGTATGTATGTGTAATCTTATTAATAAGAACATCTTTATTTATAGCAGATTTTACAGTGTTAGTATTGCTCGTTTTTTCTTTGATAGTGGTAGTTTTAGACCCAGAATGATTTTTATAATGTTCTAGCCACTCATCGCACGCTTGGTGAAAGGTAAGTGTTTTTAGGTCTGTTGGTGTCTTATCGTTTAACTTGCTCTCTATACGCTCATTCAAGAGCTTCTGAGCTTCTTTCTGTGATTGCTTGCCATTCTTATTAAGTACAACACTCACACGCTTCCACTTGTCTGTGTATGGGTCTTTGTACTTCTCGTAGAAACGATACTGTGTTTTATTGTGCTTATTAGTGAATTGCTCATGCCACATTTGTCATCACTCCTTGTCATCTTCGTCATTCTCTTCTCTATAGTGTTTTAGATGGTCGTAGTTATACATGTTATCAATCAGTTTAAACATTGATATACATTGAGCAATAAAAATAATTATAACTAATGCATATATAGTAAGAAGTAAATATTCGAATTTTGTATTAATGATAACGCATATTAAAAAAGTATTAAAAAGTATAGATAAGAAAAATAGTGAATAAAATATGGTCAGGTAAATTCTAGTTAAAGGCATGATTTTATAAGTTCTCTTTTTGAGTTTTTTGATAGCATTTTTGTTGGTTTTTTCCATTTTCTTAGAATCAATATATATTTTTGGCCTATTTAGATTTACAGAATGATTGTAATCAATTGATAGTTTATTTATTAGTGAATTTTCTTTGATTGTTATATTTTTATGTAATTTATAATCATATTTAAACTTTTGAGTTAGGTTATTTGATATTTTGGCAAGTTGGTAAGCTGAAAAGGATGATATGATAGCAAACAAAATTAAACAAAGCAAAAGTACAAATGAATAAAAGAATAAGTAATTAAATAAATGCTTCTGATTGTGCACTGCCATATCTAAAAATAGATAATTGGCGGCAGTACCAGCAATTGTCAATATTAATATTGAAACAAGCATAATTAAATATTTTTTCCACTTTTGAAAATGTTTCTTTATTATTTCAAAAACACTAAAGTTACTAAAAAACGAAAAAGAAAACTTTAGTAGATAGTAAATTGTAAAAATACCAATGATTATCCAAACTGGTAGGTTCAAATCTTTTAAAAATTCAATAAATACATTCAATCAATCACTTCTCTCTTATATTATTTGAATATTACTATGTATCTCACAACCTTAAAGTAGGGCGTACGTGTGCAAAGACACGTAGTGGGTGGCTATTCCTTATTCTTCTTTCTCTCTTCAATAAACTCTTTAGTATACAAGTAACCATCGAGTATTGTGCTTAATATGAAATTTATGACGTTGATTACTATTCCTACAATATACTCCACAGTAATGCTCCTTTGTGTAGGGGTTAGTGTTGCCTTTTAGAAATTATTATTTCGTTATCTAGTTGGACATTATAGCCGTAAAGATTTTCTATTGAATTTATGTACCGATTGAATTCACTTTCTTTCAAAAGATTATTGTTATTTAAAGCTAGTGACTTAACACTATTAATTCTAGGTTCATATTGTCTAGTGTAAACATTCACATTGTTAATATCGATAATATTAGTTTTGTCTTTTTCTAAATTTAAAATGTTATCTGTGATGTAATTAACTAACAAATGTTGAGCTTTTAAATTGCCGAAAGTAGAATATAGGATTTTTAAAACATCTGAAAAATTATCATAATATAAATCAATATATATATATATTGAATTTTCGTTTGAGAATTCAATAGAAAATACATAAGGAATAATTTTTTGATATTTAATATTATCTAACTCAAAATCGCATTTTAAAGAATAGGAAGTTGTATTGTTTATATTTGTAAGTTCTTTACTGGTTTTGAAATCTAAGAAAGCTTCAATTTCTTTATCTTGAAAAAAGTATTTTTTATTTTCGACTTTAAATTTTAATGTATTGAATGATTGTGAAAATAAATCCTCAATATTGACGTTCAAGGCATTTACAATTTTTTCTAATGTGTCAAATTGTATCCCTCTACTTTTTCCATTTAATAATAAACTCAAGGAATTTCTTGATATACCAGTTAATTCATTTAGTTTACTTATAGTCATATCCTTATCATCTAAAATCTCTTTTAAATTGAAATTAATCATTAAATCACCTCATCGACATAATAACATATAAACGTTGCATTTTAAATTAATGTAAACAAATAAAGTTGACACCGAATATATGACAATGATATGATTCAGTTGCAATAAAAAATAACAACTATATATGTTGTTTTAAGGAGGTGAGGAAATGGCAAATTTAGCACATCCAGTTTTATATATTGCGAGACGTGAACATGGTGATACACAAACGTCAGTTGCAAAGAAACTGAATATATCACCACAACGCTATCAGTTAAAGGAAACAGGGAAGGCAAACTTTACTTTACCTGAAGCAAAAACTTTATCTGAGTTATATGGAATGTCTATTGATGAATTATTTAGTAATTCAATTATGGCAAAGTTATAAGGAGGTCAAATAATGTCAGTTCACAAAATGCAAGATAAAGCAACGAAACAAAATACAGTGCTAGAACCAGAACAAGTAATAGCAAATCCAATCTACTGCGCACCTAAAGCTATTGGAGAGTTATTTGGTTTCAGTAGATCAACTACTTCGAGGTTGCTAAATGAGTACAAAGAGAACGATAGAGGTGTAAAAGATATGTATTTAAGTTTGAGTAGTACTCTAGTAGTTATAAAGATAGAAAAGTTCGAGCAATGGCTCAAATTAAAAAATGGAGAGTGGTTGTGATGAAACTTTATCTATTGTTAATGAGTTTAATCATTACAATCACTATATTGTTGGCACTGCATACAGAAGATATATTTATCAGTTTTGTAACGTGCATGTACTTAAGTATGGGAGCACTGGTATTAAGTAAGAAATTCAAATTAAAGGAGCATGAATAAAATGAATTTAGAACAAAAATATAAATTATCAAAGGTAGTAAAGCAAATTGATAACATTATTAACCATACAGAAAAATTGAAAGTTAACTATAACTTTATTACTGATTCAGCAGTGAATACAGAGCAGTTTTTAGAAAGTGTATTAAAAATGGTAAATAAAAATATATGGAATATTCTAAAGAATTTAGATTTCGAATCAGAAGAATTTTTAATTTTGAACGAAGTTAATACAACGCTAGATGACGTATCGAAAGAAACCGCCACTGTATATCATGCAAGTGTAATTGATGATAAAGGTGAACATCCTTATACAACGAATCGGAAGCAACACCTTATGGGGATACTTGAATGGGCGCATGAATATATTGCTGGAAATATAGAAGTGGAGGAATAGAAAATGAATTGGAATAAAGAAGATTTACTATGTGAATTTGAAGTTTTGAAGGACAAAATCAATGACGTTCTAACAGCGCATACGTGGCATGGTGATGATATGTATAGATTTAAAGATCTCACAAATAATAACGCTAGAGAACATTATGTAATGGGGTATATCGAATCACGCATACAACACGAACAAACTACAGACCTTTTAACAATGTATTTAGAAAGATTCGACAGTTTGACTGCTCAATTTAGTAAGTTGTTAGAGAAAGAAAAAAACGCATCACCACAAGCCGGCAAGCAGAATGACGATGCGCAAAATAAGATATTTAAGTAAATAATTACAGACATATTATATCAAAAATTAAACGTATTTGATAGTGATGATTTGTAAAAATGGCTTTAAAAAAGAGGTGAATAGATGGAAAAACCAAGTTATTACTCAATAATCACTGCAAATGTCAGATATGACAACCGGTTAACTGATAGTGAAAAGTTATTATTTGCAGAAATAACAGCACTTAGTAATAAGTATGGATACTGTACAGCAAGTAACAATTACTTTGCTAAGTTGTATGAAGTGACAAAAGTAACTATTTCTAGACGTATTAAAAAATTAAAAGAGTATGGGTATTTAAAAGTTGAGTTTATTAGAAATGGTAATGAAATAAAGAAAAGAAAACTCTACCCTTTAACAGAAATGTTAAGACCTATTAACACAAATGATAATACCCCTATTGATAATTCTGTTAACACACCTATTAACACAAATGTTAAAGAGAATACTACAAGTATTAATAATACAAGATTAAATAATACAAGTAGTAGTAGTGAGATACCACAACAATCCAACGTATATGATTTCTATCAGAAAAATGGTTTTGGAATTATGAGACCGATAATTATAGATCAAATAAAAGATTGGTTAAATGACTTTGGAGAAAATGGTGAAGAGGTTGTTATTGAAGCACTAAAAGAAGCAGTGAATCAAAATGTAACAAATTGGAGTTATACAAATGCGATTCTGAAATCTTGGTATAACGACAATATAAAATCAATAGAAGATGTACAAGCTAGAAAGAATAAACGAGAAAAAAATAATTCAAGTAATGAAAATGATGATTGGCTTAATTCGCCAGAAAGACAACAGTACTTGAATGCATTTGATAATGGAGGGCTATTATGAAAAGTATAAACGATATGGGGATGAATTCTGAGCTAAAAGATATGAAGTCTAAATTGAAATATAGCATTGAAGAACAAGAAAATGATTTGAGATGTGAACGTTGTGGCAATCTATATGATTATGTGAAGTTTAGCAATGGTAGTGAAGTGCGTATAGGTTGTGATTGCGAAATGATTGAATTAGCTAAAAATAACACTAGTAGGTATAAAGATAGGATTAAACGTGGAAAAATTAATAGTATTTTTAATCATTCAATGTTAAATGAGGATTTGAAAAATGCTACGTTTGATAATTATATTCCACCAAATGAGAATTTAACTAGATCAAAAGAAATCATTCAAAGATATGTTTCTAAATTTTCAATGGAAAAAGAAAATAAGCGCTCATTGCTTTTACAGGGGTCATTTGGGATAGGGAAATCACATTTGGCTATGTCAGCCCTTTATGAATTAAAAGCGCAAGGATACACTGTATTATTCGCTGATGTTGCTCAATTAGTATCTACCTACAGAGATACTTATAATAAAAATTCTGAGATGACTGAAAAAGAATTAGATAGAATTATTAAAAGTGTTGATTTCTTAGTTCTTGATGATTATGGAACTTCTCTCACAAATTATGGGAAATCAAAAATGTTCGATGTGCTTAATTTAAGAACTGGACAAAACAATATTTTTACTACAAATAACACTGAACAAGAACTAGCTGGAGATAAAGACCTTTCAAAAATATTCTCTAGAATGATGAAAAATACAACAACTATAAAAATGTCTGGTGAAGATTATAGGTTGAAAAGGTAGCAAAAAATCAATTTCATAAGACAGTATGGGATTATATTCCGTAAGTAATTGTAATGGTTTCACAAGGGGGTACCTATATTGGTGCTCCCTTTTTGCTAGAAAATGCTAGCAGCTATGATTTGTGTGGGTTATATATATTCTGAATAACGATTACAAATGCTTATATCAAGCATATAAAGGGGGGCGTGAAATACGACGTCATGATCTGAGGGAACGAATCGTTCCCTCACTTTTTTATATTAGCAGCTAGTGCACTAATTTGGTGCGTCAGCTTTTTGGATACGTAGATATTAATCAAAAAAGATTAACATTATATTTTCTCAGAACGTTGGAATCTATATAGATATTGCTAGATCAGCAATCTGGTTTTAGTAACTTATTTAAAATAGCTTGTGTAAATAGCAAGTATTACAAAGCCTGCAGCACAGATAGCATGTACTATTAGTAATAAATTAAATTGCTTCTTAGTCATTGGATCAAAGTTGTTACGTTTAACTCTTCTCTTATTTTCCCAAAGGAATATAAACGCCCAGAAGTAAGCGTAAATAGGTATAGCGATAATTCCTAATATTATAGCAACAGGTAAACTCATAGTAACTCTCCTTTGGCTTGTTAATTTAAAATTAGTAAAACAGTTCCAACGAGTATAAATAAATAAGCTAAATATGGTTTTAGAGCACCTAGTAATTGAACGATTCCTGCAAGTATCAAGAAGATTCCGATTAATATTTGAGGGGATAAATGTAACGAATAGATGTTGAATGTTGCACCGATATATATGTAGAAACCTAATATGATAGCAAGAATAGTAGTGATAACGAATAGATATTTTTTCATGGAAAACCACCTATTATAATAACCTTTTGACAATGATTGTATCATTGTGAGTTAGATAAGAAAAATTTAATTAAATACGCAAAAACGAACATTAGTTCTTGTAATGGTATAGTGTGATTATGTATGAATATACTGTTTGAAGTCTTTAGTGATAGTTATTTGAAGAATGATTAACAGTTTTAAAACACTGTAAAATAGCGAACGTTAGTTTGTTATAAACGTGTAAAAATGGTATAATTACTGTATAAAGTAAAAAGAATCGAGGTGATTAAATGACAACTTCAACGCCAGAAAAAAAGAAGCAAACCTTACCCGATGACCACTTGCAGGTACTCAACGTGATAAGAAATGCTTCGAATAAATATATTACTAAAGAAAAGATATTAAATCAATTAGGTTGTGAGATAAATAGCACTAATGAACGATGGATTAGATCAGTAATTAGTAACTTAATTGAACAACATGGATATGCGATTGGATGTAGCTATAAGAAGGCACAGCGTGGCTATTACATGATTAGTAATAAGGAAGAGCAACAACAAGCTATGCTTAGCATACAAAGGCTTATAGATGGCAGTGTGAGACGATATGAAGCTATTAAGAAACTAGAGGTATAGTAGGTGAGTATTATTATTGATAATCAACCAGAGCTTGTATATGGCACATATGAGCCACCAGTGACATATGAAATAAAAAGAGAAGTTAGTGATTATGAATTACTTACAAGGTTTAATCCTTACTACATCTCAGAAAAGATAAGTGGCGCAGAAGAAGATATAGAAATGATGTATGACCGTACTTATCCTCATTTAGCTAGTGACGAATATCTACATCAAATTTACTATGAATCTTTCCCTTTAGAAAAATTAGCAATAGAGATAATGGAACAAAAGCAGAATCTTGATAAGTTTGTGCGTAAGAGTCAAAGAGACCTAAAAGCCTTTTACAAGGTGATAGGTAAGTACACCATTAATGAACAGAATGATATTAAGCGATACATGAAATCTAATGCTACTTATATACCAGACATTATAGATAGATTAAAGTCGGAATTGTATGAACTAGTAATAGATGATCGTACAAAAAGAAATGAACTAAGGGAAATCAAACGACGTGAACGTAATGAAGCACACGCTAAACAAATTAAAGAAGAGGGGCGAGGTAGAATTGAACACAAATTACTTATCTAATGAACATTTAAATGAAATGGTAGATGAACTGGAACTTACCGATATACAGCAATACCGATTAAATAAATTTACAGAAAAGAAGCAAGCAGAAATTGAAGAGCAAAAGAAACAGAATCCGAATGATCATTTAACTGATATTGAACGTAATGAAAAGCGTGAGAAAATCATGAACATAAAAGATGATAGTAAAAGAACAAACCAAATAGCTCAAAACAGAGAGCTGTTTCAGTATTAGGGAGGATAATTCATGAAAAATAATGAAGCAATACAAAAAGCTATTCAATATGTATTGGATTATGAACAAAGTATTAAAGCTTTATCAAGAGAATTAGGTGAGCAAGAAGAAGCATTGCAGCAATTAAAGAATAAGTATAAAGATTTTGTTATTAATAATGAGATTGAAAAATCAGAGGAATTACAAGAAGATCTGCAACAATTAGAAGATGAAATACAACGTAAATCAAGACGGTTTGCAGTTATGATTGATACGTTACCAGAAGTAATTCAAGTACAATCAAAGCAAGTAGCTAAACACGCACAATTGTTAGAGCTTGAGTACCAAGAGAAATATGAAGAAGAAGCAAATAATTTATTAAATATACGCAATGAATATCGTGAAGCTAAAAGTAAGGTGCTTGATTTAAGAGCTCAATATGATAATTCAATTAATTATGCTGATAGACAGATTAATCGTTTGGCTGATGAATACAATGTTCAAAAGCAAATGATACACAACGGAAAATCGGCAGGAAATACACCATTTTATCACGAACTTTATACGCCAACTGGCGAAGATATCAAAGTTTAAAGAAGAGGTGATTAAATGAGCGAATTAAATCCAAGACAAGAGAAATTTGTATCTGAATACCTAAAGACTCTAAACTTAACACAGTCGGCTATTAAGGCAGGGTATAGCCCACAGAGCGCCCACACACAAGGCTATAGGTTGCTTAAGAATGAAAAGGTAGCAAACTATCTCAATGAGGTTAAAAGTAAGGTTATTGATGATAACGTGCTTTCTGCAAATGAGATACTACATCTATTATCTAATGCAGCAGTAGGGGAAGAAACAGAAATGAAAGAGGTCGTCACTAAACGTGGTGAATACGTTAAGAATCCAGATACTGGCAAATACAACATCATTTACAATGAAAGTGTTGAGATGGTGGAAGTACCTATTAAGATAAGTGACCGTTTAAAAGCGCGTGATCTACTTGGCAAATACCATACACTATTTACAGATAAGCATGAACTCACTGGTGATACACCGGTAATCATTAATGTAGGTGAGTGGGATGATGAAGCAGAAGAGGAAATGGATAAGAAGTACCCGAATAGAACTAAAATTATAGATGATGTTCCGTTTGAGGATTGAAGCTATATTATGTTACGAGTATGATTATTTTATTGTAAACAAGGTATCTATATAGTAAAGGAGAATGCTATATGGATATCATTGGAAAAATAATAACTTTTGTAATGAGTACATTTTCAAACCTAGTAGGTAGTAGTTCCATGATTGAGGATATTAAAAAAGGATTCAAAGAAAATTTCAAAAAAGGTAGTTAGTTAATAATAACCACCCATCAGTATGAGTTCTGGTGGGTGGTTTTGTTACATATAATAATTCTGATAAGACGATTAGGAACTAAATTAAGACATATAAGCAATAAAACAAAACCTAACTACACAATATGATAAAAATAAAGCGTAACACAATATTTAAGGAGAGGGGTTTTTGTTTTGAAAAAAGTTTTATCGGCTAGTATAGTAGGTGCTTTATTAATGACGGGTGTTTCAGAAGGTGTACATTCTGTGGCAAATGCTGAAAATGTGACTCAAGAGCAAGATGTAGTATCTAGTAAAGTGCAACAAGAAAAACAATGGCAAGCTTTTTCTCCAGAGGCACAAGATAGTTTTAGGTATTTAGTTAAAGCAAATGGTTATAACAATTCTCAACAAATGGACTTACTCAGAAACACTGCAGCAGCTAAAGGAATTGCTAAAGATGGAACGTCAGATAGAGGTAAAGTAGGCATAGCGAAATCAGTAATAAAGCAAGCGTGGAAAACATTGCCTAAAAATGTAAAAACTAAACTAAAATCACAAAGTAGATTATGGGCTGCAGTTCAAACTGTTGACCAATTTACTGAAGATGTAGAAAATGAAATTTATAATAATGTTAAAGGATTAGGTTTGGATAATAATTCAGCATGGGTAGTTACCAAAGCAATTACTTTAATTATTATGTAAAAAATTAAAGAGGAGTTGATGATATGACGCCTCATATACTAATGCTAGTAATAACAATAATTACTCTGTGTTTTATAGGTTATTGTTTTTTATTTAATAAATGGACTATAGGTGCATTTATCGCGGTTTTTATACAATCTATTTTATTATTTAATATCCGTTATTTTTGGCAAGATAAACCATTTGGAGATGCCTTTATACATTCATTTGATTTAATAACCATAGTGATTGTAATCATATTTGCTATTTACAAAATCAATAAAGCTAAATCAAGTGAGTAGAAAGTTAAACATAATATTTTATTATGACAACCCACTTCCTCTGAACGGGGGAGTGGGTTTGTTTGTTACCTATAATGAGAATTTATGCGCTTTGATTCTGACCATGTCATAATTGGAACGCATATAAAATAGAAGATGAGCATAGTAATAGTGAAAAACATTGGTAAATCTGTATGCTTTAAGGACAATGATAGTTCATGGTTAAATTGGAAAATATAGTTTGCCATGAAAATAATACCGATGATATTGAAAACAATTACAAAATATTTTTCAGCAATATCACCAATTGCACCTAAGGTAAACGAAGTATGTCTAGTAGTTACATTGATCGCTGTTATTATAAAAAGAAAAACAAAGAAATATACGAGAAATTCATATATAGGGTATAAAGAGATATTCAATAAATTCAACCATTTCCACGAGCCTATTTCTTTGAATATAGGTAATTGAAAGTGGTTACTTTTAATGATATGTAAAAATAATAATATAAACTTAAAAATAGCAATCAAAGACAAGAAGTGAAATATCTCTATGATTCTTGAAGAGTTTAACAAACTCCAAATATTATTAATAGTTGATTCTTTTTGTTTATCTTTGTATGCATAGTGGCTAGCAATTGTATTTAAACTTCTATCAATACTTTTTAAATTATAGTTTTCCATTGTATTACTCCATTTCTATTTATTATAATTTTTTTGAAATTATAATATGACATGAATTTAAATAGTTCAAAATTGCTTGAATGTACGTAATTCTTGCCTAGATGTAAAGTTTACGAATAATATAAAAAGGTATATAATAAATGAGAGAGTTGATTGACAACTATGACGGTACATAATGTACTGTCTTTTTTAATATATCAAGAGATACACTAGGGGAGGTTGATGATAATGAGAGAATTAGCGGACCATATTCTGCATAGAGCAAACGTTATAGACACTCCTATTACAAATTTACAATTACAAAAAATCATGTATTTTACTTTAGGGTTTATGCTTGAAAATAATAGAGAGTTAGCAGAAGAGATGTTTAATAACGATAAAATGGAAGCTTGGTTGTATGGACCAGTTGTCCCTGATGTCTATGAAAAATATAAAAAATACAAAAATAGACCTATTGAAGAGTTGGGTGTAAATTCGATGAAATTAAATTCTGGAGAAGTGAATGAAATAATAGATCTTTTAATAGATGTGGATCCATTTAAGCTAGTGAAAATTAGCCATAATCACCAATTTTGGAGAGAACAAGAAGATGAAATAAAATATAATAACAAAAGACCAAGTTATAACTTTGAGAATATAGAGGAAGCTTTTAATGTCAAACAGTAAGCTAGTATCTGTAAAAGATTTAAAAGATGAATGGAAAATAGATTTTAATAAAAGTAAACAAGAAATTGATATGATATTTAATTCGGAGTATAGAGAATATACAGAAAGACCTAGTGATTATAGTGGAGAAAATTTTGATGTAGATAAATTACAAAACATTTGTCAAAGTATTGAGCCTCAATATATCCCATACTCATCACTGACAGATATAATATTTTCAATGGATATAGAATTAGATAAAGATGAAGAAATGGAAACTGATTTTGTAACCGTAATTCAATCTAAGGTAAACGACTATATATTAAAAACATATAAAACTGAGGATATCGATTTAAGTAAGGGTACTTCTCAATTTGATGAAATAACAAAAGAAACTAAAGCTATTATAGAAATTGATAAGATTGAAGATAAGGAAAAAATGGCATTATTGTAATGCATAAGATAATTGAGCATATAAATTTAGCGATTTCTCAAAAACGTGGTTTATATGAGAAGCAAAAGCGAGAAATTTCAGGTCTCAGTAAATCAATAGAAACTTTCAAAGAGAAAGCTGATAAAGATTTAATTGAAATAGAACGAAGATATAAAGAAATTAATGACAAGCAAAATGATATGATTTCTCAATATATTTCTATTCTGGGGATATTTGCAGCAATACTTATGACTGCATTTGGAGGAATACAATCGTTCACTTCAATTTATAAAAATAATTCTTTCAATTTAGTAGATTCTTTACTTATAGCTTGTATTGGATTTTTAGGTATTTTATTAATGATGTTTTTATTATTAAATTCAATAGCTAAATTATCTAACAAAAATTTGGATAGTGGCAATAGTGAGAATAAGTGGTATCTTAGGCATCCAACATTTGTAAACAGTTTTATTATACTTTCTACATTAATTTTAATATGTGTAACTTATAAAATGTCAGTGAATCCCCCAAATTTTAGTTGGAGGGGAGCTCTATATATAGTGCCAATTACCTATTTATTGATAATGGTAAGAATCTTTGATAATTATACAATTAGTCAATTTTTCAAGGATATTAAAAATAAAAAATAAGCAAGTATATTCAATGGATTTTCAAGGGCAAAAAAAGGGCATAATTTTGATAATAAGGGCAAGTGTATGAATAAGAGAGTATCTTAAATTGCACATAAATGCCTATTTATCAGTATTTTGAACATTAGTGATTATTCATAAAATAGTAGTATATAAAAGAAGAACAATAATAGATATTGTATCTGAAAACCCCGTAGGCATATACCTACGGGGTTATTTTTGTGTTTTTATTTGATGAATTGTAATATTAAGAGCAATGATTTCAAAATTTCATGAAAAAATGCCCATAAACAGCACTCTATTGTAAGATGTTAATAACCACAAAAACACATACAAGGGGTTGCCGATATGAGCAATATTCATCTTACTATAACTGAACGAACACGTATAGAGGTATTAAAAAATGAAAACTATTCTTTGAGGTCGATTGTGCGGGTATTAAAATATTCGGTTTCAAGCATTATTCGAGAAGTTCGTAGCAATAAAATTAATAATACATATAACGTTGAATCTGCTCATTCTAACTATAACTTTAAAAGAAAGAACTGTGGACATCGAGTTAAACTGAATTCTGAAGTTGTGGAGAAAATCATTCATTACCTTAAGCAACACTGGTCACTAGAACAAATTGTTGGGTGCTTATTTTCAGGTAAACTTTCTTTTAAAACGATATATAGATGGATTAATCGTAAACTACTTAATTTTAATGCAATTACATATCTTAGACAAAAAGGTAAACGATAACAGCCTAAAGAGACTAGGGGAGAGTTCAACGTTGGCAAGTTAATTTCTGAACGTCTTAAAGAAGTAAGAAGTCGTAATGTTTTTGGTCATTGGGAAGTTGATATTGTTGTGTCAAGTAGCGGGAAAAGCAAAGGTTGCTTTGCCACTTTCTTAGAAAGAAAGTCTCGATATTTATATTGTTTCCAAATGGCTGACCGTTCTGCAAAATCAATGGAAATTGTGATTAAAAAACTGATTTCCTCTCTCCCAACCGGAACAGTTAAAACGATTACTGTAGATCGTGGAAAAGAATTTGTATGTTATAAAACTATTGAAAGTCAATTCGAAATCAATATTTACTTTGCTGATCCTTATTCTGTTTGGCAACGTGGAACAAATGAAAATTCCAATAGTCTACTTAGAGAATTCTTTCCTAAAAAAGCAGATTTAGCAAAAATAACCCAAGCAGAATTGGATTAGCTTTATATTTTATAAATCATCGACCAAGAAAGTGTATTAATTGGTGTACACCTTATGAAAATTTCACTTTAAGTCTGTTGCAGTTAAATTGACAATTTATCTTTTGAAAAAGGTTTTATCGGCTAGTATAGTAGGTCCTTTATTAATGACGGGTATTTTAGAAGGTGTACACTCTGTGGCAAATGCTGAAAATGTGGCTAAAGAGCAAGATGTAGTATCTAGTAAAGTGAAACAAGAAAAACAATGGCAAGTTTTTTCTCCAGAAGCACAAGATAGTTTTAGATATTTAGTTAAAGCGAATGGCTATAATAATTCTCAGCAAATGGATTTACTTAGAAACACAGCAGCAGCTAAAGGAATTGCTAAAAATGGAACTTCAACTAGAGGGAAAGTTGGCATTACAAAAGCGGTAGTAAAACAAGCTTGGAAAACCTTGTCTAAAAATGTTAAAAGTAAAATAAAGTCACAAAGTGCTTTATGGTTTGCTGTTAAAACTGTTGACCATTTCACTTAGGATGTAGAAAATGAGATTTATAACAACGTTAAAAGTTTAGGTTTAGGTAATAACTCGGCTTTGGTAGTAACAAAAGCAATTACATTAATTATAATGTAAAAACAGTGGAGTTGGTATATAATGACGCCGCAACTATTAATGTTAATAATAACGATTTTAACACTTCTATTTATTGGATATTGTTTTATATTTAGTAAATGGGTTATAGGTGCATTTATTGCAGTATTTATTCAATCTGTTTTACTATTTAGTATTCGTTATTTTTGTCAGGACAAAGAATTTGGAGATGCTTTTACACATTCATTTGATTTTCTTACAATAGTTATAGTAATTATATTTGCTATTTATAAAATCAATAAAGATAAATCAAGTGAATAGTAAATTAAGACATAGTATTGTATTAAGAGACTCCACTCCTCAAGTCAGAGGAATGGGGTATTTCTATATGCAATCCATTTGCAATAAAAGGTACGTTAATATAAAAGTGCATATCGAACAATATTATATGACCTAACATGTTTGAAAAGAAGAAAATAATAATGTAAGGAGAGACATTTAGTTGCTTATCCTATTTTAAATGTTGTGATAAAATCAAATTACATGCAATTATCAAAATAATAATAATTATTATCTAACTCTGCCACTCAAGCATGTCACTGGGTGGTTATTTTTATATTTTGCATTATAACATTTTAATTAATTTATAAAGGAGTAAATTATGTATTTAGAGTATTGGAAAAATATATTGAATTATAAAGGTGTGGCGAAGTTAAGTCATTTAGTAATTAACATTCTAATAAATATATTCATACTATTTTTAATCATGATAAGTGGTATTTTTGTACCATTTAAATGGGAAAATATAGTCGTAGATATTTATTATTTTATTTTATGTGTAATGTTTTTACCTACCATATCTATGATAGTTAGGGTTATAAATAATTATAGGTTAAAAAGTAAGAACTAGATTTTAAAACTGTATTTATTGTTTGTATGCCACTAGCCTCTAGGGGGTTATTTTATATGCAAGTAAGTGTATATTTTCCTGTTTGTTTGGTGGGATTTAAAATTTTTTGAGTTATATAAACTATAGAAAATCTCTACTTACTTCGATACTGCTATGTTTATTTTTAAAAATTTTGTAGGGTAAAAAATATTGTCCCTATTCATGGTGATTCCTTGATATTTAGGCGGCTTACTATCCCAAAGGTAAGCTGTCTTTTTAACATACTTTAAAAATGTGTAAAGGTTCCCCTATATGAATGTATGGGGTATTTTTAGGGAAAAAAGGGCATAATTTTGATAATAAGAGCAAGGGTAATATGTTCACAAAAAGTTCGCGAAGTTACGAAATAGTGTGCATGTTCATAGACTTTCAAAATGAAAATTTTGGATATAAAACCCTAATTTAACAGTGCTTTGAATACTAGTGATTATTCATAAAATAGAAGTATATAAAAAGAACAATAATAGATATTGTATCTGATATACCTTCAGTCATATAGCAATGAATCCGTAAAGTGGGAACTTAATGAAAACACTATGTTCTAGAGGTTGGGACATAAAGTTTTTACATAATTGATAATAAGAATAGGGTGTTGTTTTTCTAAGGTATGTAAAGGGATTAAAATTAATATGTTTATCATTAATATATCTATAAATTGTTTTAAAAGAAAGTTTACCTAAAAATAAGATCTGAAACTTTGGGAACCAGTGTCAATTGAGATAAAAATTTTTTCCACAACTCTTTTAAAGTTATAGTTAGAATGAGCAGATTCAGCGTTATATGTATCATTAATTTTATTTCTACGAACTTCTCGACTAATGATTGAAACCGAATATTTTAATATCCGCGCAATCGACCTAAAAGAATAGTTTTCATTTTTTTATACCTCTATACATGTTCGTTTAGTTATAGTAAGATGAATATAGCTCATATCGGCACCCATTGTATTTGTTTTTGTGGTTATTAACATCTTACAATAAAGTGCCGTATATGAGCATTTTTTTATGAAATTTTGAAGATGTTGCGCTTAATATTATGTCAAATATAAGGGTTTCATTTCTATTATTAATATATATAGTTATAATCTATACAAAAATAGATTGTGCTTGTTGAAATGCTTCTATTCGTTCATTAATATTATTAAACCCACCATTTACTTTTTGGCTTATAACTTTTACCATTTCAATTGGGTTTGAAAAATTAGTTTGATCAGCTAATTCATTTAAGCCATGTGTTTGCCAAAACCATGCTGCACTTGACCAAGGGAAGTTTGTTGCTACGTATTTGACACCTTGATAGATAATATTAGGATCTCCCATAGCTTCTGAAAACATAGTATAGTTGTGTTTTCCGGTTAATTGAATGTAACCTCCCCCCTTATACTTAGGACCATCACCTTGATTTGTATTACCTAAATCTTGACGCCATTCATAAGCAGTTCCATCAGCTATTTCTTCAGTATAGAGTCCTTTAACTGATTCAACAGCTACTTGTGCCATAAATTGTTGTATTCTAATAGGAGTTGTTATATCAAATTTTTTTAAAGCATTATTTAAATCTTTTAAGTTTAAATTACTTAAATTCCATCCAAATTTTTTTAATTGTTCTGATGAAACAATATCTGTAGTATCTTGAGACATTTGATCTTGACTATGTGTTGTATCAGGAGATGGATTAGGTTTAACATCTGGATCTGGTTTTGTTGGTCCATTCATAACTTCTTGAACAGTTCGTTCAAAATCTTTTCTAATACTATCAATATCTCTAATGATAGTGATTGCTTTCGGTATTGTATTTAAATTTGGATGTGTAATTACATTTGTTAGCTCTAAGACTTTCCCATTAAAGTTATTTAAATGATTTTCGAATGAACTTCTACGTTCATTGAAACGAGTGATAATTTCTGGTTTTGATAAATTTTGAAGATTAGCTAGTCTACCTTCAATATCTTGACGTATAGCGTTAATATCAGGTAGATTAAACGCTTTTAATAACTTAGAAATTCTATTTTCAATATCTTTTTGTACTTCATTTATTTGAGGTAGTTTAAGTGTTCTCAAAATATTATTTGCTTGATTCTCAAGGTCTTTACTCATTTTACCTACATCTGGTAGCCCTATAGCATTTATCTTACCACTTCTAAATGCAGTATTAGCGAATTTAGTGTTCGAATTTACAAATACGTTATCTTTGACTAATGGTTTAGTTTTTGCTTCATCTTCTTTTTTTCCTACTTCCTTATCTGCTTTTACTTTTCCTTCTTCTACTTCCTCACCTGCTTTTACTTCTCCTTTTCCTACTTCCTTATCTGCTTTTACTTTTCCTTCTTCTACTTCCTCATCTGCTTTTACTTCTCCTTCTTCTACTTCCTCACCTGCTTTTATTTCTCCTTCTTCTACTTCCTCACTTGCTTTTACTTTTCCTTCTTCTACTTCCTCACCTGCTTTTATTTCTCCTTCTTCTACTTCCTCACCTGCTTTTATTTCTCCTTCTTCTACTTCCTCACCTGCTTTTACTTTTCCTTCTTCTACTTCCTCACCTGCTTTTATTTCTCCTTCTTCTACTTCCTCACCTGCTTTTACTTTTCCTTCTTCTACTTCCTCACCTGTTTTTACTTCTCCTTCTTCTACTTCCTCACCTGCTTTTACTTCTCCTTCTTCTACTTCCTCATCTGCTTTTACTTCTTCTTCTTCTACTTCCTCACCTGCTTTTACTTCTCTTTCTTCTACTTCCTCATCTGCTTTTACTTCTCTTTCTTCTACTTCCTTATCTACTTTTACTTCTTCACCATTTTCTTCAGATATTTTGTCATAATTTTCAATCTCTGTTTTGTCATTGTCAACTTCAGATGCATCAACTTCTTTGGTTATTCCTAAAACAACTGATACACCTATCAGTGTCGAAGCAATACCTACTGACAATTTTCTGATTCCAAACATTCGTCTAGTTTGATTAAACAACATTTTATCACTTACTCCTTTGTCTTTAGAAATCATACTGCACTTTAATCATAGTAACTATTTTTTAATCTATGTATAAAACAAAGTTAAGTAAACGAAAAAATTTTTCTTTTAAAATAGCCTTAAAAATTTACTAGATATAAAAATTATCAATAATATAATTTTTTTATTTAGGAATTATCTTTCAAATCAATATATTACTTAATAGTTTATTTTAATATCTCATTATGAATAACGCCTTTTCCAATCAAATGACTTTGTACATATTATTTTTTGTAAAATTATACATTGATTTGCTCAATGAAAATCATTCTTTAATTATAAAAATAATTATCTTTTTCTTAACTTAATTAGTAATTATTATTTACTTAATAATAAAGTATTACTCTTATTTTGTATTTAAATTTTTATAAAGAGGAGATAATGAATGTGAGCCTATTCAATCAGAAAAAACAAAAATTCGGAATTAGAAAACTTTCAATTGGTATTACTGCAACACTAATAGGAGTGACAACTATCTGGGGAATACATAAAGAAGCTAATGCGGCAGAAATTAGTAATGAAGTAAGTTTAAACAAATCTTCTGCTTTCTATTGTACTAGTATTGTAACTTCCTCAGCTAATAACAATAAAAATTTTGAGAAATCACCTGAAGTTCATGATAATGATAATTCTTCAATTGATAGTAAAGTTATAAGTAAAAAATCTTCTGAACTTCATGATAGCAATAATTCTTCAATTGATAGTAAAGTTATCAGTAAAAAACCTTCTGAACTTCATGATAGCAATAATTCTTCAATTGATAATAAAGTTATCAGCGAAAAATCTTCTGAACTTCATGATAGCAATAATTCTTCAATTGATAATAAAGTTATCAGCGAAAAATCTTCTGAACTTCATGATAGCAATAATTCTTCAATTGATAGTAAAGTTATCAGCGAAAAATCTTCTGAAAGTACTAACCATAATTTTACAAATAAAAAAACAAAAACAAATGAAACACGAGATAACGTATTTGTAAATTCGAACACTAAATTCGCTAATACTGCATTTAGAAGTGGTAAGATAAATGCTATAGGGCTACCAGATGTAGGTAAAATGAGTAAAGACCTTGAG
>NZ_FMPG01000041.1 GCF_900097965.1 Staphylococcus caeli
TGATTAGCTCATAAAATACTAATTTGTGTTATCTCTAACACTTGTTTTGAACCAACAATTTAATGTTGCGTTCGGAATTAACGTTGACATATTGCAATTCAGTTTTCAATGTTCATTTCTTCAATCACAAGAATTAATTTTACTCGTTTTGACTAGTGAAGTCAAGAGTTTTTTAATTTTTTCTTAAAACTTCCATAAAAAAACGACCCAAGGGTCAAATGGAATTGCCTGGCAACGTCCTACTCTTGCGGAACGTAAGTCCGACTACCATCGGCGCTAAGGAGCTTAACTTCTGTGTTCGGCATGGGAACAGGTGTGACCTCCTTGCCATTGTCACCAGACAATG
>NZ_FMPG01000019.1 GCF_900097965.1 Staphylococcus caeli
TGCAGCATCCAAAATTAACTAACGGTCCAATTGAAGGAATCATTAATAAAATCAAATTAATAAAGAGAAATGCCTACGGCTATCGCAATTTTATTAATTTTAGAAATAGAATACTTATAATTTCTAGATTATTTGTCTCTGAACATAAAAAACACATCAAGCAATATTCAAAAGTTGCTTGATGCATCAAATATATTCATTTTTTATAGACCAACCGTTATTGACAAAGAGCCACATAAAAAAGCGACTAGAATCTATGACTCTAATCACTTGATTGGGTAACTTGACTATTTCAACTCGTTAGCGGTTTTTACATTTGTTGGTAAAGTATGCATAACTTCTAATCTTGATTTGGTTTTCTTTATGTTTACCCCTAATGATGATAATAGTTTAACTACGTTTTGAATCTTTTCGTTATCCTTACTCATATCATCACCCCTAACTACTAGCTTCTATTACATCTTACCCCATTTATTAGCAAAATACTACATTATATTCAAAACTTTTAAATTATTTTAACAATTAAATCAAATAGGTTCTTTCACTGTACTTTTATTTTGCTATATACCGATTAATAATTCATTACTTTGTAAAATACATTATGGCTTATACAGAATTTCATAGCCAAGATCATAAACTTCTTTCTCTAAATTATTTAAACTCGCCGGTGTTTCAAATTTAATTTTTATTTGGCTTTGCGTGATATCAACTATTACTTCATTTACCCCATAAAATGTAAGTAGCTGTTGTTCAATTTGTTCTTTTTGAGTTTCTGAATCTAGTCCAGCTATATAAATGATTTCTGATTTCATAACTGACACCTTCCTTAGTCTTTCATTAATTTTTGAAATGTTACTAATAACTCTTCCATCGCTTCTTCTTCTTGTCCTTGCTCGACTTTATTCATAATACAACTTTTCATATGATGATCCAATAGTTTGGTTGCTACACTATTTAATGCAGATCTAGTTGCTCTAATTTGTGTAAGTACATCATCACAGTAAACATCTTCATCTACCATGCGATTAATTGCTCTCACTTGTCCTTCTATTCTATTTAATCTCGATTTTAAGTTCGATTTAATTTGTTCTGAATGATGTGCTTTTTGAGTTTCAGTCATACTTTATCCCCCCTGAATATTTCGTGTTTATAATATACCCCTTATAGGTATTAGTCAAGTGATAAAAAGCATCTTCCATGTTACAATAGTTAGGACTTTAGTATGTTTTAATTATGGATTCGCATGGAGGTTTAATATGATAGATATTTTTTCAATTTCATTCGACTACACGAACGTCGTCATTAATATTATATTGATAGGCGCGTTTATATTAAACCTAATCTTTGCGTTTACAATCATATTCATGGAACGTCGCTCAGCTGGTTCAATATGGGCATGGCTCTTAGTACTAGTACTTATACCTATCTTAGGATTTATTATCTATCTCTTTATAGGAAGACAAATTCAACGTGATCATATTTTTTCTTTGGATGAAGAAGATAAAATAGGCATTGAAATGATTGTTAACGAACAACTAGAAGCCTTGAAAAATGACGGTTTTTCAAAAGGCAATCATCAAATAGTAAAATTTAAAGATATGGTTCAAATGTTGTTATATAATAACGCAGCATTTTTAACAACCGATAATGAAATTAATATTTTCACTGACGGCAAAGAAAAGTTTGATAGTTTACTTAAAGACATTTATGAGGCTGAAGATTATATTCATATTCAATACTACATCTTTAGAAATGATACTTTAGGTAAAAGAATCTTAACTGCACTCGAAGCTAAATTAGATGAAGGTATCGAAGTCAAAATGCTATACGATGATATGGGTTCAAGAAGTTTGTCGCTTAAAGACTTTAAGTCATTTAGAGCAAAAGGTGGCCATGTCGAAGCATTTTTCCCTTCTAAACTACCACTCATCAATTTGCGTATGAATAATCGAAATCACAGAAAAATAGTCATCATTGATGGGCATATTGGTTATGTAGGTGGCTTTAATGTTGGCGATGAATATTTGGGCTTGAAGAAAAAGTTCGGATACTGGAGAGACACACACTTACGAATTAGAGGTGATGCGGTAAATGCATTACAATTACGTTTTATGATAGATTGGAACTCTCAATCTACACGTGACAATTTAAAATACGCTGAACGTTATTTTCCAGATGTGGATTCTGGCGGTACAATTGGTGTCCAAATTGCATCAAGTGGACCTGATGAAACATGGGAACAAATCAAATATGGCTATTTAAAAATGATTTCTTCAGCAAAACATTCGATTTACATTCAATCACCATATTTTATACCTGACCAAGCCTTTTTAGATGCTGTGAAAATTGCAGCACTAGGTGGTGTTGACGTCAATATTATGATACCCAATAAACCAGATCACCCTTTTGTTTATTGGGCAACTTATAACAATGTAGCCTCTTTATTAGAAGCTGGAGTGAATATCTTTCAATATAATAACGGATTCCTCCACTCGAAAACAATGGTCATTGATGATGAAGTCGCTAGTGTTGGTACTACAAATATGGATCATCGTAGTTTTACATTGAATTTTGAAATTAATGCATTTATCTACGATACACATATTGCCAAAGAATTGAGAACTACATTCGAAAGAGACCTTAACGTATCTTATCGTTTAACAACTGAGCTTTATGCACAACGTAGTTTATGGGTTAAATTTAAAGAAGGTATTTCGAGATTATTATCTCCAATCCTTTAATGCGATTCTAGGCCTAACGTAACCATACAGTCGGTTACGTGGGTCTATTATTTTACAATTTTAAAAAATGAGGTGGATCCCTTTGAATAATGATGAAAGATTATCACTTGCTTATGATTATATGCATTACTTTCATAAAAATGATGCGACTGGACACGATGTTGCACATGTTAATCGCGTCTTACAACTAGCTACTTATGTCGCCGAACAAGAAGACGTGCATGATTTATTAATTATACAATTGGCAAGTTTATTGCATGACACAGTTGATCACAAACTCACAAATGTTGACGAAGCTATTCAACGCCTAAAGGAATTTTTACAAAAACTATCGTTGTCAGAAAAGCAAGAAGCACACATTCTTAACATCATACAATATATGAGCTACAACAATGGTAAAAATAATAACATTGACCTGTCAATTGAAGGACAAATCGTTAGAGATGCCGATAGATTAGATGCTATAGGCGCAATAGGCATTGCACGTACATTTCAATTTGCTGGGCATTTTAGAGAACCGATGTGGGTTGAAAATGACTCACAACGCATTGATCATAATGCTACTACAAATTACGATGACTGGTCCCCATCAGCAGTTAAGCATTTTTATGAAAAATTATTCAAATTAAAAGACTTAATGCATACCACTACTGCTAAGCAACTTGCTGAACAGCGACATCAATTTATGAAGCTCTATATTAACCAATTTTTTGATGAATGGTATTTTGAAGGTTAAATGCTATGCAAAAAGCCCAATCCGAGTTAATCGGATTGGGCTTTTTGTTTATTCAAATCGTATGGTTGTTATTTCTTCTTGCTTTTCTTAGAAACAACTTGAGTATTTTTACCTTTACCTGAAGCTTCAGCTTTCTTCTTCTCCATCGCTTCAATCATAGGTGCAACTTCTCTTTCTGCAAGTTTTGAATAATACATATTCGCTATTTGAGTTTGTACAATCAAGAATGCGGCACTGACTGACCAGTAAAGTCCTAACGCCGAAACAGAAGTAAATGAAATCCACACAATCATAATTGGTGAAATAATCATCATCATATAACCCATTTGACGTTGTTCAGTTGGCATACTTTTACTTGATACATAAGCTTGTAAGAAGTATAAGATACCCGCAATTACTGTAATCCAAATATCTGGTTTAGCTAAGTTAAACCAAAGGAAATTAGGATGATCTGTAAAACCACCACTTGATGGATATTTCAATACGAAGAATAGTCCCATGATAATTGGCATTTGAATTAGTATTGGTAAACAACCTAACATGCTCTTCATCGGGTTCATATCATATTTTTTATAAACTTCCATCATTTCTGAGTTTGCTGCCATTTTCTCTTCTTGCGTACGTGAACGCTTAACTTTTTCTTGAATTGCATCAATGTCCGGTTTAGCAACTTTCATTTTTTCACGCATCATATGACTGTTCTTATAATTAGATAACATGAACGGCAATAATACAATACGTATTGCCAATACAAGTACTACAATTGCTAAGCCATAGTCATTATTAAAACTCGATCCCAACCAATGTATTAAATTATCCATTGGTACGTAGAACGTATTAAAGAAAAATCCGTCTCTATTTTCAGCTTTAGAATAGTCACAACCTGCTAAGAAGACCATTACACCTAATAATAAAGGTAGTAGCGCTTTCTTTTTCATTTTTCCACCTCTAATGATATATTCACATAGAATTCATTCTATCATATTCCAAGTGAAGTAGAAAACAAAAAAAGTGATTTTTGGGCGTTATTCAATATTTTGTAAGAATTTTTGTACAGTATCAGCAATATATTCACTCTTCGTAATTGCTGAAATTACAGAAATACCATCTGCGCCTGCTTCCATAATTGCTGATGTGTTATCAATATTAATGCCGCCAATCGCAACTATTGGAAAATCACTAATTAAGTTTCTTAATTTCATTATCATTTCTGGTCCAACGGGTTGGTTCGCATCATCTTTGGATGTCGTTGCATACATCGGACCAACACCTATATAATCTACATGCGTCAAATCCGACTTTTCATATTCATCAATATTACTAATACTTAAACCAATAATTTTACCATTAAAGTCATGTGCAAAAGCATTGATATCTTTATCATCTTGCCCTACATGTATACCATCCGCATCAACTTCTTTCGCTAATGCAACATCATCATTAACAATGAATGGTACGTGATAATCATGGCATAAAGTCAATAATTGTTGTGCCAATTGTACCTTTGCTTCTCCAGTTAATGCGTTAAGCCCCTTTTCTCTAAATTGAAACATCGTTATGCCATTTTTTAATGCTTCTGTAACTACTTCCATAATCGTTTTGTTTTCCGGAATATCTTGTGTGCCACAAATAAAATAGAGTTTCAGGCTACTTTTATCAAACATTACTTCACCTCTTGTTTGTTGCAATTATTTAAATAATCAGTTTCAGAAACTTGGGAAAGACAATCTAATAACGCAATCATAAATGAACCTGGTCCTTTGTCGTTTGCTATTTGTTCTGCTTTTTCCGCTGCAATATTATAAATTGCAACTGCCTGAATTAAAGTTTCGATATCTACTTTTAAATCGTCTTCTATAAAGCTAGCAACAATAGCACCTAATAAGCATCCTGCACCTGTAATCTGCGCTAAAAATGTCGAACCATTTGATAGTTTGTAAATTTGGTTATCTTGTATGATGACATCTATCTTGCCAGTAATGACAATGGCACACTTTAACACTTCATGTGCTTTTTTAGCAATTGATACAGCATCCAAATCTTGATCACTGTCTGTCCCTTTCATTGTAGCTTCATTATCTACCAATGCTAACACTTCTGATGCATTCCCTTTAATCACTGAAACATTGACTTCTTGTAAAAATGTTTTACAAAAATCTTTCCGATATTGTGACGCACCAACTGCTACTGGGTCAAACACGACAGGCGTCCCTACTTTATTAGCGGTCTTAGCAATTTTCAACATATCCGCTTCTCTATCTTTTGTTAAAGTTCCTATATTTATAAGCAAGGCATTCGCAGGAATCAACATATCTTCTGCTTCTTCTGGCGCTTGGCTCATAGCAGGACTTGCACCTAAACTCAATAGTCCATTTGCAGTAAAATTTTTTACGACATCATTTGTATAACAAATGACCAATGGATGTTGTGCTCTTATAGTATCTAATCTATTCATCATCTAACCCTACTTTCTTCATATATGCAAAATGATTTACGGGACCTCTACCCATACCTATTTCTGGCGTATGTTTGATACTCAATGAAATAAAATGTTTCGCTTTTTTAACAGCTTCGTAAATTGATTTGCCTTTTGCAAGTTCCGCTGTAATCACTGCTGAAAATGTACACCCCGTACCATGTGTATGTTTTGTTTCATAGCGTGGTTCTTTAAAGATATGCACACCTTCTTTGGTAAATAGATAATCTTTTGCATATTCAGAATCCTCAGCATGTCCACCTTTAATAACGACACCTTTACTACCAATGTCATTTATAAACATATGGCCAGCCTTATAAATCATTGCTTCACTATCTATTTTCAACTGTGTAATTTCTTCAGCTTCTGGTAGATTTGGAGTAGCAACTGTCGCATATGGTAATAAGATACGTTGTAAATCCGCTTTCGCATCATCATCCATTAAAGAATCACCGCTTTTCGCCAACATCACTGGATCAATAACATATGGTATTTCAGGATATTGTTTCAAATATGATTGAATAAGTTGCATCATTTCTCTAGATGCTATCATTCCCGTTTTTAATGCTTGTGGCAATTCATCATCATAGACACTGGCTAATTGCTCAGATAACCACTCAGTTTCTAAGTTATGAATATGTTGTACGCCTTTAGTATTTTGAGCAACGATACTCGTAATAGCTGCCATGCCGTATACACCACATGCATGGAACGATTTTAAATCTGCCATAACACCTGCGCCACCTGTCGGATCTGTACCAGCAATAGTCAACGCAATTTTAGGTTTACTCATGATGCTCACCTCCAAATTCCCAAGTTTCTTCATTAAACGCCATATTAAAGAAGCGACGTTCATGTATTGTACTTTGTAAGAAACACTGTTTGATTTCATTCTTCTCTGATTCTGTACAATATTCTGTTAATTGATTCATAAGTGCATCAAATATAACGACTAATTCGTTCATTTCAGTATTGTAAAATTCAAACCATTTCGCTAAAATTGAATCTTTATTTAAATCATTATCCTTCATTGCTTGTTGCGCAATGACTTGATATACATATGGGCAAGGAGCCATTGCAGCAATTGTGTACGCCGCGTTTTCTTTAGCATATGCATTATAGTACATATGCTTGATATAATGGTCTCCACTTGGTGGCCATACTTTTTCTTGAACTATATCATCATAAATTTCCCCTACATAGTCAGCTAAAATCTCGTGCGCTTCAACTTCACCATTTACGATAAATTGAATTTGTTCTACTAAAAATTGTACGTCGCTTAGCTGTTTCATTTTCGGTATTAATAAAGCATATATATTTGCAAATTCTTTGAGATACGAAGCATCTGCTCTCAAATAAAATTTCGTTGCATCATGAGACAAATCACCATGTAACATTCCTTGTATAAACGGGTCTTTATAAATTTCGTCAATAATAGGTTGCGCTTCTTGCTTTAACTGTTCTGAAAATAACATCCAAAAATCCTCCTATACATAAAAAACTACGTTCCCTGAAGGAAACGTAGTTTTTTCATAGCAAAATATCTAAATTCGCCAAAAATAAAACTACTTTCCTACGTTGGCATTAACCAAATCAGGTCGTAAGGGTCTGAATAAATTCATCTCAGCCAATTGGCTCCCCTAGTAGAATTTCAATATATTAATTTAATTAGAATATATCAAAGATATTAAGCGTTTGCAAAACAACAGCATTGATTCAATCATTCAGTTATTTAACAAACGGAACTTTTAAAATTATAACTTTGATAGTTTGTTGGATAATTGCATTGTACCTACCCTAGAATTTTTATAAAAATACAGTTAAAGATTTTAATGAAAAAACGACAACTTCTATTTTATTTCAATAGAAATTGCCGTTTTTTATTTAAATAGAGACGTTCATCTCAATATTTTAATTATAAACGCAAATTATTGTTCTGCGATTTTATTTTATGCAGTTATCCATTGTGAAGCGCCTGCAGTGTTGTAAAGTTTTACAGCTGCTGCGTCTTGTACCGCTTCAGGAGCTTGTGTTGGAGAAACACCTTTATATTCTGCTGGTGCTACTGAATCCCAAGTGCTTTGTAAGAATTGATATTTACCTGCTGCACCTGATGATGGGTTTACAGCTTTAAGGTCGCCACCTGATTCACGTTGTGCAATTGCTTGTAAATGAGCGTTAACATTTACTGATGAACCTTCACTTGCACTTGATTCATTTGAGCTTGAAGAAGCTTGTGTAGTTGCTTCTTGTTGTGGTTGTTGTGTTGTTTCAGTTTGTGGAGCTGCTTCTTGTTGTACTGGCGCTTGCTCAGTTTGTTGCGCTTGTTGTGGTTGTTCAACTTGTTGAGCTGAAGCGTTTGATCCTTGACCATAGCTCCAAGTCCAATATTCACCATTAGATTCAAAGTTGTAATTTAAACCTTCATAGTTAAAGTTTATATTATAAGCACCGTCTTGTACTGGCGCTGCATTTAATGATTCTGGATTTGTTTGTGCTTGTTGTGCTAATTGTGCTTTGTCAATACCTTGTTCTGAAGCGTCTGCTGAGTTTCCTGCTGCGAAACCTGTTACGCCTAATCCTACTGCTAATGTTGATGCTACTACTGTTTTTTTCATTGTAAAAAATCCTCCTATAAGGTAGTTAATGTTTTATTTATGATTAATTTGCAAATACCACTATAACATTCACAATTACTAAGTAGGTTACAGTAAAATAAAAATAGCAGGCTCTTTTTTACATTGAAATTACATACAAGTAATCTTGATAACTTAGTTATAGCTACTTTCATGACTATGATGAAAGTAATTTAAAAGATTTACACAATTATAACTTCGTAATATTCATGTAATTTATCAGATAATTCATCTGAATATTAATTGTTATATTTAGTAGAACATCAGCTGAAAATTTTAAGTTTTGTCATTTTAACTCATTTATTATATGTATTTTAAATAATTTATAAGCTACCCCTCTTAACTGGGATATGATAAGAGGAATAGCCTGAAGAAGTATAATTGAAAGTAGGATTTAATGTATATTAAACTGGATTGTTAGTTTTAGGGGTAGATTTAGGTTGGGAATTAAACAGGTTCGTATAAATCGTTTTCTTTTAAGTTGATTTCATTAAATGAGACATGGGTGTCTGGAATTTCTTCTATAGGGAATGGTTCAAAGGATATATTATTTTCTTGTTTATTACGTGGAGACATGAATTTAATGGTTTCAATATTAATTTCTGATACAAAATGTGTCTGCCCTTCTTTTTCATATTTACGTGATTGCATTTGACCTGTAATACCGACAAGTGAACCTTGGTTAACATACTGTTCAATATTACTAGCCATTTTACCAAATGCTTTACAAAACAGATAATCACATATTGGATTTTGATCTTTATCTTTGTAATTTCTCGTAACAGCTACACAGAATGTTGCTCGTTTATTTCCCTCCTTTTCAAAAATTTTAGGGTCTTTTGTTAGTCGCCCTACAATAACAATGTTGTTGATCATATGTCACCTCCTTTATAACTTCATTTTATGCACATTTTAATTTTGCGTCAAAATTCAATTTCTATAATTTTCAAAAGATAGCCGAACCTAAATTCTATAAAATTCACCTTTCAAGTTTAAAATTACGTTATAATGATAATATAATTATAAATACTGTAGAATTTAAATTTATTAGATGGATGTGAGACGATGAAATCATTTAAAGCCGTTCGCTTTCAAATCGTATCAGATAGTGGTGGCGTAACTGAATATGAAATTGAAGATGGTGTCATAATTAATAAAGAGAATAGTGGCACAGGATGGTTACTTGAAATAGTTATTTCCGATTACCATTACGAAACGATGAAACAATATATGGATGATGAAACTTTATTAGATATTCGTGTTGTTATTACACGTCCAGCAAATGATCCAGCGCTATTTGATGCAACGATTAAAAATATTAGCCGTCTTGAACAATCTATTTCAGTTGTTTTTGAATGTCATATATATACACTTAGACAAGTTTATGCAGAGAGTTTATTAGAACAACTGATTGATGAAGGTTTAACTGGTGAAGCTTTGAAAAAATCCTTTAACCGTATGATGCAATCTAAACCACGACTTAAAGATGAAAAGAATGAAAAAAACTAAATTAAAAAACCTCAAGACCTGTTTAGTCAAAAACATAAGTCTTGAGGTTTTTCTTATTTATCTTGGATTGCAAATGTTAATTCACAACTACAAGCAATTTCTCCATCAACTGTGGCTTTAGCAGTACCTTTACCGATAGGGCCCCGCATTTTTGTAATTTCAACTTCTAACATTAATGTATCACCAGGTGTAACCTGTTTTTTAAATCGACATTTGTCAATGCCAGCAAATAAAGCTAACTTACCTTGATTACCTTCGCTATTTAATATTGCAACTGCACCAGTTTGCGCAAGTGCTTCAGTTATTAACACACCAGGCATTACAGCATATTCTGGAAAATGTCCCTGGAAAAATGGCTCATTCCCTGAAACTTGTTTAATTGCTACACATCGTGTACCCGCTTCGTATTCAACCACTCTATCAATTAATAAAAATGGTTGTCTATGCGGTATAATTTCCTTAATCTCGTTATAGTCAAAAATTGTTTCCATCAATTAAATCCTCCAAGTCTTCTAATGTTGAATTTATAATCGTCATTTAATATATTAACCTTGTTTACGTTTAATATCTGCACCTAACCCAGTAAGTTTGCCATGTAAATCAACATATCCTCTATCTAAATGCTGTAATTCAGTAACTTGCGTTGTTCCATCTGCTACTAAACCAGCTAAGATTAATGCTGCTGCTGCACGTAGGTCAGTTGCTTTCACTTGTGCACCTTGTAGTTCGCTTTTACCTTCGATTTTAGCACTTCTGCCTTCAACAGAAATTTTAGCGTTCATACGTTTAAATTCTGCAACATGCATAAATCTATTTTCAAATACAGTTTCTGTAACTACTTTATGACCTTCAGCTGTAAGTAATAACGCCATCATTTGTGATTGCATATCTGTAGGGAATCCTGGATGTGGTAATGTCTTCACATCTACTGGTTTCAATTCACCATCAACGCTGACACGGATTGCATCATCTTGATAGTCTAAATTAACACCCATTTCTTCCAATTTATATACAAGACTCGTCATATGTTCTTTTATTGCACCATTAACAAGTATGTCACCACGTGTAATTGCACCGGCTATAAGTAATGTTCCAGCTTCGATTCTATCAGGAATGATAGCATGTTCAACGCCATGTAGCGCTTCAACACCATGGATAATAATTGTGTCTGTACCAGCACCAGAAATATTACCACCCATTTCGTTGATATAATTTGCTAAATCAACAATTTCAGGTTCTCTTGCGACATTTTCTAATACAGTTTTTCCTTCAGCTAGTGACGCAGCCATAATAATGTTTTGAGTGGCACCTACGCTTGGAAAGTCTAAATGAATCGTAGTTCCTTTCAAACCATTTGCAGTACTTGCATAAATAAATCCACCATCCATATGAATTTCTGCGCCTAGTTCTTCAAATCCTTTAATATGTTGTTCAATTGGTCTAGAACCTATAGCGCACCCACCAGGCAAAGCAACTTTTGCATGACCTAATCGTGCCAATAAAGGACCCATAACAAGGATACTTGCTCTCATTTTACTCACATATTCGTAAGGTGCTTCTTCATTTAATTCTTTTGTCGCATCTACAGTTACTGACTCTTCTTCTTTATTGTAAGAAACGTCCGCATTCAATGTTGATATCACATTATTAATTGTTTCAACATCGCTTAATGCTGGTACATTCATTAATTTACTAACACCTTTTGATGCCAATAGCGAAGCAGTTAACACTGGTAAAACTGCATTTTTTGCACCTGAAACTTTTACCTCACCAGTTAATCTGTTTCCACCTTTAATTTCTATCATGTCCATCTTAAATCCTCCACTTAACTACTTATATATTTCAGTTTAATCCTACATTTTATATGTACTTGTAAATTATTATATCTATAATCCAAAAAAATATACAAGCATTTGAATTATTGTGCTAAATATTTTATTTGCGTTGAAAATTGTAGCAAATCAACTATGAAATTACTAACAGCAGTTCCAAGTAATATAGATAAGAATATCATACAAACTTGAACATGTACTGGATAACCTTTCTTAAACAGTTGATCTAATCTCACTGCATTGAGTGCCCAATATGCTATGCAAATACAAATAACATGTAGCATCAGATGTACAATTGAAAATTGCCCTAAATACTCCATAAATCATGCTCCTCATTTTACACTGTCTATTTATTTTACACGAATTATGTTTTAAAAGATACTTAGCAATCCTATTTTGAAAATTATTGTTATCATCTCTATCATTAGCATTTCCCTTTTTCTTATAAGATATGCATCATTTATATGTAAGTGATTTCACCATCATATCATGGTCACAAACAGTAATGTCATAAACAGTAATGTTATAAAATGCAATACAATTGTTAAATTGTTTCTTGGCAATAAAAAATGAAGTTCCCTATAAGGAAACTTCATTTTGTACTCTTTATTGTAAACTAGCAACACGGATACGGTTATTCGCTCTGTCTAAAGCACGTTTCGCTCTATTAATGTCGCTATTGTCTTCTTCATTATTCAAATGAGATTCGGCTCTAGATTTCGCCAATTCTGCTCTAGCTACATCTATTTCTCTTGCTGGTTCTGCTGTTTGTACAATAATCGATAATTTATCTTGTCTGACTTCAACAAAACCTTCACTCACTGCAATATATTCTGAACCACCATCAAAATTAATTTTGACATAGCCAATTTCAAGTGCTGCAACGGTTGGGATATGGCCATACATAACACCAATCTCACCAGCAGTAGTTTGTAAGACTGCAAGATTAACATCTTCTCGGTCGTAAACAGAACCATTAGGAGTGACAATATTTAGGCTTAATGTGTTCATTATCCATACCTCCTAATTTTTAAACTTCAACACCCATATCTTTAGCTTTTGCGACTACTTCTTCCATACTACCTACAAGACGGAATGCATCTTCAGGAATATGATCATATTCGCCATCTAAAATAGCTTTGAAGCCTTCTACAGTTTTTTGAACAGGTACATATGATCCTTTTTGACCAGTGAATTGTTCAGCAACGTGGAAGTTTTGTGATAAGAAGAACTGGATACGACGTGCACGTTCAACAGTTTGTTTATCTTCTTCAGATAATTCATCCATACCTAAAATAGCAATAATGTCTTGTAGTTCTCTATATTTTTGTAATGTAGATTGTACGTCACGTGCTATTTCATAATGTTCTTGACCGACAATAGCAGGATCTAATGCTCTTGAAGTAGATGCTAATGGATCAACGGCTGGGTAAATACCCATCTCTGTTAACTTACGTTCAAGGTTAGTTGTTGCATCTAAATGCGCAAATACTGCTGCTGGTGCTGGGTCAGTGTAGTCATCGGCAGGTACGAATACTGCTTGAATAGACGTTACAGAACCTTTTGTTGTTGATGTAATACGTTCTTGTAATTGTCCCATTTCAGTGGCAAGTGTAGGTTGGTAACCAACAGCTGAAGGCATACGGCCTAATAGTGCTGAAACTTCTGAACCTGCTTGCGTGAATCTGAATATATTATCAATAAATAGTAAAACATCTTGCCCTTGTACATCACGGAAGTGTTCAGCCATTGTTAAACCAGACAAGGCAACACGCATACGCGCACCAGGTGGCTCATTCATTTGACCAAATACCATTGCTGTTTTCTTAATAACACCACTATCGCTCATTTCATAGTATAAATCATTACCTTCACGTGTACGTTCTCCGACACCGGCAAATACTGAAATACCACCATGTTCTTGTGCAATATTATTAATTAATTCTTGTATTAATACAGTTTTACCTACACCGGCTCCACCGAATAAACCGATTTTACCACCTTTAATATATGGTGCAAGTAAGTCGATAACTTTAATACCTGTCTCTAAAATTTCAACTTTAGTTGATAATTGGTCGAACGCAGGTGCTTCTCTATGAATTGGATCACGTTGTACAGAATGATCAATTTCTTCATCTAAATCAATCGTATCACCTAGCACGTTAAATACACGTCCTAGTGTAACGTCACCAACTGGCACACTAATGCTCTTGCCACTGTCTCGTACTTCTGTGCCACGTTTAACACCATCCGTTGAATCCATTGCAATCGTACGAACGACGTCATCGCCAAGTTGTAAAGCAACTTCTAATGTAAGCGATACGGTACCTTCGTCTCTTTCAACATCAACGACTAAGGCATTGTTAATTTCTGGAACTTCATTGTGTTCAAAACGAACATCAATTACTGGACCCATAACTTGTGTTACACGGCCTAATCCCATGTTTACTTCCTCCTTTAATGATTATTCAAGCGCTACTGAACCACCGACGATTTCAGTAATTTGTTGTGTGATTGCTGCTTGTCTTGCTCTGTTATATTGAATAGATAAATCATCAATAATTTCTGATGCATTATCTGATGCATTTTTCATTGCAGTCATACGTGTTGCATGTTCACTTGCTTTCGCATCTAAAATCGTTCCATAAATTAAACTCTCTACATATTGAGGTAAAATCACACTCAATATCGCTTCTTTGTCAGGTTCAAATTCATATGAAGACATTTGTCCATGACCTAAACTTGAGTCTTCTGGAGACAATGGAAGCACAGTTTTTGTAGAAGGTGTGTTTTCTAGTACACTCACGAAATGACTAAAATAAATTTTAACTTCATCAACTACTTCTTCACTATACAAATCAATTGCCTTTTTAGCTATGGCTTGTACTTCTTTAAAAGAAGGTTGATCCGGAACTTCAACCAATGAGTCACGAATTTCATAACCTTTATTTTTTAGGAAATCAACACCAGTTTGTCCTAATACAAGTATTGTATAATCATCTTTACTAGCATGTTTTGCTTCAATATCTTTAATAAGATGTTTTAAAACATTGGCATTATATGCACCCGCAAGACCTTTATCACTTGTAATCACAAGGTAGGCACTTTTCTTCACTTCTCGTTGTTGCAACATCGGATGACGTGAATTTTTATCAGCACCTGCAACTGCTGTAATCGCATCTTGCATTTTTTCCATATATGGTCTGAATTGTTTCGTATTGCTTTCTGCACGACGCAATTTTGAACTTGATACCATGTTCATTGCCTTCGTAATTTGTTTCATTTTTTTGGTTGATTTTATGCGTGTATCAATCTCTTTAAGAGAACCCATTATCTCACCACCTTTTATTTAGCTTTATCGGTTATGCTTCTGATTTGCTGAAACTTTTCTTAAATTCATTAATTGCAGACTCAAATGCATCATCTTTTGGTAATGCACCCGTCGTTTTAATTTCATTTAATAATTCAGTTGCATTTGATTTTGCCCATTGATTTAATTCGTCTTCAAAACGTGTAATATCTTCAACAGGAATATCGTCTAAATAACCTTTAGTTAAAGCATAAATAATTAACACTTGGTTTTCTACAGGTAGTGGTTTGTTCTTATCTTGTTTTAAGATTTCAACCGTACGTTTACCACGTTCTAATTTTTGTGCAGTGAATTCATCTAAATCTGAACCAAACTGAGCGAATGATTCTAATTCACGATATGATGCTAAATCTAAACGTAACGTACCCGCAACTTTTTTCATTGCTTTAATTTGTGCAGAACCGCCTACACGAGATACTGATTGACCTGCATTAATCGCTGGTCTTACACCAGAGAAGAATAAGTCTGATTGTAAGAAAATTTGACCATCAGTAATTGAAATAACGTTTGTTGGGACATATGCAGCAATATCTCCTGCTTGTGTCTCAATAATTGGTAAAGCAGTAATTGAACCTCCACCAAGATCATCGTTTAATTTCGCTGCTCTTTCTAATAATCTACTATGTAGGTAGAATACATCACCTGGATATGCTTCACGGCCTGGTGGTCTACGTAATAATAGTGATAATTCACGATAAGCCGCAGCTTGTTTTGTTAAATCATCATATACAATTAATACATCTTTACCGTCGAACATAAACTCCTCTGCCATTGCTACACCAGCATAAGGTGCGATATATAGCATAGGTGCTGGGTCAGCCGCAGATGCTGAAACAATAATTGTATAATCTAAAGCACCTTCTTGGCGTAATTTTTCAACATTGGCACGCACTGTTGAATCTTTTTGACCGATTGCAACATATATACAAATTGTATCTTGATCAGCTTGGTTTAAAATCGTATCGATTGCAACTGTTGTTTTACCAGTTTGACGGTCACCAATGATTAACTCACGTTGTCCACGTCCAATTGGTACTAATGCATCGATTGCTTTAATACCTGTTTGTAATGGTTCATCTACAGACTTACGATCCATAACGCCAGTCGCTTTTTTCTCAACAGGTCTTGTTTTAGAAGTATTAATAGGTCCTTGCCCATCAACAGGTTGTCCTAATGGATTAACAACACGACCAATAAGTTCATTACCTACAGGAACTTCCATAATACGTCCAGTACGTTTTACTTCGTCCCCTTCTTTAATATCAGCGTATGGTCCTAATATAACAACACCAACATTTGACTCTTCTAAGTTTTGTGCTAAGCCTAGAACGCCGCTTTTGAATTCTATTAACTCACCAGCCATAACATCATTTAATCCATGGATTAATGCAATGCCATCACCAATTTGTAGTACTGTACCTACATCAGTAACTGCCATTTCCGACTCATAATTTTCGATTTGTGAGCGAAGTAATGCACTGATTTCTTCAGCTTTAATGGCCATCTATGTCACTCCTTCAAATTTTATTTCACTCTAATAAACTGTTTTTCAAGTTGCGCAAGATCATTTTTAATGCTTGCATCCATCACTTTTGTACCAACATTAACTCTGATGCCACCGATAAGTTCAGGATTAATTTTGTTCGTAATCATAATTTTAGAAAGGTTTGTTCGTGCTTTTATAATCTCATCAATACTCGCGAGCTCATCATCTGATAATGCATAAACAGATTCGATAACAGCATAATCTTGATTATGAAATTGATTATACAATGCTTCAAATTCAGTAAAAATATTATGGATGTAACCTAAATGACGATTAGTTGCAAGTATTGTCAGCATGTTTTGTAAATATTGATTTGCATGTCCAAATACAATTGTTACAAAACGTCGACGTTGATCGACATCTTTTTGAGGATCAGCATCTAACTCTTGCAATTTTTTCACTTCAGGTTGAACTGCTTCATTAATTGTTGAAAATTCTTCATACATGTTATTGAGGTTACCGGCGTCTTTGGCAGAATCAAACAATGCTTTGGCATATTTTTTTGCAACTTTAGCCATTATTTATCGCCTGCCTCTTTTATGTACTTTTCAACTAATGCTTTTTGATCTTTATCTGAAATTTCTTTTTGCAATACTTTAGAAGCAATTAATACAGAAAGCTCTGAAACTTGGTTATTAATATCAGCAATGGCACGCTCTTTCTCACTATTGATTTCATTTTGAGCTGTTTCAATCATTCCATTTGCTCTGATATTTGCTTCATGAATAATTTCTTCATGCTGTTTACGTGCTTGAACTTTAGAATCTTCTAAAATCTTTTGAACCTCTTCTTGTGTTTCTTTTAGTGTTTGTTTATTTTGTTCTTCTAACTTTTGTGCATTTAGTTTTGCTTGTTCAGCATCATCAATATCTTTATTGATATCGCGTTCACGTTGGTCCATTACTTCTTTTAATGGTCCCCAAGCAAACTTTTTCAATAAAGCTAATAGAACGATAAAAGTTATGAATGTAACAATTATTGTCCCCCACTGAACACCGCCTGTTCCAGCTGCACCAAGTACGAACATATTTGTCGTAGCAGTCACTTACATAGACACTCCTTTCATTCATTATAATCATAAGACATTATTGATAAAAACGAACGGCGAAAGTCGTTGCGACTTCGCCTTTTTTATAAATATAAATTACATGAACATTACGATGAATGAAATAACAAGACCTAAAATAGGTAATGCCTCAACTAAACCAATACCGATAAACATAATTGACATTAATTGTCCACGTGCTTCTGGTTGACGAGCAACACCTTCTACTGTTCTTGAAACGATAAGACCGTTACCAATACCTGCACCTAAAGCTGATAAACCAATTGCGATTGCTGCTGCGATTAAATTCATTTATAAAATCCTCCTAATTTTTCTTTTAAATTATTTTAATTAATGACTGTCTTGCACTTTGTGTGACATATAAACCATAGTTAACACTATAAAGATATATGCTTGAATTGTTCCTATAAATACTGAGAACCCTTGCCAAATAACTAAACCTGGCAATCCAATAATCCAACCCCAGGCTCTTGTAGAATCGCCTGTAATTAATCCTGCTAAGAGTCCAAGCAATAATTCACCTGCAAAGATATTACCGTAAAGACGTAATCCCAATGTTAGTGTTGAAGTGAACTCTTCAAATATATTAATAGGTAATAAGAAAATTGGTTTTGTGTAATTCTGGAAGTAACCTTTTGTCCCTTTCATTTTAACACCGTAAAAATGCGTTAGCAGAATTACTAATGTAGATAAAGTTAATGTGACAGTTGCATCAGCTGTAGGTGATTTCCACCAAAGTGTATGCCCTGAAATAATTGAAAAAGGCAAACCTATCATATTACTTACAAATAAAAACAGAATCAAAGTAACGGCTAAGAAATGGAATTGACCACCTTTGGACCAAGCCAAGTTACTTTCAATAATACCTCTTACAAAATCAAAAACCCACTCTATAAAATTTTGCTTACCAGTTGGACGTTTTTTGAGGTTGCGTGTACAAATAATAGCTATGACAAAAACAATAATCGCTGTAATAACCAACATCATAATTGATGACAAGTTAAATACGATGTCTATACCAAATACATTCCAACTGACTAGAGGATGATCATGTTGCATTTATTCTCACCTCTTTCATTAATTTATTTTAATTCTTGCTTAAAAACGGTCTGAAAATAATTAAGACATACGAAATCATCAAACCAATGGCCACACCAAAAATATTTATTTCACCCTTATATAGAAACCAAATACAACAAGCAAGTATCGCTACCAAATATCTCCATATATTACCCGTTGAAATATGTATATTGTCATGCGCTTTAGCTTTTGATAAATAATATTCAAAAGTAAAAGTATTGATTAGCGATCCTATTGTTCCTACAATAAGGCCTAAAATAAATGGTGAGCATGTGAAAATAAACACAATTAACAGTACAAAAATACCACCGCAATAATACTTAATGTAACTGTTAAAAATGATGTTGAAACGTTCCATGACTGTGCCTCACTTTATCTTATACCTTCAATTATGAAAACCATTTCAATCATACAGTTTTAATAATAATATAGGGTAGTTAACGTGTCAATTCTATACAAAATGTAGTTTAATTTTTTACATAAATGTCACAAAATTGACACATAATTCCCCACTATTATTTAAATGCTTCAGGTTTACTGCTTATTAATTGAAAATAATATTTGATATGCTCACAAATCCTCACTGAAGCATGACCGTCACCATACGGGTTACGTGAGTGACTCATTGTTTCATATAACTTACGTGAATCGAGTAATTGCTGCGTAGCATGAACAATATCACTTTCATTAGTACCAACCACTTTAAGTGTGCCTGCTTCAACACCTTCAGGCCTTTCTGTCGCATCTCTTAATACGAGAACCGGCTTTCCTAGTGAAGGTGCTTCTTCCTGAACACCACCTGAATCGGTAAGTATCAAATAGGATTGATGTGCAAAATTATGAAAATCTACAACTTCTAACGGCTCAATCAATTCAATACGTGGGTGTTGCGATAAGTATTCATCTGCAATTTCTCTGACTTTTGGATTCTTATGCACTGGATAAACAATAACGACATCTTCATTTGTTTCGACGATTTGTTTAATGGCTTTGAAAATACGTGTCATTGGTTCACCAATATTCTCGCGTCTATGTGCAGTTAATAAGATAATGCGTTTATCCTTATGACGCTCAATAATGTCGGAATGATACTGTTCATGTATCGTTGTTTTCATAGCATCAATCGCAGTATTCCCAGTAACTACGACAGTCGCTTCCGGCTTGTTTTCAGCGATAAGATTGCGCGCTGCATTGTTGGTTGGTGCAAAGTTTAAATCCGCCATGACACCTACCATTTGACGGTTCATTTCTTCTGGAAAAGGCGCGTGTTTATCCCATGTTCGTAAACCAGCTTCAACATGTCCGATTGGAATTTGATTATATAATGCGGCCAAACCACCTGCAAAAGTTGATGTTGTATCTCCATGAACAAGAATCATATCTGGTTGTTCTTTCTTGATCACATCATCCAGTCGTATCAATATACGCGCTGTAATTTCTGATAATGTTTGCCCTTGTTGCATCACGTTCAAATCATAGTCTGGAACAATATGAAAACTTTTCAATACAGAGTCTAACATTTCTCGATGTTGAGCTGTAACGACGACAATTGGTTCTAGTGCTGAGTCATGCTTTAATGCTTGCACAAGCGGCGCCATTTTCACAGCTTCAGGTCTCGTGCCGAATACAGTCATTATTTTTTTCATTGTACTACACTCCTAGGCAATACTATTTTGTACCGAATAAACGGTCTCCCGCGTCACCTAAGCCTGGTGTAATATATGCATGATCATCAAGCTTCTCATCTAATGCTGCGATAAAAATATCAACATCTGCATGAGCTTCTTGTAATTTTTCCACACCTTCTGGTGCTGCAATTAAACACATAAAGCGAATATGCTTAGCACCACGTTTTTTCAATGAAGTAATGGCTTCAATTGCTGACGCACCTGTTGCTAACATCGGATCAACAACAACAATTTCTCTTTCTTCAATGTCCTGTGGTAATTTAACAAAATATTCTACTGCTTCAAGTGTTTCTGGGTCTCTGTATAAGCCTACATGACCAATTCTTGCTGCAGGTACTAACGTTAAGATACCTTGTGTCATGCCCAAGCCCGCTCTTAAAATTGGTACAAAAGCTAATTTTTTACCTGTAAGTCTTTTAGCTATCATCTTAGTTACAGGCGTCTCAATTTCAACATCTTGTAACTCTAAATCTCTTGTCACTTCGTATGCCATTAACATACCTACTTCATCAACAAGCTCTCTAAATTCTTTAGTGCCTGTATTCACGTCACGAATGTAACTTAATTTATGTTGAATAAGTGGATGATCAAAAACATGTACTTTACCCATTAATAATTTCCTCCATTTTTAGTTATACAAAGGATGTTTTGCAGTTAAATTTTTAACTCGTTCTTTTCCTTCTTCTAATGCTTTTTTATTTTCCGGATCTTTCAATACTAAGCTGATAATTTTGGCAACTTCTTCAAATGCCGCTTCATCAAAACCACGTGTAGTTGCTGCTGGCGTACCTAAACGTATACCACTTGTTACAAATGGTTTTTCTTGATCAAACGGAATTGTATTTTTATTACATGTAATACCAATAGCATCTAATGTTTCTTCAGCTACTTTACCAGTAATACCTACTGAACCTTTAACATCTACTGATACTAGATGGTTATCGGTACCGCCAGAAACTACTCTAAACCCTTCTTCAGTCAATGTTTTAGCAAGTGTTTGCGCATTGTGAATCACTTGTTGTTGGTACACTTTAAAGTCATCTTGTAGTGCTTCACCAAATGCGACAGCTTTAGCAGCAATCACATGCTCTAATGGTCCACCTTGTATACCAGGGAATATTTTCTTATCAATTTGTTTTTTGTATGCTTCTTTACATAAAATCATACCACCACGAGGTCCGCGTAAAGTTTTATGTGTCGTTGTCGTAACAAAGTCTGCATATTCAACAGGATTTGGGTGTAAACCAACTGCAACTAAACCAGCGATATGCGCCATATCTACCATTAATTTTGCACCAACTTCATCTGCAATTTCTCTGAAACGTTTGAAGTCAATTGTTCTAGAATAAGCAGATGCACCTGCAACAATTAATTTTGGTTTATGCTCTTTCGCAACTTTCAAAACTTCATCGTAATCAATTTGTTCATTTTCTTTATCTACACCATATTCAACAAAGTTATAAAATTGACCACTAAAGTTCACTGGCGCACCATGTGTTAAATGACCACCATGACTTAAATTCATACCTAATACAGTATCACCGTGTTCTAATGCTACGAGATAAACAGCCATGTTTGCTTGAGAACCGGAGTGTGGTTGAACGTTAACGTGCTCAGCACCAAATAACTTTTTCGCACGTTCAATTGCTAATGTTTCTGACACATCCACATATTCACAACCACCATAATATCTTCTATTTGGATAACCTTCAGCATATTTATTTGTTAATACTGATCCTTGTGCTTCCATCACCGCTTCTGAAACAAAGTTTTCTGAAGCAATTAATTCAATATTGTTATTTTGACGGTTAAACTCATTTTGAATCACTTCATATATTTCTTTATCTTGCTTTTGAATAAATGACATTGGTAATTCCCTCGTTTCTGTATTAGTTATATTTTGCTCTTTCGCCACCAATTTTTTTAGGTCTCGAAGATGCAATTGTGACAATTGCTTCACCAATTTGCTTAACGCTTGTACGTTCAGGTATTGCAACGTGCTTAATATGCATGCCGATAAGTGTTTGTCCTATATCAATACCTTTTGGAACTGATATGTATTCTACAACAATTGGCTCTCGCATATGTTGATATGCATATGTTGCTAAACTGCCACCTGCATGAACATCTGGAACAACTGTAACTTCTTCCATTGTTAAAGGATTGAATTGCGCTTTTTCAATTGTCACAGCCCTATTGATATGTTCACAACCTTGAAAGGCAAATGAAACACCTGTTTCGTCTTCAATTGCTTTTAAAGCTTCATATATTTCTTGAGCTACCTCCATGGATCCTACACTACCAATACGTTCACCAATAACCTCTGAAGTTGAACAACCGATAATGCATAGTTCCTGTTCTTTGAAAAAATCCTTTGCTTTCAATTCATTTAATAACAAATCTAATTCTTCCATTTGTCCACCCCTTTAACTCAATTGACATAAACAAACTCGACATAATTGTTGCTTTAAAACGTACAAAATTGACTGATAGCAAATTTGCTACACGTTATTATTATAACTTATTTATGGTATGTCTCATACTAATTTCCTTAATTTATTACTTTAATATTTTATTTTTTAAACTATCAATCAGTAAATTTAATTCATTAAATATTTTAAGATAGTCCTCTTTGCTCCCACCATAAGGATCAGAAACTTCACCAATTTGTTCTACATATTCATTTAACGTGTAGACATTGGATGGGTAATCATATTGTTGTTGAATTGCCATTTTATGCGATTGACCCATTGTCAAAATAAGATCTGCTTCTAAATCTAGTTCTGTAAAAGTTGTCGCACTATGTGGTACAGGTAATTGGTTTTCAATTAATATAGATTTCGAGTGCGTTGAAATAGGTTGGCCGTTCAATGCATATAGTCCTCGAGAAGCAAAAACATGTTCTGGTAATTTTGTTTGAGCAATACTTTCAGCCATTGGACTTCTACAAGTATTACCAGTACAAACAAATATTATTCTCATAGTTCCTCTCCTTTTACTATCACTTGATCTGCTGCTTTCATCATTCTGTTCATAATCGCTGTAGACTCATCATTGATAGGAAAACCTAAAATATATGCTTGTTCAATATGATTATCTTGATCAAGTTGATGCAATATTTGATATAAATTGTGATTCGCGCCTCTGATATCATTTTCATCTTTACACAAAGTGATAAAAGTAGCTGACTCAGGAACTAGTTTTCGCATACTTCGTGGTAGGATAAATGCTGTTTTATCCCAATTTTTATTTGAACTAGGTTGATGTTCTAATGAATCAATAATTTTAACAGGTGTATCTGGTGCATAATGTTTATATTTCATACCTGGAGCAATAGGTTTATCAATGTCTAGCGCCCCTTGTGTAGTAATACAATTCGGAAGGATTGCTTCTATCATTAACTGCGTAATCGATCCAGGCCTTGCAATTCTAAATGGGAATTGCGTACAGTCTAATACCGTGCTTTCAAGTCCTACTTCACTTTGATCTCCATTAACAATGCCGTCAACTCGACCATCTAAATCATGATAGACATGTTCAAATGTCGTCGGAGAAGGTCTCCCGCTTAAATTAGCACTTGGTGCAGCAATCGGCAAATCGACGAACTGTAAGATACGGCGACCAATTGGGTGACTCGGCATTCGGACTGCAATAGAATCTAAACCACCACTCACACTTCGGCATAAATAGCCTTTCTTTAATGGTACGATAAACGAAATAGGACCTGGCCAAAATGCTTTCATAAGTTTTTTTATTTCGTCAGTTATCCCACTAGAAAAAGCGTCTATCTGATCCAATGTATGTATATGGACAATTAAAGGATTATCAGATGGCCTTCCTTTGGCTTCATATACTTTATGAATAGCTTGTTCATTTCGCGCATCAGCACCTAAACCATAGACTGTTTCTGTTGGGAGCGCGATAAGTCCGCCATTTTCAAAAATATCTTTCATTTCATTGAGTGCATCTAGTTCTTCAGATGACTGCTCCATTTGACGTAAATCCCATATTTTCGTATTCATTTGACACGTCCTTTCATACTTGCTTTCTATTTTAAAACAAAATAAAAAGATATGCACGCACATGAATACCTCATGTACGACACATATCTTTGAGTTACCAAACGAATGAAATAATACGATCATTCTGGTTAATATCTTTTACAATTTCAACATCTAAATTAGGAAATTTTGTTAAAATTTTGCGCTTTAAAGTCTCGCCTTGATTAAAACCAATTTCGAATACTACTTTCGCTTGTGGCAATAACACATATGGCAATTGATCTAATATTGTGTCATAAACACGATAACCTTTATCTTGTGCAAACAATGCCGTATGAGGCTCATATTTCAACACATGCTCATCCATCAATACTGCTTCACTATCATCAATATAAGGTGGATTAGATATCAGTCCATTCACCTTGATTCCACGTTCGATAAGTGGCGCTAAAGCATCACCTTGTAAAAAGGATATATCAACTTGATGTGTTTTAGCATTTTCTTGTGCTACTAAAAGTGGCGCTTCATATAAATCAGTAGCATATACCTCTAATGAAGCATCTAGCTTTTTAAGTGTGATGGGAATATTCCCACTACCTGTACCAATATCCACAATTGTATCGCCAGCATCTAGTTGATTATAAAAATGCAACATCACTTCTTCTGTTTCAGGTCTTGGAATCAGACAATGTTCATTCACTTTAAACGACTCACCGTAAAACGATTGTTTACCCACAATATATTGAATGGGTTCGTTATTCAGCATTCTTTTCATGGCTGCTTCATATGTGGTTACATGCACTTCTGACATTGTGTCTTGCATTTGCATCAATAAATCTGCTTTAGACCATTCGAATAAATCAAGCATCAACCATTCTGCTCGCGTTACTTCGATATTGTGAAGCTTACACTGCTCTTTTGCATGATTAAGTAACGTTTTATAGTTCACCATTGTTAAGTTCTTTCAATTTGTCTGTTTGTTCCGCTAACGTTAATGCATCGATAATTTCGTCTAACTTACCTTCCATAATTTGGTCTAACTTTTGTAAAGTTAATCCTATACGATGATCTGTCACACGACTTTGAGGATAGTTATATGTTCTAATACGTTCTGAACGATCACCCGTACCGACCGCAGATTTACGTTGTGCTGCATATTTTTGTTGTTCTTCTTGTAATTTCATATCAAATAAACGTGCTTTTAGGACTTTCAACGCTTTCTCTCGGTTTTGAATTTGTGATTTTTCAGATGATGTAGCAATCACACCTGTTGGGATATGAGTAATACGCACAGCTGAATCTGTTGTATTGACATGTTGTCCACCTGCACCACTTGAACGATACGTATCAACTTTCAAGTCCTCATTACGCACTTCGATTTCAACATCTTCAACTTCAGGAAGTACCGCTACTGTAGCTGTCGACGTATGAATACGACCGCCCGACTCTGTTTCTGGCACACGTTGTACACGATGCGCGCCATTTTCATATTTTAATTTACTAAAGGCACCATTACCTGATACTGAAAAACTGATTTCTTTATAACCACCATGGTCACTTTCCGTCACTTCAACAATATCAGTCTTATAATTTAATGCTTCAGCATATTTTGAATACATTCTATATAAATCCCCTGCGAAAATTGCCGCCTCATCACCGCCGGCAGCAGCACGGATTTCAACGATAACATCTTTGTCATCATTTGGATCTTTCGGTATGAGTAAGAATTTTAATTCTTCTTCTAATTTAGGAATTTTGTTTTGAAGTGTTTGATGTTCTTCTTTCAACATCTCAATTTCTTCACTATCTTTTGTATCACTTAACATTTCTTCTATTTCCGAAATATCTTCTTTAGATTGTTTATATTCACGATATACATCTACAGTTTTTTGCAACTCTGCTTGTTCCTTGGAATATTCACGTAAATTATCAGGATTATTGACTACATCAGGATCACTTAATAATTCATTTAATTGTTCATATCTTTCTTCTACAATATCTAATTGGTCAAACACTACAATTCCTCCTTCTCAGAATTACTTGGAGCTACAATGTGATGTGCTCTGCATCTGGGTTCATAGCTTTCATTCGCACCTACTAAAATTACAGGGTCATCTATTTTAGCTGGATTACCATCAATGAGTCTTTGTGTTCGACTTGATGATGCACCACAAACAGCACAAACAGCTTGAAGTTTAGTTACATCTTCACTGACAGCCATAAGTTGTGGCATAGGTTCAAATGGTTCCCCTCTAAAATCCATATCAAGACCAGCAGTAATAACTCTGTGTCCTTTTTCAGCTAACTGCTCAGCAATATCGACAATCGTATGTTCAAAGAATTGAACTTCATCAATACCTATAACATCAACTTCAGATAAATCGTGTTTTAATATTTCAGCTGCCGTTGAAATATTAATTGCTTCTATAGCATTACCATTATGAGAAACAATCTTATCTTTATGATAGCGGTCATCTATAGCCGGCTTAAAAACAACTACTTTTTGTTTAGCATAAAGTCCTCGTCTTAGTCGACGAATAAGTTCTTCAGATTTGCCACTAAACATACTTCCAGTAATACATTCAATCCACCCGGAATGATAAGTTTCATACATCATGCGTTCCACCTTTTTCAAAACATAATCGATTCATTATATCATATTTTTTTCATTATAATGGGATATATTGTTAAGTTATTTGGTTAATTTATGTATCTATTTAATTATAATTATCTTGAATTAGTTTCAACTCAGCACAACCAATTTCATTTTGTATTGTATCAACACTATGTATTAAGAAATTTTCCATATATGGTTCATCATTTGGAATGACATTAGCCACTATAAAACATCCACAAAAATAAAAAAGCATTCTCATCGAATGAGAATGCGATTTGACAACAATTAGTTGTTGTTGTTTGATTTGATTCCGAATTTCTTGTTGAAACGTTCCACACGACCATCCGCAGCAGCGAATTTTTGACGTCCTGTGTAGAATGGATGTGAATCAGATGAAATGTCTAAACGAATAACTGGATATTCGTTACCATCTTCCCATTCCATTGTCTCTGATGATGATTTAGTTGAACCACTTAAAAATTTAAAATCAGTAGTTGTATCTAAAAAGATAACTTTGTGATATTCAGGATGAATATTTTGTCTCATTATTTTCAGCTCCTTTGCCCTGGACCATCTGGAACAGAGTTATTTCTGAGTTTTTTTACCCAATACTTAATAAGTATAATGGCTTTATTTCTAAAACGCAACCCCAAATCGAATATTGGATTATTAACCTCATGATTAATATTACTTAAATAATTGGTTTGCCTGTTTTAGTGCTTTCTTTCGCTGCTTTTTGTAATTGCTCGAAAAATTCTTTATTATTATCAGTACGTTTTAGTTTACGAACAAATCGTTCTGTAAAATCTGTTGAATCAGTAAACATATTTCTCAATTGCCATAACGATTCTAATTCTTTTGCATCAATTAATAACTCTTCTTTACGCGTTGAACTTCGACCTATATCTATGGCTGGGAAGACTCTTCTTTCAGCTAACTTACGGTCTAGATGAAGTTCCATGTTACCTGTACCTTTGAATTCTTCATAAATCATATCGTCCATACGCGATCCAGTATCAACTAGCGCAGTTGCTAAAATTGTCATACTGCCACCTGCTTCAATGTTCCTAGCTGCACCGAAAAATGCTTTCGGCTTGTGTAATGAAGCAGGATCTAAACCACCTGATAGTGTACGTCCACTTGGTGGGATGACAAGGTTATATGCACGCGCAAGCCTAGTAATTGAGTCCATTAAAATAATGACATCTTTCCCAATTTCTACTAAACGTTTTGCACGTTCCAATAATAATTCTGCCACTTTAACATGGTGTTGTGGCGGTTCATCAAATGTAGAATGTACAACTTCTGCCGATTCTACCGATCTTTCAATATCGGTTACCTCTTCCGGTCTTTCACCTACAAGCAATACAAACAATTTCGCATCAGGCTTGTTTGTAGCGATTGCATTTGCTATTTCTTTAAGCAATGATGTTTTACCAGCTTTAGGCGGCGCAACAATAAGTCCACGTTGTCCTAACCCGATAGGCGTAATCAAATCCATAATTCGAGTCGAAAAATTTTGTTTACTTGTTTCTAGTAAAATGCGTTCTTCTGGATATAAAGGCGTTAACGCTTGGAAATGCGGTCGTTTTTTCACTTCTTCGGCATTTTCACCATTTACAAAATCTACTTGTAATAAGCCATAATACTTTTCATTATCTTTAGGCTTTCTAACTTTACCAGTCACTTTATCTCCACGTTTTATTTCAAAACGACGAATTTGACTTGCAGAAATATAAATATCTTTTTCACCTTTAGAATAATTTACAGTTCTTAAAAAACCGTAACCATCTTGTTGGATATCATCAAGAATACCCTCCATATAATAATTACCGTCTTTTTCCATTTGTGCCTCCATGATGGCTAGCACAAGTTCTTTCTTATTTAGCTTACTATAGTTTGTTAATTTTAGTGATTTTGCTTTTTGAGTGAGATCTTTTGTAGTGTAATTTTTGTATAATTCGTGGAACGACTCATACTGAGGTGATGTTCGTACTTTGTCAGGCATTATCTTGCACCCATTTCATAAATAAGTTTTTAAATAACGTAGTCACTACGCTACTTACTTTTATAACTATAGCAAATTTACCAATTAATTACAAAACGTATTTCCCTCTATATAAAACAAGAAGTGTGTATGACAGGTAAGCAAATTATTAAAAAGGCTGTACACTTTTAACGGTTGGTGAGTAAAATCATCAATCGTTTTTTTTATGTTTGAATACAAAAAAAGCACAAATATCTCTATAATTATAAGCGACGAAACCATAATTAAGGAGAGATATCTGTGCCGTATACTTATAATAAAACAA
>NZ_FMPG01000005.1 GCF_900097965.1 Staphylococcus caeli
TTCCTCAGTACTTGGTTGCTCTTCTTCTTTTGTTGCTTCCTCAGTACTTGGTTGCTCTTCTTCTTTTGTTGCTTCCTCAGTACTTGGTTGCTCTTCTTCTTTTGTTGCTTCCTCAGTACTTGATTGCTCTTCTTTTGTTGCTTCCTCAGTACTTGGTTGCTCTTCTTTTGTTACTTCCTCAGTACTTGTTGTATTTTCTAATTCAGTTGATTGCACAGAACTATCATATTTTGAATTATCTGAACTTTCTTCCCCTGAAGTTGCTTGACTATTCGTGTTTGACACTTCATCTGCCTTCGCTTCATTCCCAATGCCAAATACTAATGTAGCACCAATTAACAATGATGCTGTTCCAACTGTAAATTTACGTATTGAATACTTATTTTGCTTATTCGGCAAAAAATCTAACTTATTCTTTTTCATTTACATCCTCCTTATTTGCAAATCATAAAAAATGTGCACAATCAAGATACGCACAATTCAATTATATAATATTCGTAAGGTATGTCAATATAGTTATGTAACATTTAATTTACATTTACAAAACTTGTATAATTACTTAACAAAAAATAATTTTAAACATAAAAAATATTTTGACACTACCTAAATTGTTTGTTCTATTCTTTATAGAAGATTACGGTCCTTTTATTATCGAAATCACTATTTTTTGTTTCATATCAGCAAAAATTTACCATGGTATCAAGTGGAAGTTTTTAATTCTCACGTATATTTTCCACTTCATACTACTCTATGTTTTTTCACCATCAAACATTCTTTCTAATTACTTGATAACATTATTTTTATTAAATTTGTCTAAATAAAAAATATTTTTTCGATTTCGTATGCGGCATCGCTGGACCAATTAATAATATGGTTAAACGACACTTCATTTCTGAAATTAATGACTAATGAGATTGTTAACATACCTTTACTTCTAATCTTTCAATAATAAGTTTTAGTTATGAGATATCATGTATATTTCTTTAAGTTATATGATTATAAATAATAATGCATTTTTAACTACACATGTATATAGACTTTCAGTAATTTTTCTCGTTCACCTTATACATAGCAACCTGTTTTCTGAGTCAGTCGTACTAACCTTTTTAGTGTTGTATACCACATTAATTTTATTTAAGTCTCAAATTATGAATCAGGACTTAAATTGTATATTATTCCCTTTCCATCCTAAATCTGATTTCATGGATACTCTTACATTCCAAGAATGCTATTAAATTGGTTTTTATGCGCACATTTCTATAAATTCCATCTCATACCCTTGCCCTTATTATCAAAATTACGCCCTTTTTTCCTTAAATATCACAATGATTTTGATTTTATTTCATCACGTAATGTAATTAATTTATTAAAAATTAAAAAACCGCATCATTTAAGATACGGTAAAATGTAAATTTTAAATTGGGGTTGCTATGAAAGGGACTCTTTCATAATTGATGATGTTTAGTTACACGCATTTTATACGTGCATATTAATATGTAACATATAACTAGATTGTTTTGCAATGCAATTATTCATCCAGTAACATACTAGGTGACGGAAATGAGTATCAAGTGATTTTAATTACAAAGAAGAGTACGCATGTAATATAAGTCATATCATCCATTGAAATGAAAATAACAAAAGCACCTCATTAAGAGGTGCTTTAATTTGGATTTAAACGTTAGGTTTGCTAAGGAAAATAAACGTTAAAAGTTTGATTTCTAGTGCCACGCTTGGAAATTGTTACGTTAATGTTAAATTTTCACGAAAAGGAGTTAGTAAGCACGTATTTTCATTATATGTTTTGTTGTGTATGTAATTCAAGTTATATAAAAACACCTCGCTTAAGGTGCTTAAAGTGTATGTATAAGAACGGTGTCATGAATCTAAAAATGCATAGGAATAATAGTACCGTATGTTCATATTAAAATATTATTTTAATTTTTTCAACACTTTCTTGGGCACTTTTTAATACATTTGTACACTTTTATAAAATACAAAAAGCAACCACTGTAGTGGCTGCCTATTGGAACTGATAAGAAGACACTAAGGTACATTCTGAGCAATCCTAATCAAACTACATTTATAAGGATAAAATATACTATTTAATAATTCAATAATTTTGCTATAAAAAGGGGTGCAAAAATACCTACTCTTGAGCAATATGTTATAAATAGCTATTACATCTTAGAATAGCGACAATACGTGGTATGTTGACCACAATTATATATTTTTATTGTAAAAATAGCCACCCATAAAGGTGGCTTCAAAAGGTGTGAAGTTCTGGAGGAACTTCATGAATACAATTATATTACACACTATTAGATTGTTCAACACTATTTACGATATCTTAAAATTACCACTTGATTTAGCTTTACTGATTTTCTGAATAAATTAATCCACACACTTTTTTACAGATTATTGAAATTCATTCATCAAAAAAGACGACCAACATTTATTGGCTCTTTGTCAAAAAGCCTTTTTTTCAAAGTGCTCAGTGAAAGCTTATAATCTACGAACAATACTTGTATCATTTTAGATATCATGTCTTACAATTCATCTCTCTTTTGCCAACCTTTATTTTTGAAAATAAATAGTTCTAAATTAATGTGTTTGATATGAAAAAACACTATCATCATTTCTGAACTGACCCAAATAATGGGAATAAAATAAAAACACTTCCGTTGAATTCATTTAAAATGAAAAATACGGAGGTGTTTTTTCTATGAAAAGAGTGTCGTATTCATTAGAAACAAATTATAAAACTATTGAAATGAAAAGGCTGGTTATACTGTAAAAGAAATTATGAAAGCCTTAAATATCAAAAGCAGAACACAGGTAAAAACTTGATGGAGACGGTATCCAAATGGGGAAACTTACAGATTTTCTCAACAAGTCGGCAAGCAGTATACTTATGGTGAAGGGCTGGAAGAGCTCTCAGAAGTAGAACAATTAAAATTAGAGAATAAAAGAAAAGATATTGAATTAGATATTTTAAAAAGTACAAAGAGTTGGAAAGGAAGTGGTACCAACATTAATCGTAGAATTAGTTAATCAACTAAAGCATAGGTATTCAGTCAAAATGATACTTGATGTTTTAGAAATACCTAAATCGACATACTATAGATAGAAACACAAAAATGATAACTTGACACAAAAAGTCATTCAATTGTGTAAAGACAATCAATATACCTACGGTTATCGAAAAATTACAGCTTTAATTAATTGTCTTTAGTACCAGTTAATCATAAAAGAATTCAGAGAATCATGCAGGAGAATAATCTAAATTGTCGAGTTAGACCTACAAAGTCAAAAAGTATTGGTAAACCTTATTATAAAACAGATAATTTATTACAAAGACAATTTAAAGCAAGTCAACCAATGGAAATATTAACAACAGATATTACTTATTTACCTTTCGGTAACTCTATGTTGTACTTATCTTCAATTTTGGATGTTTATAACGGAGAAATTGTTGCGTATAAAATAGATAACAAGCAGGATCAAAGCTTAGTAAATGATACATTGAATCAAATTTCTATACTTAAAAATTGCATACTACATAGTGATCAAGTAAGTGTTTATACATCCTATGCTTACTATCAATTATGCGAAGAAAAAGGCATTATCAGAAGTATGTCCCGAAAGGGAACACCAGCTGATAACACCCCGATAGAAAGTTTCCATTCCTCGCTAAAGTGTGAAACTTTCTACATAAATAATGAGCTCAATAGCTCTAATCAAATTGTAATAGATATTGTCGAAAATTACATTAAAAACTATAATAATCTAATTCAACAAAAACTAGGCTACTTATCCCCTATAAAATTCAGAGAATTAGCAGCCTAGAACATAGTGTTTTTATTAAGTTCCACCTTACGGGTTAAGTACATTTTCAGTTAGTTTTTTCTATAATTTATCCAATTTCATTAGGAGTATATTTATCGATCAAAGTATTTAGTGTTTCTGCTTCTTCAAACGCAATTTCTTCTAAATTAAGTGGTTGAGTAGGATGATTATAAGATGCCTTATTGATAACTGTGATTGAATCCTCAGAGTTCAACTTTAATCTGATATCTGTTTCATTTAGTTGTTCATAGCTTGAAAAATTTATTTGATAATAACATTGATACAGAGTATATGAAATTTTTTGATTGAATATAGATGTTTCTAAATTTTCTTCTTGAATTAAAGAGAATTTTTTATCTTCTATATCTTTACCGTTGAAACTATCTGTTTTGATGAACAGTCCTTCTAAATGTTTTTCTTCTAAAATTAATTTTTGCTTATGCAATAGAAAATAGAGTTTAACACATTCTAAAATTGTTTCTAAGTTAAAAGGTGTAGATATTTCAAATTGCTTTATAAGAACTTTCTGGAAGTCATATATAATTTCAAATAACTTTAAATCTTTTTTTAAAGAAGTAACAATACTTTTATTTTTACTTGTTGAATCACTACTCAACTTATTCTTACTTGTTGTATAAATTTCACCACTCGCTAAAGCAATTAACATCCTATAAGTATTAATTACCGCTAGTATGTCAACCTGTTTTTTTGATTCATTAAAAAGATGTTTAAAACTCCATTTCATGTATTTAACTTCTTTTTCTACTAGCACTGAGACTTTTATAAAATCTCCTTCGAACAAATACTTCATTTCTTTTTTACTATCATTTGCTATCCTACTTAATTTTAATGGTTTAAATTCCTTTTCCACTTTTATCATTATATGTAGTTTATCGTTTTCACTAAATGGAGCAGCTTTCATTATAATTGAAGTTTCAGGCTTATCTTCATTTAAAAATGTTTTATAAACATCTGATTCTTCTAAAGGTATATCTTTAAACATTTGTTCGCTTTCATAATTTTCTATCTCAATTGGCTTCTGACTATTTTTTAAGTAAAACAAAAATTCTATAGAATCTTTGTAATCATCGATTTTAAACCTTATTTTACTATTTAATTCATTGCTAATTACTGCTGAATGTTTATTAAGAGGCTCATATTGAAGCTCATCAATTAATTCTTTTTTATTTGGATATCGTTCTTTTAACTTCTCTTGTAATTGACTACTTAATTCATCTACAACTAATGAGGGCATAGTATCATGTCTTAAGGTTTTTTTAATTTGTTCTTTTCTCAACATTACATAAAATCCTCTCTTAAATAATCTAAAACACTTATTTTTGAAATAAGTATGCTTTTTTCCTCTTCATTATAATTAGATTTATTAATATCTTTTATTAATTTGATTACGTCCTCTTCGTTTTTCACAATTAAATATCTAATATCTTCACACTTAAACTCTAATCTGTTATCATTTAGTTTTGTTAAAGCGTCATTGTAAATTACTTTTTTATAACCACTATCTTCATTAATATAAAAGTTTTCAAATGTTTCTATATCTTGGTCAAAAAATTTTATACTTCTCCATTCTTGTTCATCCATAAAAATTTTTTCTTCTAATTTATCAGTTTTTTCACAATATTGTTGTCCTTTAAAATGTTTCAAATAAAATAATGAATTAAATATAAATTCAAATGTTTCATCTTCAACATTTTGTTTACTAATTATATTATTAAATATATTTTGATACATTTTAATATAATCGCTAGTATTTATAACATAGTGCAAAGGTTGCAACTTTTTATCAATTCCCCATGACTTTTTCATACATATTGCATAGTCACCGTACCATTTATTATGATCGTTCAATTGATTTAACGGAATGTCGCAAAAGCATAGCATTGGAAATGTAATACTTTGAATAGATGTACCCTCATCACTAGCACTATATTCTTTTAAATTTAAATATCCTATTTCTTCAGTGACATATCTATATTGAAAATAACCGTTTACTATTATATCTTTTAACCAGTCATATTCTTTTACACACTTAATAAAGACATTAGCATTTTGAGCACTTAAAGGAGTTTCTCTTACCTCTTGAGTTTTATAATTTTCCATTTTCTCACCTACTACAGAAGAGCGTGGAACATTTTCCACGCTCTTACTCATAAATATTCATATTGTATATATTTATTATACACAGTGTTAAAAATGACAACAGTATCTACAATAACCGCAGTCATCACATAAATATGAAGATTGATCTCCACATTTATAACACCATCCACCTCTGAATCTCATGTCATACTTTTTTAACTTAAATTTTTTCATTAAAAATCCCTCCGCTTTTATATAATTAACTATATACTACTCGATATTTTTATAATTAGCTACTTAATTTTACTTACATAATATAGTAAACAACTTTCTAACCTAGAACTCTACATTAAAACCTTATACAATTTAATCTTAAACATTGTTATTCCTCTTTATTTAAGGCGTATTGAAGAATTTTTTCCAAAGCATACTTAATATTCTCTCTGCTTTCAAATGCATATGAGAGGCGTATCGTGTTTTCCTCACTTCCATAAATAAAGCCAGGATTTATTAATATTTTTTCTTTATCAATCAACTCTGAAAAGAGCTTTTTAACGTTTATATCTTCATTGATGCTAAGCCATATGAAAAACCCGCCTTCAGGTATTTCCCATTGGGCAATTTCTGAAAATCCTTCATCTAAAATTCTTAACATATAGTCCCGTTTTTCTTTTAATACATTTCTAAGTTTGGTCACATGTCTATCGTAGTCACCACTCTTCAATAATTCATAAACCACCATTTGAGAAAGTATGCTCGAACCATAGTCAATTTGCATTCTTATATCAGCTAATTGTTCAATCACTTTTTCAGAAGCGATAGCCCAACCAATTCTAATAGCGGGCGCAATTGATTTCGAAAAACTACTTATATGGATTACATTATTGTTTGCATCTAATGACTTAAGTGGTCTTATTGGTTGTTCATCAAACCATATATCCCTATAAATATCGTCTTCTATAATTGGCATATTATGCATTCTACTATAATCAACCATATCTTCTCTAATTTGTTCTGAAATTGATTGTCCAGTTGGATTATTGAATGAAGGTTCTATGTATAAAGCTTTTTCTTTATTACTGGTCAGCTTATTAATAATATTTTGAAAATCGTTCAGTTCATTATATGGAATCTTCACTTTTTTCATATTTAAGTAATCAAACACATGTGTAGAATCTATGTAAGATGGCGTATTTGAAAATATGACCGTATTCTGACTTAGAAACCCAGTCACGAGAAGTTGGATCGCATGTAAGGCTCCAGATGTTATTAATACATTTTCTTTATTAATGTTTATACCTTCTTTATTTAAACGCTCAGCTATTAGTTCTCTCAATTTTGTGTAGCCATACCCATTATTATATCCAAACGATAAATCCCCAATATAGTTTGAGACATTAGTCATTGCATTTTTTAATTCTAGATGTGGGATTAAGTCTTTACCTAGCTCTCCTTTACTTATATGTATATAGGTTGAATCTGTTTCTATTTTGTTAATAAGTTGTACAGTATACTGATTTCTCATTCTAAATGACCAATCCATCATCTCAGACCATTTATTTAAAATATAATCCTCATTTAAATAATCATTTACGTATGTTCCGCTTCCTTTTTTTGTATAGATAAAACCTTCTGATTCTAATAATTCTATACTTTTAATAATAGTAACTCTATTGACATTAAATTGGTTAGCTAATTTTCTATGAGAAGGAATTCTCATACCATAAAACCAATCTCCATCTATCACTTTATCTCTAATGTATGAAGCAATTTCTTTATATTTAATAAAAAATCATCCTTTTTTAAATTGGTTGGGTAAATTATCTGACAATTGGTTGTACTCATTATAAATCATATTACTTAATATGAAAATATAATATTAAAGGAGATGTTTTATAGTGAGTAGAATTAGAAAAAATGGTTATGCAAAATATGATTTGATGGAAGACTTAAATTATGAAGGCATACAACATGATTATCAAGAATTATTAGAATACTTTAGCAATTTACCGGAAGATGATTATGCACCAAACTTGAATAGATATAGAAGATACTCAAGAGCAATTATTTTACCTGAAACAGAAGATATTTATTGGCTACCAACAATAAACAAAAATAATGTAGAATATTCAGCGTACTTCCAAGGTAAATTCAATCCCGAACACCCAGGAGCATATAGAGAGTTTCATTCGATAGAAAAAAATATACGAAATAACAAGTTATTAAATGAAATTATCAAAGCCAATTATAAAGAAACATTCTGGAATGAAGAAGACAAAATTTTACCTATCCATGTAGGTGTACATTTCGTAAAACTTTACGTAGAAAAAGATGGTGACAAAGCAATTTCATCACCTGATTGCTTGCATCAAGATGGTGAACCTTTCACATTTGCACATTTAATTGAAAGAACAAATGTGACAGGGGGAACAAATGCTATAGCAGTTCCAGAGGCAGCTGGTAATAAACCAGAAGAAATCGACAATAATGATTTAATAGAGGTATTTGAAATCACACAACCTTTAGAATCCTATGGTGTTTATGATCCAGATGTAAGTCATTACGTAAGTCCAGTTGAAAAAGGAAATGATGATAATATTGGTGTACGTTCGGTAATTCTGATTGACTACCAACAAACAGTGGTAGCAGATGTTGATGAATAATCATAAGTATAGTAAGTCAATTTACTTCGCATTTGGAATCACCATTTTCCTTTGGGCATCCGCTTTTCCAGTAATTAAAATAGCACTGAATGATTTTAAAGCAGAACATCTGTCTGCATTAAGATTACTCATAGCTGCGATACTATTATGCATATTAGGAATTATAAAAAAAATACCACTTCCTCAAATAAAAGACATACCTTTTATTTTATTATTAGGTTTTTGCGGTTTTACAGTTTATCACACTGCATTAAGTATTGGAGAGTACTATGTAAGTGCTGGTATAGCAAGTTTAATTGTTTCAACAACACCCATTTTTTCGGCATTACTTGCCACTTATTTTTTAAAAGAAAGATTTTCAAAATTAGCTTGGCTTGGTTCACTTGTTGCATTTTTAGGTGTGGCCTTAATCTCACTAGGTAATGGAGATAAACTTAATGTCTTTATAGTGGGTATCATACTAGTTTTATTAGCCTCCTTTGGTGAAAGCGTTTATTTTGCATTCCAGAAAAAGTATTTAAATAAATATGGCTTTATTCCATTAACGATTTACACAATTATTGCAGGCGCATTATTTATGTTTATATTTTTACCCGGAAGTTTTAATGAATTACAGACGGCAAATATGACATCGATATTATCTGTCATTTATTTAGGTGCATTTCCAACGGTTATACCTTACATTGCCTTAGCTTATACAATACAAAAAGTAGGAGTAGCAGATGCGACGATTTCATTATACTTAACACCAGCAGTTTCACTTGTATTAGCATACTTTATGTTAGGTGAAGTACCTACTTTAGTCGCAATCATTGGCGGTATTATTACATTAATAGGAGTAACTATTACATCTGCAAATGCTGAAGAAAGTGTAGACTTGAAGTAATAATATTTATATTAAAATAGGCTCAACTAATATTATAAGTGAATTTTCTACTGATACGTTTCATTTTATATAATTTGGGAGATAATATATTAAAGGATTTATTTAATATAATTTGAAGGAGTATTGCTAGATGGATAAGAGCAAACTTTATGTCTTTATAGTAGTCGGTATATGTTTAATAGCTATGGCGATTTGTTTACCATTTTTGATAAAAAATGGTAGTTATTCAGCTATATTTTCTGCTTCTATTCCTATAGTAGTTTTAGTATTTTATTTTATCTTTAATAAACGACACGACAATAATGATAATAATAAGGATTGAAACTATCTTTTGTTGATACTTTTTTAGCTTTTTGTGGTGAAAATATGTAAAAAACTTTAAGCTTTAATTTATTAATTTTAATAATTGGTTTTATGTTTTGATTTCTAATATTAAGAAATACAGTAAGAATAATTTTTACTATAACAAGTTTAAGGTTTTCTAAATAAGAAAAAATGACAATTTCTAGTATACTTTAATAGAAATTGTCATTTTTGAAATTACATGTATTTAGAATTTTGCTTTTATAATCTATTTAACAGATTAGAGAAAAATTGAATGATCGACTGAATAATTCCCACAATACCGTCCCATATGCGTTGAAGGAGATTTCTATTTTCTTCTGTATTCAAATCTTTGGCTTTATCCTTCGCTTTATTCAATAAATCATCTGAGTTTTTTTCAATATTTTTTAATACATCTTTGGCATTTTGTTTAAATGCTTTAGGATCGGAAGTTAAGGCATTAGAGTTTGCTACATTGATCATGTTATTATTAATCATTTGAATTTGATTATTTGATAATATCTCTGATAAACCACGTTCGTCGAGGACTTTATTAACAGTGTCTTCAACTTGTTGTTGTGTGATTTGTTTATCTTGATTTTGTTTAATATCTGCAAGTTGTTCTTTAATATCTGCTATCGAAGCATTTAAAGCTTCATCTGAATACCCATCTTTACCTTTATTTTCTTCTGAAATTGTACCTAAGTCATTCATTTCTTGATTTGAATTTTGAATATCTTTACTATTTAGATCGTTACCTTTTTCTTCATACGCTTTATAAATACCTGCTAAAGCTCCTTCGCCTGTTACTTGATCGACAGAAGCTATATGTATTTCGGCATTTTTAATTCCTGCCGTAATTGCGGCGTTTTGATATTGTTCGGCTGTTACTTTTGTAATGTTATCTGGTGTATCAATTTTCACATCAACACCTTTACCCCATTTTTTATGTTCAATTGTAGCACTTGAATAAATATAACTTAGATTACTACTATTAGGGATATAGTTACTCACATCATTGACGTTAACACTATAAGTTTCATAGTTATCATCAACACCTAGATCGTTCTCAGTTTGTTGTAAATCTTGGCCTTCTAAGTCAGCGCCTTTAATAAAAACAGGTTCATCCCAATCTGCTTTATTATCAGCTGCTTTAACAATTCCTGAAGTTGATAACAATAATGTAGCTACTGCTAAACTAGTTACTGTTTTTTTCATTTTCAATACATCCTCCCTTAAAATATTTAATATATAGTTTATATGGACACTTCTGATTCTAATTATTTAACTTGTGAAAATCTTTGTGTAACACTAATCAATGACAAGCTAATTTTTATATTAATAGTTTTATAATTATGAAACGTTTGAAGTTTTTTTATCATTTTTTGAACTATTTGATTCTACATCTTGAGTATTATTTTGTGCTTGTTCTTCGCTCTCATTATTATTGTTATTAATATTTTCATCATTGTTTTGATTGTTATTTTCTTCTGCTGTATTGGAATTTTGCTCATCATCGTTGGATGGTTTTTCTATTTGCTGATTTGATTCGTCTTCACGCTCCTCATTTTGTGTATTTTCTTTATTGTTATTTTCTTGTTGTTCTTCATTATTTTGTTTGTGATTTGATTTATTATTATCTTCTTTAATGTTGTTTCCATTTTGTTCATTTTTTGTATTTTCATTCGTTGATTGTTTACTATCATTACCTGTTTGATTCTTCTCATTTTCGTTTTGAGACTGGTTGTTATTTGATGTTGATTGATTTGACTCATTGTCATATCCTTGTTCTTTTTGCCAATAATTACCTACGATGTTTGAAAGTTCTTTATATTTTTGTTTTGGAACATCAGAGTTGGCAGTTTCAAACTTAGGCATCCCTTTTTTATATACGTAAGTATTGTAAAAATCAGCAGTTGAATTATAGATATCTTTGTCTATATAACCATTTTTAGCTTTTATAGGCCCATCTGGAGAGGTGATGGCACCACCCGTTTTGATAATTTTTCCTGTATTTCTATCTATAATTGCGTGGTGCTTAACAGATTCGTTTATACCACCAAAAGGCGTTTCAATAAAAATTTTATCATCATTACTTTTATCTTTATTGTAAATCAGTTCATCTTTATTTTTAGTGAAATTAAGTATATCTTCGGAGTTAAAAGCGATAGATTTTGCTTCATCAATTGTTATAGGAGCACTATTTTGGTTATTTGCTTCATTTGTTGTTTCTGCAGCATTAGACTCACCTTGAGATTGATTCTTTGTATTTTGATTGTTTTCTGCTACTTCATCATTTGATTGCTTTTCAGTTTCATCTGATTTTTTATCCCTTTCCTGTGTTTGATCATTGTCTTTTTTATTATTACCGTCTGTATTTTGACCACAAGCACTTAAAATAATAAAAGAAGACAAACCTAACATCCCTAATTTTCTAAATTTCATTCATACATCTCCCTTATGTAAGTTTCACCTTCAATGCTATCAAAAAATAAAGCGTTATCAAATACAATAAAATAAAAATATACTATACTTAATAATATCAATATAAAAACATTGCAATAACAGATGATTCATATGTTTGTATTTCCATAACAATTTAAATGTTATAATTGTTTATGAGGCAACTGTTGAAATATAAATAAAATCACACGATATGATTATTAATTATCATAGGAATAAGTAAGTCTAGGGGGGATGTTATGGTATACCAAAGTGAGTTTGCTTTAGAAACTGAAATGATGGAACAGCTAAAATCCAACGGCTATGAAACGGTAACGATTAGGAATGAACAACAACTATTGAATAATTTCCGTTCGATATTAAATGAACGACACGCGGATAAATTAAATGGAGAGCCACTAACAGATAAAGAATTTCAACGCTTATTAACGATGATTAATGGTAAAGGGATCTTTGAAAGTGCACGTATACTACGCGATAAGTTACCTTTAAAACGTGATGATGAGTCTGAAGTGTATTTATCATTTTTAGATACGAGGAATTGGTGTCAAAATAAGTTTCAAATCACCAATCAAGTCTCTGTAGAAGACACATATAAAGCGAGATACGATGTCACAATTTTAATTAATGGCTTACCCTTGGTTCAAATTGAACTTAAACGTCGTGGCATTGATATCAATGAAGCATTTAACCAAGTCATGCGCTATCGCAAACAAAACTACACGGGCCTTTTCCGCTACATACAATTATTTATTATTAGTAATGGTATCGATACGCGTTATATCTCTAATAATGATGGCGAAATATATAAAAGTCATATGTTTTATTGGAGTGATAAAGAGAACAATCGTATCAATACATTAAATGAATTTATTGAAACATTTTTAAGACCGTGTCATATCGCTAAAATGATTTCACGCTATATGATTTTAAATGAAACAGACAATATCCTTATGGCCATGCGTCCATATCAAGTCCATGCAGTTGAAGCATTGATACATCAGGCAACGGAAACAAGTAATAATGGTTATATTTGGCATACGACGGGCAGCGGGAAAACATTAACTTCCTTTAAAGCGAGTCAAGTGTTGTCAAAACAAGATGACATCAAAAAAGTCATTTTCCTTGTCGACCGTAAGGATTTAGACAGCCAAACGGAAGAGGAGTTTAATAAATTCTCTAAAGGGTCCGTGGATAAGACGAATAATACGGCGCAGCTCGTTAAGCAATTAAAGGATAAAAGCTTACCACTAATCGTTACCACGATTCAAAAAATGTCTAAAGCGATTCAAAATAATGCTGAAGCATTAGATCAATATAAGACAGATAAAGTCGTATTCATCATCGATGAGTGTCATCGTAGTCAATTTGGAGATATGCATCGTATTGTCCGTCAACATTTTAATAATGCGCAATATTTTGGTTTTACGGGTACGCCGCGTTTTGAAGAAAATCAAAGCCAGGATGGTCGGAGTACTGCGGACATCTTTGGTCGATGCTTACATACTTATTTGATTAAAGATGCGATTCATGATGGTAATGTATTAGGCTTTTCCGTAGACTATATCAACACCATTAAAGCTCAAAATATAGATACGGGGACAGACGAATTGGTTGAAGGTATAAATACTGATGAGGTCTGGTTATCCGATCAACGCGTTGAACTTATTGCGCGACATATTACGGAAAATCATGATAAATATACAAGAAATAGACAGTATTCTGCCATTTTAACGGTACAGAGTATTCCAGCCCTTGTGAAATATTATGATACGTTTAAAAAGATCAGTAAGGACTATGAACATCCTTTAAAAGTCGCAAGCGTGTTCTCTTATGCCGCCAATGAAGAACGAAACGAAGGAGAAGTGGATGAGGCACATTCTAGAGAAAAATTGGAAGAAGTCATCAAAGACTATAATGATAACTTTGGCACAAATTTCTCGACGGATACTTTCCAAGAATACTTTAATCATATCTCTAAAAATGTCAAAAAAGGTGTCAAAGACAACAAAATTGATGTTTTAATCGTCGTTAATATGTTTTTAACAGGCTTTGATAGTAAAGTATTAAACACATTATATGTCGATAAAAATCTGAAATATCACGACTTAATCCAAGCCTATTCACGTACGAACCGCGTGGAAAAAGAAACCAAGCCATTTGGTAAAATCGTGAATTATCGTGATTTGAAACAAAATACAGATAATGCCTTAAAATTGTTCTCTCAAACGGAAGATACAGATCGCGTGTTAATGAGAGATTATGATGAATATAAAGCCGAGTTTGTTGACGCATTAGCTGAATTAAAAGCTGTCGCATTGAAGCCTCAAGATATGGATCAAGTTCAAGATGAAAATGAGAAAAAAGCGTTTGTCGAAGCTTTCCGTTTAGTTTCAAAACTTGTGCTGAGATTGAAGGCATTTGATGAGTTTGATTTTACAAAAGCAAATATCGGTATGGACGAACAAGAATTTGAAGACTATAAGAGTAAATACTTTGCGATATATGATGAAGTGAAACCTCAACGGGGTGAAGTTGAAAAAGTTTCTATTCTGAACGATATTGATTTTGAAATCGAAATCTTACGTAATGATCGCATTAATGTCTCTTATATCATGGATCTCGTCAGACAAATTGATTTAAAAGATAAGGCAGAACAACAACGTAATCGTGAACAAATCAGACGTATACTCGATAATGCGGATGATCCAACCTTACGTTTGAAACGTGATTTAATTCGTGAATTTATCGATGATGTTATACCGGAATTGTCTGAAGAAGACAATATTGATGAAGCTTATATTCTATTTGAAAAAGCGAAACGGGAATCGGAATTTAATCAATTTGCACGTCAACAATTGGTTGATGAACAGATACTTAAAGATATCACCGGTGAATATGAATATAGCGGTATTGTCAATCAAGATCACCTTAAGGATCTTGTAGGAAATAAAAAGTTACGCGAAAAACGTCAAACGAAAAAAGCCGTAACATCATTTGTCGAAGAAATGACAGAAAAATATAGTAGCTAGAAACTATATCAAACCTTTGTGATAATAAATATTGCAGAGGTTTTGATATGTTCTACAAACACATAAGATAATTATATAAGCAAAGCAAAAGCATTTTAATAAATGGAGGAAATAACATGTCAATTACAGAGAAACAACGTCAGCAACAGGCTGAATTACATAAACGTTTATGGTCCATTGCCAATGATTTAAGGGGGAATATGGATGCGAGTGAGTTCCGTAATTATATTCTAGGACTCATCTTCTATCGCTTTTTATCAGAAAAAGCTGAAACAGAAGTTGCAGAAGCATTATCAGGTGAAGATTTAACATATGAAGAAGCATGGGAAGATGAAGAATATCGTGAAGACTTAAAAGCTGAACTGATTGAAAATGTGGGTTACTTTATTGAACCTGAAGACTTATTCAGTAGTATGGTTAAAGAAATCGAAAACCAGCGTTTTGATATTGAACATTTAGCACAAGCCATTCGAAAAGTAGAGACGTCTACGCTTGGCCAAGACAGTGAAGAAGACTTCATTGGTTTGTTCAGCGATATGGATTTAAGCTCAACACGTCTGGGGAATACGGTCAAAGAACGTACTGCCCTTATAGGTAAAGTAATGGTTAACTTAGGCGACCTACCATTTGTGCATAGCGATATGGAAATTGATATGTTAGGTGATGCTTACGAATTTCTAATTGGGCGTTTTGCGGCCAATGCAGGTAAAAAAGCTGGGGAATTCTATACACCTCAGCAAGTGTCAAAAATATTAGCGAAAATCGTTACATTAGGTAAAGACAAATTAAGAAATGTCTATGACCCTACGTGTGGTTCAGGCTCATTATTACTGCGTGTCGGTAAAGAAACAACGGTTTACCTTTACAATGGTCAAGAACGTAACAATACCACATACAACTTGGCTCGAATGAACATGTTGTTACATGATGTGCGTTATGAAAACTTTGATATTCAAAATGGAGACACTCTGGAAAACCCCGCATTTTTAGATGAAAAATTCGATGCGGTTGTCGCTAACCCGCCTTACAGTGCGAAATGGTCGGCGGACAGCAAGTTCAATGATGATGAACGCTTTAGCAATTACGGGAAGTTAGCGCCTAAATCAAAAGCAGACTTCGCATTTATCCAACATATGGTGCACTATTTAGACGATGAAGGAACAATGGCGGTCGTCTTACCGCATGGTGTGTTATTCCGTGGAGCAGCTGAAGGCACGATACGTAAATATCTTATTGAAGAGAAAAACTATTTAGATGCAGTTATTGGTTTACCAGCCAATATTTTCTACGGCACTTCTATTCCAACATGTGTCCTTGTATTTAAAAAGTGTCGTGAAGAAGATCAAGATGTGTTATTTATTGATGCGTCTAATGAATTTGAAAAAGGTAAAAATCAAAACCATTTAACAGATGAGCAAGTTGAAAAAATCATTGATACGTATAAAAACAGAGAAACAGTTGATAAATATAGCTATGTGGCAAGTATCAAAGAAATTGAAGAAAATGATTATAACTTAAATATTCCTAGATATGTCGACACATTTGAAGAAGAAGAACCGATTGATTTAAACCAAGTGCAACAAGACTTAAATCAAATCGATGATGAAATCGCAGACGTAGAACAAGAAATTAACGAGTATTTAAAAGAATTAGGAGTGTATAAACATGACTAATGAAATGAAGAATGAGCCAGAGTTGAGATTTCCAGGATTTAAAGATGGATGGGAAGAGAATTTTATTAGTGAAGTAGTGGATTTTTACTCGGGGTTAACTTATTCACCTGATGATATTACAAACGAAAAGGGAACCTTTGTAATTCGATCTTCAAATATAAAAAATAACAGACTAATCAATGCTGATAATGTTTATGTGAATTTAAAAAACTTAAAAGTAGAAAAGGTGGACAAAGGAGATATTATTGTAGTAGTAAGGAATGGCTCTAGAAAATTGATAGGAAAGCATGCTTTAGTCTCTACATATTTAAATAATACTGTTATAGGAGCATTTATGACAGGAATACGCTCTGATTATAATTTGTTTATTAACGCGTTACTAGATACAGAAAATTTCAAGAGAAATATTCATATGAATTTAGGAGCAACAATAAATCAAATAACTACTGGGATGTTCAAAAAGATGAAATTTTACTTCCCTAAAAACCAAGAACAACAAATAATAGGTGACTTCTTTAGCAAACTTGACCGTCAAATTGAACTTGAAGAACAGAAATTGGAGAAGTTAGAAGAACAGAAGAAGGGATATATGCAACAAATTTTCTCTCAAAAACTTCGCTTTAAAGATGAAAGTGGAAAAATATATCCAGATTGGGAAAAACGTAAGCTAAACGAAATAGCAGATTTTCAAAATGGGAAAGCTCATGAAAGTTATGTTTCTGAAACAGGAAATTATATATTAGTAAATTCAAAATTTATATCTACTGAAGCCCAGGTAAAAAAATATGTTTCTCAACAATTAACTCCTTTAAACCAACAAGATATTGCTATAGTAATGAGTGATATACCTAATGGGAAAGCTTTAGCAAAATGTTTTTTAGTAGAAGAAAATAATAAATATTCTTTAAATCAAAGAATCGGAAGATTATACAATATATTAGGTGATTCAAGATTTGTTTATGCAATTTTAAATAGAAATAAGCAGCTACTTAAATATGACAGTGGTGTTGGACAAACTAATTTAAAAAAATCAGAAATAACTGAAATAATGATTAATTGGCCTGTTCAAGATGAACAACAGAAGATCGGGAATTTATTTAGAAGATTTGATGATTTCATTGAGGGACAATCACAAAAAATCGAATTATTAAAAGATCGTAAGAAAGGATTTTTACAGAAGATGTTTGTGTAGTTCTGATAAAGCCCTATTATGTAAACAATAAAGATGAGTACCAAAAAAATATAAAAAACGCGGTTAGAGAAATATTTCAATTCTCTAACCGCATTTTTAGTACACACATTCTATTATTTATTCTATAGCCCTATTAAGAGTATGTTTTAAGATACCTTTACATACAGCTTTTTACTTTTATTTTTAGCTTTATCTACACTATATATTGTTAATTTAGCACCTTTTTTCTGTGGTTTAATATTGAGTTTATAATTACCCTTTGCATTTACAGTTGCTTGTCCAATTTTGCTTGAACCTCTATAGATATAGACAATTGAATTTTTTTCACCTTTACCACTAACAACTTTAGATTTTGGTGTTATTTTGCTTATTGTTGGTGTCTTAGGTGCTGTTCTATCTATAACTTTCTTTGTAATAATCTTACTCTTTTTATTATATTTATTAATTGTAAATATTTGAATATTTGTACCTGCTTTTTGTTTTGGAATACTCATAAAATATTTACCATCAGTAACTTTTGCTTTTCCTATTTGCTTATTATTTACATATGCATAAACCATCATATTAGATGTAGCTTTTCCTCTTATTTCTTTTGAAAAATCTGCGATTGTATCAACTGTGAATGAAGCTATATTTTCAGTTCGTTCAACTTTAAATAATTTTTTATCAAAATCATAATCAAGTTCATTATCATTACCCAACTTATCAGAAGCTACAATATCATCAAGTATTATATCACCTGTTTTAATGTAAGATGGTATTTTGAATTCAAGAATAGCTTGCCAGTTTCCATTACTCATTTGTTTAATATCTCTTGTGAAATTCGCAAAGGTCATCGGAATATATTTTTGAGAGCCATCTTTATATACATCGGGTTCTAATGTATTTAGTTTAGCTTGGACATAAGCGATATCATTCTTGTCTTGCATTTCAATTGTCATTTTTACTGTATCATTTGGATTATAAATTTTTTTATCTGTGTAGTATTTAATGATTTTTGGACCATTAAATTCTTGTTTGGGTTTAGTTGATTCATCAAACGCTTCTACTTTATATTCTCCTAAACCGGATGTATTGTTATTTAACACTTTTATAAGTAAACCATTGGAATTACTATATGATCTCGTATATTCTGACTCAATGTCATTCCAGCTGTTAACTGTAATATCAAAAGCATCATCTACCATTTTCTCAGGTAATTGAATAGTTATGATAGATTCCCAATTGCCATTCGCTTTCTTATAAAATGATGTCGTTCTACCAACCAATGAAGTTTTATCAAAACGATATGGTGGATCGCCTATATACCATCCACTAGATCTATGTGCGTATAATATCGCTTCGCTGTATATAGGTTTAGTGAAGGTCTTGTTATGCTCAGTATATATTTTAACTGTTTCACCAGGTTTGTAATTAATACGGTCTGTTTCGATACTTAAAATACCCTCATATTTCTTATCATAATAAGTATTTTTATAAATACTGTTGCCTTTGATGTTTTTTAATCTATCAGCATTGAATTGTTGCTGTTTCTGTATAGCTAATGTTTCATTATCAATTTGGCTAGATTTGTCTTGAGCATTATATAATGTCTGTTGATTTGGTGAACTTATTTGTTGTGTAGTTCTCGATTTGAGATTTTTAACTTGTGCTATATTTTTAGAATTAGCAGCACTTTCGTGGATATCCCCTGTATCTTTAATTACTTCATTATTATCTAAAGTATTATTGTTTTTGACTACTTCTTGAACCCCTTGATTATTATTTGTTAAAGGATAATGATTTTGATTATTATCAACTTTGGGATTTTCATTTTGGGGTTCTGTCAATGTGCTTTGTGTATTGGTCTTTACACCTTTGTTTTGAACATTTTCTGTTTTAATATCGTTGCTCTTTATACTTGTATTTGTCTCTTGATTAATTATATTTTCTGCTTGTTCTTGCGTGATTTCAGATGCATTAGCACTATGTTTATTCAACAAGAAAAACGTCATACATATTAAAATAATACTTTGAGTTAAAATGCTTTTTCTTTTAGTAAATATTTGGATAAAATTTTTATAGTTTTCTTTCATTTACTTTCCCCATTTTAAAATTTATTCTATTGTAACTTTTTGTTCTTCAATTTTTTCATTCATCAAGCCGTCCCAAATTTGAACAGTTCCATCTTGATCTACAATAAAGGTGTATGAACCGTGGCCACTCTTATTATTTGCTGCTATTCTCCATATGCCATCATCTTGTGCTGAAAATTCAGGTTGTTGAAATTTGATTAAAGAAGCATCTCCACCTTCAGTTTGATTAACAGCTGCTATAACGTAATCAAATACATTATCTCTATTCACTTTCAAATCAGAAAATTCATCTTTATCTGCAGTTCTTTCACTACTTCCTTCGTGGACTTTTACTGTTTGACCACCATCATTGTCTTGCTCTTGACTATTATTTTGACTCTCATCATTAACTGTTTTACTATCACTTTGTGAATTATTGTCTTCATTAATTTTTTGTTGAGCTTGTAATTTATTTTTCTCTAACTCGACTTCTTGATATTTGTTGTATCCAAAAAATCCAACAGCTGCTAATATCCCTAAAATAGCAATTATTGTTATTGTGCTTAATAATTTTTTCATCATTTATTCATCCTTAATTTTAATAATTGCCACCTTGACCATTGGAGCGTGCTTCTACTTGACCTCTTAAATAACCAACATAATCTCCAGAACCTTCAGCTCTACTATCAACAGCGGCAGCTTCTTCTTCACTCATGCCTTCTTTATATGCATCTAAGAATTCATCATCAGACATGTTTTTAGCATCTTCAGCTGTATATTTTGCTGAACTTTCTTCTGTATTTTCTCCATTTGTAGCTCCACCGCCAGATTGGGCCATTACACCTTTTTCAAACTCTTCCTCTTCTTCAGGAGAATCAAATTCACCAGTATAATCTATGCCATTCTTAGTTTTTTTAATTTCTTCACCATCTTCTGTCGTTCGAACTTCATCAGCATTATTATTTGTGTTTGTTGATTCTTGAATTTCTGTTTGGTTTGTAGTTTGATTTTGTTGTTCTTTTTTTGAAGTTTTGTTTTTACTATCTTTGTGCTTGTTTTCAGTTACTTTAGTTTCTTCTTTTTTTAGTTCTAAATCTTTATAACTCCCATATGCAAATACAACTGCAACTCCCAATACTGCAACTAATAAAATAACGCCTAAACTAGCGAAAATTTTCTTCACATCATTATCCCCATTCTGTAATTATTTTAATTTTATATTAATCTATTTTGCTACGCGTTTCTATATTTATTGTTAAAATAATTTAAAAAAGAACACATTTTGAAATCAATGTGCCTTTAAAAATAGTTACTTCTGTATTATGCTTTAATTTCTACAGGTTCACCCAAGTGATTTTCTATAATTCTTGCTACTTCTTTACCGAGTGGCCCTTTAATTGTGAATGTTCTTTTAAAATAAGATCCTAAAATCCCAAGACCTGCTGCTGCAAATAGAAGACTACCTCCAGACATAGCAGTTAATCCTATTAAGGTTCCTAATGCAGCTTTACCCATTTGTTTAAAAGGTTTTTTATCAAATATAACTGTTAGACCTATGACATTAGGTATATTTGTTTCTCCAATAATAATTAAATAATTGCTTTTATGATTTTTTAAATGATAGGTTGTTATCTTGGCATTATTTTTAAATACTTTTAATAGTTCACGTTCATGGCTACTCGATTTCTCTAGAATTTCATCCTCTTTAAGGACTTCAATATCCTTACTGAATGTATACTTTTTATTTAAAGCAAGTGTTTTCAGTTCATTTTCAAAATCATTTAATGATTTCGTTTCATAATATGCAAATTCCATATATTTCACTCCTTATTATTTTTCCCAATTATTTGTTTCGTGATTATAAGTGAAGCCTCTTTCTTGTAATAAAGACTTAGCCGCAATGTAAGTATCATAATCCCCATCATCTTTCTCGTGTGTCTCATATACTTCTATTAAATACTGGTTTGAACTATCACTTAAAGCGTCTCTCATAATACCTCTATCGCCTGTTGTTTCCCAAATCGCACCGATGGCCGCGCCAACAGTCGCAACTGAATAATATGCTGCTGCACCGACACCTTTCCCAATGCCTTTGCCTATCGTTTTTATAATGTTACTCATGATTCTCATTCCTTTCATTTTTGTTAATTATTAAATATTGTGTGCTATGTCTATTCTTGAACCTGTTGTTTTAAATAGGTTGATTGTAATAAAAGTAATTCATCAATCACTTGTTCTTTCAAATCAGGGGGTGAAATGATACGTATATTGGATCGATACATAAAACAGAGTTGAATCGCTTCGAGTCTTGTCATCTTGAAAGTGACAATAAGATAATGTGCATCATATTTTTCTATCACATGAATTTGATAATATCGATGCATTTTTAACCATACATCTTTAGAAATTTCAAACGTAATATAGATTTGTACCTTTGATTTTTCATGTGTATCCATAGATTTTTCAGACAAACTCAGATTCATTTGATTAATATCATCGATATAAATTTCATCGTCCATTCGATATACTAAGTGAAAAGCATGCATTTGATAGTACATCGATAAAGGTAATAATAGTTTTTGATTGTATTGAAGATATTTATTTTCGTTCATTGCTTGAACAGCTAATGATGATGTCGAAATACCTGCTTGATTTTTATCAATTTCAAAGCGGTCAAGATGTTTTAATAGTATAGTGCGGTGATTTGAATGATGTTTGATGATTAATAATTTAAGATATTGATAAAAGTAATGGCTTAATTTTGGTGTAGTCAGGTACAAAGCAGTCAAAATGTCATACATAAAATACATATTTTCACTCTTATCTTGTTCGAGCTTATAACTTTCTGACTTATAATCATACGTGATTTCTTTAGGTGCACTGATCCATGATTTGCTTTCGTATAAGAAATTTCTGATATCGTCGATATCTCTTTGTATCGTCCTAGGGCTTGTCTCAAGTTCTAATGTAAGTGATTGTTTGTTGACGGATTTATTCTGTAGTAAACGATGGTATATCGTAAGTATTCGAAATGCACGATCCAATATGTCACCTCCTTTAAGTTATATATTACAAAATAGGTTTGTCACAATAAGTCAATACTCCGTATATTTTATAAAAGTTGTGAAAAATATTTTTTTAGATGAAGACATTGATATAAAGGGATTTTATAAACATTGGAAAGTCACGAAATAATGGTAGTGACAAAATACGGCTATATCTCTACTTTTAAATTATGTTTTCTAATGGAATACGTGTTACTATCTGAGAAAATAATATGGTCATAAAATAAAATGCCCATCATTTCACTGATGAGCATTAACCGTTCGGTTACATTAATATCTTCAGGAGAGGGTGTTATATCTCCACTTGGATGGTTATGACCGAGCATAATACTGTTTGCGTTACTGAGTATCGCTGTTTTGAATATTTCTCTAGGATGAATCACTGTCTGGTTAATAGATCCAATCGATAGTGTTTGAATGTGTGTAGGTTCGTTTTTACTATTCATACATATAAGTATGAGGTGTTCTCGGTCACTGTTTCCAATGAATGAACGCATGATTTCTGCCGCATCCTCAGGGTTTGAAATACGATCTTTTAGATAAGTTAATGTATCTATTTTTATCATTTGTAGTGAAATGATATTGATTTCCTTCATATTTTACCTCCATATTTGGGTCATGCTTTCAAAGTCCATTTCTGTCTTGCCTTTGGATTAAGGGGATGCATGATTTCATTAGTTGCGGGGTTCATGAGTTGTTTCACTTTCTTCTTATGTGGTTTCAACATTTCTAATACTTCATTCACACGTGCTTCGACGACGGGTTTTTTAGCGTAAGCACCCCAAGCTAATATCACTTCATCTGATTCTTTCACAGCCTTCATAATTTGAATATCTGTATGCTTATCATAGGCATTTTCTAAATGTTTGAGATTGATAGGTGTTGTAATATTAGAGTATAGATTCACAAAGTTGATTGAACCAAATGCATCCATTTCTGAAACTTTGTTCATAATGAGTTGGGTAGTTAGGTCGATATTGAGAATACCATCATAATGCGGATACATCGTGATGATTGTGATTGTTTGTTTTTCACTATCCCATGTTTTCTTAAGTAGATAGCGATGTTGTTGGTCATCACTAAACATGGCTTCGGTTTCTAATATGTTTTTGATTGTTTTCATATAATTTTCACTCCTCTAGTATTCTTCTGGTAGTAACATGACGTAATAAGAAAGGTCTACATCGTCTTCTCGGATAATGTAGACCTTATTGATATTGATAGGTTGTTTGATATTTGCCTTATGCGTTTTCACGTACGCTGGTCGTTCTTGTTTGTGTTTGATATATAGTTGGTTATTGTGCATATTGAACTGGAAGATATGAAAGTAATCTATTGCTTCTAATTCTTTTGATTGTTCTTGTTCTCGCTCAGATACGAGTTGCCATAATTGTTTTTGTAAGGTGATAGGTAAGCTATTGGCAATACCACGAGTGATATATCTATTCATAAGAGGTCTCCTTTCGTTCTGATTCTTTCATCCATGTAATGATTTCACTTAAGATTGTGATGACGAGTTGTGTAATTTTGATATATTTATGCATATTATTGTCCTCCTGTTAGTAAGTATCGTTGATCCAAAAGGGGCATGATGGTGTTGTGTAGATATAAGAAATCCATATCGTGATTTTCGTCGATATAGCCGATAGCTATGAGTTGTTTCTGATGATAGAGGATGAAAGGATAGATATTACTTTCATGAAGTGTGTCAGAGTAGTAGGTATTAGTCTGAAGTATTTTATTACTGAGTGGGCCAAGTCTTACGTATTGATCAGGTAGAATATCATCAGCGACTTCCTCGATGGATTCACATTCCCATTTTTCTTCCTTTGCCAGCTTGAATAAGTTGGTTATATAGTGCTTGAGTTGTTGTTCTAGTGTCATGTTATGACCTCCTAATGTATTTGGTTGATGTATGCATGTGATACATCATTTAGATAATATATATTTGATTTTTATTTCATTTCTCTCACTTTTGTCACTAAGAACTAAGTGGTAAAAGTGGTAATTTGGTCGATGAAATAATTCTTTCGACCGTCTATTTCGAATTGGAATTTGGGCATAAAAAAAGACCCCCAATCTTTTTTCAAAGATTGAGGGATAAGACTTTCATCAATTTTATATCGTACCAATTTCACTTGTTTATCTTTGGTAATTTCAATCGAGTCAATTAACATTTTCATAAGTTGATTTTTAGCTTCGGGTGTAGCTTTTCTTAAGTACACACTGAATCGTGTTATCATCAAAATGAGTCGTCCTTTTAACTTATCAAAATTGAGTATATCATCTTGGGATTGATTTGCTTGTTTCGCTTCTTTAATCTGTTGATCTAATACTTCTAACTGCTCGTTCATTCGACTTTGTTTCTCCTTCAACATGTCGCTATCTATTTCCTCATCCAAATACAAATCTAATAACCGTTCTTGTTGTGTTTTAAGCTTAGCTTTTTGTTTTTCTAAGCTATCAGTGTCATATTTTATTTCTGCTTGATTATTATGCTTTTGTTTCAGTTCTTCTATCACATTTGACGCAATCTGCTTAATCACATCTGGTTGAGACAGAATACGATTCAAATGAACATTAATTACACGCTCGACGACTTCTGCATTGATGGAATTACTGTGACATGCAGAACTCCCTGAACGATTGAATAAGGAGCAAATGTAATAGCGCTTGATTGTCCGTTCTTTGGACTTTTTCGTTTTATAATAGGTCCGTCGACATACCATATTATTGCCGCATTCTGGACATTTAATGAGCCCGCGAAGGTAGAAATCTCCACCAATAGGTCTGCCTGGTTTAAAACTTTTAGAGGCTAATTTCTCATGAACTTGATCAAATACATCTTCACTTATAATGGCTTCATGCTTACCTTTTACCAATATCACATCATTTTTATCACTTTTACCACTTCTTCGCTGAACAGCCCAATTTTGATGGTTATTGAATCTGACATAGCCTTTATAGACTGGATTATTCAAAATATATTTAACCCCATACACTGAAAATGGCTTTTGATTAATGGTACGATACCCCTTTTGATTTAGTACGGTTGTAATGGCTTTGAGTCCTTTATTATGATTCAAGTATAAATCGAAGATTTCACGTACGATATTAGCTTCATTTTCATTAATAACTAAATCATTTTTCTGTGTCAGTGGGTTAAGTGATAACTTATATCCAAGTACTCGACCTGTAATAGCTTCTCCACTACGTGCTTTGGCATTCATCGACATCTTGACGTTACTGATAAGTGTTGAACGCTCGATGGATCCTATTAGTCCAAACATTGTAACGAGTACTTCTCCAGAGGCATTGGATGTATCAATATTCTCAGAAATCGATTTATACCCTACGCCATGTTCTTTGAATTCATGAATGATATTAAACACGTCTCTCATTGATCGTGAGATACGATTCAATTTCCAACTTAACACCATTTCGATCTTATTATCCTTAACATCTTGTAATAGGCGTTTCATTGCTGGTCGACCTTCAATATTTTTACCTGATATACCAGAATCGATATAAGTTTCATAGTCATAACCTGGATAGTTTTTCACAACTTCTTTGATGAGCACTTGTTCTTGTTCATGGATTGAATAACCACGTTCAGATTGCTCAGATGTACTTACGCGTGAATACAGTGCAATTTTCTTCTTCATAAAGTTTATCGCCCCTTTTATTAGATTATTGTTACAGACCATCGGTCTTATAACATCACATGGATAATATATATTTATAATTTCGTTTCATTTTTATCACTTTTGCCACTTAATAATATGAGTACTACAGGCATTGGCCTGTAGTACATAATTAGCTTACTTATTTTTATTCATACGCTCTTCTATAAGGGGTACAAGCACTTCTACAAATGCTTCAATTTGTTCATTATTCATAGTCAAAGTCCTCCCAATCTAAGTCCAAATCATCTTCGTATAATAACTTATCGTCTGTTACATTTTCGCTTTTATCTAATGAAATCATAGTATCTTTTTCATCAATTTCTTTCCAATCTATATCAACCCAATAATCGTAACCATTATTTAATTTGGTTTGAGTATCAAAATTTGCTTGAATTAGCTGTTTAATAACCTGAGAGCTTATACTAATATCTTTTTTGATGATATTATTGAGCTCAGACGCGCTGACACGAGATCCTGACTTACTAATTATTATTTTCTTGAGTAAATTAATACATGCTTTCTGATTTGCAATACTTGCGGACCTGCTAGAAACAAATTCATATCCAAAATTTAACCAATCGTGAGTAATTTCAGTGACACGACTATTTTCTAGATACTCGATATCTGCTTTTACAATTTTTTGATACACATACATCAAGTAAAGAAAGATTTCTTTCTTCTCACTGTGGAGCTTATCAATTAATGAAGTGTCCGCTTTTTCAACATAATATTCACACGGAATAATATTAATTCGACGCTCCAATGCTTTCGCATGTTCAGGAGGAAAATTAAGTACCGCATTAGTACTAAAAACAAGTTTCAAATCCAAAGTGACTTCAACTTGGGTTTTACCTTTACGATCAACATGAATGGGTTCAACAGATAATAATTTTTTGAAGTCATTTACAATCTTTTCTTGAACTCTAGATTGACCAATTTCATCACTTGCCATTAGACTTTTACCAACCAAACTTTCTTTGTCAAAACGGCCTTGAAGATCATCAAGCGGTTTAGACACAATGTCATTGCCATAGAAAAATGATTTAATTAGTTTAATATATACAGATTTACCATTCTTAGCGCCACCATATAATATGATGCCCCTACGATATTTAGTATCAGCCGTAAGTAACACTGCTGTATGCTGGAAAAGAAAATACTGTAAATCTTCATCGTAATTCGAAAGTTGTAACATATATTGGTTAAAATAAGGCGGTATCTTATCAGTAATTACATCATTTGTACTTAATGATAGATTCAATCGTGTTTTTGGAAAAATATCGATTGAATTTTTAACGACTTTGAATGTATTAAGACCGAACATGTTTTCACCACAACCAATATAGTGCTCGTTCTCGACAAGTTCTTCTACATCTGTTGATTTTTGCAGACCTTCAACCACATTTTTCAGTGCACTTTGCGTAGGCGTATAACCGATTAACAGTACTTGTATCATTTTTGATACAAATCCTTTTAATTCATCTTCACTTAGCTTTTGCCAACCGTTAACTTTGAATATATACAGTTCCGAATTGAAGCGTTTGATATGAAAAACTTTTATCATCATGTCTATTAATATTGTGTCACTTGGTTTCTTCTTAATACCAAAATAGCTATAGATGTTAGGTCGATAATCCTTATCTTTAGGGATATTAAGTTGTAATTGATTGATAAGTTCGTTATACACTGTTTCACCTTGTACCGTTTCTTCTATCTCATCGTCATTGCCTATACTCATGGTTAGGATAGCAATCAGACCTTGACGGTCGATTGCCTCCTTAGCCACGCTTATCAGCTTAGTTAACATTTGTAATATATAATTCATTATAATAGTCCTCCAGTCAGATTTAATGGTGCTACATCGTGTACATAATAATTACCGTTATATTGACCAATAAAGATTAAATGCTTTCGGTCAATGTAAGGTTCATACGTTTTGTTCCCCATGCTATAGTTGCTATGACGCTTTAGCCAATCATGAATTGACAACTGATTAGCGCACGGGTTTTTTGGAATATTACGATTCGTATATACAATCTGGTTGTTCACTTCGATTTCATATGTGAATTGGTGTTTTACTTCACCTGAGAAATTGGTTTGACTCACAGAATGTAACGTAGCTACATATATATTATTTTCTTTGAGTGGAGTACTACTTGGGATGTGTAGGCTTTGCCCTCGATCATTATTCATCATGGTCTTCACCTCCCATTTCTTCCACTGACACATGCGCAAATTCACCATTGAACAACTGGTTAGCCGTACGTTTCATTAACTGAGCAACATCCTGTGCAGTCTCTTTATCATCACATTCAATCATAATCGCGTCGTGTATAGGCACAATAATTTTGAACGTTTTTTGTTCGCACTGTGCTTTGTACACTTCCAACAGAATGTGCTTGAAAATATAACTCGCTACCGTTTGTACATAGATTGCCATGATACTGCTACCTTGAAATGCGCTCATATCATGTTCAATGCCGTAGGGCATAGGCATGGTTTTATGTTCTTCGACTTGTTTCTTAAGTTCGATGACCTTTGTAAATTGGCTGACCGCATCCAACCAATGCACTTCACTTACATATTGTTTCAACTTGAATTTAGGGCTATCGAAGTTGCCTCCAAATAGAAATGCACCAATAAATGCTCGCTTAACGAACTTTTTCTCCTTTTTGGACAGTGATAAATCTTCTAGTAATGCGTCATATAAACCTTCTTCATGATTCAAATAGTCAATCAGTTTAGAATCTTTCGTCATGTATCCAACAACCGAAGGGTCAAATGACTTGAAATCGATTGTATATACCTTTTTGAATTGTGAAGGTAAAATCATACGTTGGACTAATTTTGGTAAGCCTTGGATATTAAAATTTTTAGTTGTGATTCGATGTGTTCGTGTACCAATCAACGATAATTGCGTATATAATCGATTCGTACCATTCAATGCCTTTTCTAATCTACCAAATATCTTTTCGAGCTTATCAGATTGTTCATCGTTCTTGGCCCTTTCAAGCATTGTTGCTTTGATATCCGGTAATTTATCGATACTAAGCGTAATAGGTTCTGATTCAATCTCTTCCTTTAATGCTTCCAACCCTTGATGTACTTCCACGTATTGGTCTAATTTAGCTTGATCATCAGCTAAAAGTGCATTATATTGTTGGTCTAACTGCTGGCTTAATTGTTGTTGTAATTGTTGAACGTCATCTTGGTTAGATGATTTGTCCATTAACCATTGTTGTGCTTTATTACTTTGAATCAACGACATTAGTTTATGACTTGTCTTCATTTGAATATGCTCCTTTATGGTTAAAAGTGGCGCGCTCACTTTCACTGAAATTTATTTGTCTTGGCCTCGACAATGTATAATCTACCAGACCCTTTTAAAAAAATATTTGGGTATGTGAAAAAAACAGAAAAAAAATAAACCCAATAAACGCGTTATAACAACGTTTATTGGGTTTAAAAATTACTTTGGTTTTCTCTTATCCGCAACTCCAATATAAATAAGACTATTATGTTTTCTTACCATATCTGCGATTTTTAATTGCTCTTCTAAAATTTTCCACTAGAGGATCTACTATAAAATTACCAAAGTGAAAATCAGATCCTTCTACCTTTGACAATGCATTCAATTTTTGTGTTACGAAATAACTACCTTGCTCCATTATTTCATTTCTTACGACCATTTGGATATTTGAATAATTTAACTTCACTTCATCAGTGCTTATATATCTGTCGATTTTAATAATTGCATTATGTACATCTTCGATAGCATACCTTATAAAATCATCATTAATCTTATTTATATATGTTGGGTTTATGCTGTATTTCATCAATTCACTTTCTAGTCTCTCTAAATCAAATTTGGCTTGTAAAAAGTAGTTTAAATAGTTCGGTTGTTTATTAGCATCTTCTAAATTCGCCTCGATCGTTTTGATTTTCTTAATAATGTTGCTTTGATTTTCAATATTTAAAGTATCATTTTTGTAATATAAAGCATTGTATTTTGGGGTATCTCGATTCATTTTGGCATTATTCCAAAACTGATGTCTTTTATATGCAGATGATATATCCCATTTACGGTTACTTTTTACCAGTTCATGATCAATCAATTTAGATATATTTTTAATAGAATCTTTATGTATATTTTTTCTCAATTTGTTTTTCTTATCTAGACTTTCTATAAAATAAGCGTCCGCTTGTTGTGAACGTTTCAACATATCTGCAATTAACCAATCAAGCTCTATATGCCCTGTTTCATCATAGTCCCATACATCTTTAATTAAGCTATCTAATGGTATTTCATTTTTCTTGTATAATAGGTGGTTTAATTCGTAATCCTTATTGGGATATTTACCTTCTTTTATTGCATTTGTGTATTCTTCTAATTCATTATTTTCTTTTATTTGGGTGTTTCTATGTTCTTTTGCCATAAATTGAAAAATCGTTTCATCTATAGATTTTACTACCTCATTTTGTAGTTCAATTCTTTTATGTAATGATAACGTTGACATATATTGGTATAGCTCTTGTTCTTTTTTATTAATGGATTCACCTACACTTAGCCATGCTTTAGTATTTTGATACACATCTTTCATATGTATATGTGAAACTAATCTCTTGTATTGAATTTCATTAATTGATTTCATTAATTGATGAATATACATCATATAACTAGAGGTATCAATATTATCGATTATTTCTTTTTTAGTTTTTCCATTTTGTTTAAAACCTTTGGATGCGATATCTACTGGATAATAATCAACACTTTTTAATAGTACTTTTATTAACTCTTTTGCGACACCATTAAATGTATATTGATTGTTCTTATCTTGACCTTTATAGTCATGAAATTTTTTCATATCAATTTTAAATAATTTTATAATCATATTCATATTTTTATTAAATTTATATGAAGTGAATCCTAATTCTGTACGTATATCTTCTTTTGAGTAAAGTGTTTTTACAATATCATCTGATGACATAAATATTGGCTCCTTTTTTAAATTTAATAAATTATAGGTGTACGGCATTAGTTTTTCATTCTTCAAATCATTTGCAAACCTTTAACTTTTGGTTGTAGCTCCCTATAGTTATTGTTTAAACCAATAATCCAAAATTCAACTACATTTGCCCTTTTAAAACTATACTTTGATTATAGCATCATGAATTATACATTTCTTTTCATTTGTAGGTTCCTAGGTGTGAAACTTATTTTTAGGAAAAGCATTTTCTATAGTTTTTATTTCCAACTCATACCATAAGATACTTGGTTAATATTCAAACATATTTCACTATTTCCGTTATCAATTCTATCAAAATAATATTTCCCGTTAGCCCTAACCAAATACGTAACTCACAACTATTTATTAATTTTTATTTTGTTGAATTGAAAATAAATATGATGCTCCGCAATTTTTTATGTATAATAATTAATAGAATTTATTATTTCCAAAGGAGGATTTTTGTGAAATTAAAATATGTGGTTGGTAGTGCACTCTTAGCAACAATGTTTTTATCGGCATGTGATATTAATATTAATACTGGATCAAACGATGATTCCAAAGAATCAAAAGAAAGTGCTCAATCTAACGATAATAAGAAAAAGAATGACAACCAGACGTCAAGTAATGACTCATCTTCTTCATCCAATAGTGATAATAATAGCAATAATAATGAAAGTACAAGTTCTAAAGAACATTATGCTAAAGTTTGGGTTTCTGTCATCGAAGACAACGGAGGTTCTGTAGACCCTTCAAATACAGAAATCAATCACGAAGATGTTTCTGGTAAGGCTCTAAATCCATATAATAAAAGTGCTTCAGCCAAATTTCCAAACGGTACTCAAATATTATCAGGCACACCAACAGCGGCTGGACAAGTAGTATACCAAGATAATAACGATGGTACTGTGACTGTTTATAACGTTCCAAGTCATTTCCAAGATAAAGGTTGGATCGAAGATGATTATACAGAACGTGAATCTAATCGTATTCTCAATCATCCTAAAACAGTTAAACTTCAAGACCTTTCACAAAGCCAAATAAGTGATTGGGAAAATGTTATTTCAGAAACAAGTGGGTATGGAGAGATGGGGACGGACGATAGTGACGATAACACCGATGATAATGATAGTGACGATAGCAGTGAGAAAGTAACAAGAGATAATGTTATAGATAAAGTGGAAGACTATGAAGGACATACTTTAGATACTTCAAAATATAATTATAAAGAACCTGAACAAAGTGATAACGGAGAATGGGGATTCTCTTTCACTGATAAAAATGGAGATCTTGCAGGATCCTATATTATAGACAAAAACGGTAATGTAACAAAATATGATGAAAATGGTGATCCTGAATAAAATATTAAACACCAATAAGCAAGGCATATAATTTTTAAATTTCAACATGCAAAGGGGTATTAATTTGAATAATATAATAAAAGGCATTATTTGTTTTATTACAGTTATTGTCTTAAGTGTAGTAGTTAGCGGTGAATCACAAGCAGTTGGAAATTACTATTACAACGGTTTACATTCTCCAAATGATAGTAATGCCTTAAAAAAAGCAAAACAAATTAATAATAAAGACGTTACTATTCAAAGATATAATTATGCAAATAAAACAAAGTATAAAGCGGTCGGCCGTATTCGAAATAATGATGGATGGAAAGGCTACGGTAAAGACAGTATGGGGACTGGATTTGTGATTGATGACTATACTGTATTGACAAATGCTCATGTAATTGATCGAAGTAATGGACATAGTGCTTCACCAAAAGATATCGTTTTTCATATGAATCGTGATGGTAGAAAAATCCCTTACACTTTCCATGCATCAAAAATAATAAAAGTCCCTTCTTCAGATATTGCCATTATACACACGAAAGAAAAAATGTCTAAATATACGCAACCGTTAAACTTGGCCTCAGAGTCACAAATTAAAAATTTGAAGTTTAAAGACAACTTATATTCTTTAGGTTATCCATGGCAATTCAATGGCACACGTGATGATAATACATTAGCTTATAGAAATAAATTGAAATTTTTACAATTTTCTTCCAATAAAACTGAAATTCAAACAAAAGATAAATTCCGTTCAGGTGCCTCTGGTTCACCAATGATAAATGGAAATTATCAAGTATATGGATTAAGAACCTATGGTTACAATCTTAGAGGCAGTTCAACTGATTCATATGCGAAACAAGAGGTCGCCGGGGGAGAAGCATTAATTGGTTACGCAAGAAATTATGTATTATCTCATGCTAAATAACGAAATCATTATATTTAGCATGTAACAAAACCGGATGTAATCTCTATAGAAGATTTCATCCGGTTTTCTTTATATATATAAGACCTTGGTTAATCTTCGTAATAAATAATTTTGTATATAAAATATTATTTTCGTTTAAGAAACTAATGTACGTTGTTCACAACTTATTTTTTTAAATTTAAATTTTGCTACGGTTTCTATAATTTGAATTTTACATCATTTTTCTTAGGATAAGTTTGACTTAATTTCTGGAATAAATTTTTTCAATCTGTTTATTTTTTGTCACAGATGCGATTACCTATTTACTTCCATTTCTTCTTTCATATGTAAATTTCAATTAAGTTTTATAATTTATGGAAAAGTTTATAAACGACACATGACTACTTTGCGAATAAATCAAACTTTTTCAGTTATTACTATCCCAGTATGTGTCGTTTCAATTTTCGATGATTTAGGTATTTGTGTCATTTTAACTACCCAGTAAAAATCTCCAACACAAGACATTCCATGCATCGTAGCCATCGTTACAAAAAACACTTTTGGTAAAATTCCTATGTAGAGAGTGATAATAAATATTGTAGTAATAATCATAAATGGCGCTATTGCACTTATAGCAAAAGTTAATGGCGTAAAGGTTCCACCTGGTATTGCACAATATATCATTCCTTTAGCAACTCCAAAATGCACCTTGTTTTCTGGAGAAAATAATTTGAAAAATAAACCGTGAATCAATTCATGCAAAATAAACATCCCTATTAGCACACCCACACCAACAATTATATTTTTTATCGTAGAATCAAAAACATCAATGGTGTTACTCATCTTTACCATAATGAAAAACAAGCTACCAAATATTATAAATAAAGCGATTTGATATTTAGATAATGATTTCATTAAATCATCATTTCCAATTATATCAATTTTTCTCATAATAATTCCTCCCTATTTTTCATAAAAGATCACCTTTAATATATATTATATATCATTTTGACATTTATGTTTGTCAAAGTATTATAACTAGACACTATTTGCCAAAAGTGCAGGTATCTCAAAACAAACTGTTTCCTTAATAGATCGAAGAAATTTTATTTCTTCCACCAGTTCGATATGTTGTTTAGGTTTAAAACTTTTCTTTAATTTATATTTTTCAAATAAGGGTCTTGATATTCTTGATTTAAATTTTTAAATAAATCTTGATAAACTCTCTCAAAAATTCCTTCTTGTTTAAAAAGTCCTTCGTGCCCTCCTATCATTTTCTTAACTGAAGTAAAGAATTCAGTATAAATGGATAAAGTTCTTCTTAATCTATCTTTGTACTAAGAACTCTGGTATCAACATATATAATCTAATTCATTTTTTAGAGCCATATAAAACTACTCCAGATATCAAGGCTATCAATAAATTATTTTCGATCAATCCACTTCATATTATATTTTTCACAATCTATTTTTTAGTTTTATTTGTGATACGCTTCCCCTCGCATAATCTTAAATGCACGGTATACTTGCTCAATCAAAATGACGCGCATCATTTGGTGTGGGAAGGTCATCTTGCTGAATGATAGTGCATAGTCACTGCGATCTAGTACGGTTTGATGCAATCCATTAGACCCACCAATAATAAATGTGAAGTCGCTCTGGCCACGGGTCATGCGGCTTTCTATTTCTTTCGCCAAACCTTCTGACGTAAGCATATTGCCCTTAATTTCTAACGTGATTACTGTGGACTGTGGTTTCACTTTTGCTAACAAACGTTTTCCTTCTTTTTCTTTTACTTGTTCAACTTCTTTATCACTCATATTTTCGGGTGCTTTTTCGTCAGGAACTTCGATGATTTCCATTTTCGCGTATGCACCTAAGCGTTTTTCATATTCTGCAATTGCTTGTTTCCAGTATTTTTCTTTTAATTTACCTACTGTAAGTATCGTAATCTTCATATCTATCCTCCAAAAGTATAAAAAATCCTAGTTATTAGACTTATCCACAGGTTATACACTTGTTCACACTATTCCCTCTTATTATAACAGTAATGTATACGACTATTTAATAATATTTACGTTTTATCAACAAAAAAGAAGAAATAACTTGTGTATTTGTGGATAACTCTGTGTATAATGTGGGTATTTCTCTGTGAATTGTGCACATCTCTGGATAACTATGAATAAAACAGTGGATAACTTGCCGGTCGTCTTACATACTTATTCACAAAATTAATCATTTCTTCATACAAAATTGACTTATACCTTACAATAAGCGCGGTTAGCAACTACTTATATTTATTCGAATACTGTATATTCGTGTATTTCTAAGACATAAGGCAGTATGACCGGGTATGTGTTGGCTACAATCTCCATATCAAAAATTAAAAAACCTATACCTCATATTGAGATATAGGCTAAGCCTGAAATTCAAATATTGTATATTATGCTACTTGATTAAGTAATCGCTAAAATTGTCTAGTCAATTCTCCTCATACTAATTACTTTTAATATAATAAAAAATTAGATTTCTGTCCCATTCCCAAGACCGCTTATAACGTATATATCGGGGTTGCATTGGCTTTGTCAGTGTCGCACAGCAATACTTCTTTTTCTGTATCAATATCGTGCTCATTTAACACTTGTCCAACGCTCATTCGTGCTAAATCTTTCATATTGTTGTCTTGCGATAAGTGAGACAGATAAATGCGTTTAGTGCTACCTGTGATAACGTCTGTCATAGCGTGACCAGCATCTTCATTTGAAACGTGACCCATATCACTTAAGATACGTTGTTTCGTCTTCCATGGATAACCGCACATGCGCAACATATCCACATCGTGGTTGCTTTCAAAGACAAATGCATCGCTGCCTTGAATCATACCTTTCATACGGTTTGAGACGTAGCCTGTATCGGTTAAAATTGTAAATTTCTTATAGTTGTTATGGAAAATGTAAAATTGTGGATCAATGGCATCGTGAGACACGTTAAATGATTCAATATCGAAACCGGCAATTGATTTTGTTTCATATGGATTAAAAATGAATTTCTGTTCCATAGGAATCTTGCTGTCTTTCTTTTCAATGGCTGTCCACGTTTTCTCATTAGCATAAATTGGCAATTTGTATTTACGTGCTAAGACGCCAAGGCCTTTAATATGATCTGAATGTTCATGTGTCACTAAGATACCATTCAAATTTTGAATTTGTTTGTCTATTTGTCCAAATAGTTCTTCCATTTTTTTACCTGTCAAACCTGCGTCGACAAGGATACTGCCTTTATCACTTTCCACATAAGTGGCGTTTCCTGTACTACCACTCGCTAATACACTCATTCGTATCAAGCGATTCACCCTTTCTAATCTATAAACACTGTTTAAATTTAATTTATTTGGGGTCAGACTACGGTTTATGTGCCGTCAACATGCCCTCTGTCTAATCTATGTACTATAAAAGCCCTTGATTCGTATCAATTGCCCCAATATCATTCTTGTAGTAATACCACTTTTCGAAAATGAGGCTCTTCTTAACCACCGTTTCCCAACAATAGTCACTCAAGGCTTTCATACGTTAGCGCGCCATTTCTTAATTTTATCCAACGCCTATTAACAGTATTTAATTTTAACATACTTTGGCGCTGACTTACGTGCATATTGTTTAATTTTAATAGAATCATTTTCCAAAAATACATAATTTGTCCGAACCCGAATCCAAAACCAATCTCACCACTACCACACATCCACACAAAAAAGCACACCCTCGACTCGAAGGTGTGCTAATAATCCACGTTATTCTGCAATAATTTTCGGGCTATCTGAAACAGCTTCGACATAATATGTCTTAATCTTGTCCGCGTGTTTCACTTTAATTTCCCAATTGGCTTCTAATACTTGTACATTAGGCTCTTTAACAACGGTATAGTAGCCGAGACGCGCATTCGTGACTTCGTCGTTCCGCTTCAAGTAACGATTATAGTACAAGGCCTCTATCGCACTTCTAGCTGAATTCACTTGTTTCTTGTCATTATTAGCGCCGTCAGAGGGTGCGATGGATTTCATGGCCGTCTGTTTATAGCTCGTCGCTTTGCCATCACCGTTAATACTAAATTCCAACCTCGCTTTATTATTGTTCATAATTGGATATTCGTTGTATGTTTGTTCAAATGTCACTTTGTCGTTATTGATATTGCTCATTTCATAATCTTTGCCTTTATAGACGTTGTCTTTCACGTATGATTTCAAATCTGTGTATTGATCATTGCTGACATCGACGGGACTTGAAATGTCTCTTTTTGCTGTAGCACCAGAGTCTTCACTTGAAACCTCGGAATGTGTCTTTGCAAAAGATGAGAAATCATAAGATCTGGCAGTCAATAATTGCATTTTCAAATCTTTCACGCTTGGGAGGTTGTCTGGAATCTTAATTTCTTCTTGTTTAAAATTCACAGCATTTTCATCTTCACTATCATTGATGTGTGATTTATTCACTTTATCAATGTAGATAATGACTAAACTTAAATTTACTAGAATAAATACGAAAATAAATAATGTTTTTGCACGTTTCCAGTTCATTTATTCTAGCCCCCCATCGTTGTATGCGCGCCACTCACCATTGTATTGCACATACCATTGCGGTTTAAATTCGCTGTTGCGTTGAATTTCAATATCACTTTTATCTGGTTGATTTTCCATTTTATAACCAATAGTCATGTTGGTCACTTCTTCAAAATTAATCTCTGGATTGTTGGCAAGTTCTGAACGAACGGTTTCAGCACCAGGTAATTTCGTTTCGTCTTCACCACTGTCAATCGTCACATTTGCTTTCAACAATGCACGTGCATAACTGAAGACGCCTTTATCGCCCCATGAAACTTTGATGTTGTTGAGATCTTCTTCATTAAAAGTTGGACGACCATTTAAGAATAATTGATATGTGAGTTCACCGCTCTTGTTATCAACATTAAATAGTCTAAAATCGTCCGTAAAGCCGCCGTGATTATTAATATAATCAAAGGTACTTGGAATGCTGTCTTGCATATTGGTTGAGCGATTTTCATCTTCTGGCAGATTTGTATAACGATATTTTTCACTATCATCATAATAATTCGCTACACCTGTATTATTGTTATAGGTTGTGGTACCGCTCTTCGTACTACGCACAACGACAGAGTCATTGAACAGGATTGAATTCATCGTGTCGACACCAATGCGGTTGTAAATCGTATGATATGATTTCATACCTTTAGGTGATTTCGGCGCAAAAATGTGTGTCGCTCTGTCAATCGTATCTTTGTTGGTAATGATTTCTGTATATGGTTTCATGATTTTTTGTTGTTGCTTCATAACCTTTTTTAATTTAGTTAGTTTGGCAGACGTCGTCATGCGGACCACGTTGTGTCTATCTTTACTAATCGCGTAGAGTTTCACGTAACCGTCTTTATTATTGTCGACGATGAGTCTGTCGAATTTAAAGTTATTCGGCACTTTGGCATCGATATTGAGTGCTTGACCTAAGTATGTCGCTAACGGCATGTCATAGGTAAAATCGAGCACAAGAAACTCGTCGGTTAAATCTGGAATGATTAAATTGTGATTACTGTGCATTTGTTCTGAACGAATAACACGATGATCTTTTAACGGTTCGAGTGTTGCTTCAACATTCTGTTTCGTTGCTTCCATACCTTCTGTATCTTCACCTTCAGAGTGCACGATTTGATATGGGGTAACAACTTTACCCATGCCTTCGTTTAATGGCTTACCAATCACGTTGGTTTCTGAAGCTTTGCTGCTACTCACTTGATTGTCAATATTGGCCAAATCTGGTGAAAAGTTCCACGTCATATAGGTTAAAACGACACTCATTAGGACTAGGAGACCAAGGATAATGGATTTGATTAGCTCTTTACTCCGCATCCCAATCACCGTCTTCTAAGACTTCACATGGCAACGTGATAAAGATGGATGTACCTTGTCCTTCAACACTGTTTGCCCATATGCGTCCATTATGTGCTTCTACAATTTCTTTAGAGATTGCTAGACCAAGTCCTGTACCCCCCATTTTACGTGTACGTGCTTTATCGACACGATAGAAGCGATCAAAGATTTTATCTACTTTATTAATCGGAATGCCGATACCATTATCTTTGACGCGAATGGTCATACGGTTGTATAAAGTATTCTGTTTCACGTGAAACTCGACGCGTTTATCACCACGAGAATACTTCATTGCATTGGTAATAACGTTATCGAACACTTGCGTCATTTTGTCTGGATCAATTTCTGTGAAAATCGTTTGTTGTGGAATTTCACGGATGAACGTCGTATCTTTGGCAGACATTTCGTGTCGATTAATAATTTTGTTTGCAAACATATTAAAGTCGACAATTTCTTTGGTAATTTGGTCGGATTCATTATCCATTTTAGATAATTGTAATAAGTCATTAACAAGTCGAATCATACGTTCTGTTTCTTCACGTGTTACAGATAGGAATTGTGGTGCTAATTCGCCATCTTTCCATGCGCCACCTTCAAGTGCCTCTATGTAACTATTCATTGAAGTTAATGGTGTGCGCAATTCATGTGACACGTTGGCAACGAATTCGCGACGTTCGCGCTCGACTTGTTGTTGCTCAGTAACGTCGTGTAGTACGGCAATGTAACCTGTGACGAAACCTGTTTCTTGCACAATAGTACTAAAGTTTACGCGGGCAATAATGCCTTCTGACTCGTTGATATCTAGCAAGAAGCTATCGTTATTCTCTTGGATTTCGTCCAATGAAAAGTCTTCTTCTAGTTTAAGTACATTGAGCATATATTCGCCGATAATATCTTCTTTCATTGTGCCCATCATTGTTAATGCCATATCGTTGACGATACGGATACGGCCACGACGATCGGTCGCAATAATACCATCACTCATATGCGTGATAACGGAGTCTAGACGCCGCTTCTCACTTTCGGTATTGGCTTGTGCTTCTTGTACACGTTTAGACAGGTTATTAAATGCCAGTGCCAGTTCACCAATCTCGTCATTACCGTAAATCTTCACACGTTGTGTATAGTTTCCTTTAGACATTTCGACGGTTTGGTTACGCATGTCTGTAATCGGTTTGGTAATTGTACGTGCAATAAAGAAACCGAGAATTACGGTAATCAATAATGAAATACCCGTACCAACGATGAAGATTTGATTGATACTGCTAAGCTGGTTATACACATCATTGATATCCGCTTCGATGTAGACATCCCCGATAGTCCCATCATCCGATGTCTTAACGGGTAAATTGTATACCCAAACGCGTTGTTTACCATTACCGTAGTCTTTTAAAACAGTGTGACTATTAATTTCACCTAATGATAATGCTTTTTGGATAGAGCTATCATTTGCTTTTTGATTTATTAGACTACGCGTAGACTGCTTGGAGGTAGCCATGATAATCTGATCTTTATCAATAAAACGAATTTCTTCTATTTCTTGTCTATTGGCATACTCATTTAATAAGTTTTGAACTTCTTTTTGAGCATTGACCGAATCATCTTCGTCATAGACTTTTTCTATATTTATTTCTATTTGTTTCGCATATTGCGAAATATTATTTTTAAATGTTTGTGTTAGTTCTTTTTCAAGACTATTTGTAAAATATAAACCGATAATTTGCATACCGATGATAATGAGCAAGACATAGACAATAACTAATTTCGTGTGTAAGGACTGAAAATGTTTAAGCCATTTCATGAATACGTGCCTCTAATCATGTTGTTGGAGGAAGTATCCAACACCACGACGTGTCACGATATACTCTGGATGCGATGGATCATCTTCAATTTTTTCACGTAAGCGTCGAATTGTTACGTCTACAGTACGCACATCACCAAAATAGTCATAACCCCAAACAGTTTGTAATAAATGTTCACGTGTCATTACTTGACCCATATGTTTAGATAAGTAATGGAAGAGTTCGAATTCACGGTGTGTTAATTCGATATCTGAACCACGTTTTTTAATAGAGTATGCATCTGGATAGATGACGATGTCTTTAATAGATATTTCATTAGATGCATCGTTCACTTCTTGTGCTGGCTGTGAATAATGACGACGTAAGTTTGCTTTCACACGTGCGATTAATTCACGCGTGCTAAATGGTTTCGTTACGTAGTCGTCTGCGCCAAGTTCAAGACCTAATACTTTGTCGATTTCTGAGTCTTTTGCAGTTAACATGATAATCGGCATTTCGTATTTTTTACGGACTTCACGACAGACTTCCATACCGTCACGACCTGGTAACATAATATCTAATAAGACTATATCTGGTTCTTCATCGTAGATTAAATCTACTGCATCGTTACCGTCGTAGGCACAGAATACTTCGTAGCCTTCTTTTTTCAAATTAAATTCTAAAATATCAGCAATTGGTTTTTCATCATCGACTACAACTACTTTTCTAGCCATATTTATAAACCTCATTTCTATATTGTAGTACATTTACATTAAATTCTACGCATTTCCCTATAATATAATTTACCATTTATAGCAGTCTAATTCTATTTTTCTAAATAAAAAATTAAAATTGTATATTGCAAAATTATAACATTGTTATGAACAAATAGATATTTTCCGCCTATTCATAGGTAAATACAGTCTATAGAATTATCAAGCGTCCTTCGAGTTTATTGCTTATAACCAAAAATAAGGGCGTGAATACACAGTATTTAACGCAGTCGTCGTTACTGTATATTCATACCCTTAAAACTGAGTCATTTTCAAAAAAATTAAGTTTGTGGTGACTTGCTTACAAACAGTGAAAGTAGCCAGCCAATCACGGTCAATATTATAATGAAGATAAAGGTAAATTGGACGCCGTGTGCTAATACTACTTCTTGGCTTGCACTTGGATGTGCTGCTCCAAATGATTTCATTGCAGTTGTATAGATTGTAATGGCAATCGCTGTTCCCGCTGAACCACCTACTTGAATCAATGTCGTAATCGTTGCTGAACCGTCTGCATATAAATCATGTGGTAACTGGTTTAACTCATTCGTTTGTGCAGGCATCATCACCATCGTTATTCCAAAAAATAGAACCATAAATAGTAAGATAATCAGCCAAACGTGTGTATGCGCAGTAATCGTTAATGCAAACGTGAGCGCCGCTATAAACATCAACAGGTAGCCTATAATACCAAAATAGCGTGCACCAAAGCGGTCAAATAGTGATCCTACGATTGGCGAAAGTACTAAATTCACCGCGTTGACTGGCAATAAAATTAATCCTGCAATTACAGCGCTAAAGAGTAATGCGCCCTTCAAATAGAGAGGAAGTAAAATCCCTGTTTATAATATACATAAGGTAGTAATCAATACCATTCTGAACTGCTAAAATGGATTTCAGGAAATTGTTGTGCCATCAGATATTCAACCTTTTGTCGAAGCTCATTGTGTCGATCACTAATGAGATTAATCAAATCTGTATCTGTTGATTGTTTATGCTGATTCATATGTACACACCTTTCCCTCATCTTTAGCTTATAGCATTACTAATCTATTCTCTCATCATATTATGGATTTTCTCGTTTAAGTTCAAATCAAATTCTATGATTATACATAAAAAATGCCCATCCTACTGGATGGGCATTTATACGGTCTCGACGGGAATCGAACCCGCGATCTCCTGCGTGACAGGCAGGCGTGTTAACCGCTACACTACGAGACCTAAAATGGTGACTCCTACGGGACTCGAACCCGTGTTACCGCCGTGAAAGGGCGGTGTCTTAACCGCTTGACCAAGGAGCCTGTCTTAAGCACAAGATAAATTATATCAACTCTTAACAGGGATGACAAGCTATTTTTTTAATTTTGTTAGTATAATTTTCTATATTTAATGTATAAAGTGAAAATACGACCTTAAAATCTTAAAAACATTATCATAATGCTACTTATAGGTGTTTGTTTTTTCTCATATATTTAATAAATATTCTAAAATTTTGAATTTCTTCTTAATTTTAACCAATTCCTTAAGTCTTTAAATACTTTTGTTCTCAATTCTTTTTGATACACTAAATATATTGTATTAGTTTAAGGAGGATTTATATTGGCAAAGGTTTTATTTATCAATTTAGGTTCTACAGGACATATCAATCCAACAATCGCTGTGTGCCAAGAACTCGTAGCAAGAGGCGAGGAAGTCGTGTATTATGCCAGCGATTACTACCAAGATAAATTGGAAGATACAGGTGTCGAAGTACGCACACTTCCTGCTGAAGCAATTGTCGAACGCTTTACTACATATGGTTCTGGCAATTTGTACCACGTTATTAACGGTTTATTAAATACTGTGGATATTATTCTGCCAAAAATTTTATCCGAAATCGCAAACGAACATTATGATTATCTGATATACGATTCGATGTTTAGCTGTGGTGCTTTAATCGCTCAAAAATTGAAAATCCCTACTATTTCATCTATCACTACGTTCGCACATACCAAAGCAAGCTTTGAAGCGGTGCTCAATTATCAAGCACAAAAACTTACAACTGCTGAACGAGATGAGGCCAATCAAATCTTCCACCACTTGCAACAACAGATCAAAGCACGTTATGACGTTGATGTTGCCTCACGCTATGAAACAATGACGAATCCAGGTGACTTCAATGTTTCTTATGTGATGAAGCGATTCCAAATCGATCCTTCAAAGTTTGATTCTGAGCGTTATTGTTTTGCAGGGCCTTCTATCATAACACCTAAGCCTTCTAGTTTTATGGAGGAGGTGGATCAGACACGTCCAATTATTTATATTTCACTGGGAACTGTGTTTAATCAAAATATTGATTTCTTCAATAAATGTTTTGCAGCTTTATCAGATATTGATGCCTCGATTGTTGTGTCTATTGGCGACGTTAATGATCCAACAGACTTTGAACAAATTCCATCAAATGTATTACTGAAATCATATGTACCACAAACAGAATTATTGCAGTATACATCGCTATTTCTGACTCATGCTGGCATGAATAGTACAAATGAAGCGATGTTAATGAATGTACCTATGCTCGCTTTTCCACAGAGTGCGGATCAACCCATTGTTGCACAGCAAATCGAAAAATTAAAAATTGGACAACAAGCTGACGCGAACACCATCACACCTGATGCGTTAAAAGCAAAAGTAATTGAAATGTTGCAACAACGTGAAGACTACCAAGCAAATATTGAAAAAGTTAAACATGTGCAATCACATGATTTCCCGGGTTATATTTATGCTGTGGATCAAATACTAGCTTTTCGTGACAAACATCTACACTAAAAAACTAAATCTAAAAACACAAAAACACCTTGTAAACGAGTAACAAGATTATTGTTACTGATGTCTACAAGGTATTTTTAGTATCTATTTCAATGATTTACCATAATGATTTTAATAAGTTTGTTTGATTACGGTCTGGACCAACTGAGAATATTGAAATTTCAACATCACATAATTCAGAAATACGTTCTAAATATCTACGTGCGTTATTAGGTAATTCCTCTAATGAACGACAGCCTGTTACGTCTTCAGTCCAACCAGGTAATGTTTCGAAGATTGGTTTACAACGTTGCAAGTCATTTAAGTTTGCTGGGTATTCAGTGATTTCTTCACCATCTAATTCATATGCTGTACAGATTTTAACTTCTTTAAGACCTGTTAGTACATCAATTGAGTTAATTGATAAATCTGTAATACCACTTGCACGACGAGAATGGCGTAAGACTACTGAGTCAAACCAACCAACACGACGTGGACGACCTGTTGTTGTACCGTATTCACGGCCTACTTCACGAATGTGGTGACCATCATCATCGAACAATTCAGTTGGGAATGGACCATCACCAACACGTGATGTATATGCTTTACAAACACCGATCACTTTAGAAACGAATGTTGGACCAACGCCACCACCAACAGTCACGTTACCTGCGACTGGGTTACTAGATGTAACAAATGGGTATGTACCGTGATCAATATCTAACATTACGCCTTGTGCACCTTCAAATAATACTTTTTCTTCTGCAACAAATGCATCGTCTAATACTTTTGCAGTGTCTGTTACAAATGGTGCTAAACGTTGACCTGCAGCGTAATAAGTTTCAAAAATTTCATCAAATGTTGGACAATCTTTTCCAAACATGCCTTGGAAGTATGCACCTTTATATTCAATATTATCTTTTAATAATTTTTCAAATGTTTCTTTATCTAATAAATCAGCTACGCGGATACCGATACGTTGTGCTTTATCCACATAAGCCGGGCCGATACCTTTTTTCGTAGTACCGATTTTATTATCTCCACGACGCTCTTCTTCATACTCATCTTGTTTGATGTGATATGGTAAGATCACTTGCGCACGGTTTGAAATACGTAAGTTATCTGTTGATATACCGCGTTCATTTAAAGCGTCTAATTCTTTTAATAGTGCTACTGGATCGACAACGACACCATTACCAATCACTGCTAATTTTTCTTTATAGAAAATACCAGATGGTACTAAGTGCAATTTATACGTTTCTCCACCAAATTTAATTGTGTGGCCCGCATTGTTACCGCCTGAAAAACGTGCAATAACGTCTGCTTGTTCTGCTAAGAAATCTGTAATTTTACCTTTACCTTCGTCTCCCCATTGTGTCCCAACGACTACTATTGATGACATATGAGCACCTCCAAGTTTTCTCGATTAACCATTACGTATTTTACCAATACCCAAAACATATTGCAAACCAAAAATCGAACATTGATTTTATGCTATTTTCAAAAAACAGTAAAACTTTAAAATCACTTTCAATGTACTGTTAAGTCAATAACACCATGCTTTTCAACAGATTTTTATATAATAAAAGACACATACTTACAAATATTTAATATCTCTAAACACAAACAAAAACCGTACAATAAAACGTTTGACGTAAAAATTGTACGGAAATAATCATAAAAATATTTTTTTCTTAGCCAAAATCGGCATGTGCATAATCAATATCTGTAAATTTATTGTATTGTTTCATGAAGTGTAACTTCACGGTACCTGTAGGGCCGTTACGTTGCTTCGCGATAATAATTTCTATTTCACCATTATCATCGTTTGTTTGTGGTTCATAGTTTGAATCGTCATCATCATCTTCGTCTTCACCACGATTGTAGTAATCATCACGGTACAAGAATGCTACGATATCCGCATCTTGCTCGATAGAACCCGACTCACGAATATCACTCATCATCGGACGCTTATCTTGACGTTGCTCAACACCACGAGACAACTGACTCAGTGCAATAACCGGACATTCAAGTTCTCTGGCAATCGCTTTTAATGTACGCGAAATTTCAGATACCTCTTGTTGTCTATTATCTGAAAATCGAGAACCGCTTCCTGAAATTAATTGTAAATAGTCAATCACTACCATATCTAAACCGTGCTCTTGTTTTAAACGACGGCATTTTGAACGGATATCTGTAATTCGAATACCAGGTGTATCATCAATGAATATCTTAGTTCGTGATAATTTTCCGACTGCAATGGTAAAGCGATTCCAGTCTTCTTCAGTCATTGTACCTGTTCTTAAACGGTTTGAATCTACATTTCCAGAACTACAAATCATACGTGTTGCCAACTGATCGGCACCCATCTCAAGTGAAAAGATACCTACTGAAAAATGGTCTTCATGTGTCGCTACCTTCTGCGCAATATTAAGTGCGAAGGCAGTCTTACCTACTGAAGGACGTGCTGCTAAAATGATTAAATCATTACGGTTGAAACCAGCTGTCATCTGGTCCAAATCGCGATACCCTGTTGGTATACCTGGCGTTTGACCGCTGTTTTGATCTAATAATTCTGCATTTTCATATACTTCACCAAGAACGTCACGAATATCTTTAAATCCATCACTTTCTCGTGACGACGATAGCTCTAATATGCGACGTTCGGCATCATTAAGTATTGTATCGAGCTCTAACTCGTCATTATAGCCGTCATTGGCAATACTATCAGCAGTTTGAATTAATTTACGTTTGGTCGCGTGTTTAAAGACAATCTCTGTATAATATTGAATATTTCTTGTCGTTGGTACATTACTTGATAACTCTGCAAGATATTGTGGACCACCTGCTTCATTTAAGCGACCTTCTTGGGATAGCTGGTCCATAATTGTAACAACATCAATATCTTTGTTGTCTTCATTGAGGTTCATCATTGCTCTAAAGATATGTTGATGCGCACCTCTATAAAATGACTCAGGAAGTAATACTTCCTGAGTAGTGTTAATTAATTCTGGATCTATGATAATGGCACCTAAGACAGACTGTTCAGCCTCGTTACTGTGTGGCATTTGATTTTGTTCATACATTCCATCCATTGTGATTACACCTCATATCTCAATCCGTTATTATTGTTCCACTGTGTGCACACGAATCGTACCTTCAACTTCTTTGTCTAATTTGACTGGTACATTCGTATAACCTAATGCATGGATACCATTTGGTAAGTCCATTTTACGTTTATCGATTTTAATATTGTGTTGGTCTTGTAAAGCTTGTGTGATTTGTTTTGTACTTACTGAACCAAACAACTTACCGCCTTCACCTGTTTTCGCAGATACTTCAACTTCAATTTCGCTTAATTGTGCTTTTAATTTTTTAGCATCTTCAATTTCTTGTTGACGTTCTGCTTCAATCGCTTTATTTCTTTGTTCTAATTGTTTTAAATTACCTGGCGTTGCTTCAACTGCCATATTTTTCTTTAATAAAAAGTTATTTGCGTAACCTACTGGCACGTCTTTAACTTCGCCTTTTTTACCTTTACCTTTAACATCTTGTGTGAATATTACTTTCATGCATTTTCACTCCTACTCATTTGTTCTGTTATAGCTTGTTGTAATTGTTCGATTGCTTCATCGACTGTGACGCCTTTTAATTGTGTGGCTGCATTTGTTAAATGACCACCACCACCAAGTGCTTCCATCGTCAATTGAACGTTGACTGCACCAAGTGAGCGGGCAGACATACCTACCACATTATCTTCTCTTCTTGCTACGACATAAGAAGCTTCTACACCATCTAAACTTAACAGTTCATCCGCTGCTTGTGCAACTGTAACAGGATGGTAAATTTTATCGTCTTTACCATGAGCAATCGCCACACCATTTCCTTGAAGTTTCACTGTTTGAATCAATTCTGTACGATTGATATACGTATCAAGGTCATCTTTTAAGAAATGTTGTGTCAATATCGTATCTGCACCGTGCGCACGTAAATAACTTGCAGCATCAAAGGTTCTTGATCCTGTACGCAATGTGAAGTTACGTGTATCGACAATAATACCAGCAAACATTACCGTTGATTCTAATCGAGTCAGACGTTGTTCTGTTGGTTGGTATTCTAATAACTCTGTCACTAATTCTGCGGTAGAGCTTGCGTATGGTTCCATATAGACAAGTAAAGGACTCGAAATGAAACTTTCTCCACGTCTATGGTGATCAATTACCACTTTACGATTCGCTTTATTTAAAATATTTTCATCGATAACCATCTCAGGTTTATGCGTATCTACAACGACTAGTGTTGTCTTAGATGTCATAATATCCCAAGCTTCATCTGATGTGATAAAGCGTTCTTTCAGCTCAGGTTTTTCATTTACGGCATCCATAACACGGCGAAGCGTTGGATCGATATCAGAGTCGTTTAAGACGATGTAAGCATCTAAATTATTCATCATAGCAAAACGAGACACACCAATTGCAGCGCCTATCGCATCCAAGTCTGGGCGTTTATGTCCCATGATAATGACTTTGTCGCCTTCCATTAAAATATCTTTAAGCGCGTGAGAGATAACACGTGCTCTTACACGTGTACGTTTTTCCATCGGGTCAGTCTTACCGCCATAGAAACGTACATTACCGTTCATGTGTTTAATCGCTACTTGGTCACCACCACGACCGAGTGCTAAATCTAGGCCGGATTGCGATAGCTCACCAAGATCGATGAGATTTTCAGATCCTTCACCCACACCAATACTCAATGTTAATTGTGCGCGATAACCCACACTTTTCTCACGAAGTTGACTTAAAATACTAAAGTTTGTTGCTTCTATTTCATTTAAAATATTTTGATTTAAATAAGCTACAAATTGGTCGGAACTATAACGTTTGAAGTAAATGTTATGTTCGCTCGCCCATCTACTGATAACACGCGTTACCATTGAATTAATTTCTGATTTTTGCGTATCATTCATGTTTTGCGTAATTTCATCATAGTTATCTAAGAATAACGTGGCAATAATCGGTTTTGATGATTCATACAATTCGTTCGTATGTATTTCTTCAGTAATATCGAAGAAATAGAGTACGTGTTCTTTTTCTGAATAACGTACGCGATAATAGTATTCATTTTCTTGTATTTCTATTTCTTGTGTTTTTTCTAATTGTTTTAAGATGTTAGGATATACTTCGTTTACCGGATCGGAAATCACATTGCGATTTAATCGTTCCGACATAAATTTGTTCATCCACTCTATGTTTTCATTTTCATCGAGGATAATCATCCCAATTGGCAGATTTTTAATTGCAATATTGCTACCTTGAGAGATATGTCCACTTAAATTATCAACATAGCTGTCTAATTTCTGTAAAGCCTGCCTTACCATAAAAGCTGTCCCTATAATAATAATCACTAACACAATTGTTGCGATGCCTGCTACGAGCTGGTTAAAAACAAACCAAACTACTACAAGTGCAATTGCTGTAAGCGCCATAATAACAAATGGTAAAATCAACGCTTTTTTAGTGGATTGACGGTTCATTTTTCCACCTCAAATCATTTTTTAATGATGTTTTTTAAGTTAAAACATAAGTCTATCACACCCAGGAGGCTTACAATATGTGTCAATGGCATTAATATTGTCCCTATAACCATTAGTAACACGGTAAGCGCGAGTGGCATCGATTTTGCCTTTCCGAAAAAGTGAATCACACTTAACCCCTGAATATACATACACAATGATAACATAATTTCGAAATTTAAAACGATACTTTGAAAAGTACTCGGTTGACTCGTAAACATAACACAGAACAAGACAATGATGTACATCCATAATAACGAACGACTCATTTGCCATGCGTACAGTGGTTTAAATATGGGTGTAGCAATTTTAAATTTACGTAGAATTGGGAAAGTAACAATTAAATTGATTAAAATAAGTAGAAATACTGTAATAATTACATAACTAGGTAACTGCACTGATATTTGGCGGAAACCTTCTTCAAGCATTTGCTTATAATCATTGCGAACTGATGCGCCAGAGATAACATCGTGCATTTGATCTTTAATTGGTTTCATTAATGCTGCAGAACTTGGAATTTTATCAAATGTTTGCAATCCCATAAATGCAATTAATGACACCATACTTACATATGTAGTTGTGATATACAGAATACGTTCTTTTGAAGTACGTTCTTTTAATAATTGGCCTACTACGAAACTTACTAATAGTATGAGGACCATCATACTTAATACAAATATATTACCCAATAACGTTGTTAATACAACTGTCGCGACTACTGTCACTGCGAACGATTCCATAGATTTATGCCATAAGATAATGCCAGGAATTGTCGCAAACACACTCAACACTATGCCGAATGGTGGTAATATATGTAATGCTAAAGCGACTACGATTAGCGTAACAATACTAAGCACAGTTGCTTTAGGTGATATTTTAGAAAACAAATTCGCCACTCCTATACTATTTTTGACTATGTCTTCTATTTTAACCTCTTTAAACCTTTTATACAATTATTGGCAACCATTCTCATAAAACTTCAATTTCAAAATTTTTGAGCAACCACTTCACAGAGTAACTATTTAATTAAATGCTTTAAAAGCATCTTATTTTTCAAAATAAACAGGACAATTGCTTATTGCCTAAACTCAAAATTATGAGTCAGATTCATCAAGCAATCATCCTTACAACAATTTATCTGTTTTTTATTTCCGCTTTGTCTTATAAACTTTTAAAAAGTGATATAAATTAGGTGCCCAATCATTAAAATTAAGCAAGAAACCATCATGCCCCACATTATCTGGCACAAAAAAGTGTTTATGATATTTAAATCTTCTGCCTACAGCACGTACAAGGTCATCTGGATATAGTAAGTCATCAGTAAAACCTAACGTCATGACTTTCGTATCTAAACTTTTAAATACGTCATCTACATCATCACGACCTCTATCAATATCGTGACTATCTAAGACGTCCAGCAGTGTTAAATAACATGACGCATCAAAATACTTCATAAATTTGTTACCCTGATGTTTCTGATAAGCGACGACTTGGTCAGGTGAAAAACGCTTATCATAACTTTTAGACGACCGATAAGTTAAAAAACCTAGCTGTCTCGCGATACTCATGCCTTCATTGTAATCTAATTGAATCGCTTGTCTTGCAATTTCATTAAAAGCTCGACTGTATGAGGACGTCTTATCTGTAGCAGCAAGAATAACTGCCTTATCAACCTCAAATTTCCGATTATATAAGATTTCTAATGTTTGCATGCCACCAAGTGATCCCCCGATAAGAATATGAATCCGTTCAAAGCCAAGCGTTTCAATGCCTAATTCTATAGCACGCACAATATCTCTTAATGTTAGTGATTTGGGGAAGTCTTTATCATTTAGTGCCGAACTCGAACCATAAGGGCTACCGATGACATTAAATGTTAAAAATTGATAATCATGAATTGGCATATAACCACCATCAATAATCTCTCTCCACCAACCTGGTTGTTCGTCTGTACCATATGTTAAATGATTGCCTGTTAAAGCGTGACATACGACGACCAGTGGCTGCCCTTTTAAACCTACGTGTTCATATCTTAATTTCAAATTGGAAATATACTCTCCGGATTCTGTCGTAAACGATCCCAGTTCTAAAGTATCCACGGTATAATTTGTCATGCTTCCCCTCCTTACTTAATTAATGTTGAACTTAGACCTGCACAAATATCTGAAATATCATAATTTTCTAATTATTTTTATTCTAGCGGATACATTTTATTTCATCAATGTCATCCTTTAGAAAATCCATCTCAGTGTAGCCATGATAATAATACCACTTACAATAGTCACCGTTAGGCTGCGTGATATCACGGCAATTACAATCGTCGGAAGCATAGTAACTAAAAATGGAATATTGATGCGATAACCCATCATACCCTCTTCTTGAATAATGATGCCGTCAATGATTAAAGCTGTGAATAGCGTAATTGGAATAAACGATAGCCATTTGATAACTCGTTCTGATAATTGCACTTTTGAAATCATCACAAACGGTATGATACGCGTTAGCCACGTTACAATTCCACATAAAATTATAATCGTCAGCATATGTATTGTTGTTGTCATTGGTCCATCACCACCCCAAGTATCGCCGTCAATGTCGATGCTATAATAATCGCCAAATAAGATGGCATAAATAAACTCAGTAGTAACATCATTACGATGACACAAACGATAAGCACGACATATATTTTAAACTTCGAACGCTTAATTGATTCAAACTGAGAAATTGCAAGAAATATAAACATTGCAGTAATGGCAAAATCTAATCCTAAAGCATCTGGGTTATGTATATATTTTCCAAAAATCGCTCCTACGATACAGGCAAATGTCCAGAATAAATATGCTGTTATATTTAAACCGTGCAACCATCGATCATTTATCTTTTCCCCTTTTAAGTGAGGTGTTACAGCAACTCCAAATGTTTCATCTGTCACAAGCGTTGCTAATCCTACCCTGTTTAGCAAACTATAAGACTTATAACTCGGCGCCAGTGTCATACTTAAAAGAAACATTCTTGAATTCACTATAAAGGCAGTAAGTACAATTGCAGAAATAGGTGTTCCCGCAATGACAAGTGCACAAATAATAAATTGTGCTGCACCTGCATACACGAGTAAGCATAACAAGATGATTTCTAATAAACTAAAGCCCGAGGCAACGGCAACAATTCCAAATGATAAACCAACACCTGCGTACCCTAATAACGTGGGAATACACGCTTTGACACCTTGTTTAAAAGTCACATGTGCCTCATTTTCCATATGCTCACCCTTCCTGTTCTTTTAATAAAATAGTAGATTAATTCTAATATAAGGCGTACAAAATAATCAATATAGTCAGACAAACGTTTGTCTGAGGTTAGACTTACAGTAGTTTAAAAACATTTGTATAACAGTGTTTATAAGTTTCAGAATTTTTTAACATTAATTTAGACAATCCTTAAATTTTATAGATTTTTTTAATATCAATTGAGATTAATATCCAAAGATTTACACCTCCCCTACCCTCCCCCAAGACATCAAAAAACGCGTAGAAAGCAAACGTCTCTACGCGTTGTTAATATAGTATTTTAGTTGTTATTTAGTTGGACGTATAACTGTTTTACCACCCATAAATGGAACTAATGCTTCTGGTATTGTTACTGAGCCATCTTCATTTTGATAGTTCTCAACAATAGCAGCAAACGTACGACCTACTGCTAGTCCACTACCATTTAAAGTATGCGCAAGTTCTGGTTTTGCATTTTTATCACGTTTAAAGCGAATATTTGAACGACGTGCTTGGAAATCTGTAATATTTGAACAAGAGCTAATTTCTTTATAATCATTATAGCTTGGTAACCAAACTTCTAAATCATACGTTTTACTTGAACCAAATCCAATATCTCCTGTACATAAAATAACACGACGATACGGTAAACCAAGCTCTTCTAATATTGCTTCTGCATGCTCAGTCATATCTTCAAGCGCTTGCCAAGAATCTTCAGGTTTCTCAATACGTACCATCTCTACTTTATCGAATTGGTGTAAGCGGATAAGACCTCTCGTATCACGACCGGCTGAACCCGCTTCACTACGATAACATGCTGACTGTGCAGTGAACTTCGCTGGTAAGACATCCGGTGCGATAATTTCATTACGGTAATAATTTGTTAAAGGTACTTCTGCTGTAGGAATTGTGTATAAACCTTCTTTTTCAACTTTGAATAAGTCTTCTTCAAATTTAGGTAATTGTCCCGTACCGTACATTGAATCCGCATTGACTAATTGAGGTACCATCATTTCAGTATAGCCATGTTGTGTTGTATGTTTGGTAATCATATAGTTCATTAGTGCTCTTTCTAATTGTGCGCCTTCACCAGTTAAGAATACGAATCTTGCACCAGATACTTTCGCTGCACGTTCAAAATCAACCATTTTAAGATCTTCAACGATATCCCAATGTGCTTTATCTTCAAATTCAAATGTTCTTGGTGTACCCCAACGTTTTACTTCAACATTATCTTCATCTGTCGCACCTTCAGGTACATCTTCATGAATAATATTTGGAATGCGAGACAATTTATCATTCAGTGACACATCCACTTGATTTAATGTGTCATCTAATACTTTAATTTCATCGCCAAGGCTACGCATCGCTGCGATCGCATCGTCTGCATCTTCTTTGTTACGTTTCTTCTGAGCAATTTCACCACTTACTTTATTACGCTCTGCTTTCATTTCTTCAGCTTTGCTAATAAGTTGACGACGTTGTTCATCTAACTCTAACACTTCATCTACAACGTTTGAATCCATACCACGCTTCGCTATTTTTTCTTTGAGGAACTCTGGGTCATTACGGAATAATTTAATGTCTAACATGTGATTCATCCTTTCAAATAATTATATTTTTATTGGATAATAACGCAAAAAAGACCACATCCCTGTACAAGGGACGTGGTCTACGCGTTGCCACCCTATTTAACAGTCTAAAATTCAGACTGCGCTCTCACTAAAATAACGGTTATCACCGATTGCTCTCATATAGTAGGTAGATTCGCACTGTAATGATTACTTGTTCACACTAACCACAAGCTCTCTGAAATCAACACACAATGTTACTTATCCCACGAACAATATCTTAATTAAGTTATTTTAAATATAGCAAATTACATGTTTGATTTCAAGCAAGACTATATTTATCTCAATTATATTTCATCCAAATAAGCAATATCTCGTAAATATTGTGATACAGCTTCTATATCTTTATGAAACTGTCGATCTTCCGTAATAGACGGTACGATATGGCGAAGTTCTTGATATTTTTCATATGTTTTTGGTGATAATTTATCAATATCTTTATATTCTACTGCTTGTAGGGCGATAATTGTTTCAATAGCTAATACACGTCGTGCATTTTCAATCATTTGATAGCCGTGTCGCGCCCCAATTGTACCCATCGATACATGATCTTCTTGATTAGCTGAAGATGGTATGGAATCAACACTAGCTGGATGTGCGAGTGTTTTATTTTCAGAGACAAGACTTGCAGCAGCATATTGCATAATCATTGCACCACTTTGTAGGCCCGGTTGTGGACTTAAAAATGCAGGCAAACCATTATTTAACTGTGGGTTAACCAAGCGTTCTAGACGTCTTTCAGATACATTAGCTAACTCACTAACGCCTAACTTTAAGAAATCTAGGGCGAAAGCAATCGGTTGCCCATGGAAATTACCACCTGAAATGACTAGCGTTTCATCACCTTCATCAAATATTAATGGGTTATCATTGGCAGCATTCATTTCAAATTCTAATTTTTCTTTAACATAATTAAATACTTGGAAGCTAGCGCCATGAATTTGTGGAATACAGCGCAACGTATAGGCGTCTTGTACACGGACTTCACCTTGCGTTGTGGTTAATTCTGAATCCTCAAGCCAATCACGCATTCTAGCTGCGACATCAATTTGCTCTTGGAAATTACGCGCTTTATGTACTTTTTCATTATATGCATCTGTAATACCATTCAACGCTTGATGAGTCAGTGAAGCAATCCATTCTGCTTGATAGCCTAAATTCTCTGCTTCAATATAGTTAATTACACCTTGGGCAGTCATCGCCTGCGTACCGTTAATTAAGGCAAGCCCTTCTTTCGCTTGAAGTTGCAATGCTTCTCTATTTAATTGATTTAAGACATATTGACTATCTACTTCTTCACCTTTGTAGAATACATTGCCTTCACCAATTAGAGCTAATGCTAGATGTGAAAGTGGTGCTAAATCACCTGAAGCACCCAATGAACCTTGTTGAGGTATAACTGGAATGATACGTTGATTAATATAATAAACGAGTTGTTCAACAAGTGCGACCGTTGCACCGGAGTGACCTTTAAGTAAAGTGTTCAAACGTAAGACCATCATAATTAATGCCACTTCTTCTGAAAATGGTCGTCCCACACCACATGCATGTGAACGGATTAAATTGACTTGCAGTTGATTATATTCACCTTCATCTATACGTACATCACTAAATAATCCGAAGCCGGTTGTAATGCCATAAACCGTTTCTTTGTTCTCAATAATTTGTTCGACTGTTCGACGACTCTTTTTGACACGTTCAAGTGCATCCACTGTAACTTCGACTTTATCCTCTTGATTAAGAAATTGCTTAATTTGATTAATTGTGAGCTTTTCGCCGTTAAGTTGTAATGTCATCTTCCCATCTCCCTGCTTGTTAATTGACTTCAATTAATTCGAGTATACGCTTACATTTTTAATTGAACAATAGCTTCTAAGATATCCGTAATATGGTATTAAATTACTGATTTAATGGGATAAAGCTGTATGCAAAATTAGTTTTCAAAAATTAACATTTTATTAACACGTTTACCTATTGACTAATCCTCCAACCAGGTATAATATTTCATATTGTATTTATCATTAAAAAACGAAAACAAGATAACGGGAACTTAAAATAAAATGGTTTAACATTCTATTATATAGAACATTAAGGTGACCAACTTTAACATTTATCATTTTAAGCAACAGCTCATCTTTTTCAAAACAAAGTACTAAAACAACGCTAAATGTTTAAAAGGAGGTTTTAAGATGGAAACTTTATCATCAGTAAGCATTCCAAAACGTAAAGATGAAACACATAAAGGAGATTATGGGAGAATTCTTTTAATTGGAGGCAATGCCAACTTAGGTGGTGCAATCATGCTTGCAGCACGCGCATGTGTATATAGTGGCAGTGGCTTAATAACGGTAGCAACACACCCAACAAATCATGCTGCTTTACACTCACGTTGTCCTGAGGCAATGGTGATTGATATAAACGATACAAAAATGTTAACAAAAATGATTGAACATACAGATTGTATTTTAATCGGACCTGGATTAGGTTGTGACTTTAAAGGTAATAATGCAATTACTTTTTTATTACAAAATATTCAACCACACCAAACACTTATTGTAGACGGCGATGCCATTACAATTTTCAGCAAATTGAAACCAGATATTCCTACATGTAAAGTCATTTTCACACCACATCAAAAGGAATGGGAACGATTAAGTGGTATTCCAATTGAGGAACAAACATATGAACGTAATCGTGAAGCTGTTGATCGCCTAGGCGCTACAATTATTTTAAAAATGCACGGCACTGAACTTTATTTCAGAGATAAGGACTATAAGTTACCTATTGGCACGCCAGCAATGGCAACGGGTGGCATGGGGGATACTTTATCCGGTATGATTACAAGCTTTGTGGGTCAGTTTAATGACATAGAAGAAGCTGTAACAAGTGCAACATATACACATAGTTTCATTGGTGAGCAATTAGCAGAAAAAATGTACGTCGTGCCACCATCAAGACTGATCAGCGAAATTCCACACGCCATGAAAACTTTAGAAAATTAAATACCGATACAAATAAGACCTACCTCAAATGAGGTAGGTCTTTATTTATAGCTTATTAAGCTTATTCGTCTTCATTATTGTCTTCAGAATCTGCATTTTCGATATCTTCGTTAACACGGTCCATAAAGTCTTGTCTTACTTCTTTACGTGAATCATCTTCTGTTGTAGTTTCTTCAACTTCTGTATGAATTGCATTACCTGGTGTCTCGTCTTCAATAACAGATTCACTATTTTCTATAGCTTGCTTATTTTCATTTGTTTCAATAGCTTCTGTGTCATTGGAATCAGATACCGTCGCTTCTGTATCTTCTTCTTCATCCTTAACTTTAGCTACTGTGGAAACAAATTGGTTCTCACCTAATCTGATAAGTCTTACACCTTGTGCGGCACGACCAGTTTGTGAAATATCTTCTACATCGATACGGATAATAACGCCTGAATTCGTGACAACCATTAAGTCTTCTTCACCTGTTACTGATGTGATACATACAATATTACCATTACGCTCAGTAACGGTAGCTGTTTTGATACCTTTACCGCCACGATTAGATAATCTGTAATCACTGACTGGTGTACGTTTACCATAACCTTTTTCAGTAACAACTAGAATTTCGTCATCACTTTCCGTACTAGTCACATCTAAGCCGACTACTTTGTCGCCTTCTCTAAGTGTAATACCTTTCACACCGGCTGCGGTACGACCAAGTGGACGTAAGGAATTTTCATGGAAACGAATCAGTGACGCATGAGATGTACCAATTAGAATATCTGCTTCTCCATCAGTAAGACGTACTGCAATCAATTCATCATCTTGTTTAAAGCTAATTGCAATTTTACCGTTCTTATTAATGTGTGAGAAATTACTTAATGCTGAACGCTTCACACGACCTTTTTTCGTTGCAAAGACTAAGTAATCTTCTTCACTCTCTAAATCTTTAACAGCAATCATCGTACTGATTGATTCATCATTGTCTAACTCAATAGCATTTACTACTGGAATACCTTTAGACTGGCGTGAGAGTTCTGGGACCTCATAACCTTTAAGTTTATATACACGGCCTTTATTCGTAAAGAATAGGACATTATCATGCGTACTCAATGTTACAAGCTGACTTACGAAATCTTCTTCCAATGTGTTCATACCTTGAACACCACGACCGCCACGATGTTGTGCTCTATATGTCGAAACTGGTAAACGTTTAATATAGTTATTATGACTTAATGTAATAACGATTTGTTCTTCTGGAATTAAGTCTTCATCTTCAATATCATCAAGACCACCCAATTGAATTTCCGTCTTACGTTCATCACCATAACGTTCACGTACGTCTATGAGTTCGTCACGTACGATTTGTAATAATTTTTCATCATCTGCAAGAATAGCTTTCAATTCTTCAATATAAGCGATTAATTCGTTATATTCAGATTCTATCTTATCCCGCTCTAATCCTGTTAGACGTCTTAGACGCATATCTAAAATGGCTTGTGCTTGACGCTCAGATAATTTGAATTGCTCTTGTAAGCTTGCCATTGCGACTTTATCATTGTCCGATTCACGGATAATTCTAATGATTTCATCAATATGATCAAGTGCAATTCTCAAACCTTCTAGGATATGTGCACGGTCTTGTGCTTTTTTCAAGTTATATTCAGTACGTCTTCTAACGACTACTTTTTGATGCTCTAGGTATTCAACTAATGCATCTTTCAGTGTAATCAACTTAGGTCTACCGTTAACTAGAGCGATCATATTCACACCAAATGATGTTTGTAATGGTGTTTGTTTGTATAAGTTATTTAATACTACACTTGCATTGGCATCTTTACGAATATCGATAACAACACGTACACCCGTACGTAAACTTGTTTCATCACGCAAGTCAGTGATGCCATCAATTTTTTTATCACGTGCTAATTCTGCGATTTTTTCAATCATACGTGCTTTATTTACTTGATATGGAACTTCTGTAACAACGATACGTTGACGACCGCCACCACGTTCCTCTATTTCTGCACGTGAACGCATTTGAATTGAACCACGGCCCGTTTCAAACGCGCGACGGATACCACTCTTACCAAGTATAATACCTGCCGTTGGGAAATCAGGACCTTGAATGTCTTCCATCAATTCAGCAACAGTAATGTCTGGATTATAACTTAAACTCAATATCCCATTGATAACTTCTGTTAAGTTATGTGGTGGAATATTCGTAGCCATACCTACTGCGATACCTGAAGCACCGTTCACTAATAAGTTAGGGAACCTTGCAGGTAAGACTGACGGCTCTCTTTCATTACCATCATAGTTGTCTATAAAATCAATCGTATCTTTATTAAGATCTCTAAGTAATTCAAGCGTTATTTTAGACATACGTGCCTCTGTATAACGCATCGCAGCCGCACCATCGCCATCCATTGAACCGAAGTTACCTTGACCATCAATTAAAGGATATCGATAGCTGAAGTCTTGTGCCATTCTGACCATTGCTTCATAAATGGATGAGTCACCATGTGGGTGATATTTACCCATTACATCCCCAACAATACGTGCAGACTTCTTATATGACTTGTCAGGTGTCATACCTTGCTCATGTAATCCGTATAATATACGTCGATGTACTGGTTTCAAACCATCTCTCACATCTGGTAAAGCACGTGAGACAATAACACTCATCGCGTAATCTAAAAACGACTCGCGCATTTCATTCGTTATATTTCGTTCATTAATTCTTGATTCCGGTATTTCAGCCATCAAGATATCCTCCTTCAAATTCAGTTCATCATATTAGAAATCTAAGTTGGCATAGACTGCATTATCTTCAATAAATTGTCTACGGTTTTCTACAACATCGCCCATTAGCATTTCAAATACTTGATCCGCTTCAATCGCATCTTCTAATGATACTTGCAACATAGCTCTGTTTTCTGGATTCATTGTTGTTTCCCACAATTGGTCCGCATTCATTTCACCAAGACCTTTGTAACGTGAAATTGACCATTTCGGTGTTGGGTCTAACTCTGCTTTAAGTTTATCTAATTCACGATCGTTAAACACATAATACTTTTGTTTACCTTGTGTCAATTTGAACAATGGTGGCTGTGCAATGTATACATATCCTGCTTCTAGTAACGGTCTCATAAAGCGATAGAAGAATGTTAACAATAACGTTCTAATATGTGCACCATCGACATCGGCATCTGTCATCAAGATAATCTTATGATAACGTGCTTTACTTAAGTCAAATTCTCCACCAATACCTGTACCGAAGGCTGTAATCATTGAACGGATTTCATTATTATTTAAAATACGATCTAAACGTGCTTTTTCAACGTTCAAAATTTTACCACGTAATGGCAAAATCGCTTGTGTTTCTGAGTCACGCCCTGATTTTGTAGACCCACCGGCAGAGTCACCCTCGACGATGAAAATCTCACTTCTCGATGGATCTTTACTTGAACAGTCGGCAAGTTTACCAGGCAAACTAGAAATTTCTAATGCTGATTTACGACGTGTTACTTCACGTGCTTTTTTCGCTGCAAGACGCGCGTGAGAAGCCATAATACCTTTTTCAACAACAATACGCCCCACTTGCGGATGCTCTAATAAGAAACGTTCAAATAACTCGGAGAATAACTTATCAACAACTTGACGTACCTCAGAGTTACCAAGCTTAGTTTTCGTTTGTCCTTCGAATTGTGGATCTCCGTGTTTAATTGACACAATTGCAGTCAAACCTTCACGTGTATCTTCACCTGAAAGTCTTTCTTTTTCATCTTTAATAATTTTACTGCTAATACCATAACTGTTTAACACACGCGATAATGCACGTTTAAAGCCTTCTTCGTGCGTACCACCTTCATACGTGTGGATATTATTTGCATATGTCAGTAAGTTTGTCGCAAAACCTTTGTTATACTGCAATGCAATTTCTACTTCGATGTCGTCTTTCGTTTGATGTACATAAATTGGCTCTTCATGTAACGGCTCTTTATTTTCATTTAACATTTCAACGTAAGATTTAATACCGCCTTCATAGTGATATGTATCTTCTCTTACTTCTTCTTCACGCTCATCTCTCAACGTGATTGAAATACCTTTATTTAAGAATGCGAGCTCTCTTGTACGTTGTTGCAATGTTTCGTACTGATATGTTGTTGTTTCAGTGAAAATCTCTGGATCTGCTTTAAAACGAATAACTGTACCTGTATTATCATCTTCTGTTTCTTCAACAACTTTCAAATCAAACTGTGGTACACCTTTTTTATAAGCTTGATGATAAACTTGACGATCTTTAAAAACATATACTTCAAGATCTTCAGATAATGCGTTAACAACTGAAGAACCTACACCGTGTAGACCACCAGATACTTTATATCCGCCACCGCCGAATTTACCACCAGCATGTAGCACTGTTAAGATAACTTCAACTGCAGGACGTCCCATTTTTTCTTGAATACCAACTGGGATACCACGCCCATTATCAGTTACTTTAATCCAATTATCTTTTTCAATCACAACTTCGATTGTATCTGCATAACCAGCTAAGGCCTCATCAATACTATTGTCAACGATTTCCCATACAAGATGGTGCAAACCTTTCTCTGAAGTTGAACCAATATACATTCCTGGTCTTTTTCGTACCGCTTCAAGACCTTCTAATACCTGAATCTGTCCAGCGCCATAATCTTCCGTGTTATTCACATCTGACAATGTTTCCACCTTCACTTTCCGTTACTTTATAATTTCGCCCTGATTAATGCGATAAAGTTTAGCATTTTTCATTATTTCATGTTCTATTCCGTCTACAGATGTCGTAGTTACAAATGTTTGTACTTTATGTTGAATAGTGCTCAATAAATGAGATTGACGCGAATCATCTAATTCACTTAATACATCATCTAGCAATAAGATTGGATACTCGCCTACTTCGATATTCATCAACTCAATTTCTGCGAGTTTTATGGATAAAGCAGTCGTTCGCTGTTGCCCTTGCGAACCATAAGTCTGAGCGTCCATACCATTCACATTAAAACCTAAATCATCTCTGTGGGGACCATACAAACATACGCCCCGATCTTTTTCACGTTCAATATTGTCATTGAGCAAAGTTAAGACTTCCTCCAAGCGTTCCGTCTCACTTTTTTCATTATTCTCCAATTTGATACTCGGTAAATATTTTAATGACAATGTTTCACGTTCATTTGTAATTCCAGAATGAATAGGTTTAGCTAGTGATTCAAGTTCTTTAATAAAATGTTCACGTCTCTGTGTAATTTTGAGCGCATATTCTGCAAATTGCTGATTTAAGACTTCCAGCATAGTACTATCCGTCTTTTGACCGTATTGCAGTTGCTTCAAATAATTATTTTTTTGTTTTAAAATTCGCTGATACTGTGACAAATCGTTCAAATAGACTGCTGAGATTTGTCCTAATTCCATATCGATAAATCTGCGTCTAATCTGTGGTGAACCTTTGACAATATTTAAATCTTCAGGTGCAAACAACACAACATTTAAATGCCCAATATATTGTGTCAGTCTACTTTGTTCTAAGTGATTGATTTTAACTTGCTTGCCTTTTTTAGTGATGTACATTGTTAAAGGCATTTCACCATATCTATAACTAAGGTCACCTTCTATTTTAGCATAGTCGCTATCGAAACGTATCAGTTCCTTGTCGTTTGATGTTCTATGACTTTTTGCTAATGCTAAAGTATAAATAGACTCCAACAAATTCGTCTTTCCCTGGGCATTTTCCCCAATCAATATATTGACATCAGGATGACAATTTAAGGTGATTGACTCATAATTACGATAATTCTCTAGCTGGAGTGTTTTTAATTTCATTCTTCACCTTGATGTAAAATCAAAAATGAACCGACTTCTGGGATAACAATACGATCTTGGTGATTTAATTTTTTACCACGACGCGTTTCACGCTCGTCATTAATCATGACGTCAAAATCTTGTAAGAACCATTTCGCTTGCCCACCAGATTCAATAATACCTTCTGTCTTTAGAAATTGCCCTAAAGTAATGTCTCCATCAACGATTACTTCTTCAACCAAATCAATCACTCCATTTCTTTTAAGCTCACTTATATATTATACCTTTTTTTGCGGAAAATTTCATGTGAAATACAGTTAGTAAGCGATTTCTTTTAACATATAACAACTATTTTTTAATAATTAGTTTCGAAGTTATTTATAACGTTATTCTTTATATAATATTATACCAAAAATGACTAGCTTATATGGGAATTCTTCAAAAGTAATACTAATTTTTGAAAAATATTTTTTATGGTGAAAATGATAATCTGATTTTGCTTCATATATGTATTTTGCATTTTAAGCTATTTTAAAAGCCCATATTTAATTCTTGGTCTATTTCCCTTAGATATTGTAATAATTACTTATATTGATGCTATAAATGGATTAAACCATGACTCAATGATGTAGTTTAATAACTTGGAAAAATAAAGAAGCTGAGACAATAGCTTTGCTCAGCTTCTTTTAGATAATTTGAAATTTTAAAATGATTAATACGTTCTAATCGGCAAGATTAATTGTGTAACAGAGTCATCATCTTTCGGTTTTAAGATAAATGGTTTCATCGTTCCGAAAAATTCAACTTCTACTTCGTCATTATCAATGGCTTTAAGTGCATCCATCATATATTTTGAGTTGAATGAAATTTTTAAGTTACCACCGTCTACATTACTAGCTTTTACTTCTTCTTTTACCGTACCAATTTCTGGAGATGTAGATGATAATTCAACTAACTCATTACCAGTACTCAATTTAATAACATTATTACCACCCTCACGTGCTAATAATGATGCACGATCTATCGCATGATAAAATTCACCGTTATCGATACCTATTTTAATTTCGTAATTCTCTGGGAATAAACGGGACGTATCTGGATAATGACCTTCTAATAAGCGAGAAATGAAGTTTACATTTCCAACTTTAAATAGCACCTGGTTTGAAGCAAAGAAGATATCAATGTCTTCTTCACTATCAGACATAATTTTATTTAATTCAGATAATGCTTTACCTGGAATGATGACATTTTTATTTTCTGATTCATCTTCTAATGCCACTTTTCTTACAGCCAAGCGGTGTGAGTCAGTCGCTGTGCATATTAATTCATTATCTTGTATAAGCCAGTTAACACCAGTAAGTACTGGTCGTGTTTCTGAGGTGGACACTGCGAAATTTGTTTGTGCTATCACGTTTTTAAGTACTTTTACTGATAATTGAATCGCATCATCACGAGAAACTTGTGGTAATAACGGATATTGATCTGGGTCTAAACCACTTAAGTTAAATTCAGAATGTCCAGATGTAATTAATGTTTGGAATTGTTCATTTGTTGAAAGTTTTACTTCTTTGCCAGGTAATTTCTTAATGATATCAACAAAGAAACGACCAGGAAGTACAACCGATCCTGTTTCAGCAATATCAACAATATCTTCACCATCTACTTGTTTTGGTATAGTGATCTCAATTGAAATTTCAGAATCTGAACCTGTAAGTATAACTTCGTTGCTTTTAACTTCTAATTTGATACCCGTTAAAATAGGTAATGTTGTTCTTGGTGAGATGGCCTTAAGTGTGTCATTTAATTGAGTAATAAAATAGTCTCTTCTAATTGTGAATTCCATCATTACTAAACTCCTTCCAGTCGTTTATATATTAAATTATATAGGTTTTAAAACAGTAGTAATAGTAGTAGGGCTTGTGGATTAGGGGATAACTCAATATAAGTGATGATTGTCACTATTTCAAGCGTGTGGATAACTTGTGCACAGTGTGTATGACTTCTTCACATTATCCACAATTCACATGTTCACCCAATTATATAGTTATTCCTCAATATACTATTTTCTAATCTGTTATAGTACAGTTTTTTTATTGATTTCGTATTTCTTTTTCTAAATTTTCAACTTCTTGTTTAAACGTAGGATCGTTTTGAATATCCTTTACTATTTTTTCATGCGCATGAATCACTGTCGTGTGATCACGCCCTCCAAATTCTTCGCCAATTTTTGGTAATGAAAAATCTGTAAGTTCACGTGAAAGATACATAGCTATTTGACGCGGATAGGCAATAGATTTCGTACGTTTTTTAGCACTAAAATCTTCAATGCGTACACTATAATATTGACCTACAATCTTTTGAATATCTTGTATCGTAATTTTTTTAGATTTTGGTGCTTGTATAATGTCTTTAAGTGCTTCAGCAGTTAACTCAGTTGTAATTGGCTCACTCTGTAATTTTGAAAATGCAAGTACGCGAGTCAGTGCACCTTCAAGTTCACGAATATTTGATTGAATCTGATTAGCAATATAAGTTAATGCTTCGGTTGGTATATCTAAGTTTTCTTCTTCAATTTTCTTTTGCAGAATTGCCATTCTAGTTTCATAATCTGGTGGCGTAATATCTACAATCAAGCCCCATTCGAATCTTGAACGTAAACGATCTTCGAGTTTGGCAATCTCTTTTGGTGGTCTATCACTTGAAATGACGATTTGTTTGTTTGCTTGATGTAATTCGTTGAACGTGTGGAAAAATTCTTCCTGCGTTTGTTCTTTATTTTGTATAAATTGGATATCATCAATTAACAAAACATCGATGTTACGGTATTTCTCTCTAAAACGTTCTGTTTTATTATCACGAATAGATTTAATAAATTCATTTGTGAACTTTTCACTAGACGTATAAATCACTTTGGCATCAGGATTATTTGCTAAAACATAATGACCAATTGCGTGCATAAGATGTGTTTTACCTAAACCTACGCCCCCATATATAAATAAGGGATTATACGCTTTTGCTGGGGCTTCAGCTACGGCAAGACTTGCGGCATGCGGAAATCTATTGCCAGGTCCAATGACAAATGTTTCAAAGGTATTGTGTGTATTGAACTGTTCGCCGCCAATAGCAGCTTCATCGACACCAGGTGAGTATTGCTTATTCTGGTGATCAGTTTGTTGCGTCTCACTAGTATCATTCGTATGTATGTTCTCAAGCTCTTTTTCTGTATAAAATACTGGTGTGATCTCGTGACCAATCGCTTCATAAAGTGCTGCTTTAATTATTTCTCCATAATTCATTTTTAACCAATTTGCAACAAACTCATCATCTGTTACGACTACGGCTTGATTACTTTGTAATTGATGTAACTTTGTATCTTTTAGAAAGGTCTGATAGCTAGCACTACTTACTTTCTCTTGAGCTAATATGAGGACTTTTTCCCAAATCTCTTGTTCTGACATATAACAAACTCCAACTTTCGTAAATTTTAAAAGTTATACACAAAAACTACAGGCATAAATAAAAATAATCACAGCTTGTTGATAATTATCCACAAGTTACACACATTTAGTGGATAACTATTCTATTACTGTGATTTATACACAGGTTTTTGACATATAATTTAATAAAGTAGACCCTGTATTAATCAATATCTACATAACTTATCCACATAATTATACTTTTTAACAGGAACGTCTGTCAAATACATGTGAATATGTTGTTAAATCCTGTAGAATCCTGTGTATAATATAAACATTATCCACAAATTGCAACTGACATCTTGTGTATAAGTGGATAACTTTAAGCGATTGTTAGTATATCAAATTTTAGTCTGTTTGTGGGTCTGGGAAATAATTTATAAAAAATGTATGGAAAATGAATGAAGTGTATAGAAAGATTGACCTGTTGCTATGCAGAAATCATTTAATGAGATGAATATCATATAATTTAAAATGCGTTTCTTCATTAGAAGTAATCATTTACGTTATAGTTTAAATTGTATCTTCATAATAATATAGACGACTTAAATTGATACTTGCTTTATAAAATAGATTTTGTTATATTGTAGTAGTTGCTTGAATAATGACTAGAAATTAATAACAGTTAAATCAAGACTTAAGGCAGAAACGTATATTAATTTATCTATTATAATAGTATAGAACCGAATAAAGATGGAGGTGTTTTTGCATGGTAAAACGTACTTATCAACCAAATAAACGTAAACATAGTAAAGTTCATGGTTTCAGAAAACGCATGAGCACAAAAAATGGTCGTAAAGTGTTGGCGCGTCGTCGTCGTAAAGGCCGTAAAGTACTATCAGCATAAGATCACTGACTCATCAGTGGTCTTTTTTTTGGTTTTAGTGGAGTAAAAATAACCAAAAAACGTTTATTTTTCTACCATTTCAAGAAAAATAATGTTACAGATAAAGGGATATATAGAATTTTTTTGATAAAAATTTTATAGTCCTATCATATGAACCAGACGGATATATATTAGTATCCTATTCTGAATGAAGAGATAAGTGAGTGATGTTTGGTGGAGAAAGCTTACCGAATTAAAAAAAATAGTGATTTTCAATTTATTTATAAAAAAGGAAAATCAGTTGCCAATAGACAATTTGTAGTGTATACACAAGCTAATACAGAGTTAGAACATTTCCGTCTAGGTATTAGTGTTTCTAAAAAATTGGGAAATGCGGTTGTAAGAAATAGAATTAAGCGTGCTATTCGTGAAAATTTTAAAGTACACAAAGCAGACATACTACCGATGGATATTATAGTTATCGCTAGGCAACCTGCAAAAGATATGACTACTTTAGAAATACAAGCAAGTTTAGAACATGTTTTGAAAATAGCGAAAGCTTTTAATAAACGTATATAAAGTAGGGGTAGGGCGAGGGATTATGACACTACCCGAAGTCTTACGTTAGACAAACCTAAGACTAACTTAGTGGAATTATAAACAATATCCTCGCTTTTTAATAGGAAACTATTTACAATATTATAATGATAAAAATGAGCTTAAGAAGGAGGCGAGATGGATGATGGATTTAGATACGATTACGAGTATTTCCACGCCGATGGGTGAAGGTGCAATTGGCATTGTAAGGTTATCTGGTGTAGACGCAGTGAATATTGCGGATAAATTATATAAGGGAAAAGAAAGTCTTGAAGCGGTTGCTTCACACACAATTAACTACGGTCATATTGTTGATCCAGAATCAAATGAAGTTGTAGAAGAGGTAATGGTTAGTGTATTACGTGCACCTAAGACTTTTACACGTGAAGACATTGTTGAAATTAATTGTCATGGTGGTATTTTAACGATAAATAGAATACTGGAGCTGACAATGACGCATGGTGCACGCATGGCAGAACCAGGTGAGTATACGAAGCGTGCTTTCTTAAATGGACGTATAGATTTGTCTCAAGCTGAAGCGGTAATGGACTTTATTCGTTCTAAAACAGATCGTGCATCTAAAGTAGCAATGAATCAAATTGAAGGTCGTTTAAGTGATATGATTAAACGACAACGTCAGTCCATTCTCGAAATCCTTGCACAAGTTGAAGTAAACATAGATTATCCAGAATACGATGATGTTGAAGATGCAACAACAGAAGTCTTATTAACAAAATCTAATGAAATAAAAGCTGACATTAACAAATTACTTGATACAGGTACACAAGGTAAAATTATGAGGGAAGGGTTGTCTACCGTCATTGTTGGGAAGCCTAACGTAGGGAAATCTTCTATGTTGAACAACCTTATCCAAGATAACAAAGCCATTGTGACTGAAGTTCCAGGGACAACAAGAGATACATTAGAAGAGTATGTCAATGTCCGTGGTGTGCCACTTAGGTTAGTGGATACAGCAGGTATACGTGAAACGGAAGATATTGTTGAACGTATTGGTGTAGAGCGTTCTCGTAAAGCTTTAGGCGAAGCAGATTTGATTCTATTCGTACTTAATTATAATGAGCGTTTAACAGAAGAAGACCGTAAATTGTATGAAGTTATAAAGAATGAAGATGCCATTGTTATAGTGAATAAAATGGATTTAGAAAAGCAACTTGATTTAGAAGAAGTTAAGTCAATGATAGGCGATATGCCATTGATTCAAACATCAATGTTGAAACAAGAAGGTATCGACCAATTAGAAATTCAAATTAGAGATTTATTCTTTGGTGGCGATGTTCAAAATCAAGATATGACTTATGTTTCTAATTCACGACACATTTCGCTATTGAAACAAGCACGAAATACAATTCAAGATGCCATTGACGCAGCAGAGTCTGGTATTCCAATGGACATGGTTCAAATAGACTTAACAAGAACTTGGGAAATTTTAGGTGAAATAATCGGAGAGTCCGCAAGTGATGCATTGATTGATCAATTATTTAGTCAATTTTGCTTAGGAAAATAAAAAGGAGGAAAAATAATGGCTCAAAATTATGATGTCATAGTAATTGGAGCTGGACATGCAGGTATTGAAGCAGGTTTAGCTTCAGCGCGTCGTGGTGCCAAAACATTAATGCTAACGATTAATTTAGATAACATAGCATTTATGCCATGTAACCCATCAGTAGGTGGTCCAGCTAAAGGCATTGTCGTACGTGAGATAGATGCTTTAGGCGGTCAAATGGCTAAGACGATAGATAAAACACATATTCAAATGCGTATGTTAAATACAGGTAAAGGCCCAGCTGTACGCGCATTACGTGCACAAGCAGATAAAGTGTTATACCAACAAGAAATGAAAAAAGTCATAGAAGATGAAGAAAATCTAGATATTATGCAAGGTATGGTAGATGATTTAATCATAGAAGATGACGTGATTAAAGGTGTACGTACAAATATTGGAACTGAATACTGGGCAGAGGCAGTAATCATTACAACAGGTACATTCTTACGTGGTGAAATCATCCTTGGTAACATGAAATACTCAAGTGGACCTAACCATCAGTTACCGTCAATTTCATTGGCTGATAATCTTAGAGGTCTTGGCTTTGATGTTGTTAGATTTAAGACGGGTACACCGCCACGTGTCAATGCGAAAACGATTGACTACTCTAAGACTGAGATTCAACCTGGTGATGATGTTGGTAGAGCATTTAGTTTTGAAACGACAGAATATATCTTGGATCAATTACCATGTTGGTTAACATATACAAATGGTGATACACATCAAGTCATTGATGATAATTTACATCTATCAGCAATGTATTCAGGCATGATAAAAGGTACTGGTCCAAGATACTGTCCATCAATTGAAGATAAATTTGTACGATTTAATGATAAACCACGTCATCAATTGTTCCTAGAACCAGAAGGTAGAAATACAAATGAAGTTTATGTTCAAGGGCTTTCAACAAGCCTTCCAGAGCATGTACAACGTCAAATGTTAGAAACTATTCCTGGTTTAGAAAAAGCAGATATGATGCGTGCAGGTTATGCAATTGAATACGATGCACTTGTGCCGACGCAATTATGGCCAACATTAGAAACTAAAAAAATCAAAAATCTTTATACAGCAGGCCAAATAAATGGTACTTCTGGTTATGAAGAAGCGGCTGGTCAAGGTATAATGGCTGGTATTAATGCGGCAGCACGTGTACAAGGTAAAGAAGAAGTTATCTTGAGCCGTTCCGATGCATATATCGGCGTGCTCATCGATGACTTAGTTACTAAAGGTACAAATGAACCGTATCGTTTATTAACATCACGTGCAGAATATCGTTTGCTATTAAGACATGATAATGCGGATTTAAGACTTACCGACTTAGGTTATCAATTAGGAATGATTTCTGAAGCACGCTATGCACGTTTTAATGAAAAACGAGATATGATTCAAGCTGAACAAGCACGTTTAAACGGCATTCGTATTAAACCACATGAACGTGTTCAAGAAATAATTGAAGCACATGGTGGTTCTCGATTAAAAGATGGTATTTTAGCACTAGAACTATTACGTCGTCCTGAAATGACATATGATTTAATATTAGAAATCTTAGATGAACCACATCAATTACCTTCAGATGTTGAAGAACAAGTTGAAATTCAAACTAAATATGAAGGTTATATCAATAAATCTTTACAACAAGTAGAAAAAGTAAAACGCATGGAAGAGAAGAAAATTCCGGAAGATTTAGATTATAGTAAAGTAGATAGTCTAGCGACAGAAGCTCGTGAAAAATTAGCTGAAGTTAAACCGCTAAATATCGCGCAAGCTTCACGTATATCTGGTGTAAATCCAGCCGATATTTCAATACTACTTGTTTTTCTTGAACAAGGTAAAATCCAAAGGGTGAAGCATTAAAATGAGTGTAGAATGGTTAACTAAGCAACTCAGTACACATGGAATTGAACTATCAGAACAACAACAACAACAGTTTCAAACGTATTACCAAATGCTTGTTGAATGGAATGAAAAGATGAATTTAACAAGTATTACTGAAGAGCATGAAGTCTATTTAAAACATTTTTATGATTCTATTGCGACGAGTTTTTATACGGATTTAACTAAAGAATTAACAGTATGTGACGTAGGTGCTGGTGCTGGTTTTCCAAGTATTCCTTTGAAAATCATCTTCCCAAATTTAAAAGTTACAATTGTAGATTCATTGAATAAACGCATACATTTTCTAAATCAATTAGCAGAAGCACTAGACTTAGAACAAGTGAACTTTGTGCATGATCGTGCTGAAACTTTCGGTAAGGGAGACTTCAGGGAGTCTTATGATATTGTGACAGCACGTGCAGTAGCCAGACTCTCCGTGTTAAGTGAACTGTGTATGCCATTAGTTAAAAAAGGCGGCAAATTCATCGCTTTAAAATCATCCAAAGGTGAAGAAGAATTGGAAGATGCACGCTTTGGTATTGGTGTCTTTGGTGGTAAGGTCTTAGATACAATTTCATATGAATTACCTGAGGATGCGGGTGAAAGACAAGTTATTATCATTGATAAAAGAAGTCAAACACCTAAAAAATACCCTAGGAAACCTGGGACACCGAATAAGTCACCATTACTGGAAAAGTAGAAGGAATACAATTCAATACAATTAATTTAGAGGGAGCGCAGAATGATGAAGAAACCTTTTTCTAAATTATTTGGTTTAAAGAACAAAGATGACATTGTTGGTTATATTGAAGAGGATCATAATAATAGCGTTGAATCTATTCACATTGAGCGTATTGTGCCAAACCGTTATCAACCAAGACAAGTATTTGAGCCAAATAAAATAAAAGAACTTGCAGAATCTATAGCAGAGCATGGTTTGTTACAACCGATTGTCGTACGTCCAATTGAAGAAGATATGTTTGAAATTATTGCAGGTGAGCGAAGATTTAGAGCCCTACAGAGCTTAAGTAAGACACACGCAGACGTTATCATCAGACAACTAGATGATGAAGAAACGGCGGTCGTCGCACTCATTGAAAATATTCAGCGTGAAAATTTATCAGTGGTGGAAGAAGCAGAAGCTTATAAAAAATTATTAGACATCGGTGGAACAACACAGAGTGAGCTAGCCAAAAGTGTTGGCAAGAGCCAAAGTTTTATAGCTAATAAGTTACGCTTATTGAAGTTAGCGCCGAAAGTCATAGAACGTTTACGTGAGAATAAGATAACAGAACGTCATGCACGTGCAGTACTTAGCTTATCAGAAGCAGATCAAGAGACATTAATTGAAACGGTAATTAGCCAAAAGTTAAATGTTAAACAAACAGAAGCACGTGTTAAACAAAAAATTGGCCCTGAAAAGGTAAAAGCCCAAAGATTTCAATTTGAAAAAGATTTAACCGATGCGCGTGAAGCGGTTGGTAAGAGTCTTGAATCAATTGAACAAAGTGGCATTAAGTATGAACATCAAGGCAAAGATTTTGATGATTACTATGAAATAAAAATTAAATTATTCAAACACTAATATAGAGTGAGAGGTCTACCGTTGTAAATACGCGGTAGGCCTTTTTGTTGAGCTATATCTAAATAATAATGTCTGCGTAATGGAAAGTATCGTAATTGTGTATGTATAAAAATTTTATAATAAAATTCTGCAATATTGTGAAAACAAAGGATTTATGATTAAATTGAGAAAACGCTTTCATATTAACTAAAAGGGGGATGCTAACGTGATTACTTTTATTGTAGCGATTTTATTATTGATTGTCGGTTATTTTACATATGGTAAATATATAGATAAGATGTTTGGTCCTAAGTCATCGAGACCGACACCAGCTTATAATCAAAGGGATGATGTGGACTACTTACCGATGAAAGCTTCATCAAATTCACTGATTCAATTACTTAATATTGCAGGGGTAGGGCCGATATTTGGACCAATTATGGGAGCACTATATGGACCAGTAGCATTTATTTGGATTGTCGTAGGTTGTATATTTGCAGGTGCTGTTCACGATTATTTAACAGGTATGATTTCAATTAGAAATAAAGGGGCACACTTACCTGAACTCGCAGGTAAATTCTTAGGGCAAGTTATGAAACACTTTGTAAATATATTCTCCATATTGTTATTACTGCTTACAGGTACAGTATTTGTGACAAGTCCTGCATTATTACTACACAATTTAATGGATGGACGTATTGCATTGGGCATTATTATCTTTGCGATATTCGTATATTACATACTTTCAACGATTTTACCTATTGATAAAATCATTGGGCGTATATATCCGATATTTGGCGCATTATTATTAATAAGTGCAGTAGGTATTGGTTTTCGCTTAATTCAAACAGGTGCACCGATTCCAGAGTTGAATTTCAGCAATATGCATCCAGATGGCGCACCAATATTCCCATTACTATTCTTTACAATTACATGTGGTGCATTATCAGGCTTTCATGCAACGCAGACACCGATTATTTCTAGAACTACAAATAAGGAAAAGAATGGTAGGTTTATCTTTTACGGCATGATGATTGCTGAAGGTATCATCGCCATGATTTGGGCAGCAGCAGGTATGAGCTTATTCAATGGTTACGATGGGTTGAATGACGTATTAGCTCGTGGTGAAGCAGCACTGGTCGTAAGTCAGGCGTCACATCTGTTACTCGGGTCAGTCTTCGGTACGATTGCAGTTCTAGGTGTTATCGTATTACCTATAACAAGTGGAGATACTTCTTTCCGTAGTGCACGTATGATTATTGCCGATTATTTAAATTATGGTCAACGCAGTATTGTCAAACGTATAATTGTTGCAGCGCCATTATTTGTGATTAGTTTTGGACTAACACAAGTTGATTTCACAATTTTATGGAGATACTTCTCATGGGCCAACCAAACGACTGCGGTTGTTGCATTATGGGTAGGGGCCATGTATTTATTAATTGCGAAAAAGAATTTCTGGGTCGCAGCGATTCCTGCCGTATTTATGACATGGAATATTTTCACTTATATTTTAAGTCAGAAAATTGGTTTAGGAATGGATCTAAATTTAAGTTATGTGCTGGCATTTATCTTAACGATATTATGGATTGCTTATTTTACTTATCAATATAAGAAAATTACAGCTGGTGCTAAATTTGAATTAGACTATCAGATACCTAACCAACAAACAACATAATTAATTTTCAAAATATTTAAGGATAAGACTTTTTATAGATTACAATTGTCTTATCCTTTTTGGTATGTCTAACGGGCGTCTTAAAGAACTGTTATGAAAGGGTGTAAAAACATTTAGACAAAAGAAAAAGTGCAGATGTTAATGAACTTTGATAGTCTAATACTGTAATAAAACTTAATCTCTAATTAAAGGAGCAGGACGAATGAATTTAGGACATCAAATTAAGTATTTTCGACAACGTGATCATTTATCTCAAGAAACATTAGCTGAAAAACTATACGTTTCACGACAAACAATTTCTAATTGGGAAAATGATAAAAGTTATCCAGATGTACATAATTTATTGATGTTAAGTTCACTGTTCAATGTTTCTTTAGATGACTTAGTCAAAGGAGATGTAGAGATTATGGAACGCAAGTTGAAAGAAAGTCGACTTAATGTATGGACACATTTGATGATTTGGCCAATGTTACTAGGCGCAATTTTAATTGGACCAGCAATGTATAAATGGGGGAAAGTCGGACTTTTTGTGGAAGTGATATTACTTGGAACGGGCATTGTAGCATCGATTATGCTAGACCGTTTGAAAAAATCATATAACATTCAAACGTATGATCGAATTGTTGCATTTATGAATGGTAAGGACCCAAACGAAGTACGCTCTACTAAATTAAGAGATACTATGACTTCAATTTATAGTTTTTTACTAATTGTTGGTAGTTTTATTATTGTTACATTAGTAAGTATATATTTATTTAAATAATATAAATTAAAAAATGCACCTCTCAGTAATGGTTGAGAAGTGCATTTTATATTATTTGTACTTGTAATATAAGTATAAAATGAGTGTGTTAGATAATGCGACTAATACCACCATAACTTGTATAGTTTCTTTGAATATCATACTTATTATAAATGTAATTACTAATATTACTATTGGTAATAAGACAAACTTTCTAGACTTATATTTATCGTGATAGTGAGGCATATTTAACCATAATCCAATTAAGAATAGTAGGATACTCGTATACATGATGCTGATTTCAAACATTGGTTTTAATTCATTATTGTTACTGAATATAATTGCTGAATTTAATAAACCTAAAGCAATATTGATAATCAAGTGCGAGTAGACTAAACGAAAGCCGATAGTTTTTCGTTTATCATTTATAAATGTTTCGGTGAATAACCAATAAATTCCAAACAGAGTAATCAAAATGATGAACTGGAAAATATAAATGAAATTGAAGTGAGTGATACTAAAAGTACTGGCTAAACCAACGAGCACTTCACCAAATATTATAATTGTTAATAATGAAAATCTTTCCACTAAATGCATCATATTAACTGGTGATTGCGCGAAATATTTACGGAAAGGGATTAAACCAGTACCTGCGATAAAGATACCTAAGAATGCAGGGATATAATGCACAACATGCGAATGCATCGTATTTGCAGGTATAATTAAAGCAATAAAAGATAGCATTGAAACTATAAATGCGACAATTGCAAATGATTGACATGTTCTTTTATCTGCATGGCTCAAACAATGTTTTAAATGCATAAAATATTGCAAGGAAATACTTAAATAGAGTATACCCACACATATAAAGAATGGGAAAAATGTCTTTTCAAAGTCAGGAAAAAGGCTGTTGGAAAGAAATACGAGAACAAATATGTTAAAAATAATAAAACCTATGTCTTTAGCAGTAATTTCACCAAAACGATTTGTATAAAATGTTTGATGAGACCAAATAATCCATAAAAATAGACTCATAACTACATATTTGAAAAATAACTCGCTTGAAATAGTACCATTATGTGTATGTAGTAAAACATGTGCTATTTTTTGAATGGCATAGACGAATATTAAATCAAAAAATAATTCTAAAAAACTGGCGCGCTTAATTTCTAAATGGCGCTCACTTGCATTTTTAAGCATAGATATGTGCCTCCGTTGGTAATTAGGAAATGAAACCTTTTAGATAGGATAACATTAAATAAATAAAATAAGAATATTGTATGAGTATTTTGTTTGAAAAACAAAACGATAATGTTAAAAAGCGAAAATATGCACTTGAGGTTAACGTTGCGTAAGGGTGTAAAGTGAGGTTTGTCAGGAGGTGACATATGGAATACACAGTTAGTAAATTAGCTAAAATTTCTGGTGTGAGTAATCGAACGCTACGTTATTACGACCAAATTGGATTGCTTAAACCGGCGCGTATCAATGAATCAGGTTATCGAATATATGGACAACAGGAAGTGGATTTGCTTCAACAAATCGTATTCTATCGGGAATTAGATGTAAGTATTGACGAAATCAAAGAAATTATTGAGCAACCTTCTTTTGACCAGACGCAAGCTTTGGAAAATCATTTTTATAATTTGAAACAAAAACGCGCACGACTAGACCAAATAATCCAAACTGTTGAAAAGACGATTGCAAGTAAGAAAGGAGAAGTTATCATGCAAGATAAAGAAAAGTTTGAAGGATTTAAAGCACAAAAAATTCAAGAAAATGAAAGTGAATATGGTGATGAAATGAGATCATCATATGGAGATGAAACGATTGATCAAAGTAACCAAAAATTCAGCAATATGACTGAAGCGGAGTATAAAAATTGGCTTGAGTTAGAAGAAGAAATTAAAAATTTGCTTCCAGAAGCATGTGAAACAGGTGACCCAGCATCAGAATTAGCACAAGAGCTAGCTGAGAAACATAAGCATTGGTTAATGTATACGTGGACGAATTATTCTAAAGCGGCACACGCTGGTTTGGCAGAAATGTATGTCGCCGATGAAAGGTTTTCTGCATATTATGATAAACATGCTAAAGGTGGCGCTCAGTTTTTGAGAGATGCAATTCTTATTTATGTCGGTCAAGATTAATAATAGATAGATTGAAAAAAGCCATATTTTAATAAACTAAACAGAAGGTTCTATATAGAGCTAGTATCAATTATTTAAGTAGGTGGGGTAACGTTACTAATATACCAAAAGGGGAGTGGAACAGAAAGCTAATTTTCTAATAAAGATTTCGTAGTCCCACTTCGGCAAGGATGACTATAGTTGAAAAAAGCTTGATATAAGCGCATTTTCAATTCAGTCATCTACTGCCTAATTGCAAAAGAGTCCGGGACGTTTATTTATGTCCCGGACTCGTCTTATGGTTAGTCTATTTTTTACCAGTACTACAGTCATCTTTAATGCCACAAGAAGGGCATTTGCCTGCTTTAGATTTTTTCAAAAAACGTGTAAGCGTAAATACGGTATAGCTGAAAATTGCCAAAATGATTAATACATTTATAAGTATGGTCATAATATCACTTCCTTAAATAAATAGGTGTCCAACTTGATAGAAAATAAAGGACAAGACATAGGCTGCGACTAAGGGATAAGCAACAGCAAGCAGTGTCCATTTCATAGAATACGTCTCTTTGCGAATCGTTGCGACTGTTGATAAACATGGAATATACAATAATATGAAAATCATAAAGGCATACGCAGATAGTGGTGTAAATTGATTTTGAATAATATTCACTAAACCAGATTCATCAGATGCGTAAATGATAGCCATTGAACTGACGATGACTTCTTTAGCCAAGAAGCCAGGAATCAATGTTGCACCAGCTTGCCATGTCCCGAAGCCTAACGGAGCTACTAAAATAGCAAAGAAGCTTCCGATGGCATGCAAGAAACTATCATTTACATCCACATTGAACCCACTTGGTCCAGTGTAATTTAATAACCAAATGACAACAGAACCACCAAATATAAAGGTACCTGCTTTTTTAACAAAGCCCTTCGCTTTCTCCCATGTACTTCTCCAAAGTGTCTTAACAGAAGGCAGACGATAGGTTGGTAATTCGACGATAAATACAGAATCATCATTTTTCAAAACAGTTTTCGTCAAAATAACACTTGTTGCAAGCGCGACAATAATACCTAGAACGTATAGACTTAGCACGACTAGAGCTTGATTATGTGCAAAAAAGACTCCTACAAATAACGCGTATACAGGTAAACGGGCAGAACATGACATAAAAGGTGCGATAATAATCGTCGTTAAACGTTCTTTCTCGCTTTCAATACTACGTGCGGCCATAATACTTGGCACGTTACACCCAAATCCGATGATCATTGGAATAAAGGACTTTCCACTCAAACCAAAGACTTCCATAATTCTATCCATTAATACGGCAATACGTGCCATATATCCAGAATCTTCGAGTAATGAAATAAAGAAGAATAGAACTAATATTTGCGGTACAAATACAATTACTGCTCCAACACCCGCAATAATACCGTCTGTAATTAAATCTTGTAAGAATGGGAACAAACCGATTGCTTCCATAGCAGATTTAACACTATCCGTTAGTGTGCCCCCGATAAATTCATCAATTTGATCCGAGATGGGAGTGCCGACCCAGGTGAATGTTATTTGAAAAATGAGCCACATAATACCTAAGAAAATAGGGATACCGAGTATTTTATGTGTGAGTAGTTTATCTAAACGAGAAGAGAAGTATTGACGTTCTTCATTTGGATAAACTACAGTATCTTGTAGTAAATCTTCTATATAACCATTCCGTTTTGTTTGGATATGCGCCCTTATCGTTGATGATAGTGAAGCGGTTAATTGCTTGTGCAAAGGTGTTAAACGACTAAGTAAGTCATCGTTGAGTAATTCTATGACTTTAGGATTATCAAGTAAATATTGTATAGCTATAAATCTAAATTGTCGTGGTTTAAAGTCACCATATTGTTTTAATTGATTTACAATTTGTGTGATAGTTGATTCAACATTTTCACCATAATCAATGTGCAAAGGTCGATTGTTGGACAAATGTTGGTCTTTCAACGCTTCTAATAGTTTGTGCGTACCTTTACCATTTCTTGCAATAATCGGAAGGATTGGTAACTTCAGTTTTTTCAGTAAGGCATCTTGATCGATATGAATACCACGTTTAGCAGCAACATCTATCATATTTAATCCAATAATAATTGGGGCGCCTAGTTCCATCAATTGCACAGTGAGTTGCAAATTACGTTTCAATTGACTTGCATCGATAATATTAATCATGCCTGAATATTCAGATTTTAATAGATAATCAGTTACTACGGTTTCATCTTTGGAGATTGGCGAGAGTTCATAAATTCCTGGTAGATCTACGAGGTCACCAGCTTGTTCTTTAAGACGTCCGACCTTCTTCTCAACAGTTACACCACTCCAGTTACCTACATATTCATATGTGCCTGTTAATGCGTTAAATAATGAAGTTTTACCGACATTTGGGTTGCCTAAGATACAGTAATTATTAACCATGAGCTTCCTCTAGAAAAATCTGACATGCATCACAGCCGCGAATACTTAAGTTTTGGCCATTGATTTCTAAAATGCAAGGTCCTTTGAATAAACATTTTTGTTTAATTTTTACGTTAGTTCCATTATTAAGACCTAATGCATTGAGTCTTTGAATCATGTGTTTGTTTTGAATGTGCATCTCTGTAATTTTGTAATTTTTGTTTAACTTGCCAGTCTTTAAATTCAACATATCTATCACTCTTTCATAATAATAATCATTATCAATTATATAGTTAGGTTTAGCACAATAAAAGTAGTGTACATATTGAAATTGTGAATGTTTTGTTAAATGTTTTTGAGAGAATCATGCATTTTAAAAGAAAATAAAAAAATATTTATAAAAAGTAGTTTAATCGCATGAGCAAAGATATTGAATTTACTTTGGTGTAATATTACGCTTAAAATAAACAAAATAATTTAACAAATACATAAATATGGTACATCTTAAGAGATAAAGCCTGTGAGTGGAGCAATTTCTATTGTGATAATCAGTAGCATTATAAAAGAGGAGGGAGTCATATGACAATTCGTGAAAATAAGCGTATCAAAGTGAAGAGAGTAAATGAGATACGTTCAAGTGGCATTTCCATGATGATTGAGGAAGGTGGTCTAGGAGCGGATCAATATTATCAAATTGAAAAACAGAACACGAAGACATCAGAATCACATTTACATCAATTTGAGCATGAAGTTAGTGAGAAAGATAATGCTGCTCTGATTGACTTATTAATTGTAAATGCACAGGAAAGTACAAATCGAGAGTGTAACGAAGCATTAAAAGTCATTCAGTTAGAAGTGTTGAAGCGTATGGAATGAAATTTTATATTATCTTGAAATATAAAAGTACCAGCTATTTATTGACGTTGTTAATTAAAATAGCTGGTTCATTTATACGCGCGTACAATGTTAACCGTTAAATGTTAACGGATCTGGGCCGATACGTTTATCTTCATTTAAAGCGTCGATGCGCGCAATTTGGTCTGATGTTAGAGAGAAGTTGAAGACATTAATATTTTCTTCTATTCTATGTGGCGTCACTGACTTTGGTATTGTAACAACGCCGTGCTCGATATTCCAACGAATGACGACTTGAGCTGGTGTTTTTCCAATTTCATCAGCGATGGTCTGAATCGTGTCATCTGTAAGAATTTCGGCATTCATGAGTGGTGACCATGATTCCATTTGAATACCTTCAGTCGTTAAATAATCACGTAAACTTTGTTGTGTTAAATATGGATGAAATTCAACCTGGTTAATCACTGGTTTAATTGAAGCGTGTGCTTTGAGAGACTCTAAATGTTTGATTTCAAAGTTGCTGACGCCGATGTTTTTTACTTTTCCTTCATTGTATAAAGTTTCCATACCGTGCCACGTATCTATCATTAATGTGTTATCTGTACCTGGCCAGTGCATGAGATATAAATCTAAGTAGTCTAAGCCTAAATTGTTGAGCGAAGTTTCATATCCAGTGATAACTTGATCTTTGCCATAATGTGTTAGCCATAATTTTGAAGTGATAAATAAATCGCTTCTTTGAATACCTGCAGCCGCTATACCTTCTTGAATACCACGTCCAACCATTTCTTCATTTTCATATATTAAAGCAGCATCGATACTGCGGTAGCCTTTGATAATGGCATGTTTAACGGCTTCTTTTGCGGTATCGTTATTTTCAACTCTAAAGACACCCAGACCCATTTGAGGCATAGTATGATTATTATTAAATGTTATATATTGCATGTAATTGACTCCTTTATTTGAAAATTAATTGCTTTGTCATTGCTATGCACGTCATTGTATATGGATATAAGGAAAAATATAAGTACGCACTTTGAAGTAACCATAAAAAATCTCTATCATTCTCCAAAATAAAGCCTTTATAAAATTAGATTCAATAATTCTTTCTAAAATTGCATATACAATAGATTCAAAAATCATTATACTTAACAACGTATTTGTTTTAATAAAAGCAAGGAGAAATATAAAAATGAGTTTTTTACATAGAATCATGAGAAAAGAAGATGTATCACAATATCAAAATAAAGATGCCCATTTAGAACGTACATTGCGTGTTAAAGATTTCTTAGCACTAGGTGTAGGTACGATTGTGTCTACTGCCATTTTTACATTGCCAGGTGTGGTAGCGGCTGATCATACAGGACCTTCTGTAAGTTTGTCTTTCCTAGTTGCTGCAATCGTTGCCGCTATGGTTGCCTTTGTGTATGCTGAGATGGCAACAGTGATGCCATTTGCAGGTTCTGCCTATACTTGGATTAGCATTTTATTTGGAGAGTTCTTCGGGTGGATTGTAGGTTGGGCATTAATTGCAGAGTATTTGATTGCGGTATCGTTTGTGGCTTCAGGATTTTCCGCAAATTTAAGAGGGTTGTTAGACCCCTTCCATGTTACTTTACCCAACGCATTGTCTAATTCATTAGGTACAAATGGAGGTATCATGGACCTCATCGCAGCGGTTGTTGTTGTGATTACAGCATTGTTATTATCTTGCGGAACATCTGAGACTGCCCGCGTTCAAAATATTCTCGTTGTGCTTAAAGTACTCGCAATCGCATTATTTATCATTGTAGGTTTATCCGTTGTAGACATCAGTCATTATGTACCGTTTATTCCTGAATATCATGAAACGGCAGCTGGTGCTTTTGGAGGCTGGCAAGGTATTTATGCAGGAAGTTCAGTGATTTTTGTAGCATATATTGGTTTTGATTCAATTGCTGCAAACTCTGGAGAAGCAATTAATCCACAAAAAACAATGCCAAGAGGTATTTTAGGCTCTCTACTTATAGCTGTTACTTTATTTATTGTGGTTGCGCTTGTATTAGTCGGTATGTTTGATTACAGTGCGTATAAAGATAATGCTGAACCTGTGGGTTGGGCATTACGAATGAGTGGTCATGGCACTGTCGCTGTCATTGTGCAGGCTATTTCAGTCATTGGTATGTTTACCGCACTTATTGGTATGATGCTTGCTGGATCAAGACTACTCTATTCATTTGGTCGAGATGGCATTTTACCGTCTTGGTTAGGAAAATTAAACAATAAAAATTTACCGAATCGTGCACTCATTGTATTGTCTATCGTGGCAGTAATCATTGGCTCAGTATTTCCATTTGGATTTTTAGCCCAACTCATATCTGCGGGTGCATTAGTCGCATTTATGTTTGTGACGATTGGTATATACGCGTTACGTAAACGCGAAGGCAAAGATTTACCGTTGCCAGCATTTAAATTGCCGTTGTATCCAGTTATGCCGATTATTATTTTTGTATGTGTATTTGCTGTATTTTGGGGATTAAGTGGCCAAGCGAAAGTTTATACATTGATTTGGTTTATCATTGGTATTGTGTATTATTTATTTTATATATTTAAGACACGTAAACAGTAATTTTAAAATGTATAATAAAATTTAAGATAGGCTATTAAATGTTCTAATTAGAATATTTGATAGCCTTTTTTCACATATATAAACCATATAATATGCTTTTAGTATATAAATCGATACAATTAATATGATTCTATATGAAAAAGGGGATAGTAAATATGGATATTAAACTGATTGTTACAGATATGGATGGAACCTTTTTAGATAGTCAAAGTCAATTTAATCATGAAGCATTTCAACAGTTAAAACAAAACTGTGAGGCATCACATATTAGATTTGTATTTTGTACGGGAAAACAGTGTGAACAAGTAGAAAGTATTGTCGGAGATCTATCAACAGACACATTCATTGTTGGTGATAGTGCCACTAGAATTAAATATAATGGTGAATTTATTTATAATGCGACGATTAAAAATGAAAAGGGACAAGAACTGATTCAAGCGATTTCTGAAATTGATCCGAACCAAACAATTATTGGTTGTACAGCTTCAAGTGCATATGTATTGAATACAATTTCAGAAGTAGAAAAACAAATTGTGCATGGTTCATATCAAGAAGTTACATATGTTAATGATTTTTCAGAAGTAGAAGAAGACTTTTTAAAAATTACAGGACATGATGCTCAGGAATATTGTAAAGTAACTGCACATCAATTAGCGCACTTTGAGTCTGAAGTATATATTGTAGCTTCAGATGAGGCATGGATTGATATAGCGGATTTAGGTGTGAATAAAGGAACGGCCATTCGTCTAATACAAAGTTTGCTTCAAATAAGTCCAGCTGAAACAATTGCATTTTGGGATGGATTTAATGATATAGATTTATTTAAGGCTGCCAAATATAAAGTTGCTATGGATAATGCTTATCCAGAACTAAAAAAAGAAGCGAACCTCATAGCTAAAAATAATGATGAAGATGGTGTCATTCAGACGCTTAACTTGTTACTTGGATTTCGTTAAACAAAAGAGAAAATAATTTCAATATTAGACGGTAGGACGTCTTATTCATAATGATTTACATAATTCGATAGTGACATTTTAAAAAACATATTAAGTCTTATTATTATATAATTTAGTCAATTTTATCGAGAGCGAGTCAGAACTTAATTCTGTTTCGTTCTCTTTTTTTGTTATTAAGACAGTGGGTAGATTGATTTTCAAAAAATAAGAGCTAAATGTATGTTGATAACTTAAGGCATAGCACTAATTAATAGTCACTTAATGCTATTTCAAAAATTGATTCACTTCAATTTGTAAAAATATAAATTTTTGCATAAATTCCAAAAATGATGTTATATTACATGTAAGGGCTTACATTTTTATGTTAAAGGAGCGCATTTTTAATAAAAAAAGCATAACTTAGATTGGATAAAATGAAGATAGGAGTCACCTATATGAAGATTATTCCATTTTCAGAACTGAAGTACATCATTAGTAAAGGCGATGTTATAGCTCTCGCCGCCTTATCAACGGCTAATTTACCAGCTGAGATACTCAAAACATTAGTCGAACTCAATGATGAAGATGAATCGTTTACAGATTTTACAGTGATGCTAGCGAATGATATTAGTGATTACCGTGGCGATAGTTATGATTTAGATTCCCTAACAACAAGAGGTATGATTAAGCGATTAATTACAAGTATTATCACGGCATCACCTGAAACGATTAAAGCAATGCACAACAATGAAATTGAAGCCTATTATCTTCCACAAGGTGTCATTGCAACACATTATAGAAGTACGACCGCTGTATCACCTGGTATGATTACTAAAATCGGTTTGAACACCAATGTAGATCCAATGTATTCAGGTGGCAAGGTCAACATGGTTACAAGGGAAGATTTAGTTTCTCGCATTGAAGTGAATAGTCAAACGTATTTACAGTATCATTTTCCAAAAATAGATGTTGCCATATTAAGGGGTACTTATGCAGATACAGAAGGTAATATCTATATGACACATGAAGCGCATCTTGGAGAAGGCTACAGTGTGGCGTTAGCAACGCATCATAATCAAGGTACAGTAATCGTGCAAGTTAAGGCTATTGTACAACAAGGAAACTTTAATCCAAGCGATGTATTTATTCCAGGAAAGCTAGTAGATTATGTTGTAATAAATACGGATTCGAACTTGCATAGACAATTGATACAGACACAATATGAACCAGCATTATCAGGATACTATCAAGTCACTAAAATGCAAGAACCATACTTAGCATTTGGTACGCGTAAAGTGATATTAAGACGTGCGGCTCAATTTTTAAAGAAGGGTGACGTTATTAGCATTGGCTTTGGTATCAATAATGAATTATCGAATGTCTTACTGGAAGAAAATGTCAATCACTTAGTACAACCCAATATTGATACGGGTGTATTTGGTGGATGGATTAGCAGTGGTAAACACTTTGGAATGAATTACAATTTGAGTGCGAGAATGAGACATGAGCTTACTTGGGATTTTATTTACAATAATGGACTCGATGTGGCATATCTCAGTTTTGCGCAAGTCGATCAATATGGCAACGTCAATGTTTCTCAATTTGGAGACAAGATGAATGGTTGCGGGGGTTTCATAGATATCAGTCAAACAGTCAAACGTATCGTCTTTTCAGGTGCAATGGTTGTTGGGGGTCAACTATCTTACGCAGATAATAAGGTAACAGTTACCCAAGAAGGTGAAATCTCTAAATTTGTGACCGAAGTGAAGTGCATAGATTTCAATGCCGATTATGCCACCAAGTTGCAACAAGAAGTTTATTTTGTAACGGAGCGTGCAGTATTTAAATTAACAAACAAGGGGTTGTTGTTGATTGAAATTGCACCAGGCATAGATTTAGAACAAGATGTCTTAGCACAGATGGCCTTTCGACCTATTATTGCGAAGAATCTCAAAGTGACGGAAAACGATATTTATCAAAATAAATGGGGTGGTTTGAATCATCTGTTGAATTCGGAATAGCGTATTTTAAATAAGGGGGAGAAAATATGAACTACGACTGGATTAAAACAAGAGCAACGTTTGATGCACCCAAAGCTGCAGTCATTGATCCATTCAAAGGTACGGAATGGACCTATCAAGATTTAAATATCAGGGCAGAAAATTTAGCCAATTATTTACAAGAACAAGGCATTCGTCGTGGTGATGTTGTCGGCATTTTTACACCGAATGATGTAGCAATCTTGGATTTGTTATTCGCTTCATTCAAAATAGGTGCGGTATATTTACCGATTAATTGGCGCTTAAAGACACAAGAAATCGAAAGTGTAATTGCTGATTCGAAGGTCAAACTCATCTTTTACGCTGAAAAACACCTATCTAGTTTAGAAGGCATTGCAGATACATTACTTCATATGGATATCGATTCGCAAGCATACGATGATATCGTTGATCCTTCGCGACATCGTCCGTTCCAAACGGTGAGCGTTGAAGGGAATGAATTAGCCTCGCTGATGTATACGAGTGGTACGACAGGTTTACCTAAAGGCGTCATGTTCACATATGATGGCTTTGTAAATAATCCTATCAATACAGCACTCACGTATAAAATTAATGCCACATATACGACAATCATTTCAACACCAATGTTTCATGTTTTAGGCTTTAATGATTTGACGTTACCGTTGTTGATGGCAGGAGGTACGCTTATCATACAACGTTACTTTAATGGAGAACAGTTGAATGATTTAATGGCACAGTATAAACCTAATTTTTTAATACAAATACCTACGATGTACTATGCGATGTTAGTTGCGGAAAATTTTGACTTGAAAAACTTTGAAAATATCGATTTTCTAGTTCAAGGTGGATCTGCACCATTACCACTGGTACAAAAGCAATTTCTGAAGATGGGACAACCTATAATTACTGGTTATGGTCTGACCGAGTCTCCTTTAGTCTGCGTGAATACGCCTGAGAATAATGCGCTTAAACCAGCGAGTATTGGGCAACCTGTAATGTTTTTAGATGTCTGTATCTTTAATGACAACTTTGAAGTGGTACAGGTAGGTGAAATCGGAGAACTGGGCGTGCGGGGAAATAATGTAACACCTGGCTACTGGAATAAACCAGAAGAGACAGCACAATCGTTTCATGGAGAGTACTTTTTAACTGGTGATTTAGCCAAAATAGACGAAGACGGAGATATTTATATCGTTGATCGACGTAAAGAAATGATTATTACGGGTGGTGAAAATGTCTTACCTTCAGAAGTTGAGGCAGTCCTGTCTGAGCACCCACTTGTCGCACAAAGTGTAGTCGTTGGTTACGAGAGTCCTAAATATGGTGAATCCGTTGCTGCTGCTGTAGTGTTGACGGAAGATGATCCAAATTTTGAGGAAAAATTAGATATGCATATGAGAACACATATCGCAGGTTATAAAATTCCAAGGCTATATCTCAAATTGACACATATGCCATTGAATTCTACTTCGAAGGCGGATAAGTTACAAATTCAGCAGTTTATAAATGAAAAAGCGCAAGACAATCAAACATAGAATTATAACGAACCACAAGAAGTAATTATGAGTAGATGTATAAAAATATGTAAGAGAGAAAAAATTTTAGACATAAATGTAAGCGTTATCATTTTGAATGGAGGTCTTTGCTTATGCCAACAAAAGCAGAAATAATTAAAACTTTGTACCCAGAGGATATTTTGAGTATTGCCAACGATTTAACGGAGGGAGAAGTAACATTATTAAAGCAATTGAACGACATGTTGGAAGAGAACTATCGAGATTCGGTGAACAAACATTGGTTAAATGCTACAGAGCCAGAAGGATATTTTGAAGCTTTAGGTAAATTGAATTATTTTCAAAATCCACTACTGTTTGAGGGGCGTGAAGGTGAAAAAACACCAAGTCAATTATTCCAATTCTTCATGTCATACACAATTGCTAAATTTGATGTCTCACTCGCAACATTATTAGGTGTACATCAAGGTTTAGGGCACAATTCATTCTGGTTTGGAGGAAGTAAAGAACAACAAGCGTACTACTTACCTAAATTACAGTCACACGAGTTGCGCACATGTTTTGCTTTAACTGAGCCTGAACACGGATCGGATGTTGCGGGAGGTCTTGAAACCACTGCAAAACGAGATGGAGATCAGTGGATTATAAATGGAGAGAAAAAATGGATAGGAGGAGCGAATGTAGCGGATGTTATGCCTGTATATGCGGTTGATGTCGATACAGGTAAGCCAAAAGGTTTCATCATTGAACCAAGTCAAGAAGGTGTGGAAATTGAACTGTTAGAACATAAAATAGCATTAAGAATTGTTCCTAACGCAAAAATTCGATTGAAAAATGTAGTCGTCAAAGAGGATAAACGTTTGCAAAATATCAATTCTTTTAAAGATATTGCGAAAGTCTTGTACTCTACACGTGCTGGTGTTGCGTATATGGCTACAGGTGCTATGGCAGGTGCATTAAAAGCTACCACAGATTATGTGACTAAGCGGAAACAATTTGGTAAAGAAATTAGCAAATTTCAATTAATACAAGAAAAATTAGCCATGATGCAAGGTAATTTAGCCCAAGCTATGGCAACGTGTGCGCAACTGGCACGTATGCAAGCAAAAGGTGAATATGATGAAGTTGCTACATCAACGGCTAAAATGATGAACGCACTGCGACTCAGAGAAACGGTTTCAATGGGACGTGGTATTCACGGTGGTAATGGGATTTTAGCTGGTGAATATGATATTGCGAGATTCTTTGCAGATGCTGAAGCTATTTACACTTATGAAGGCACACATGAAGTTAATGCCTTAGTAATTGGAAGAGCAATCACGGGTGACTCGGCATTTATTTAGCACACATATATGTAATTCAAGAAAAAATTTGGAGGGTTTAGTATGACGATAAGAAAAGCAACAGTATTAGGCGCAGGTACAATGGGCAGTCAAATCGCAGCATTGCTTGTTAATGCAGGGCTAAAAGTAAAACTGCTAGACATTGTGATTGACGATAATGATCCTAATAAAATTTCAAGAAAAGCATATGAGATTATTACAAATCCTAAACGTCCGCAATTATTTGATTTAGCCTTTGCATCTAATTTATCTTATGGTAATTTCAATGAAGATTTAGTAGGACAAGATGATTCAGATATTTATATAGAAGCCGTTAAAGAAGAAGTAGATATTAAACATCAAGTTTGGACTAAAGTGAAAGACGTTGCCAAAAAAGAAGCGATATTTGCGACTAATACATCAGGCATCCCAATTGAATCAATCGCAAATGTTTTTGACGATAGTGATAAAGCAAGATTTTTCGGTATGCATTTCTTTAATCCACCACGTATTATGAAATTAGTGGAGGTCATTCCAAATAACAAAACTTCTGAAAAAGTTGTTGCACGTGTGCAAGCATTTGCTGAAGACGTACTTGGTAAAGGTGTCATTGTTGCCAATGATGTGCCAGGGTTTGTTGCTAACCGCGTTGGTACTCAAACGATGAATGATATTATGTATAGAGCTGAACAACAAGGATTTTCTATTACAGAAGTAGATGCATTAACGGGTCGAAGTATTGGGCGACCTAAGATGGGGACGTATGGTTTGTCTGATTTAGTAGGATTAGATATTGCTTTAGCGGTTATCAAAGGATTACAAAGTATACCTGAAGAGCAACCTTTCTTCCACAATGTTAAACTATCTGAAAAATTAATGGAAAATGGCGCGTTAGGTAATAAAACTAAACAAGGATTTTATAAAAAAGTAGATAAAAAGCGTTATGTGTTTGACCCAGAACAGAATGATTATGTAGCGCCTGAACAACCACAATTAGAAATTTTAGGTGAATTCAGTAAAGATTTGACTAATAATTTAGACGTTATCTTTAACGCGCAAGATGATGCAGGCGTGTTCTTATGGGAAACGCTAAGAAATAATTTCTATTATTCAGCAGTTAATGTGCCGAAAGCTGCAGAATCCTTTAAAGATATTGATCGTGCATTAGTATGGGGATTCAATTGGAAACTAGGAGCATTTCAACTATGGGATTTAATGGGATTCGAACGTGTGAAATCACGTATGAAAGAAGAGTTAGGTCAGCTACCAAATTGGATAGAACAACGTACTGCTCCATTCTATAGTGAAGGTGAATCAATCGAGCGAATTACACCGGTAGCAGAATATATTGATGAAGAAATTTGGGATAAAGAGGACTCAAATTTATCAGTAGCCAATAAAGACCAACTTTTATTAAAACTACAAAGTAAAAATAATGTTATCTCTAATGGTTTCCTTGATGATTTATTAGATGCAATTAATAAGTTAGAAAGCGAAGATTATACGAGCATGGTCATTTATGGAGGTGGAAATAACTTTAGTGTTGGCGCGAACTTATTCCAAATGAAAAAAGCACATGAAGAAGGTCGTGTAGTAGAAGAAGTCGGCGCAGCAGTTGAACAACTACACCACGTATTCTCTAGATTGAAATATTCATTGAAACCAGTAGTGACAGCAGTTCACGGTAGAGCCTTAGGTGGTGGTTGTGAGTTAGTTTTACATTCACCAATTGTAGTTGCTGCAAGTGAATCTTATATAGGACTTGTTGAAACAGGAGTTGGCTTGTTACCTGCTGGTGGTGGCCTTGCTGAATTAACAGATAGAGTACTACGTACGAATCATAAAAATGATGATAAACAAAAATCAATTACGGATATATTGATGCAAATCGGTTTTGCAAAAGTTTCAACTAATGCCTATGAAGCTATCAGATTCGGTTATTTAAGAAATACAGATACAGTGATTTTAAATACTGAAAGACGTGTAGAGGTAGCCTTAAACAGAGCGCGTTATGAAGCGGAAACAAATTACGTGCCAACGCCAAAAACACAATATATAGCGTTAGGAAAAGACTTTAAAGCATTAGCTGAAGGCCAGTTGGACGCGCAACGTATTGGCCATTTTATCAGTGACTACGATTATGAAATTACGTTGAAAGTGGCAGAAGTATTATCGGGTGGAGACATTCCGCGTAACACCTATATCAATCAAAGATATTTGCAAAAACTTGAAAAAGAACGCTTCTTAGAATTGCTACAAAATAAAAAAACATATGACCGAATCACTCATATGTTAGAAAAAGGGAAACCACTACGTAACTAATCATTAATCAGGATAAGAAAGGGTGAACTTAAATGCGAGATGCATATATTGTTGCTTATGGACGTTCAGCAGCTGGTAAAGCAAAAAATGGTGCAATGGCTCATGAAAGACCAGATGAGGTTGCCGCTAAAGTATTAAAAGGTGTATTAGAAAGAGTTGGAGGTTCATTTGAGCCAAGCATGGTAGAAGATGTGATTGTTGGTAATTCATTCCCAGAAGGCTTGCAAGGTCAAAATATTGCAAGAACGATTGCATTGTTAGCAGGTATGCCAAATGAAGTGCCAGGACAAACCGTAAATAGATATTGTTCTTCGGGACTTCAGACAATTGCACATGCAGCAAATCAAATCTTAGCTAATGAGGCAGATATACTTGTAGCTGGTGGTATTGAATTAATGAGTGCTGTGCCAATGGGTGGTAATGAACCTACGAACAATCCTATTTTACAAGATGAAGATGCAGGTGTTTCCTACCCAATGGGACTAACAGCAGAAATGGTAGCAGAGACATATAATGTATCAAGAGCAGACCAAGATGCATATGCGGTACAGAGTCATCAACGTGCAGCTGTGGCACAACAGGCGGGCAAATTTGATGATGAAATTATACCGATAGAAGTGAACACAGTTTCATATAATGATGAGGGGCCTGTTATAGGGAAAGCAGTATTTGATAAGGATGAATTAATTAGGCCAGACACGAATCAAGCTTCATTAGCGAAATTACGAACGGTATTTAAGGCTGACGGCACTGTGACGGCAGGCACCTCAGCACCACTTACAGATGGCGCAGGATTTGTAGTACTCATGTCTGGTGAAAAAGTAAAAGAATTAGGTGTAACACCTATTGCACGTTTTGTTGGATTTAAAGCAGTCGGTGTAGATCCTAAACTCATGGGTATTGGTCCAGCCTATGCGATACCGGAAGTGCTTAAACAAGCCAATTTAACGGTAGATGATATGGATTTAGTGGAATTAAATGAAGCATTTGCATCTCAAACATTAGCTTCAATTAGAGAAGTAGGGTTAGATATGGATAAAACAAATGTTAATGGTGGTGCTATTGCATTAGGGCATCCACTTGGAGCAACAGGTGCAATGTTAGTCGGTAAACTACTATCAGAGATGAAGCAAAGACCAGATACGAAATATGGTATGGTAACGATGTGTATCGGCGTCGGCATGGGCGCAGCAGGTATCTTTGAATATGTCAGAGCGTAGATGATACGAATGAAGATATTTAATAGTAGATAGTACGACAAAAAGTCGCATTAAACGTGATCATGTTTGATCCAATTAATGCGGCTTATATTTGTTTATGTGAAGATGTACTACGTTTGATTTCTTAATCGTTGTTTAGCAGTTTGTGTTGCTTGATTTACAGGTTGGTTACCAAAAGCTTTACCTAGCCCGAAATCTGGCATATTGATATAAATATTTTCGTATTGATTGGTATCGACATTATAAGTTTCATGATAAAAGCCTACTGCATCGTTATTTTTCAATGCTTTTGAGAATTTACGCCAAGCTTTTAAATGTGTAGGCATTCTAGAATAACTTAGCAATTTTTCGTTGTCTTCCCAATATTGAACAATCATGACACCACGATATTTGAAGAACATTTCAAAAGACAAGCACCCCAGTGATGCATCTTTCGATAATTCTTTAAGCATAGGTGGCATTGCTAAGAGAACAGGGAGCCATTTATGAATTTTATGCCATTTGCTTACGTGAAGTCCTATCAAAAAGATTGTGACAGGTTTAGTAGGTAGTACAGTATAGCGACCTTGATGCATATTAATCATCCCTTTCGTTTTGAAAGCATATCGTTTATTTCGTCTATATAGCGCTGGTTACGTCGTTTTTCTATTGTCCAAATAATAAAATAAACAATTGTATAAATGATAACGAACATGAGTATTGCCGAAATTTTTAAAGGAAACCATCCAGCTAATATTGCTAATGGGAACATAATAATGAGCATGAGACTAAAGTGCAGTAATGTTTGTGTTAATAGTGTTTTGTTTGTATTTGAAAAAATCAATTCACCAAAGCTGAATGTAATACCAATCAAAGCCCATATGGCAACGGAAATTATCATGATTTGTAACTCGTTTAAGTGTGCAAAGTAAAATGCGCCCATCGTTGATTCTGGCGATACTGGATGAAAAGCTGTTTTTGCAAAAAGTGTCGAAAATATTAAAGAGATTATGACACCTATAGTAATCCCAATGGTTATGCCATGAAATAGTCGTTTCATAATTTGAGCGCCTCCTTAATTAATGGCAAATAGCGTCTAGATGAATAGGTGTAATCACCATTAGTAAATATGATTTTAATTGTTCCGTTTTTATTTAATTTCAGCTTATCAATGTAATTTACATTGATGATTTCGGATTTTGAGATTTGTAGAAAATGAGCACTGAGTTGCGCTTTGATCTCGTATAAGCGTTGACTGGTTGTGTATTGATATTCTGGTGTCACCATCGTGAGTACTTTGTTTTCTATGCGAAAACATATGATGTGGTGTTGTTTGACGTAATACGTCTCTTCATTGTATTTTCCGGGAAATAGTTTGCTGTCTGATAATTGATTAATATAGTTTAAAATTTCTGGTAATCGTTCAGTGTCTTCATGGCTTTTAATAACAATCGAATCTTTGGGTAATTGATTGTCATATATCGTTGTGACTTCCATAGTTATCAAGCCTCCCTGTTGAACTAAGTAAACCAAATTTTGAGCAAAATTACTATATTAAGCGTGTATGTGGCATGAAAAATGTACTAAGTGGCAAATAAAACTAATAAAGTATAAAAATGAAACCTCGAACAATTGCTAGTGTGGTACTAGGGTTGCTCGAGGTTGTATTGTATTGAACGTTATTAATAAACATCTCGTTGATAGCGTTGTTGTTTGATCATGTCATTAAGATAAGCTTCAGCTTCATCTTGGCTATAGTTACCTTCCGATTTCAAGACATTGATAAGTGATTGATGTACACCGCTTGCCATTTCATCTTTGTTTCCACAAAGGAAAATAGTGGCGCCATTTTCAATCCATTTATAGAATTCATTACTATTTTGTTCGATGCGATGTTGGACATATATTTTATTTTCAGTATCTCTAGAGAAGGCCAAATCTAATTTATTTAAAATGCCCGTTTGTAGCCAATGTTCTAAATCAGATTGATATAGAAAATCGTGTTGCTGGTTCTGATTTCCAAAAATCAGCCATTTCTCAGAACGTAAATTTAAGTGTTCACTTTCTTGTAAATAAGCACGATAAGGCGCAATACCAGTGCCTGCACCAATCATAATGACTGGTGTGTTTGTATCTTTAGAAAATGTGAAGCTAGGATTCTTTTTAATGTAGATTGGTAATGTTGATCCAATAGGTGTGCGTTCAGCAAGTTGAACGGAACAAACACCAAACCGCTCGCGTTGATGAGACTCGTATTTCACAACACGAACAGTTAAATGTACGCGAATAGGATTGACGAGATGGCTACTTGAAATAGAGTATTCTCTAGGTGGTAACTTTCTTAATAGCTGTGGTAACATACTCGGTTCTAATGCCACTGGTGTAAATGATTGTATCAGGTCAATCAAATCTCTGCCGTATATATAGTTTTCAACCCACTCAGATTTTTGAATATTAGCATTTAGCATGGGATTACCAAATAATTCAGCAGCTTTTTTCATCAATCCTGGAGTTAGTTTTGAAATTTCAAAGTCGTATGTTAACGCTTCTTTAAGTGAACGCGTAGCGCCATTGTCATTAATTGGTACAAGGGTTTCTGCATCCCAATTAAGTGTAGCAATCAATTGTTCTACAAGGACAGGGTCATTTTGAGGAATAACGACAATGCTATCACCAGGTTCATATGTTTCGGGATATCCTTCAAGTGATAATTCGAGATGTCTCACTTCACGAGATGCTTCTGGTTCTGTGAGTACAGTATTTTTTAAGACTTCGGCTTGAAAAGGATTTGATTTTGAATAAGGTGCTTGAGGTTCTTCAATTGTGACTACTTCGTCCTCAATATTAGGCGTATCTTCATGTGTATCAGGTGATATTTGTGTTAGCAGTTCAAGCATATCAATGATCCATTGTTCCGCTGTCTCTTCATAGTCGAAATCACAATCGACTCTATCGGCCATTCTATGTGCACCAAGTTCGCCTAAAATATGATCAAAATCTTTACCCGCCTGACAAAAATCTGGAAAGTCTTGATCGCCAAGCGCTAATACTGCAAAATTAACCGAATTTAATTGCGGTGCCGCATCACTATGAAGATGGTCGTATAAATCTAACGCGTTAATCGGTGGTTCACCAACACCTTGTGTCGAACAAATAATGAAAAGTTGTTCAACCTCTGGCAATGAATCTCTTGGGAAATCATCCATATCCCAAAGATGTACTTTAAAGTTTTGTGTTTTTAATTTTGATTCAAATGTTTCTGCAATTTCTTCGGCATTACCCGTTTCAGTACCGTATAATACATGCACTTCTAAAGGTTCAGATTCAGTTGATGCCGGTGCGATATTTGGCTGTTCAGTAGCCGTATCGGCGTCAGTTGCCGTATTTGCCACTGCATCTTTATTTGTAACAGGTTCATTCCCTGATGTTGATACATTTGGATTGAGCAGGTAACCACTTAACCACTGTTGTTGCTCTGTTGTTAGCATTGGTATTAGTTGATTAATGAGAGCTAATTGCTTCTCGTCAAAAGGGGTGTTGTCTTGATTCAGTTGCATGTGTGTCACCTCTATTTATTATATTTATATAGAAAATAGGTAGATTAACCCCTACGATAAACTATATTGAATTTTATTGAATTATAACATTGATTGCATCATTTTAAATGATATGAATTATCATTTAGGTAAAAATCCAACGAATGGCCTATACGATGTATACATTTAAATATGCCCACATCATAAATATAACGATGTGGGCACTTTTAAGTATGTTAAAAGGAGAGATATAACATTAAGAATGGCTCAAGTTCTTAATGTTTTTATAATGGCTAGATTTTAATCATAAACATTCAAAATGTAATAATATTTAAGGTTTTATCGCAAATGCACGCACGGGGAATCCAGGTGCATCTTTAGGTTTAGGGCTAATCGTGTAGATAATAGCACCGCGACGAGGTAGTTGATCCAGGTTCGTTAGTAATTCAACTTGGAATGTATCTTGACCTAGGACGTAGCGCTCGCCAACGATATCTCCATTTTTAGCGACATCGACGGATGCGTCTGTATCAAATGTTTCATGCCCAATCGCTTTGACTTGTCGTTCTTCGAGTAAATATTGTAATGCATCCAATCCCCATCCTGGTAAATGAAGGTTGCCAGCATCATCTTTATTTTCAAAGGCTTCAATATTTGGCCAACGTTTCGACCAATCACTTCGAAATGCGACAAATGTTCCTGGTTCAATGGTGCCGAATTTGGCTTCCCATTGTTCGATATGGGCGCGCGTTAAGATGAAATCAGCATCTTGTGCCACTGCTTCTGTAAAGTCTAAAACAATCAATGGTAAAGCAAGTTCTTTCAAATCTAATTCATGTAAGTAACGTGTATTTTCTACAAAATGAATTGGTGCGTCTATATGTGTGCCATACTGGCTGACGATATTCCAATGTTGGACATAAAAACCATCATCCGCAACGTTGAACAGTGTCGACACGCGTGCGCGTTCAAATTCACTAAAGCAAGGGATGCGTTCATCAAACGTATGGGTCAAATCGACCCACGTTGATGACTTTAATTGTTCTAATTGGTTCCATAATGGATAACTCATCGATATCACCTACAATATTGGATATTAAACAGCTGCTGAGTTTGTTGATTTGCGTAATTTTTCAACTGAATTGACGAGTACGCTTAGCGCTTCTTTTACTTCGTCTTCTTTGCGGGTCTTCAAACCGCAATCTGGGTTTACCCAGAACAATGAGCGGTCAATTTCTTGTAAAGCACGATGGATTGCTTCTGTAATTTCTGCTTCTGTTGGTATTCTTGGACTATGAATATCATATACACCTAATCCGATGCCTAAGTCATAAGTAATATCTTCAAAGTCTTGAATTAAATCACCATGACTACGAGATGTCTCAATAGAAATGACATCAGCATCTAAATCATAGATGGCATGGATGATTTGTCCGAATTGCGAATAACACATATGCGTATGAATTTGCGTCGCATCTGCAACTGATGAAGTTGCTAGTTTAAATGAACGCACGGCTTTTTCTAAATATGCTTCATGATATTCAGAACGAAGCGGTAAGCCTTCCCTTAAAGCAGGTTCATCGACTTGAATAATTTGAATACCAGCTTCCTCAAGTGCCAATACTTCTTCATTAATGGCTAAAGCAATTTGATCTTGAACTTCTTCACGAGGTAAGTCTACACGTTCAAATGACCAGTTTAAGATGGTTACAGGTCCTGTAAGCATACCTTTGACAGGTTTGTCAGTAAGGCTTTGCGCATATAGCGTCTCTTTTACTGTCAGTGGCTCAGTCCATTTCACATCGCCATAAATAACAGGCGGCTTAACTGCACGTGAACCGTAAGACTGAACCCAACCAAATTTAGTAACTAAGAACCCTTGGAGTTTCTCGCCGAAAAATTCTACCATGTCGTTACGTTCGAATTCACCGTGAACGAATACGTCTAAACCAATATCTTCTTGTATTTTAATCCAACGAGCAATTTCATTTTTTAAGAATGCTTCATAAGCTGCATCGGTAATACGGTTGTTTTTCCAATCAGCACGATATTTTCGAACTTCCTGAGATTGTGGGAATGAACCAATCGTTGTTGTTGGTAAATCTGGTAAATTTAAACGTTCATCTTGTGCTTTTTTACGTTCTTTAAATGGAGATTGTCTAGACGTACGCACTTTTTCAAAATCATAATCCAAGTTTTTGAAAGACTGTTCTTGGAAGCGAGCATAGCGAGTTTTTAGTTCGTTATATTTACGGTCATCATTATCGTTAAATAAACGTTTCAATGCATCTAACTCATCAAGTTTTTCAGTTGCAAAGCTTAAACCTTCTGCGATAGATGTGTCTAATGTTTCATCATCTAATGACACTGGTACATGTAATAATGATGATGATGGTTGAATCACAAGGTCATTTGTATAATTTTGTAATGTTTCGATTAATGATTTTTTAGCTTCAATATCAGCTGCCCACACGTTTCGGCCATCGATAATGCCAGCGTAAAGGACTTTATTACGATCTAATACACCGTCTTTAATTTGTTGAAGATTAAAACCGTGATCATGGACGAAATCTAATCCAAGTCCTTTGACAGGTAAACCATTTAAAAATTGAAGATTCACACGTTCAAAATAAGTTTGAATGACTAAATGGTCGCTTAAACCAGCATCAGCAAAATAATCATAAGCAGCTTGCGTTATCGTTTCGTAATCCTTACTGTCGTCAGTCACAAGGATTGGTTCGTCAATTTGAATGTAAGGTGCACCTGCGTCGACTAATGATTGTAGTACCTCTTTATATAATGGTAGTAGTGTGTTTACTTTCTCTTCGAATGATTGATGTCCACCTTTAGATAATGCTACAAAAGTGATTGGCCCAACAATAACAGGATGTGCATCGACATTGAGTGATTGTGCATAATTAAAACGTTCTAGCAAGACGTTGTGATTTAATTTTGGTTCGGCTTTGTCCCATTCAGGTACGATATAGTGGTAATTCGTGTTGAACCACTTGATTAAAGCACTTGCAACATGTTCTTTATTACCTCTAGCGATATCAAATAATAAGTCATCATTTACTTCTCTACCTTGGAAGCGTTCCGGAATAATATTAAAAAGCAAAGATGTATCCAGAATATGATCATATAATGAGAAATCACCGACAGGTACACTAGATAAGTTGTAATTTTTTTGTAGTAATAAATTCTCTTTGTGTAAATCTGTTAATTGTTGATTTAAAGTTGTTAAATCATATTTGTTTGCCCAGTAACCTTCGATGGCTTTTTTCCATTCTCTTTTTCTACCTAATCTTGGAAAACCTAAGTTTGATGTTTGAATTGTCATAATATTGCCTCCTGTGTAGTTGAAGTAATTGATTTTGAATAATTTGCAAGTTCTAATGTATAATCGACTTTTTGAAATGGTGTGATTAAGTACAATCCATTAAAGTATTCGTGTACTGTGTCGATCAGTTCTTTTGAAAGTTTAATACTTAGCTCTTTTGTTTTTACTTTATCGTCTTTGACGGCTTCAAATTGTGCGAGTATATCTTCTGATAATTTGATGCCTGGGACTTCATTGTGTAAGAATAATGCATTGTTATAACTTGTGACGGGCATGACACCAATGAATAAAGGTGCGTCTATGTGTTTGGTTGCCTCATATACTTCTTTGATTTTTTCTTTGCTGTAAACTGGCTGCGTAATGAAATAATGTGTGCCACTTTCTAACTTTTTCTCTAAACGTCTGACAGCACCGTCTAATTTTCTTACATTTGGATCGAAGGCCCCTGCGATGTTGAAGTTTGTTTTAGTCTTCAGCGCATCACCGTCTGTGTTAATTCCTCGGTTAAAGCGAAGTGCAATTTCAGTTAAACCTTTTGAGTTCACATCATAAACATTGGTTGCACCGGGGAGATGACCAATCTTTGAAGGGTCGCCTGTGATGGTTAATATCTCATTAATATTGAGTAACGAAAGTCCGAGTAAATGAGATTGTAGACCTATTAAGTTACGGTCTCGACAAGTGATATGAACTAAAGGTTCGATATCAAAACGTTGTTTGATGATACTTGCCGCGGCGACGTTGCTAATTCGAACCGTAGCGAGAGAATTGTCAGCTAATGTAACAGCATCGATATCAGCATCATCAAGTTTTTTGATATTTCTGAAAAATAAATCGGTATCAAGGTGCTTTGGCGTATCTAATTCTACAATGATGGTAGGGCGTGATTTTACTTTTGATGTTAAATTTTGTTTTTTGGACGATTGTTCTTTCTGGTTTATATATTTTGTAATTGGAACAACGTTTTTTTCTGAAACAGGCTTTAATCCTGAAATAGATGATTTAATATATTGAATGTGTTCTGGCGTTGTACCACAACATCCACCGATTAATCGTACCCCTTCATTGATGAGTTGCTCAGCAACTTTTCCAAAGTAAGCAGCATTATCGCTATATTTGAATTTACTGTTTTCAATATCTAGTAGACTAGCATTTGGATAACACGATAAAAATGCGTGATTTGGTAACTCGATATGCGAGAATGATTGTTGCATATGGTGTGGGCCATGATGACAATTAAGTCCGACAATATCAGCACCACTTTCAGCAACTTGTTGTAACGCATCATTGATTTCTGTACCGTTTCTCAAATAATTGGTATTCAATGCTGTAAGTTGAGCAATGACTGGAATATCATATTTGCGTTTCGTTGCTTTAATAATATTTGTAAGTTCTTCTAAATCATAATATGTTTCGAATAAAATGCCATCGACACCGGCTTCGACTAATGTTGCTACTTGAATTTCCGTATGATACTGAATAGACGATAGTTCTAAATCTTCTTGTTTAATTCCCCTGAAACCACCAACAGTTCCTAGAATAAATGTTTCGTCGTTTGCAGCCTTTTTAGCAATATCTACTGCGGCTTGATGAATATCTTTGACTTTGTGTTCGAGTCCGAAGACTTTAAGTTTTTCAAAATTTGCGCCATACGTGTTTGTCTGAATAACATCGGAACCGGCTTCGATGTACGTACGATGAATACGCTCAACTTTATCAGGATGCGTTAAGTTGTAAGCTTCTGGACACGTGTCTAAGCCTTCTGAGTAGAGGATTGTTCCAATTGCACCATCAGCTACTAAGATGTTGTTCTGTAATTTGTCGAGTAGTTGATTCATTGAAAGCCTCCTTAAATGCGTAATTTAAATCTGAAATTAATTCATCAGCAGATTCAATGCCAACGCTAAGTCTAAATAAGCCAAACGTAATATTGCGTGCATCCCTTACTTCTTTTGGAATCGCTGCGTGCGACATTGTAGCCGGATGAGAAAGTATCGTTTCAACGCCACCTAAACTCACGGAAACTAAAGGTAAGGATAGGGCATCTACAAATGCTTGTGCTTTTGTTTCATCTTTTAATCTAAATCCCAGAACAGCGCCGCCATGATGTGCTTGTGATAAATGTAAATCACTATTTCCCGGGTAATATACTTCAGCAATTTCATCGCGTTGGTGAAGTGCTTCATAAAGCTTTTTGGCATTTTCAACGGATTGATTGAAACGAACAGGTAATGTCTTTAAGTGTTTAGCAAGTGTCCAACTATCTTGGGCCGATAAAGCTGTACCAGTACCGTTCTGTAATAAATACAAGGCGTCCGCAACTTTAGCATTGTTCGTAATTGCGACTCCGGCAATGATGTCACTATGACCGCTTAAAAATTTAGTTGCACTATGTACGACAATGTCTGCACCAAGTGCTAACGGCGATTGTCCAAGAGGTGTCATAAATGTATTATCGACAGCAAGTAATAATTGATGATGACGTGCTATATCGGCAGCACCTCTGATATCAGTGATTTTAAATAATGGATTTGAAGGTGTTTCAATATAAATCAGTTTTGTATTATCTTGAATCGCTTGTTCAATTTCTTGTAAATGTGTTGTATTTACTGTTGAAAATTGAATGTCAAAGCGTGTTAATATTTGTTCTGTAAGTCTAAATGTCCCGCCGTATACGTCATCTGGGAGAATAACATGATCTCCAGTATTTAATGTGAGTAACACTGCAGAAATCGCTGCGATGCCTGAAGCGTATGCGAAGGCATGACTTCCGCCTTCTAACTTTGCTAATTTTTCTTCTAGTAAAGCACGATTAGGGTTGCCACTTCTTGCGTAATCAAAAGGAGCACCACCACCAAGTGTTTTTTGATGAAATGTTGAAGAATCATAAAGTGGCGGGTTTGCAGAGTCGTAATCTATGCCTCTACGTGCATCAAAAATTACTTCAGTTTCTTTGGATAAACTCATGAAATCACCTCTTGCTTTGATTTTTCTAATGCTTGAACAATATCTTGCTCAATATCTTCATAATCTTCAATACCGATAGACAATCTGAGTAAATATTCATCTATACCACGTTTGTCTTTCTCGGCGTCTGGCATATCGACGTGTGTTTGAGTATATGGAAAAGTGATAAATGTCTCTGTACCACCTAAACTTTCAGCAAAAATGCAGACCTTGAGATGCTCTAAAAATTTAGCTGCATTATAATTTTTATTTAAGCGTATGCTCAACATGCCAGTACGACCACTGTAAAGCACTTTTTCAATTGCTTCTAACTGACTACATCGCTCTGCTAATAATTGAGCATTATATTCTGAACGATCCATTCTTAAGTGCAATGTCTTTAACCCACGTTGTAACAAATAACTATCGAAAGGTGACAGTGTTGCACCAATCATGTTGTGGAGTTGTCCTAATTGTTCGGCGAGTTGATCATCTTTTACCGTGACTACACCAGCTAGGACGTCATTGTGACCGCCGATATATTTCGTAGCGGAATGTAAGACAATATCTGCCCCGTTTTCCAGCGGTGTTGAAAGGTAGGGTGTTAAGAATGTGTTATCAATAATCGTAAGCAAATTATGCTTCTTAGCTAAGATGTAATAAGGATCTACATCTACTTCAATCATTTGTGGATTTGATATGGGTTCGATAAATAATGCTTTCGTTTGTGATGTAATACTTTGTTTGACCTCTTCATAATTTAGAAAGTCGACATATTTAAAATGAATACCATACTGTTGTTCGTAAAAATCAAAGAGTCTAAATGTCCCCCCGTATAAATCGAAAGATACTAATACCTCATCACCAGATTTGAACAAATTACAAATCAATTGAATGGCTGACATTCCACTCGATGTTGCAAATGCAGCGACACCTTTTTCCAATTGTGCAAATGCTTCTTCGAATGTTGAACGTGTTGGATTCTTCGTTCGCGTATAATCATATCCTGTAGATGCGCCAAGCTGTGGATGCTGATAGGCTGTTGATAAATAGATTGGATTGGCAATTGCGCCTGTATGGTCATTGGATAATGCGATTTGAGCAAGTTCAGTATTTTTCATAATTGTTAACCTCCTTGTAAAAATAAAAAAAGCTTCCGTCCTTTAGACCCGAATAATCGGATGTAAAGGACGAAAGCTTAGCTCGCGGTACCACCTTTGTTTGTTACTTTATCGCTAAAGTAACCTTATCCAGTACGCTAAATTGTTAAGTGCTTTGCGTAGACTGAATGGAGCATCTTAATTCGCAATGTAATGATTGTGCGAAAAGATGATGTGTGGTTAATCCAGTACGCCATTTAACAAAATGTTAATACTGTATCGCTATAACGGGCGATCCCGTTGATACCTCATATTGGTATCAACACTCAAAGGCCATTTTCAAACTTTCTTTCCGTGTCTTCTTTCAGCGTTACAAAGACTCTCTGTGCCAGCAGGGTAAGTTTTACTTTCCTTGTTACTGTGTTTCGATTATGTTTTCGTATTTGATATACACAAGATTACACATTAAAAATTGCTTTGTCAACAACTTATCTGAAAATTTAGATTAAACTAATTATTTAAGGCGGTATTTTTAGCTATTTGAGGGATGTTATAATAATGATAATTAAAATGAACCGAAGCAAGCAGGCCAAGGGAAGCAGGTGTAAACAAATGAGTAATCATCAAGATCAAAGATTAATATTAGATGCTGATGAAAAAATTCAAAAAATAAATATTCAAGCGATTAAAGCGAATCCTTATCAACCACGTAAAACATTTGACGATGAGCGATTACATGATCTTGCAAAATCTATTCAATTACATGGTATTTTACAACCTATCGTACTCCGCAAGACCATTGCTGGATATAATATTGTAGTGGGCGAAAGACGTTACCGTGCTGCCAACATTGCTGGACTGACTGAAGTACCTGCAATTGTTAAATCATTAACAGATAAAGATATGATGGAACTTGCAATTATCGAGAATTTGCAACGCGAAGATCTTAATGCGATTGAGGAAGCGGAAAGCTACCGAAAGTTGATGGATGATTTGAATTTAACACAACAGGAAGTTGCGCAACGTTTAAGTAAATCCAGACCGTATATCGCTAATATGTTGCGCTTACTTAATTTACCCCAATCTGTTTCTAGCATGGTAAGGGATGGTGTGTTGTCAGGGGCGCATGGACGGACGTTATTAGGTGTGAAAGATACTCAGCAAATGCTTCGAATCGCTAAACAAGCCTCCCGGGAGTCTTGGAGTGTACGTGATTTAGAAAAATATGTAACAACTCAATTTGAAGCACCGAAAAGTAAGGCAGATTTAGCCCAATATACTGTAACGAAACCTAAATTTATTAGACAACAAGAACGCCAACTTAAAGAACAGTATGGTGCAAACGTCGCGATTACTACTAAAAATAAAAAAGGACAAATTACATTTGAGTTTAAATCAGAAGCCGAATTCAAACGACTGATACATCAATTGAATGAAAAATATAAGCATGAATAAAAGGTGACATTAAAGAGGTGTAAGCATGATATTTGTATTTGATGTCGATGGAACGATTTGTTTCAATGGCAAATTTATTGAACCTATATTGAACAAAGTTATTAAATCATTGAATGAAAAACATGAAATTATATTTGCATCAGCAAGGCCTATTAGAGATTTATTGCCAGTAGTGAGTGAATTTAAAAATAATACGTTAATTGGTGGTAATGGTTCAATTGTTTCATTAGATGGCAATATACAAGTAATAGACTATATTCCGATTCCACTGTTTGAAAACATTAAGCGTATCATTAGTGAATATAACTTAAGCTTTATCATTGATGGTATGTTTGATTACGCGGCTAATGTAAATAGTAATCATCCAATATTTAAACAATTAGACCCAGATCATTTGGCGTCAAATGTTGAAGTATCAAAAATTCAACGACCAATTAAAATAATTCTTTTAAATATAGAAAATAGCGCATATGAAGCGATTGTGGCACAATTTAATGATTTCAAAGGTGAACTGTCTATAAATTTACATGAACTTGAAGGAAATATTGACATTACAGCTAAAAATATTAATAAATATACTACATTAAAAAATATAATTGGTAATCAAAATTATATTGCGTTTGGCAATGATATAAATGATGTACAGTTATTGGATTATGCACAAAAATCGTTTTATGTTACTGGTCATACTGACTGTCAACTAAGTTATGATACTTTAATTGAAAATGATGCAGCGTCTGTAGCATCAGTACTTGAAGCATTGTATTTGTAAATTGTTTTAGTGGAAAATTAAGAGATATTCATAGGGAACATTATTCACATTCATCCGAAAATATAGTATAATGTAACCATAAACACAGTTGTCATAAGTACATCAAAACCCCCACAGCCCTTCAAAGCTTAGTGGGGGTTTTGTATGTTATTTTGATTTATTATCTTAGCGAATGAATGGAATACCGAAGAATAAGCAGAAAAATATTAAAGGTGTAATGATTAATATGTTAATTAGATTTAGCATGTAACTTATTTTCCAAATATTTTTATATTTTTTAGAAAACAGAGATACTAGTATTGATATCACAATAATATGATTGAATTTAAAATGAAAAGGTTTAATATATCGCCCCCATACCAACTAGAAGGTGACAAAGGACTAAAGAACATTACTAAAATTATGAAATAATTAGCAATATTGATACTGTACATAAATAGTTTCATTCATAAATCAAACTTTCTTTAATAGCTTTATTTTGTATTGTATCATGTTTCATAAATTTATAAATTATATAAAATACCGTAAGTCGAAATTACAGTTAGAAATAGTCATTTTTTTCCTTACGTGATATAGTGTATAAATAATTTTCAAGACGAAAAATGATGGTATAAGGTAGGTTGAACTTCACATGAATAAGGCTATACAAGATCTTGCGAAAATTGAATTACACTGTCATCTCGATGGCTCAACGAGTGTGGAACTTATTAGGCAACTCGCTAAGGAACAAGATATCGACATCAATGAAGAGAAATTGTTTGTTGATAGTAGCTGTGATAGTTTAGATGCATATTTACAGTGTTTTGAAGAGCTTTTAAAGGTTTTACAGACAAAAGATAGTTTGCAACGTGCTGTGGTTGATGTTGCGCAACAAGCAGCGCGCGACAATATTAAATACATAGAAATTCGATTTGCACCTTTATTTCATATGGATCAAGGTCTGACATTAACCGAGATATTAGAAGCTGTTGAAGCAGGTGTACAAGAAGCGATACAGACATTAGATATTCAAGTGAACTTATTAATCTGTGCGATGCCTCAACATGATGAAGCAACGAACCAAGCGTTATTTGATTTTATTCAGCAACGTGATAACAAAGCAGTTTGTGGGCTTGATTTTGCAGGTCCTGAAGTCGGATATTCTACTACGGCTATTCAACGTGCCGCTACATATGGTCTAGAGCAAGGATTTAATATGACGTTGCATGCAGGAGAATATTGTTTTTTGCATGCTGATAAATACGCTTATCATATACAAACAATATTATAATAGTACTTTAATTTTTAAAGTAATCATTAGAATTAATCATCACAAAATGTTCTTCTATATAATTCAGTTTTTTCTATTATGCTATAAATAGTTTTCATAATTCAACTTATCGGAAGTACATATGCTTTAAAAGATACAGATGGTATAATAATGGAGTCGCCTATCTCTCAGGCGTCTATTTGACGTAGAGAGGAGGTGCTAAAAATGACAGATATCTTTGTTCACATCACGACCACAGTCATCAGTGGTTGTATCGTTGCGCTGTTTGCGCATTGGTTACGTAAGCGTAACGATAAGTAAATAGGCGACATAACCGCACTAAAAACCCCTCACTATTCCTAGTAGTGAGGGGTTTGGTGCATCAAATGCAGATATCTTTGTTAATTGCATTATAACACTATAGTGGCTAGGAATGCAAAATAAATTAATAAACTAAGATCCACTAGACAAAAATTTAATGATTTGAAAAAGTAGTGTGCCTAGTCCTACGATACATGTAATTATTTTTACTGTAGATTCTACTATTTCTCTTTTTCCATTAAAACTAAGATTCTTAAAACCAATCACAAACTTATTAATTATAAATAAGACGGTAAAGAAACTAATTATGAGCAGGATATATTTTATAATAAGAATAAACCAATTGCTTTCAAATTTATACGAAATGATGATAATTATAATAAAAGGGGAAAGTTGAAATAATAGGATAATAGAATTATTTAAAAATGCGCCAATATTATTTTCTTTAATTTCGTCACTACCTAATATACCAATCAATGAAAAAGTAAGTAACAAAAATCCCAATATATTATTTATTATTACAAGAGGAAAGATTTTCTCAAGGCCTAGGGGCATTATTGTTAGTAAAATCCCAAAAGTTAAACTACCTAATATTAATGCTATATCAGAAAAATCTTCTTGTTTATTATTTTGATCCACAAATATCTCACCTCTTTATTATGATTTAATAACTCTATAGACAGTACTTCTACTGACTCCAGTCTCTTTAGCAATCTCTTCACCTGTAAGCTTTTGTTCATCGTATAAGAATTTGATTTCTCTTTTCTTATGATTGGGCAAAGAAGGACGACCACCTTTACGTCCTCTTGCTCTTGCGGCTTCCAAACCTTTTTTAGTTCGTTCACTTAACAAGTTAGCTTCGAGTTCCGCAAAAGCACTCATCATGGTGAAGAACATCTTTCCCATCGCATCTTTGGTCGATACGTTCATATCAATAATGTGTAAATCAATGCCGTTTTCATCCAACCATTGCGATAGTTCTATTAACTGTTTTGTTGTACGCCCAAGACGATCGAGTTTATAGATAACTAGAATATCTCCTTCACGTAAATAATCCAAACATTTATCAAGTTCCGTTCTCTTCGTTTTTCGGCCACTCACTTTCTCGCTAAAGATACGTTCACAGCCATCTCCTTCAAGTGTATCAATTTGTCCATCAAGACTTTGATCTTTTGTTGATACACGTGCATAACCAATTTTAGCCATTTGAATACCACCTTTTTTAGTCATTTTATAGGTACTTGTTAACGAAATCTAATTTTCGATGCAAATAAACACGTCTCTCATCGTCTGAAAACTCATGATTATTGAGAATTATAACACATTGATTATAAAACAAGTTTATATACTTAAATATCCAAGAAAAACCTCTTAACTATGGATTAAGAGGTTTTGTGTCAAAAACGAACATTTATCATATGGAACTTAACAGAGACTACTTATTTCAATAAGAAGTCTTTTAATAATTTCATAATCAAAGTTTGTTTTAAGGACGTAGACTATGATGTTTATTTTTTAGTCGCTATATCAAATATTGTGTTGCTTTTCTAGGGTATAATAATCTCATCCACATATTGTCACTTCCTTATAGATTTTTATACGACCCAGTACTTAACAATTCAACTACACAACTCATTAAGAAAGTTTGTTTTATAACGAATATATTATTAAAGCTTTTTGTTTACTAGAAAATTTCTCATCTTTCTATATAATCTCCCTGTATCGGATTTTCTAAATTAACAAAATTAATTTTCAACGATGCACAATCATTAAAAATTGTTGATGAATTCATAATTTGAAAGTGAATGTGTGGTTCATATGAGTTCCCAGAATTTCCACATTTACCGAGAATTGTTGTTTCATCTACCTGATCGCCTGGTAAGACTAAAATTGAATCTTGTTTAAAATGTGCTATAAGACTATATTCATTTTCTTTATGTCTAATTATCACATAATTTCCTGAAGGGTTATTGGGATCTGTTTCGCCTATTGCATTATCTATCATTGTACTTCTTGTATCAACAACTATGCCCTTTTGAGGTGCTAAAACATTTTGTCCATAAGCATAAAAATCTTCATTATTTTCTCCCTCATTCATATGACTTTCTCCGTCTTTCATTATTAATAAATCGAATGCATATCTTTGACTTATAACATCATTATGGTAGTTCACTAATTTATTATCGCCTCCCCATAACACCGTCCATTTTCTGTCTATTGGCATATAATATTTTAACTCAGTGGATTTGTCGTCACTTTCTGTAGTTATAGTAGTTATATATAACCCTTCGATTTCATTATTTTTATTTATAGTTATAGAAATACCTTGTTGATAATCTGGACTTAAAAAAATGCAACGCTTCATATCACTTTTAGTGAACATGCTAAAAAACTTATTATTTATATACTTATAACTATAAACTACTTTTTTTAGTTCTCTTTTTTTTATACTTTTCTGAAAGTTTTTCGAAAGACTTTTATATAAAGATTTATAATCATTCTTTTCAATATACTGTACAAAAATATTTTCAATATTTGTCAACTATACCTCTCCTTTTTATATCAATATTTTCTGTACACTTTTTAAATAACCAATTTTACACTTTTTAAATACCTAATTTTCTATTTTATTGCATAAAATTATTCTAATTATAGCAAGTAAAGTGACATTTTGGATATCATGGAGTAGTCATTAGTGCAGTTAAACACTATATAAAAATCTGTTCTTTGAAGAGATTAGAAGGTGAAATAAAACTAACAGATAATAATGGATGAAGGAGCGGTATTAGATGGATAAAAGTAAGTTATATGTCTTTATCATTTTAATTGTATGTTTTATTATATCAGCTATTTGTATACCACTTCTAATAAAAAATGGTAGCTATTCAGCTATTTTTTCAGCATTACTTCCTATAGTTTTAATAGTTGTTTATTTGATTTATAAAAAGCTAGGGAATGATAATGAGAAGAGAAAATAAGAATTATGTAATTCTTATTTCAGACTGTCGACAAAGTCTTCGACTTTGTTGGTGTTTATTATGTTGAATAAATCAATTGATAAATGAAATCAATATGAAATGATTTCTATCTCTGAATTAGTCCCTAATAATCATTTATTACGTAAAGTCGATGCGATATTAGATTTAAATTTTGTATATGAACTTGTCGAAGACAAATATTGTCTTGATAATGGTAGACCATCTATTGATCCAGTAATTTTAGTGAAAATATTACTCATACAAAGATTGTTTGGCATTAAATCTAATGAGACAAACAATTAAAGAAATAGAAACAAATGTAGTTTACCGTTGGTATTTAGTATATAGCTTTTTAGATAAAGTACCTCACTATGGAACTTTTAGTAAGAACTATACACGTCGTTTTCATGATCCAGATTTATTTGAACAAATATTTGAGAAAATACTAAAAATAGCTATCAAAAATAGTTTAATAGATCACTCATCTTTATTCATTGATTCTACGCATATTAAAGCAAATGAAAATAAGAATAAATACATCAAAAAATTGTAAAAAAAAGATGCGCTTCACTTCCAAGAAGAATTGGATAAAAAATAAATGAACAGAGACAAGTATAAGGAAAAAAGTCACTAAAAAATAAGGAGGAATATAAAACCAAAAGGTAAGTACGACTAATCCAGAAGCCGGTTACTACGTTAAAGGCGAACGAGAAAAGCAGTTTGCTTATAGTTTACACGCATGTGTAGATAAAAATGGTTAAATAATTGATAAGCATGTGACATCTGGTAATATTCACGATAGTACACAACTCAAGCCAATGATTGAAGATTAGAAACCAAGCAGATGTTGCCTATCACATTAGCAATTGATTCAGGATATAAAGCACTTTTTAATGCCCACTATTAAGTAAATGTACTGAAAGTAAAGATGTCATAAAACAAATTAGAAGACATGTTTGGCAAGGTGATTTAGATATAGTTGAAGATTTAAGGTTTGTGGATACAGAGAAAAAACAATATAAAATGCAAAGTCAAACAGTAGAGAGAAGATTTGGTGATGCAAAAGAGCAGCATGGTATGCGATGGACGAGATATAGAGGACATGACAAAGTTTCCATGGATACCATGCTAATTTGTGCTGCCATGAATCTTAAAAAAATCGCAATGTGGCTAGTAAAAGGACCAGTAATGGTCTGAAAGACCACTACTATTTTTGAAAAAACTATATAAATGGAAAATAAACAAACCCTTCGCAAATTAGCGCGAAGGGTTTGACAACGTTTTTAATATTTAAGTCATTCACTTAGGCTTTAGTATTAGGTTTCATACCGGATGCAATAAATAAACTAGCGCGTTGATTCATAAAAATATGGTCACCTGTATAAAAAGTATGTGTGCTTATATTGGTTAAGCCGCTTTGTTCAAGCACATTTCTAATATCTGACTGTTCAAAACCATTGTAAACCTTTGGATGATTAATTCTTTCATTTTTATCAAAGTCGACGAGGATGAGTTGACCACCATCATTGAGGTGTGTAGCGAGTTTCTTCAACAAAGCTTGATAATCCCCACTATGAAGCAATACCAATGACAAGAAAATGACATCATAAGTTGTATTGACTAGTGAAGTATCATCGGATAGCACATCTCCAGTAAAAGGTGTGATAGATGTTTTACCCAATGCCTCGACTTTAGATCTAAAGATATCAATCATATTTGGTGAAGCATCGATAAGGGTTACGAATTCAAAATGATGATCAATATTTAAGGTAACTAAGCCAGTACCTCCTCCATAATCTAGTAATGATCGATATTGGGATCCTTCTAATAGTTGATTGGTTTCTTGTGCAATAATTTGTGCCAGCTGAATTCTTTCAGGGGCGTCGTATTTTTGGGCAATCGATTCAAAACGTTCTTTATTCAATAGATAAACTCCTTAGTTATTAATTAATTTCAAAAGTATAATGGTTATTATAGATTCTAAAAGTCTTTAATAGATAATAGCACAGACTAGAATGTCTCACAAATAAATGAGCTAAGTCCAAAGTACGATTGAGTTTGAGCACAAAACTTGGTTTACTATTTATTAATAATTGGAATGGAAGGAACTTAAGACACCATGAAGCAATATTTAAAAATGATGAGTGGTAGCGTCTGTCTCGCGATATTAATGATATGTATTGGCAGTGGATTTACAAATGGCGTGGATGAGGGCGTATACCAATTTTTAAACCGTAATATTACACAAGATTGGGCAATTCAATATTTTAAAATCATTTCAACAGTATTATCTCCAATTAATTGTTTGATTTACGTGATAATTTTATTGATTGTTTTATATATGCGCGATAGATTCAAATTTTGGTGGTATGGTTTTTGGTGCTGCAGTGTATTTGCGATTGGCACAATTTTAAAATATGCCGTTCAACGTCCAAGACCTAATTTGATGATTGAAGGATTTAGCTTTCCAAGTATGCATGTCTTAAGCGTGTGTATCTTTGTCAGTTTAATACTATTGATGAAAAATCATAAGGCATTAAAATGTCTCGCTATATTTTTTGTTATCTCTATCATGATTTCTAGAATTTATTTACAGGCGCATTATTTTACAGACACGATTGGTAGTTTGCTTGTATTGTATATTATGCTTCAAGCGTTAAATATTGGGAAAATGAATTGAAAGAGTAATGCGATATTTAAATAAACGCAAGTTGAATGTTATTTTTTAAAAAAGTAATTACACTTGAATTTTAAATTGCACGGTATATAATAGAACTATAAGTTATTTAAAAAGGTAACTAAAACGTATGTGTTTTTGAAGAAGGTGAGTCAAATAGACACACATAAAAAAGAACAACAATTTTCAAATTTAATTCGTTCTTATCGTAAACAACATGTAGGCAAAGGGCCAGAGAAAGTACAAGTATCCTTTAAAGGAAATTGGGCCATTGCATATATGACGGGCGCGTTAAGCAAAGTAGAACAGTTTTATTTAGGTGATAAACAAAATGAAGTGATGCTTCATTATAATCGGACCGAAAAAATAAAGCAGTTATATAGTGATATTAAATTAGATGAAATGGAAACGCTCGTTGGAGCAAAGTTTGTTAAATTATTTACAGATATTGATTTGGCTGATGATGAGGTTGTTTCAATATTTGTTTTCGATAAAGCAATTGAATAAATACTAGATGGTGTAAGGTACCCGGTGCTGTTTGCTAACTACGTTTTGAATGAAATCATTCAAGGAGGTGGTATATGCAAATAGTTCCGGGTATTTTTTTGCATCCAGAGAAGACATGAAGTGTAGTAAAAGGTAATTTTAAAAAATAATTAATATAGGAGAGATTTGAATGAAAATAGTAGCATTATTCCCAGAATCAGTAGAAGGCGAAGAAAATCAAATGCTTAATACAGAAAAAGCAATTGGTTTAAAACCATTTTTAGAAGAAAAAGGACACGAACTCATAATTTTAAATGATAATGAAGCAGATTTAGACAAACATTTACACGACATGGATATCGTCATCAGTGCACCATTTTACCCAGCATATATGACTAAAGAACGTATCGAGCAAGCACCAAACCTAAAATTAGCAATTACTGCAGGTGTGGGTTCAGATCATGTTGATTTACAAGCTGCAAGTGAACATAATGTGGGCGTTGTAGAAGTAACAGGTAGTAATACAATTAGTGTTGCAGAACACGCTGTGATGGATTTACTCATTCTATTGAGAAATTATGAAGAAGGTCATCGTCAAGCTGAAGCAGGTGAATGGAATTTATCAAAAGTGGGTAACCATGCGCATGAATTACAAAACAAAACAATTGGTATATTTGGTTTTGGTAGAATCGGACAACTTGTTGCTGAAAGACTTGCGCCATTTAATGTGAAAATTCAACACTATGATCCAATGAATCAACAAGATAATGAGCACTCAAAATTTGTTAATTTTGATGAACTTGTATCAACAAGTGATGCACTAACGATTCATGCACCATTGACTCCTGAAACAGATAATTTATTTGATTATAATGTGTTAAGTCGTATGAAAGTAGGAAGTTATTTAGTTAACACGGCTCGTGGTAAAATCGTCAATACTAATGATTTAGTTGAATTATTAGAAGCTAAACATATCCAAGGTTATGCAGGTGACGTTTGGTATCCACAACCAGCTCCAGCAAATCATCCATGGAGAACAATGCCACGTAATGCGATGACTGTACATTATTCAGGTATGACATTAGAAGCGCAAGCGCGTATCGAAGAAGGCGTGAAAGATATCTTAACACGTTTCTTTAATAATGAAGCATTTCAAGCTAAAGACATTATTGTAGATGCAGGTAAAATCTCAAGTAAAAGTTATACAGCTAAATAATACTTTTGAAAAAGTTGTTTAGTGTTTTGATATTGTTTTTTAAAATATGATAAATAAATGGCTGATTTCAATTTGTGTGAAATCAGCCATTTTTATTATGAGATAATAGCTTTTAAAAAAGCAGTGAAATAAGTGCAAGGATAGGTAAACCACCTTGCTTTAACAAGATAGACTTCTGGCTCGTCAATGCGCCATATGCTGCTACTAAAATCATGTAAATCAATATGCATGCGATAAATGCTTTTGCATGTTCTGAAAAGAATAATAGATAGAGTAACAATAAACCTAAAAGTCCGTTGTAGACACCTTGATTTTTCATAAGTGTATTTAAATGATTGGTTTGTAATGCCTCCTTAGGCATTTTGAAAAGTTTACTTGTTTTGCTAGAAGTTGTGGCAAAAGTTTGTAATACCATGATGTATAGAAATTCTATAGCAACAAGTAACACTAATATAAAAGATACAATAGTCATTATTTCAGCCTCCATGTCATTCGTAAATCTCAATATAACTATATAAAAAAATTATGAGAAAATAAATATGCAATTTTAATGTAATACTTAAATAGTTCAAGTAGTGAATGCTAATATCGACAGCATGAAATTTTTAATTCTCAAAAATTTCTATATAAAAAACATAAAATTAAATTGACAGCGTTTTCACAATCGCTTAACCTTAATATGAATTTAACATTTCATACATAAGGAGCGTATTCATGTTTAACTTTTTAAGTCCACCAAAGCATATTGAACCACTAGCATCAGAAAAAGTTGATGATACTTATAAGCGCTTACGCTTACAAGTCTTTCTAGGTATTTTCATTGGTTATGCTGGATATTATTTATTGAGAAAGAACTTTTCTTTGGCAATGCCTGACCTGATAGAGCAAGGGTTTAGCAAAGGTGAGTTGGGTATTGCATTATCTGCCGTGTCTATTGCATATGGTATTAGTAAATTTGTAATGGGCACAGTGAGTGATCGGAGTAATGCGAGGATATTCTTAGCTTTAGGCTTGTTTTTAACTGCAATCGTCAATCTATTGATGGGGTTTGTCCCATTTTTTACATCGACAATTTCAATCATGTTTATCATGTTATTTCTTAATGGATGGTTTCAAGGTATGGGGTGGCCACCCTCTGGCCGCGTGCTAGTTCACTGGTATAGCGTAAGCGAACGTGGATCAAAGACGTCAATCTGGAATGTTGCGCATAATGTCGGTGGTGGATTAATGGCGCCTATTGCGACTTGGGGCATCTCTATGACAGCGTTATATAATTTCGGTTATTTAAAAGGCTTTGAGGGTGTATTCATTTACCCAGCGATATTAGCGATTGTAATTGCGATCATTGCGTTTGTACTAGTGAGGGATACACCGCAATCACAAGGTTTACCGCCAATAGAACAATATAGAAACGACTATGCGACGCGTTCTAAAGCAACGCTAGAAACAGAGTTGTCTACGAAAGAGATATTGTTTAAATATGTATTAAACAATAAATGGGTGTGGGCAATCGCATTTGCAAATATATTTGTTTATTTTGTACGTTATGGGGTGCTAGATTGGGCACCAACGTATTTGAGCGAGGAAAAACACTTTGATTTAAAGGCGTCAGGTTGGGCTTATTTTCTATATGAATGGGCAGGGATACCAGGCACCCTATTATGCGGTTACTTGTCTGATAAGCTATTTAAAGGTCGCCGTGGTCCAGCAGGATTTTTATTTATGTTAGGTGTGACGGTATTCGTCGTTATTTATTGGTTGAATCCACCGGGTAACGCTTGGCTAGACAATGTTTCACTTGTTGCGATTGGCTTCCTTATCTATGGTCCAGTCATGTTAATTGGACTACAAGCATTAGATTATGTTCCGAAGAAAGCAGCCGGCACTGCAGCAGGTCTAACAGGCTTATTCGGATACTTATTTGGCGCAGTTATGGCCAATATTGTCTTAGGATATGTAGTACAACATTTTGGATGGGATGTCGGTTTCATCTTACTAACAGTCATTAGCGTATTAGCGATGTTGAGTTTCATTCTGACTTGGAATAAGCGTGGTCAAATGTAGTGTTATTCAGATATTAGGCTGAAAATGAAATATATAGCATATAAAAAGCACGCAGTAGTATAAAAATTAACTACTGTGTGCTTTATTATACCTACTTATGGATTAGGAATATTCACAAAATCTTGTTGATTTAATTGTACAGATTCTCCTTGTTGATATAATTTTTCAATATGAAATTCTCCCCAATAACAAAGTGAAGATAAGATTTTCCCGAGTGTGCTACCGTATTCTGATAGTTCGTATTCTACTTTAGGTGGTACTTGATCATAAACGATACGATGAATAATGCCGTCTTTTTCTAATTCTCTTAATTGTTGCGTCAACATTTTTTGCGTAATGTTTGGTATGGCACGTTTTAAAGCAGATGTGCGCATGCGGCCATTATTTTGCAGGTGGCACAAAATAACGGGTTTCCATTTGCCACCGATGACATCAATGGTGGCCTCAACACCAATATTATATGTTTTAGTCATGTTATTTACTCCTTATAGGCACCAAAAAGTACCTATCGTACTTTAAAGTGCGTACTTCCTATTTGTATGTGTGTGCATTATAGTAACATAATCAACAACAAATAAGGAGAGAAATGATTATGAATAAAAATAAATTTGCCATCATAGCATTGGCGATGTCAGCATTTGCGATTGGAATGACTGAATTTATTAGCGTCGGACTATTACCATTAATTAAAGCAGAATTCCATACGACAATACCGTTAGCAGGTTTAACGGTTTCACTATATGCAGTAGGTGTTACGATTGGTGCGCCATTGATTACGCCTATGACGAATAAAATGAAGCGGAAACATCTGCTTATTACGATTATGATTGTTTTTATCGTTGCGAATGCTTTGGCAGCATTTTCCACAACTTTTAGTATGTTATTAGCGATGCGTGTGTTATCAGCATTAGTACACGGTGTTTTTATGTCTATAGCTACTGCGATCGCAAGTGACCTTGTTTCACCGGATAAACGCTCTAGTGCGATTGCCATGATGTTCACAGGTTTAACGGTGGCTACAGTTACAGGTGTTCCTATTGGCACGTGGATTGGACAACAATTCGGCTGGGAAGCTTCATTTATAACTATTGCCCTCATTGGTCTAATCAGTTTAATCGTAAATATCGCAACTGTGCCTAATGATTTAAATGAATATGAGCAGGCTTCTTTATTAGAGCAGTTGACTGTTTTTAAAAATAAATCGTTGATGATGGTTTACGTGATCACAGCTTTAGGTTACGGAGGTACGTTTGTCGTATACACATATTTAACAACGATGCTGACAGACATACTGCACTTTGGTAACGATGGTGTCGTGATATTATTAGTCATTTACGGCGTCATGGTCGCTATTGGCAATACATTAGGCGGAAAATTAACCAACCATCAACCAGCAAAAGTATTAATAGGTATCTTCTTACTACAAGCCATCGTATTGCTCCTTGTGGGTATCACAATGTCATTGCCAGCAGTAGGTACGATTGCAATTCTATTAATGGGCTTATTTGCTTTCATGAATGTACCAGGATTGCAATTGATTGTTGTATTATTTGCAGAACGTAAGAACAAAGCAACGACAAACTTTGCTTCAAGCTTAAATATTGCAGCATTTAATATCGGTATTACTCTTGGTTCTGTCGTAGGGGGTTATGTATTAAAGCATTTTTCAATTACAATGACACCTTATTTCGGATTAATTATGGTATTACTAGCGAGTGCAATGATGTATATGGTTTATAAGGAAGAACAAGCAAAGCAATTACAATTATCTTAATTTATGCACGATTTTAGTGTATTATTCAAAAAAGATTTTTAAAAATGTAAAATTAATCTAAAATTCAATTTGTATTTGAATTAATCTTTCTTTAAATTTAAAATTATTATAGAGCGATATAAATTTAATTGAAAGAAGTGAATGTTTATGAATGTAAAAGAGCTATTATTTGAAAAATTAGATGCTAAACAAGCAGAAATGGTGAAGCATCGTCGTTATTTACATCAACATCCTGAATTATCTTTTCAAGAAACAGGGACAGCGTCATACATTAAAGACTTTTACAAAAATAAAGATGTTACTGTGACGCAACCAGTTCAAGGCAGTCATGCAATTATTGTTGAAATCAAAGGGAAGCACCCTGGCCAAACCATTGGATTACGTGCCGATTTCGATGCGTTGCCGATTACAGAAGAAGCAGATGTACCATTTAAATCGTTAAATGAAGGTGTCATGCATGCTTGTGGTCATGATGCACATACCGCATATTTATTGGGATTAGCGGATGCTTTTATAGAACTTAAAGACCAACTTTCAGGGACAATTAAAATCATTCATCAACATGCCGAAGAATTACCACCAGGCGGCGCGCAACAAATTATGGCGTCTGGTGTGCTTAACGATGTTGATGAAATTTATGGCATTCATGTTGTACCCGTAGCTGGACCAGAAGTGATAGGTTTTAATAAAGAGAATGCCTTTGCCGGCAGTTCAACATTCACACTAACAATTAAAGGATTGGGCGGTCATGCGGCAAGTCCTCATAAGACGCATGATGCATTAGTTGCAGGCACGAATTTTGTAAATACGCTGCAAACGATTGTATCTAGACGTATTGACCCATCAGAAATGGGCGTCATTACTGTGGGGGCATTTGAAGCGCCAGGTGGTGCAAACATCATTCAGGACAAAGTTACGATTAAAGGCACAGCGCGTTATTTAAATGATGACTTGGAACAATTTATGTATGAAGAAATTGAGAAAGTTGCTCAGAGTGTAGCTGTAGGTTTTGATGTTACGTATGATTTAGATTATCAATTTGGATATCCGGTGCTTTATAACCATCCAAAACAAACAAATCATGTTGTAGATATCTTGTCAGCGAGCAAAGGTGACTATTTTGAACATTTAGTGGAAATCCCTGCAGTTTCTGGCTCTGAAGACTTTGCGTATTATTTAAAAGAAATTCCAGGGACATTCTATATTGTTGGTTGTAAACCAGAGCATACTGAAACGCCATATATGAATCATCATCCAAAATTTGAAGTAAACGAAGACGCATTAATTGTAGCTGCCAAATCACTTGGTGAGATAGCGCTCAACAGATTGATGGCAACAGAATAACTTCAAATTTAATGAAAAACTCAAAGATAACTCTCAATAAATAACAAAAAGCACTTACGCCATTCTTAATAGAATTGGTCGTAAGTGCTTTTAAATTATCATTATTTATAATGTGCGGCGTGCGGGTCTAGTATCATCTGATAGTTTCGCAGATAGAATCAATGCAATCACTGAAATACCCGTAGCAACCATAAAGGTTACGTTCACACCGTGTATAATACCTTCAACGCCATCACTAGGATTAGCTGATACAGACATTAATGTGATAAATAATGCTGTACCAATAGCGCCTGCCATTTGTCTGAAAGTATTGTTCATTGCAGTACCATGTGCAATGAGATGATTTGGTAACTGATTAATGGCTAACGTAGTCATAGGCATCATAACCATTGAGATAGAAATCATACGTAAGGCGTTAGATATTGCTAGATAAGTAAAACTAGTATGTGCTGTTAGTACAGTAAACGGTATAGAAGATACAACGAGTATGAATAGCCCAATACGTGCTAACCACGTACCTCCAAATTTATCGAATAAATAACCTGTCACTGGGTTCATGAGTCCCATAACAACTGCACCTGGAAGTAACACAAGTCCAGACTCTAATGCAGAGAACTGTAACATATTTTGCATATACAGTGGCAAGATAATGTTTGTAGCGATTAATACGCCAAAGACAAACATACTTAATACGGTACCTAATGTATAAACGTTATAGCTAAATACTCTAAATTCAAGCATAGGTTCTTTCAATTTTAATTGGCGACGGATGAAGATGATTAAAGATACAATTCCGACAACAAGTGGTGCGATGAATTGTACACTTGCCCATCCAGCTTCACCGACTGAACTGAAGCTATATAGTAATCCACCAAAACCGAGCGTTGATAGAATGACTGAAGCAATATCCAATTTTGGATGAGATGTTTCGGTAACATTTTTCAGTAAGAAAATTGATGCGATTATTATAATTACTGCGATTGGGAATACAACGTAGAAGACACTTCTCCATGTAAGATGTTCTACTAAAACACCCGATAAAGTAGGACCTATAGCAGGTGCAAAAGCGATGACGAGTCCAAACAGACCCATTGCAGTACCACGTTTTTCTTTAGGGAATGTTAAAAATAGAATTGTTTGCATGAGTGGCATCATGATACCTGCGCCTGCAGCTTGTAGGATACGTCCGATTAATAGCATTGAAAAATCTGAGCCAATCGCACAAAGTAATGTACCCACTGCGAAGATACTCATAGCAGTTAAAAAGAGCTGCCTCGATGTATAGCGTTCAATTAAAAAGGCTGTAACTGGAATCATAATTCCGTTAACTAGCATAAATATAGATTGTAACCATTGCACGGTACTCTCAGATACTTGAAGATCTTTCATAATTGGCGGTAAAGCCGTTCCGAGTAGCGTTTGGTTTAAAATTGTAATAAATGCCCCTGACAATAATACAATGAACAAGGGTATTCTTTTTTCGACATGAAAATTGTCATTTGATGTCAAAGCACTCACTTCTTTCATTAAAAATTACACAGTTTTATATTATAGCACTATACTTAATTTAAATCTAAAAGTTGAACTGAGAAAAAATGAATTTGTATACAAAAATTATAAAAATGAGTATAAATGACAATGCTATTAAGTGTGTCATCAGGATTTAAAGATATTTGTTTCTTATATAAACATTTTACAACTATATGTAAGGAATACTACATGACTTGTGTTGATAATGTCAAAGTAAGCAATTTATTTAATGGTTAATATAAATCATGAATTCAGAATATTTAAACTTCAATCGATAATGTACTATAATTATCAAGGTATTTAGACATTGAGTTAAAAGTTATATTTTTACTAAAATTGCATTAGCAGATAAAGATTTTGAGCATAAAGCTTTTAATAGAAGAAAAGGTAGGTCTACGATAGATTTGAGATTAAAAATAGAATCGTTGTGGATTTTAATTTAAAGGAGAATATGTAATGAATAAACAAGATTTAATTGCTCCAGACAATTACAATATTGTCAGTGAAATTGAAAAATTTGCGGAGGATCCAGCGAAACAAGCTCTAATTTTTGAAGATGCAAACGGAGAAGCACAAAAAGTGACATATCGTACATTGCTACAAAGGGCCAATCAAGTAGGTAACGTATTCAAAAAACATGGTTTGCAAAAGGGAGATAAGGTACTTATCATGATGCCGCGTTGCATAGAAACTTATGAAATATACATTGCGGCATTAAAACTTGGTATTGTTGTGATACCAAGTTCAGAAATGTTACGTACAAAAGATTTACAATATAGAATTACACATGGTGAAGTCAAAGCGATTGTGGCAGCTGCTCAAGGTGTTGAAGAATTCAAAGCAGTGGAAGAATACGCTGAACTGACGAAATTTATCATTGGCGGTCAAGCAGAAGGATGGCTAGTTGTCAAAGCAGAAATGGCTACCGAAGCGGAGACATTAGAAATAGTCGAAACGTCTAGAGACGATGTTGCACTATTATCTTATACATCTGGCACGACAGGTAATCCGAAAGCCGTCGTACATTCACACGGTTGGGGTTATGCCCATATGCAAATGGCGCCGAAGCATTGGCTAAGTATCACAGAAGATGATATCGTTTGGGCAACTGCAGCACCTGGTTGGCAAAAATGGGTGTGGAGTCCATTCTTATCAATTATGGGATCAGGTGCAACAGCTTTTGTATATAATGGTAAATTTAATGCAGAGAAGTATTTATCACTATTGGAAAGCTACCAAATCAATGTACTTTGTTGTACACCAACTGAATATCGATTAATGGCCAAATCACCGAACTTGGCGGACTACAATTTAGCACATTTACACAGTGCTGTATCTGCAGGTGAACCATTGAATAGAGAAGTCGTGGAAAAATTCCAGAATCATTTTAACCTCACTGTACGAGATGGTTATGGTCAAACAGAAAGTACACTACTTATAGGTTTCTTGAAAGATACACCAAGCCGTCCAGGTTCAATGGGGAAAGCTATTCCGGGTAGTTATGTCACAGTGATTAATGATGACGGTGCACCAGCAGCAGTAGGAGAAGTCGGCAATATAGCAGTGCCTTTAGACTTACCAGCACTCTTCAAAGGTTATTATAAAGATCCTGAACGCACGGCCGAACCTAGAATTGATGCATATTTCATAACTGGCGATTTAGCAAAAATAGATGAAGATGGTTACTTCTGGTTTGAAGGCCGTAAAGATGACATTATTATCAGTTCTGGTTATACGATTGGACCATTCGAAGTGGAAGATTCATTGACGAAACATCAGTTTGTGAAAGAATGTGCGGTAGTCGCAAGTCCTCATGAAGTCAGAGGGAACATTGTTAAAGCATTTGTGATTCTGCAAGATGATGTACCTGCAACAGAGGAAACCGTTAAAGCACTGCAACAATACGTCAAACAAGATGTTGCACCTTATAAATATCCACGTGCGATTGAATTTGTCGAAGACTTACCTAAGACCAACTCCGGTAAAATTAGACGCATTGAACTAAGAGAAGCCGAACATAAAAAATTGTCATAAAACAAATGTAACTCATTTGATGAATCTATTTTTATGAAAGGTAATATTTTAAAAATTCAGACAATAAGCCGAAAAATATGAATTTTATTAAATCGAGATACTTTTGAGAAGGTCAAAATCAATTCACTATATATAAATATAATAAGTGATATTTTTTTGGGTGTAGTAAAGACTTTATCCTTTTTAGAGATGGTAAATTATTATCTAGAAATAAAAATGTAAAGGAGAAGGACTTATGAAAAAAGTATTAACTGCATTGGTGGCATCTTCAGTTATTATTACAGGTGTAAGTGCCACAAATGCTCATGCCGCATCAGAAAGTAGTGAAATATCTATAGAACAATTAGTTCATCCAAAGTCAACATTAGAAGGTGTTGATATTGGTATGCCGATACAAGTTGTTCTAGATAATAATATAAAGCCTATCTATTCTCATAGTGTTGATGGCACGGTTCATTATTATGAATTTAGAAAAGATAATGGATTACTTATTGTTACAACTGATGGTGAGAAAGATAAGGGTAAAGTAACAAAAGTATCTATGAGCTACAATAATCTTAATGGCCCTAGTTTTGAAGATTTGAAAAATAATGTAAGTAATAATGCCACTGTACATATTAGTTATAATAAAATTAATGGTAATTGGGCATATATTGAAGATGGAAAAGTATCATATCAATTTAAATCGGATTCTCCAGATAACAAAGAGTTAAAATTATATAGAATAGATATAAGTCAATAATTTATTCTATATATAGGTTTTCGGTATCTTCTGCAGTATTTTAGATGAATCACCTTATCTTATTTAAAACAATGATGAGCAAGTAAAAGTAGACTAAAAATATGAACTATAAGTGAGTGTTTTCATAACAAATAAGAGTTTAGATTACAGATAAATATTTTTGGAAATTAAGAGAGTTAATTCAATTTACAGGATTAGCTCTTTTTGTATTTAACATAAAAAATACTGCAAAATTAAAAAAAATAAAGAACGAGTCAATTTCTATCAAATTCAATTAGAAAATGGCTCGTTCTTTAAGTATTTATGTTAATTTTGTGTATGTTTATTGAACGAAATTACTGAAAAGCTACACCTAATAGTGGAAATCCAATAAATACGACAAGGTAGGCGATTGACCATATGATAGCAGATTTTTTAGAAAAGCGACATGTCGCAAATAAAAGGATGCCAAATACATAAGCACCAATGAAAGTTTGTAAATTAAATGCTCCTAAGATTTTGTTCCCTTTATCAAAAATATTAAGGCTGGTAATCGAATAATCTGTGACTGATAAGCCCGCAATCCATTGAATTAGGAAAACGATAAGTGCGATAACACTCGTAATAATTGTGTAACTTAAAGTCGCTGAAAAGATAGATTTTGTGCTTGCATCAGATTTCATAATTTTAGAGATAACCAAAATAACAACGAAAGTAATACCAATTGTAATTATAGCACCAACAGCACCACCAATAATGCCTAGGATTTTCGCGAATTCAAGCGACTGTTCAAGCTGTTGTCCGCTAAGGCCTGCATCTTCGTAAACTTTCTTATAATCTGTAGAGAGACCAACGATGATAGAGGATAGTACAACTATGATGATGGCGTTTAATAGTTTTAAGCCCCAAGTCGGTTTTTCACGTAAACTTGCAAAATGTGAGGCTAAAGGTAAGTTAGATGATTCCATATGTATTGTTCCTCCTATGTATAACGTTTTCAAAAGTGTAACATGTACTACAATATTTTAAAACACTTCTATAAATTTTTAGTATTAATTACTAAAAATTAATAAAGTTAAAACCAAATAAATATTTAATGTGTAAATTTGAGGTACTATTTGTTTGATATTAATTTTAAAATAAAAAACATGATATTGAATGTGTTGTTTATTGTGTTGATGTGATATGGTTTGAGTAAGTAAATGTAAAGGCATTCATTTTATAAATATAAATAAAGGAGTGGTGTTATGTTACATTATTACAAATTATTTTGGAAAAATGCGTTAAATATCAAAGGTAGGTCGAGACGTAAAGAATATTGGTATCCCGTACTTATGAATATATTGCTTGCGATTGTCATTGGACTTATTACTTATGCATTGCCTATACCGAGTATCATTGAAGAAGTGGTAGGATGGATTCTTTATATTCTAGTAACGATTGCGATGTTTACAGTCACGGTGAGACGTTTTCATGACGTTGGAATGACGATGACGATTCCTATACTGTTGTTTATAGGCACGTGGATAAATGACGCTTTGGACTTTATTGATATTGATATTGTGAATGGTTTAGGATCAGCATTCTCAATCATAGCTGTTATTTTAGGTGTTATATACTTGGTACTTGCAATCGTAGGGCTAGTTGTATGTTGTACTAACGGTCAAAAAGAATTTAACAAATATGGCGAGAACCCTAAGCGTAATGAGTAACATGAAAGTATGTGTTTAAATATTTGAAATATGTCCCCAGTGTGTTGTGGAAGTATAAATTCACACGTACTGGGGATTTTTGACTAGACAGTAATCCGATTAAGTGTTGTTAGATAGTCTGACAATCCAGGTATATTGGTATTTAGCTTGTCAATTAAGTCATTCATAGAATTACTGATTTCTTTTTGCAATTGTTTACCTTCTTCAGTAAGTTGAATTGTGACTCTTCTTTCGTCTAAAATACTTCTTTTCCTAATGATAACACCCTTTTTCTCTAATCTTTTTGATGCAGGTGTAATTGTCCCTGTGTCTAATGAAAGTTCATTACATATTTCTTGGATGTATACGGGTTTATTATTTTTCAAACAATATAATATTAAATAATTAAGAAAAGTTATATCGAATGTTTTAAAAAAATAGTTAATCTCTTTTACGATTTCTTTATCAGTTATATAAAATTGTTTTAAAAAATAGTCTATATTGTTTGTCATAAGCGACTCCTTTAAAATTTTTATATTAAAGTTGCTATATTCGTCCTTTTAAATTGACTATACGTTTATATATCAAATAGTATCTAATTGTTAGAAGTTGTCTGACTTAGTAAATATTTATAGAAGTCCACTCTTTTCTCTGCGGATTCTATTTCAAAAAACTTCTGTCCAGGGTACGTATTGACTTCGAAAAGCCATAATTTTCCTTCTGTATCTATACCTAGGTCAATGCCTAGCGCATCTAATGGGTATGGATACAATTTTTCGAAGTTTCTAGGAAAATTTGTACAAATAATATCGATTTTGTTTTTTATTTTTCTCCAATCATTTGGATATTGTGTTTTTAAAAATGGGACGATGGATGCTATGGCACCGCCTTGACTAATATTGGCAGTGATATTTTTTTCTATGCCTATCCTTGGATATGCCTTCACCTTTGTCCATTTACCATTTGCTTTTTTTCGAACATGCAGTCTAAAATCGAAAGGAATACCGCTCTTTGTTTTTGAATGAATAAAGGGCTGACAAATATATTTTTTACTCAAAATAAGTTCGTTTAATTTCGCTTCAAAGTTCACTTTAGATATTAAATCAATACTTGTATCATTTATAAAATGATAGCCATTTTTTAATTTTTCAATAGCAACAATATCTCTTCCTTGATTACTTATAGACGGCTTTAATAATATTTTTTGATATTTATCGATGAAATCTATTACATCGTATTGGTTTTCTACTATTTTAAATGGAATAAGCACATCTTTGAATTTCTCTTCATTTTCATATAGCAAATTAAACACTTTTGTTTTTCCACCTAATGGATAAGTCGTAAAGGTAGCATGTTCTTTCAATACATTATAAAGTGCTTTATTAGTTTTATTTATAGGTTCGTTGTCTATTACTGTGGGAAAAGGAATTGTTTTATGAATCCACTGTCCATTTTCTAAAAATTTAGCATTTATTGTAGTATTATCAAGATTAACGTCATTTGGTGTGAAGTAATAGAACGGTATATGTTGATGCGCACACACATATGCAACACTTTTAGCAACTAACCCTGGTTTATTTATACTTCTCAACATACCAACAGTCTTCATCAGCGCACCGCCTCTCTATAAAATAAATTTTTAGCATTTAGAAGAATATGTGCATTGTAAGTCTAGCCAAAGCAATGATTAAGGCTAATATAATACCCGCATAAATCCACTTAGCACTATGTTTCTTGCTGGTATCATTCAATACCTCTGTTTCGCTTTGTTCTAGTAATTCTCTTTCGATTTCTAGGTCTAATTCAGTTTTTACATAAGTATCTGTTTGGTTTGAACGTTTAACTTTAATTTCTTTCATACTCACGAACTTCCTTTATTGCTAAAAGCATTTTGATATTGGATGTAACCTGATAAATAATGCTCTATATCATCAATTCTGACTCTGTAACCATGATGTTTAATAAAGAAGCTATTAAGAATTCTTTGAGGATTTTTAAAGTACATTGCTATTTCTGGATAGAAAAAGCCAGTTCTTTGATAGTTTGCTCTGAAATGAATTGTCTCAATAAATGCCTGTTCGTCTATTAATTCTGTGACGATATGACCATATCCATTGTTTTTTGCATTTTTTATTAAATAGTAGGTAGCCATTAACATTTCTAAAAAAGTAGGGTATGTAGTATCTCTATGCTTTATATAATCTAGGTAATGGTTTACATTTTTAATACCGAAGCGGTAATACTTTTCATCTGGAATAATATTCACAAGCTCATTTGTACAATAACCTAGCCAATGATCATGGTATTGCCAATAATTGTTAGCGATGAAATGATTAAAAAGTTTTTTTACTGCATTTAGTAACGTTTGATCCTGATTAATTTGATAAAGTCTTAGTAAAGCTAATGCAGCCTCACCATCGTAATATACAATACGATGTTTTTCTTTTATGGAGAGGTCTGGGTAATTTAAGACATGTATAGTTTCACCTGTATCCGAATCAATCATTGCTAAGATGCCTTGAGCAACTTTTTGAGCAGCTGTTAATGCGTGTGTATCATTTGGATTTAATTTCAAATATTCACAAACAGCAAATATAAATGCAGCGTTTTGTCCTAATTTAATTTCATTTATTTGCTTTGTATCGTCGTATATATAACCTTTATCATCTACTTCATAAAGATAATTATTGATTATATAAAAGATGGCATTTTTAGCTGAAAGCCATTCTTTATTCAAATACTGCATACTTTCTAATAATGCATAGGTGGAAGATGAGTGACGTAGATTATTATAAAAATCAATTTGCTTATCAAAATGTGGGAAGTAACCATAATGGTACTTTCCATTTCCTTGAAGCATACCTTCTAGAAAATCAGAACCGTGCTGTATTAAGTGGTTAATTTCTGTGTTCAAGTCATCGACTATTCTGAGATTTTTAAATGAACCACGGTCATTTAATTTATATACTTGATAATTGTCATGAATGAATCCTTTTGTATAAAATTGAGTAATATATTTGCCATGATACTGTTTATGTTGGAAGGTTTTTTTGTGTTTGGTATATTTTTTAAGATAATTGTTAATATTTACTTCAGATAAAATGAGTTCGCTTTTGTTTTTACTAGGTCTAACAAATGCATTTGCATTAATTTCATCAGGTAAAAAAGACATATTCCAGTGTGTATCTAGAGCGATTCCAAAATCGATATAATTTCTGCGTGTATTAATTAATTCATTTATAATATCATCATAAAGTACTTGCTTTGTCTCCGTAATTAAGTCAATTTTTATCCATTTAGGATATACGCCTGCTTGTTTTTTGAATCTTTGGCAATGTTTCAAAATATCACGCTTTAAGTGAGTAGTTCGTTTTATTAATATGACAATAGCTTTCATGTTTGGTTTGCCTAAACTTAAAAAGAAAGCTTCATTGGATAATGTTTCCTCATTAATCACTTTTATAAGTTGTTCTATTTTATGATTAAGTTCACTCATATACAAACTCCTAACATTTTAAAGACTAGGTAATTTTAATTTAATCTTCATTATCATTTTGTAAATAATAATGAATTTTTATTGTCAATTTTATATTTGTGGTTCAATACCTTTCGCAGTCAAATCTATTTTCAAATTATAATTAAAGGCTGAGACAATGAAGTCCCAGCCTCTAAGGGTTTATAGGTTACTTATTTTCTTTTCTTTTGCGAGTGAATAATAGTAACGATCCTAAGCCAGCAAATAGTGAACCGAATAATACACCATTTTGTTTATCTTTTTTACCGGTATCTGGTAATTCACCTTCGGCATCAGCATCCGCGTCAGCATCAGCATCAGCATCAGCATCAGCATCAGCATCGGCATCAGCATCAGCATCAGCATCAGCATCGGCATCAGCATCAGCATCAGCATCAGCATCGGCATCAGCATCGGCATCGGCATCGGCATCGGCATCAGCATCAGCATCGGCATCCGAGTCAGCAT
>NZ_FMPG01000015.1 GCF_900097965.1 Staphylococcus caeli
ATTATAAGTATACGGCACAGATATCTCTCCTTAATTATGGTTTCGTCGCTTATAATTATAGAGATATTTGTGCTTTTTTTGTATTCAAACATAAAAAAAACGATTGATGATTTTACTCACCAACCGTTAAAAGTGTACAGCCATTTTTAATTAAAAGACTGAGAAAAGGAGAATCATTACAAAAAAAGAATGCATTTGAAGCGTTGCTAAAAACGCAATATCCACTCGCATTTAACATTGCATTGAAAATTATGAAATTTTTACAGCAAGAATTAAATGTCAAAATCTATGAAGCTGAAGTGATTTATTTAACTTTGCATGTTTATCATTTTATGGAAAATCAAAAAGTTGAATGAGATTCTGAATAAATAGTAATTACACTTAGATCATGAACTAATTTGAATATATAACACATAAACATCCGGATGCCACTAAATGGTATCCGGATGTTTATGTGTGTTCATCTAAATAAACCATTTGATGCAAGCACATCCTTAATTGGTTTATTTTTTGTGCTTATCATGAAGTGTGATTCTAATTTTTCCATATTCTTGCTGATGATATGTATCGAGTGGTTTGTTAATTTCAATTTCTATGCTTTTGAATTGTTTTTAAGTTTCTAATTTAATATGAGCATATCCACATTTTTTTGTGCCAACATCTAACTCATCGACTAATAAAGTGTTTTTTGGCATATTTAAAACTTTACTTATTCTATAGTTATTTTTACATCACCAGTAAATTTTATAGGTATTGTTGTTTCATTAATGACCTCACCAAAGTAACCTAAATAATGTTCATGCGCTTTTGAATTTTCAACAAGTAAATAACTAAATTCCGTCTTGAAATCTTTAGTATTTGTTGAAGTGATACCATTTGCAAATGACATTGGGTCTGTCATTTCTGTCTTAGAATTTTTAGTGTAACTACAACTAGTTAAACTGAGTAGAAAAACCAATAAAACTATAATTATCTTTTTCAATGAAATACTCTTACATTTAACTTGTGTTATATATATTGGGTTATTATACTATTTGCAGAATTTTAAATAAAGAAATTTTTATGACTATCAAATGTCCCCACATTAAAATAATCATATTTACAAATATAATACCTTATTAAAAAATAATAAATCGTAATGTTTATTTAAGTACGCTTAATTTATTATATAATCAATTGACTAATCGTAGGAAACAGGAGTCCGAAACAAAAATAGATGTTTCGAACTCTTGTTCAATTAGTCCATATATAATTGAAGTGAAGAAGCGCTTATATCAGCTTATTATTTAGAATCTACTATGACAGTATTGGCTATGAAAGCGACTTAATTAACATTACTTCCTGATTGACGTATTTTAAAAAGAAAATAGACTATAGATTTATCTGAATATGATTTTTATGAACATTACATGCGTTAAAGTGTAAAATAAATATGTCTAATAATAGGAATGTGATATGATGGGAACGAAGCAATTAAGACGATTAAACCATTCTATGATATAATGTTGTACAGAATATTTATCGAATAGAATATATAATTGTAAATTCAAAGCATTAAGTTAAGGTATGGTGAGTAATATATGTCGAATGAAGACAATGTAAGACAAGATGAAAAAAAGAAAAAAGAAAAATTAAGACTTAGTTTTCCTGAAACCCGCTTCATGAAATTTATGGGGGGGAAAGACTTACTATTCGGTTTGTTTATGCTAATACTCTTAGGTATTGCAATATTCATATTTGATCAAGTATCTTATATATTCAAACCATTTATAATCGTGTTTAATACAATTGCAGCACCGATTATTGTATCTATTATTTTGTATTATTTGTTAAATCCATTAGTCAACTTAATGGAACGCTATAATATATCACGTTTATGGGGCGTTATCATCTTATTCTTGGTCATTATTGGCGTGATTGCCTTAGCAATCAATTTATTGATACCTGTCATTGGAACTCAGTTTAAAACTTTTGGCAACAATTTCCCTTATTATGTGGATAAAGTAAATCAATTTATTGATAATGTTACTAAGAATTCCTTGATTTCTAATTTTTATGGACAAATTCAAACTCAATTAGATGATTTAGCTAAAAAGTTACCGTCTATGGTTTCTGATTATTTTAATGGATTTGGTTCGAAGATCAGAAATTTTGCTGAAGCTATTGTTAACGTAGGTGTTGTCATCGCTACGACGCCATTCGTATTATTCTTTATGCTTAAAGATGGTCATCGTTTCAAAGATTTTTCAACAAAATTAATGCCACCAAAATTCAGAAAAGATTTTCATGATTTGTTAGATAAAATGAGCGTTCAAGTAGGTTCGTACATACAAGGACAAATTATTGTGTCATTTTGTATCGGTGTGCTACTATTCATAGGATATAGTATTATTGGATTAGATTATAGCTTGATTTTAGCTTGTATTGCAGCAGTGACAAGTGTTGTGCCATACATTGGCCCAACGATTGCTATATCACCAGCGATTATTATCGCGCTCATTACATCTCCAATCATGCTATTAAAATTGATTGTCGTATGGACAGCAGTTCAATTTATTGAAGGGCATTTTATTTCGCCGAATATCATGGGTAAAACATTAAAAATACATCCATTAACTATAATCTTTATCTTGTTGAGTGCTGGGAACTTATTAGGTGTTGTAGGTGTAATACTAGGTATCCCTGCATATGCGATATTAAAAGTACTCGTGTCGCATTTATATGCTATGTTTAAACGTAGATACAACAAATATTACGGTGAAGATGCTGGTGAATATGAATTTGCATCTGAGGAAGACGCACGATAAAGTGTCAATATTACATTATTGAATTTTCGTGGATAGCTATTAATTAGCATTGATAGTGAACACTAAAAGTGCAGTATATATGATCGAGTTCTAAATTTGGTCTTATATTACTGTACTTTTTTATTTATATAATTCAACTAACAATTATGTTAGAATATATTCTTAAAAATTCATTTCTTATGTTTTATTATTGTGCTATATTTTTATTGAAGATTAGATTATCAAAAAGTGAAGTGAAAACATGTCTAAAGAAATGAGAAATAGGCTATTTTCTATATTGAAAATAGTTTTCGCGGTAGCATTATTTATTATTGTAGTATTTACATTTTATAAAGAGTTATCGCATATAAATTTAAAAGAAACGTTACATTCGTTCGGAAAGATAAATAGAGTATCGCTCGTGTTGCTATTTTTAGCGGGTGGCGCCTCTATTATTGTGCTTTCCATGTATGATGTCATATTAGCAAAAACGCTAAATTTAAAAATATCATTATTAAAAACTGTACGCGTTGGTTATATCGTTAATGCTTTAAATGCAGTTGTAGGATTCGGTGGTTTCATAGGTGCAAGTGTCCGATTCTTATTTTATAAAAATGCAACTGAAGATAAAAAAGCACTCGTGCATACGATATCTATTGTATTAATTTCAATGTTAACTGGACTAAGCTTATTATCAATTTTAGTAGTGTTACATATCTTTGATGTATCGCATATTTTTAGTCCTTATCCATGGATAAAATGGTTGATGTATGTGGTTGCACTATTTTTACCAGCTTTTGTAATCATGACAATTTTAAAACCAGTACAAAAAACACATAGGCTTCTAGGCGTTTATTGTACAATCGTCTCAGGTGTTGAGTGGTTTGTGGCCGCATTGGTTTTATACATGGCTTTAATGATGGTTGGAGTACAATTACCGTTCTCAACATTTATGGGTATTTTTATAATAGCTGCTTTAACAGGTTTAATCAGTTTTATTCCTGGTGGATTTGGTACGTTTGACCTTGTTGTACTATTAGGTCTAAAACATATAAATGTTTCTAAAGAAGAAATTGTTTTAGCATTATTATTATATCGTTTTGCATATTATCTATTCCCTGTGTTGGTTGCACTGATTTTATCAACATTTGAATTCCGTAGTACTGCCAAACGCTATTGGGAAGGTTCTAGAATTTCAGTACCAGTTAAAGATATGTCATCGCTTTTAGCGTCATATCAAAAAGATATTATTGCACGTGCACCTTCATTTTCCATTGCAGTACTGCTGTTATTTACAAGTTTGGTGTTTTTCCTAAATAACTTAACAATTATCTATGATGGTTTATATGATCCAAATCATTACATTTACTATATCATCGTTTCAGTACATACTTGCGCCTGTTTATTATTATTATTAAATGTTGTAGGTGTCTATCGCTTATCTAAGCGTGCGATTTTATTTTCTATTATTTCGATTGTTTTAATATTTATTGCAACTGCATATACGTATGCATCATTTATGCTGCTAAGTTGGCTTATTGTCATGCTGATATTGTTATTAGTCTTTTATAGAAGAGCACGCGTAATCAAACGACCGTTTAGATATAATAAATTACTGTTAAGTTTTGCTATTGGAGCAATTATTTTGTATATTAATCATTTAGTTATTTCTACCACTTTCTATACATTAGATATTTATCACATAGAAGTGGACACTTCTATTCTAAGATATTATTTCTGGTTTACAGTTTTGCTAGTTGCTATCATTGTTGGAGTAATTGTTTGGTGGTTTGAGTATCGTTATAGATTATCAAATAAACGCGATGACATCGATACGTGTACAACTATTGTAAATCAATACGGTGGTAACTATTTAAGTCATTTGATGTACAGTGGTGATAAGAAATTTTTTATTAATGAAAATGAAGATGCATTTTTAATGTATCGCTATCAACACAATGCATATATTGTGTTAGGTGATCCAATTGGAAACCCTGATGCTTTCCATCAATTGCTAGAAGTATTTTATCGTGAAGCAGAGTATTTGGGTTACGATATTATTTTCTATCAAGTAACAGAGCGTAATATGTCTCTGTATCACAGTTTTGGCAATCAATTTTTTAAATTGGGTGAAGAGTCTGTGGTAGACTTAACGACATTTACCACTTCTGGTAAGAAGAAACGTGGTCTGCGTGCGACGCTTAATAAACTAGATGACTTGAAAATTAGTTTTGAAGTATTGGAGCCACCATTCTCACAAGATTTAATTAATGAGTTAAAACAAATCAGTGATGCATGGTTAGCAGATAAAGAGGAAATGCATTTTTCTGTGGGTAGTTTCGATGAAAATTATTTATCACAAGCACCAATTGCTATATTAAAAGATGAAAATCAATCTATAATTGCATTTTGTTCATTGATGCCTACGTATTATAGAAGTACGATGTCTGTAGATTTGATTAGATGGAATCCTGAGATAGAATTGCCATTGATGGACGCACTATATTTAAACATGTTGCTGTGGTCGCAAGCTAATCATTATGAACGATTTAATATGGGCATGGCTACGTTGTCTAACGTTGGACAAATCCCTTATTCATTCTATGGTGAACGAATAGCTGGACGAGTATTTGAACACTTTAATGGCTTGTACAGATTCCAAGGGTTAAGAAGGTACAAGGAGAAATTTAATCCAAATTGGGAACCAAGATTTCTTGTATATCGAAAACGTCATTCATTATGGGTGAGTATGTTAAAAGTAATGCGTGTTATTAGAAAAAGTAAATAAGTAAACGAAGCACCCCACATGCCATATTCATGTGGGGTGCTTTAAGGAGTTTTTAGTGCTTAATGGTTTTTGTAGTTAATCGCTGGAGAAGTCATTAACTACGTAATAAACTAACGGTGATATTGACTAAATATCATTTTGACTCTAACGATTTGAATTTCTAATTACCTCTTATTTAGGTATATTCATAATATATCATCAATGGAAAACGCTTTCAATGAGGTTGTACAATATTAATTTATTTATTATGGTTATTTTTTCTTTATAATTGCATTTTGAAACATAAGTGTACTTTTACTTTTTTGGTGTTTGGAACTGTAATTATGCTATATTTGAATATTTAAAATATCGAACACATGATTTACCGTTTGATCACTATAGGCAATTAAACCTATCTCTCTTACATTATTTGCTAGTGGTTGATATTTTAAGTTCATTGTTTCCACTTTTTTAGCTAGTGATTGAGGAATGATTGTAATGCCCTGATTACTTTTTATGCTAGCAAATATAGACTCTAAATCAAATTTATATACTAAATTTAGTCTTTGTTCAGAAAATGATTTTTTAATATATGTTAATGTGTCGCATGGTGAATTTAGCACAAAAATGTTATGAAGCAAAATATCATTTAAATTAACTGTATTTAATTTATTTAAATGATTATGTTCTGAGAAAACAACCATAAAAGGTTCTCGATACAATGTTTTAGTCGCTAATGGTTGATGCTTTATTGTTGTTGTATCACCAATAATGATATCAACCTCACCATCATATAGGTGTTCTAACAAGTTGTGGGTATTACTTTCTATTTTAGTTGATATGCCTTTCTCTAATAATTGTTGATGACTATGTTCTAATTTGTATAATGAAAAGCTAGGGAGAATGCCAATTCTAATTTCTGACTCATTTGATTGTGTAGTTATTTTTTTCAAAGATTCTAATTCTTTTCGCATAAACTTAAATTTTTCTAAAACAAGCTCACCATTTTTATTCAGAAATATGCCTCGAGATGTTCTATAGAATAAATCACACCCAAAATATGTTTCTACTTGCTTGATGCGTTTACTTAATGCGGGTGTACTAATATTAAGTAAAGTAGCAGCATGATTGAGACTTCTACATTCTGCTACTTTTATGTAATCTTCTAAGTATTCAATATTCATTTATACGCTCCCTTTTAACAGATAATTAATACCTCATTTAATTCATTCATTATTCTTTTAACATCTATATCATATTACACTTAATCCATAAAATTAATGAAGATGCTTATAAAGTAAGTACTTCGATGAATAGTTTTCAAATATTAGTGATGGGATTGGTTTAATGAGGAAAATATGGGTTTTAGCATTGGGTATGTTTGCTTTAGGTATGGATACATATATTGTAGCTGGTATATTGCCAGAAATGAGTAGAGATTTTAATAAGACCAATGCAGAAATTGGTCAAGGTGTAACAGTTTTTACATTATGCTTTGCTTTGTCTGCACCTATTTTTTCAGCAATTCTAGCAAAATATTCTGTGAAAAATATATTATTGATTGCATTGTTCATTTTTGGACTCGCAAATATTATGACTATAGTCGCTCCAAACTATTCAATATATATCATATCAAGATGTATAGCTGGACTAGGCGCGGGAATCTTTTCGCCTATGGCAGTGAGTGCAGGGAGTTACTTAGCTGATACGAAAAATAAGGGGAAAGCATTAGCGCTTGTTGTTGGAGGTATGAGTATTGGTACGGTAATTGGTGTACCTGTTGGTTTGCAATTAGCTAGCATCATGGGTTGGCGTTTCTCAATCGGCATCATTGTTGTGCTTAGTATATGCGCAATTATTTGTATTTTCATTTTATTACCTAATTTTAAAATACCTGCGCCTCCGAGTATGGTAACAAGATTTGCATTGTTTTTAGATATTCAAGTTCTAAAAGTCATCGCTGTAACAGTTTGCGCAGCGATAGCCAGTTTAGGTTTGTATACTTATCTTGCAGAAATTATTTCAAAATCTATTTTAGCAGACAATATTGCTTTATTTTTGACCACGTGGGGCATTGGTGGTGTGTTAGGAAGTTTAATGGTAAGTATGGTTATAGATAAATTTAAGAACACTCAAATATTAATGTTATTGATTTTAATATGTTTAGGTTTTAGTATATTGCTCATTCCTGTATTAATCGAAGTACCATTTTGGGGACTTTTACCTTTTTTATTTTGGGGTGCAATGGGTTGGGCTACTCAAGCCCCTCAACAACATATTTTATTACAAAATCATAAGGAGCATGGGAGTACTTCAGTAGCATTAAATAGTTCTGTAAACTATCTAGGTAGTGCAATGGGTGCCGCGTTAGGTGGCTTTATACTTATTCAGGGAGGAACGGACGAGGTATTAATTTATGGTGCGTTAATTATTATCGTTATCGGTATTATCATTCAATTATTTAATATATTTAGTAGTAATCCTTAAAATGAAATGACTTCTTTAAACTGGGGCATAAATTTGTGCTTCAGTTTTTTTATGTTAAAAATTATAACTGTATGATTGAACAAATTTGATCTGTGTGATGTCCATTGTATTTTATTTAAATAGATGTAATTAATATTTTTTTCATATAAAGAGACTATTAAATAAATAAAATTCATGGTAATATGAAAACGGTTACACAAAGTGGGGTGGTTTTTATGTCGACGATTAAAGAGGTTGCGCAATTAGCAGGATGTTCTGTTGCTACAGTTTCAAGGGTGATTAACAACAATGGTTATGTGAAGGGAAAAACTAAAGAAAAAATAGAAAAAGCAATTCAACAATTGAACTATCAACCAAACGAAGCAGCACGCACGTTATTTAAACAGAAATCAAAAATAATTGGCTTGTTACTTCCAGATATTAGTAATCCATTTTTCACTTTAATTGCAAGAGGTGTCGAGGATATTGCTGTAAAGTATGGTTATCAAGTGTTAATAGGTAATAGTGATAACGATAGTGAGAAAGTCAAAACGTATTTATCAACATTTGTATCATATAATTGTGCGGGATTGATATCGACTGCATTGAATGAACGTGATATTGAAAATATATTAAAGCCTATACGAATTCCATTTGTCTTTATTGATCGTACGAATATTGAACATGGTGGTATAGCTACGAATCATTTTGAAGGTGGTAAGTTGCAAGCTAAGATTATTCATAAAGGTAATGCGAAAAATGTATTAATAGTACATGAAGACCTTGAAATTAGTGCATTTAAACAACGTATTGAGGGGGTTGAATGTGTATTAAATGAATATGATGTAAAATTCATGAAAATGTGCGCGCAAGCGATTGATGATAATGATAAATTGATTGACTGCATAGAGCAACAACAAATAGACAGCATCATTTGTAGCAATGATTTATTAGCAATTAAAATTTTAGGGCTCATCCAACAATCTGGTTATGTAGTACCAACAGATATTCAAGTAGTTGGTTATGACAATATCCCATTTTCAGAGATGACTTTTCCACAAATTACTACAATCGATCAATCCGCATATCATTTGGGGGAATTAGCAGTGTCCCAATTGCTAAATCTAAAAGGTGATCAAACGTCACAATTACATAATGAGATAGCCCTTTTAGTTAGAAAACGTGCAAGTACTAGACATTAAGGCGAAATATGTAACGGGTTACATATAAGGAGGAATAGCGTCATGTATAAAACAGGTATTTTAAATAGCGAAATATCGAAATTGTTAAGTGATTTAGGACATACGGATCAGATTATCATTGCAGATTGTGGACTTCCTGTTCCACAAGGTGTTAAGAAGATTGATCTTGCTTTGGAGTTTGGGACACCTTCATTTTTAGACGTTTTTCATTTAATAAAAAAGCATATGGTCATAGAATCCATGACAATTGCTGATGAAATGGTTTCAGATAATAGAGCAATATATTCACAATTAGTTACTGAAAATATAAATATTACAACAAAATCACATCATGATTTAAAAGTACATAGTAAAAATGTAAAAGCAGTCATTCGAACTGGCGAAGCAACTCCATATGCCAATGCTATTTTAACGAGTGGCGTCTTATTTTAAAGGAGGTTAAACGATGATACAAATGCAGCAAATTCACAAATCATTTGGACAAAATAATGTGTTAATGGGTGTGGATTTTGAAATTGGTGATGCTGAAGTGCATGCGCTTATGGGTGAAAATGGTGCAGGTAAAAGTACGTTGATGAAGATTCTTACAGGCGTTCATGAAGCGGATAGTGGTAATATTTTTGAAAATGGTGAACCACTTCGATTTAAAAATACGAAAGATGCTGAATTAAATGGCGTGTCTTTTATACAACAAGAATTAAATATATGGCCTAATTTAACAGTGCTAGAAAACTTATTTTTAGGTAAGGAACCAACCAAATTTTTAGGAATTATAGATACACATACGATGAAATTGCAAGCAAAGGCACTATTTCAAAAACTTAATATCGATGTTGATTTAAATCAGATGGCGGGATCTTTATCCGTCGGGATGCAGCAAATGTTAGAAATTAGTAAGGCACTGATGCAAGACTCTAAAGTAATTATTATGGATGAACCGACTGCCGCATTGACAAATACAGAGATAGAAGTTCTGTTTAACCAAATCAGAAAATTAAAAAGTGAAGGTGTATCGTTTGTTTATATTTCACATAGAATGGAAGAAATTTTTAATATTTCTGATCGTATTACAGTCATGAGAGATGGACGGTCTATCTTAACTTCTGCAACTGAAGATACGACAACGTCTGAAATTATCAAAGCGATGATTGGTAGAGATCTAGAGCATCAATATCCAACAAGACAATATAATCAGGGAGTATGTGTATTATCTGTCAATAAGCTGTATTCCTCTGAGCGTAAATTAAAAAACATACATTTTGACTTACATAAGGGTGAAATACTTGGATTCAGTGGTTTGATGGGAGCGGGCCGCTCAGAAATTATGCGTGTACTTTTCGGATTGGATAAAGGAGATATACAGGTGACATTGAATGATCATGTTATTCATATCAATAATCCTAATCGAGCTATTCAAAATGGCTTAGCATTTATTACAGAAAATAGAAAAGAAGAGGGGCTAGTGCTTCAAGATTCTATATTAGAAAATATTTCATTACCAGCATTAAAAAGTTTTTCGAAATCGGGATTTTTAACAGAACGTACGATGAAGGATTATACAGAGAAAATGATTCAACGTTTAAACATCAAAGGTAAACAAGATGATAGTTGTATTGACCTATCTGGAGGGAATCAACAAAAGGTTGTGCTTGCAAAATGGATTGCCACAGCACCACATGTATTAATATTAGATGAACCGACGAGAGGTATTGATGTTGGGGCAAAACGTGAAATTTACCAATTGATGCATGAGCTCACGGAACGTGGAATGTCCATCATCATGATTTCATCAGAGTTACCTGAAATTATAGGCATGAGTGATAGAGTTGCTGTGGTGCATGAAGGCAATATAGCGGGTATTTTAGAAAAAGATGATATCTCAGAAGAGCATATTATGACTTTAGCTACTGGAGGGAAAATTAATGAAACAGTCTAGTTTATCATTTTCATATTTAGAAAAGATTATTCCATTTATTGGATTGATTTTATTGGTAATTATAATAAGTGTTTTAAATAGTGCATTTTTGGAACCGTCAAATTTGTTTAATTTATTACGCCAAGTATCGATTAATGGGTTAATCGCATTTGGTATGACTTTTGTTATTTTAACTGGGGGAATTGACTTATCAGTGGGTTCTACGCTTGCTTTATCAAGTGCTGTGATTGCGATTACGATGATGTCGGGTGTTGATTCAATTATTGCACTATTAGTTGGTTGTATATTTGGGGCTATTCTGGGTGCTGTTAATGGGCTGTTAATCACATTAGGTAAAATGGCACCATTTATTGCGACATTGGCTACAATGACCGTTTTTAGAGGTGTTACTTTGGTTATAACGGATGGTAATCCTATTACGAATTTAAATGGTAATTATGCATTTCAACTATTTGGTAGAGGTTATTTTTTAGGAATACCTGTGCCCGCCGTTACAATGTTTATCACGTTTATTATCCTTTACATTATTTTACATAAAACTGTATTTGGCAGACAGACGTACGCAATGGGCGGTAATGAGAAAGCTGCTTTTATATCCGGTATCAAAGTTAATAAATTAAAAATTATGATTTATAGCTTAGCGGGTTTGATGTCCGCAATGGCAGGTGCAATATTGACGTCGCGTTTAAACTCAGCACAACCCACTGCGGGTATGTCTTATGAACTCGATGCTATTGCCGCGGTAGTACTTGGTGGTACATCTTTAACAGGCGGTAAAGGACGTATACTTGGTACTTTAATTGGTGTGCTAATTATTGGTGTTTTAAATAATGGCTTAAACTTATTAGGTGTTTCTTCATTTTATCAACAAGTGGTTAAAGGTGTCGTAATTATTATTGCAGTATTAATTGATAGAAAAAATAAATAGGATGGGTGATGTTTTAATGAAAAAGATAGTTATAAGTATAATTGCAATGTTGCTCTTTCTTACAGGGTGTTCATTAGAATCACCTTTGGAAAAAAATGATAGTGGCAAGTCAAATAAGAAAAAAGAAGATATTGTCATTGGTGTGAGTATTTCTACGCTGAACAATCCGTTTTTTGTAAAAATTAAAGATGGTATTGAAGCAGAAGCTAAAAAGCAAGGTATTAAAGTTAAGTTTGCTGATGCTCAAGATGATGCTGCTAAACAAGCGAATGACATCGACGACTTAATTCAGCAGAATGTAGATTATCTTATTGTAAACCCTACAGATTCTGATGCTATTTCAGGTAGTATTCAAATTGCAAATGATCAAAATATACCTGTAGTGACATTAGACAGGGAAGTCGCTAAAGGAAATGTTGCCTCATTCATTGCTTCAGATAATGTTAAAGGTGGCGAAATGGCTGGAAAATTAATTGTAGAGAAATTTGGCAAAGATACTAAGGTTGCAGAATTAGAAGGAATTCCTGGTGCAAGTGCTACGAGAGAACGTGGCAAAGGTTTTCATAATGTTGCAGATGATTCATTAGATGTTGTATCAAAACAAAGTGCTAAATTCAATCGGACAGAGGGGCTAAATGTCACACAAAATATTATGCAGGCTCATCCTGATATCAAAGCTATCTTTGCTCAAAATGATGAAATGGCACTTGGTGCCGTGGAAGCGGTAGGAAATAAAGATATTAAGGTTATTGGTTTTGATGGTAACGAAGACGCGATTAAATCAGTAGATAATCAAAAATTATACGCGACTGTAGCCCAACAACCTCATTTGATGGGGGCAGAAAGCGTTAAGACCGTGATAGATTTGATTGAAGGTAAGAAAGTTGAAAAGAAACATAAAATTCCTTTAGAAATGAAACAACAAAAATAAAAATATTGTCGTCATGACATAATTAAACCGGATGCAGCATAGGCTGCTCCGGTTATTAGTTATGGTCATTATTTTTATAATTTTGACGGTCTTGTTGTTCTTGCGCATAACGTTCAGGATTTTTCTTATAAAAATCTTGATGTTCAGGCTCGGCTTCATAGAATGTGGAAGCAGGTAAAATTTGTGTAGCAATTGCTTTATCCTTATTGATTGTTTGTTTTAATTTTTCAATATATTCTTCGGCAACTATTTTTTGATCTTCATTTGTATAGAAAATAGCCGTTTTATATTGTTCGCCTCTATCTTGAAATTGACCATTAGCATCAGAAGGGTCTATAACAGAAAAGAAAATTTCTAATAATTTGTTATATGAAAATAGCGCAACATCATATTCTATTTCCACTGTTTCTAGATGTCCGGTGTTTCCTGTCTTGACTTGTTCGTATGAAGGATGTTCCACATGTCCCCCCATATAGCCTGAAGTGACTTTTTCAATACCTTCAAAAGTATCAAAGGGTTTGACCATACACCAGAAGCAACCTCCAGCGAAGTATGCTTTATTTATATTCATGATTAACTTCCTTTCCATATTAGACCTTAGTACCATTTATTAAGATATTACTTGATTTTTATACACTTTTTATATAACTTTAATATATGTTAATTATAGTACATAGATGTGCAATTTTGAAGATATAAGGTTGAGAGAAATGAGCGAAGACAAACTTAGAAGCAATGAAAGTACAAGTAGAAGCATGAATACACCCCCAATGCGAAGGGTAAAAAAGAAGCGATTTAGGAAACTTCCATTTATTATTTTATTTTTAATCATAATCTTGGCAGTTGTTATTGGCTATTCAGTACATGGCTATAACTCGGGTATAAAATATGCTAAAGACCAAGGTAAGACGCTAAAGCAGCACAAGTTTAATGGCGCTGTAAAAAATGACGGTAAAATTACCGTTATGGTCTTAGGTGCCGATAAAGAACAGGGCGGTATTTCTAGAACAGACTCTATTATGATTGCGCAATACGATTATATTCATAAAAAGATGAAAATGATGTCTGTGATGCGTGATATTTATGCTGATATTCCAGGTAATGGTCAACATAAAATTAATTCTGCCTATTCTATTGGTGGACCAGAGTTGTTGAGACAAACATTAAAGAAAAATCTAGGTATTGATCCTGAATATTATGCCATTTTAGATTTTACAGGTTTTGAAAAAATGATAGATGAACTTGAACCTAATGGTGTGCCTATCGATGTTGAAAAAGATATGTCAGAAAATATTGGCGTGTCATTGAAAAAAGGACACCATCGCTTAAACGGTAAAGAGTTACTTGGTTATGCAAGATTTAGACATGATCCAGAAGGTGACTTTGGCCGTGTACGTAGACAACAGCAAGTGATGCAATCACTTAAACAAGAACTCGTAAGTTTAAACACAATTCCAAAATTACCAAGAGTGGCAGGTATCTTAAGAGGTTATTTAAATACGAATATGCCAGATTCTGCACTTATTCAGTCAGGCTTGAATTTTGGTATACGTGGTGATAAAAATGTAGATTCTGTAACGTTACCAGTTAAAGGTTCGTATCAGGATATTCAAACACCTATGGATGGTAGTGCGTTAGAAATTGATAAAGCTAAAAATAAAGAAGAAGTGAAAAAATTCTTAGAGGAATAGATTTTACTTTTACTAAATTTTAAGAGTATGTTACCAGACGGTAGCATACTCTTTTTTTTGTTATATATTTAGCTATAGGTAGTCAATAGTATAGATGTTTAGTACACTTTTTATTTTTATTGATCAGATTTTCTAACGCCAGCTACACCGTAATGAGATTTTTTCATTTCTTCGATAACAACATGAATTGCTTCTTTGTTTGCTCCTGTTGTTTTTTCTACAGCATTTGTTACTTCACTCACCAAATTTTTAAGTTGCTCATCTGAACGACCTTCTAATAATTTTACATTTACGATTGGCATAATTAATTCCTCCTCAAATATTTTAACTATAGTATAGCACGAAGATTCTAAATATTATAAATTTTCAACGATAGAACAAATGTTCTTAAAATAGTTTAAATAGAACAAGTGTTCTTATATAATAAAAGTACTTAAGGGAGGTTAGCTAATATGTATGATTATAATCTAGTGGAAGAAAGGGACATATTGTGTATAGATCAAAAAAGTTTTTTTGCTAGCGTATCCTGTATTCAAAAAGGGCTAGATCCTATGAAGGAAAAGTTAGCGGTTGTTGCAGACACGAAAAGACAAGGTTCAGTAGTGCTAGCCGCTACAGGGCCATTGAAATCATTAGGTGTAAAGACGGGATCTAGATTATTTGAAATACCACATAGAAATGACATATATATTATTAATCCAAGCATGCGAAAATACTTAGAAGTGTCTATCGCAATATCTAAAATTGCATTGCGATACGTTGCACCAGAAGACTTACATCAATATAGCGTAGATGAATTTTTTATGGATGTGACGCATAGTTATCACAGATTTAGTAGTACGGTGCATTCTTTTTGTCAAAAGTTGCAGTATGAGATTAAAGAAGAAACGGGTATTCAATGCTCTATTGGCATAGGCTCCAATATGTTATTAAGTAAAGTAGCGATGGATATAGAAGCTAAAAACACGGAAAGTTTAATAGCAGAATTTCGTTATCAAGATGTTCCAAAAAAACTATGGCCAATACAGCCATTAAGTAAATTTTGGGGAATTAATAGAAAAACTGAGATCAAACTGAATAAGAGAGGTATTTTTACAATTGGAGATTTGGCAAATTATTCTCATCACTATTTAAAAAAAGATTTTGGAATTATAGGTGTTGATTTACACTTACATGCTAACGGAATTGATCAAAGTAAAATAAGTGAGAAGTATAAAGTAACGAATCCATCTATTTGTAAGAGTCAGATTTTAATGCGTGATTATCGTTTTGAAGAATCAAAAATCGTTATGCAAGAATTGATTGAAGATGTAGCAAGTCGTGTTAGAGCAAGAAACCAACTAGCTCGAACAATCCATTTTTCATTTGGTTATAGTGATGAAGGCGGTATAAACAAGCAGTATACATTAGAAGATCCTACTAATTTGGAAAGTCAGATTTTTAAAGTTGTTACGTACTTTGCTGATAAATTATGTGATAGAAGTAAATTATTTCGTACGATCAGCATTTCTCTATCAGGGTTTATAGATGAAAATGATAGACAATTAAATTTATTTATAGATGAATACGAAAGAAAACGAAGTGAAAAATTAGCCAAAACAATCGATGCATTACATCAAAAATTTGGGAGAGGAATTGTATCGAAAGCTTCTTCTTACACGGAAGCAGGTACTAAGCATGGACGTTTAGGACTTATGGCCGGACATAAAATGTAAATTAACTGTCTTAATAAGAAAAAACCAATCGCTATTGATCACGATTGGCCAAAAATAATAAACACTTTAATCAAAATAAGTATCAAAATCACTCAATGCGTCAGCACCATCCTTACGATCTTGAGGGTTTTTAAAGCTGATTCGTAAAGCACCATAAATATCTTCGCGAACTTCTAAAATCCTTAGGTTACTTATAGATATATTATGTAAACTTAGTATATTTGTAACTTTGCTAATCATACCCGGTTTATCCGGGATATCGACATATAGATCATACTCCACAGATAGTGCACCTTGTTGTTTAAGGGGAAGTTGATCACGATATACTTTTGCGTTATTGAAAAAATCATGAAGATCATCAGGGCTGTTGCGTTCAATTAAATCAATAACATCAGCCATTTGTTGTTTCCACTCATTTAAAATCTTTAAAATTGTGTTTTTATTTTCAATGGTTATATCACGCCACATAATAGGGTTACTGCTCGCAATTCTAGTGATATCTCTAAAGCCACCTGAAGCTAACGTTTTAACAAGTGAAGAATCATTAACGTGCTGTGCATTTAAATGAACTAAACTGGAAGCAATGATATGAGGGACATGACTAACAATGCCTGTAACAAAGTCATGTTCTTCTGCAGTTGTAGAAATGAATTTAGCACTTGTTGTTTCTAGTAAATGTTGTACTTCTTCAAATGCTTTGTCATTATCCGGTTCATTATGGACTAAAATGTAAAAGGCATTTTCAAACAAATGTTTTTTTGCATTTAATACGCCAGACTTATGACTACCAGCCATAGGGTGGCCGCCAATCAAATGTATATTATGTTCTAACAGAAAAGCTTCATATTGTTGAATCGTTGATTTTGTACTACCAGTGTCAGTGACAATAACATGTTTTTTTAATTGATAATTAGGTAAATCTTGTAAGTATTTAACTGTTTGTTGGACAGGTGTTGCATAAATGATAATATCTGCATTTTCAATACTTGTTTTATAATCAGTTGATTGGTAATCAATAATACCAATTGATAAGGCTTTGTCCAATTGAGAAGTATCCGCATCATATGCAGTAATTTCGATATCATCATGATAATATCTTAAATTACTCGCCAGACTTCCACCAATTAAGCCTAAACCAACGAAAAGAATTTGTTTCATTAAGCAAACCACCTCTATCTAAATTTTCAGAATAGTAACATTGTATAGTAGCATATACAATTTCGCAATATGAATAAAATTTGCTTTGCAAAATGAAAAGCAATAGAAAATATGTGGTAAAGTAAATATAAAGCAAAATAGTTATAAAAAGACAGGGGATTGGTCAAATTGAATATTAAAAATGTTTTGATTGTAGGGGACTATGAATCTTATTTCAAAAAATATTTGAAAGCATTAAAGCACTATAACTTGAGCTTCAAACTTATAGATGAAATTACAAATAAAGATTTAAAATGGGCAGATGCCTATGTAGGTTTTGAACCAAGCCAGTTATTACAACCATCTGACGTCAATTGGATACATACATTTAACGCAGGTGTAAATAACTATTTGAGCTTAGAAGGATGGGGAAAATCTAATACATTACTTACGAGAACAATTAGTGACTTTGGACAAAAAATGAGTGAATATTGCTTAAGTTATATACTCGCTGATTTGCAAAATCATAAACAACTGCAAGCACAACAAGAAGAAAAAGTTTGGAATCAGCAGGCGCCGCAAGCACTAAGAGATCAAACTGTGACTATATTTGGTACGGGACAAACAGGTCAAAGAATTGCGAAAATATTTTCTACTTTAGGTATGACTGTATATGGAATTTCTAATAGTGGCTCAACTAAGCCATATTTCCAAAAAGTTGAAAAATTAGAAGAAAGCAAAGGATTAATTCAACCATCAAATTATATTATTAGTACATTGCCATTCACAGATAAAACAGAAAAATTATTTAATCAGTCGTTATTCAATTCTTTAAACCAAGCATATTTTATTAATGTTGGACGAGGGCAAGTAGTTGATCTTGAAGCACTTAAAAGAGCATTAGACAATGATAATATTAGACACGCTGTCTTAGATGTATTTGAACCAGAGCCATTGCCAACTACTTCTGATTTATGGAACAGAAAAGATGTTACCATTACACCGCATATTTCTGCGCTCACAGATATAGACGAAGCAATAACATGCTTTTATCAGACGTTAAAAGGAATAGAAAATAATGAGCAATTACAAAATCAGGTAGATTTTGAAAATGGCTATTAAATACGGTAATTTAAGAGGTAAGCATTTATCACAAACTTAAAGTTAAAATCAGGAGAGGATTAAAATGACAGAATCAATTTATAATACGATTCAAGCACTAACAGAAATAAATAGTCCGTCTGGTCATGCTGAAAAAGCAATTGAATATGTAAAAAATGAAGTGGAAGAGTTGGGCTATGCTACGCAATTAACGAATAAAGGTGCATTATTAATCACAGTAAATGGCGATAATGATGAAGCTCAAAAATGTATCACAGCACATGTTGATACACTTGGCGCTATGGTCAAAGAAATTAAAGAAGATGGTCGCTTAGCTTTAGATTTAATTGGTGGTTTTCATTATAACGCAATAGAAGGGGAATATTGTGAAATCGAAACTTCAGCAGGCCAAATATACACAGGTACTATTTGTTTACATGAGACAAGTGTGCACGTATATCGCAATAATAATGATATTGCTAGAAATAGTGAACATATGGAAGTGAGGCTAGACGAAAAAGTTAACTCTAAATCTGACACTGAAAGTTTAGGGATAAATATAGGGGACTTTATAAGTTTTGACCCAAGAACACAACTTACTTCATCTGGATTTATAAAATCACGTCATCTTGATGATAAAGCGAGTGTTGCTATGATTATTGAATTTTTAAAAACAATAAAAAATGAAAAGTTAACCTTACCACATACAACGCAATTTTATATCTCAAATAATGAAGAAATTGGATATGGTGCGAATGCATCAATTTCGCCTAAAATTGTAGAGTTCATCGCCTTTGATATGGGTGCACTTGGAGATGGCCAAGCTTCTGATGAATATACTGTATCAATTTGTGCGAAAGATTCGTCTGGTCCGTATCATAAAGGGTTACGAGAACATCTAGTGAATTTATGTAAATTAAATAATATTCCATATAAAGTTGATATATATCCATACTATAGTTCAGACGCTTCGGCTGCTCTAAAAGCAGGTGCTGATATCAGACACGGATTATTTGGTGCAGGTATCGAATCATCTCATGCTTTAGAACGCACGCATATGGATTCTATCAAAGCAACACAAGCACTACTACATGCATATTGCTTAGCACCCATAACACAAAAATAATAATAGCAATCTGTCAAATTAGTACAGAGGTTTAGTCAAATTAATCGTAGTAAATAGTATTGTGATTTAAAAGAAAGTAAATAATAACTCATAATCAAAATGAAATAAACAAAGCATTGGAGTAAAAAGAAAATGAGAAAGCCGAGTTTAAGAACAGTGCTATTAACTGTGTTTTGGATATTAGTAGTATTGTATGCACTTTATGTTACATTTGCAGATCATAAGTTTGAATATCATCCAATTATATTTCTATTCTTATTTGCTATTGGTGCAAATCTAATTAAGAAAGTTGCACCAAAAGAAAAATATGAAGAACTTCAAAAAAAGAAAAAACAATTATAAAATGCCGTAGTATCAAGTTGTTTCACTTGCTTAATGACATAGGTAAAAACGTGGAATCTAAAAAAATCAAAATTATTTGTTGACAAATATTATTTAACCTAGTACGATTCTTCTTAGTTACTTTACGCAACGAAAGTTGTCATTTGAAAGATAATGTAGCAAATATGTGATGTAGCACAAAGAAAGCTAATGGTTGATGTAAATTAGCACTGCATATTTAGTGAATTGGGCTTTTAAATGTAAAAAAATTAATAAATTTAAAGTGAACAAATTATTTGTTAACTAAGGTGGCACCACGGTAACGCGTCCTTACAGCATGCGTTAGTGTGGTGTTTTTTATATTCAAAATAAGTAGCATATGAAAACAAAATGAAGTAAGTAGTGAAAGGGTAGTTACAGAAAGTTAGTGGTTGATGCAAACTAACACCCACAATACTGAAATTGGGTTTTGTTGGATAACAATTACATAAAATAATGAGTGAGTAGTTAATAAAATTTTCAATTATACTACTAATGATAGGTGGTACCGCGCGTCAGCGTCCTTAACAAAAGTTAAGGATGCTGATTTTTTTATGAGGAGGAAAGTTTAATGAAAGTATGTTATCAAAAATTAAATGCTGAGGTAACTCCGGAGGCACTTGCGAGATTAAGATCCAAGAAAATTATTTTAGAAAGTTCGGACCAGTCAAAAATGAAAGGACGCTATTCAATTGTTGTATTTGATACATATGGTTCAGTCACATTAGACAATGATGAAATGCATTTGAATACACCAGAAGAATCTAGAGTGGAACAAGAGCAACCATATCTAAAAATGAAAGAATTGGTAGACCATTATAGAGCTGATGTAGAAGATGAAACACTAGCACAATTACCATTTATATCTGGATTTTTAGGATCGTGTAGCTTTGATTTAGTAAGACACGAATTCCCAATTTTAAAGCAAATAGATTTGAAGAATCATCCGCAGCATGATGCTAAATTCTATATGGTTGAAGATGTGTATGTATTTGATCATTACAAAGAACATTTATATATTATCGCAACAAATTTATTTTCAAATCATGATGAACAACAATTAGCAATGCGTGTTCAGCAACGTGTCGCTGAATTGCAAAAAATAGATATTTATCCGTCTTATCGCGCACATACTTTGAAACATAAACAGATTCAGTCTAATGTGACAGCAGTCCAATTTATCGATACAGTCAAGAAAATGAAGACATTGATTCAACAAGGGGATATGTTTCAAGTTGTGCCTTCCATTATATATAGCTACAAACATGGATTTGGACAACATATTCAACAGTTATCTTATCAGTTGTACCAAAATTTGAAACGGCAAAATCCGAGCCCATATATGTATTACATGAATATGGATGACGATATTATAGTTGGTAGTTCACCAGAAAGTTTTGTGAAAGTACAGGGACAAACTGTAATGACAAACCCTATAGCGGGAACGATTAAAAGGGGGGTTACAAAAGAGGAAGATGATGCCAATGAAAAAACACTTAGACATGATGAAAAAGAACTCAGTGAACATAGCATGCTTGTAGATTTAGGAAGGAATGATATACACAGAATAAGTGAAACAGGAACTTCAAAAATACAAAAATTAATGTCAATTGAACGTTATGAACATGTTATGCATATTGTAAGTGAAGTTACGGGACAACTGGAGACACAATATTCACCAATGTCAGTAATTGCAAGTTTATTACCAACGGGCACTGTTTCTGGCGCACCTAAACTTAGAGCGATTCAACGTATTTATGAAGCACAACCACAGAAACGTGGTGTATATAGTGGTGGGATAGGATATATCAACTGTAATCATGACTTAGATTTAGCATTAGCCATTCGTACAATGATGATTGATGAGACACATGTTCATGTAGAAGCTGGATGTGGCGTAGTTTATGATTCTATACCTGAAAAGGAATTAGAAGAGACAAAATTGAAAGCCAAAAGCTTATTGGAGGTAACGCCATGATATTAGTCGTTGATAATTATGATTCGTTTACGTATAACCTGGTGGACATCATTAAACAAAAAGAGGTAACCATAGTTAAATATCCGGATGACGCAAGTATTTATGATTTGGAAAATATTGAAGCACTTGTTATATCTCCAGGACCAGGACATCCATTGGACTCACAGCTGTTGATGCAAATAATTGAGCATTATAAAGATAAGCCCATCTTGGGTGTTTGCTTAGGTGCACAAGCATTGACTTGTTATTACGGTGGTAATGTCGTTCAGAGTGATAAAGTCATGCATGGTAAAAAAGATCGCATGCAAGTCATAGAAGAGACAAAATTATACGAAGAAATTCCGGAATATTCTGAAATAATGAGGTATCACTCACTTATTAGTGATTCAAAAATGATGCCTCAAACATTAAAAGTTACTGCGCAAACTTCAGATTGTATTCAATCTTTTGAACATAATGACTATTTACATTTTGGAATTCAATATCATCCAGAATCATTTGCAACTGAATATGGCGAACAAATTATAAATAACTTTTTGAAAATTGTTAAGGAGGTAAGACGTGATGACACTGCAAACACAATTACAACAACATAAAGCACTAAATCAGCAACAGATGAATGAATTTATTAAATTTTTAATTGCCACTGATGTTGATAGAGATTCAAAAATTAAATTACTATCAGCATTTTCCGAAAAAGAAATCACACAAGTTGAATTGACTTATATTTCTAAAAGTTTGATTCATTCCATGTATCAAGTGCAACCATATATTGAAGGAAGTATGTGCGTTTGTGGCACGGGTGGGGATAAATCAAATAGCTTTAACATCTCAACGACGGTTTCTTTTGTCATTGCTAGTGCGGGTATACCTGTCATCAAACATGGAAACAAGAGCGTGACATCATCTTCAGGAAGCACTGACTTACTCAACGCAATGCAAATTAAGACCAGTTCAGTTTCGGAAACAGCTGATGCTATTAAACGTCATAGTTTAGTATTTTTAAGCGCAATAGATACTTATCCAATCATGAAAGAAATACAACCGATTAGAAAGTCACTTAGTCATCCAACTATTTTTAATATTACTGGACCGATGATTAATCCATTCAAATTAGATTATCAAGTCATGGGTGTTTATGAAACTGCTAATTTAGAAAAAATTGCGAGAACATTAGCTGATTTAGGACGTAAAAGAGCCATTGTTGTTCATGGTGCAAATGGTATGGATGAAGCAACATTATCAGGCGACAACATCATTTATGAAGTGAACCAGCGACAAGAACTAACATCATACACATTAAATGCTCAAGATTTGGGATTAGCTTATGCATCAAACGAAGCATTAGTGGGAGGTACACCCGAAGATAATTTAGAAATCACCAAAAATATATTGACTGGTAGAGATAATAGTTCAAAGAAAGATGTGGTCGTACTCAACGCAGGTTTAGCACTATATGTTGCAGAAAAAGTAAACACAATTCAAGCAGGCGTTGATAAAGCCAAACTTTTAATTGAAAGTGGTAAAGCATTGGCTCAGTACAATCAAATGGGAGGTAAACATTATGACTATATTAGATGAAATCGTGTTATATAAGAAAAAATTAATAGAACAAGGGTACTATGCAGATAAATTGCAGTCATTAAAAGAGGTAGATGTGTCTCATAAAATTACTTTTCAAAAGCAGATGCAAGATTCAAATCAATTGGCAGTCATTGCAGAAATTAAATCAAAGAGTCCAACATTAGATCGATTACCAGACAGAGATTTAACACAACAAGTTAAGGACTATGAAGCGCATGGTGCCAATGCAGTTTCAATTTTAACAGATGAACAATATTTCGGTGGAAGTTATGAACGTTTACAAGCATTAACAGTTGAAACAAATCTACCTGTACTGTGTAAGGATTTCGTTATAAATAAAGTTCAAATTGATGTCGCTAAAAAAGCGGGAGCCTCAATAATATTACTCATCGTCAATGTATTAACAGACAAACAATTAAGCGAACTATATCAATATGCTACTAAACTGGGATTAGAGGTGCTTGTCGAAGTACATGATAAAGAAGAATTAGCACGCGCACATCGACTAAAACCTGAAATTATAGGTGTAAATAATAGAGATTTAAAACGATTTGTTACGGATGTATTGCATACGAATCAAATTTTAGAACAAAAAACTGCAGGCTATTATTATATTTCCGAAAGTGGTATACGAAATCAAAATGATGTGGAAAATATAGTGGATTCAGGAATAGATGGTTTACTCATTGGAGAATCATTAATGAAATGTGATGATTTAAGGCAATTTTTACCGAGCTTGAAACTAGAAAAGGTGAAATGATGAAATTAAAATTTTGTGGATTTAAAACAATCGCTGATGTCCAAAAGGCGAACAATTTAAATATCGATGCGATAGGATTTATTCATTACAAAAAAAGTAAACGCTATGTCGATTTACAAACGATTAACCAATTCACAGAGATTATCCCTAACACCATTGAGAAAGTTATTGTGGTCGTTAATCCAGATAGCGATACACTTGATGAAATTATTGAAAGTACAGGTATTACAACAATTCAATTGCATGGTAATGAATCGTCCGCAACAATTCAATATATACGTAAAAAAAGTAAAGGTATCAAAATAATTAAAGCATTACCCGCAACAAATAGATTTGAACTAACTAAGAAAATAGAAAAATATAAACCACTTGTGGATCAATTTATCATTGATACACCATCGCAAGCCTATGGTGGCACAGGACAGTCATATGATTGGCGAATGTTAGATGTGTTAGATGACGTGGACTATTTAGTTGCTGGAGGGATGGATGAGCAGAATATACGGAATATTAAAACCTTATCCCTTAACCACAATGGATATGACATTGCAAGTGGTATAGAAACCAATCAAGAGAAAGATTTAACTAAAATGCATACAATCATTGAGTTAGTAAAAGGAGATTATAAAAATGATGAAAAATATACAAACAGAAGTCGATGAACATGGATTTTTCGGAGCATACGGTGGTCAATATGTACCAGAAACATTAATGCCTGCAATACAAGAACTTAAACAAGCCTATCAAGAAGCAAAAGAAGACCCAGAATTTCAGAAAACGTTAGATAGCTATTTAAAAGAATATGTAGGACGAGCAACACCGCTCACTTATGCAAAGTCGTATACAGAAACTTTAGGTGGTGCAAAAATCTATCTGAAACGTGAAGATTTGAATCATACGGGTGCGCACAAAATAAATAATGCATTAGGGCAAGCATTATTAGCAAAACGTATGGGTAAACGGAAATTAGTGGCCGAAACTGGTGCTGGGCAACATGGTGTTGCCAGTGCTACAGTTGCAGCATTATTCGATATGGAACTCGTAGTATTTATGGGTGAAGAAGATATTAAACGTCAATCACTAAATGTATTTAGAATGGAATTACTTGGTGCTAAAGTCGAAGCAGTAAAAGAGGGACAAGGTACACTATCAGATGCAGTTAACAAAGCATTACAATACTGGGTAAGTCATGTTGAAGATACACACTATTTACTAGGATCTGCTTTAGGTCCAGATCCGTTTCCAACTATTGTGCGTGATTTTCAAAAAATTATAGGTACAGAAATTAAATCACAAGTACAAGAAAAAGAAGGGCGTTTACCAGATGCAATTGTAGCTTGTGTAGGTGGAGGTTCTAATGCAATTGGTACATTTTATCCGTTTATAAATGATGATGTAAAGTTGTATGGCGTTGAAGCAGCGGGGGATGGCATTGAAAGTGATAAACACGCATTGGCAATTAATAAAGGTAAAGAAGGTGTATTACACGGAACAAAAATGTACCTCATTCAAGATGATCATGGGCAAATTCAACTTGCACATTCCATTTCAGCAGGGCTTGATTATCCAGGTGTAGGTCCAGAGCATTCATATTACCACGATATCGGAAGAGTGAAGTATGCAACTGCAAGTGATGAACAAGCCATGGATGCGCTTGTCAGGTTTACAAAAGCAGAAGGTATTATTCCGGCGATAGAGAGTGCGCATGCATTAAGTTACGTAGAAACGTTGGCACCAACGATGGGGAAAGATGAGATTCTCGTAGTAACTGTATCTGGACGTGGTGACAAAGATATGGAAACAATTAGAAATTATATGAAAAAGGATGGTGAATCACATGCATAAACTATTTATTCCTTATGTCATGGGTAATAAGCAATTTATAGAAAATGTAAAAATTTTAAGTGATAATGGTGCAGATATTATAGAAGTAGGTGTGCCGTTTTCAGATCCTGTTGCAGATGGACCTGTGATTATGGAAGCAGGGAACAAGGCGATTCAGGAAGGTGTAACTGTCCAATATATTCTAGATCAATTGACCAAACATCAAAGTGATATAAAAAGTGACTATGTATTAATGACTTACTATAATATTATTAATTTCTATGGTGAGGCTGCATTTTTAAAAGCATGTGAAACAGCGGGTGTCTACGGCTTGATTATTCCTGATCTACCACATGAATTAGTTCAACAATTCAAAGAAAGACATCCTAATCGTAAAGTAAAGATTATTTCATTAATTGCGATGACCACTTCTGAAACACGTGGTAATCAAATAGCTCAAGATGCAGAGGGGTTCATTTATACGGTAACAATGAATGCCACAACAGGAGAGAATGGTCACTTTCATCCAGAATTAAAAGATAGAATAAATAAAATTAAAATGCATGCACGCGTTCCTGTTGTAGCAGGGTTTGGTATTCGCACACCTGATCATGTTAAAGATATTACGAGAGTATCTGATGGTGTCGTAATAGGTAGTGAAATTGTAAAACGATTTGCCGAAGATGAGATGCAAGAGACAGTTACTTATTTACAATCAATTAGAACAGCGCTTAATTAGTTTTCACATGCAATGTGTAATCACTGAATATAAGGGTAAAGACATTATATAAGTATTAATGAAGATAATGTTTTAATTTTTATAAAGAGGTGACTGAAAATGAGTAAAAAAGTCTTAATTATTAATACAAGTAGAAGTCAATATGATGATGGTACGCCAACTGGACTTTGGTTAGAAGAAGCCAGCGAGCCTTATAATATACTAACTGAAGCAGGTATTGATGTAGATTTAGCTTCAATTGAAGGTGGCGAGGTACCGCTTGATCCAAATTCAACACAAAATGATGAGTTAAATAAATATGCTCAATTTGTCGACAAATTAAAACAATTACCAAGTATAGCGGATGTCGATGTGGCACATTATGATGCTGTATATCTACCTGGTGGACACGGTACAGTATTTGATTTCGCACATAATCAACAACTGGCTGAATTGTTAGCAGATTTCAAAGCAGAAGGTAAAGTCATTTCATCAGTTTGTCATGGTCCAAGCGCATTTGTAGGTGCAAAAGACAAGCAAGGGAATTTCTTGATTAATGGTGTTAAATTAACTTCATTTACCGATAATGAAGAACGTACTATGAAGTTAGATAACAAAGTGCCTTTCTTAACACAAACAGAATTAGAAAAACAAGGTGCACAATTTGTAGCTCAGGATAATTTTACAGAGCATGTAGAGACAGATGCTCAATTTATTACTGGGCAAAATCCACAATCAAGCGTAGCTATAGGCAAAGCTTTAAGAGACGCATTATTATAAATGAATCAAACTTTTCAAAACCGGAGTCGCTCATAGACCTCGGTTTTGTTTTTGTATTAAAAATGAATAATTGCTTATGCTTTGTTAAAATAAAAGTAGTGATATAATGAAATAATACATAAGATATAGTTGGTAGCATAAGATATGAGTATTATATGTAGGCTATTGATTTAGTTTTATAAATGAATATTGTATAATAATCAAGGTTAAGAATTAGACTCGAAAAAGAATTATAGATAACTAGGAGTATATAAAATGAAATTTACGAATTTAACTGCAAAAGAGTTTGGAGCATTTACTGATAAAATGCCCAATAGCCATTTCACACAAATGGTAGGGAATTATGAATTGAAAATTGCAGAAGGTACAGAAACACATTTAGTAGGAATCAAAAATAATGACAATGAAGTTATTGCAGCTTGCTTATTAACTGCAGTACCAGTAATGAAATTTTTCAAATATTTTTATACAAATAGAGGACCAGTGATTGATTTTGAAAACAAAGAACTCGTCCATTATTTCTTCAATGAATTATCTAAATATGTAAAAAAACATAATGCATTATATTTACGCGTAGATCCATATCTAGCATATCAATATCGTAATCATGATGGTGAGGTATTAGAAAACGCTGGTCATGATTGGATATTTGATAAAATGAAACAACTTGGTTACAAACATCAAGGATTTTTAACTGGTTTCGATTCAGTAATTCAGATTAGATTTCACTCTGTCTTGGATTTAGCAGGTAAAACAGCTAAAGATGTTCTTAATAGTATGGATAGTTTACGTAAACGCAATACTAAAAAAGTACAAAAAAATGGTGTGAAAGTTAGATTTTTAGGCGAAGATGAATTGCCAATTTTCCGTTCTTTTATGGAAGATACTTCGGAAACGAAAGATTTTGAAGATAGAGACGATGATTTTTACTATAACAGATTAAAATATTATAGAAATCGTGTACTTGTTCCGTTAGCTTATATGGATTTCGATGAGTACATTGAAGAATTAAAAGCTGAACGTGAAGTACTAAGTAAAGATATTAATAAAGCAGTTAAAGAAATAGAGAAAAAACCAGAAAATAAAAAAGCGCATAATAAAAAAGAGAATCTTGAACAACAACTTATTGCAAATCAACAAAAAATTGATGAAGCTACAGCATTGCAGGAAAAACATGGCAATGAATTACCGATATCAGCAGCATATTTCATCATTAATCCATATGAAGTTGTATATTATGCGGGTGGTACGGCCAATGAATTCAGACATTTTGCAGGTAGCTATGCAATTCAATGGAAAATGATTAATTATGCGATAGATCATAATATTGATAGATATAATTTCTATGGTATAAGCGGACATTTCACTGATGATGCAGAAGACGCAGGTGTTGTTAAATTTAAAAAAGGATTTAATGCAGAAGTAGTTGAATATGTGGGAGACTTCATTAAACCAATCAATAAACCAATGTACAAAATTTATACGACATTAAAGCAAATAAAAGATATAAAGAAATAAACTTAATAGAAGGGAACTAAGCGAGAATGAAATTTACAGAGTTAACTGTCAAAGAATATGACAATTTTGTACAAAATCCAGCTTTAGAGAGTCACTATTTTCAAGTAAAAGAAAATATTGCGACAAGAGAAGAAGATGGTTTTCAAGTTGTACTTTTAGGCTTGAAAGATGATGATAATCAAGTGATTGCGGCAAGTCTTTTCTCAAAAATTCCAACAATGGGAAGTTACGTTTATTATTCTAATCGTGGACCAGTCATGGATTATAACGATTTAGGTTTAGTGGATTTTTATTTACGTGAATTAGAAACGTATTTACAACAACATAATTGTTTATATGTGAAAATGGATCCATATTGGATTTATCAAATATACGATAAAGATATTAATCCATTGCCAGACAGTGATAAAAATGATGCACTAGTAAACTTATTTAAATCGCACAAATATATACATCATGGCTTTACGACTAAGTATGATACATCAAGTCAAGTTAGATGGATGGGTGTACTAAACTTAGATGGTGAAACACCAGCTACTTTGAAAAAGCAATTTGATAGCCAAAGAAAACGTAATATAAATAAAGCCATTAATTATGGTGTGAAAGTCAGATTATTGACTAGAGATGAATTTGGAATCTTTTTAGAATTGTATCGCGAAACTGAGGCGCGTACTGGGTTTGTATCTAAAACTGATGAATACTTCTACAATTTTATAGATAACTATGGCGACAAGGCGTTAATACCACTTGCTTATATTGATTTAGATGAATATATTCATCATACGCAAGAAGCCATTAACGAAAAAGAAACGCGTCGTGACCAAATGATGCAAAATGAGAATAAATCAGATAAACAATTGAAAAAAATTGCAGAAATTGATAGACAAATAGAGCATGACAAAAAAGAATTATTGGAAGCTAGCGAATTAAAACAAACAGACGGCGCTATATTAAACTTAGCAGCTGGTGTATACTTCGCTAATGCTTACGAAGTTAACTACTTCTCGGGTGGATCGTCAGAGAAGTATAACCAATATATGGGACCATACATGATGCACTGGTACATGATGAATTATTGTTTTGATCATGGGTATGGACGTTATAATTTCTATGGTCTTTCTGGAGATTTCACGGAAAACAGTGAGGATTATGGCGTATATCGCTTTAAACGTGGATTTAATGTCCAAATTGAAGAATTAATTGGAGATTTTTACAAGCCAATCAAAAAAACTAAATACTGGCTATTTAATACATTGAATAACATTAGAAAAAAAGTTAAAAAATAAAAAAAGATAGCATACTGATTATAATTAACTTCAATCAGTATGCTATCTTTTGTTCTGGAGTTAGTTATATTAGGATGGCTGTCCAATATAACAGTGAACCAAAATGTGGAATATTCTGAGATGTTAAACTTAGTTGCTTTCCACAAATTTATTATAGCATAAAGCACGGTACTGCAATATGCACATATTATAATAATTTTATAGTAAAAATTTAATTTAATATGTTTGTTGATTAGAACACATATAAATAATAGGTACAAAAAACGCTAACTCAATTAAAGTTAGCGTGTTCTTAACAAATTGCGCCCTGCTTTGAAAATTTTTTATAGCAAGTTCTACAAAACTCTAGCTCAAAGCATCGATGAGGTACGTAATTCCAATAATAAAGAATACAATACTCATAAAAACAGCAATAATAATTGCGGCCATAAGTGGATTAAATAAAAGTATAATACCGAAAATAATTTCGACTATATTTAGTAATATTGACAAGGTATGGAATAATTTATTTGATTTTTCAGCTGGTGTAACTGTAAAAATACTAAATATCGCATGGATTATAAACCAAATTGCAAACAAATAAATAATAAATGTAGTGCTTGTTACAACATTAAATAAAATAAAACCGCCAATAATAATATTAATGATACCTAAAATTAATAACATGTTTGAACCGCTTTGACTTGCTTGTTTCATTACACGGCGAACAAATATTTCAATAAAGCCATTAATAATGAATAATAGTCCAATAAGCCAAGTTATTGCAAATAAATTTTCTTCTGGGAAGCTCACAATAAAAACACCAATTATAAGAAAAATAACTCCTATAATTAGGCTTGGCCATTTAATACCGGATGACTGTTGCATAAATTTCACTCCTCATAGATTATCTTAACAGTATATACCCAAAATTGTAAAAAATGAACATACAAGTACTATAGGTGTATATATTTATATTATGTAAACTTATGATATTAGTGTCATTTTAAATAAAGCCACTAAGGAAAAACATTGCTATGTGATTTTTGTAACTAGTTATGTATAACTAGATCTATTATTAATTAAAACAAGACGCTGAGAAGTTGATTTCTGAGCATTAAAAAATCTTTTGTGGATCCAATACCCATATCAATGTAAATAATCTTTTAAGTAAGAACTATCTGCTGTGCAGATGACAAATTAAGTTAAAGATGTATATACATAGAAGTAAATTCCAAATTTATGTATTGATTTATGATTAGATTATTGAACGATAATAAAGCATAGATGCCAAAACTGTTAGTATAACAAAGTGCAAATATAAATAATGAGACAGCTTGAATAAACACACATCAGGTAAGTAAATGTAGATAATGCAAGATTGAATATAACAAACCAAAATATAATAATCATTAAGTAAAAAACGGCTATGTGGAGATAGTTAAACTTTAAGGCGCATTTTAGTTTACATAATATATATTATAGGAAGTTGTATCTATATCGAAAATGGGTACCCTAATTTAGATTAACTAACAAATTTCTGTAATAACTTTTTGACATGACTTTAATCATGACTTTAATTTTGATATTTACTTTTATATTTGATTGCATAATTATATTAATATCAATAATCTTCATTTGTACTAGCTGTACTAATAACTTGTAACTTATTATATTAAGTACATGGCATTATGTGCTTTAATTTATTTACTATTCAACAAGTGGTTCATATAAGCTCAATAAAAAACACTTAATTGTAACAAGTATTGCTACAATTAAGTGTATAGATATTATCTTTGTCTATAATCTTCAATTTCATCTTTAGGAATACCGCCGCGTTTACGAATTTCTTTTCTTTGTTTTTTATCACGACGATTACGTCTCCAGTTACGTGTGAAATACCAAATTAAGAAACTAATAATTAAACTTATTACTGCCATGAACGCTGCAAATCCTAATAATGGCTCATATGTAATATCTTCAAAATTAGGTATTAAGAATGCTGCTATTCCTAAAATAACTAAAGTAAGTACTGCTGGTACAAACCATTTATTTAAGACAAGATTACAAAAAATAGTGACTAAAATAACAGCAACTACAGTAATCCATAAAAAGTTTGGCATATCAAAAATTGTCATGTGTTGCACTCCTTACATTTTAACGTATATATCCAACATACCAGTTATTATACTACATTTTGAAGCGATTTCTTCAAAATTCAGTAGTATCTTTTTATATTAGTTTAGTAAAGTTGGTACGTCAATCTAATATTTAGTTCTGTTCCCTACTTCTTTAATCGATAAACTTACGATTGTCATTTTCCATGGTCATTCATGTATAATTAATAGTGAGTTGATAATTAAAAATATAGGAGTGATTGGATGACTGGAACATTACCATTTAGAAGCGATATAACAAATGATGAAACATGGGATATATCAGATTTATTTTCATCGGATGAGGAATTTTATCAAACGTTAAAAGATACGTTAAAGAATGCACAAGCGTTCAATAAACAATATGAACAACGCTTAAATAATGCTGAAAATATTAATGCTGCATTAAAAGTGTATTCAGAGCTTTTAATTCAAGTGGATCGAATGGCTAATTATGCAGAACTACGTCTGAGTGTAGATACAGCTAATGAGACGGCGCAAACTCTGAGTGCCAAATTCTCTACTACTTATGGAAAAATTGCAAGTGAATTGTCATTTGTCGTATCAGAAATTCTAGCAGTTTCTGACCAAACATTAGCAGAATTAATTCGCACGACTCAATATCCACACTTTTTAACGAAATTAAAAGAAAGTAAACCTTATCAATTAACTCCAGAAGTTGAAAAAGTTTTAGCAAGTTTGTCCCCCACTTTTGAGCATGCATATGATCTATACGGTACAACAAAAATGTTAGATATTCATTTCGAATCATTTAATCATGATGGCAAAGATTATCCTTTAGATTATGCAACATTTGAAAATGAATATGAAGATCATCCAGATCAAGCTTTTAGAACTAAGAGTTTTAAATATTTTAGTGATGCATTACGTAAATATCAACATACAACTGCTGCTACGTATAATATGCAAGTTCAACAAGAGAAAATTGAGGCTGATTTAAGAGGATATGACTCAGTCATTGATTACTTACTACAAGATCAAGAAGTTACACGTGAGATGTTTAATCGCCAAATTGATGTAATTATGAGTGATTTAGCGCCAATTATGCAAAAGTATGCCAAATTACTCAAACGTGTACACGGACTTGAAGTCATGGGATTTGAAGATTTAAAAGTTTCCATAGATCCTGAGTATGAACCAGAGATATCTATAGAGGAATCAAAAAAATATATTTTTGGTGCACTCAACGTACTTGGTGACGATTACTTAGAAATGGTTGAAAGTGCTTATAATGATAGATGGATTGATTTTGCGCAAAATAAAGGCAAAGACACAGGTGCGTATTGTGCAAGCCCATACGCTTCACATTCTTATGTGTTTATATCTTGGACTGGCAAAATGGCAGAAACATTTGTATTAGCACATGAATTAGGACATGCTGGTCACTTTACATTGGCACAAGCACACCAAAACTATTTAGAATCTGAAGCGTCAATGTACTTTGTAGAAGCACCATCAACAATGAATGAAATGCTAATGTCAAATTACTTATTTAAAAATAGCGATGATCCAAAGTTTAAACGTTGGGTAATCGGTTCTATTATATCTAGAACTTACTTCCATAATATGGTAACGCACTTATTAGAAGCAGCATATCAAAGAGAAGTTTACAACAAGGTGGATCAAGGTGAATCATTAACGGCACCAGTCTTAAATCAAATTATGCGCGATGTATATGGTCAGTTCTTTGGCGATAGCGTCAAACTTACTGAAGGCACTGAATTGACATGGATGCGTAAACCACACTATTATATGGGATTATACTCATACACATATTCAGCTGGGTTAACAATTGGTACAGTGATGTCTCAACGTATCCAAAATGAAGGTCAACCAGCTGTAGATGCATGGCTAGATACATTAAAGGCTGGTGGCAGTAAATCACCAGTTGAATTGGCAGATATTGCTGGCATTGATATTCGAACAGATGCTCCGTTGAAATCAACGATTGGTTATATTGGCAGTCTAGTCGATGAATTAGAAAAACTGACAGATGAAATTGATAATGCATAATTTACACATATAAAACATAAAAGAGCACACTACGTTATGAACTTTATATCATAAGTAGTGTGCTGCTTTTTATATTACTTCGTATACGACTCGTAGCGTTCTCCTGTAATATAAAAATAAATATTTTCAGCTATATTAGTGATATGATCGCCGATACGCTCTAAATGACGTGCAGCCAAATGTGCTTGTCCAGCAACAAAAGGATCATTATCAATTAAGTACGTTGTATTGACGATATTCTTATATAAATCATCAATATCCTTATCTCTTTCAATAATTTCTGTAATTAAAGTTAAATCATCATTTCGTACAGCATTATTTAAATCTTTCAACATGAGTAATGCTAATTTACCCATCGTATTTAATCGCGTCAGTACATAATTATCGATGATTTTTGCTCTGAGTCTTATTTTAGCTATGCTAGCTGCATTATCACCAATACGTTCAAAGTCGGAGGCAATCTTGAGCGCTGCCATCATTAACCTTAAATCAGTTGCAATCGGTTGTTGTTTTGTAATTAGCAGGATTACTTTTTCATTTATTTCAGATTCTAAAGCATTGACTTCTTTATCCTTGGCTATGGATTGACGTGCGTAATTACGATCTTCTTCGCTTAATGACATTAATGCAAAGTCAATATTATGATATACATGAAGACCAAGTCGACGTAAATCTTTAATTAAACCGTCGAGTTGGCCTTCATATTTTTGTCTAATTATCGCCATTTATTAACCGAATCTACCAGAAATGTAATCTTCTGTTTGTTTATCAGAAGGATTTGAGAAGATCTTATCTGTATCATCGTATTCATTTACATAGCCATTTAAGAAGAATGCAGTTTTATCAGATACACGTGCTGCTTGTTGCATATTGTGTGTCACGATAATAATTGAATATTTTTCTTTTAATTCTTGTACTAATTCTTCCACTTTTAATGTAGAAATTGGATCAAGTGCAGATGTTGGTTCATCCATTAAGATTACATCTGGTTCGATCGCAAGTGTACGAGCGATACATACACGTTGTTGTTGACCACCTGATAAGCTGTAAGCATTTGTATCTAAACGGTCTTTCAATTCATCCCAAATTGCAGCGCCACGTAATGATTTTTCAACAATTTCATCTAAAACTTTTTTGTTTTTAATGCCATGAATTTTTGGTCCATAAGTGATATTATCATAAATTGATTTAGGGAATGGATTAGGTTGTTGGAATACCATTCCTACATTTGTTCTTAATTTTTCAACAGAATGTTTATCATCAAAGATATTGTTATCACGGTATAAAATTTTACCAGCAGTTTTAACAGATGGTACAAGTTCTACCATGCGGTTTAAGGTTTTGATATATGTTGATTTACCACAACCTGATGGTCCAATAATTGCAGTAACGTTATTTTCTAAAATATCTAAATTGATGTTTTTAAGCGCGTGATTTTCACCATACCATAAATCTAAATTTTTAGTAGAATACACAATTTTCTTTTCACTATCAGGAATTTTGTTCTCTGAATGTGTTGGTTCAATTGTAGAAATTGGTGTATCGTTGCGGTCTGTATGTGCTTGCAATTCATCTTTAGTATCTGTAATTTGTTTGTTCGCCATAATTAAAACTCCTTTTTATAGAAGGCTAGTCCTCAATAAAAGAATTATTGAGTTATTCCCCATCGACTAGCCTTATTTGAATACTGCTTTATTTGAAAACTGTTTAGAATTTTTTGCTGTATTTGTTTCTTAAGAAAATTGCCACTGCGTTCATCAATAATAGGATTACTAACAATACGATAATACCTGCTGATGCAACGTTTTGGAATTCTGCTTGTGGTAATTTTGCCCAGTTGTATATTGCCATTGGTAATGCTTGGAACTGATCGAATATACTTGAAGGTAATTGTAATAATACCGTTGGAATACCTACTAAAATTAATGGTGCTGTCTCACCTAATGCACGTGATAATGCAAGGATGAAACCAGTTAAAATACCAGGTATTGCAGCTGGTAGTACGACACGACGTATTGTTTGCCATTTATTACCACCTAATCCATATGAAGCTTCTCTTACTGAATTTGGCACAGCTCTAATTGCTTCTTGGCTTGCAACTATAATTACTGGCAAGATAAGTAATGACATGGTTAATGCAGCTGCTATTACAGAATTGCCAAGTGATAGTGCTTCGATACCCATACCTCTAACAAATATTGTTAAACCGAGTAAACCGAATACAACTGAAGGGACACCTGCTAAATTTGAAATACTTACTTTGATAAAGCTCGTAAATGCATTGTTTTTAGCATATTCTTCTAGGTAAATTGCTGTACCTACACCTAAAATAATTGAGATAGGTATAATCGTAATCATTAACCAAACTGTACCGATGAGTGCACCTTTAACACCAGCCATTGATGGCGTAGATGATGAAAAGTTTGTAAAGAATGAAGGTGTCAAATGTCCAGCACCTTTAATAAGCGTATCAATAATCAACGCTGCTAATACAATTAAACCAATCATCGTACAAGCGAAAAATGCCCACTTATTAAATTTATCCGTCGATAATCTTCCAGAGAGTTTTTTTTCAACGGTTTTTTGATCGACAAGTACTTTGCTATTATTTGTTTCAGCCATATTAATACTCCTCTCTGAAGCGTTTCGTAATCCAATGAGATAGTAAATTCATGATTAATGTAAAGATGAATAATGTGAAACCTACAGCATACATACTGTAATAAACATCTGTACCAAAACCGGCATCACCAGTAGCTACTTGAACAATGTAACCTGTCATTGTTTGAATGGAACCAGTTAAGTCAAGTGAAGCAGATGGTGTACTTCCGGCTGCTAATGATACGATCATTGTTTCACCGATAGCACGAGAGATTGCCAATACGATTGATGCCATTACACCTGAAGTTGCTGCGGGTAATACAACCTTGGTAGCTACTTCAAATTTTGTTGCGCCAAGTCCTAATGCACCTTCGCGCATTTTATTTGGAACAGAAGACATAGCATCTTCACTCATACTTGAAATTAAAGGTATAATCATTATACCTACGACAATACCAGGACTGATTGAGTTAAAACTACCAAGATCAGGAAATATAGAACGTAATAGTGGTGTTACAAATGTAAGTGCAAAGAAACCAAATACAATTGTAGGGATACCAGATAATATTTCGAGAATTGGTTTGATAATACTTCTTGCTCTGCTTGATGCATATTCACTTAAGTAAAGTGCAGCGCCTAATCCAAGTGGCACAGCTACAATTGTTGCAATGACCGTGATTTTTAAAGTACCAATAATCAACGCCCAAATACCAAATTTAGGTTGTCCTGAGAATGGATTCCATTCTGTAGTTAAGAAAAAGTCTGCAAACGATATTCGAGTGAAAAATGTTATTGTTTCAGTAAGTAACGTCACGATAATACCAATAGTTGCTAATATAGAAAATATTGCAATAAGTCCTAAGATTACAGGTGCAATTTTATCACTTGTACCATTTTTTTTAGCATTATTTTTAGCTATCATTTCACTTACGGAGAGGTTATTATTCGCCATTTGAATTCCTTCCTTCTTGTAAACTCCCAATTATTTAAAAAAGTTGGGACTGGAATTTCAGAGACAAAGTATTTAACAATCTTACTTTGTTCCCCAATTCCAGAATCCCAACCCTAAGCTATATTGCTATTATTTACTTTCTTTTTTATCTTCTTTTTTGCTGTCTTTACCAATAATATCTTTTAGTTTAGATTGTTGTTCAGTGTAGTCTTTCTTAGGTAATGCAACGAATCCAGCGTCATTAGCTGATTTACCTTTGTCTTCAAGAACAAATTTCATGAAGTCTTGGAATCCTTTATTATCTTTTAGTTTTTTCTCATTAGTATAGATGAATAAAGGTCTGCTTAGAGCATATGAACCATCTTGGATTGTTTTCTTAGTTGGTTCAGTTGTTTTCCCTTTATCGTCTTTAATTTTAACTTCTTTTAATTTGTCTTTATTTTGTACGTAGAAGTTGTAACCGAAGTAACCGATACCTTCTTTGTTTTTCTGTACTGATTGTACAATTACATTTGTATCAGCATTTTTCTCTGCTTTGATATCACCTTTGTCCATTACTTCTTCAGTGAAGAAATCGTAAGTACCGTGTGCTTGGTCAGGTGAGAATGCTTTGATTTCTTTAGAAGGCCATTTTGGATTTACGTCCTTCCAAGTCTTAGCTTTACCTGAATAAATTTCTTTAAGCTGTTCTTTAGACAATTCGTCAACGAAATCATTGTCTTTGCTGACAGCAATTGTCACACCATCTTGAGCAATTTTGAACTCGTCATATTTAATACCTTTGTCGTCTAATTTTTTCTTCTCTTCATCTTTTATTGGTCTAGATGCATTTGAAAAATCAGTGCTACCTGAGATGAATTTTTCAAAACCGCCACCAGTACCTGCAGTACCGTTTGATACAGTTACATCTTTGTTATCTTGAGCAAATTTTTCGTTAAGTTTTTCAATGATTGGACCTACTGTTGATGAACCATCGCCTTTTACTTCTCCTCCGTCTTTACCTGAATCAGAGTTGCCGCCACCGCAAGCACCTAATAAAAGTGAAGCACCAATTGCTGTAGTACCAAATAATTGCCATTTTTTCATTGAAACATCCTCCTAGTAAATAAATAACCCAAAAAGTTATATGTATTTCTTACAGTTTCTATACTACACACCTTTTATTAATTACAAATATAGTTAATGTAAATGTTTTGTTAAGATGCGCTTGAAATACTCTAGGACGTTGATATGAATGTATTGGATTGTTGTATTAGACGCAAAATCTCTATATTTTGTTAAAAGTGTTTTTATTTGTAGTATGCGTTGAAAAAACATTAGCGATCTATAAATAAAGGCTGTACACTTTTAACGGTTGGTGAGTAAAATCATCAATCGTTTTTTTATGTTTGAATACAAAAAAAGCACAAATATCTCTATAATTATAAGCGACGAAACCATAATTAAGGAGAGATATCTGTGCCGTATACTT
>NZ_FMPG01000037.1 GCF_900097965.1 Staphylococcus caeli
AACAAGGTAGCCGTATCGGAAGGTGCGGCTGGATCACCTCCTTTCTAAGGATATATTCGGAACATCTTCTTACGAAGATGCAGGAATAACATTGACATATTGTATTCAGTTTTGAATGCTCATTAGAGTATTCACATCGAGAATGGGCCTATAGCTCAGCTGGTTAGAGCGCACGCCTGATAAGCGTGAGGTCGGTGGTTCGAGTCCACTTAGGCCCACCATTGATTTTAATATTGCTTTTATGGGGGCTTAGCTCAGATGGGAGAGCGCCTGCTTTGCACGCAGGAGGTCAGCGGTTCGATCCCGCTAGTCTCCACCATAAAATTTGTACATTGAAAACTAGATAAGTAAGTAAAATTTATGATTTTACCAAGCAAAACCGAGTGAATTAGAGTTTTTAACAAGCTTTGAATTCAAAAAGAAATAATCGCTAGTGTTCGAAAGAACACTCACAGATTAATAACATTTTGGGTTTTCAACCGACACGTTCGTGTTGAAAGTCAAAAAAGATTAAGTTATTAAGGGCGCACGGTGGATGCCTTGGCACTAGAAGCCGATGAAGGACGTTACTAACGACGATATGCTTTGGGGAGCTGTAAGTAAGCTTT
>NZ_FMPG01000020.1 GCF_900097965.1 Staphylococcus caeli
ACATCATAGGTTAAAACAGCTTTATAAAATAGTGTTTTGATGCATTTGTAGTATATTTCTTGAGGTAATTCATTTGAAAAATAAATATTATCTACTTTCAAACCAAGGTAATTTGTTTTATTATAAGTATAGGGCACAGATATCTCTCCTTAATTATGGTTTCGTCGCTTATAATTATAGAGATATTTGTGCTTTTTTTGTATTCAAACATAAAAAAAACGATTGATGATTTTACTCACCAACCGTTAAAAGTGTATAGCCTTCTTTTAAAGCTTTAGTAGGGACTTCTTTTTCGCTAACTTCTTCATATGTTTTAACGTAATCTCTTTTATGTGTAACCTTTAAATAGCGATTTGGTTTTAACTTTTCAATTGTTGTAAATGTTAATTTGGTGACATTTCCATGTTCATCAACGGTATCTTGAGTGTAGCTCACTCTGCCATGTTCTAATAATTTATCTGGGTTGTGTTTTGTGATGAGGTACGAGTGTTGCTTTTTACCAGGGGGTTATACTGATCTATAATTTGTGATATTTCGCTTTCATTATTGGACTTAGTAAAAGACAACACTGATAAGACTATTAAAATTAATAAAATTATAAAACAGAAACTAGTTAATAATAAAAAGACTTTTTTCATTTTGTTCATCTCCTTTAGTTGTTGCATATATTATATAGGGGCAATAATTGATAAAACAACGAACAGAAATGTCATATTTTGTAATATAAATTTCACTCTAATTAAAATAAAAAAGCTTGGTAAGTATATTAATATAGAAGGGAAAGAATTTAAGTGCATAAAAAAAGACCAGTACTTAATTGTACTAGTCTGAGTTAAAATATAGTGCTATTCATCAATTTCTAAATTTGTCGTATTTAAAAGATAAGATTTGCATTATATTATTTAGTTTCGCGATGTAATGTATATTTATTTAATCTTGGGCAGAACTTTTTAAGTTCAATACGTTCAGGATTATTTCTTTTATTTTTCGTAGAAATATAATTACGGTCGCCACATTCTGTACATGCTAATGTAATATTTACGCGCAAAGTGCACACCTCTTTCTTAACAGTAATGATTACGTTTTAAAATTTTAGCATAAGAACTAGAACTTTTCAATAAAGTTTTATGGAATTTTAACTTTTGCTTTTTAACAAGTTAACGTTATGTACAATAAATGAAAAATATTTAATAGAGAAAATTATTGTTGAAATGATAAATATTTATGTTAGTATATAAAACGTAATAATTACGATTTGTAAAAGGAGAGATTTCAAGTGGCTAAAAAATCGAAAATAGCAAAAGAAGAAAAAAGAGAACGCATGGTTGAAAAATATTTTGAATTGCGTCAAGAATTAAAAGCAAAGGGTGACTATGAAGCATTGAGAAAGTTACCGAGAGATTCATCACCAACTCGGTTAACACGCCGCTGTAAGGTCACAGGACGCCCAAGAGGTGTATATCGTAAGTTTGGAATGTCACGTATAGCATTAAGAGAATATGCACACAAAGGACAAATCCCTGGTGTAAAAAAAGCAAGTTGGTAATTTCAGACTCATGTGCATTTACATTTAGTTTAAAACAATGTATATTATCTATTGGTTAAGATAGTATAAATGTTATTGTTCGGAAATTATGGCAAATCAATTAATTTTTTCTATAACAATTATCATATTTATAATGAAAATCTTACCATTATATAAATGTTTTATTAAAAATGTTAGGGGTTTGTTAAATAGTGAAAATTTTTGATTACGAAGATATCCAACTTATACCGAATAAATGTATTGTAAATAGTCGTTCTGAGTGTGATACAACTGTTGAATTTGGCCCAAGAAGCTTTAAATTACCAGTTGTTCCAGCCAATATGCAAACTGTTATGAACGAAACATTAGCTGAATGGTTTGCGGAAAATGATTATTTCTACATTATGCATAGATTTGATGAAGAAGGTCGAATTCCATTTACTAAAAAAATGCAAGACAAAGGTTTATTTGCTTCTATTTCAGTAGGTGTAAAAGACCGTGAATTTGATTTTGTTGAAAAATTAGCAGCTGAAAAAGTAATACCTGAATATATTACGATTGATATTGCACATGGCCATTCTGATTCAGTTATTAATATGATCAAACATATTAAACAACATATTCCAGAAGTATTTGTAATTGCTGGTAACGTAGGTACGCCAGAAGGAGTTCGCGAATTAGAAAATGCTGGTGCTGATGCAACTAAAGTAGGTATTGGTCCGGGTAGAGTTTGTATTACTAAAATTAAAACAGGATTCGGTACTGGTGGATGGCAGTTATCTGCATTAAATCACTGCAGTAAAGCCGCACGTAAACCAATCATTGCTGATGGCGGTATTAGAACTCATGGTGACATAGCAAAATCTATCCGTTTTGGCGCATCAATGGTTATGGTTGGTTCATTATTTGCTGCACATGAAGAATCACCAGGTGAAACGGTTGAGTTAGATGGTAAAATGTATAAAGAATACTTCGGTAGTGCATCAGAATTCCAAAAAGGTGAACATAAGAATGTAGAAGGTAAAAAAATGTTTGTTGAACACAAAGGTTCTTTATTTAATACATTAATTGAAATGCAACAGGATTTACAAAGTTCAATTTCATATGCAGGCGGTAAAGATTTAAACTCATTAAGAAAAGTGGATTATGTAATTGTTAGAAATTCAATTTTCAATGGAGATAGAGACTAAATTTTAGTAGGTGTAAAAAATTAGAAAATTTTTAGTATACATAGTAATTTTCTTGGCCATTGTCTTAATTGTTCCTATTAAAGAATCATCATCAATGTTGTCATTACAGCAAACCTTTAAATCTAAAGTAGATAGTTGGACTACAGACAAATCAATGACAAACGATGCATTAAAAGTACCGAGTAAACAAGATTTTGCTATAAACAATATTCAAATAAATATGTCGAAACAAAATGTTGAAGATAAACTAGGTACGGCTCAAAGAGTTACATCAAACGAATATGGTACAAAATGGTTTACTTACTTCTCTGACAATTATAAATCATTTGTAATGGTAAGTTACATTGATAATAAAGTGCATGCTTTATACAGTAATCAAAATGTAATTTCTTCTAAATCAAAAATAAAGTACGGTTCGCCTAAATCAGTTGTAAGGGAACGTTTAGGTCAACCTATAACTGAAAAGCAAAAAGGGCGCGTAAAATTTGATGTTCAAGATGATGGTTATGATAATTTTCATAAAGACCAAATCTATACAACCGTTTTTTATGATAAACATAATGATAATAATTTAACGGCACTTTTACAAGTCAGTGATAAGATGGAGAATCGGTTACAAGAACAGTACGGTGCACCTTCAGACGGACTAGCTAAAAGTTTTGAATTGCAAAATTTTGATTTAGTGAATGCTGAACGCGTTCAACATCAATTAGAACCTTTAACTTATTCAGCAAGTATTTCTGATACTGCAAGAAAGCACAGTAAAGATATGGCTGATAACCGTTATTTTGATCATAATAATTTATCAGGTGAGTCTCCATTTGATAGATTGAAAGCTGATGGCCATGACTTTAATACTGCTGGTGAAAATCTAGCTTATGGACAAACAAGTAGCATATATGCACACGAAGGTTTAATGAATTCATTAGGTCACAGAAAAAATATATTAAAACAAGAATTTAAAACACTTGGTGTTGGTGTGGATTTTAATGAAAACAAACAACCATATTGGACAGAAAACTATTCTGGCTAATGTTTATTTTGTGTTGTAAAAGGGTATCCTTTATTTTGTGAGGATGAGTAAGTTATGACTACTAAAAAAGAAAATAAAACAGAAGATATTCTTGAAAAAGTGAAAGACGTTTTAGAGAAAAAGAATGAAAAATAAGAGGTTGCGCAAACTGCGCATCCTCTTATTTTTTTGAGAGTGTCTTTGATTTGATGATAACGCTAATTACATTTCTCTAAATAATCCTACTACTTTACCTAGTACTGCAACTTGATCTAAGTATATTGGTTCCATTGTACTATTCTCAGGTTGTAAGCGATAGTGTGTTTTCTCTTTGAAAAAACGTTTAACAGTAGCTTCATTCTCCTCAGTCATAGCAACAATAATATCACCATTTTCAGCGATAGTTTGACTTCTAACAATCACTTTATCTCCATCAAGTATTCCAGCTTCAATCATACTATCACCAACTACATTTAATATGAAAATGTCACTGTTGTGTGTCGAAGTAAAATGCTCAGGTAAAGGAAAGTATTCTTCTACATTTTCTACCGCTGTAATAGGTATTCCAGCGGTTACTTTACCTATTACAGGAACATGAATTGTTTCTTCCATATTAACTGGTTCGCCTAATTGTTCATTTACAATTTCAATTGCGCGTGGTTTAGTAGGGTCTCTTCGTATATAACCTTTTTCTTCTAATCTAGATAAATGTCCGTGCACAGTAGAACTGGAAGCTAAGCCTACAGCTTCACCAATTTCTCTCACACTTGGTGGATACCCTTTCGAATGAACAGTCTGCTTGATATATTCAAATATTTCATTTTGTCGTTTTGTTAACTCTCTCATAATAGGCACTCCCTAATTTAATTTGACTTAATTATAGCATGTACATTTATAAATTACAAACGTTTGTTCGTTTAAGTGTTGACATAGAACAAGCGTTCTGATAAAGTGATATTACAAACAAACGTTCTAGGAGTGACCTTAAATGATAAAAATATATAAATCTCAAATAAAAGCTTATATGATAGTATTAGTTGTAACTATGGTGCTTTGTGCATTATTTATATTAAGTGCACATAACAATGCGAATTCAGAACAAACGTACGAAATGACAGATCATCAAATGGTACATCAATCTAATGACAGCGAACAGAAAAACACTGAAACAGAGCAAAAAAGCGAACATGAAGCTCAACCTGTTTTTGCAGCAGTACATTAACAAAAGTGTATATATAAATAAAATAGTTATATACAGAGACTGGGGACATTGAGCGAAACGATTTTGTTTCGCTCAATTTTTTGTTATATTTTTCTATATGAAAAAATTAACGGAGGTATGTCATGACTAACGTAGATGGCGTAGATTTAGAACGTATAAATGAACTGGCTAAAAAGAAAAAAGAGCAAGGACTGACAGAAAAAGAAGCTAAAGAGCAATCTAAACTTAGAGAAGCATATTTAAAGTCTTTCAGAAAAAAATTCAAACAACAGTTAGAAAGTACCAGAGTTATTGACCCAGAAGGAAATGATGTTACTCCAGATAAAGTGAAAAATATATTAGATACCAAAGAAAAAGAAGATAAAGAGTAAATCAATTTTTTGTTAAATGAATAATAAATAAGGTATAATAGGTTAGAATCTTGCTAGAAGAAAGGAAGTCATATAAATGAATAAAGAAAAAGATCAATTAGCAGTTGATACGATTAGAGCGTTAAGTATCGATGCAGTTGAACAGGCTAACTCAGGACACCCAGGATTACCTATGGGTGCTGCTCCAATGGCATATACATTATGGACACGTCATTTAAACTTTAACCCCCAATCAAAAAACTTCTTTGATAGAGATCGTTTTGTATTGTCAGCAGGACATGGTTCGGCTCTTTTATATAGTTTATTGCATGTATCGGGAAGTTTAGAATTAGAAGAGTTAAAACAATTTAGACAATGGGGTTCAAAAACGCCTGGACACCCTGAATTTAAACACACAGATGGTGTTGAAGTAACTACTGGACCGCTTGGACAGGGATTTGCAATGTCTGTTGGTATGGCTATGGCAGAAAAACATTTAGCAGGTAAATTTAATAAACAAGATGCTAAAGTAGTTGACCATTACACATATGTGTTAGCTTCTGACGGAGATTTAATGGAAGGCATTTCTCATGAAGCAGCTTCATTAGCAGGCCATAACCAGTTAGATAAACTAATTGTACTATATGATTCAAATGACATCTCATTAGATGGCGACTTAGATAAAGCATTTTCTGAAGATATCAAAGGGCGTTTTGAAGCATATGGTTGGAAACACATACTTGTTAAAGATGGAAATGATTTAGACGCAATTGACAAAGCAATTGAAGAAGCTAAATCTCAAGATGTACCTACTATTATTGAAATTAAAACAATTATAGGTTTTGGTGCACCAAATAAAGAAGGTACACATGGTGTTCACGGAGCGCCATTGGGAGAAGATGAAAGAAAATTAGCGTTAGAAAAATATGGCTTAGACCCTGAAAAACGTTTTAACGTACCTCAAGAAGTATATGAAATATTCCAACAAAGTATGTTAAAACGTGCAAATGAAAAAGAAGAGGCATGGAATAAACTGATTGAAGAATATACTACTAAATATCCAGAATTAGCAGAAGAATTCAAGTTAGCGATTAGTGGTAAATTACCAGTTGACTATAGTAATGCTTTACCACACTTCGAAGCTGGTCATAGTGGGGCATCACGTGCCGATTCAGGTGAAGTTATCCAAGCGTTAAGTAAGACTGTACCTTCATTCTTTGGTGGTTCAGCAGACTTAGCTGGTTCAAATAAATCTAATGTAAAAGAAGCACCTGATTTTGACAAAACAACACCAGAAGGTAAAAATATTTGGTTTGGTGTACGTGAGTTTGCGATGGGTGCAGCAGTGAATGGTATGGCTGCTCACGGTGGATTACATCCATACGGTGCAACTTTCTTCGTATTTAGTGATTATCTAAAACCAGCTTTACGTTTGTCTTCAATTATGGGACTTAATTCTACATTCATATTTACACATGATTCGATTGCTGTTGGTGAAGACGGACCTACACACGAACCTATTGAACAATTAGCAGGTTTAAGAGCTATTCCTAATATGAATGTAATTCGTCCAGCTGACGGAAACGAAACAAGAGTAGCATGGGAAGTAGCTTTAGAATCAGAATCAACACCAACTTCATTAGTCTTAACACGCCAAAACTTAACTACAATGGATCTTGACAAAGAAACTGTAGAAGAGGGTGTTCGTAAGGGTGCTTATGTTGTGTTTGAATCTGATCAAGCTGCAGAATTCTTATTATTAGCTACAGGCTCAGAAGTTAATTTAGCAATAGAAGCTGCTAAAGATTTAGAGGCACAAGGTAAAGGCGTACGTGTTGTTTCTATGCCAAACTGGAATGCTTTTGAAAAACAATCAAAAGAATATAAAGAATCAGTATTACCAGCATCAATCACTAAACGTGTTGCTATTGAAATGGCATCACCACTTGGATGGCATAAATATGTAGGTACTGAAGGTAAAGTTATTGGTATTGAAGGATTTGGAGCAAGTGCACCTGGTGATTTAGTTGTTGAAAAATATGGTTTTACAAAAGAAAATGTTTTAAATCAAATTCAAACATTTTAAAATGTAATGATTAATTAGAAAATGGTATGAGAATTAAACACTCATACCATTTTTTCTATGATATAAAAAGCTAATATTTACAAAATGATTTTTGAATTGATATAATACTTAGGTCGAAAGTAATATAAATATTGTTGCTCTTGAAATAGAGCTCTTATTTTAGTAAAATTCATTAGGATAGGAAAGTGGGTGAAACAATGGCAACTTGGTTAGCAATTGTATTAATCGTGTTAGCGTTAATACTAGGTTTAGTAGGTGGATTTTTACTAGCAAGAAAATATATGATGGATTATCTTAAAAAGAACCCACCAATCAATGAAGAAATGCTACGTATGATGATGATGCAAATGGGTCAAAAACCTTCTCAAAAGAAAATAAATCAAATGATGACAATGATGAATAAGAATCAACAAGACCAAATGAAAAAGTCTAAATAGCGAATCATTAAAGGGCTGAGAGCTACTTTCGAAAAGTAACTCTCAGCCTTTATTTTTGTCTGTGGCGGGGTTATAGCTGTAACTATATTTAGGTATCTAAAAAGTATATTGAATTCGATTTATAATTACTGATTAATACTTGGTTAAATGATATACTTACGAAAGTAAATATCACTTTTAGAAACGTAAAGAAGGTGTAAGCTTGTTATATTTAATTTTTTCAATAGCTTTTGCTTTTATAATGGGTATCGGTGTAATCATTATAAGAATGAAGGCGCAACAATTTCCAGTAAATGAAAAGAAAATTATACTTCCCCCCTTTTTCATGGCGACAGGTGCATTAATGTATGTCGTACCATATTTTAGGTTAACAGGGTTAGAAATAATAGAATGTATCATATTAGGTGTTGCATTTTCTACAATTTTAATTTGGACTTCTAGGTTCGAAACAAAAGGTAGAGAAATATACATGAAAAGATCAAAGGCTTTTCCAATAATTTTAATTTCTCTATTATTAATACGTACAGTAATTAAAATTTTTATTAGTAATCAAATAGATCCAGGGGAAATAGCCGGCATGTTTTTCTTACTTGCTTTTTGCATGATTGTCCCTTGGCGCTTGGCTATGTTGTATAAATATAAAAAAGTGAAAAAAACATTAGTTAATTAATTAAAATTTATAATTAAGTTAGTGATTTGAAAGTTTACTTAATCGAGTTCAATAAGAAAATTTATAATGTTTTGCAATCAGACATTGATTGTTAAAATAATAACTTTGAGGTTGTGGCAAAAATGTCCAGCCTCATTTTTTTACTTGAAAATAATAATAAGGTGATATAAAATTATATACGAACAAACGTTCTGTAGAAAGGTGATTTTATGAAAATTATACATACTGCTGATTGGCATTTAGGAAGAATTTTAAATGGAAAATCTTTACTAGAAGATCAACAATATATATTAGATAAATTTATTGTTGCAATGGAAGAAGAACAGCCAGATGTTATTGTCGTTGCAGGTGATTTGTATGATACGAGTTATCCCAATAAAGACGCAATCCAATTATTAGAATCAGTTATTGATACTTTGAATTTGAAGATGAATATACCAATAATAATAACAAATGGTAATCATGATAGTAGAGAAAGATTGAACTATGGTGCAAAATGGTTTGAAAAGTCTGGAATGTATATACGTACACAGCTTGAAGCTATTACTAAGCCGATATCAATTGAAAATGTTGATTTTTATACGTTGCCTTTTGCCACTATTAATGAAGCGCAATTCTTTTTTGATGATAAATCCATAGAGACTCATCAACAGGCACTTAATAAAGCGTTGGAGTATATGTCAGAAGTTATAGATACAGATAAAGTTAATATTTTAATTGGGCATTTAACAGTTCATGGTGGAATACGTTCAGAATCGGAAAGACCACTCACAATTGGCACAGTCGAATCTGTATCTGAGGATGCTTTTCAACAGTTTGATAGAGTGATGTTAGGTCATTTGCATCATCCCTTCAGTATCAAATCAAATTTTATTAATTATAGTGGCTCAATTTTGCAGTATTCTTTTTCAGAAGCAAATCAACCTAAAGGCTATAAAAAATTAGAAATCATAGACAATGTAATTAGTGATAAGTTTATTCAATTGCAACCACTAAGACAATTAGAAGTTATTGAAGGTGATTACGAAGATGCTATTCAAGAAAAGTTAGCTGTAATGCATAAAGATAATTACTTCCATTTTAAATTAAAACATATGTCTCACGTAAGTGATCCAATGATGCACTTAAAAAAGATTTATCCAAATACCTTGGCACTTACTAACCAAACATTTAACTTTGATACACCAATACATCATGAAAATATTGAAATACAGAAATTAGATGATTCAACGATAATAGATAATTTCTATCAAAGTATCACAGATGAACAGCTTACTAAAAATCAAAGTAAAAAAATAGAGAGCATCATGTCTGAATTACTTGAAGGAGATACTAAATAAATGAGACCTATTAAATTGAAATTAAATAATTTTGGACCATTTTTAAATGAAACGATTGATTTTACCTATGTAAATAATAACCAATTATTTCTAATTAGCGGAAAAACTGGCTCCGGTAAAACAATGATATTCGATGCTATTGTATATGCATTATTTGGTGAAGCTTCAACGAAAGATCGAAAAGAAGGAGATTTAAGAAGTCATTTTGCGGAAAATAATATGCCTATGAAGGTTGAATTCGAGTTTAAATTACGAAACAATGTTTTTAAAATCCAGAGACAGGGCGCATTTATAAAAGAAGGCAATAAAAATAAAACATTAGGTCAATTAGTTGTATATCAATTAGAAAAAGATGAATATGTACTTAGAGAAAGCAAAATAAATAATGGAAATCAATATATTAAACAACTTTTAGGTGTGAATGCAGACCAATTTAGACAGTTATTTATTTTACCTCAAGGTGAGTTCAAAAGGTTTCTATTATCAAAAAGTTCAGAAAAGCAAGAGATTTTAAGGACTTTGTTTAATAGTCAAAGGTTTGAAGAAATTCAAAAATATCTTACTGAAGATGTGAAAGAAGTTAGGCAACAAATTGAAAAACATTTTAATACCTTAGAAAATTTTTGGCAAGAAATCCAAACATTTGAAGCTGACAATTTAAATGAACATAAAATGGTTAATGCTAGACAAACGAATCGTTTGCTTGAAGTATTACCGGATTTTGAAAAAAAAGCGACTGAAATTCAAAAAGAATTAAATCAACAAAAGAAAGCAAACCAAGAATTGTTAAATCAAGCAGAAGTTAAATTGAATGAGAATATGAAATTACAAGAATCACTAAAACATTTAGATATCAAAAGGAAAGAATATGATTCATTGTTGGTACGTGAAGACGAAATCAATAAAAAAATCAAACGGATAAAAGAAATTAATGAAGTACGTCCAGTTGTAAATTTATTAGATACAAAAGAAAATTTAATATCGAAAAAAGAAAAAGTAAATGTTGAAATTAATGAAAAAGATAGAAATTTAGCAGAACTTGAAGAAAAGTTAAAGAACAGTATTGATGAATTAGAATTTTATAAAAATAATATTAATGAAATAGAACAGTATCGTGACTTTGTTGATAAAACAAAGATTTTTTATGATAAGTCTTCAAAATATAGTGAGGCCTACAATCGATTCAAGTTATATAATGAGGAACTTTTGAATTTACGTGAGCAATTAAAAGATAATGAGATTAATATCAATGATACACAAAATCAATTACAACAACGCCACACCAATTATAAAAAATTAGAGTATATAAATGAAGAAATATATGTTTTGAAAGACGAAATTAAAGTTTTAAAGCAAAATGAGCAAGACAAAAAAGAATATGACGCATTGTTGAAAAGAAAGACACAAAAACAAACATTTTTGAAAGAGAATGAAAGTGCATTAGTTGATTTAATGGATAAGTACCAAACTATCGATAAAACCAATATCCATTTAAATGATAAGAGAGAAATGATTAAGCAAATACAGTCTTCAATACATTCAGGAGATACTTGTCCTATTTGTGGAAGTCATATAAATTCTATAGAAGAACATATTGATTTTGCAGAGTTAAACCGAAGAGAAAAACAACTTTCAGAAATCGAAACACAAAAAAATAAATTAAATGAAAGTAAAATAAAGAATGAAAGTGAATTGCAATACATTGACGAACAATTACTTAAGTATAATGAGGAATCTATTGCAACAACGAATTATGAAGATCGTGAATTAGACCTCGCTAAGAAATATAAAGAAAAAGTTTTAGTTGAAAAGGAAAACGAAGCTATTGAAAAATTAAAATTAAAACAACAGCAATTAGAAAATAACTATCATGATTTACAGATAGCAATACAAAATAAAGTGCATGAATTAAAACAGAATGAAATGATTATTAATGATTTTGAGAACACGACCGGATATAATGAAATTAATCAATTTAGTGATATTTACAAACACTATTATAATAAAGTGAATGATTTTGATAATAAAACAAAAGAGTTGGAACAAAAAATTCAAAATTTTAATAGTACATTGGCAGTAGAGCGCAATAGTAAAAGTTATTTAGATAAAAATAAGGATGAATTGCAAAATGATATTGAAAAAATCAACAATAAAATCCAAGATGAAATGCAGAGTATTGGATTTACAACGCTCGATCAAATTTATCAAGTAACAGCTCAAACATCGGAAAAAGAAGCACTAGAAAAAGAAGTAGAATCATATGAAAAATCGAAACAATCGATGGAGTTAATCATCAAACAATTAAATGAAGAAACAATGGAAAGAAAACCAGAAGATATAGAATTGCTGACTGAAGACTATAAAAACAAGCAAAATGCACTGGAAACGATATCAACCTCATTGAGTCAGCATGAGTATAAAATGGAACTTAATCGAAAGAAAATTAATGAAATAAAGAACATTATAGAAACGTTAAACAATGCGTTACAGACACAGCAAGAAATTTTCCAGTTAGCGGAGATATTAGCAGGTAAAAATGATCAAAAATTGACTTTAGAAAACTACGTACTGATTTACTATTTAGAAAGAATTTTGGCTCAAGCCAATCAACGATTAGCGCTAATGACTGGTCAAAGGTATCAATTAACGAGAAGATCACAAATTTCACAAGGATACAGTGGACTTGAAATAGATGTGTTTGATTCTCACTCAAATCAATCACGACATATTACATCTCTTTCAGGTGGCGAAACTTTCCAAGCATCATTAGCCTTAGCGTTAGGGTTAAGTGAAATTGTTCAACAAGAGTCAGGAGGAATCTCATTAGACTCTATGTTCGTTGATGAAGGTTTTGGCACATTAGATCAAGAAACTTTAGAAACTGCCTTAGACACACTTTTAAGTTTAAAATCGAGTGGGCGAATGGTTGGTATAATTTCACATGTAAGTGAGTTAAAACAAAGAATTCCAATAATTTTAGAAGTTATATCAGAACAATACCAAAGCATAGCACAATTTAAGAAACAATAAACATATCTTTATTTAGAAGAAAAGACCAATCAAATGGCTTCGTTTGATTGGTCTTTTATGGCAAATATTTAATTTTTCTCACGTAATAAATCGCGAATTTCAGTTAACAATACTGTATTTTCTTCGATTTCTTCTTCTTCTTCTTCTTTTTTCATTAAAGTATTTGCAATTTTTACAAAGATAAATAATGCAAATGCAATGATGATAAAGTCTATGATTGATTGAACAAACATACCATATTTGATGCCCATAAATGACCAGCTTTTAGCAAAATCAACTGTTCCGAATATTAAACCAATTAATGGCATAATAATGTAAGAAACTAAAGCTGTAACAATTTTATTAAATGCTGCACCCATAACTACAGCTACTGCTAAATCTAAGACGTTGCCTTTAAGTGCAAACTCTTTAAATTCCTTAAACATATAATTAACTCCTCTTAATTTGAATTTAAAGATTAGTATACATTAAATTCAAATTTAAGAAAATAGTTTTTTAAACGAAATTTGAAATTAACTCATTGTTTTGTTATCGTAATACGTGGCTATTACATAAAATAGAGATATTTAGAAAAACTAAATTTTCTATTTTGGAGTTCGAAAATTTAATATGATAAGAAAGGGAGTAATTAATTATGAATTCTTCTAGTAACCAACTTAATGGTAAGAAGATATCTCCAGTTTTTATCTATAGTGCAATATTAGTAGCGATAGTAGTTGTTATTGGTGCAGTTATGCCAACCCAATTTGATACAGTTACTAATAATATAAAACTATGGATAACGGATAAACTTGGATGGTATTACTTAATTCTTACAACATTTATTGTCTTCTTCTGTATTTTCCTAATCTTCAGTCCGATTGGTAAATTGAAATTAGGAAAACCGAATGACAAACCAGAATTTAACACTATTTCTTGGTTTGCAATGTTATTCAGTGCTGGTATGGGGATTGGATTAGTATTCTATGGTGCAGCAGAACCAATGGCACATTTTGCGTCACCACCTAATGCAGATCCAAAAACTACAGCCGCATACACAGAAGCATTACGTTCAACATTTTTCCATTGGGGATTCCATGCTTGGGCAATTTATGGTGTAGTAGCATTAGCACTTGCATATGCCCAATTTAGAAAAGGCGAACCAGGTTTGATTTCAAGAACATTACGTCCTATCTTAGGAAATAAAGTTGAAGGCCCAATTGGGACAATTATTGATGTACTAGCTGTATTCGCTACAGTAGTAGGTGTTGCCGTATCACTTGGTATGGGAGCATTACAAATCAATGGTGGGCTACATTACTTATTCGGTATACCAAATAATGTTTGGGTTCAAGCGATTATCATAGTTATAGTAACTGTTCTATTTATTATGAGTGCTTGGTCAGGCTTAAGTAAAGGTATCCAATACTTAAGTAACTTAAACATCAGTTTAGGTGCAGTATTGATGATTGCAGTATTAATCATTGGACCAACTGTTTTAATATTAAATATGATGACAAGTTCAACAGGTAGCTTGTTAAATTCATTCTTATTAAATACTTTTGACACTGCAGCACAAAATCCTCAAAAACGTGAATGGATGTCTAGTTGGACACTTTACTATTGGGGTTGGTGGTTAAGTTGGAGCCCATTCGTAGGTATCTTCATTGCACGTGTTTCTAAAGGACGTTCAATTCGTGAATTTATCGGAGGCGTACTTTTAGTACCAGTTATTATTAGTTTTATCTGGTTTAGTGTGTTTGGTGTGTTAGGCATTGAAACAGGTAAAAAACATCCAGAGCTATTCAAAATGACTGCTGAGACACAACTATTCGGTGTATTTAATCATCTGCCATTAGGCATGATATTATCAATTATCGCATTAGTATTGATTGCATCATTCTTTATTACATCAGCTGACTCAGCGACGTTTGTATTAGGTATGCAAACAACGAATGGATCACTAGAACCATCAAATGTTATTAAAGTAACATGGGGTGTGTCACAATCATTAATCGCATTCGTATTATTATTTGCTGGTGGTGGCGATGGTGCAAAAGCACTTAATGCAATTCAGAGTGCTGCTATCATAAGTGCCTTGCCATTCTCCTTTGTAGTAATAATGATGATGATTTCGTTCTATAAAGATGCGAACCAAGAACGTAAATTCTTAGGTTTAACATTGACACCTAATAAACATAGATTACAAGATTATGTTCAACATCAACAAGAAGATTATGAAGAAGATATTATTGAAAAGCGTACGCCATTAAGAGACGCTGAAAAATCTGAAAAATAATCTATATGCTTTAATAAAGGCTAAGGTCCATTTGTGGTCCTTAGCTTTTTTTACGAAATTTAAAATGCAACGATATAATAATCAGTTGTAAAGATAAAAAGAATGATAATGATTCTCAATTGATAATAATAACTTATTACACAGTTATCTAGTGATAAGCATTACTTATACATACTGATTGAAAATTCAAAACTAAATAACGGAGGTTTCTAACGCTATCTAGTTGTTTTAAAGCACATATAATTATACAATTTGATTAACGGCATATATAACAAAAATTTCAAGGGGGATTTATATGGCTTCTAATATTAAGCAACAAGCGAAAAAGTCGTTTGATTTAAACGGGAAATCATACACTTACTATGATTTAAATACTTTAGAAGAACAAGGTTTAACTAAGGTATCGCAATTGCCATATTCAATTAGAGTACTACTAGAATCAGTGTTAAGACAAGAAGATGGTTTTGTAATTACTGACGAACATATCAAAGCGTTATCAGAATTCACAAAAGGTTCAGAAGGTGAAGTACCTTTCAAACCTTCACGTGTTATTTTACAAGACTTTACAGGTGTACCTGCAGTCGTGGATTTAGCTTCATTACGTAAAGCGATGAACGATGTCGGTGGAGATTTAAATAAAATCAATCCAGAAGTACCTGTAGACTTAGTTATTGACCACTCAGTTCAAGTAGATAGTTATGCAAATCCAGATGCATTAGAACGTAATATGAAATTAGAATTTGAAAGAAACTATGAACGTTATCAATTTTTAAATTGGGCAACAAAAGCATTTAATAACTACAGTGCTGTACCACCAGCAACTGGTATCGTTCACCAAGTAAACTTAGAATATTTAGCGAATGTAGTACATGCGCGTGAAGTTGATGGTGAAACAGTTACATTCCCAGATACGTTAGTAGGAACAGACTCTCATACAACAATGATTAATGGTCTTGGTGTATTAGGTTGGGGCGTAGGCGGTATTGAAGCCGAAGCAGGTATGTTAGGTCAACCTTCATATTTCCCAATTCCAGAAGTAATCGGTGTTAGATTATCTAATGCTTTACCACAAGGTGCTACTGCTACTGACTTAGCATTACGCGTTACTCAGGAATTACGTAAAAAAGGCGTTGTAGGTAAATTTGTTGAATTCTTCGGTCCTGGTGTACAACATTTACCATTAGCGGACCGTGCGACAATTGCTAACATGGCTCCTGAATATGGTGCAACATGTGGTTTCTTCCCAGTTGATGAAGAAGCATTAAAATATTTACGCTTAACTGGTCGTTCAGAAGAACAAATTGAACTTGTTAAAACATATTTAGAAGAAAATAGTATGTTCTTTACAGTAGATAAAGATGAGCCAGACTACACTGATGTAGTTGAGTTAGATTTATCTACAGTTGAAGCTTCATTATCAGGTCCAAAACGTCCTCAAGATTTAATTTTCTTAAGTGATATGAAGAAAGAATTTGAAAAATCAGTAACTGCACCAGCAGGTAACCAAGGTCATGGATTCGATGAAAGTGAATTTGATAAGACTGCAACAATCGAATTTAAAGATGGCACTTCTACTACTATGAAGACTGGTGACTTAGCAATTGCAGCAATAACGTCATGTACGAATACATCTAACCCATATGTAATGTTAGGTGCTGGACTTGTTGCCAAAAAAGCAGTTGAAAAAGGGCTTGAAGTACCAGAATATGTTAAGACTTCATTAGCGCCAGGTTCTAAAGTTGTAACAGGCTATCTAAGAGATTCAGGATTAGATAAATATCTTGATGATTTAGGCTTTAACCTTGTTGGTTATGGTTGTACAACATGTATTGGTAATTCTGGTCCATTATTAGAAGAAATCGAAAAAGCGATTGCTGAAGAAGATTTACTAGTTACGTCTGTATTATCAGGTAACCGTAACTTTGAAGGTCGTATTCATCCATTAGTTAAAGCAAACTATTTAGCATCACCACAATTAGTTGTTGCTTATGCGTTAGCTGGTACGGTTGATATTGACTTGCAAAATGAACCACTTGGTAAAGGTAAAGATGGCGAAGATGTATATCTAAAAGATATTTGGCCATCAATCAAAGAAGTTTCAGATACAGTAGATACAGTTGTAACACCAGCTTTATTCAAAGAAGAGTATGAAACTGTATATAACAACAATGAAATGTGGAATGAAATTGATGTTACGGATCAACCTTTATACGACTTTGATCCAGAATCAACATATATTCAAAATCCATCATTCTTCCAAGGTTTATCAAAAGAACCTGGAACAATTAATGCTTTAAATAACTTACGTGTAATGGGTAAATTTGGTGACTCTGTTACGACTGACCATATTTCTCCAGCAGGTGCAATCGGTAAAGATACACCAGCAGGTAGATATTTAATCGAACATGGCGTGCCAATTCGTCAATTTAACTCATATGGTTCTCGTCGTGGTAACCATGAAGTTATGGTACGTGGTACATTTGCCAATATTCGTATTAAAAACCAACTAGCGCCAGGTACAGAAGGTGGTTATACTACTTACTGGCCAACAGGCGAACAAATGTCTATATTTGACGCAGCTATGAAATACAAAGAAGACGGTACTGGATTAGTAGTCTTAGCAGGCAATGATTATGGTATGGGATCTTCACGTGACTGGGCAGCTAAAGGTACAAACCTACTAGGTGTTAAAACAGTTATTGCTCAAAGTTATGAACGTATTCACCGCTCAAACTTAGTAATGATGGGTGTATTACCATTACAATTCCAAGAAGGTGAATCAGCTGATAGTTTAGGTATCGATGGTACTGAAGTTATCTCTGTTGACATTGATGAAAATGTTAAGCCACATGACTTAGTTAAAGTACAAGCTAAGAAAGAAAATGGCGAAGTCATTGAATTTGAAGCGATAGCTCGTTTCGATTCAAATGTTGAAATGGATTACTATCGTCATGGTGGTATCTTACAACTTGTATTAAGAAATAAACTTGCAGGTCAAAATTAATAAATAATTAATTTGCAGAGGTTGAGGCGATATCGTCTCAACCTCTTATTTGTATTTTAGTGAATATAAATAGATTTTTGAAATAGGTGTTTTCATCTCGGGAATTACTTTCTTTTTAGGACAGGCTTATCAAATTTTTCTATTCAAAGTAATGACGTTATCTGTATCAGAACTTGATTTATGTTAATATTTAAATAGTAAAATTGTATGAGATGAAAGATTGAAAAGAGGGCAATAAGATGATTTATAGTTTAACAACAATTGAGGCACGTTATTCAGAAACGGATCAGATGGGTGTTATTTATCATGGTAATTATCCTACATGGTTTGAAGTAGCAAGAACAGACTACATATCAAAGTTAGGATTTAGTTACAAAGATATGGAAGATTCAGGTATTATCTCACCAGTGGTTGACTTAGATATTAAATATATTAAATCAATTTTTTATCCTGAAAAAGTAACTATCAAAACGTGGGTAGATAAATATTCTAGATTGCGTTCGATTTATAAATATGAGATTTATAATGAATCAGGTGAACTTGCAACAACGGGTTCTACTACATTGACATGTATCAAAAAAGAAGACTTCAAGCCTATTCGGTTAGATAAGTATTTTCCAGAATGGCATAAAGTATATGCAGAAGTTGATAAGCGTAATAAGGCGAAGGAAAATTTTGAAGTAACAGAAGGTCTACCGTTTATGTAATATATTATATAAATTAAAAACAGCGTCACGCAAAAGTCATTGCGTGACGCTGTTTTTAAAAATATTTCAAGTCGATTTACTGTCTTGAGTTGCCAATAAATACTCAAATTAATGGCGAATTTACTTGAATAAATCATATTAAAAATGATTATTTTGCAGTATATGAAATTTCATCAATGCCATCATTCACATCAATAAATAAGTCACTATCCTCAAAATACCATAAATCTTTTTCTGCAATTACTACATCTAAACCATCGAAATGATTTTCGTAACCAATTTCTATATCCGCTTTCTTGTCAACGCTGAAAGCTGGACTAAAGCCTTGTTTTAGCTGGAATTCCCCACCATAACGAACAAAAAATTGTAAGACTTTGTCGTCTTCAGGTAACTCAAGCTCTTTTTTGAACCAAGACACAGCCTTATCTGAAAGTTCTATTTTCACGATAAAAATCTCCTTTCGATTCACAAGTAAAATACTTGTCGGGTTGGTTACTAATATAAATTAGTGTTTATATATATTACACACTTACAGTAATATTAAAGATAGTATAACATATTTTTGTAATAAATTATTTTATTGTTTTCTACAAAACTGTGAATAAGTCTATCATAGGTGAACCCCAATGATTTTAAGTATTAAAATATAATGACATATAAATGATAAACTATTTTATATAAAAGCATGCAAAAAGCTGGAGTTTTTAGACTCCAGCTCAACTTTAAAATTTATAAGTATTTAATTTTATTCTAGTGATCTTTGTAATAGCTACATCCATTTTATTTTAGGTTCTTCACCCTTGAATATTCTTACAATATTAGTTCGATGTCTAATTATAAGCAGTACACCTACACCAATACTCACAATAAACAAGATATAATCCCGAATTAATAATGCGCCGATGACACAACAAATCGAAGCAATGATGCTTGAAAGCGATACATACTTTGTTAAATATAATATTCCAAAGAAAATTGCTGCTAATATTAATAATAAGACTGGATTAACGCCAAGTATGACACCCGCACTTGTTGCAACGGCTTTACCACCTTTAAATCCGAGATAAACAGGGTACACGTGTCCAAGAATAGCAAAAGCACCAACAATGAGGCCATTTGTGAAAAATGTACTTATTGGACCTTCTGCATGTACTGGTAACCAAAGTGGGAAGAATACGACAATAAAACCTTTGAAAATATCTAGGAAAGTTACTATGAAACCAGCAGGCTTTCCTAATACTCTAAAGCTATTTGTTGCCCCCGTATTGCCGCTACCGAATTGGCGAATATCTTTTTTGAAAAATAATTTACCTATTACATAGCCACTTGGAAAAGCACCGATAAGGTAACTTAGTATTAACATGATTACTATCATCATATATAATCCACATCCTTTAATGACATTAAAATTATTCTACCATATAAGACCATGAAAAGACGAATAGAAATTTGAAAGAGATTATGATTTATTAGTTGAAAATGGATTTGATACTTGCAATTTGTCGTGAAATATATAAGAATAACTAATGTATAGTTTTAAAAACGAACGTACGTTTGTAGGAGGGCGAAACGATTGGCAATGAATAAGAAAAAAAATTATTCGGATGATTCCATCCAGGTACTTGAGGGATTAGAGGCCGTTAGAAAAAGACCTGGGATGTATATTGGTTCTACCGATAAACGTGGATTACATCATCTAGTATATGAAATTGTCGATAATTCCGTCGATGAAGTATTAAATGGTTTTGGCAATGAAATATCAGTAACTATTAATAAAGATGAAAGTATTACGATAGAGGATAATGGACGTGGGATGCCTACTGGTATTCATACATCAGGGAAACCTACTGTACAAGTCATTTTCACAGTACTTCATGCAGGTGGTAAATTTGGACAAGGCGGCTATAAAACATCGGGTGGATTACACGGTGTTGGTGCGTCTGTAGTAAATGCACTAAGTGAATGGGTAGACGTTGAAATACATAGAGACGGTAATATTTATACACAAAGTTTTGCTGATGGTGGTAAACCAACAACTGGTTTAGAAAAACATGGTAAAACTAAAAAAACAGGTACAAAAGTAACATTTAAACCAGATTCTGAAATATTTACTGCTTCTACTTCATTTAACTATGACGTTCTAAGTGAGCGTTTACAAGAATCAGCATTTTTATTGAAACGTCTTAGAATCACATTGAAAGATATGAGAGCTGGAAAAGAACGTGAAGATGTATTCCATTATGAAGATGGGATTAAAGAGTTCGTAGCTTATGTAAACGAAGGCAAAGAAGTATTGCATGATGTAGCAGACTTCATTGGAGAAGCAAATAATATTGAAGTAGAAGTTGCGTTCCAATATAACGATCAGTATTCGGAAGGCATATTGAGCTTTGTTAATAATGTGCGTACTAAAGATGGTGGTACACACGAAGTTGGCTTTAAGACTGCAATGACAAGAGTGTTCAACGATTATGCCCGTCGTATCAATGAATTAAAAGAAAAAGATAAGAATTTAGATGGAAATGATATAAGAGAAGGACTTACTGCTATCATTTCGATTCGTATTCCAGAAGAATTATTACAATTTGAAGGACAAACAAAATCTAAATTAGGAACACCTGAAGCTAGAAGTGCTGTCGATGCTGTTGTGGCAGATAAATTACCTTACTACCTAGAAGAAAAAGGACAATTATCAAAATCCCTTGTTAAAAAGGCGTTAAAAGCACAACAAGCACGTGAAGCAGCACGTAAAGCACGTGAAGATGCTCGTTCAGGTAAAAAAAATAAGCGTAAGGATACGTTGCTTTCAGGAAAATTAACACCCGCACAAAGTAAAAATACTGAGAAAAAAGAACTATACCTAGTTGAGGGTGATTCTGCGGGTGGTTCAGCAAAATTAGGAAGAGATCGTAAATATCAAGCGATTTTACCGCTTAGAGGTAAAGTAATAAATACTGAAAAAGCACGCTTAGACGATATTTTCAAAAACGAAGAAATTAATACGATTATCCATACCATAGGTGCAGGTGTGGGTAATGAATTTAAAATTGAAGATAGTAATTATAATAGAATTATTATTATGACAGATGCCGACACAGATGGTGCCCATATCCAAGTATTGTTATTAACATTCTTTTTCAAATATATGAAACCGCTTGTTGAAGCTGGAAGAGTGTTTATTGCTTTACCACCACTTTATAAATTAGAAAAAGGTAAGGGCGCTTCTAGAAAAATAGAATATGCATGGACTGACGAAGAACTTGAAAAACTTCAAAAGAAATTAGGCAAAGGTTTTTCATTGCAACGCTATAAAGGTTTAGGTGAAATGAACGCAGATCAACTTTGGGAAACTACTATGAATCCTGAAACAAGAACCTTAATTAGAGTCCAAGTAGAAGACGAATTGCGCTCGTCTAAGCGTGTAACGACGTTGATGGGTGACAAGGTTGCTCCAAGACGTGAATGGATTGAAAAGCATGTTGAATTTGGATTACAAGAAGAACAAAGCATTTTAGATAACAATGAAATTCAAATTTTGGAACAGGAACATCCGAATGAGGAGGAAGTAAATTGAGTGAAATAATTCAAGATTTATCGCTAGAAGATGTTATTGGCGATCGTTTTGGTAGATATAGTAAATACATCATTCAAGAGCGTGCATTGCCAGACGTTCGTGATGGGCTCAAACCTGTTCAAAGACGTATTTTATATGCAATGTATTCAAGCGGAAATACATATGATAAAAATTTCCGTAAAAGTGCAAAAACAGTCGGTGATGTTATAGGTCAGTATCATCCTCATGGTGATTCGTCTGTATATGACGCTATGGTTCGACTAAGTCAAGACTGGAAATTGCGTCATGTACTTATAGAAATGCAAGGGAATAACGGTAGTATTGATAATGACCCAGCAGCTGCAATGCGTTATACAGAGGCGAAGCTAAGCCGTATTTCAGAGGAATTGCTACGTGACATTAATAAAGAAACTGTACCGTTTATGCCTAACTATGATGATACGACAATGGAACCAATGGTATTGCCGGCTAGGTTGCCGAATCTATTAATTAATGGTAGTACAGGTATTTCAGCTGGTTATGCTACGGATATTCCACCGCATAACCTTGGTGAAGTCATACAAGCGACATTGAAATATATTGATAATCCTGATATCACTGTCAGTCAATTAATGAAATATATTAAAGGTCCAGACTTTCCAACTGGTGGTATTATTCAAGGTGTTGATGGCATCAAAAAGGCTTATGAAAGCGGTAAAGGTAAAATTATCGTCCGTTCAAAAGTTGAAGTTGAAGAGTTGCGTAATGGTAGAAAACAATTAATAGTGACTGAAGTTCCTTATGAAGTCAATAAGAGTGCACTTGTTAAAAAAATGGATGAATTACGTGCTGATAAAAAAGTTGAAGGTATTGTTGAAGTTAGAGATGAAACAGACCGAACTGGATTACGTATTGCAATCGAATTGAAAAAAGATGTAAATAGTGAAGCTGTATTAAATTTCCTATATAAAAATACTGATTTACAAGTTGCTTATAACTTTAATATGGTCGCAATTAGTGATGGACGTCCAGTTTTAATGGGATTACGTCAATTTATTGATAGTTATTTAAATCATCAAATTGATGTAGTGACGAAACGTACGCGCTATGAGTTAGAGCATGCAGAAAGTAGAATGCACATTGTTGAAGGTCTCATGAAGGCTTTATCTATTTTAGATGAAGTTATTAAATTAATCAGAGCTTCTAAAAATAAAAAAGACGCAAAAGATAATTTGGTTGTTGAATTTGATTTTACAGAAGCACAGGCTGAAGCGATTGTAACTTTACAGCTATATCGTTTAACAAATACAGATATTGTGCAATTACAACAAGAACATGATGAATTAAAAGCACTCATTGAAAGTTTAAGAAATATTTTAGATAATCATGATGCCCTTCTTAATGTTATCAAAGAAGAATTGTCGGATATTCGCAATCGATTTAAACAAGGGCGTTTGTCAGCAATTGAAGCTGAAATAACTGAAATTAAAATTGATAAAGAAGTAATGATTCCTAGTGAAACTGTTATCATGAGTATTACTAAACATGGTTATATCAAACGTACCTCTGTACGTAGTTTTAATGCGAGTGGTGTTGAAGAAATTGGTGTTAAAGATGGCGACGCTATGATGAAATATCAAGAAGTCAACACATTAGATACAGCATTAGTATTCACTAACAAAGGACGCTATCTATTTATACCAGTACACAAATTAGCTGAGATTAAGTGGAAAGATTTAGGGCAACATGTATCACAAATTGTACCACTAGATGAAGGTGAGTTTGTTGTAGATGCGTATTGCGAAAGTGATTTCAAACCAGAGGCATTTTATGTGTTAGCTACACGAAATGGTATGATTAAACGCAGTAATGTGTCTATGTTTAAAACGTCTCGTTATAATAAACCACTTGTAGCAATGAAAGTGAAAAATGAGGATGAAATTATAGATGTTATGCGTATTGATTCGTCAGAATTGATTACAGTCCTTACGAATAAAGGTATGTCTTTAACGTATAATAGTGATGAATTGTCAGATACAGGTTTAAGAGCAGCAGGCGTGAAATCAATTAACTTAAAAGATGGTGACTATGTTGTTTTAACTCAAGTAGTTAACGAGAATCTTTCAATCCTAATGGCAACACAACGTGGCGCGTTAAAACGTATTGCCTTTAAAGTATTGCAGACGGCGAAGCGTGCACAACGAGGTATTACGTTATTGAAAGAACTTAAAAAGACACCGCATCGTATTGTAGCAGCTGAAGTCGTACAACCAAATCAATTAAGTTATACGATTTATTCAGAAAAGCAACAAGAATCTGGTGCAGTTAAAGATATTCATTTATCTGAACAATACACGAATGGTAGTTTTATTGTGGACACAAATGATTTTGGAGAAGTAATAGATTTAGAAGTTTACTAAAGTTATATTTAAAAATTAATAGTAAATACAACTATATAGTGATAAAATACCAATTAGGTGCAATAAATAGTTAAAAAGAGAGATTTATAGCAGTTAAAGAAGCGATGTGCTAAGCCTTAGCCTGGCACACACTTTTTCTTATTTTACTGGCTATAAGTCTCTTACTCTAATTTGAGATTGAAAATTACATAGATGAGAGGGATTAAATTGAAAGATTTTGATAGTTTAATTCCAGATTGGTTCAAAGCATTTGTTCAAGTCGGGAATGATTTAATCTGGTCGCAATACTTGATTGGACTTTTAATTACAGCTGGTATATTCTTTACAATCGGCTCTAAATTTGTTCAATTAAGATGGATACCAGAAATGTTTCGTGCAATTGGTGAGAAGCCAGAAACATTAGATAGTGGTAAAAAAGGAATCTCACCATTCCAAGCATTCGCTATTAGCGCAGGTTCAAGAGTTGGAACGGGTAATATTGCTGGTGTTGCTACAGCAATTGTACTTGGTGGCCCAGGTGCCGTGTTCTGGATGTGGTTGATTGCTTTTATTGGTGCAGCCAGTGCATTTATTGAGGCAACGCTTGCACAGGTATATAAAGTACCTGATGAAGAAGGTGGATTCCGTGGTGGACCAGCTTATTATATTACAAAAGGTTTAAATCAAAAATGGTTAGGTGTTGTATTTGCCATTTTGATTACAGTTACATTTGCTTTTGTATTTAATACTGTGCAATCTAACACGATTGCCGAATCATTAAAAACTCAATATAATGTTAGCCCAATTATTACAGGTATTATATTAGCAGTTTTAACAGCCATTATTATATTTGGTGGTGTGCGTAGCATTGCAAAACTATCATCGATTATAGTTCCAGTTATGGCACTTATTTACATTGGTTTAGTGGTTGTAATTTTGATTATGAATTATGATCAAATTATCCCAATGATTACAACAATCATTAAGAGTGCATTTGGATTTGAGCAAGCAGCCGGCGGGGCTGTTGGTGCAGCTATACTTCAAGGTGTGAAACGTGGTCTATTCTCCAATGAAGCTGGTATGGGGTCTGCGCCGAATGCTGCTGCTACAGCGGCTGCGCCACACCCAGTGAAACAGGGGCTCATTCAGTCACTTGGTGTATTCTTTGATACGATGTTAGTGTGTACTGCGACTGCAATTATGATTTTACTTTATTCAGGATTAGAATTTGGTGAAAATGCAGCACAAGGGGTTGCAGTAACACAATCAGCATTAAATGAACATTTAGGTAGTGCGGGTGGTATTTTCTTAACAATTGCTATTACACTATTCGCATTCTCTTCTGTAGTGGGTAATTACTACTACGGACAATCCAATATTGAATTTTTATCTAAAAATAAATCAATTTTATTTGTATTTAGATGTTTAGTTGTTGTGCTTGTATTTGTAGGTGCAGTAATTAAAACTGAAACAGTTTGGAGTACTGCAGATGTATTTATGGGTCTAATGGCAATTGTCAACTTAGTTGCAATTATTGGATTATCGAATATTGCTTTTGCAGTTATGAATGATTATCAGCGTCAACGCAAAGCAGGTAAAAAACCTGTGTTCAGACCAGAAGAGTTGGAAATCAATTTATTTGGTATTGAAAGTTGGGGCATGAAAAAATAAGTCGTGATACATTAGTTATTTATCACTTATGATAAAAATTGTAAGCGTCTTTCGAAGCGAGCACAAAAATGTGTTCATTTGAAAGGCGCTTTATTTATTAATAAAAAAATACATTAAGAAATTAAAAATTATATATCACATAGGATTATTTCTTTCAATTTATAATCATTCGCTATATAATATCTATTGACAGAAAAAGAAGGATGATTGATGTGAATGCATACCTAATAACTAAGGTGTTAAATAATAATGTTATTATTTGTACTAAGGCACAACAGGAATTTGTACTAATTGCGAAAGGCATTGGATTTAATAAAAAAAGCGGAATGATACTCGAGGATAATCAAGCCATTGAAAAAGTATACATCTTGGATCAAAAATCACAACAAGATCACTATAAAACGTTAATGGAGTTGGCCGACGATACATTAATTCAGGCCGTAATTGATGCAGTTAATATTATTACAAATGCTGTGATGAAAGTAGATAATCAAAAGTTGGTTATTTCTTTAACTGACCATATTATTTTTGCATATAAGCGCTTAAAACAAAATCAATTGATTAATAATCCGTTTGTTGAGGAAACAAAACAACTATATAGTGAAGCTTATGAAATAGCTGAAGAGGTAATAGAACGTTTAAATCACGTACTTGATGTAAATTTTCCGGAAGATGAAATTGGTTTTATAGCATTACATATAGCATCTAATACTGAATCTTTATCAATGCGTGAAATGGATTTAATTAATAGATTAATCAATAAAAGTATATTTATCTTAGAACATGATTTGAAACATGAAATAGATAAGACATCGATTCAATACCAACGATTTATCAGACACATACAATTTTTAAGGCTCTTTGTCAATAACGGTTGGTCTATAAAAAATGAATATATTTGATGCATCAAGCAACTTTTGAATGTTGCTTGATGTGTTTTTTATGTTCAGAGACAAATAATCT
>NZ_FMPG01000022.1 GCF_900097965.1 Staphylococcus caeli
CAAAATGTTATTAATCTGTGAGTGTTCTTTCGAACACTAGCGATTATTTCTTTTTGAATTCAAAGCTTGTTTAAAAACTCTAATTCACTCGGTTTTGCTTGGTAAAATCATAAATTTTACTTACTTATCTAGTTTTCAATGTACAAAATGTTGCAATGAATACTCCAATGAGCATTCAAAACTGAATACAATATGTCAATGTTATTCCTGCATCTTCGTAAGAAGATGTTCCGAATATATCCTTAGAAAGGAGGTGATCCAGCCGCACCTTCCGATACGGCTACCTTGTTACGACTTCACCCCAATCATTTGTCCCACCTTCGACGGCTAGCTCCATAAATGGTTACTCCACCGGCTTCGGGTGTTACAAACTCTCGTGGTGTGACGGGCGGTGTGTACAAGACCCGGGAACGTATTCACCGTAGCATGCTGATCTACGATTACTAGCGATTCCAGCTTCATGTAGTCGAGTTGCAGACTACAATCCGAACTGAGAACAACTTTATGGGATTTGCATGACCTCGCGGTTTAGCTGCCCTTTGTATTGTCCATTGTAGCACGTGTGTAGCCCAAATCATAAGGGGCATGATGATTTGACGTCATCCCCACCTTCCTCCGGTTTGTCACCGGCAGTCAACTTAGAGTGCCCAACTTAATGATGGCAACTAAGCTTAAGGGTTGCGCTCGTTGCGGGACTTAACCCAACATCTCACGACACGAGCTGACGACAACCATGCACCACCTGTCACTTTGTCCCCCGAAGGGGAAAGCTCTATCTCTAGAGTTTTCAAAGGATGTCAAGATTTGGTAAGGTTCTTCGCGTTGCTTCGAATTAAACCACATGCTCCACCGCTTGTGCGGGTCCCCGTCAATTCCTTTGAGTTTCAACCTTGCGGTCGTACTCCCCAGGCGGAGTGCTTAATGCGTTAGCTGCAGCACTAAGGGGCGGAAACCCCCTAACACTTAGCACTCATCGTTTACGGCGTGGACTACCAGGGTATCTAATCCTGTTTGATCCCCACGCTTTCGCACATCAGCGTCAGTTACAGACCAGAAAGTCGCCTTCGCCACTGGTGTTCCTCCATATCTCTGCGCATTTCACCGCTACACATGGAATTCCACTTTCCTCTTCTGCACTCAAGTTTCCCAGTTTCCAATGACCCTCCACGGTTGAGCCGTGGGCTTTCACATCAGACTTAAGAAACCGCCTACGCGCGCTTTACGCCCAATAATTCCGGATAACGCTTGCCACCTACGTATTACCGCGGCTGCTGGCACGTAGTTAGCCGTGGCTTTCTGATTAGGTACCGTCAAGACGTGCACAGTTACTTACACATTTGTTCTTCCCTAATAACAGAGTTTTACGAGCCGAAACCCTTCATCACTCACGCGGCGTTGCTCCGTCAGGCTTTCGCCCATTGCGGAAGATTCCCTACTGCTGCCTCCCGTAGGAGTCTGGACCGTGTCTCAGTTCCAGTGTGGCCGATCACCCTCTCAGGTCGGCTACGTATCGTCGCCTTGGTAAGCCGTTACCTTACCAACTAGCTAATACGGCGCGGGTCCATCTATAAGTGATAGCAAAACCATCTTTCACTTTAGAACCATGCGGTTCCAAATGTTATCCGGTATTAGCTCCGGTTTCCCGAAGTTATCCCAGTCTTATAGGTAGGTTACCCACGTGTTACTCACCCGTCCGCCGCTAACTTCAAAGGAGCAAGCTCCTTATCTGTTCGCTCGACTTGCATGTATTAGGCACGCCGCCAGCGTTCATCCTGAGCCAGGATCAAACTCTCCATAAATGAATTATGATGTTTGATTAGCTCATAAAATACTAATTTGTGTTATCTCTAACACTTGTTTTGAACCAACAATTTAATGTTGCGTTCGGAATTAACGTTGACATATTGCAATTCAGTTTTCAATGTTCATTAAAATTTTTATTGGAGCGGGTGATGGGAATCGAACCCACAACATCAGCTTGGAAGGCTGAGGTTTTGCCATTAAACTACACCCGCTTATTAAATTAAGTATTTTGATGCGGCCGAGAGGATTTGAACCTCCACGGGAATACTCCCACTAGGCCCTCAACCTAGCGCGTCTGCCGTTCCGCCACGGCCGCTTAGCAAAACGGTCATTCACTTCGTCGTTTATTAAGTAACACATAACATTGTAATGTGTTTTTAATGTAATGTCAATAACTTTTTAAAATGATTTTAACAAAATTAACTTTGTCTTAAAGAAACTATCTATTAATTTCGCAACGTTTAATATCATATAATATATTTAACTACGCGTCAACAAAAATAACCAACAAAATAATGTAATTTAACAACTTATAACCGTATTACACACATTTTCCCTAATCAATACTCATTTAAATCAAAAATAGCGCATGATTTTGAAAAATCCATTCAAAATCATGCGCTATTAAAAGTAATATTTTATAAATCTGGTTTAACTTCAACTAACTTCCCCTTACATCGACCACAAACCATTTTAGCAGTATTAACTTTCCTAATTCTAGGAAATTCGAAACCGCATTGCTTACATTGATAAATATATTTAATACGATCTTCATACTTTTCAATTGCCGAACAGAATCTAGGAGCTCCCGTCTGCTGACTGAGCCGTTTAAAGTCTTGGTCTTTATGTTTATAACCTTTACCTTGTATGTGTAAATGATAATGGCACAACTCATGTTTAATAATATCAATAACAGCAGATTCTCCGTATTTATTGAATTGTTTGTTATTAACTTCTATATTATGTGAATTCAGTAAATATCTGCCTCCCGTTGTTCTTAAACGCTTATTAAAATAAGCTCTATGTTCAAACGGTCTATCAAAATATCTGATTGATATTGATTCAGTTAGTTTTTGCAAACTTTCATCATTCATTAGGATCAATCATTGTTAATGATACTTTTCCTTTTTTATCATCAATATCTAATATCCAAACGTCAACAATATCTCCTACGCTGACAATGTCCATTGGATTTTTCACAAATTTCTTAGATAACTTGGAAACATGTACGAGTCCATCTTGTTTTACACCAATATCAACAAAGGCTCCAAAATCTACAACATTGCGAACTGTACCACTTAATTTCATATTTTTCTTTAAATCTTCAATAGATAATACATCTGATTTTAATAATGGTGTTTCAAATTCATCACGTGGATCTCTATTTGGTGTGATTAAAGATTTAATTATGTCTTCTAATGTTGGTTCTCCGAGATCTAATTTTTCTGCCATGCTAGCAATATCCATTTGATTTAACGCTAATTTTAGCTCATCTGTACCTAAATCTGCAGCAGTCATTTCAATTTCTGAAAGTAATGCATAAGTAGCTTTGTAACTTTCTGGGTGAATGGATGTATTATCTAATGGTTCTTTACCATCAACAATTCTCATAAAACCAATACTTTGTTCAAACGTCTTAGCACCTAGTCGTTTAACTTTAGCGATTTCCTTATTATGGGTAATTGCGCCATTTTCTTCTCTATAATCAATAATGTTTTGAGCTATGGATGGTGTTAAACCTGCTACGTATTGTAGCAATGAACGTGATGCAGTATTTACATCTACACCCACTTGGTTTACCGCCGTTTCAACAACAAATGATAGTGCTCCTTCTAAAGCTTTCTGATTTACATCGTGTTGATATTGACCAACACCGATTGATTTAGGATCAATTTTCACAAGTTCACTTAATGGATCTTGCACTCTTCTCCCAATAGATACTGCACTTCGTTCTTCAACTTGAAAATTCGGAAATTCACTACGTGCAACTTCTGAGGCTGAGTATACAGAGGCTCCTGCTTCATTCACAATAATAAACTGTACATTGAGATTGTGTTTTTGAATCATCCCAGCAACAAATTGTTCAGTTTCTCTACTAGCTGTACCGTTCCCAATTGCAATCAATTCCACATCATATTCTTTAACAAATTTCACAAATGTATTTTCAGCATCTGCAACTTTGTTTACCGGTGGATGAGGATACATCACGCCTTTAGCAACAAATGTGCCAAATGGATTTATCACAGCAAGTTTGCATCCTGTTCTAAATGCAGGGTCCACACCTAGAATTTGTTTGCCTTTCATTGGTGGTTGTAATAATAAATTTCTTAAATTTTCACTAAACACATCAATTGCATGATTTTCAGCTTTTTCAGTTAAGTCACCCCTGATTTCTCTCTCAATGGATGGCATGATTAACCTTTTCAAACTATCTTTTATGGCCGCTTCAATCACCTCTGTGCCTTCATGTTGTGATTGAATTTCTTTTTTTCGAATAAAATGTTCGACCCCTTGTGTATCCATTTCGATTTTTACAGTAATAACCTTTTCCTTTTCTCCACGGTTTACAGCTAAGACTCTATGATTTGCTACCTTTTTCACTGGTTCTGAATAATCATAGTACATTGAAAATATTTCTTTCTCATCTTCAGCATTCTTTTTCTTTTGTGTCACCAATTGACCTTGTTGGAATGTATCTTGCAGTACTTTACTTCTATACTTAGGCTCATCTGAGATTAATTCCGCAATGATATCTTGCGCACCTTTAACAGCTTCTTCAATACTCGTTACTTCTTCTGTTAAAAATTGTTGTGCCTTCACATCAACAGATTCGTCAATGGTAGTTTGTTGCAACCATTTTGCTAGAGGTTCTAATCCTTTTCTCTTCGCTTCCGTCGCCCTCGTTTTCTTTTTCTGTTTAAACGGTCTATATAAATCTTCTACTCTTTGCAATTTCGTTTGTTTTAAAATGTCTGCTTTTAAGTCTGCCGTTAACAGTCCTTGTTCCTCTATGTTATGTATAACTTCTTCTTTTCTTTTTTGAAGGTTAACCATATATTGATATTCATCATCAATTTGTTTAATTTCAACTTCATCTAAACCGCCCGTTTGTTCTTTTCTATAACGTGCAATAAATGGAACTGTATTTTTCTCTTCTAATAGAGATAAGACAGCATTAATTTGTTTTGTTGTAAAATTATATTTATTCCTAATTGATTCGATTAAATTACTATCCATGAAATCCTCCGCTCGCATTATTCTGTAAATTTTTATTTCACCTTATTTATTTTAACATAATTAGTCGTATTCACTATTTTGAATACATCAATGATAAAAGCAGAATCCCAAAAATATGGAACCCTGCTTACACTTATGTTCTATTTGTTTGCAGCTTCCTGCAATTTTTTTATCGCTGTTCTTTGCAATCGAGAAACATGCATTTGACTTAGCCCAATGCGTTCTCCTGTTTCTTTCTGACTCAATCCTTCAATGAATGTACACTGAATAATTTGTCTTTCTCGTTCAGTTAATATCGGCAATATTTTCTCCAATATCATTCGTTTTTCTGTTAAATCGTAGTTATCATCTTGTTGGCCCATGATATCTAGCAACGTAACTGTAGAACCATCTTTATCCGCTTCAATGGAATGATCAACACTAAGCGCATTATAACTTTGGCCCATTTCCATAGCCTCTAGTACATCTTCTTCATTTACTTCTAATCGTTCAGCAATCTCAGTAATTGAAGGAGACCGCTCTAACTCATTCGTTAATTCATCTGTGACTTTTTTAATACGTGGCCCGATTTCTTTTATTCTTCTAGGTACATGGACACTCCACGTTTTATCACGTAAATAACGCTTTATCTCACCAATTACAGTTGGTACTAAAAAGGCTTCAAACTTTCTATCAAAGGCTAAGTCAAATCGATTGATTGCACCGATTAACCCTACCATACCAACCTGAACAAGGTCTTCATGATGAGATTGACCTTTAGAATATTTATATGCCAAGGATTCGATTAACTTTCTATAATGTTTAACAAGTTTATCCTGCGCATCACTATTTTCGTTATTCTGATGTTGCATAATCCATTGGTTTATTTGTTCAGGTGATACATCATTAACTGATTTCGACTCTTTCGCCATTATTTCGCACCTGCTCTTTTTTAATATACTTTATCATACTGATTGTCACGCCAGATTGTTTGTCGACTGTGACTTCGTCCATTAAAGATTCAATTAAAAACAGTCCTAGACCGCCCTCTCTTAAGAAGTCTATGCTTTCATTTTCTTTATATGGTCCCAATTGTGCTTTTGTTTCTTCATAATCGAAACTTTCACCCTGATCAGAAATGATAATTTTAATTCTATCTTCAAATATTTCAAAACATAGATTAATCATACCTACATCGGTTGGATCATCTTTGTATGCATGTTTTACTGCATTCGTTACGGCTTCACTTACTGCTATTTTTGCGTCTTCTATTTCATCATATGATGCACCTGCACGTGAAAAGACTCCAGATAATGTTAAACGAATCAAACTGACGTATTCTGCAGATGCTGGCAAACGCATTTCAATATAATCTTGTTTATGTTGCATGTTATTCGACCTCCGTTCCTTCATTAACATGCATCAAATCTTTTAATCCAGTAATATCAAACAAACGTCCAATGCGATCTGAAACACCTAATATATATAATTCTTTATCATTTTGGTTTAATGCTTTTAAAGTGCCTACAAATAGTCCTAACCCAGTTGAATCCATGTAACTCACATTTTCTAAATTCACATAGATATCGTGCGTACCTTCCTGTCTCATAGGAACAAGGACTTCTTCTAATTCAGGAACTGTATAAACATCCAGTTCACCACCAACTTTCACCTCATAATGTGAATCATGAGTCACAGTTTCAATATTAAGGTTCATAACATTACACTCCTAATCATAGTCTCATTAATAATTTTTATACCCTTAAATTTTAAATTTAAATCTTAACTATTAAAATTAATTTACACGCTTAATAATCAATATTGTAAGATCATCCCTTTTATCAGGATTCTGGATTTTTAAAATAGCTTCATACAATAATTGTACGATATCTTGCGGATGCATATGTTTATATTTATGAATCATATCCAGTAGGTATTGTTTATCCAGGAAATCGCCCGCTTCATTTCTGACTTCTGTAACACCATCTGTAAATATAATCACTAAATCATCTACATAAATCGGAATTTCTTGTTGCTTATATCGCGTTTGTTGACTGACACCAAGCACTCTACCACGAACATTTATTTCTTCAAAATCTTCAGTTTCTGCGCGATAAACATATCCTGGCTCATGTCCAGCTGAACTACAATACAGTAAATGATTGAGCTCTTCATATAAGCCGTAGAACATTGTTACAAACATATTTTGATTCACATTCTTTTCTACTACGCGATTTAGCCTTTTCAAGCCATCACTCGGTAATTGTGAATGTCCATAAGAATCCATGCCAAATTTAATCATACTCATAGCCAGTGCAGCTGGTATGCCTTTACCTATTACGTCTGCTACAGCAAAACTCATCGTACCATCTTTGTGGTCAATCAGGTTAAAATAATCTCCACTCACTTTTTGTGCAGCTACTGAAATCACACCAATTTGGATGCTATCAAATTGTGGAATATCAGTCTTTAACATTGTTTGTTGCAATCGTGATGCTAAATCTATTTCTTTATCATGATATTGCATACGGTCTACAAGTTGTTTATAGTCCTTGTAACTATACCCAAAACCTTTAACTATCTCTTTTAATACACTAAATGTTTTCAATATTTGTGTTTCATCTAACTTTAAAACTTTAATGTAATCTTTATGTATTTGTACAATATCTTCTGGCAATAAATCTTTTTTTATAACTTCTTCAGTAAATCCTTCACACTTGTTTATTAAATCACTTGTATCTTCTGTGTGTAAACTCTCGTCAATGAGCGCTTTATATTGATTTTTGAATGCTTCCACGCGATAATTCCTCCTCAAAATGCAAATATAAATCGCATACATTTGATATAACATATAGCTATGTTTGTATGTATGTTAATTTCATAGTCATAATTCATGCACTTTTCATCTCTACTACTTGCTCATATTATGTTTAAATTACTTAAATATCTAAAAAAGCTTTAGGAGACCCTAAAGCTTTTAAATTAGACATTGTTTTCCAATGTGCAACCATCGCTTAAAATTTAAATTTTAAGCAATTTGTGTTTATCACAATTTTGAATGGTTGTTGCATGCTATAGAGCATGGATGTCTATAACTCACTATTTAATTTACTTATGTTGTAAAACCTTGGCTAATCAGGACTTATGATTTCTAATATTATGTAATCCTAAACTTATATCTAGGGCAAGGTTAACTTCTTTCATTTTTTTATCTGAAAGGTATGTTAATTTTTCTTTCAATCTATTTTTATCCAATGTTCTAATCTGTTCTAATAATATGACAGAGTCTTTATCTAATTTATACTTACTTTTTTCTATTTCTACATGTGTAGGAATTTTAGCTTTATTTATCCTACCGGTAATTGCTGCCACAATCACGGTAGGACTATATTTATTACCAGTATCATTTTGTATGATAACGACAGGTCTTATTCCCCCTTGTTCAGACCCTTGAACCGGTGATAAATCAGCTAAATATACGTCGCCCCTTCTCATCATTCATTATTATTCTTAGAGCTAATGTAGACTTCATTGCAATCACAAGCTTCACACTCAAAAGGAAATGCTTCTGCTGCAAGGGAGAGGTTCAAGTCGGCCATTTGAGAGTAGCCTTCTTTTAATAACTGTTCAATGCTATGATTTCTACTTTGATTAAAACTTGCCATGAATAAAGACCTCCATGTGACTAAAATATAATATGTCGAGATTGGTTGTTAGCCTTATCATAACAAATTTTCAAAGGAGTGACTATACTATTTCAGTAATTCATTGCGAATTTCTAGGTCTTCAGACCCATGATAAATTCTAGGAAGTCTTCTACTCAATCGACATAACACTTCATAATTAATTGTTTGTTGTTGCTGTGCCAACGCTTCTACAGCTTGAGGACTATCACTATGATGGTCCATGATAATGACTTTATCACCTGCTTGGATTGATTCTGGCACTTTAATAATAATTTGATCCATACATACTTTACCAATTACTTCACATTGATTGCCGTTAACGTTTACGGAAAAACCTCGCATCAATCGAGGATAGCCATCTGCATACCCAACCGGTATTATTCCTATTTTAGTAGGTTCTTCTGCTGTAAATACACTTCCATAACTCACAGATTCACCAGGCTGTAACATTTTAGTTTGTACAATTTCACTAATCCATTGAGCACTGGGCTTCAAATGTACTTTAACATTAGATTGAACATACTCGCTTGGGTAATATCCATAAAGCGAAATGCCTATGCGAACTGCATTACAAAATTGCGTATCTTTCATTAAAGCGCCGGCTGAATTCTGAGAGTGTATATAGTTAGGTTGATCTGCTTGTGACACTATTCTTTCAAATTGAGCTTGTTGTTGATTCATAGATTCACCAGGTTCGTCAGCACATGCAAAATGTGTAAATACACCTTCGAAAATTAAATGTTCATGTTTCTGAATAAGGTCGATGACCGCCTTGTATTCGTCAACGGATTTGATACCCAATCTTCCCATTCCAGTATCGATTTTAAGATGTAACCATAAATCTTTTTCATTAGACTCTGATATTTCTTGAATTGCTTGTTGTAACCACACTTTAGATGGCACAGTTATAGCAATGCGATGTTGAATGGCCTTACTGATACTATCAGTTGGAATAACACCTAGCACTAAAATTTTCGCTGTGATGCCGTGCATACGTAGTTCAATCGCCTCATCTAGAGTTGCAACAGCAAAAAATTCTGCGCCATTTTCCATGAGTTGACGTGCAATTTTAATACTTCCCAAACCATAACCATTCGCTTTCACTACTGGCATGACTGTTTTATGTGGATGTAACTTTTGAAAAACTTGAAAATTTGACACTATGGCATTCAAATCTACGTTAACATAGGTAGATCTATAATATTTATCGGACATTAAGGCAATACCTCCTATAGTAAAGCGAAACTGAGACAAAAATAGATGTCTCTGATTCTTGTTCAATTAGACAGTTAATGACTGAATAGAATATCAGCTTATATCCAGTTCTAGTCATTCTTGCCAGCGTAGGACTAGGCAATCTCTATTAGAGCATTTGATTTCTATCTCACTTTCTAATTTTATAATATTCTTAAAAAGATATCCAAATTATCGCTTTTTCGTGCGATGTTTATACTTCTAGCACAACTTGACACATTGCATAATGTTCCGTATGCGAGATACTTACATGTACAATGTATCCATCAAAATTAATACAGGGTTTACCATTACTATCGTTCCAACAATTAATATCATTAAAAGCAATTGTTTTTCCTAAACCTGTACCTAGAGCTTTACTAAATGCTTCTTTACTTGCGAATCTACCAGCAAGAAATTCCATTTTCCGTTGTTCATGTTTAAATTGATAGAATGTTTGCTGCTCCTGTGGTGACAATATTCGTTCAACAAGTTTATCACCTTGCCTTTGATAAAGTTGCTTTATTCTTTCAATTTCAATCAAATCAACACCTATACCATATATCATGCGCTTCACCTCACCAATATCCAACAAATACCTTTTACTAATTATTCACCGTTCATCTCTGAATCATTATCATTTACTATTTCTGAATCTCCATTTTTAATATACGCTTTTAAACTGGCTGCAATTTCTTTATCTATGAGTTTAATATTTGTATTACCACCTGCAGTAGATAAAGTTAAGCTCGCTAGCTTATATTTTCTCATTAACAAACCTTCGTGCGTATCAACGTTTTGGATTCTAAATAATGGAATACGTACTACTTTCACGAAAAACAAACCACTTCTAACTGTTATCTCGTTATTTTCAAGTTTGTACTTAAATATTTTATATTTATATGTTGGAATTACGATGATGGCTAACACAATATAAATCAAGATAATTGCAATGCTAATCACAATTACCCATTTTTGAGATTCACTAGATAACAATTCCAACAATAATGCATTCACCACAAAAAATGCAGTTAATATTAAACATAAAATGACCATTGTAATCACTGCTGAAATACGCATGACTGTCTTTCCTGAAGCGTGCATATATCTATAATTATTGATGATGATCACCCCTTAAATACCAAGATTGAAGCATATCAACATGCTGTTTCGGATTAAACTTCAAACCTATCGCTTCATTACCAGCAGCTTTCGCTATTATAAAGTTAAAGTTTGCTAAATCGCTTTTAATTAAAAATGGATTACGTCTAACTTCCATTCCTAAAATTTTATCTTGTTTAAAATATGAATTTTTAAAGCCGAATAATGTTACATTGCGTACTACAAGTTCGTCTTCATTCATTTTCAAACCGGAATATTTTATTACTAAGTAACTACGGATAATTAAAAGTAATATTAAAATACCTGCAATTAAAAATACCCATGGCTGCCAAAAATGATTGATAATAGCAGCAATAATTATTAATACGACACTAGGCTGCCAAAAATATCTGTGAAAGCCACTCCAAGGCATGCCTTCTTTTGCATCTTCAAATTTCATATTTGGCATCAATCCTGCAATAATTTCATATGCTTTTTCACGTTTAATAAACGGCAAAATCATTACATTTCCATTTAGTGTTACATCCTCTCCGTCTAGGCCATCCATATCACTTGTTATAACAAAATGTAACGAGGTATAGCCAAATAACTTTCTTAAAAATGATTGTTTCTCAACAACTGCTTGCACACGATCTGTAGGTACAGTAATACTTTTAACATTAAATAATCCATATTTAATATTCAATTGATTCCCATTTTTAATAACTGTGTAGTTGAAATTACGGATAATAACAATAAGCGTACCTACAATGTAACTGATGAGTATTATGACAGAAATTGTAAGTAAAACGATCACAGAAATCGCTTGTGATATTTGTGAAAATTCATCCGTAAACCAATGCCACGGTATGACATCAGAAAGGCCTCCAATAATTGGAGAAAGTGTGGCAAAGGCAACACCAATTGCACCGCTTGTTAGTGCCATGAGTAGTAATTCTTTAAAGTTAAGTTTGTATAAGGAAACAGATTGTGGTTCTGATTTTATATTTGTAACTGTATCGGACACTTCGTTTTGATTTTCCAATTGAATATCCGCCTGATTATGTTCAACTGATAACTCACTTTGCTTTTCTTTTATTGTTTTTTGAATAAAATCACTTTGTTTTTTCGATACTGTATCTAATTCTAAACCATCACTTGGTGTTTTAATTTGTAAATTCACACCACCAACGATTTGATTGACGATGCCTTGTGATGTGTCTAAAGTTTGTATTCGACGAATATTCAATTCTTTACGTTCTTTTGTAAAAATGCCAGTTGCCAATATAAAGTGATCATTTTCAATCCAATAACGCGTATTATAAACTTTCAAAACTTGTGCTATAAATGAAAACAGAAAGAAAATAGTAATAATTCCTGGAAAGATATAAGCATAAATATTAGTGTAATCAAAATCTCTAATATTAAATACAAAGAAGATGATAATCAGAACAATATTCTGCTTAATCGCTTCTATAATACCTGTTACATAAGAAATTGGGTGTAATTTTTGAGGACTATACATCAAAATCAGCTCCTCTCAAATAATCGAACGTCGTTGATTCAAATGTCTCAGCATCTTCAGTATGCATGAGTGGGAAAGTTACATGATGACCAGCAGTCACTAATGATAATTTAACCAATGATAATTTCTTAAGCATAGGATTATATTTTTGTTCTATAAATTGTGTTCTTTCAAATTTGACAATTTCTTGTTTTTTGAAGAAAAAATCGCGCTTAATTTCGATATAATCTTTATTCACGCGATAATATGTATAATTATATTTAATCCACGGCCCAATCAAAGCATATAATAAATCCAATATTAACAGACCTATAAATATATATATTAAAAAATGCCACCAATGAAAGTGACTCCATAAAAATATTAATACGATAGTAACGATCAAATTCACTATAAATTCTAGTCCTTCTACTAAATAATAATATTTTTTAGCTTGTATCGGACTTTTCTTTAATAGCTGGTCGTTTTCCATAAACACACTCCTCTATTAAGATTTCTTCAATTATAACATAGGCAATCTATTCACTACATCCCTACTAATAGACTGTATATGCAAATTCTATGTTTTTATATATTGTGATGACATAAAAAAATCACCCCAAATAATTGGGATGATTAAACCTAAACTTCATATATGATAAATGACTTTATTTCTTATGGTCTGCGAAAGTGCGACCTTTCATTGATTGTTTGTTGTTTTTTCTATCAGAAGAAGGTCTATCATTTTTCTTCTTGTTGAAACCGCCTTTTCCAGAACGACGATTTTTGTTATCAAACTTGCCGCCACCACGTTTGTGATTGCCGCCACGTTTATGATTACCGCCTTTACCTTGGCGTCCTTTACCACGAGATAAAGGTTTTTCGAATGTTAATTGAACATCAACTTCATCGTTTGATTCAACTAATTCTTGTAATAATGCTGCTACTAAATTCACATCATCATACTCTTCAATTAATTCTTTAGCGATGCGTTGTAGTCTTGGTTCGTTATCTCTTGACATCCAATTTTGAACTTTACCCTTAATGTCGTTTTCACGCGCTTTAAGTACCTCTTTACGATGTGGTGGTCTTAAAGCAGTCATTTGACGTTTGTTTGCTTGTTCAATTTGACGGATATAGTCCATTTCAATTGGATTTACAAATGTAATTGCGACACCTTTTTTACCAGCACGTCCAGTACGTCCAATTCTGTGTGTATAACTTTCGGTATCTTGTGGAATATCAAAGTTATACACATGACTCACACCAGAAATATCAAGTCCTCTAGCAGCAACATCTGTTGCAACTAAGATATCAAGTTGATCGTTTTTGAATTTTTTCAATACTTCTAAACGTTTCGCTTGAGTAATATCCCCGTGTAAACCTTCAGCTTTGTATCCTTTTGAAATTAACGCACTTGTTAATTCGTCGACACGACGTTTTGTACGACCAAACACGATTGCAAGTTCTGGTTGATGTACATCTATAAAGCTAGTAAATGTATCGAATTTTTCCAATTCTTTAACGATTGTATAAAATTCTTCGATTTGTGGATCTGACATTTCATTATTCATTGTCTTAACAATAACTGGTGATTTCATGAATTGTTGTACCAATGATTGAATTGCTTTAGGCATCGTTGCTGAGAACAACATAGTTTGACGTTGTTCAGCAGGAATCTTATCCATGATAAATCTCATATCATCGATGAATCCCATGTTCATCATTTCATCCGCTTCATCTAAAATAAGCGTATGAATGTCATTTGTTTTCAAAGTACGACGATTCAAGTGATCAATGACACGGCCTGGTGTACCTACAACAATTTGTGGTCCTTTTTTAAGTGCCTTGATTTGGCGATCTATCGGCATACCACCAAATACTGTAACAACTTGGATACGTTGTCCTTTAGCAAATGCTTTTAATGATTCAGCAACTTGCATTGCTAATTCTCTTGTTGGTGCAAGGATTAGTGATTGTACGCCTTCTTTATCAGCGACTTTTTCAATTAATGGTATACCAAACGCACCTGTTTTACCTGTACCTGTTTGTGCTTGACCAAGAACATCTTTACCTTCTAAGGCAAGAGGGATACTCTCTTTTTGAATAGGAGTGGCCTCATCGAACCCCATAGCTTGTAGGGTTTCTGCCAACTTATCTGAGATCCCTAATTCTTTAAAATTTTGCAATATAATTCTCCTTTATTTATCTGTATTTCTATACATATATGTTCACTTAAGTTTCTTCAACTTCTTTATAGTACCACCTCAAGTGTATAATCGCAATAAACCAAATTGGATTAAATGGCGTGAATCACTCGTATTCCCTATTTTTAAATATTACTAAACCACTGAAACATATAGGTTGTAAGCGTTTAATTATAATTGTTAGTGATTCTATTTATAATCTGAAAAAAATTTGTTACTTAGCTTTTTCAGTTAATTGATAGATTGTTTTTCTTGAAAGTAACGAATTTCTTTTTTTAAATTAAATGATATCCTTATTAAGTATTTAATCTAAAGTAATCTAATATGATCAATCATTTTACATAGCGCAAATATCAAAAAAGGAGCAAGTTAGAATCCAAAAATAATTTGGATACTTTAACTTACTCCCTATCTTTAAGCTGATTCAATTTGTGCATCTCAGTTCATAACGGTTAAATCAATGCATTTACAACGTCTTCTAACTTCATACCTCTAGAACCTTTGATTAAAATTTTATCTTCTGGTTGTAAAACTGATTTTAATGTATCAATGAGTACATCTTTATCTTCAAAATGACTTGCTTGTTCAACAAATTCTTTACCAGTTTCGCTAATATATTTTGATGATTCACCATAGGTAAACAATACTTCAATACCTTTATCGGCTAAATACTGTCCTACACTTTCATGCATCATCTGGCTATCTGGACCGAGCTCTAGCACATCTCCTAACACAAGGATTTTTCTCCCTTGCATACCAGATAATGTATCAATGGCTGCTTTCATACTAGTAGGGCTCGCATTATAGGCATCATTAATGACTAATTGATTATTACGTGTATGATGTTGTTCCATTCGCATACCAGTTAATGTAACTAGGCGTAAATTCTCAAAAATTGTCTTATAGTCTAAGTTCAATCTCTTACCAACAGCGATTGCAATTGTGGCGTTTTTCATATTATGCTCACCAAGAATCGGTAACTCATAACGCTCATCCCCATTTATATAGAAGGAAATGCCTTCATCCGCAATTATATCAATAGTACTGACGAGTGTATTTTTAGGTTTTTTTCCGATACTTACTAAATCGACATTGTCCAATCCATTTACATGTGGTTCTAATAGTGGTTCATCACCATCGTATATAAACAAACCACCTTTTTTCAATCCAATTGTTATTTCAGACTTTGCTTTTGCGATACCTTCTCTCGAGCCCAAATCTTGCATATGGGATTCACCAATATTAGTGATGATTGCAATATCTGGTTGCGCTAAATTTGAGAGTAATTCAATTTCATGAAATCCAGACATACCCATTTCTAAAATTGATATTTCTGTATCAATGTCTAACTCCAAAATCGTTAATGGTAAACCTATTTCATTATTATAATTTCCTTGTGTTTTTTTCACTTTAAATTGTGGCTTTAAAACACTTTCAATCATATCTTTAGTTGTAGTTTTACCATTTGAACCAGTAACTGCTACCACTTGAGGATTCACATATGCTAAATATGCTTGCGCAAGTTGCTGTAAAGCTATTAATGTATCGTCAACCCAAATGATTGGACCTGAAACCGCCTCATCTAAAGGGACGCCTTTTTGATAAAATGCTGCACCAGCACCATCTTTTAAAGCTTGAGCCACGTATTTGTGACCATCCACGTGTTCTCCTTTAAATGGAATAAATAAATTTTGATTATTAATTTCGCGTGAATCAATAGAAACACCTTTTATCCCGTAATCCATATATTCATTTTCAATTTCACACGGAATCCATGTTTTAATTTGTTCTAACGTTACTTCGATCATTATTTATTCGCCTCAGTCAATTTTGTATTTATTTTGCTTTTTATCATTATGTTTTTCTTTAGCTAATTCAATTAGTTTTTTAATTAATTCAGAATAAGAAACGCCCATATTTTCCCACAGACTTGGGTACATACTGAATGCTGTAAAGCCTGGCATTGCATTTGTTTCATTTATGAAGATTTGATTATCTTCAGTAACGAAGAAATCGGCACGTAATAAACCTGAACAGTCAGTCGCTTTAAAGGCTTCAACAGCCATATTTCTTAGTGTCATTTGAACATCTTCATCTAAATCAGCTGGTATATCTAATTTAATCTTACCGTCTTTGTATTTCGCTTTATAATCGTAAAATGCTACATCTTTAATGACTTCGCCAGGCCACGTTGTTTCTGGATAATCATTACCAAGTACTGCAACTTCAATTTCACGTGCTACAATCCCTTGTTCAATAACCAATTTACGGTCAAATTGGAATGCTTCTGCAATACCTGTTTTAAGTTCTTCTTCATTATTACATTTGCTGATACCCACACTTGAACCTAAGTTAGCTGGTTTTACAAAAACTGGAAATTCTAGTTTGTCATGCACTAATTTTAAAATATTGCTTTCATATTTCTGATATTCACTTCTTAAAAAGCTGACATATGGTAATTGTGGCAAACCTCTATGTGCAAACAATTGTTTCATTACTAATTTATCCATTGAACTTGAGGCAGCTAAAACACCATTACCTACATACGGTATATCTAACACTTCAAATAAACCTTGAATCGTACCATCTTCTCCATTAGGCCCGTGTAATAATGGGAATACTGCACTATAGGCATGTCCTGAGCTTCCAACACTAAGTAACGTTGAAATTTCGCCCGCTTCAATTTCTGGTAATCGTAACGAGTCTATATCATTAATTGTGTCTACGATGTTTTCTTTCTTTTTCCATGCACCATCATTCGTTATGTAGATAATGTCTACTTGATACTGATCTTTATCAATTGCGTTTAAGACATTTTGTGCCGTTAATATAGAAACATCGTGTTCTGCACTTTTTCCTCCGTATACGATACATACATTTTCTTTAGCCATTTTTTAGCCTCCATATACAATTCTTAAACTACATCATATCACGATTTAATATGCTTTTGCATTTGTAAAGTGTATAAAAAACATTTATTTTCAAATTGCATGAAGTGTTAGCAAACTATTTATTTTTAGTGATTTAATCGTATTTTCCTAAAACACCACCCTACTTCTAGCAAAATATGTTAAAGTTCGGTAAAATCAAAATATAATACCAAAGAAAGAGAAATTTAAGTAGTTTAAAGGAGTAAGAAATGAGTACTTCACGTCAATTAAAAAATAATCACTGGGTACGGCGGATAGACTGGATTCTCATAGGTATCCTCGTATTGTTAGCGATTGTAAGTGTTACGATTATCAATTCAGCTATGGGTGGCGGTCAATATAGCGCCAACTTTAGCATCAGGCAAATTTTATATTATATATTAGGTGGTATTATCGCGCTACTAATTATGCTAGTATCTCCTAAGAAACTTATGAAATATACATATTCACTATATTTTATCCTATGTATGGGGTTATTTATTTTAATTATCATACCAGAAACACCGATTACGCCGATTATCAACGGTGCCAAAAGTTGGTATAAATTTGGACCAATCAGTGTACAGCCTTCAGAATTTATGAAAATTGTTTTGATTCTAGCATTAGCCAAATTAATTTCTAGACATAACCAATTTACTTTCAACAAATCTCTGGAAACTGATTTTAAACTATTGTTCAAAATTATCGGTATTTCAATTATTCCAATGGCGTTAATTTTATTACAAAATGACCTTGGAACAACGCTAGTTATCTGTGCAATCATTGTTGGCGTCATGATTGTAAGTGGTATTTCATGGAAAATATTAGCACCATTATTCATTGCTGCAATCGTATTTGCATCTACTATTATTTTATCCATTATTTATAGTCCTTCATTGATTGAAAATACATTAGGAATCAAAACATATCAACTGGGTCGAATTAATTCTTGGCTAGATCCATACACTTATAGTAATGGAGATGGTTATCATTTAACCGAATCATTGAAAGCGATTGGTTCTGGTCAGCTATTTGGTAAAGGATTTAATCATGGTGAAGTATATATACCTGAGAACCACACTGACTTTATTTTTTCTGTCATCGGTGAAGAATTTGGCTTTATTGGTTCAGTGGTTATCATTTTGATATTTTTAGCACTTATTTTCCATTTAGTGCGACTTGCAACTACTAGTGAGTTACCATTCAGTAAATTATTTATCATTGGTTATGCATCACTAATTTTATTCCACGTGTTACAAAACGTCGGAATGACGATACAACTCTTACCAATAACTGGTATCCCATTACCATTTATTAGTTATGGTGGTAGTTCCTTATGGAGTTTAATGTGTGGTATTGGTGTGTTGTTATCTATTACTTATCATCAATCTAAGCAATATTCACCAGATGAAGCATTTATACGTTCTAAAAATTAATTTCATATTAAATGCAAAAAAGAGGTATGCTTCGTTATGGAAGTATACCTCTTTCTAATATATAATTTTTAATTGTGTTCAATAGTAAATTATTAAACATAAAAGGCTGTACACTTTTAACGGTTGGTGAGTAAAATCATCAATCGTTTTTTTATGTTTGAATACAAAAAAAGCACAAATATCTCTATAATTATAAGCGACGAAACCATAATTAAGGAGAGATATCTATGCCGTATACTTATAATAAAACAAATTACCTTGGTTTGAAAGTAGATAATATTTATTTTTCAAATGAATTACCTCAAGAAATATACTACAAATGCATCAAAACACTATTTTATAAAGCTGTTTTAACCTATGATGTTACT